>OY970071.1:0-1209602 GCA_963705375.1 uncultured Microcaldota archaeon
TTGTCATTTCAGTGCCCTGGCAAGGTCAGGTTGGACAGTAATTGGTACGCACGCAGCGCATCATACCTGTTCACCACAAAAATTGTTTCTGTGTAGCACGAGATAAACTCGATTACGTTTATGCTCTCCTCTGCAAGGACGGATGCCATGAACGCCACAACTCCTGATACTTCTTCAACGTCCTCTCCAGAATAAACTATGATCGCGGAGCAGTTGTTTTCGACCTTTATGACGTGCTTTTTCTGTTGTCTTGTCATGGCCTTGATTGCGTTCTTCTCAGTCAGATACACATAATATGCATCAGTCTTTACTTCTGCATTGTTTTCTATCCCTAGCCTCTGGTCTGCGATTATTACGCGTATGCCGTCCAGCAGCGTAACGCGGTTTTCCGCCAGTACGGATAGCGCTTTCTCCTCCATGTCCCAGTCTGCTTTTCTTAGGCTTTCGGCATACCTTATCAGTGCGATTTTCACAGCGTTCTGGCTTTTTATTCTGAGATCGCTCTGTATGTGCCTTGCAAGCGCGCTGAAGTTTACAATGCCTTTTCTGAGCGCCTCGTGCATGTATGGCTTCATCTTAAGGTACATCCTCACTGTGTCAGAAATGCTCAAGCGATCACGTTATGTTTGTTATACTGTGTGTCTATCTAACAACACCACGCCATAAATATATATGCGTGGTGTTGTCCGTTAGAATATTTCGCGTGCCGAACAATAAGTGCCGTGATGCTCTCACACGTATGCCTCTCCAGTGCCTTTTTAACGACGCAAATACGCACGTGCAACGTGTCAAAACCTATATATATCTAAGAATGCCAAAGTTGTGTTGCACGGTGGTTTGATGGATGTACAAAAAGACGCTGACGTCAAAAAAGAGGACCATGCTGGTACTCGTTTTGTGGCTGTTCGCGAAGTCGTAGATACGACTGTAAATGTGGGTGCCCTGGCCATCAAAGAGCTAACGGGTCTGACTATAGGTCTGCCATCTGACATTCACATTTTTTATGATCTGACTTCTGTCAAAGGCATTTTCGACGAATATGAACCGTCAAGAATAAGCATAAACGGGCGCCGTGCCACAAACAATGATCCTGCAGCAATACTGAATGTGCTCTATCGTTATTTTAGGGCCAACCGGATGTTTGCAGAAGAGCTGGCAAGCAAAGCGCCTCCAGCAGTATTGCAGTATGACCTAGATCCTTACTTGTTTCTTGAGATATCCGCAGCGGACTTTTTTGCGCACGTAGTTTCCAAAGAAGTCGTGCATCCTGGAGACAATGACAAGCATACGCGGCTCTATGATCTGCTTGACTGGTCTGTTAGTGAGGTCCGTACGTTAAGGGATATTTATAATAAATTCGTAAACGCGCCAGAAATCCGGCAAACTGACGGAGCACTCTTGCGTGGTGCCTCTGAAAGTCTAGACACATATATCTACGACTATATCATCGGCGAACAGAATCACTTCGAGACTACAAGGCCTTATGGTAGTTATGCCGAGAATCAGATGTATCTCCTTGGAAAGGAGATCTTCGCGCTTATGTATCTTGCATACGATTTTGATGAAGCGCGAGTAGTGCGTGAACACTTCATGTCCACAAACAGCGATATGCTCGCGCACCTGGTCGAAACCATAAAGGACGACGCACACAAAAATCAGATAAGTCAAGAATTGGTGGACTTTGAAGAAATTGTGAAAGATAGGACGAGCATCAGGTATGGTGTTCGATACGAGACTTGAAACATCTCAGTATTCGAAGGGTCTTGCCTAGCATCGGTTGTCTTATTACATTAGTGCGGAAACAAGTCTTCTGAACTCGTCGTTCGTGAGTTCAAGCGCCCTTTTATTTGTCAATGCTGCTGGAAGAGTGCCCGGTGAGTTATTTAGTATTGGGCCTTCGGACGAGACGTTCACATTCTTCTGCAAATAAGAGTATCCTCCTTTGTTACGTAAAGAATGTTCCGAGGCTACTGCTCCGTCCAGTCAATATAGAAAATAGTATGCCTGTGCAGATTCTAGCCTCTTCTGCTCTGGCATGACTCCGTTTAGCCTCAAACGCTTAAACCAACTGTTTGTCTATGATTTATGGACCGTGGCCATAGGCTTTCAAGTCATTCAGGGCCTTTGTATACCTTCCAGTTTCTCTAAACGCCTGAAGTGCCTCTCTCACGGCTGCCGATACTGGGTTTTGCTCAGGGTCATTCGAAAGAGCATATAGGAGCCTGGCTCCTTCTCTGTATTCGCGTGATTGGTGTTGTCGTGTCATTATATCCGAAATGAGGAAAGCGAAATATTCGGTCACAGGATGCAACGCATCTCTCAGGGTTCTTTCTTCTAATCGTTGAAGCGCCGCTTCCGTTGTTTGTGGCCCGTTCCTTTCTGCCGCTCTTTCGGCCATATAATGTTCTTCAAGCATTTTATCTATCATCTGGACACCCACGCCCCCTTTGCTGCCTATCAAGGCCAATGGGCTTGCTGCTCTCCAGCCTTTTGTAGTGTCTGAGCCATATATCCTCCATACGTCACTACCAGCATTCTGAATGCTATCTGCGAAGTCTTTAACGTCTTGACTTCGTGCACCTCTCCCAAGGAACTTTTCGGCTATTTCTAGTCTTTCCGTGTTACCTTGTTCCGTTTCATTGCTTGCGGTTTGTTTTGGACTCATCGCCATATATCCCTTACTTGCAGTGGCTATAATTTCATTCGAGCGTCTCGAGTACTCTTTACCCGTAGAACTTGTCCGTGTCGGCTCTATCGACACAGGTTGTGAAGGTCCCGTTGCTTTTATTTGTTCTAATATCGCAGCAACAGCCGGGTTTTCTGCTTGTTCTTGTTTATTATGCATCGATCCACCTTATATTCATTTATTTCCAGATATATTTATTTTGGATATACTTATATACTTGTGCCTCGTTGGACGCCTAACGGATACTAGATACACGCTTTTAACCTTTCAAAACCTAGTTATGCTGGATAATTAAAGTGCCAAGGCGTATATCCTCAAATGGTGAAATTATGATGCAATCGAGATCTGAGCTTGAAACTGACCGGGCAGAGACCAACACAAATAACAATGTAGGCATCAAAGACATACATCTCAGAACAGAAACTATCGGAGATATTGGCGTCAAAGACGTCATGGGCGAGAATAAACTTGCTGGTCAAACCAAGATCACTTACATCAAGGCCACTCTGAGGACAGACGTTAGTGAAGCCAAAGCTGAAAAGCTTGGGCTAAAGCTAATCGAAGAAGTAACGAGGTCCGATGCTAGTGTTGATGTGGTCTGCAATCTGATAAGTCGTGGTGCCGATGTCAATACTAGGGGTTGCTTCAGACGAACCGCACTAATGAAAGCATCATTGGCTGGACGCTTAGATGTTGTTGATGTGCTGCTGCGTGCCGGAGCAAAGGCGAATGACGCTGACTTGCTTGGCCGGACTGCGCTGATATTTGCGGCATCGGCCGGACGTGCTGCTGTGGTCGAGTTGCTCGTAAGCAACGAATATGACAAGGCGAAAATGGATGCAAAGGACAAACTTGGGTGGGCTGCGCTAACAGAAGCCGCGGTGCGCGGGCACACTACAGTCGTAGAGGTATTTATAAGGTATTACGCACCTATAGACCAACCTGGCAATCACTATATGACTGCGTTAATGGAGGCTGCATCAAGAGGGTACGTCGATATTGTCGAAATGCTGCTGCATGCTAACGCAGACACAAGTGCAAGATCTGGCAACGGATGGACTGCAGAACTGTGGGCTTCTAACAGCGGTTACCCAAACATTGCTAAAGTGATAAAGGCGCACAGCAAATAATACAAAGCAATCAAGAGTTTAATTTATTCAGGATCTAGTGCGGGTTTTGCTATCCTATGGCATGGTCCTAGCTTTTTAATGCCTTACGGGCCTGTGAAATCCCTTGCGTTTACGCATGAGGATGAAACAGGCACAGAATATTATCCCTATTTCTCGATTTGTCTCCAACGCGGCCGTTAGGCCGCGGAGACCTGAGAACATGGATAGTGTAAACTATGAAAATAAGAACCTTGTGCACAACGCGCACTCCGTGGGTGCGAACGAATATCATCTGCAATGGGTAACAAAATACAGATATGCGACCCTTGAAAAAGAGTCGCACTGGAAGGATTGCGATGCGGCAATCCGTTCTGCGGCAGAAAAATATAAAATCAAAATCGTAGAATTGGGCGTAATGGAAGACCATGTTCACGTAGTTGCGGAAATTCCTCCCGAGATGTCTGTTTCTCGTGCGATAGGACTTCTGAAAGGTTCAAGTTCCTATGAACTCTTCAGAAAACACCCGAATTTTAGGAAGACATATTGGAACGGCCATTTCTGGGGCAGGGGTTATTTTTACAGAACAGTAAGTGAGGTGACCGAAGAAACTATCAGAAATTACGTGCGCAGAGACAACAATATGCGTCAGAAGCGACTATGTGCTTGAAGTAAATCCCACACCTTTAGGTGTGGGTAGTTTAAGATATCAACGCCGCCACCAGACGTCTAAACTCCTCGTTTGTCAGTGCGATAGCTTTTTTGTCTGCAAGTGATTCTGGAAGACTTTCAAGTATCTCTGTCACGACCTTTGCTGCCTCTTTTTTTGTAAGTCCCTTTCCTAGCAGCTCCGGGCCCTCATCCCACAGCGTGTGCAGCATCGAGTTCCTTACCTTCTGCTCATCATGTATGAACAGGTTCTGCAGCAACCTTTGCGTTCTCTTGGATTCTGGTGCTGCCGTGCCTCTAGGTTTTATGCTCACGCACACAGAGGTGACTCTTGGCTGAGGATCAAAGCATTCCTTTTCGGCCTGCGCAAATTCATCGACATCGTAGAATGCCATAAACAATGCAGATATCATTCCAAAATCACTGGAGTCTGGAGTGGCGACCATCTTCTTTGCAAAGCCGTAAGGCACTATCATGACTGCTTGCTCGAAGTTCTGCCTTCCTTCTTTTATGAGCCTTACAAAGAATTGCTGAAGTATCGAAAAAGGCATGTTCGAAACGATTTTGTTGAACTTAGGGAGCTCTATCTTCAGCACGTCGCCCGCTATTATCGAAATATTCCTGTTTTGCCTGAACTTTTCTTCCAAGTCTGGCAGAAGCTCCATGTCTTTCTCTACGACAAATATGCTGCTGTGGTGTTTTGCCAGTTCCTCTGTCACGTTGCCGGATCCTGCGCCCACCTCCAAAACAACATCGCTGCTCATGATGTTCGCTTTTTTCACGATCAAGCGAATTATATCTTTGTCAACCAGCATGTGCTGGTCTTCTTTTACTGCGTTCTGGAACATATCTGTCTTGGTCACTTTCTACACCGAATAAATGTCAATGTCTCTAGGCTTCAGAATGGCTGAAAAAGGAGGTATTGAATGCTGGCAGGAATAGTGTATGTTGTTCTACCTGAGCTTTGAGATGTCTTCCTTCCTAACTGCGAGCCTGACCCTGCCTGTTCCTAGCGTTATCTGCTTGCCTATCAGTATGTTCTCTGCCGTGCCACGCAGCATGTCGCGCTCGCCGAAGACACTGGCATTTATGAAGTGCTTCACTGTCTCTTCGAATGCGGCCCTGGCCAGAACGGACTCCTTGTTGCCGGCTATCCCGTGCCTTCCTGCGCCCTTTATCGATCCGTATGAGCACATCACGTCTGCAAGCAGGCCTATGTGCCTGAAGCTGACAGTCAGTCCTTCCTCGCTTATCGTTTCCATGATCTCGTTCGCGATCACGTTCCTTGCGGCTTCTATGCCATAGATCTTTGCCACCTCGAACGGGTCGTTGCTGTACGTGCGTGCAGCATCTATGCCCGGGACCTTCACCACCTCTTCCAGGTTGCTTCCTGCAGTCACTATGAAGAATGTGCCGTTATCGTTCTGCTGTATTATTGCCTTGCTTATGCCGACTATGCCGATTATTGCGGACTTCAGCACATGCACAAACACCGTCCTTGTCGATTTGAGGCTCTCGCGCTTTGCGATCTTCGCCTTTATGGTGTCGCCTTCAATACTGGCCTGCATGTTCTCCCTCTTCGAAAGCTTCGAGACTATCTGCCTTGAGGTAAGCTCGTACAGTGAAAGCTTGTCCTTGTCAAGATTGAGCGTCAGTATGCCGCTACGCAGGTCCTCTTCAAAGTTCTTTATAAGACGGGATAGCCTCACCTCCTCGAGAGACCTCCATATCTCTCTCACTTTCTCGTACTTGCCCTCTATGCCCTTGTCAAAGTATATGTGCATCGATGGGGAGCTCGGCCTCTTCCTTGCGTCTATTAGCTCTATGAGCCTTGGCAGTCCTTTCGATACGACGACCGATGCCGTTCCCGCGCTGTGGAACGCCCTGAGCACCATCTGTGTTCCTGGTTCTCCTATCGACTGCGCGGCGACAGTGCCTACCGCTTCGCCAGGCACAACAGCCGTTTCTTTATCTTTTGAATCTACCATGTGAATCACGTTACTTGACTTTCTCCTTCATCGGATCCCTTCCGTCGCCGCCATAAATGCTCTGGATCAGGGCGCCGCTCGCATCCTTCACTGCGAGATTGTCGTCAACGTATATGTCCTGCAGCGCGTTTATCAGCCTTCTCTGGAGGTAGCCGCTGACTGCAGTTACCAGCGATTTCGACATGGCCGAGTCTCTTGCTCCCATCGCGTGCATGTAGAAGTCTGTCGGAGACAAGCCTGTGAAGAATGACGAGTGGACGAAGCCCTTCACCTCTGGACGCTTGTCCCCTCTCTTGAAGTATGGCAATATCCTTCCTGCGTATCCTCTTGACGGCCTGCCAGCCCTTACCGCTTGCTGGCCGAGGAACATGCTCGTCTGGACGAAGTTGTGTATGCTGCCTCGTGCCTTCACCATCGCCATGAGCTTGACTATGTTGCTTGGAGGCACGTGCTTGTTGAGCGCCTTGATCGCGAGCGATCTCGCGGTTTCAAGCTCTGCCATCGTCTCCAGCTCAAGAGTCTGCTTGACGGTATAGCCTGGAAGGCTCTCAAGCTTCTTCTCCTTAAAGCGGGTGATGAGCTCCTGCACCTTCGAATCCGCTTGTGCTATTATCTGCTTGCTCTCCTTTTCGATGGCGTCAGGCAGGTAGTAATCGCTAAGCCCTATTGTCACTCCGTACTTGTATGCGGCTCTAAGGGAAATCTCTGCTATGTTGAGCAGGAATCTCTCTGTGACGTCCGCTCCAAATTCGTTGAATATGGCAGTTATCAGCGTGCCGCCGCCCATTCCGATGAGCTTCTCATTGATCATGCCTTCGACGAGCTCGCCGTTCTTTATGACGACCTTCTGGTCTCCGGATTTATACTCGAAATTGAGTCCCTTCGGCAGCAGCATCGAGAATATGGCCCTGCCGCTGTACGTGCCGTTCTTCTCCTTCTTGGGCAGCTCGTACACACTGACTGTAGAGAGCATCGTAGATGTCTCGTCCTTGTCGTAGTATGCATCGTCTTTTGTGAGCAGGTATGCGCCTATTATCTCGTCTTCCTCTATGAACATTATCGGTCTGCCATCCCTTGCTGACAGCACCAAGTTCTTTGGCTGCATGAGGTACTTTGCCTCTGCCTGCGCTTCCAGCGATTGCGGCACGTGCAGGTTCATTTCGTCGCCGTCAAAGTCCGCTCCATACGGGTACGCGACAGAGCTGTGTATACGCATAGTCCTTCCGGGCAGCACCTTGACCCTGTGGGCCATAATCGATAGCCTGTGCAGCGTCGGCTGTCTGTTCATCAGCACAAAGTCATCATCAACAAGCTGCCTCTCAAGAATGTATCCTGGCTGCAGCTCCTTAAGCAGTTCTTCCTTGTTGGTGTCGCTGATCCTCTTCCTTATTCCTTCTTTTGTCAGGAGGTTGACCACCATTGGGTATTCCTTTCTTTGCAGGAGCTCTTTCGCTTTTTCAATGTTCCACAGGGTGACATAGAACGGCAAAGTGAGGCCTTCAGCGAATTTCTTCGGAATGCCTACTTGGTTTATCGTGAGGCTCGCGTCGCTCGATATCACCGTTCTGGCTGAGAAGTTGACGCGCTTTCCGCTAAGGTTGTAACGCAGCCTTCCTTCCTTGCCCTTCAGCCTTTGAGCGAGCGTCTTCAGCGGCCTTGTACTTCTGTGCCTTGCCACTGGCACTCCAGGCGTCTCGTTGTTGAAGTATACTGTTACATGGTACTGGAGTAATTCCCACAGGTCGTCTATTATGATCTGAGGCGCACCTGCATCTATGTCCTGCTCCAAGCGCTGGTTTATGCGCATTATGTCTACGAGCTTGTGCGTCAGGTCGTCCTCGCTCCTTTCTCCTGTTTCAAGCGTTATCGAAGGCCTCACGTTCACCGGCGGCACAAGCAGTGCTGTCAGCACAAGCCATTCGGGCCTTGCTGCCTCAGGATCCATGCCCAGCGCCCTGACGTCATCATCGGTTATCTTTGCGAGCCAATCGTGTATCTCGTCAGGCTTCATCTTGTTGCCCTCTATGTAGAAGAATGTCGGCCTTTCGAGCTTGAGCTTGCGTTGGGCTGTGCCGCAGTACGGGCATTTCTTCGATGACTTCACCTTCTTGAACATCAGTTCCCTTATCTCTTCCTCGCCTATCTGCAGGTGTTCTTCCTCTTCGAGCGCTTCTATCGTCTTCTTTATTATCGGCCTTATCTCCTGGACCTGTTCTTGCGTTATCAGTAGCCTGTGGCAGGAGTAGCATGTTGACTGCAGAAGCAAGTATATCATCTTCGCGAACTCCGAATGTATGACCGGCCTCACAAGATCTATGTGGCCGAAGTGCCCCGGGCAGGACTTGACGCGGCCTCCGCACGTCTTGCACTTGAGGCCTGGGTCTATTACTCCAAGGCGCTGGTCTATGAGACCTCCATCTATCGGGTAACCATCCTCGTTGTAGGTATCGGGCACGATGAGCTTGGCTACGCTCATGTGCTTTATCATGGCTGGCGATATGACGGTAAATCTTAAATGGTCTATTATTTCAGCCTGCATTCACTCACTTTTCAGCTTTATCCTTGGCAGTATGTGCATCGTCTTTATCTCGTCAAGCAGCAGCTTGAACGCATAGCTTATCTCAATCATCTTGAGGTCGTGGCTTCCGCACGTCAGGCATATCGGCGTGTTCTTGATGTAGTCGAAGTAGCCTATGTCTCCGCACTGGCCGCACACCCAAAGTTCCGCTTTGTCGCTCTGGTCGAGCATACGCTCCTTAAGTAGCAGGCTTGCGCCGTGTCCGACTAGTGCATCTCTTTCCATTTCTCCGAACCTGAGGCCTCCCCTTCTGGGCTTGCCTTCGGTCGGCTGGTGCGTCAGTATCTGGACAGGTCCCCTGCTTCTTACCTGCAGCTTCAACGCGGTCATGTGCCAAAGCCTGCTGTAGTAAACGACACCTGTGAATATGTTAGCATCAAAACGCTTTCCTGTCCTGCCGTCATAAAGGACCTCATTGCCGAATCTGTCGAAGCCATGGTGCTGCAGTATCTCTCCGTACTGGTCCACGAGCTCCTTTCCTTTCGATGAGAATGCGGTGCCGTCAAGCTCGCAAGCTCCGAATGAGCCTGCCTTTGCCCCAAGCATCTCCAGGAGGTGGCCGAACGTCATTCTGCTCGGTATGCCGTGCGGGTTAAGAAGCAGGTCCGGGACTATTCCATCCTTTGAGAACGGCATCTCCTGAGGGTCCACTATCAATGCGAGCACTCCTTTCTGTCCTTGTGTGCTTGCAAATTTGTCTCCTACCTCAGGTACCCTTATGCTCCTTATCCTGACTTTTGCGATCTTTGTAGCTCCAGTGGTCTCGCTTATCATGACGCTGTCCACTGTGCCTTCCTCTCCTGCTCTTAACGTGACCGAATTGTCTCTGCGTTTCTCTTCTGCTATTCCAAAGCTTGTCTGCTCCTCAAGGAACCTTGGCGGCGATACCTTTCCTATCAGGACATCGCCTTCCTCTATCGGGAGCTCTTCTTCGATTATTCCATCTTCGCTCAGCTTGGCATAAGCGTGCTCTCCAAGGTAGCCGTCCATAGTGGGCGTTGGTACTGCGAACTTGTCCCTCTGTGTTCCGGGATACCTGCGCTCCTCGTCAGTGTATGTCCTGAAGAAGACGCTCCTTCCTAACCCCCTGTCTACCGCTGCTTTATTAAGTATAATTGCATCTTTCATGTTGTATCCATAATATGTGCTCATGGCCACTATGAAGTTCTGGCCTGATGCGTGCCTTTCCATCTTCAGCGTCCTGTATGCCGAAGTGCTCACTATCGGCTTCTGCGGGTAGTAGAGCACAAAAGCCCTTGGGTCATACCTCTTGTTGAAGTTTATCGCATAAAGGCCTTGGCTCTGCTTCATGAAGTTGTTTGCCGATGGGTGCCTTCCTATCTGGTCGTACTCTGGGAACGACCTTATGTTCGCGGTGAGCCCGAGCATCGAGATCGCATCAACATCAAGGTGCGTCGTGCCTGATCCTATGTCCTTCTCGTAAAGCGCAACGTTTATGTTCTCTTCTTCGCTTGCGTCAAGGTATTCTATGATGCCGCGCCTTATCAGGTAGTTGAAGTCTATCTCCTTCTTCTTCAGCTTTTCCAGGATGTCTGGCGTGAGCTTGCTCGCGCCGTTCTCGACTATGATGTAAGGCCTGCGAACTCTTCCTCTGTCTGCGTTAACGTTGACTTCGTTGAACTTCTTGACGTAAGAGACGTTTACCTCTCCGGATATCGCGCCGCTGCGCCTTGCCTTCCTTATCTCGCTCGCGAACTCGGTGCCGTCCTTGACGTAGCCTATCTGCCTTCCGTCAAGATAAACGATACACTTCTTCTCTTCCATGAATATTCACTTTTCCTTCTCTAGGCTCTTGAACTCCCTGAGCTTGCCCTCAAGCGCTGACTGCTCTGCGCCGACAGTGACCCTTGCCATTATCGCCAAGTACTTTGTCAGGCCAACGTCTGTGCCTTCTGGCGTTTCGCTTGGGCATATCTTGCCTATGTGGGTTCCGTGCACGTCTCTGGCTTTGAAGTGCGGATGCTTCTTTGACAGCGGCGACTTTATCCTGCGCAGGTGTGACAGAGAGCTGGTGAAATTGACCCTATCAAGGACCTGCGACACGCCGGTCTGGCCTGCAGGCCACGAGCCTGTCCCCATAGCGTATAGCAATTTTTCAGTAAGCGTGTCAGGGTTTATGTTTGTCCTTACGGTTAGGCGCCTGCCTCTTGCGGTCGTCCTTTCAACATGATATTTGATATCTCTCACGAAGAACTTCATCGCGTTGTTGAAGAGTTCCTCCATCAGGTCTCCGGCAAGCTTGACGCGCTTGTTTGCGTAATGGTCCTTGTCATCCGACTTTACGCGCTTGAACGCCACCAGCGAAGCGCGCTCCAGCATGCGAAGCAGGTAGTGGCCCTTCTCTTTTCGCGTCTTTGCGTCAGTGCCGAGGTGCGGCAGTATGTAAGTGTCAAGCTGCATCTCTGCCCTCTTGTGCTGGTACTCTTTCGTTTGGTTCGGTGCAGCCTGCTTGCCCAACTGCATCAGCGCCTCGCTAAGATCCATTTCCTTTGCCGCGCTCATCTCTATGTTAAGCAGCATGTCGTTCTTCGCTTCTGTGTATGCAATCCCGTCGATCATTTCCTTTGTGGTGAAACCCAATGCCCTGAGAACAAGAACAACGTCAAGCCCCTTTGCTATTGTCGGGAACAGCAATGTGCATATTCCGTATTCGTCGCGCGTTATGCTGCACCTCGCTCTGAAGTTTAGCGTTGTGGAGAACACCTTGCTGACCACGCCTTTGCCCTTCTCTACCGTGGTCATTATCCTGTTCGCGGCGAGGTCCTCTATACCTACTAGCACTCGTTCAGTGCCCTTTATTATGAAATAGCCTCCAGGGTCATCAGGGTCTTCGCCCTCGTTCACCAGCTGTTCTTTTGACATGTTATTGGTGTAGCACAAAGAGCTCTTCACCATGATCGGCAGCTCTCCGACGAACGCCTCGCCGACAGCATCCCTCTTCTCTATGTCGCTGACGATAGGGACGAAGCTTATGTACATCGGCGCGGCGTATGTAAGGTTCCTCGCTATGGCCTCGTTCGGCATTATCTTCCTGCTTGAGCTGTCCGCCTCTATGACTATCGGTTGCTCGAGCCTTATGCCCGTGAACTTTATCTTGAAGTTGCTCACTTCAGGCTCTATCAGGCTATTGCTCTCTATTATGTTCTGTATCCCTGAGCGTATGAACCTATTGTAGCTCTCTATCTGCTGCTGTACGATAGAGGTACTGTTCAAGTAAGACTCTAGGAGTGTATGATCTTGCATTCAACCAGGTACAACTATTCTGTAATAAGTGTAATCTCCAGTCGGGTCGCGCCTTGATATCGCAATCATGTTGCCCGGCTTTGCATTCAGAAGCTTGGCTTGGACGTCGCTTGCAGATATCTTTGGGAATTTCTCTATTGGAGTATTGAGCTTCTTCACGACTGCCTTGGCGGCGCTGTCGCTAAGCAATTCATGTTTTGGAATTAGTTTGAGAGGCTCCAAACCGTCACCAACAGGCAAGGATGGATTATACTAGCTACAGCAGCTAGTCTGACGTTCTTTATGATTTATTGGCAAAAGATTAAAAGCTTAATCCTTTTTATGTGTAGTTGTATACAAGGCCCCCTACTGTACGCTGCACACTATGCCTTAATGTTTCAACTGGATGCTTGAAAATAAACCAACTACAAAACAAGAAAAAGTATATGTATCTGGACACTTATATTGTTTTCGGTAATTTCATGAGTTCTGATAAGTCAATCGACAAAAAGGCAGCGTCGACCTCAAGCGCATATACCAATCCTGTTGTTGTGCGGGAGAGCGAGTATATTTCGCTATCAAAAGCGCGTGTCATCACGGATATGCTGCCAGACGTACGCCTTGGTACCTTTACCGATGCCCTGCGCGTCATAGGGACTGACTACCGGCTTGACCGATTGCTTGATAACCGTGAAGACGTGCTTTGCGTCAGCGTAGAGCATCTTAAGAAAGGAACGTATGAGCGAAACCCTAAAACCGGAAAACTCATACAGGTTTCTGAAGAGCGCTTTAATGCTATTAGGCCTGAGCTCAGGGTGTTTGTTCAGGACGGAGGCACTGGTTATCCCTTCATCTACTGGCAGGTTCCCCACGAGCTTGCCGAAAAACTCTTTGTTAAGAATATAGCCGAAAACCATCCCGATATTATTTCTGCTCTTGAAGAAAGGTTGAAAAACACCGCGATGTTGATGGGTGGCATTGGTCTGGAAGATGTTGGTGTGGTCTTGGAACTCATTAAGACTGAGAAAGGCCTGGATGCGTTGAAAAAGAAGTTTGAAAATGTGTGGATAGGTTATAACGAGCATTACGTCAGAATTGGCAATGATGCAAAGCCGAAGAACGAGGCGTCATTATGCACTATGCGCTTTTGGGATTGCCTTCTTAGGAATATTCGGGAATTGTCTGTTGATGACGACGCCATCTCTCTTGAGACGGACCGACAAGCAGTGGACCATGCTCATTTCGCATTCTGTGTCGGGTTGGGTAATGCAGAGTGGCGCGAAGAACTCCTAAATGGCCATTTCTTCTGGATGCGCAAGCATGACAAAACCTGCGTCAAGCTTAGACAGGCGGATCAATAAGCGTTATGGCTACTTTGATGCGTGCAATATGAAGTGCAGTGCACTTCTCATTTCAGCAAAACTGCGCAAACAAACTGTCAAAGATGTTAAGTATTAAGTATCTAGATAAAGTTCAATTATACTGAATCTAAAGTGGCAAAATGGCAGAAACTTCGAGAAACCAAGCATTCGAAAGATCAGTAGGGGATCTCGGAAAAAAGGTAAGTGCGTATGTAAGCGACCTTGCAGGAGAACAGATTGACGTGTCCAATTATGTAAACAGCCTAGTTCACACGATAGCTGCACGCCATTATCGAATTGACATGAGAGTTATATCTGCCGATTATCTTGACGCTGCATTCCATGGTCATGCGGACTCAGAGTGCTATGATATTGGAGAAGAGTTGATGGTTGAGATAGCGTTTAAGGCATTCGAGTTAGACCTAAACAGCGATATACAGCATCTCATAGACGCCAAGAATGTGATGGTCGAGCTACGCCTGCTTGAGCACGATCCTGCCAACGTGAAAAGGTTGCTGCGCAAGACGCTAAAGAATGACCTTGACACTGGAGATTTCGGGCACGAAGTGTATGTGTGGGCGACTTTTGGAGAAACCGGAGTCGACCTTAGAATGCTCAAACGTTCTTGATTTAAGTTCGTATAATATTTGTGATAAAATGAAAGAAAGATCAAAAGAACCGCAAGAGAATATGCAAATGCTTCAGGAGTATGTATGCGAGCTATGCAGAAAGGTAAATGAAGAGATGTGCAGAACGACAGGGCAGAAAAAGGACATAACAAGTGTCGTGAGAAGCATCATAAACACGGTAGAAACTGGCTCTTACAAAATGTACTGTGCTAATCAAGATGACGTTAGAACCATAGTATTTCACACACGTAAAGGGATGGAATGTTCTCCACCTAAAATATACATTATAAGTGATGCCTTAATGGAAGAGATAGTGTTCCGGGCTTTTGAATTAAACCTTAACAAAAAAGGTTATGAACGTATAGAAGAAGGCAAAAGAGTATTTGATGAATTTGAGTTAGGCAAACACAATCCTGATAGAGTGGGTGCGCTAGTGCTTGCGGCAATCAATAGAGACGCCTACAATAAAGATTATGAGCATGAGGCGCACATGAGAAAGGCCTTCGGTCTTGAAGGTGTATCTAATGCTGCACTCCGTGCACAAATGAAATATCATGAAAGCGGTAATGACAAAGGCGAAAAAAGAGTTGAAGAGGAATTCCATTTGCCTGCGATGTTGAGAAAAGAGGAAAGCGAGGTAGCGACCGACAGATTCTGGAAACGTGCAGAGGCTGATTCTGGCCTTTAATGTGTGCTGCTGACTTTCATGTGCCGTTGTCTCACGCCCTCTTAACCGTACAGCACGTGAATGTATTCGAAGCACATGTGCTTCGTTGGTGTTATGATGTTATCAATGCGAACGAATGACAAGAAGGAACATGACCTGGAAGACTCAGACAAAGATATTAGGGATTTGGTACGCGAAGCAACACTTGAGGAGCATACTAAAAAGTCAGGCCGGGAGATAAGGGGGTTGGTGTCTGGAGCGACTTCTCTTAAAGAATTATATCGTATCGTACTTGAAAATCTCAACTTTAGTTTTGAGGAAGTGGAATCCATCGCAAAGCAACCTGCGAATAAGAGTGCCGATGAAGCACTTGCATCTATAATGCGTGGCGTGATCTTTCTCAGGGAGCTCGGCCTTAATGGATGCATCATCGGCCTTACTTCCATACTCGATGACGATCGCTATACCACTGCAACGGTGACTGTTGATGTAATACGCTGGGTAGAGAAGAAGGTCCTAAAAGCGCACGACATTATTGACGAATGCGAACTTCCAAGGATTTCCCTGCGCTTCTTCGAGCAGAGGGACTTGAACGTGGAGGAAGAGCTCATAACTGCGATACCTTCAACATATGGGATACGCGATAAGGCATGCGCGCTCATACAAAAGGAAGTAGAAGGACTGGAATCTACGTTCATCGTGACCCGCTCGGATCAACAGAAAGACGACGGCGACTGATGCCTGTAAAGCGCCAGCTCACGCTAATGTTTGATACTCAGTGCGGCCAGCATGGCTTTACGCTGGCTTCTGCACTATGAAATAGCCTGCAGCCTTTTCCCTTGCGATTCTCTTCGCTACTCCCTTGTTTACAAGTGAGGTCAGCGCGTTTGCGACGAGACTCTTCGGCCTGTTGGACTTCTTCTGTATGTCATCTGCAGTCTTGAGCTGCGTGTCCTTTGTTGCTCCGAGCTCCTCCATAGCTTTAAGCACGAGTTGCTCAATCGGTGTTAGTTCTACCATTATATTACCTTCTATTTCTTGGCCTTCAGAGTCTTCCTCTTAGGTCTCAAGTATCTGTAGCTACACTTCCTGCATTTCTCCGCGCCTGCCCTGTTCCTAGACTTGCACCTCTTGCATATCCAGATTTTGGACAACGCCGCGTCAGCAATAGGGAATTTTCCCATTTTTATACCTTATATTATATTCACAAATACAAACCGGGCCCAAAATAGTTTCATCTTCTTGAGCTAAGGTCTGATACTTCCTGGCTTGCTGCACTCTCCGGAGTGCGTTGGTTAAGTGCAGTTGCAGAAACTAGCACAACATCGCCAACGTTCTTCACATTCTTGAACAGCACGCTCTTCTGCGACAGCATCCTTTTGACTTCTTCCCTGTCAGCAGTGCGCCATTCCTCCATAAGAATTCTTATGACCTCTCCCCTTTCGAGGTCTATTATCGCATCGCGAACTTCACCGAGATACTGCCCGGCATCACTATATACGTCCATGCTGTAGAGGTCGGAGATCTTCAAACAAACACCTGCCTATGGTATTCTATTATAAGCCTTAAATATCTTGCGTATTTTTTGCTAATGTGCAATCCCCTTTCTCCTGATTACTGCAACATGGACTTTTCTTCAGATGTCACCTCGAGAAGTTATAAATATCCGAAAGATGCAGCTATCGCCAAGTGGATGATAAAATGCCAAAAAGTACAAACGCTAGCGTGGTAAGTTCATTTGAGCTCGAGGAGCACAAAAGAGCTGTCATAGACGGGCTCGTTTGCTCAGAAGCGCTGAAGACAAATGGCGACTTCTCATTAAAGAGCAAGAGGGAGTCTCCATATTTCCTGAACATAGGGGATGTCAATTCCGGTTCTGTTACTGCAACGCTTGCGAATGCGTATGCAAAGACAATTTCTGACATTATCGCCTCCCGCAAGGATGAATTCGCAGACGCGAGCATCGCCATCTATGGCATACCTGAGAAGGGCGTTGCCCTGGCGCCGACAGTTGCGACTGCGCTGTGCCAGAATTTTGGCATAGACGCCAATTGGTTCTTTACAAGGAAAATGGAGAAGACATACGGCGAGGCTACTGGTCTGTCAAAGGCTGACATCGCAAAAAAGATGATCGTGGGCAAGGTGCCTGCTGCTAACAGCATAATAATCTTGCTGGATGACGTGCTTACCACTGCAGACACTAAATATGCTGCAGTAAAAGATCTCACTGAGCTCTTGGACAATCCACAGATAGTCGCGCTTGTGATTGCAGCTGACAGGCAGGAAGTAGGTATAGATGGCAGGAGTGCTTCAGAGGAATTTACCCGGACTACTGGCATACTCGTATATCCTTCTTTGAATGCGACTGAGATACGCAGGTACCTGGGCTCAAAAGCTGATTACGAACAGCACGGTGTCCAGAGGGTGGCAAAATATCTGAGAGTCTATGGTACTCTGGAGGCGAGGGATGCCGTCATAGCTGACGGCCTTGAGAAAGATGGCAGGATAGTGCTTGAAGACAGGAGCGTGATACCTGCCTGCGACGTAACAGACATTCAGGATTTTGAGAATCTTGTTAAAGGCACTGCAGAAGTAGATGGCATAGGTGGCTATAAAGTCGGCTTCTCGCTTGCGCTGACATACGGCTTGCCTACAATTGTAGAAGTTGCAAGACAGTACACGACTAAGCCTTTGATCTATGACCACCAGAAGGCCGGTACTGACGTGCCAGATACTGCCAGTACCTTCATGCGCACAGTCAAGAATTCAGGTGTCGACGCCGTAATACTATTCCCGCAATCGGGGCCAGAAACAGAAAGGGCTTGGATATACCGTGCTATCGACAACGACCTTAAAGTCATAGTCGGCGGAATAATGACCCATCCTGCATACCTTGTGACCGAAGGCGGTTTTATTATGAACGATGCGGCATTTGAAATATACCGAATAGCGGCAAAAGCAGGAGTGAGCAACTTTGTTGTCCCAGGAACCAAGCCAGACATAATAACGGCAGTGCGGGAACTTGTTGAAAAAGAGGGTGTGAATCCAACATGGTACGTGCCCGGCATGGCACCACGAAGTCTAGGCGGTCAAGGTGGCGACTATGAAAAAGTCTCGGAAGCATTTGGTAATAATAATTGGAACGCAATAGTTGGCAGAGCAATATATACTGCTAAGGACGGCGACTACAAAGCCGCTGCGGAAGAGCAGGTGAAGCAACTCTTGAGATAGAGAGGCCCTTTCATCAGCTCTGAAATCCGTAATCTGTGAATGCTGCTGGCTTCTTTACGTCGCTAGCTTAGAACACAGGGTTTCCGCGGTTGACTGAGCTCTGCGCTAAATATGGGTTTTTTCCGGATTCCTGTGAAGTTTCCATCCTCAGATTTTTACTATGACCAGTGCAAGGTCTATTATTGTCAGTATGATGAATATCAGTTCCATCGTCTGCTCTGTTCTCCATCTCATGAAGTCTGAAAGGAAGTTTCTCCTCTTCTCTATGGCTTCAAGGTCTGTCTCTATCAGGCCGTTCCAATTGTCAAGCCGGAACACGCTCTCGAACAAAGAGTAGAGTTTAGATAGGTACCATTCTCCGAAGCTAACGACCGTGTCGTCGACTCTTGAGATCATGTCGCGTGCATCGTCGTAGAATTCTCCAAGCATGACATTCGCCCTCTTCACCTTGCTTCCGTTCCACAAAATTTTTGATGCGCTCAGCTCGTTCATAACGTCATCAGTTTCCCTGAGTTTCTTCGCCGCTGTCTGGTGATAGTCTCTGGTCTCGAGAAGTTGCACATTTGCTATCTCCGCTATCAGTAATTCGTGCTCGTATGTGCTTGTCTTGTCGGCCAACACAGCGCTCTCCCAGCCAGCAAGAAATGCGTCTGTTTCATTGTATGATATCTTCTTGCTGAGCACTTCTGAGATGTAGCTGTCGTCAAGAAGCTCGTAATCCCTTTCGTCCACCATGAGCCCGGCAATGAGCTTTCCATACTTCTTCAGTATGGTTTGCTGGTCTCCCTGCATGTAGTAGAATCTGTATGTCTCAGAGTTTGGGTTGAGCTTTACTTTCTTGATCTTCTCAAGGTTCTTCATGACCATCGTACGCGCTTTCTCTGTGGTGCGTACCACAAACTCCTTTACCTCTTTGTCGAAACTGAGCGTCTTTATTGTGTCGTCTTCTGCGCCGGAAAAAGCACACCTCATCCTTATTGAAAAACTTCCCAGCGTGTAGACAGAAACCTGCACCTTGAAGGTGTACTTTTTGTCCTTGAGCTGCAGCGCCTCTCCCTTCAGGTTGAATATCGATGGTATGTTGAATGTCGCTATCTCCTCTGGCGCGGGCTTTGTATCCTCATATTTTGAGAAGTCCTCAGGATTCTTAAGCAGGTCTTTGAGCTGCTCATCAGTGAATCGGGCTCCTGCGCTGTATATTGATAAGTATATCAGTTCGCCGTCCATGCAAATCCCTAGGTATTTCTTGTCCAAGCATAAAAAGGTAGCCGTGCACGTTATTCTTTGCATCTGCTGCAAGTCTGACAGACTTGGTACACAAGCGTTAAAAGTCCGTTGTAGTCGAACATACACTGCAAAAAGAATAGGGGGAGTGCGTATGTTCCAAACAAATCAAGGCTCAGATGCTGAAAAAGAAAGGCAGGAAAGTGCGAATGCTGAGCACGCCGACGTCTGCGATGTGCCTGTTGACGCTGCGCATTGCTATACTATTGAAAAAGTGCAGATAATCTCTGGTAGAGATATAACGGCAAACGCCACTCTCTGCCTGCGGTCCCCGGATGGACAAGACATTATAGGCGTATGCCACGGTGACAGTCCGCCCAGAGCAGTATGCAACGCTATCAAAGAGGCTGCCAGAATCACAGAGGAGTTTCAGATCCAAATGATATCATACAGAGGCGAAGCGGATTACGGGACTGCACAGGTCTTGATAACTAGTGGGAAGGATACCTTCATCGGAGAAGGCATAAACCCTGACGTAAACTATGCAGTTGCGATGGCATGCGTAAGTGCGCTTAATAAGCTGATTTCTGCACACAAACTGTAACGATGACGTCTGTGCGCTTGTTGGGCTATTCTTTTCCTGATTCACTTGCGCCCTTTGGAGCGGTTGCTGAAGATGCGGGGCCATGCGCTTGCTGCGCCTATATTTTTGTAATCAACGTACATAGATATCACCATGACCGGAATGAAAAACAAGTAGTATGCTGGAATTCCGTTGAATAGAAACATCAACGGCAGCAACCCGAATAAGGGTATGAGCTCCTTTACGTTGACTATGTAGAACGTGGCCAATGCTACTATAATCGCGGCAAAAAATACTATGCTTTCTTTTAACAACGGGTACATTTTCAGGATAAGGTATCCGAATGCAGAATATGATTGAGGCCGCAACTCTCCATTAACTGTGCCCAGCATGCCTTTTGCAAAAGATGAAGGGCTGAGAATTATGAAATAGCCATTTATCAAAATGAAAATCATCACGGTGCCAAGCAAATCGTACAGCGCTTTCTTTGTGCCGTAATTTCTCAACACATAAATCAAGATGAGAAGAATCACTATCCACGTCTCCTCTTGCAATGACGCAAGAATGCCTAAAACGATCCACAGGTGTCTGCTATCCATTTTGTACAGCGCTATCATAACCAGTGCCAGCATGAGAAAATCGTTGATTGAAGCAAAACCTGCAAAAGCGAATAACAGAGCGACTATCGCGCCTGCGGGCGGTCTTTCTATGTGCTCTTTTTTCAGCATGTACGCTGTGGTCACAATCACTATAAACGCAAATAATGCATATATGACATAGAATCCGCCGTATGTGAAATGATATGCGCCTGTGTTGTTGATGAGTGCGAATGGCACAAAAATAAGAAAAGACAATGCCGGGTAGCTCAAAGACCCGACAACCGTTCCGTTCGCAGTGTATGTGCGGCCCCGAACCATCTTTGATATGTTGCTGGCTAGGATGCTGCTGAAATTCATCGTGTAGGGATTAATGCCTCTAACAAAATAATTTGCGGCATTTAACGTAATGAATTCTTCATCATCGAGATGCAATGCTGGGAGGTTTACTAACCCTGATAAAATGAAAATTACTGGTATCGCTATTGCCGCAAAGTACAATATGCATGCAAACGCTGTCATCCAGTTCCTATGCTCTTTTTTGACTTTTTGCATCTTCGCGCTTCTTGCCAAAAAGACCAAAAGTATGGTCGGCAGAATCATGAGCCCGCTTGTTATTATGGACTCAATTATGTTCAAAATTATCTGCATCACTTGTGCGTGTATGTATGTGGTATCAAAAACAGCCGTAATAAGTACCGACGCAACAAACAATGCGAAAAATGCTGAAACGTGACGGACCTTTTTTCCCTTATAATTGACAAAATAAACCATTGCGTATGCCACATATGCTGCGGAAACAAGTACATCCAATATTGCTGAAATTTTCGATTTATCTCCATAAGCAAAAACGAACACGAAAATCATGAATATTAACGATGCAATGGCGAACATCGCTCTTTCTTTATCAATCTTCATCACGAATATGTTGCTGATGCTATTTATAAATACAGAAGCCGAAATCTGGCAGAAAGGCACGCACTGGCCACACATTGTCGTGTTTCTGCCTATGCAAACACCGGTCGGTGCAGAGTTCCCGTTCGCAAGTATTAAAGACTTAAACAGTTCCTAAATCTCAGATAAAAATGTCTGCAAAGAGGTTATGGGATAAGGGCTATTCTGTGGACGAGGTCGTGGAGGAGTTCACTGTTGGAAATGATTATCTCCTGGACATGCAGCTTGTCAAGTACGACTGCATCGCGTCTATTGCGCACGCTAGGATGTTAGGTAAGATAGGTGTGCTAAAGAAGGGTGAGGTCGATCGTCTGGTGCGCGAGCTGGAGCGCATAATGTCCTTATGGCGTGAAGGCAAGTTCGTGATACGGAAGGGGCAGGAGGACGTGCACACAGCGATAGAGAACGAGCTCACTGCGCGACTTGGGGACTTAGGAAAGAAGATACACACCGGGCGTTCGAGGAACGACCAGGTGCTTACTGCGTTGAGGCTTTGCTACAAGGACAACCTTAATAGCTGCATAGAGCTTGCAGAGCAGTTCATTTTCTCTGTGAAAAAGTTCTCATCAGTTTACGGAAAGATTGCACTGCCAGGCTATACGCACATGCGCAAGGCGATGCCTTCATCGGTAGGGTTGTGGTCCGGTGCCTTTGTCGATTCCATGGAAGACAACATCTTGCTTCTAAAAAGCGTGCTGCATCTTGTTGATCAATGCCCTCTGGGCACTGGCGCAGGCTATGGCTCTCCGCTGAAGCTCGACAGGAAGTTCACTGCAAAGGTGCTCGGGTTCGACCGCATACAGGAAAATCCCATATATGCGCAGATCAGCAGGGGAAAATTCGAGTCGGCGATACTGGACGTTCTTAGTCAGGTTATGTTCGACATAAACAAACTTGCCACCGACCTGGCCCTGTTCAGCATGCCGGAATTCGGCTATTACATACTTCCTGACGCCTTCACAACTGGGAGTTCTATGATGCCACAGAAAAAGAACCCTGACGTGCTAGAGCTGCTTCGCGCAAAGTACCACGTGGTTGTGGCATACGAGACAGAGGTGAAAGGGCTGATATCCAATCTTCCTAGCGGCTATAACCGCGATTTCCAGCTCACAAAAGAGCCCGTGCTTAGCGGCTTCTTGACTACAGAGCAGTGCCTCAACATAGCACGGCATTTGTTCGAGAACCTTAAGGTTGACAAAGTCAACTGCAAAAAGGCACTCACCAGCGAAGTGTATGCTACGCAAAAGGTATATGAGCTTGTCAAGAAAGGCGTCCCGTTCCGCGACGCCTACAGGACAGTCTCAAAGGAATACGCAGATAAACCAAAGTAAACCCTGGCGCATTCAAACCCATACTCTGCCGAGGCCAGGTCTCGAAATGAATGGTGGCAGAGAATAAGTCTGGTGCCGATTCAGGCGATGATGCTAAGGCGACTACCAATTCCTGAGAAGCCTCGCCACGTTATCCAACTCATTAAATTGGTGGCCGTGCCGTATCGCATCTTTCTTGCACTCTTCAACATCTTCTTGCCTACGAAGGCCGCTGCGCACAAGATCTCGAAGCACGCTCACTTTGTGTTCCCACGCTTCAGGATCTATCGGACATATTTTTATGGCCTCGTCAAACATTGCAAGCGCTTTTTCATACTCTTTGTTGCGTTCAAACATTACGCCAATCTGATGATATGCCATGGAAGGAAGGTTCTCTGTGCCTAATTCGTACATTGTTCTAAAAAGATAATGGTCCTCTAATTCCTTCTTTTCATAGACGCAGCCGTCTTTTGTCATCCAAGAGGACTCATAAGCCAACGTTTCGTCTGCAACAAGTACATGACCTAGCATGCGAATTATTCCGACATCATTGTCAAAAAGTGCACTCATATAGCAAGCCGACGTTGTTGCTGGATAACAGGAAAACACGCCAGTCCCTATGGCGTCAGAAAACAGGCCTGCCTCATCGCTACGGCGTGCACCAATATCCTCATACATGCCTTCATAAAGTTTGATGAAGAATGTTTTTTTATCTCGCTTTCCTAGCTCTTCTATAATTCTTTTATGATTTTCTTCAGAGTAATCTCCGAATCCGAGCCATGCTGATATTTTGTCCTTCAATGGCGAAACGTACTCTTGTTCGTATTTCTCCCAGATTTCTTCCTTTTCTGATAAGCGTCCGGTATTGCTTAACTCTATTGCCAAAAGCGGGTCTATCTGGTCAAAAATGGGGTGCCCCGTCCTGAGCAGAAGCGCATTTTCTTGCCTGTAAAACTCTTTGTGCAGCATCATCCTCACAGTTTATTTCTGCGCCTGTTCGTCTCTATATATCTTTTTGCCGTTGCGCTTACCTGATGTAATTTGGCACCTGCTTCTCAAAAACGAAGCGTATCTCCTTCTTTTTATCGCAGAATTCAACAAATATCTCCGGCCTATCGTACTCTAACATGCCCTTGAGCGCCTTGTATGCCGGCTTCCCGTGGAATGTCGACAGTGAAGTTATCTTGCCGTGCGAGCACCTGTTCTTCCATACTCCTTGTATCTCCTGATCGTTATGGTCTTTTTTTGTCATGCTCTCACTCTGCGGGCTAGTTCGTAGTTATTCATATATTATGTTTTATCTCATATATATTGGTTATGTAATAACTAGTTCTAAATTGACAAAATCTGTGCCATATGTATCAAATTAGCTGCGTATCGACGTAAAAGGCGTGGCAGATGCTGCGTGTCCGTTCCAAAATAAGAATGCGACCGCCGGGATTTGTGCCACATGTGCTCTTCTCTTGTGCTTACTATGTGCCTTAGCTATATTCTCCTGATTCTCCAGCTTCGGCCTACTTCTATCTTGTTAGCAAGATATGTTCAACAACCTGATGAGCGCATCCGATTAATTACCATATATATTAATCAGTTTTATCATATCCTCAAAGCGCCTGAGAGCACTAGAGGCATCAGAAGCGCTAGTCCATCCACTTAATTAAATGTATCTTCATCGGGTGCTGCACCAGCATATTGTCAAGGCTACGGATGCTTTCATAGGCCCTCTGTGGGCTAATCCCTTTAGCTTCAAGTCTTTCAAGTAACACACTCGCTGGTATCTTGGTCTCCGTTACAAACTGGCCCATGGCTCCTGCACCACCTGCTTCACAAATACGGTCACGAAATACATTCTTTCTTTTTTCGTAGTCTACGACAGAGGGTATGGCTTTCTCGGGCTTTCCTATCATTAGGGACTTTACAACTTCATTAACCACCTTTGCTTTGTCCGTGTTTGTATATTTGGCAACGCTATTTAGTAATGATCTAATGGCTTCTACGCTTGGTTCTCCGACTGTTTTACTATGTTCCATCTTATCACTTTCTATTAAATAATCCTATAAAAGCTATTTAGCCTTATTGGAGACTATTGGTCCTTTTTTCCATGCAGATCTGAGATCGGCATCGATTTGGCTTCATCCGGGGTGTGCATTCATCGCCTGCATGTGCTCTTTTATGGCTATCTTGTCTGGAATTTTAGCTAGAAGAAAATATGTACCTGAAACAGGATGCGACCGCCGGGATTTGAACCCGGGTCTTGGCCTATCCTTCTGATAAAACTCTTTCTAAGAGTTTTGATGGAGGGGCCAAGTCCTACCAGGCTAGACTACGGTCGCAGTGCAGATACTGTATACTTAGAAGTTTTATACATTGCGCTTGCTAGCCTGTCAGGTGCCGAAGCACAGTCGCAGTGTGCACGCGGCAGATTTTTGAGGCGCAAATCAAAGATTGAAGGGCAGCGGCGCTATCCGTCCGCCGCTATTATTATTGCTGCTGCCCCAACCCTCATCCTGCGCCTTTTTGCCTCTCTCATGGCGTCAACTGCGCACTCGCACATGTGTTGCGCCAGTATCCCTTTCATAGCAGTGCTGGCTGCCGCATCGTTTTCTTTGGCACCCATCAGCTCCAGTATATCTGAGAGGTCGCTTTTCCGCATTATGTCTGTCGCTTTGGTTCTTAGTCGCTCCTCTACTATTCTTTCTACCACCCACCTCACCCGTCAATTATTTTGTCGTCCAAGATATTTAAGTGTTTTGGGGAATTATCTAATAATGTATTAGAAATCTGTGCTAGCTGCGACGTTAGCAGTCGTAGTTAATGCATACGCTATTTAGCGTTATTCCCACTAATATGCTCCTTGGGTTATGCGCATGACGAGGCTGATTCTCACCATTGACGATGCGCCATCTTCTCGTTTTGCAGAGGTTCTGGACTATCTTGTCAGTAGAGACCTTGGCGCAGTAATCTTCATAAAAGGCGGCAGCATAGAGGGCCACGAGCAGGAGCTGATCCGGGCGATAAAAGAAGGGTTCGTCATCGGAAATCATTCGTACTCGCACCCACATTTCGATAAAATAGGCGTGGAAACTGCAAAAAATGAGATAACACGCACAGATAAGATAATACATGACCTGTACCTCTCCGCTGGAGTTAAGAATTACGCAAAATACTTCAGGTTCCCCTATGGCGTTGGTGGCACTCCCGAGACAGAAAAGGAATACCAGGAAACGCTTGCAAAACTTGGTTATTTGGCGCCGCGTTTTGCACCTAAACGTGATTGGTACTGGGATGTTCCTCTACTAGAAGACTGGCACCTTGAAGACTCAGACCTGCAGACCAAGGAAGAAATTGCGCAGCGCTACCTCTCTGACTCTAAGAAAGGACTAGCGTCCAAGGGTGCTGCGGTCGTAGTTGTTCACGACAAGGAGCCCAACGTGCAGCAAGGCCTGTTCCGGTGGATAATCGAAGAGGCCGAACGGCAAGGATTCTCTTTTTACAACAGAAATGAGTTGCGCGAAAAGCTCATCCAGGATGCACAACAGTGTAATTCGACAGTCATGCATCATCGCATAATAAGGAAAGACATGATGCATATGCCTTCAGGTGCAAGGCAAAAAAGCAAGAATTAGTGCTTAGCCTTCTATATCAGCGCGTTCAGCTCGCTCCCGTCTATGCGCAACCTGTCCTTGGCCATTATGCGCTCGCGAAGCGCATCCTTGCCTGCCGAACCTCCTATCTCTTTCCTTGCGTGCTCGACAAGTGCTTTCAGTGCGCTTCCAGTTATCTTATTAAGTGAAAGCGCAGCCACAAGTTTGCCAACGTGCTCGTCCTGCTTTGCCAGCGCAGCGAGAAGCTCGCCGACAGCCTGTTTGGTAATCATGTCATTTGCATATGCGTCAAAGAGCTCCAGAAGGCGCTCTTCTTTGATCGTATCGACTGCCATGCCCTGCCTGCGCAGCTCGGTGAACCTCTGCAGCAGCGTGTTTGCCACAAACTCAGGTTCCGCACTGCTCTTTACGATGATCGTGCGGAATAGCGCAAGCCTTGGCGACATTATGAGCTGCTCTTCCAGATGCTCGTTCTTGAGCACCGCGTGCAGGCTTTTCTTCTCCTTATCCAAATCTGGTGCCATTCTTTCAGACAACGAAAGCATTTCATTCGTTACAGTGGCTGGCCTCACATCCGTTTCCGGGTACATCCTGGATCCAGTAGGCAACGGCCTTAGGAATCTGGTGGTGCACAGCACGCTGTCCCTGACGGTTCTCGTCTCTTTCGGGACGCCCTGCAAAGCGTATGCTGCACGACCTGCCGCCAGTTCCATGGCATCCTTGGTGTTCTCTCCTGCTATCATTATGAATGCATCATTTTCTGAAAGTCCAAGTTCCTGCCTGAGTGCCTTTATCTCGTCGTTTGTGAAGCCGTACTTGTCCATTGATTCGTCACTGTGTATTATCCCGCGCACACCCGCCATCTTCGCGTAGTCGCTTATCTCAGTGCCAAGGCGCATGTCAGGATTTATCTCGAAACCCAGCATTCCCTTGAAGTTGTGAAGCGCAAGCCCCATGACCGTGCCTTTTCTGTCTATCTGATCCTTAACGATTTTTGCGCTTGTTCCGCGGAATATGTGCGTGACGTCTGCAGAGCGTCCGACCGCTGCCTTTGCCTTGGCGAGCGCAGACCTGATTTCAAGCAGCTTCTGCTGGCGCAGCACCTCGTTTTCTATGAACTTGTCTATTGAATCAAGCTCCTGCAGGCCCTTGATTTCGACACGAGCGCCGTCCTTTATCGAGACGTTGGTGTCCTGCCTTATCGAGCCTATCCCGCGCTGCGCCTTTCCTGTAAGCCTTAGGAGCGTTCCCAGGTAGAGTGCGACCTCCTTTGCCATGGCCGGGCTCTCTATTGTCGGAGCAGTGTCTATCTCTATGAGCGGTATGCCGAGCCTGTTGGTGTCATATGTGACGCTGTCCTGTCCTGTTGCCGCTATGCCGCTTGATTCCTCCTCGATGAAAAGCGACGGCACTTCTGTGGATTTGCCGTTTATTGTGAGCTTACCATCAAGCGCAACCATGACCGTTCTTTGGAACGCGCTAGGGTCGCTGCCGTCGACCACGTTCTTCCTCATGGGCTGCAGCTCGTCGAGTATGCGCATGCGAAGTGCCTGCGCGAGCGAGAGCGCTATCATAAGTGCCTCATTGTTCAGCTGGTGCGGCGGTTCTTCATCGAGATCCACAAGGCAGCTCCCCCTCTCGAATGCGTTGTAAATGAAGCTGCGCTGCCTTTTTTCCTCGAACTTCGCAGAGACATCGACGCCACCCATCTCCCCTGCGACAGCGCGCTGCCTTCTCATCACCGTAATGCTTGGCTTTTCGTCCTCGTGCTTCGTGCTGCATGCGCAGAAGAGCTTCTCATCTGTGTCTATGCGCTGGTGTATCTCGAGGCCGCACATGAAGCCTATGCTCTTGTATTTATCGTCATTTGCCTGCATCCTTACCACTACCTACTGCTAGCATGCGTATTCCCAGCATGGATATCTTGTAGCCTATGCTGGCGAACAGCGCCAGGAATACTGCTGCTATGACCGAATTAGCGTAAGCCTCGACCGGCATCTGAGACATCATCGAAGATATCACTGCGCCAATCATCGCGCTCATGAGCGCTGATTGCGTGGTTTTGTTTGAGACTGTCAGGTTCGCCGGTTTCTGCTGGACCTGGTTGGTGCTTGCATGCATCGCTGTGTTGTAAAGGCCATAAGCCAGATACAGAGTGGCCATCAGGATCACGATGCCTGTAGCAAGAAGGCACACGCCGATGATGCTTTTGTAGTCCATGATGATCGCTCATATCAGGAAAACGCCGTAATCGCTCCTGCTTGTTATCTCCCCTCTAAGGCTCTTTGTCATGAGCTTGCTTACCTCCTCTTTCTTGTAGTTGCTGAGGAGCCACGCCATCTTTATGAAAGCTGTCTCTGCTGTCATGTCGTCCAGGTTGCCTACTACTCCTATTGCCTGTAGGTCTCTCGCGGTGGAGTAGACGTCCATCTGCAGTCTGCCGTATACGCACTGCGACGCCATCGCGACAGGCATCTTCTTGCACAGCTCACGTATCTCTGCCAGTATCCTTGGGTGCTCTTCTGTGAACTCGTCCACTCTGTTTATCGGTGCCTGGCCTAACGCGAATCCCTCAATGACAAGCCCGTCGAAACCGCCAAATGCAGCAACTTCCGAAGCATACATGTTGGTGTGCGTCTTCATCAGGCCGACTCTCAGTTTTTCGTTGAATAACTTGAGCATCAAGCTGTTGCTGCTTCTCTTGCCGTGCTCTTTTGCTATGAACGAGAGCTCTTTCTTCTTGTAGTTGACTCGTGCAATTGCCGTGGTGTTTATCGGCCTGAATGCGTCCCTTCTTGACGTGTGCATCTTCCTGGTCTTTGTCGCAGGCAGTATCAGGCATGCGTCGTCGTTCATCGTCTCGTGCATGCAGATTGCGACTCCTGCGAAATCAGAGTTTGCGATGAAGTATGCAGCGTTTATCAGGTTGCTTGCGGCATCAGTGCTGCCGCGGTCTGAGCTGCGCTGGGCTCCTACAAGTATGACTGGTATCGGCAATCCCTCAAGCGCAAATGCCAGTGCCGCTGCGCTATAGTGCATCGTGTCCGTTCCGTGCGTTATTATTATGCCGTCAATGCCCTTCTTTATCTCGTTCTCGATCTCCCTGGCCATGAGGTTGTAGTGTGCAAACCTCATGTCCTCCGACCACATGTTGCGTATTAGTCTCGAGTCTATGTTCACTATTTCCCTGAGCTCTGGGAACATCTCAAGCAGTTCTTGTGGCGTGAACCTGGCAGTGACTCCGCCTGTCCTGTAATCCACTTTGCTTGCGATTGTGCCTCCTGTATGAAGTATCGATATCGTCAGCAGCTTCGGGTTCTTCTTTACTTGTACAGGCAATTCCACCGCTTCCTTCGTGGAATGGGCGGTAAACATCACGTCTTTCATGTTATTTTTGCTGATGCCTATGTTGTAGCCGTTGCTCAGCTTTATCACGAGCGTGCCGGCATCGCCGACGTCCGTCCTTGGCATGAGCTCTCCTGTCACTTCTGCGCCTTCCATCTTGACGAGTATGGTGTCGCCTACGCTGATCTTCTTTTTCTTGAACAACTCTTGTAGCTCTTCAGAGTACATGCAAGACCTCTATAGCGTCGTGCCGTAAAGCACATTTGCGGATGCGCCCTTTATCCTAACATCGTAGTGAGAACCCAGGGCAATGTCTGAATGTGCATCTTCATTTCTTATAACTATCTCCCTGTATGACCTGTTCCTTCCGTTGAACGACTTTGGCGTTCTCTCTGTGATCAGCGTTCCGAAGCGCTCACCTATCAGCCTGTCGGTTATGCTATGCTGCACAACGCGCACAGCGCTAAACATCCTGGTGCTTCTTTCCTTTATCAATTCATTAGTGTGCTGCTTCATCTTAGATGCTGTGGTGTGCGGCCTGGCGCTAAACTTTGATATGTTAGTTACCTCTGGCCTTGCCCTCTTCATGAGCTCTATGCTCTGGTCGAAGTCGCTCTCTGTTTCGGCAGGGAAGCCAACTATGACATCGGTCTCTATCGTCACTTCGGGCACAGCATGGCGCAGCTCTTTGACGCAATGCTCGAACTCTTCAACGGTGTACTGCCTTCTCATCGATTCAAGGACGCTGTCGCTGCCTGCCTGGACCGGTATGTGCACGAACTTGTAGAATCTGCTGCACGTCAGCGCGTCGGCAAACTCGTCAAGATACTTTAGCAGGTGCACAGGGTTTATCATCCCTATGCGCACCAAGAAATCTCCGTCAAGAGCAGAGATCTTCTGCATGAGCTTTGGGATGTCTGTCCCGGTATCAAGGCCGTAAGCGCCGACGTCCTGCGATGTTAGCTGTATCTCCTTTGCTCCATTCGCCACACTGCACCTTATTGCCTCCAGTATCCTGTCTTCAGAGAAGCTGTTCAAAGGCCCTCTTGCAAGCTTCGTTTCGCAGAAGCTGCAGTTGCTGACACAGCCCTCGCTTATCGCGACCTTCGATATGGCTCTATCGCTCGGCCTGAAGAACGCGAGCCTGTCAAGCTTTGAATAGGTATTGAGCACGACTCTCTCGCCCTTGAACGCGCTCCTCACCGCTTCTGCCATGAGCGGCATGTTGCTTGTAGTCACAATGCTTGCATTAGGTGCATATTTTTCTATGAGGTCCTGGTTTGCTGCAGCCATGCACCCTGTCACAACGAGCATCTTTCTGGATTTGCTCAGGTTTCCTAGCGCGTATAGTATCTTTTGCGCAGTCTGCCTCTTCACAGTGCACGTGTTGATTATCGCGACATCGGCATCTGCCTGGCGCTGCGCCTGCTCGATGCCGTTGTCCTCAAGTATCGCTGCTATCATGTCGCTGTCTGCCTGGTTGAGCGTGCAGCCATAGGTTTTTATATGCACTCGCATAATATCATTAACTGTCTGACATAAGTCGCTTTCCAGCTTGTGCTGATATTATCTCAGGCCGCTTATAAAACATTTGGTGAACGTATGACAATTTCATGTGAACGCTGCAAGAACGAGGTATTCAAGTACGAGCCCTGCAACTATTGCGGCAGGAAGCTGTGCTACAGCTGCATAAGGAGCTCGCAGAGGCCAGAGAAGACCACTCGACTTGTGATATGCAAGGACTGCTGGAGCGATATGAAGAAACGTACAGCATTCAAGAACAAGAAGGTGCTCTCGGACTTCAAGACTGAGAAGAAGCCTGCTGCTTGAACAAAACAACGCCTATTTACTTTGGGGGTGGTTCGCTGAAGATAATCTTCGTTAGGCATGGTTCTACTGCTCGAAACGAGAATCACACGCACCAGAACAAAGAAGAGCCTCTTTCTAAGGAAGGGTTAATACAGGCCGAAAGAGTGGCCAACCGGCTGAAAGGAGTGAAAGCGGATCTGATACTATCTAGCAGGTGCAGAAGAGCAGTGCAGACTGCGCATGCCATATCAAACTCGATAGGGAAGCGCGTTATATACACAAGCCTGCTGAATGAACTGGCAGATCCTTCCGAATTTTTTGGCAAGGAGTATGTAGTGGATTCCGTCGTCCGCATCGCTGAAGAAATACGTGCGCATGCTGCAGATCCGAAGTGGCATTATTCCGACGAGGAAAATTTCTTCGACCTAAAAAAACGGGCAATTAGGGCGTTAGAGTTTATCAAGTCCAAAAAAGCAGAGACTGTGATCGTGGTTACGCACAGCGTGTTTATGCGCATGGTGCTTTATGTCGGGATCTTTGGTGAGGATGCCGATGCTCCGGACAATTTCCATAAGTTCAGGACGGCCGTCCGCACTCACAATGGTGCAATCACCGAATGCGAGATAAGTGAAGGCAACTTCAAACTGATCACATTCAACGACAGTGCGCACCTTCATTAGTTTCGACAGTTCTGTGCATGTCCTCAAAAGCGCACGCCGGCCTTATAGTGTCAAGCATGTGCAAAAGGGCGGTGCAGACCGCGTGCGGTATTGAAAGATTTTCGGACGAGCTTACGGGTCAGCAAACGCCCTTCATGCGCTCTTAAATAGATATAAGTCGTATGTGTTTTGTGTACAACAGTATGCCTTATTGGTGCCCACTCGCCTTTGTGTTTGCAGCAATCGGTTTTGTACTTGTTCTGATTTGCGGCTTAACAGGTCGCCGGGCGCAAACATTATACTTTGAGAAGGTAACTCCGTAATATATGTTTGTGATTCCTTGAAGATACTATTTGTAAGACACGGGTCGACTCCTGCGCTTGAGGCCAGTTTGCACCAAAAACCAGAGGAGCCGCTTTCCGAAGCAGGCATTCTGCAGGCAAAGTGCGTTGCGGAACGGCTACAGAGTGCAAACGCCGACCTCATAGTGTCAAGCAGATGCAAAAGGGCGGTGCAGACTGCGCAGATCATATCGAAATCAATAGGGAAGCGCATCATCTACACGAAGCTGCTTAACGAGGTTGCAAGCCCATCTGAATTTCACGGCAAAAAGCACGGTACAAGGTCTGCGAGTCGGGCCTGGCGTGAGATCCGCTCGCACGCATCTGATCCGAGTTGGCACTATTCTGATGAGGAAAATATCTTCGATCAAAGAAGCAGGGCGATAAACGCGCTGAAGTACTTAAAGTCTCAAAAGGCAGATACTCTCATTACGGTGACACACGGAACCATCATGCGCATGATCCTCTTCGTTGGGATTTTCGGAGAAGGTGCCGATGTCATGAGCCTCTTTCCTGTTTTCAACGATAATCTCCGTTCCCACAATGCATCTATAACTGAGTGCGAGTTGGAAAAAGACCATTTCTGGCTTATCACGTACAATGACCACACGCACCTGCAATAATGGCAAGGCATAGAAAAGAACTCGTAGCACCTCTGCCCGGAGTCGGGCTGCTGGCTAGGTTTTCCATTTCGATAACACAATTCCGTTATATTGGTTCTGATTTGCGGCTTAACGGGTTGCTGGGCGCAAACATTTTAATCTGAGAAGGTAACATTCGTAATATGCATTTGTGATTACTTGAAGATAATCTTTGTCAGGCACGGTTCTACTGCTTTGAACGAGGTTCACGTATACCAAAAGCCGGAAGAGCCCCTTTCTGAAGAAGGTTTCCGACAGGTGAAGCGTGTCGCAGAAAGACTGAAGGGCGCAAATGCGGATCTGATAATCTCTAGCAAGTGCCGGAGAGCTGTCCAGACCGCACAGGCGATATCCCAGGCCACCGGCAAGCGTATTATTTATACGAAACTGCTGAACGAAGGGACAACTCCCTCCGAATTCCACGGCAAGACTGCCGACGCAGAGTCTATCGCGCATATCCATGCCAAGATGCGCGCTCATGCCGCGGATCCAAAATGGCACTACTCTGACGAAGAGAACCTTTTCGACATAAAAAACCGGGCGCTAAAAGTGCTGAAGTATCTCGAGTCTAAAAAAGCGGGGACATTGATAGTAGTTACGCACGGTCTGCTGATGCGCATGATAATTTTCGTTGGGATATTTGGTAAGGATGCTGATGTTGTTGACTCTTTCCTGAGGTTCAGGGCGAGTACCGGCTTGCACAACACCGGAATCACCGAATGCGAGATAACCGAGAACGGCTTCAAGCTCTTCACGTACAATGACCGCGCCCATCTGCAGAAATACTGATTGCAGTACAGAAGATATTAAACTCTTGCATGGACATAGAAGAACAGCGCTTCACAAGCTGGTGTGTTACTATGGAAACCATTGATTTGCTCAAGATAGAGAGTATGGTGCTGGACAAGTGGTCTGCCGAAAACACAAGGCAGAAGATAAACGAAAAAAACAAGAACAACAAAGTATTTTTCTTCCTGGAAGGGCCGCCGTACGCGAATGGCGAGCTCCACATGGGCCATGCTAGGGGCTACATCCGGAAGGATGCCGTGCTTAGATACAAGCGCATGCGGAAGTTCTCCGTTTTTGACAGGGCCGGCTTCGACGTGCATGGGCTTCCTATAGAAAATAAGGTCGAGAAGCATCTTGGCATAACCTCCAAAAAAGAAATCGAAAGCAAATTCGGCGTGAACAATTTCATAAAAACGTGCATAGAAACCTACAAGAGCCACATGAAGGCTCAAATTGATGACGCGATAAAATACGGCGTCTGGTTCGATTTCGAAAACGCGTACATACCTTCAAGTCCCGACTACATAGACAAAGCGTTCGGAGTGTTCAAGAAGATATACGACAAGAGAGGCGTGTACAAGGACACGCAGGTGATGCCATACTGCATACACTGCGGCACGGTCCTCGCCAAGGGTCCGGAAGTTGAGGAAGTCGATGACGAAGACCCGTCAGTGTTCGTTCTTTTCAATGTTGACAAGAAGGGCTCCAAAGCCAAGATTGAGCTCAGCGAGAGTATGTGCCTGCTTGTCTGGACGACGACCCCCTGGACTCTATTGGGAAACGTTGCTATCGCAGCAAACCCCAAAGAGCTGTATGTCGATGTCGAGATCGAAGGCCATAGGGTTATACTTGGTAAAGGCAGGCTTGATGCCGTTTCACAGCAACTGGGCTCTTCCCTGATAGTGCGCAGGGAGTTCTACGGATCAGAACTGGAAGGCATAAAATACGCCAATCCTGTATACTCAAGTCCTAAGGATGGTGCCATTCCGAAAAAGAGAGTCGCATCTTTCCGCACCGTTGTGCTTGACGAAGCTCTGGTGACCATGTCTGAAGGAACCGGGCTTGTGCACATAGCGCCCGCTTATGGGCCGGAAGACTTTGACCTTGCAAGCCGCAAAAAGTTGCCGTTTATTTCAGTCGTCGATCCGGAAGGCTTCTACACCCAAGAAGCCGGAAAGTATGCCGGAAAACACCTGATACACGAGGCAAACCGAGAGATAGAGACCGAACTTAAGAACACAAACATGCTGCTGGCGAAGACCACGATAAAGCACAAGTATCCTCACTGCTGGCGATGCAAGGAAAAGCTAGTGTACCTGCCGACGACTCAGTGGTTCATAAAGGTGTCAAGGCTGAAGGACAAGATAAGGAAGGCATGCCAAAAGGTCGAATGGCACCCTGCAGAGCTAAAGGATTGGTTCATCGACGCCATAGACTTGGCGCCGGAATGGACCATCAGCAGGCAGAGATATTGGGGCATTCCGATGCCGATATGGGTCTGCGACTCGTGCAAGGGCGTTAAAGTCATCGGCTCGTTTGAAGAACTGAAAATTGCGTCAGGGCTAGGCCTCAAGTTCGCAGAAGAGACCCTCCATCGGCCGGCAATCGACGATATAACATTCTCCTGCGATAGTTGCGGCGGCGTGATGCACAGGATAAAGGATGTTTTCGACGTCTGGTTTGATTCTGGCGTTGCGCACACTGCAAGCCTGAGTGCGGAAGAGTTCAATAACATGTACTCAAAGGCCTTCATCACCGAAGGGCCCGACCAGATACGCGGCTGGTTTGCGACACTCATGAAGACCGGGGTCGCTGCATACGGGAAGTCTCCGTTCAATACGATTGTCATGCAGGGATGGGTCCTTGGCGAGAACGGGGAACCCATGCACAAGAGCAAAGGCACGTATCTCGCGGCCCACGACCTGTTCGGCAAGTACTCAATCGACGCGGTGAGGCTGTTTACCTTGTCGCACGTCACGTACGAGAACCTGCAGATAAAGCTCGGCGAAGCTGAGAAAATGCAGGCCTTCTTGCTATTGCTTTACAGTGTGACTGACCTCATAGGTATGTATGCCGATGTCGTTCCTCAGCCATACGATGTGCCTGCAACTTTCCGTACTAGTTCGAACACCCCCATTGAGGATAGGTGGATACTTTCGCGCCTGAATTCGGTAATCGAAGAAGCAACAAAGAGCATGGACAACTATGACATATGCCAGAGCATCTCTGCCATCATTGACTTTGTAACTAACGACCTAAGCAGGTTCTACCTCAAGTCTGCAAAGAAGAGAATGTCAAACTCCTCTCCTGCCGAATCAAAGAGAACGGTCGGCATAATATCCCATGCTCTGTACAACGCTCTTCTCATGCTAGCTCCTGTCATGCCTTTCAATGCAGAGTATATCTTCAGGAATAGGTTCGGTCTCAGCGAGAGCATATTCTTCGAGGACTGGCCAAAGGCAAACAAGAAACTGATCGACCAGGAAGTCGAAAGGCGTGTCGATGTTGCAAGAGAGACTATCACGGCAATACTGAACAGCCGCGAGAAAGCGGAGATAAGCCTGCGCATGCCTGTCCTTAGCGCAACAATAGCCGCTGTGGATGACGAGGCGGTGACCACGATCCAGGAAATGGCCACAATGATACAGGAGTTCGCTAACGTGAAGACGCTAAACGTTACGAAAGGCACCGCGAACAAGAAGAACATAATTCCCCTGTTCGCCAAGCTGGGCCCCGTGTTCAAAAACGACTCACAAGTGGTCGCTGAAGAACTGAAGGCGCAGGATGCGGATGCTGTGGCGGGCGCAGTGGCAAAGGATGGCTATTTCAGGCTGCACACAAACAGCGGCACATTCGACATAAGGCCTGAGCACTTCACAATATCTGAAACTCCGGTGTCAGGCAACGCTTCTCTGTTCAAGTACGGGACCGTGAGCATCGACATCTCCCAGACCGAGGCGCTGAAGGAAGAATCCCTTGTGAGGGAGCTTGTCCGCAGGATACAGATGATGCGCAAGGAGATGAAGCTAACGAGGCTCAAGAAAATCCGGCTTCACATAGCAGCAGACGCGCAGATGTCCGGAATAATAAACAAAAACAAAGCGCAGATGGCAAAGACCGTTGTCGCAGACTCCTTAAGCGTGCAGAACGGCCTTCCGGACAGGAAGCTGTACAAGAAGGACTGGGAGATCATGGACGCCACGTTAAGCATAGGCATAGAGGTTGCGGACTAGCCGTCTTTTTTCCTTGACGTGCTTAAGAAGCCCTGCCTCAAAAGTGTCGACATGCTTGCCGCGACACTTTTTGGCATGTATACAAAAACACAAACATCAGCGAATAAATTGTAACAAAAAATAACACATATATATCTGAGACGACGTAATACTCTGTGTTGGTGTATCTATGCCGAGTAATATAGAATCATTCGATAATGCCTTAACTGCCTATTTCAATAGTATAAAAACGGAAGGGCATCTCACGCCGCCGAACGTGGCTGCGTTTGGCAATGCGGTTAACGCATACTATGCTACGCTATTGAGGCGTTAATAATCTTGAAGGACATCTGACGCAATCCTTATTTCTTTTCCTCTTCAACAATCAATATGCAATTTCAATCGCAGAAAGTGCACTACAGCGGCAGCGACTCCTACAAGTTCATTGACGGGATGATAAAATCCAAAGGAAGCGAGCTGCTTGTAGTGTCTCCTTACGTTGACAATTACTATGCCAAGGCTCTGCTGCGCGCCTCAAGACACAGGCGCGTGCGCATAGTCACTTCTCCAGACGCAATCGCACACAAAGATTCATTCCTCAGGCACATAACCCTGCAGAGGATGAAGGGCTATGCCAAGGCGACCGTCTATTTCGGGCTTCTTTCCATGATAACCTTTTATCTCAGATTCTATTACGTGCTTGTGCCTATTGCTGCTCTTGCGATTGTGTCTTTGGCTCTCACACTTAGGTCAAGGCACAGCACCGCAATACGGCTGAAAGTGGTGAAGAACAAGTTCGTGCACGAGAAGCTCTATATCAGCAACGGTACGGCCGTGACTGGCAGCGCGAACCTGACTTACAGCGGAATGCACAGAAACATAGAGCACGTTGATGTAACAAAGGATCCACAGGAGGTGGGCGTGCTGATGAAGCATTTCGAGGCGCTGTGGAGTATGGACTGATTGCCGTTTTTCTGCGTTTTGAGACCTTGCAAAACCGCAAAATCTCACAAACAAACAGTCGGAGAACCAAGCATATAAATATTTCCTAAAACACATGCCATTACGGTGCAATGAATGCCTAACCAGTCAAAATCAAAAAAAGATGCAACACCTTCTACCTCTGACATTAAACAACTGGACTATTTTAATGCCCAAATTTGCAAAGCAGAAGCCGATGGCAATGCCCCTCTCAAGAACGCTCTCACAAACCTGAGAAGTGATTTACTCGAGAATAAATTTAATAAGAAATTTGGGTGGAAGAGCTGCGACTTGCCGGAACCTGATAAGTGATTGTGTGTCTGCTACTGATTCAACAAAATGTGACGAAGCGGCAGCGGAAAGGCTGTACTTTGAACAAGCTAGAGAAGTCTTAATAGCCGCGTTGAATTCCACAAAATTGGACACGGAAGGGACTGTCAAGAGTATAAAAACCTTGGTGGATCAGGGCACTGAAGCGTGCAACAATTCCAGCGCCTCTTTTTTTGCCGCATCCAATTTTTACAAATCAATTGCATCTTCTGTCTCTAAGCTTCATCCTCGCCTTGCGGATATGCTAAAGACTCTGAGCTTGAATGCGCTTACTCTGTCGATGAGTGCATCAGCAACAGAAGAGCTCAATATTATCCGAAAAGACGAAATCTCTGAAAACAAGTGATCAAATGTCAGAACCAACGTTGACAAAACAAAAAGAGATCAGTGAAAATCTCAAGATGGTTATAGCGGCGGCAAAGCAAGGAAACGTCGAAGAGGCGCGTAAATATATAACTGCAGAATTTGATGAACACGATGGCTCGATCTCGTGCATTATTGCAGTATCCACTTTCGTTGGCAGGAATCTCGTCGATGCAAATATGCGTGATGCTGATGCGGCTGAAGTGGATGTGTGGTCTGAACTGCGAACGGACATGGTGCTTAAGCTTCAGGAAGTGCAAAATAAACCTCTGAAACCTTCGGTCAAGCCTAGAGTTGATTGAATTTGGTGACAACATGTCCGAATCTGTAAACAAGCAAAAAAGTTTTTGCGATAATGTGGACACTGTACTCGAATTAGTGAACAAAATAGCGACGGAAAAGAATATTGATCTTGATGGGCAGATCGACGGTGCAGACATAAACAGAGTATTGCTGTGCAGCTCCCGTGAGAAGGCAAACGCCCTGGCCGAGTCGGCAAACGCCATAAAAGACGATGAGTTACTGCCTCTTTATGCTAATTTGAACATGTTGGTGCTTTTCGTTCTCGAGACGTGTGGAAACATGGGTGCGATTGAAGAGGCGTCAAACCTGTCCACAAAGATGATCGAAGTGTTTGAATCCGTCGAAATGCCCGAAGAAGCTGCAGGAATAAAAGCAGAACAGGCGAAACTGCTCAGAAAATGACAGGAACTATCTGCCACGATGCAACAGACTCCGAATGGGCTTTTTTAATCTTAAAACGTTTTCCTCGTGCAACTTTGCAAAATCACAAACTTTTGCAAATAAAATTCAACAAATAGGATAGTATATATATCTGGACGCATTCAGTAATTTTGTAGGATACAGACGGAAATTTTGCATTGTGATAAACTTGCCTGCCGATAATGCTGATAATAATAAGGGGTTCTGGCACACGCTCACCCATATCGGGGTATTCAAGTCCAGCCAAACCGCTTCTGTTGACACTGAGGCGCTCGCCAATGTGGGTCCGCTATTAAGGAAATAGTAAGTCCGTAGGCTGCGCATTCAACTCTTGTCCTTTTTCACCTATATTGCATCAAATCTTTTCTTTCATTTACATAGCAATTCGGCTTTCAGTCAGTACTTTGTGGTTGTTGTATTAGAGGTTTCTTCTTCTTCAAGAAAGGATAAAAGCGTAAGTTGCCAATCCTTAATGTGGACCGGTTTGCGATACTCAATGAGCTTGGAAACGGCGACACGACGCGTCATGTGAAACGCTCGGACATCGTTTACAGGCACATGCGCGACCCTGCACTTCTCAGGTACTATTACAAGCTGAAGCTGCAGCCGTTCACTAACAAGCTGGAGCTTGCCGGGAGCTCGCCAACCGATCTGTTCATAGGACGATTCGGTTATCCCAAAGTGTTCATCGGTCCTCTGGTACCTCCGGAGTTTGGGGACACCTCCGTACTAGGTACGCCTGAACGCTGGCGCAGCATGAGCATAGAGCAGGTCGTGGAGATGAGGTCGAAGCTTGTGCGAGGAGTCCACCTAACCAGCGTGAAGAATGTAGAGGCTGGCAAGATAGAGGAGTTTGTCAGGGACCTTGCGCTCGCAGAGCGTCCGGCAGAAGCCGAGGTATCATTTGCCAGGAAGCCGGTGGCAAAGATCGCGATGCAGGACGAGGTCCAGCCGTTCGGCCCAAGTGCCGAGATGAAGACATTCGAGCTGTACAATGTCAAGACTGACAAGAAGGTCGAAAGCAGGTACAGCGACATAGATGCGAAGGCCAACACATCCATGGTCGAGCTCTACAACAAGGGTGTGCCAGTGTCTAAGATACAGCGCGGGCTTTCTGCTGGTCTGTTCGGCATGAAGAACGATCGGAAGTTCGTGCCGACAAGATGGAGCATCACTGCCGTTGACGACACGCTATCGAAGTCAAACCTTGAGACCGTGAAGAGCTTTGACCCAATAGACTCGATATACGCGTACGCCAGCACCGCGCTGGACAACAGGTGGCTCATATTCTTCATACCTGGCAACTGGCAGTATGAGTCTATAGAGGCATGGTATCCGAACACCGTGTGGAACGAGAACGGCAAGGATGTGAGCATCTTCGGCTCTTATGAGAACTACAACGGCCGGAAGCACTATGCAGAAATAGGTGGCTGTTATTATTCAGGAAGGCTGGCAGTGACAGAGGCAATGATGTCCTTGCAGAAGCAGGCGATGGCCCTCATACTGCGAGAAGTGCACGATGGCTACCTCATGCCTGTTGGCGTATGGAACGTGCGCGAGCACGTAAGGGAGACCCTGGAAACCCAACCTATGATAATGCACAGCATGAAGGACATGTTCGAGTGCATCCAGCGTGTCTTCGAGATAGGCACAAAGGACTGGATCAAGAACAGCGTGATGCTCACAGAGCTCATAAGGCAGAAGCGGCTTGCCGAGTACATGGGCGCAAGATAGCTGGACACGAAATCCGCGTGCGTATCGTGCACCATCTTCCTATGGTTGCTGATTGATCGCATACCAGCCTGGTTTCGGCTGTTCTATGGCATGTCCTTTTCTGAGCAGGTTCAGATGCCGATTTACAGCACTTGAAGTAAGTGGAGAGAGTCCCGCGTCTGCTCTTATCTCGTTTAATCTTTCTGTTAGTTCGCTATTTTTGATCGGGTTGCCGTTTTCAGAACGCAATATTGCCAATAAAGCGCTTCTCACTTTAGGACCGGATGCAGGTCCCACATTGTTCCTTTCAGCGCCATATATTTCAAAGACATTTCCGATGTGCTCTACCAGCAACTGCGGGTCTGATGTGTACATCGACAGCTTATCTCTGAACCCTTCTGTTCTAGGGTTCATCGTCTCTGCGGCTCTGCCTATCGGCTCAAGCAGGTCATTCCACAATAAGAAGGTTAGTTCATTTGCTTTTGCTATGGATCTCTTACAGCCTTCAAACTGCGAGTTCAAGTGGCCCGTATTTCTGAGATAAGACAATATGCCGCTTGCGTGTTCCTTACGTATGCCTATTTTGTCTACGAGCTCATTATGATCAAGCGCTTTCTTCGGATTCTCGTTGAAGCAATCAACGACTGCCCTCAACCCGCCAGGCCGATTGAATTTAGGATAACGCATTTTTATGTCCTTCAAGCATGTTTCATAGTCCAGCGTAGACTCGGCCTTATATATTGCCCAACCACGTGCGCGCTTGCCGCCATATTCCTTATAGGGAGACATATAGGCAATCATTCCAGATGCACCTAGCGAACTCAATGCGAAGGAGACTGCATCACGGGTCAACCCTAACTTTTCTAACTTTTTTACGATGGCACCATTGTCAAATTCAGTGTCAGGGCTATTTGCAAGAAGCCTGGTTATCATGTACACTGAAAAGCCCCTCCTCGCGGATGCGTCCTCAGTCTTGTTAGAACTACTGAAAATCCTCAGAAGAGACAGCGGTGTGGGTTTTCCGTGCTCTAGTAGTTCATTAACAAATGCAATTCCTAGCGCAGCCGCAGGATCTCCAAAGGCACTTCCGGCACCAGTCTTCTCGTACGCATACGCCGCTTTTGGTCCAGTTGCAGTCATTACAGTCGTTACTTCCACTTTTACTGTAGCACCTATTGAACTTAGGCTCCCCTCCCAATTGCCGGCACCATTGCAGTATCCCCACGTTGCGGTACTTGTTAACGGCAATTCGTCCAGGTCTGCAAAGCGCATCACTTGTTTATATAGCTCGGCTTTGGTATAGCGCACATCGGACTGCATCGACCACAAAGTGATGGCTTTCGGATCAGGACTCAGAACGCCGCTCGTCAGCGCCTCTACCCTTAACTGAAAGCCTCCTGAGCCTCTCTGATTCCAGACCGCTGTGCTTGACATGTTCTGCCATCTGTTCGGCGCGATATAAATACTTGTTGTTTTGCAGAAGGTACTGTTTCGGATTTGATGAAATGCGAATAGTTCCTCTTGTCTTGTCTGTAATTGCCTGTGGCTTGTGTCATTTGCGCAAAAGCCACCCAATATAAAAGCATTAAATAGTTATCATTTTATAGGATATGCATGATTGGCAGTGAAAGTAAGCAAACGGGGCTTGCCAGCATATATGACGTCGCAAGCATACTCGAGGAGCGCAAGAAGGCAAGCGCACTGACCTACGAGCAGCAGCTCGCGTTGGAGCACGCAACGAAGCTGGTCAAGGGCAACGAACAGTCTAAGAAGACGAAGAACGAACTTGGAAAGCTCGGCACTCTTAGCGAGAGATCAATTGTGAAGCTTCTTGAAATAATGCCAAAGAACACAACTCTGCTTAAGCAGGTTATCGCACAGGAAGGCAAAGTATTCAGCGAGGAGGAACTCTCAAAGATACTCTTGATAACCAAGAGTTAAGGGTGGAACTGACCTAGGTGGGACGTATGGAGGAGCGAAGAGAAGATTATGCGTATGTACTGGACTTTCTGCAGAGCGGAAAGTCTTTCACCCACAGGGCTGAGCCCGTGGTGCAGCTTCTTGGCGAGTCCATGTTCACTATGCTTGAAGCGACGCCAAAGCCAGAAGCCACTATGGTGTTCGGCGAGCGCGTCTACATAGGCAAGAACGAGCGCGACAAGATAATGCTCATAAAGTCAAGGATAGACTATGGGGAGCTCACCCAGACCGCAAAGAACGAGCTGCCCAATCTTGTCATGAAGATCGTGAAGAACGACGAGAAGCACTTCGTTGATATTTTCAACAACGCAGGGGCGCTTAACATGCGTCAGCATGCGCTGGAGCTGCTCCCCGGCATAGGTAAGAAGCATCTTGAGGCCATTCTAAAAGCAAGAGAGGAAAAGCCATTCGAGGGCTTCGAGGACATAAGCAAAAGAGTTGCGCTGCTCCAGGATCCTGCAAAGCTCATAACTGAAAGGATACTCTCAGAGCTGCGCGGCGACGAGCGCTTCTACATGTTCACGAAACCGTATAGGCCGAAGTTCTGAGAGTGTGCGCTAGAGCTGCTTCATTCGTCTGCAGACGAATCCTTCTTTTCAGATTCATCCAACTTCTGAGATTCCAGCCTTATCAGCGTTTTTAGGTTCTCCATCCTTGCTGTGTTGCCATACGTTTCGAGATTCGTGATCTCGAGCTCTGCCTTCCTGATAAGCTCTCTTGTGATCTCTTGCATTTCGCTATTTTCTTCGGCTGCATCTCTTATCCATACTGCGCCAGCGTATTTGGCAACTTCGTCTCTGCCTGTGGCGTCAATGTGCAAGAGGTCTTTCGAATAGTTGCCGAATCCTATTACTATGTCTCCCTTTCCAGGAGTAACCCAAGCAATCAATTTGCTATCTATCAATTCAAGTCTTTCAAGAATATCCTTCCTGTCTGCCTCGGAGATGTTGATCCAACCGGTCTTGTATTTTGCTTTTATCAGAGGAAGAGGGACGAGCTCTCCGCTTCGGGGGATTATTGCGCATGGCCCTCCAAAAGCCTCGGATATTCCCCTTTCGCCTGTAGCTATGCGCTGCTCTGAGTCCAACGCCATAGTCGCTACTTTAGTATCTTGCCCAATAAGTTTCACAACCTCTTCATACCCTGCCAGGTGCCATTCATCTCCAAGCATTTCTGTGATTGCTTTCCTCTGCTCCTCAGTCAGTTTTTCTCTTGACAGACAGAGATTGCCGTCTAATTCGACCAAACCCAATAATTTGCCCAGAGCGGTGTTTTTTTGTTCCTTTGTAATGCTGCTCATTTTAACACAGTAATGCTGGATAAATCCAGATATATATACTTGCGCCTGTACGCCGTCACGATGGCGCAGCACCTCGTTTTAGGCGCTATTTGCCAAGATATATCCGTCTTTCTTCCGGAATCAGATGAGTCAGCGTACGCAGGCATTCTAGTCCGCGCAGCAACTCCAGGCTCTTCGTCCTTATCGGGTCAACGAACGTCTTGAGGTTTTTGAGCTCGTTGCCTGTATCCCAGAGAAGCTCCTGTGTGATTTCCTGTGGTGCACTTTCCAGTCTGAGTAGCCGTTCCAGGTTCTCCACCCTTGCCTGATCAACGAACGTCCTGAGATTCTTTAGTTCGTTTCCTGCATTCTTGAGAAGTTCTGGCGTGATTTCTTGTGGCACCTCCTGTGCCTTGGCACTTCCGGTCTTATCCATACAATCACAATATGCGCTTCTTCGCCCTGATATTTATCCTTATCTGCCTGGCGGACTCTGGGACAAAAGTCGATTACTTTGATTTCCGCACCATGACGTAAACCATCTTGCCAATGTACTCTTTAGGACAATCGATTTTTGCTCCTGTTCCGAACCGAGTTACAGGTTTCTCAAAAACAACTACAACATCGTCTCCGATTTTAAGTTTGTTCTTTATTACTTCAATTTTCCTCATTTACCACACCGTATAATATATATTAATATATATTTAAATACTTTTCCTTTCAATAATAATATCATGGCAAAAACCAAAAGGTTAACGAATAGACAGTTCCGAAGATTTTTCAAGGAGTTCAAGAAACTGATTGAGATTTACGGCGAAAAAACGGCAGAAAAACACACTGACTGGAAAACATATGAAGAAGAATATGCAAATAGGATAAGATATGTCGCGAAAGAGTTGAACATTCTTACAAAATCAGCAATAGACTCTATTGAGATGAAGGTATCCAAATTCGGAAGACCTGCAAAATTGTCTCTCCAACAGAAGGTGGTTGCGCTTATCCTAAAATCGATTTTCTGCAAAAACAACAGACCAATGGCCGGACTGATGTCCCTTTTTGGCGCATTTTGTGGCATTGACATTAGTTACAAAACTGTCGAAAGGATGTATTCTGATGAACTGGTGCGAATTGTTTTGCACAACATGTTTATTCTGACGATAAAACGAAAATGTGATAAGAAAATAGATGTGAGCGGAGACGGAACGGGTTACACACTAACAGTAACGAAACATTACCGTACACAAGTCGATAAAGAAGGGTACAGGAAATTCGTGTATTCGTTCAATCTCATCGACATAAAGAATGGGTTGTACATATGTTATGGCTCGGGTATACGATCTGAAAAGGAAGCATTCGAAAATGCAATGAAGCTGCTCAGAAATGTAGAGGTGGCCACAGGGATAACAGTCAATAGTGCAAGGTTAGACAGGTACTATAGTTACCAATCAACTTTGAAGTATTTTGACGACAAAACTGTTTTGTACATAATCCCAAAGAGCAACACAACAATAAATGGCCCGTCTAGATGGAGGAAGATATTCAGACGGATGATGAAGGATCCTCTGTCCTACTTGATAGAGTACTACAAAAGGGAGAAGTCTGAGAATGGTTGGTCTGTAGATAAACGGATGGTTGGGTGGAAAATATGGCAGAAAAGAAATGACAGAATCGATACAGCAATAAGTTGTACTGCAACACTTCACAACTTATTCAGAATCGGTTATGGATGACTTTTGTCCCAGAATCTGCCTGGCGGGTGTTACCTGAGATAGAGATAGTAGTATTCGTTGTCAAAGTATCTTGTTCCCCTTTTTGCGAATCCGGGTTCCGTTCCAAAATACCTGAAGCCTCTGCTTTTGTAGAGCCTCTTCGCGACCTTATTATCGGCAAAAACGCCGAGCCTTAGCATCTCAAACCCGTTTCTTGACCGGTTAATGATGGAGTCCAGAAGCTTCCCGCCTATTCCTTTGTGCCTGTATGCTCCATCAACAATTATCGACAGTTCCCCGACATGCGAAAGTTCTGATTCCGGCTCTATTCTTCTCACGAAACAGTGGCCTACTACTTTCCCGTCAACTTCCGCCAACAACGATATGGCGTTGCCCTTTCCGGTGTCTGCGAGCAGTTTCCTGAACCATTTGAGCATGTTGCTTTTCGAAGGTCTTTTCAGGAAGGCCCAGTCTCCGAAGTTAGGGTCTGATGACACTTCCTTATATGCATTCCTGTTGATTCTCAGAACGCCATCAAAGTCCTTTTCGGTGGCCTGCCTTATTTTGATGTCCACTAGTACCTACAGTCTCTTTCACGAAAAATATAATAACCGCACCGATAGGGTGGATGGCGCCACAAAGACAGGCGTACGACCTCATAGAAGAGTATTTAAGCATTAACGCTAAAGTATAGAACGTGAAATTATGTACGGAGGAGCTACAGGCGGAGGCGGAACATAATCGTTAGTGCTGAAGATACTCTTCTTCACAGCTATTCCTTTATGATGTTTGCTCCAAAATGCCTTTTCCTAGATCACATATTCGTCATCTAGTGGTACGCCGCGTATGTCGCGCCGGATTGTCTGTGTCTTGGCCTTTCTAGGGCCGTAATAGTCTGTCTTGGCTATCTCTTTCTTCTCATACTCTAGAGATAGTATGCGCTGCTGGCTCGAATACATGTTGTCGTACATCCGGTAACAGAGGCTGCCGACTATTGTCTCGCTTGCTAAAAGCGTATATACGTTGGTGCCGCCCATGTCCTTTATCTGCTTCTCTACCTTCTCAAGTGTTCCCTCGTGTTCGACCGGAAGCACAAAGATGCCCCCGTATGGCGCGTTTATGTCTCCTACAAGCGCATATTTGTTTATCGGCGTGCTCTTCTCTATGATGTTGCGCAGAAGCTCTGGTCTGCTTGCTGCAAATGCATCGTTTTGTACGAGGTCCATGCATATGATCGCGACATATTTTACTGGAGGTTCTTGCATGGTCATTGTGATGCGTTTTATTGTGCCATTCGCAACAAGCTTATCGTACGTATAGTCCGACCTGCCTCTGTCAAACCCGTACTTTTCGTCGATACTTGTGAATTCTGCCTGGCCATCTTCATTCAACTCCTTCAAGACTGCGTATTCCCTAGAGAGCAGCTGGCCTGGTGCTGGTCTTGGGCTCTCTTTGCTCTTCTTCCATATCCTGTCCTTAACTACGTCAAAGAATTCGTCCCTTAGTGGAACATATCCGTACGTCCTGAAGAACGGAGATGCATACCATTTTGCAGCATATGCTTTGAACACTCCTGACCGGAACTTGTACAATTCTTCTTGGGCGAGCCATTCATAAGTGACCGGCAGATACTCTGTCTCTGCCACGAAGTATATGAAGAGGTCGTATTTGCCGTGTGTCGCGATTGCCAGCTGGACTCTGGGAAATCTTGACAGTTCCTTTCGCATCTCCTCGATACTTGGAATCGCTCCTTCGAATTTTACGAATATTATAAAATCGATATACCCTAGCTTGCTCGTGTATATCTCTGGCAGATACTTGATTTTGTATTTCTCTTCTATCTTCTTGACACGGTATTCTGCAGCAGCGTTGCTCATTCCGGTTATTTTTGCTATAAGTGGTATCGATGCACGTCCGTTCATGCTTAGTATTCTGAGCAGCTCGTCTTCGCCTTCATTGTGTGCTTGCGCTTTTTCGATCTCACCGCCGATCTGCACACTGCTCTTTCCGACGTTCCATATCACCTCTCCGCCATTGCGCGCGATGATTGCCTGTGCTCTTTCGAGCTCATCCTTCATCGGTACGAGCTTCTTTATGAATTTGCCTGTCTCGTCTATCTTTCCAAGATATTCTGTGATTATCCGCGTCTTCTTCTTATCTTTATCCCATACGCCGGTCTGCTTGTACAGGTAATAGTTCTTGCCTATTTTCTTCAGCGAGATGAAAGCGTCAGACTCTTCCTTCATCCTTTCGTATACCTCTCTCACTGCTCTAGGTGCTGTTGGCATATGTTATTTAACATACAATAAGATATTTAATCATATGTTATGATGTCGGAAGTATAACCTATGTCGTGCCCTGTGTTCCTAGAATTATCAAGTAAATCTGGAAAGTAAGATGCTTGCCCTATCCAATAATTTGCACATGACGATATATACAAGGTACGACGTATAATACTGTCAAGGGGGATGGAATAGGACGTGCCCTGGCAAACACTTGTTTTACCACCATACCTTCGCCCACAAGAATGCGAGGGCCGATCCTTCCTCCTATTGTGGTTGAGATGGGAAATATTACTGATTTGATTGCTTTGTTCACGGTGTCTCCATTGCTAAGGGCTGAAGAAAAAGTGAAGCAAGAGGTACAAAGCATTGCGCGTCGATGATAAAAGATATGGCATGGCTCTCGTATGTTGATGTTTAAGGTGAAAAAATGACCTACAAATGTGAAGTGTGCGGAGAAGAGTTTCACAGCGAGCCCGAGCTGGTGCTTCACGAAGGCATTATCTGATACGTGCATACGACGACTGCGCACGCTGCATATTTTTATTTTCTACTTCTTAATCTTAACATAGACTATCGCTTAAGCGTTTTAACAAACAAGATGATTTCCGTATTCTCCTTTTTGTTTTTGCCACCAAGCCGCCCTGCCTGAAGAAGTTCTAGCCGTTGGCAAAGGTTCCAATTCCTACCGGCAAATAACCCCAATCACCAACTAGTTTAATATTCATCCATTCTGCCAGTTCTTCACTAGGGTAGATCCTGCGTGGATTGGCGGGCTCGTATCTGAAAAGATTCTGATACGTTTGACCGTCTCTTCTTGCAAATGTATCTATATACTCTGCTCCCGTGTCGCTTGTTACTTCAAAATACGCGTCGGCTATGGGTACGTTTCTCTCGTGCGCATTAATCAAAATGAAAACCAATATTGTAGACTCTATGAATGTGCTTTGAAGTGGAGAGCCGCTAAATATTGTGCGTGTAGACAGGCTACCGGCCTCTGTCCTATTGACTATTGCATCAAGCTTCTCTCTCAACGATTCTACACGTAACATATCTGAGGGCGTATCTCTGTCCCTGTTTATGTTTGAGGACATCTAATCAATATCTATTTTCTTTTTAGAGATACTTATGCGCTCTGTTTTCTGGCAGTTTACTTGCTAACTTTTGTGATTCTGTAACCACTTACTTAGAAAAGAGAAGCTGCGGTTCCACAGCTCTTCGATGCCTTAGAATGGAAGAATTATTGGCTAAGCCGCGTGTGCACTTCAGCCTGCCTTCTGGAGGTGCACTGCAGGAACCACAAGCTTCTTCCAAGAATCTAGAACGTGAAGCTTTATGATGTATGCGGAGCCGCGCTTATCGATTATCTTTCCGGTCTTTCCGCGGTAGCGCATGTGCGGCGCGTTCCCCATTCTGCCGTTGGGGAGTACGACGACGCTGTCGCCTATGTTGAAGCTCTTAACCAAGTCCCTCACCCGCAGCTTCGATGGCTTGCGGTGCCTGGCCATGATCCTTGTCTTTCCTCTTAGAAACCCTGATGAGTGCTTCATATAATCAGTGCGAGTTATTGCTATTGTTTGGAGGAGAACTATTTAAAGGCTTGCACAGAATAATAGAATGGTGCAATAATGCCCAAAAAGAGCTCTCAAGGATTCTTACCTAAGCATAAGCATGCGGTGCTTAAGCCGACTTATAGGGTTGAAAACATCGTGGCGAAGGCCGAACTCGGAGTTGATCTTGACCTCTACTATCTGGCCAAACTATCGCACGACATAGACTATGAACCAGAACAGTTCCCTGGCGCTATATTCAAGGTCCATGACCCAAAAGCAGCATTGCTCCTGTTCAAGAACGGCAAAGTCATATGCACAGGCGCTAGGACGCGTGCCGACATAAAGAAGAGCATAGAGCGCGCCGTCGATCTTGTCAACAAGTACCTGGCCAGCAAGCACTGACTGAGTGCCTGTGCGCAGGCTTGGTCTGCCGTGTACTTGTTGTTTCTTCACACTTATGCTAAACGAGCGCATTCCTAAAGCTGGACTTTCTGTACAAAGCCAATATAAATGCGCTAATGCGGAATATTCTCTAATCAAGGTATATTTGCATGGCTGAGATGACTGGCGCAAGGGCTCTGCTCGAAGCGCTGAAGAAAGAGAAGGTGTCCACGATCTTCGGGATACCTGGTGGTGCAAGCCTTCCTATTTATGACGAACTTCCTGACAGCGGCATAAGGCACATACTATGCAGGCATGAGCAAGGTGCCGCACACATGGCTGACGGCTATGCGCGAGCCAGCGGAAGGGTTGGCGTATGCATGGCGACATCAGGGCCTGGCGCTACCAACCTTGTGACGGGCATAGCGACGGCCTATTTGGATTCTTCGCCTATCGTGGCGATAACTGGCCAGGTGACTCGGCCTCTGATAGGCACGGACTCTTTCCAGGAAGTCGACATAATCGGCATCACCACTGCGATAACAAAATACACATTCCAGCCCATGGGTGCGACAGAGATCCCGCGCGATGTAAAGAAGGCGTTCTACATCTCATCGACCGGAAGGCCCGGCCCTGTCCTGATAGACATTCCAAAGGACGTTCAGCAAGAAAAAGCCGAAATCTCATTTCCTGAGAGCGTAACTGTACTGGGCTACAAGCCCGTGCTGTCTCCGCATCCTCTTCAAGTGGAAAAAGCCGCTGATCTTCTGGCGAAGGCGAAGCGGCCGGTCCTGTGGGGCGGCGGCGGTGTGATCCTCAGCAACGCTGCAGAACCGTTCCGAAAAATAGCAGAGCTGCTGATGGCTCCTGTCGTCACGTCCTTGATAGGCAAGGGTGCGTTTCCAGAGAACCATCCATTAGCTCTAGGGCCGATAGGCATGCACGGCACCGCAGAAGCGAACAAGCTAGTCCTTGAAACCGATTGCCTGCTTGCGGTCGGTGTCAGGTTCTCCGACAGGTCTACTGGCAACTACAGCGAATTCTGCCCTGACGCAAAGATAATACACATCGATGTCGATCCCTCAGAGATAGGTAAGAACAAGAAAGTGGACATGCCCATAGTGGGAGATGCAAGGCTCACGCTTACAGGAATATATGAGGCACTTACGCGCAGGGTAGTGCAGAAAGGGAAGGGCTCGCCGTGGCTCCAGCGGGTTGAAGTTGTGCGGGAAGAATTGAAAAACACTTCAAATGCTGATACATCGGGCCTGACTACCGTGCTTGCCATAAAGAAGATACGCGAACTGCTGCCTGCGAATGGCATACTGGCGACGGAGGTCGGAAAGCATCAGATGTTTGCATCGCTCAACTACAAAGTCATAGAACCAAGGACGTGGATCACTTCAACAGGACTTGGCACCATGGGCTTCGGGTTCCCTGCAGCAATAGGTGCAAAAGTGGCCAAGCCTGGCGTGCCTGTCGTTGATCTGGCAGGCGATGGCAGCTTCTGCATGACCGAGAACTCCCTTGCCGTCTGCGTAGAAGAAGGGATACCGGTTACCGTGGTCATACTCAACAACAGGTCTCTCGGCCTCGTTGAGCAGTGGCAGCGCATGTTCTACAATCGCAAGTTCTCTGCAGTGAAGTTCAAGGACACTCCTGATTTCGTGAAGCTTGCGGAGGCCTACGGTGCGACCGGCATACGCGCGCAATCGATCAAAGAGCTCGAGAAGGCATTGAAGCAAGGTATTGCGAGTGACGGGCCCACAGTCATAGACGTTCCGGTATCTTCAGAGGAAGACGTGTTCCCCTTTGTCCCTCCCGGTACGGGCCTGAAGGACATCCTTTACGGCCCTGCAAGCGGCGCAAAAATTGGTGCAGATCATGAATAACAATAGCCACATCATATCTGTGATAGTCGAAAACAAGCCAGGAGTCCTTTTCAAGGCAGCCAACATGTTCAGGCGCAGAGGATTCAACATAGAGAGCCTGACTGTCGGGCGCATAGCGCGTCCCGGGCTGTCCAAGATGACCATTGTCGTCAACGGGGACGAAAGGACAACAGAACAGCTCATAAAGCAGATCGCGAAGCTTCTTGACGTGATAAAGATTACAGAGCTCGGGCCAAGGACTGCGGTGATACGCGAGCTCGCGCTTGTACGAATATCAACTCCTGACCAGAAGGCCATGGCGGACATAACTCACTTCGCGCGCGCATTTGAGGCCCGGACCGTCGATGTGACCAAGGATTCTACTACAGTCGAGCTGACGGGCGATTCTGACCGCATAGACGACTTCATCGGCCTTGTGCAGGGCTACGGCATAAAGGACATATCGCGCACCGGGCTCACTGCAATACAGAAAGGCTCGTACACCTCACAGAGCAAGGCGCAGAAGCTAGCCGTGGAAGGTAATGCTGTGTCAACTGATTAGAGCGGCTGTCCGTGTCTCTTTATTGCGCTTTGTCGCATGCAGCGTGATGTCGTGCCTGTTGTGCGGCAGCTTCTTTATCCCGAACGCTTCATAGCTCTTGGAAAGTCCTGCCTCTGCGTCCGCGATCTGCTCTTTCGTGTTGCTGCCGAAAAGCTTTATCGTCATTATCAGATGCGCACCAGGGTTTAACACTCCTGCAAAAGACTCTGCGATCTCTGCGCTGGCTGCCGCATCTGTGTTGGTGTCTATTGTGAGCAGGTCAAAGCTGCCAAAGCTCTCAAGCAAGCCCTTCTTGACGTAATCAGCGCTATTTTTTATGTGTATGACTGAATACTTGGCAAAATTCGCGCCGGCATCATCTATGTCAGCAAAATCAACACTGCTGTCTTTCAGTGTTTTTTGAATGGAAGGTATCTCTTCTCTGCGCAAAATTACCAGGACCTTTCCTTCTTTGCCTATTCTTTCATAGTCGAGCAATGCGTTATCCATGGCCACTACTTTCACTCCATGTTCTGTAAGGTAGTGCGTCCAGCCTCCTGGCGCTGCCCCTATGTCCAGTGCGCGAGAAACCTTGGAAAGATCGATTCCGAAGAATTCTATTGCTTCTTCTATCTTGAATTCTGCACGGTTGATCTTGAATGCAACCTCTTTCTGTCTGTGTCTAAATTGGTCCAGGACGTAACTCGCGGCTTTGCTTCTTTCAATGATGCCTATCGCAGTCTTTCCCTCCAGAAATATGAGGTACACGACCATTTCAGGATTCTTAAGGTCGGGTACGAATCCTTTGGACTCTAGTGCGTTCCCCACCTTCACTTCAATTGCCTTCGCCTTATCGAAGAGTCCGGAGTTGATTCTCTTTACCTCTATCTTGAACGCCCTTCTTTTGTCCAAAAGCTGCTCTACGGCTCTTATCACATTACCGTATCCGCTTCCGACGCTGTCCAATTCTGCGTCTATCGGGATTGCAGCTTCTACGAACGACAATTTACCCGCCTTTATGACTGAAAGCCTTTTTTCCTTGTCGCCTTTTATGTTTGCAATGAAAAAGTGCGCGTCCCGCTGTATCTCTCCTGTATAGTCTGCGCCGAACAGCTTTTTCAACTCTGCGTCTGCGTCTTCTTCAAACCTATGCTCTGCAAATATTATGTATCGTCTTTTTTCCAAGCGCATCTCCTGGCTTTCCTGTTTTGTGAATCTTATTGCCTGTCTGTAGTCCTGCAACAGCTTTAAAATGTTCGCACAGAATACTGTGTGGTAAATATGGACGCAGGACAACCTATAAACATAGACCTTTCAAAAACGAACATAAGGCCCATCTTCGCCGATGAGGTCGCTGTTGTAATTAAGCTTAAGGCTTCGAAAAACCAGAAAGGCGAAGCTGAGAAGGAAGGGCTTATAAGCATAATATTTCTCGACATGATGAAGCAGAAACCTATAGGCGAGTTCGTGGTGTCCCGGACGACTGCAAAAGCGCTGTCATCAGTTCTTTCTCAGAACATAATCACTCTTGAGAAGGAGCTAAAAAGCAAAGAAATGCCAAAGGCACCTGCGATAAAGACTACGACAGACACTAGTGCTATACGATAGTGGGGCAAATCTGAAATCTGGTGAAGCGTGCATACGCGTCACTGCACATGACTAGATTGACTTTTGTCCCAGGGTCCTGGCCCTGAAAGGATTCGAATATGCTGTTGCGAACGGATTAACGCATGTTTAGAATATGTGAAGAGCCCACCAGCGCATTGCCCTTTTTAGATATATTATCAAAGTGTTTGTGTTCCTTTTTATGTCTTTTACAAGCGCTTTGTAGAGGATCTTTTCCTGCGGGTCGAGCTTGCCTTCCTTGACGATTTCCTGCTTCTTTCCGTCAACTATCTGCGTTTCGGTCTTGCTTATTACGTCTTTCTTGACCATCTGGAACCACTCGTCAAGCGAGCTGCTTGCGTAATCCTTATCTCTCAGTATGTTCAGCAGGTCCTCTGTGGCGAGCATTCTGGCTTCTTTCTTCGCATACTCGTGGAGGAGCGGAAGCATCTTCGCCCTGTCTGCTACGCGCGCTATATCTGCAGGAGAGAATCCCATGGTGGCTCTCGAAAGCCTGCCTAGATTAAGTTTCTTCCTTGGAGCGTTCTTGGTGTACAGGTCGAATATCTTCTTTCTGTCGCTGTATGACGGTGCTGTGATGTACAGTGTGTCTCCGAACCTTCCACTACGCTTCAGTGCTGGATCGATGTCCCATGGCTGGTTGGTTGCGCCCACGACGTAGAGTCCTTCCGGATTCTTCTCCACACCGCTCATCTCTACCAGGAACTGGTTTATCGCAAGCCTTATTGAGTTGCTCTCGCCGCCCTCGCCTCCTCCTCGTTTTGTGCCCAGAGCGTCAAGCTCATCAAAGAATATTATGCAAGGCGTGTTCTTCCTCGCTTGCTCGAATATCGCATGTAGGTTCTTCTCGGTGTTGCCCGTGTACATGTCGACTATCTGGTTTATCTGTGCTATTATCATGTTGGCGCCGGTTTCTCCTGCTATTGCCTGCGCCATGTAAGTCTTTCCTGTGCCAGGCGGTCCATAGAACAAGAGTCCAATACCCATCTTCTTTCCGTATTTCTTGAAGAGGTCCGGCCTATTTATCGAAAGCACCACGTTGTCCTTCAGATAATCTATTGCCTTCTTCTGGCCTATGTATGCGTCAAACTTGGTGGTCGATTTGAAGAAAGGCACCTTCTTGATCTGGCCTTCTTCAATGACTGCCTCTTTCTCATCGTATTTTTCAATATTTTTCTGTGCGGTCTCGGACGGTGCAGCATTCTCGCCTATGTCCAGGCTCAGCTTTTTGTCTATGTGCTCCAACCTACTCTTCGCTTCCGCATAGTCTGGATTGTTGGTTAACGAGCGCACGTACCAGTACCTTGCGCCTGTGTAATCGTTGTTGCTCTCGGCCATGTCTCCGATGAGCAATGGAGCATCGGCGCTCTTGGGCTGGAGCTCCATCACGGCCTCAAGGTCTTTCTTAGCAGCAGAAAAATCCTTTATTACCCTTTCTGTCAGTGCCTTGTTGAAATAAGCATCAGCATACTTGCTGTCTATCTTGATGGCTTCTTCGTACTCTTTGATTGCGTCTTCGAACCTGTTCTCTTCAAAGCATGAATTTCCTTTGCGCCAATGGTCCTTTGCTTCTATCGGGACCTCGTGAACTTCGCCGGCTTTGCCTGGCGCTGCTGCTGGAGTCCCTGGCCCTTGGTTCTCCGGTAGCTTGTCGGCCATAAAATTACACTTAATAACTAATCTATTTATGTGCTTGGTTTCGATGCAACGTGATGTGCATTTCCTATCGCGTGCTTGTCCAGCAAAATATTAAGAGCCTTGTCTACTGCGCTTATGTGCTTGTCCTCCCTTCTGAGGTTTACAAATATCACGTTGCCGAGCGCCGCAGCCAGTTCGCTTGCCCTTCTGTACAACGCCTTCAACTGAGTGGATTTCGTCTTGTATTCCCTGTTCAGCTGCCTTATTGCGAGTTCGCTGTCAGAATTCAGCGTTATCTTGGTTTCGTGTGCGTCGCCCACATTTTTTAAGCACCATTCCAATGCCTCTATTATCGCTTTGTACTCGGCTATGTTGTTGGTTACGCGGCCGTTATAGAACGCATCTTTCTTGATTATCTTGCCGTTCTCGAAGATCGCGTAACCAGACGCGCTGGGTCCAGGGTTTCCTCTAGCGGCTCCGTCAGTGTATATCTCGAGCTTACGCTGGTGCGTCGAAACCGCCAAGTGTCCCATCAGAGTGCTCTGCATGCGAAAGACACACACCTATGTGTGTGGTCTTTTAAATCCCTTACTGAGCGTATGTTATGATGATCGTGCTCGATCAGTCTCCTGGATGATAGTCCTGCTCGGTACGCCTTCTGATCTCCTTTTTCAATGCGCTTTGGCCCAGATTCGTGCTCGCCTCCCGGAGCTCTGTAAGCCCTATCAATTGCCTTGCTATGCTGCCGGACCACCAGGTATCTGCACCGTATAGCTTTCGTGCTTTGTAGTTTTCACTTAATCCACTCACATTTTCTAGGGTTCTCTGAGCAATCAGCCTATATGCATCTTGCATAGTCTCTGCTTTCTTTACCTGTCCGACAAACCTTTCGAATTCTGCTTGATCGAAACCGTTTGGTGAAGCGGTAAGCTCTTGGAACTTTAGGATAGAAATAAACCAAGGCTTGTCATACGCCGATAACTGGTCCTCGTATGTAAGGGATTGGAGTTTTTTGTCCCCTTGCCTGTCAAGCCATGATATGATAGATATCAAATTGGGCTCAATGCCCGCCTCGCCATGTTCCATCATCGCCTCCAACTTATCATTAACATAGGTCAAAGCCCTCTCCAGAGGCGTGTCATACACGCTACCGCTCCTGACCAAACGTGCCATCCTTTCATTCAATTCGGGGTCAGAGGTGCTCGGAGGGGTTTCTACTTCAGGTTCTGTATTCTTTAACAGGCGCATTAGGACGTCTACTGCCTTTTCAGGAGCGTTGTGCTCCTTTACCAAAACCTCTCTTTCGTAAAAGGGCCTATCCTGGACTTCCTTTAATAGGTCATTTACTAGCTCGCCGTATCCGCTACGTCCAAGACTTCGCTCATAATCTGCCGCTCTCGTAAAAGCGGCATCTAGCTCTTTCTTGTCGTTGGTGCTGTAATAGCTAGCCATGGCCTTGATGAGTTCATGTACATAAGGTCTTTCGTCATGCACTGTTTCTTTCAACAGACCGCTTAACGCAGGTGCGTCTACTCTGTTTTGTTTTAGCCTAGATAAATTTGTCCCTGGAACCTGGCTCATAATCATTAACAGCTCGTTTATGTTGGGTGGTGTTACACGTACGGCGTAGCAATGAACGATGAAATCGCCTATGCCGAATGCATCGAGATCCCCTGCAAATATGTTATGCCCGCTTGTCAATATGGCTATTTGATCGTCTTTGGTTTTGAAGGCAGGAAGCAACTTGTCTATAAGGCTTCGTGTGCTATCGTCGGTTAATAGATGGTGCCCGCTATATTGGTGCACAACAGAATGAAGAAAGTCTTCCTGAACCTTGGTGTCTGTAACCGGCATTTCCTTGAACAACCTTAAGATTCTACTAGCTTGTTCCGGGCTATTTAAGCCAACGCCTATCGATACGGCCTGGGCCAAATACTTCGAAGATTCCCCTTTAAGGTTTTCTGGACTGGAAAATATATACGCATAAACTTCGATCGCAACCTCAAAATGTTTCCTTAAGTCGTCTAAGCTTAAATTTGGCCGTGGTGCCGTACCTGCCGCCAGATGCGCCCCAACCAATATCTTTATCGTGTCTATATACGATGTTGCCATTTTGCGTATGGTGCTCTCTGATTGGTCTGTTAAAAATCGCTCTCTCCATTTGTGCGCCTGTTCTTGAAGAAGTTCTGCTTCGGCCAGCGAATTGACCGCTTTTGTCAAGATAATCATGGTTACGGCACGTATTCTATCCTTTTCCTGAATGGCTGCGTACGTTTGATAACGAGAACAGTATGCCGTACTGTCTGTGTCTGCTAGAGCTCGTAGATATGGTTCCAAATCCTTTCTAGGAATGTCCTTTTTTATTAGTTCTTCTGCAAGCTTTCTTCTGGCATCTGGCTCGTTCTCACGTCCCTCTTCGCCATACTCGGAAATCGCAGGCAAAACTCGATTTATCAGCTGTTCAATTTCTGCATGTTTTCTTTCATCGGCCTTGACTTGTGAACTGGACTTTGTTGTCCCCATTCGACTCACACAATTGTGCCCTTTTCAAATATTTATGCGTATCTGGGCGTTAAAGAAGGCGTGCCTTGTTGGTTTGTTGCGCTTCATACATTGCCTCTTATGTTTCGGGCCCTCTGGACCTAAATGCCTATTAAAGCTTTGTATCACAATCCATGAACATGCACCTGTACAGCCTTAAGCAGGGCGAGGAGCTTGTCAAGGCAGCAAGGAACAGCATAGAGCTCTTCATCATAAACCCTTACTTCAACAAGAAGATTGTGGTTGACAGCATAGCGCAGTTTGGAGAGAAGCACGGCGTTTTTGTCACACTCGAATATTATCCTACAAAGGAATTGCGCGGGTGCGTAGGTTTCCCCACTGCAGTAGCTCCCCTGAACGAAAGCATAGTTGACGCGGCAATAGCTGCCGCTTTCGAGGATTCTAGGTTCGTACCTGTATCTAAGAGCGAGCTGAACAACATCGTAGTTGAAGTTAGCGTGCTTTCAAAGCCGGAACTCATCAAGGGAGGCAAATACAACAGGCTGCGTTCGATAAAGGTGGGAAGGGACGGCCTGATAGTGGCGTATGGCATGTATTCCGGTCTGCTGCTGCCCATCGTTGCCGTTGACCAGCACTGGGACAAGACGCAGTTTCTGGAGCACGCGTGCGAAAAAGCCGGGCTGGACACGCACTTCTGGTCGCAGCCAAACGTCAACGTGTTCAGTTTCCAGACACAGGTGTTTCACGAAGAAACGCCGATGGGCAAAGTGTCAGAGGTAACATTGGAATAAGCAAAACTCTTAAAGATGGAATGTCATATTATATGTAAACTTGAGGGCTCGTAGCTTAGCCTGGTTGGAGCGCCCGACTGATATCTCGCTTTCGATTGGAAGTGCTGAAAGAGATCGGGAGGTCCGGAGTTCAAATCTCCGCGGGCCCATATTTATCAAAAGATGCACGTTTGCGTCACAGCTGCTTTTACTGCAGTCACGGCTTTTTCATTTCGTTTTCCCATTCTGCGAGTATCTTCTGTGTGGCATCCCACTGTTTTTGTTTCTTGACCAGCTGATTTTCTTCATCTGCTAGGCTTTTGAACTCGTCTATATTAAAATCTGCTTCAGCTATCAAATCACTTTCGGCCATCTCGCCCTCTTGTGTTTTAGTCCTGCCTGCTACAATCTGTGCGGTCTTGCCTGCTGCAATCAGCGCGAATTCTTTCCGGAGTTTAAACCCTTTCGGTTCTTCTGGTGGTGTAGGAACAAGGTTTAGGTCCTCTGCAAGTGTCTTCTGCATGGCCAATACATATTCAATTTCTTGCTCATTAAGGGGATCGACATTCTCTGCAGCATGCATCAAAAGAGCTTCTCGTGAAGTGAGTGGCTCGGCAGCAGCCGCATCATCGTTTTCCATACTGTGGTCGTTTCCTTGTTCTTCTATCGCTGCTGGCGCAGGACCGCTCGTATTTTGTGGTGTGCCTTCCTCCTTGTTGTTTTCGGCATTGCCCTTACCATGATCTTTTGTTGCGTTTGGCATTGTATCTGAGTATATAATATATATTGCCAGATATTTAAGCATTACTCTTCGTTACCGTCTATACACTATGTTTTGTGATTTTGATAAATGCCCATTTTGCCCGAAAACTAATGGCGACTTCCTATTGGGTGACAGATAGAGATAAGTATGGTCTCTATCATACATATCCTGTTCAATGCGTGGTTAAAATGGCTGACCTGCTAAGCAATGACGTGTACGAGTATCTGTCGTACGTGATCGGAAGGCTATCTTCAATAACACGATACAGCACAAGGAAGTTCATCATACGACAGACCGTGATGGAGCACATCGGGGATGTCGCATTCATTTCGATGGTGCTATCCGAATACCTAAACAACCAAGGTGTAAAGAACGATTCTGGCAAGGTGCTGAAGTTGGCGCTCATACACGACGTTCCAGAAGCGATAAGTGGCGACCTGCCTCACGATTCGAAATACGACTATGGCAAAGTGAGCGATGGGCTTCGAAAGCAGCTAATCGCGCTTGAGCGGGTTACTATGAACTACTCCCTGTCCAAGTTGAACGACAAAAAGACGTCACGGTCGATATATACGCTTTTCGAAGAATACACTGCAAGGAATACTGTCGAAAGCAAGATAGTGAAGCTCGCGGACCTCTATGATGTCATGCTCTACACGCGGCAGGAGATGAACATGGGCAACATGTCCCTGCTTAACGAGTACAATGGCACCAAGCGCGAATTCAAGACACTGCTCAAAAGCGTTTGCGGCAATTCTAAGGTTGCAAAAGCTCTTGTTTGACCTGCTTCCTGCTTTCCAACATTGGTGCTGCGGAATACCCTGCCCGTTGCAGGTTTCTGGATAGTGCCTCTGCCTCATGCCCGTATGTAAAAATGCGCCCTGCGCCAGTCGCGTCTATGTATTCTGTGCATTGCTTGAAGTCTGCATGATCGCTTAGCGCGAACTGCACATCAGTATCGAACCTAAACTTCTTTGCAAAACCGGTCGCTACGGCCGTGAACACGCGTTTTCCGTGAACTTTGCCTAGCGTGCCACTGAGCTCCCTCAAATCGCGGGAATCCGTTACGCCCACGAAATTGTCCTTGACTATTTCCTCATAATCACTGTCTGCATCGTATGCCGATGCGTACTCTATGTTTATTCCCCAGTCACGGTAAACCCTGCTTGCAGTGCTTATCTTCCTGCTCACAAGCGGAGTCACGCCTATTTCGTTCAGCAGCGCTATTATCTCCTGAGACTTCCCCATCGCGTATGCGCTGAACAGCACTATTCCGCGGTTTAGCTTGCTCTTTGTCCAGTCCTGAAGGCAGGATTCGACATCGCTTCTGTCATCGAATCTCATATCAGGTTCAGGATACGTTGAATCTACTATTACAGTGTCTGCACTTGCTATCTCGATGTGCTTCGCTGTTCTTGACTCTTGCATCTTGAAGTCGCCGGTGTATATGGTGCGGTTTCCGCTTTCTGTGTTGTCTATGCAGAGCTGCTTTGCTCCTAGCATGTGCCCCGAATCAAGCATGCTGAACTGGGCATTGTCGCCCACTTTCAGTGTCGAATGCGCTCTGCTCTCTTGGCCTAGAAGCTGCATGGTCTCGTCACTAGCCAGTATGTACTGCGCTGACTTTACAGCTGATGTGTGGTCGCTGTGAGCATGGGATATGAAGTCAAGGTCGCTCCCAGACTCCCTTCTGTCTAGCGCTATGTTCATGTTATTGACGCATAGCATTCTGTCGCCAGCGCTTATTATCTGGGAAGCTTTTAATTACTTGCGCAGTCAATAGCTCTGCAGTGTTTGTTTGCCAAAAGTCGAGGACGTTATAATAGTGGGATCCGGCCCTGCAGGGTATGCCGCAGCAATCTATCTGTCAAGGGAGGACTTCGTACCTCTTGTAATAACCGGTGTCGAGCAGGGTGGTCAGTTGACGCTTACGAGTGTTGTCGAGAACTATCCAGGCTTTCCTGAGGGCATACTTGGCGCAGAGCTCATGTCGCGCTTCAAGGCGCAGGCTGAGCGGTTCGGTGCAAAGTTGCTGGATGAAAGCGTGATAAGTGTTGACTTTTCAGCCAAACCTTTCAAGGTCGTTTCGGATTCAGGCACGCATCTTGCAAATAGCGTCATACTCGCATCAGGTGCATCTGCAAAATGGCTCGGCCTGGCATCTGAGAAAAAATATATAGGTAAGGGCATCAGCAACTGTGCCACATGCGACGCTCCGTTCTACCGGAACAAGAGTGTGGTTATAGTTGGCGGTGGAGACACGGCGATGGAGGATGTGCTCTTCATCTCCAAGTTCGCGAGCGACGTGACAATTGTGCACAGGCGAAACGAGTTCAGGGCGAGCAAGATAATGCAGGAGCGCGTCATGTCGAACAGCAAGATAAAGATTGTGTACGACAGCGTGATAGAGGATGTCATCGGAGAAGGCAAGGTCACGGGTGTCAAGGTGCGAAACCTTAAAACCAACGAGCTTTCTGTTCTGAAGACTGACGGCTTGTTTGTTGCGGTAGGCTACACGCCTAACACCGGATTCCTGCAAGGCAAGCTGAAGCTGGACGATCAAGGCTACATTGTGGCCAAAGATGAGGTTCTGACTGATGTCGATGGCGTGTTCGTTGCCGGTGACGTTGCCGATAAGGTCTATAGGCAAGCGATCACTGCTGCTGCAAGCGGCGCAAAGGCAGCGTTGGCCGCAAGGTCACATCTTCAGAATCTGAAATATGGTAAAGGTTAGTATAGGTGTTAAAATGCGCAAATGTATGTTTGCTGGAAGTTTCTATCCTGCCACAAAAGGTGACATACTGCGGCTCATAGACGATGCCATGACTTCTGCCGAAGTCGATCCGAAAGCAGTCGAGGATGCAGTGGCGTACGTCTCTCCGCACGCCGGATATGCGTATTCTGGAAGGACTGCGGCATTCACATACAAAGCGCTTCAGCACAAAAAGGGCCTGGAATCTGTCGACACTGTGGTGATTGTTGGGCCCAACCATACAGGTCAGGGTGCACCTATCGCAGTTTCACTATTAGACTGGGAGACTCCTCTGGGTGTCGTGCAAAACGACATCGCCTTGTCGAACGCGATCGCAGCCACACCGGGAATATACCTTGATGAAGATGCCCATGCAAACGAGCATTCCATTGAAGTGCAGCTGCCGTTCCTGCAGCACATCCTTCCTGAAAAGAAATTCTGCTTCGTATGCCTTGGAGACCAGACTGTCGGTTCCAGCGAACTTCTTGCAGATGCGATACTAAAAGCGTCACTCGCCACTGGCAGGAAGATTGTTGTGCTTGCCAGCTCCGATTTTGATCATTACGAATCTGCAGATATTGCGAAAAGCAAAGACATGGAGCTCATAGATGCACTGAAGCGCATGGATCACATCACGTTCAACAGACTGGTCGGAACGCTTGGTGACAGCATATGCGGCTTTGGTCCGATAACTGTTGCAATGCTTTTCGCAAAAGGCGTCGGCGCACATTCTGGACTGGCTCTTGATTACTCGAACTCCGGCTATTCTACAAAAGACCATTCAAGTGTCGTGGCATACGCGTCAGTAGTATTCGTATGATCTCTTAGTTGTGTGTGGATCCTGCCTTGTCTGGACTTCACATGTACCCTAGCGACCTCAGCTTCTTCACCATCTGCTCTTTCTGGTCGTCTTTTTTAACTTCAGAGACTATCTCCTTCTTATTCAGGACAAGCCTTTCCAGGAATCTTGCTGCGCTTTTTATCTTGGTGCCTTTTTTGTCATAAAGTGGCACGCGGAACATGGACTTGTGGTGTGAATCGTAAAGCACGGCATACGCCCGCCTTTTTTCTACGCCTGCAATTCCTGTCGGGTCAAATACGGAATAGTACTTTACGTTTGCGCTCTTTGTCATTCCTGCAAGGGTCTCCCAATTTTCCTCCGTAGGATTATCGTTCAGCTTCTTTGCCGTCTCTTTTATCGTTGCCATCTGATCGGATCTCTTATACGACACGTATCTGAACTACTCTAGCGCACTGGCTTAAGAAGCGCGATGCTAGCAAGCATGGCCTCCAGCTGTATGCGCTCGTTCGCACCCTCGACCACCCTGAAGTTGCATTCGCCTATCTCCTTTATGATTCCAAGCTTCATGCGCTCGTCAATACCTATGTTCTGCACTTCTTTGTAGCACTGCATCAGTATGTCTTCTGCGCTCATCCCGTGCATTATCATCAGTTTGTCCAGCTCGCTTCTCGCCTTCGCCATGTCTGCGGACACTGCGCACTTCAGCATCGCAACCACCTCATCCGGCCTTGCCCTTGACGCTATGTTATACACACTTGCTTCTGTGACCTTGGTGCTCTGTATGGCTGCGCTCTGCAGCACGTTTAAGAGCTTTCTCAAATCGCCATCACTGACGTATATCAGAGCTTCCACCGCCTTGTCATCCATCTCAAGATTCTCCCCTTCTTTTATGCGCGTTATGTACCTCCTCATCTCTTCCTCTACCAAGGGCTTGAACCTGAACACCACGCACCTGCTCTGTATGGGCTCGATTATCTTGCTCGCGTAGTTTGCGCTCAGTATGAACCTCGTCTCCGCTGCAAACATCTCCATGGTCCTTCTCAACGCGTGCTGTGCATCCCCCGTAAGTGCATCCGCTTCATCAAGGAATATTATCTTCGTGGGTACGCGTGCGACCGAGATCGTCTTTGCAAACTCTTTCACTGCGCCCCTTATGACGTCGATACCACGCTCGTCAGATGCGTTGAGCTCTTTGAATGCGCCATCAAGTTCTCCTTTGTATAGCTCGTTAGCCATGGCTACCGCACAGGTAGTCTTGCCTATGCCTGGAGGCCCTGCGAATATCATGTTCGGGAAGTTCCCTCTTGAAATGAACGAACTGAGTCTTTCTACGATGAGTTTCTGCCCGATGACCTCCTTCAGGTTCTTCGGCCTGTACTTTTCAGTCCACGGAAGGTCCATTCTCATGCAATCACAAGAAACAATAATATTTAGCAAAGGCATTTTAATAAGCTTTCCTAATATATTGCATTGTCCTCGGGGGGCTACGCTAACCTGGCAGACTACCAGCCTTGGGCGCTGGCGATCGGAGTCCAAATCTCCGGCCCCCCAGCTCTGCTTTTTGTCGACGGAGAGTGGTTGTTTGTCGTCGATATGAGATTTGTACTCTGCTATCAATTGGCCCACCACGTCGAATGACTATGAATGGCAGTGAATGCCATCAGAACACATGAGTGCGTGCCAATGGCGCGAGTAGCAAACGAAAAACAACATAGAAAAAGATGTCCCTGTTTGAACCACTGAATGGCACAGAACGACATGCGAAAAACGCCAGGAAAAGGTATATAAGGGTTCACGACAGAGTGTAAGTTAGTGAAATTATGTTTGGAGGCGGATCTGGAGGAGAAGGCGGAAGCGGCGGCGGAGGAACATAGTCTTAGACGTTCCTGAGCGAAGGCCAATATAAGCCAGTTTGGCAGTAGATTTTTTGTATCCTTTCACTTTTTACTAAACGTATAGCTATTCCTCTAGAGGCATACCTCGTATGTCCAACCTGACCGGTTGTTTCTTGGTTCTGTTTGGCTCAAAATAATTTGCTTTAGTGGCTGGTTTCTTCTTGTATTCATTTTCAAGTATGCGCTGCTGGCTGGAATATGTGTTGTCGTATAATCGGTAGCACAGGTCGCCTATTATCGTTTCACTTGCCATCATGGCATAGACGTTTGTGCCGCCTATGCGTTTTAGCTGCGCCACAGTTCTTTCTAACGTTTCCTCATGGGTAACCGGCATGATAAAAATAACACCGCACGGCGTGTTTATGTCGCCCACAAGCACATATTTGTTTACGGGCTTATTGTCCTCTATTATGTCAGATAGAAGCTCTTGCCTGCTCTTTACGAAAGCATCACGCTTCACCCAATCCATGCAGATTATTGCGACATATCTTATTTGGGGCGTTTGCATCGTCAGCGTAACCCTTTTTATTGTGTTGTTTGCAGTCAGTTTGTTATATGTATAATCAGACCTGCCCTTGTCAAAACCGTATTTCTTGTCTATCTTTGTGAATTCGCAACTGCCGTCGCGATTAAGTTCTCGCAGAACATGGAATTCTCTGGGAAGCAACTGCCCGGGCACTGGCCGGGAATTTTCTTTGCTCTTCTTCCATATCCTGCGTTCCAGCACGTTGAAAAACTCATCCCGTAGCGGGATATAACCGTACGTCCTATAGAAGGGTGATACGTACCACAGCGCATTGTACGACTTGAACACAGTAAGCTGAAATTCATAGAGTGCGTTTTGCGCCGCCCATTCGTAATATTTCTCGGGCAGATAATTGCTCTCAGCCACGAAATATATGAAAAGATCATATTTGCCGTGGACGGCCATTGCGAGCTGCACACGGGGAAATTTGGCCAGTTCTTTTCGCATCTCGTCGATGTTGGGAACTTTTCCTTCAAATTTCACGAATATTACAAAATCGACAAATTCCAGCTTGCTCGTATATACCTCGGACAGGTACCTGATGCCATATTTTTCTTCTATCTTCTTGACGTGGTACTCAGCTGCAGAATTGCTCATTCCTGTCATTTTGGCTATGAAAGGGACCGATGCGCGCCCGTTCATGCTGAGTATCCGGAGTATGCTCTCCTCGCTCTCGTCTATGGTCTCTTCTTGAGGTGGTCGGTCGCTGGCAAGTGCCTCATGTTTTTCACCGCGCCATATAACCTCGCCACCGTTGCGTGAAATAATGGCCTGTGCCCTCTCGAGGTCGCCCTTGATTGACGTTAGTTTCTTGACGAATGTGCCGTCCTCGGCTATTTTTCCCAGATATTTGGCAGTTATCTTCGGTCTCTTCTTTTCCTTGTCCCACTTGCCCGTCTGCCTGTAGACGTAGTAATTTCTGCCTATCTTTTTCAGCGCGAGGAATACGTCTGATTGTGTCTTCATTCGTTCGTACGTTTCCTGCACGGCTTTCGGCGCTGCTGGCATAAAGTAATTAGTATCTAATTAGATATTTAGTTCTTATGTTAATCAGACGATAGCATAACATAAGCTATTTTGATAGATATCACGATTATCACATAAATTCGACATATAACGCGCACAGATTCTGTTATGATTTGCACATGTCCATATATACCACGTGCGACGTATAATATGCCCGTGGTGGGCGAATGGAATGGGAAGATGCAGACTACAATTCAAATTCGCGTCCTGAATCAAATCCCAAGGTAAGCATTCACCCATCTTGCCACATAGGTCTCCAAACCACTTCGGCAGCGGGAGAGTCGGTCTCGCTGCCATCCCTTTTAAGGAAATCTCCGGAATTTTTAAGAATCTCTTGATGCTTGGTGGGCGAATGAATCCAATAAGATCGTGGATGGAAAGGAAGAGGCTTGCGCAGGATGCGCAGGCGAATGAGCAAAGGCCTGTGAAATGGGTCAAGGAAAGTGTGAACTCATGGAGGGTCGTGTACTCTGACTGCGTCGAGTGAACGGTGCCGGTGGGTATGTGAAGAACGCAGCAAATAAAGCGAGAAGAGCGAAGCGCATCTCCGGGCGTTTCGGGTTCGTGTTCATCGATCCCAAGGAGAATGCCGATGCAAATGTTGTCGCGGAGAAACTGATTTCGATCGAGAACGTGGAAGAAGTGTTCGTCACAGAAGGCGATTACGGCTACCTGGTGAAGGTGCGCCTCGATGACGAAACGGACGGCAAGAAGTTCCTCGAGTACATGAAGCGGAATGTTTCGCCGCGGCTTGGGTCTGTCACGAGCTATTATTCGATAAAGAGGTAAATTGTCAGCGACCATCACTGCTGCAAGAAATGACATTTATGGTGAGAAGTTGATATCAAAATCAAAGTCGTTCGTGTCTGATGCGATGGGCGTGAGTGTGCTAGTCAGAATGCCTAGCGATATAGGCGACTATTTTGCAGAGGCTCATAAGAGATACTTGCCTCCATTCCAAGAAGTGACTGAGGACAATATGGTATCAAAACCAATGCTTGAAGTCGTCGTATCCCAAGGTCTGCCGTCAATCCACCATACCAGAAACTATACCAAAGTATATCTCTCAGAAGAATGCAATGCTGTCCGTGCCGCAGCAGATGCCACCATTGTCACGTCCAGATTTTTAGAGAGGGCGTTGAATCAACAGAGCATATATTCTGTGCATGGTTGTGGTGTTTCTTATGAAGGAAAAAGCATACTATTCATAGGCGAGACAGGTGCCGGCAAAACGACAACTGGGCTTTATGCCTGCCTGTCCGATCCGGAACTAGGTTTTATCGGAGGCAATAGACTCTTTCTGAATGGAGATAACAAAATAATAGGCGGCGTAAGATCGATAAGCGTCAGAACGGGATCGCTCACAACAGAATTTAGCATGTTTCCCCATGTGAAGGAGGTTGCAGCTTTCAAGGGCATAAACTGCGAACTTTCGAGCAAAAAAGTACTTATGGATCCTACTGACTTCCATATCACCACAGAGCCGGTGTATCCTTCTGAAATTTCTGCAATATTGATAGTGAAGAAAATACCCACACCGCTTTTGGTGACCAGAATAGATACAACACAAGTGGAAGATTATTCAATTAAGGAATACCGGAGCAATTATGATGAATTTTTCAAAGTGCTTTACGAGTCCGCTGCGGAATTTAGTGAACATTTCCCTCTTGTTTTACCGGGGGCGCAGCTTCCGCATCCTGAGATTTTTTCTTATGGCATGAAGCTAAGAAGAGCAGAGTTCGTACGCACTCTTGCGGCAAAATCTTCGGTTTCACATGTAGAAGGAAACCTGAAAGATATCGGGGAATTTGCAATCAGGCTGCTTAGAGCTGGAAATTGATACACTACGGTTCCTAGGGAACCTTCTTAAATGTGGCCTTGTAGGTTATTGTTATGAAAACGCGAAACAGCACCAAAATCGTGTTTAGCGCTCCTAAATTTTTCGTAGAAGAAAGTGTTCTTACAACTGGTAAAAAACAAAGGAAACGCTATCTCATCGTGCTTAACGACACGGTTACGATCATTCCATTCACGCAGAAAAACGAGCTGATATTGGTGAAGGAATACCGCGATTCCGTGGCCAAGAATGTCTTGATGCTGCCTGGTGGGGGCATAGAAAAAGGTGAAAAGCCGAAGGGGGCAGCGTATAGGGAACTGTTAGAAGAAACGGGCTACAAGGCAGGCAAACTGACGCTCTTTTCAAGGCTGCACCCGATATCCAAATCCATCCGCCGAACCCAGTACTATTATGTTGCAACCAACTTGACAAAATCAGAACAGGCACTCGAAGGCGATGAGAAGATCGAGGTCTTAAAGATCTCGAGAGGGAAGGCACTCGAACTCGTCAAGGCGTATGGCTTGGGTGTGTCTGAGCACAACATGGAACTTTTCCGGTTTTTGACGCATAGCTGACCAGACACTAGTGGTATATTTAAATGTTAGAAGGCCAAAATCTATTGAAGTGATATTATGGTAAAGAGAGCTTTTGAGGTTGTGATAGAAAAAGATGCTGAAGGATTTTATGTCGCAGACGTGCCTGAATTGAGAGGATGCCACACCCAGGCAAAAGATCTTGATACCCTCCAGAAAAGGATAAAGGAAGTGATAGAGCTTTGCCTTGCTGATGAGAAAGAAACGGTAGTTCCAAGTGAATTTGTAGGCGTGCAGTTAGTGAGCGTTTAGCATGGCAAAATACAAACCCACAACCTCATTTGTGGTTATCAAGGTGCTGTTGTCCATCGGATTTACAATACTCAGAAGGAAAGGCAGCCACGTAAGATTGAGGCATCCTGATGGACGCATTACCAGTGTTCCTGCGCATGGCAAAGAGCCGATAGGGCCTGGCCTTTTGCTTCGCATCCTAAAGGATGCAGATATCTCCAAAGATGAATTCTTTGCACTTGCAGAGAAAATTTGATTACTCTTTATAATACGCGACGTTCAGGGACGCTCACTACCGTCGTAAATGTTCTCTCCCAATTGCATTTTGACGTCGAAGAACCGGCCCCCCACTGCATTTGTAGTCTGGACGACTAAATCTCCAGCCACTGCCTATGTATTCTGTTTTATAATGGTTATTGTTCGATGTTTTATCGTGGTCTTATGGAAATCGAAACAGGCACCATAAAGCAGAAAGTTGTCATAAATGCAACCCCTGAGGAGATATACAATGCATTCATGGATGCTAAGATCCATTCGAAGTTTACGGGCAGCAAGGCTACAATTGTACTCAAAGTTGGAGGCAAGATAACTGCCTGGGACAACTACATATTTGGGAAGAACCTCAAACTGGTTAAGGGCAAGAAGATAGTGCAGGAATGGAGCACGACAGAGTGGCCTGATGGTTATCCACCGTCAGTACTTACGATAACGCTCAAAAAGGCTAGAAATGGGACAGAACTAACGATGGTTCACTCTAAGGTGCCCAAAGCACAGATGAAAGGCTATGCCGACGGGTGGAAGGGTTATTATTGGAAACCGCTAAAGGAATATTTTGAAAACAAATGAAGCTGAGCTCTTCGTTTTAATGCCTTACGGGCCTGTGAAATCCCTTGCGTTTACGCATGAGGATGAAACAGGCACAGAATATTATCCCTATTTCTCGATTTGTCTCCAACGCGGCCGTTAGGCCGCGGAGACCTGAGAACATGGATAGTGTAAACTATGAAAATAAGAACCTTGTGCACAACGCGCACTCCGTGGGTGCGAACGAATATCATCTGCAATGGGTAACAAAATACAGATATGCGACCCTTGAAAAAGAGTCGCACTGGAAGGATTGCGATGCGGCAATCCGTTCTGCGGCAGAAAAATATAAAATCAAAATCGTAGAATTGGGCGTAATGGAAGACCCTGTTCACGTAGTTGCGGAAATTCCTCCCGAGATGTCTGTTTCTCGTGCGATAGGACTTCTGAAAGGTTCAAGTTCCTATGAACTCTTCAGAAAACACCCGAATTTTAGGAAGACATATTGGAACGGCCATTTCTGGGGCAGGGGTTATTTTTACAGAACAGTAAGTGAGGTGACCGAAGAAACCATCAGAAATTACGTGCGCAGAGACAACAATATGCGTCAGAAGCGACTATGTGCTTGAAGTAAATCCCACACCTTTAGGTGTGGGTAGTTTAAACATAAATTCACAGTATCCCGTAATAACGAAAGACTCCTGTCGCTTGAAAACGGCTCCGAAAGCCTCAACTCACAGCTTTCTTCACAAGCGCGACGATTTTCGTCTCTTCTGTTGCAGTCAACTTCTTCAGCGCAAAGGTGACCGGCCACATGGTGCCTTCGTCGAGGTTCGCTTTGTCGCTGAAGCCCAACGTCGCATACCTTGTCTTGAATTTACCTGCGCCTTGGAAGAAGCAGATGACCTTGCCGTCCTTGGCATACGCTGGCATCCCGTACCAGAGCCTGGGGGTAAGGGTCGGCGCGGTAGCTTTGATGATAGTGTGGAGCCGCTTGCTCATTGTGCGATCCGGTTCTGGCATCTGGGCTATTTTCACGAGCACGGCGCTTTCTGCGTCCGCCTCATCCGCATTGAGCTCTTGAATGCGCTCCTTCATCGCAGATATTTCCTCGCTCGTCAACCCCTTGGACTTCTTGGTTGTCTTTTCCCTATTCGAGTCGTTTGTCATGCAGGTCATCTGATTTTGGTGAGTGTGAAAGTGCCGGTGTATGACGTAGGTGGCGTAGAGCTCTGGAACGGCAAGGTTGGGAACGTGCGGCTCAGCTGAACGGTCTCGCCATTCGGATTTAGCCATACTACGGGTCTTCCACTCGTGTCGTTTACTACGAGCCGACCGTTGGTGTTGCCCCATGTGGTGCTGAAGATATCTTCAATAACTTCAGACGTGAGGGTGTGCGCCTCTGTGCCGCCGCAATCCTGAGTCGAATATGTAGAGAAATAATAATTAGGCCATGACACGCTCGACTCTGAGCCTAAAATGAAATACACTCCTTGGCTGCCCGTGGTCAGACCGTCCTGATCGCTAAAAGTACCGCTGTAAGACGAATGCGGGTTTACGTATGATGGATGCGTTCCGTTAACCCAATCGCAGGTGTATTGGTATGTGGCATTGGCAGACCCTGTTTCAGAATCACCTCCGCTTTCAGCAGTGTAAGTACCAACCATAAAATTGGTGAATGACAGTAGTATTTTAATCGAGGTGCGTTGATGCAAGCCGGCCTGTGTAGCGCTTATGTTCAATATGCCGCTATAAATTCCGGTCTGAAGGCCTGTATTATTTTGTAATATTGAAGTGGTGCTGTTAGTGATGTTGTAGCTTATCGTAGTGCTGCTTGTTGTCTGATTTTGCACCATGCCCGCAGCTATCACAAGCGAGTTGTTGAGATTGAGTGTGGGGACTCCTCCAGGTCCTGCTGTGGCGCCTTGCCTTAGCGCCTGGATTACCTGTGCATTTGACAGTGTTGGATATTTTCCCCATAAAATGGCTGCATCCGCAGAACATACCGGTGCGGCTAAGGAAGTATATGTATCATAAATGGTTCCAGGTATCCTGCCTGCCGGAGTAGTGAACATGACTCCAAGCGGAGTTTTTGATACTCCCGCACTGCTTCCCCAGTCTGTTACATTAGATAGTGATAGCCCATCAGAAGAGAGCATTCCGCAGAACTGGAATGCATTCTGTACTGCTTTTCCGAGTGAGGTATCTGTCTGAATGGCAGAAAAGGCACTTGATAAATTGGCTGCGCTGTTGCCTGCGGCCTTGTTTATCATGACGTTTCCGCCTATGAACCAATCGTTGTCTTGGAGTGCGCCTGCAAGTCCTGCCACCTCATCAAGCCAGGCATCTGCCTTTTCGGAATTTGAGCAGTCATTGAATCCGTTGGGGCCAACACATACCCCATACGTAGAGAAACTTATTACGACCTTTTTGTTCGCCTCTTGTGCTGCATCGATTATTGAGAGAATGGTGACCTTGGAGGAGAATTGATCGGCAACACGGCTGGATGAACTATCTTGAACTTCTATGTACTGCAATTGAGAGTTGGTAGCCGCATCCATTGCACCTGCCACATCATAGCCGTGGCTGCCTGCATTTTGGAAGCTATCAACAATTACGGTTATGACGTCAGAAGGCGATGCTGCAATTGCGTTTTGCAACTGGGTGAGATTTGAATCAGAGTGAAATGGGTCGTAGACCGTAGCGATCGCACTTGCCCGTGCATCAACAAAATCAGGCTCGACTGAGAGTGCCACGCCTGTGGCTTTTACATTATTAATAAAAGTCGATTCATTCTGTGTTCCCGAGCTGGCAAGGTACAATCCTGCTGACGGAAGATATGCAATCAGAGTGCCGTCATACTTCAGTACTGTGCTGTTAACAGTATCCGTTGACGTGAAAGGCGAAACCGATATCACCACCCAGCCCGGAACCGCATACAAAGGAATTTTCGAACCATTGGATTGTGTATAGTTGAATATGACAGGCTGCGGCACGGTGCCATTGTAGAAAACGGCACCATCGAAAAGTGACTTTGTAGTTGTGATGTTAGGTGATTCGGTATAGCCGAGTGTGATCGGACTGGTTATTGTCAATGAATCTACTGGGTTGCCTGGATAATAGAATGTTAGGGAATATGCTCCTGGTACTAGTTGCACATTTATGGTGGCACTTTTGTTATATACTATGTACTCGTTGTTGGAAAAGATCTTTGATACATTCACATGCATGAAGTTTGTGAATTGAGTACGCGTAAGTAGTGCCAATACGATCGGATATTGTGAACTATATGTGCCAGTTATATGTATTTCCGTTGCATTAGCTGGTACCGTGAAATTGCTCCAATACACGCTCACACAGGGCGACGGTTTGCATTGCGAAGTCGTTTGGCCAAATTGAAACGAGACAGGTCCTTGTGCAAAAAGTGTTTGGGACACGTTGCGAGGCGATAGAACAACTTCTGAATTGTTGTTCACATACACGGCCTCGTCCACAATGTATAAAATTATTAATAAAAGGACGAACCCCAATGCTATATTTCTTGCCCTGAATATGGACTGCGTAGTCTTTGTTGCCTTTTGTTTTTCTACATCTCTATTACTTGCTGTTTCATTTCCATTGTTCAAGTTTGCTTTCATCTCCAAATACTGCTTCTTTGTAATCTCGCCGTTGGCATAACGACGCTTGATTATCTTTATGCCTTCTTCCTCCCCCATCATCCCACGGATATGAGTATAGTGTGGTGAATTAATAAATCTTCCACAGCTTCATAAACTCCCTACTTGGTTGCGCTTTTGATCTTGTTCAAACAGTGCAATTCGGCACGTGCAATAGCTCTAAACTCAAACCCATCGAGCACTATTGTATGTCGACGTACATGCTCTTCCAAATTCCGATTTAGAGTGCGATTTACAGGCCCTGCCAGGTGTGATTAACTAAGGAAGATATTAGAATCTTTTCTTGCTTGTTTATCCGATAGGTGTTCTCTCTCCATTCCGGAGTTCGTCCTCTTCTTCATGCGTTCGCAGCACACCAAAGTATAAGCAGCCATCTTCTGCCGTATCTGCGTCTATATGATCCCTGCCGACGATCACTACCTCATCGACAATGCTAATCAGGCCAGTGCCTCTGGGTATGTGTCGTATAAAGGATTCTGGAGTTAAAAGAAGCAGACCATTTTCAAGCATTATGCACCCTTCTCGAAGCAGCGTTGTCGTACTGGTATTTTCGATGCGGTTTTGCTCTTCTATATGCTCGCCAGGTATCATTCCTCCTCTTTCACTCTGGTTTTGTTCCTCAGTCCTACGAGTAACCGTCATGTTGCCACGCATGTTTTTTTTGAGTTTTCAGATATATATGCTTATACTTTTATGAAAATATATTTGAGAAAGTTTGCTAAATTGCATACTTTGCTTTGCGCGAGTGGCTATGCTCTTTGTATGCTGCGCGTTATTTTAGTTGGTCGAAGCTGATCCGGTGCGCAACTCAGTTGCTTGGAGGAAGGGTGCTTGCTATGGCATATCATGCTATACTTTATTGTCAATAAACTGATCGCGATTACAAACTTTCCCCTCGCGAAGGCTTATAAAAAGGGTCATTTAGTGAGGCTGAGTGCATCACGTTGCCTTTACGTCCTTCTTGTTTTTAGAGGCGTAGTGGTAAGTTATGGCCATCATCCCCATCATTGCCGTAATTACGGCAGCTATTAGATAGGTGCTGCTTGATGTTGGAGGCGCTTTTGCATGTGCAGTCGCTGTGGTGTGCTCAATTCAAAAATCAATTTCTTCATAGCCCTTTATTTACCTCTCCTTTTCCACGTGTGCCTTTCCAAAATTGGGATGCCCTTTTTTAATATCATATCCTAATCTATTCCTTAAATGAAAGATGTTCTAACATGAACGCAATTATGGGACACCTGTCGAGACTGGCCTATAAAATTACCGGTTGGCAGATAATAGATTCGAAAGGCAACATATCTGTCATAAAGAAGGGAAATATGCTCGTACTCAAGGAAGGGTTCAAGACATACTCTGCTATAAGGGCTGACACGCTCTATACGCGGCTTTACTATGACTATTTCATACCTCTTGCGTATCTGTATGTCAAGCCTAAAATACTGGTAGTTGGAATAGGTGGCGGAACAACGCCCCTTCAACTGAACAGATTGTTTGAGAAAGAAGTCGAACTTTATGGGGTCGATACAAATGTCGAGATGGTAGACCTTGCGAAGAAACATTTCATGCATAATGTGGATATCCAGATTCACATAGAGGACGGCGCAAAGTACGTTTCAGGTGAGAAAAACCGCTTTGATTTGATATTTCTGGATGCGTATGAAGATGCTAGGATTCCAAAGCAATTTCTATGCGAAGAGTTCATAAATGATGCAAGCAAAGCCCTTAGAGGCGACGGCATTCTTGCAATAAATGTGGTGCTTGGCTTGTTCGATCTTATCTCGTACGTAAAAAAACTAAACAAATACTTCAAGGTGTATCATCTAAAACCAAACATAAACTCAGACAATGTTCTGCTCGTGTGCTCCAAACGTCTAAACGGACACGAAATATATGAGAAGATCGAAGAGAAGATGCCAAAGAACGATGAAAATGAGTTCCTTTTTGATAAATACGCTAGTATCGAGAAGTACCTCTAATCTAAATTACGGGTGCCTTGTTGGTGTGTGTTTGAAACAAGATTCCTGCGGTTTATACACAAATCTTAAATAGTTTTAGCGCTAAAATCATCTGGGTGGGAGAGATGGGAACGAACGACGAGGATATCAAGGGTATCCAGGACTTTGGAAGACGTGGAAACCGGAATGCTGCCAGAATCGGCGGTCAAAATGGGCCCGTCACTGTTGTGTCTGACGAAGACTTCAGTGTGCCAGTATTCGTAGCCAGATCCCTTTTTGGGCTGCTGGGTCGCTGGTATTACCCTTTTCACGAGTGTCTTGCCGGTGCCTCTAGTATCGGAGCCGTGATTGCAATCTTGGCTATCGACAACTTTGGCCACGGACTCAACAACACTGCATTTAATATCAACCTAGTGCACTATGTCGCTCCTTTCATGTGCTGCTTGGTTATGTTCGTGTTTTCCTTGTCCATGATAAGCGTGTCTTCCGACTCTACATGTCCTCAATGCAGAGAACCATTCCGCATGTTCGAAACGCACAGGGAGCTTCTCAACAAATCAGCCGTTGAAAATCAAACAGTGTATGTTTTCACTGTGCACGAGAAGTGCAACAATTGCGGCCACAAACGGCATCATCCGCATGAGGAAGTGGTGGACATTTAAGTCCTAATATCCAGCTGCATTCTCTTGTCTGGCTAGTTGCTGTCTGTTCTTGCAGTCTCCGAAGTTAAACTGCATGTCAGGCACATTGGCCGTCGAAATCACTTTTCATTCGTTTTATTCTGATAGTCTTCTTCGGTAATGACCTTTATTCCGTTTTTCTTCAGCAGAGCGGTGGTGACGCCGTCTCCGTTAATCTGCATGCCAGAGAAAGTGCCGTCATATATCCTGCCGCAGCCGCACGAGGGACTTCTGGCCTTCAAGATCGCCTCTTTGGCACCAATTGCCTTTGCTATTTCAAGAGTTGCGAATGCGCCGGCAACCATGCTTTTTGTGACATCACAACCGTCAGCGTTGATAACTTTTGCCTTGCCAGCCAGCACGTCGGAGCCGGCACCACCTCTTATCTCTGCGGAAGGCCGCGGTATGCCCGTTCCTCCAATGACCTCCGGACATACGGGATAGATGATGCCTTTCTTGAACTCTTCAAGAAGCTTAGGATTTGGCTTGCTCTTGCCTTGATAGTTGCAATTTATCCCAAGCAAGCAGGCACTGACCAACTTCATATTATCACTAGCGGATTGTGTGTTCAAGATATATATTACTTATCGAGACGCTCTCGACTATAGACGATACAAAGCTTTAAAAACCCTATGCAAAGGTATATATATTTGGATACAGGCATGGTTTTCGTGTGATGGCATGAAGAATTTCCAACAAATAACAATGCAAGTTTCAAATGATGTAAAGCGAGAGATGCGTGGTGGGCAAGAGCATGCCGATTATGCCATTCTATTCGCAGGAGAGGCCCACGTAAAGATCATCAAGTCTTCAGATTCTGCCGTATGTGAACGCGGCGTGTATGCGCCAGTAGTCGTATGGAAAAAGGGCGACGGGAAATTCGGCGATAGATTTGGAGCCGCCCTTGTAGACGATGAAGGACGGGTGGTTTGTTCTCCGGGCGACTCGCTTTCGCCAAATCTCATAGGTGCATGGAAGGCCATGAAGCTCCTAGAAGCAACATATGTGGTTGATGCTAACATTCTGGCGGACTGCCGTTCTGTTGGGCAAATCGGAGTGCCTGAAGCAGAAATCAAAGAAAGGGCCGCTGCGATCGACGAAGCAATAGGAAAGAAGACTAGAAAAGACATAATGAAAAGTGCTCCTTCACGTGCAGAAGTGGATGTGGCATTGGGTTGGACTGCGAAGAAAGGAATCCAAATAAATAAGACCGAATGTGCTCTCTGCGACCTATTGCGCGTCTGATAAAGACGTGTTGGTCGAGCAACGAGCATCTCGCTGCAACTGGCAGTCATATCTGCTTTAAAGTGTTCTGTCCTAATCTTTATCATGCTTAACGTAATCACGAAACGGCGGAGCATAAGAAAGTTCAAAAACAAGAATGTGGAACAGGAAAAAATCGACGAAATCTTAAAAGCAGCCATGTTCTCTCCTTCTGGAATGCACATGAGGCCCTGGCAGTTTGTTGTCGTAAGAGACAGAGAAGCCCGGAAACGTTTGGCAAAATCGACACTGTTTAGCGCGTTTGCAGAGTACGCACCTGTGGTCCTAGTCATAGGGGCGAATGGCATGCCGTTGTGGGTTGAGGATTGTTCGATAGCGGCAGAAGCGATATACCTGGAGGCCACAAATCAAGGGTTGGGGACATGCTTCATACAGATACTGGGGAGTAAGACTTTACTGAAAGATAGCGAAGACTATGTCCGAAATGTGATAAAAGCGCCAAAATGGTTCCGTGTACTCTGCCTTATGCCTGTAGGATATCCTGCCGAAGAAAAAGAAGGGCATGACGACAAAGAGTTTGATAAGAAAAAGATACACCTGGACAAATGGCGCCGGTAACGTGCGTCCTCATAGCATCCGGTGCCGAATCGACTCTCTAGACTCTGGGACAAAAGTCGATTACTTTGATTTCCGCACCATGACGTAAACCATCTTGCCAATGTACTCTTTAGGACAATCGATTTTTGCTCCTGTTCCGAACCGAGTTACAGGTTTCTCAAAAACAACTACAACATCGTCTCCGATTTTAAGTTTGTTCTTTATTACTTCAATTTTCCTCATTTACCACACCGTATAATATATATTAATATATATTTAAATACTTTTCCTTTCAATAATAATATCATGGCAAAAACCAAAAGGTTAACGAATAGACAGTTCCGAAGATTTTTCAAGGAGTTCAAGAAACTGATTGAGATTTACGGCGAAAAAACGGCAGAAAAACACACTGACTGGAAAACATATGAAGAAGAATATGCAAATAGGATAAGATATGTCGCGAAAGAGTTGAACATTCTTACAAAATCAGCAATAGACTCTATTGAGATGAAGGTATCCAAATTCGGAAGACCTGCAAAATTGTCTCTCCAACAGAAGGTGGTTGCGCTTATCCTAAAATCGATTTTCTGCAAAAACAACAGACCAATGGCCGGACTGATGTCCCTTTTTGGCGCATTTTGTGGCATTGACATTAGTTACAAAACTGTCGAAAGGATGTATTCTGATGAACTGGTGCGAATTGTTTTGCACAACATGTTTATTCTGACGATAAAACGAAAATGTGATAAGAAAATAGATGTGAGCGGAGACGGAACGGGTTACACACTAACAGTAACGAAACATTACCGTACACAAGTCGATAAAGAAGGGTACAGGAAATTCGTGTATTCGTTCAATCTCATCGACATAAAGAATGGGTTGTACATATGTTATGGCTCGGGTATACGATCTGAAAAGGAAGCATTCGAAAATGCAATGAAGCTGCTCAGAAATGTAGAGGTGGCCACAGGGATAACAGTCAATAGTGCAAGGTTAGACAGGTACTATAGTTACCAATCAACTTTGAAGTATTTTGACGACAAAACTGTTTTGTACATAATCCCAAAGAGCAACACAACAATAAATGGCCCGTCTAGATGGAGGAAGATATTCAGACGGATGATGAAGGATCCTCTGTCCTACTTGATAGAGTACTACAAAAGGGAGAAGTCTGAGAATGGTTGGTCTGTAGATAAACGGATGGTTGGGTGGAAAATATGGCAGAAAAGAAATGACAGAATCGATACAGCAATAAGTTGTACTGCAACACTTCACAACTTATTCAGAATCGGTTATGGATGACTTTTGTCCCAGAATCGACTCTCTAATAACATATAAATATTAGGAAGCGGCCAAGAGTGCACCGATGATGCTTTGGCAACAAAGGAGATGGAGCCGACAAAGTCAAAAACTAGGCCTTCTACTGCCGCTCCATTTGATGTGCCTGCTGTCGATGCCGAAGTGCTGAATATATTTAAGAAATACCAGGTCGTGTGCCATATGCGCGATTCTGATGATTTCTTCTTCCATGTTTATTCTCGGCCAGACCTTGAAAAAGAGCTAGAAGCGCTGCAAGTGAAAACGGACGTGGGTTATAAGCTGCACGTTAACGTTTCGGATGAGTGCATCCCTCAATTTCTTGACGAGGCAATAAAGTTGCTTAGCGAAAAAGGCGCAGACTTCAAAGTGATGCGGCCCAGCATGCGGGACCGCGCCTCGGAAGGGCAACAATGCAAATTACTTACGATTTTTACTAGAAGCAAGTTCCGGGCAGAAACGATAGCCTCAGATCTTGAACGCATACTCGAACCTCCGACTTGTAAATACGAATACCATAGTGGCACTATTCCATCAAATGAAATAAAGTATAATGATTACATAACTTACAGGTACTGCAACTTCAAAGACAGCATTCTTCATAATCCTTGGAATCCTTATGAAAGAATAGACGGCTTGGAAAGCCGGTTGGGGGCAAAGTTCGCAGACTGGACCGAGCCGCTTGGCGAAACCCACATAGTTTCGCGTAGTGACGTCCTTAACGGGGCTGCAAAGTTAGGAGACATCGTGATGATACTGAGAAGGCACGTACCTGTAAGGTTTTCAAATTGTACGTTCTTAAAAGCAGAGCTTCTGGACTATAATGCTCATCGTGACCTTCAGAACCAGATCGATCAGAATCAAACTGCCAACATTAAAACCAAGCACCCACAAACTGTGAACTTGCTTGTCGTGGTCGATGGCCTGGATTATTTCTGGACAAACGTTCCAGTGGATTACCTAATGGCCCGTGTACCGAAAGGCATTACTTCAGACATCACTTTGGAAAACTGAGGCGGATTCCATGCCCAATAATTACGCAAAGCCGCAAGAGTCTCTGCCCATTATCCAGCATAATTTCACCTTATGGACGGACGATAAGGTTCGCGAAGCATTCGGCGAAAAAGGCTGCAAAGAGGAAGGATCTTTTTTCATTTCAAAAAACATGTTTTTTATTCCGGAAAGTAAGGGCGCGTTTAAAGGTTACAAAATTCATGTTAACGTTTCAGACGAGTGTGTTCTGAGCTTCCTTGAAGAATTTGTACCGAAGCTCGAAGACAAAGGTGTGGTTTTCAAAGTATGGAGGCCTAGCAAGCTTAACGACGCTGAAGCAGCAGGACAAGGTAAGCTATTGACGATCTATGCGCAAAGCAGATACGAAGCGCTGCAGATATGCGACATGCTTGAACCCTTGATTGTTAAATACCTAAACGACATCCTGCCACAACGAGAAAAAACATTAGAATCGCCAAAACATCCGAATCTAACGGGGTTTGTATCTTATCGGTATTGTACTTTCACTAAACAACCTCTCTGCGATTCTTGGCATGCCGGAATACGAATAACTGATGACGAAAGCAGGAACGGTAATAAAGCAGGATGGGCCAGAGGTCTTGACGAAATTCCTCGCATCGTTTCGCGTTTAGACGTTATTGAAGGAAGGGCAAAAATAGGCGACATGGTGCTTCTGCAACGGCAAGGTCAGGATGTGCCTGCAGAACTTTTGGATTATGACCCTATTCGCAATACCGTTTGCGTGCTTGACATTCATGTTCTCGGCATGATCGTGCTGATGAATGCTGTGCCTGTGGATAAGTTGTCGGAGTCACTTCTGCGAAATGATCCGTGACATGTCTCTTACCTTTCATCGAATGTTCGCTTCCTCTTATGTCCTTTGAAGAACCTCTTTCCAAATTTCAGGCACCTACATAACCGAAAGCCTTCGTCAAAACGCATCGCTTCGAATTCTCTTTTTTGCTCTATGCTTATAGAATTATACATAGATTTATACGTTATATTTATACATATATTATTAGAAAGTTGAGCATTAACAAGGCTCAGATTTCGGCCTTTGTACATTTATGTATGGTGAAAATACATGGAAAAGAACGCATATCTAGGCAAAAAATTGAAACACATAAGCATGACTACAAACAGCATAACGGAGCTTATTGACACGTACTCGTCAATGGCATTCCAGTCTAGGAACCTCGCGAACGCAACAAAGATATTCGAGCGCATGCTCCAGGACAAGGATTGCTCAATAATCCTGTGCCTTGCTGGATCCATATTCAGCGCTGGCCTGAAAAAGCTCGTATACGAGATGATCGAGAACAACATGGTCGATGCCATAGTGTCCACTGGCGCAATAATGGTCGACCAGGACTTCTTTGAGGCTCTTGGCTTCTACCATTACATAGGGACTCCGATGTCCGATGACGAGGACTTGAGGCAGAAGCACATAGACAGAATCTATGATACCTACATAGACGAAGACGAGCTTAGGGTGTGCGATGAAACAGTCGGAATGATAGCAGACGGCCTCGATCCGCGTCCTTACTCTTCTAGAGAGTTTGTGATAGAGATGGGCAAATATCTCACAAAGAACTGCAAGAAGGACGACTCAGTGGTTCTGGCCGCATACAAGAAAGGTGTGCCAATATTCATACCCTCTTTCTCAGACTCTAGCGCGGGCTTCGGCCTGATACACCACCAGACACAAAATCCAAAGTCGCACGTCTCAATCGATTCGGCGAAAGACTTCCTTGAGCTTACCAAGGTGAAGCTGGCTGCAAAGGAGACTGGATTGTTGATGATAGGCGGCGGCGTTCCAAAGAACTTCACCCAAGATATTGTTGTTGCAACGGACGTGCTCGGAAAGCCTGCGCCAATGCACAAGTATGCAATTCAGATAACTGTTGCAGATGAGCGTGATGGTGGGCTTTCGGGATCAACCTTGAAAGAGGCCCATTCGTGGGGCAAGGTCGATACAAGCAACACCCAGATGGTGTATGCTGAGGCGACGCTCGCGATGCCGTTGATGATGTCGTATGTCTATCACAGCGGTGCCTGGAAGGGAAGGACTTCCAAGAACTACAACAAAGTGCTGAAAGATGCGGAATGATTTCGCAGGCATCTAAGCGCAAAGCACGAGCAAGAGGGATCGGATAGCATGAGCAAGACACGGATCGGCATCGTCCAGATGAAGATGGGTGCCGACAACAAAAAGAATCTTGCCCATGCCCTGAAGATGATCAACGAGGCTGCACGGAAAGGTGCAGATATAGTCTGCCTTCCCGAGCTCTTCAGTTCGCGCTACTTTCCTCAGTACAGAGGATTGCCAAAGATTGCGGAACCAGTTCCTGGCCCTACCACCAATGCGTTGTCCGATGCTGCAAAGGGAGAACAACGTTGTTCATTGTTGGGGGCTCTGTGTATGAGAAATCGCAGGGCAAGTTCTACAACACCGCTGTGGTCTTCGATCAGAACGGCAGGATTTTAGGAAAATACAGGAAGGTCCACATACCATTCGATCCCCACTATTATGAGAAGGACTATTTCTCTTCAGGTAGGGAGTACAAGACATTTGACACTAAGCTTGGTAAGGTTTCGGTGCTCATATGCTTCGACCAGTGGTATCCGGAGCCTGCAAGGATCTGCAAGCTCGATGGGTGCAGAGATGCTGTTCTACCCGACTGCAATAGGCACTGTAAGGGGCGTTGAGCAGGCGGAAGGCAAGTGGCAAGAAGCATGGGAGAACGTTCAGCGCGGCCATGCCATATCAAACAGCCATGATCATCTGCGCGGTCAACAGGAGTTGGTGTTGAAGGCGATCTGGATTTCTGGGGCGGTTCCTTTGTCATAGACCAGTTCGGGAAGACATTGTTCCGTGCCGGAAATAAGGAAGGCGTCTTCGTGGTGTTCTTGCGACCTCTCGCTGGGGCGCGACGTCGAATCAGGGTGGGGTTTCATCAGAAACAGAAGAGCTGGTACTTATGGCTACATCTCCCGCTAAATCAACAGGTGCTGCTCCTTTTGCAATGGGCTACCGCATGCCTGCAGAATGGAGTGCTCACGAGGCTACGTGGCTTTCGTGGCCGAAGGATCCTGTAACTTTCCCTGGAGATTCTGTGAAAAAAGTAGAGCAGACCTATGTCCAGATGATGGGTGAGCTACGGCACGGCGAGCGCGTGGATCTGCTTGTTGACAACCAGGAAACTCAAGACGCGGTCTCCAACATGATGGGCCAAAAGGACAATGTAATGTTCCACAAGATTCGCACCGTTGATGTATGGGTGCGGGACTATGGCCCTATATTCGTCAAAGGAAAGGGCATAGCCGCGACAAAGTGGACATTCAACGCATGGGGCGACAAGTACGAGGAGCTCAAATATGACGATACGGCTGGGATGCAGGTTGCCGCTTATACCGGGTTTCAGACTTTCAAGCCAGGAATAGTGCTGGAGGGTGGCTCCATAGACGTTAACGGCCTTGGGTCTTGCATAACGACAAAACAGTGCCTCCTCAACCCAAACCGCAATCCACAACTCAAGCAAAAAGACATCGAAATGCTTCTGCGCGATTATCTTGGGATAACGCACGTGATCTGGCTCGAAAAGGGTGTGGCTGGCGATGACACTGATGGGCACGTCGATGACATCGCTAGATTCGTGAATCCAAACACGGTGGTCTGCATGGTCGAGAAGGATGAGCGCGACGAAAATTATGAGGTGCTGAAGTCCAACTTCGAGCAGCTGTCCGCATCAATGGACCAGTCAGGAAGCAGGCTTAACGTGATTCCGATACAGATGCCTGGCAAGGTGAGCCTCGAAGATACGAGGTTGCCTGCAAGCTACGCAAACTTTTACATAGCGAATTCAGTTGTTCTTGTCCCTGTTTTTAACGATCCGAACGACCGTCAGGCACTAGAAACTCTGCGCCATGCATTCCCTCATAAAAAAGTTGTGGGTGTCGACTGCAGGGCATTGGTCCAAGGACTTGGAACGATCCATTGTGTGACCCAACAGCAGCCTGCGCCTGAATAAGAATCCGATCATTGCAGCGCGTCAAGCAGTTCTGCGAGCTCGCCAGTTATCACGTGCTGAACCTTGGAAAGCTCTTTTATGCTCTTGCATCCGGTCAGGAACATTGTAACCTTCAACCCGTAGATCATTATCTCAAGCTTCTCCTTGACCTTGTCGCTGGATATCATTGCTGGCTTGAGCAATGGCATCGCAGACGCGCACAAGGTCGAGCCTAGGGCTATGGCCTTCGCTATGTCCTGCCCGTTCCTTATGCCTCCTGACGCCACTACTGGTATTTTCACTGATCTCTTGACAAGCGCTACCGCCAATGCAGTCGGTATTCCCCAGTCCCAGAACAGCTCTCCGATTTCTGTTTTCAAGCGCATCTTCTGATCCAGTGCTCGATAGTATTCAACTGCTGCGTAGCTGGTGCCTCCCGCTCCCGCAACTTCTACTGCCTTGACTCCTATGTGCTCCAGCTCTCTTGCGGTCTTGCCTGATATTCCGCACCCAACCTCTTTCACTACTACTGGTTTCTTCACAGTCTTTACGACTTCCCTTATTCTTGAAATTACGTTCTTGAAGTTCGGTTCGCCCTCCGGCTGTACGATCTCCTGCAAAGGATTAAGGTGAAGGTAGAATGCATCTGCATCGAGCATGCTCATGATTTGTTTAAACTCTTCGCTGCCGAGCCCCTTGGACAGCTGAGCCCCTCCTACGTTAGATCCGATGAAAGCGTTGGGCGCATTTTCCCTTACTATCGCATACGTTTCCTCAAGCGTTTTGTTGTAAAGGCTTGCCCGCTGACTTCCAACGACCATTCCGAGCCCAAGTTCCTCTACTGCCATTGCTATGTTCTCGTTCACGATCTTTGCAAGCGGTGCACCTCCTGTCATGGCCCCTACCATCAGCGGGGCCGAAAATTTATGGCCAAGGAAGGTTGTGGCTGTGTCTATCTCTTCAAAGTTCATTTCCGGCAGCGCCTCATTCAAAAAACGGACGCATTCGAACAGTGTGCTTGTCTCTCTCGCATGTACTGGCTTGTTGATGCTTATGTTTATGTGCTCTTCTTTTCTCCGTACGATTTCCTTTATCTTTTCCTGTATGTCTGCGTTCAAGAAATTACCGCTTATTAATCCATAGTTGTGTATTTATATTTTTGGTAATCCTGCCTGTCTTTAAGTAGGCAGCAAATGCAGGCACCTATCCTTATTCTTATTTTTGAGTTTGTTTTCTTCACTATGGTTGCTAGCGCGTCGTATTCGTCTCGGCGTCTCGCGCCAATACTTGCTCTTTCTCAAGATATTTTAGGAGTTTTGCCATCCGCGTTTCTCGAATAACGACATGATTCGTATCCAGAATATCCTTTATTTCTTCTTTGCCGAGTCTTATTCTTCCATCCTGCTCCAATCTGTCGTAGATGTCCTTGAATACTGGAAGCTCCTTTGGATACACTTTTCTCGATATCAGGTACATGAAACGCTCTTTGTTAATCGAAAAAACATATTCCGATGAATATGCATGTCGCCCTTTTCTGTGTGCTTCCTCTGAGAGTTTCTCCTTGAAACTTTCAGGCGGCAGGCCCAGAAGATGAGTCTTAGTAAATTTGGAAAGATCCACCTTCTGCTCTTTTAGGAATTCGATGTTGGCAGACACCCTGTTTGGGTTGGAATACAATGCCGTTATAGTTATCTGCATATTCTCTGTCTCCAATGTGTTTTTGTTGGTTTCGATGGCATTCAGCGGTGCTTTAAGTGCTGTGAGTGATAGTTGCATCCCCATCGATTTGAATATCTCTATCTTCTTGTTCAGGATTTGTGTATCCTGATTCAATACGTGCAGCTCCATTTCGGTGTATTTGTCTCTGAAACGAAATCCGTGTTCCTCCAGCGTCTTCTTGTTTTTTGCACGTCGGATAGACTGCCTGCTCTGCCCTTCGCTGTCGTCCCTCTTGAGGTCTTTTATCGACGATGTCGCAGGTCTGTTGCCCATCCATTCTGCCGCTAGCTCATGTGCAATGCTCTTGTCGTTATTTTGCTTATTTGCGTTTTTTTCGACCGTCTTGTCCATCACCTACATATTGTCCTGCTGGAATATAAAAGAGTTGTTTCTGTGCCGTTACTGCAGATAAAAAGCGATTGATCTCTCATGCACACAACCTTCTTATAGTTTCGTCTGGTTCCTATTCATCAAGGAGCTTAATGGAAAATATAATTCGCGTCGAAAAACTTAGGAAGACTTTCCTGACCAAGCACAAAGAGCCAGGTCTATCCGGAAGCTTAAGGTCGGTGATCTCTCCGAAGTTCACGGAATACTCTGCAGTAAATGGCATAAGCTTCGATGTGAAGAAGGGCGATGTCCTTGGCTTCCTTGGGCCTAATGGTGCAGGAAAGAGCACCACCATAAAAATGCTTGTCGGAATACTGTTTCCGACATCTGGAAATGTGGATGTGCTGGGATACGTGCCATGGAAACAGAGGAGAAAGCTCGCATACAAGATAGGCACTGTCTTCGGGCAGAAGCCGCAACTCTGGTACCATCTTCCTGCCATTGACACCTTCAATCTCATGTCGAAGATATACGAGCTTGAAGATGGCGCATACAGGCGGCGCCTCAAGTACCTTGTCGATCTTTTTGAGATCGACTATCTGGACATTCCAGTTCGCAGGCTATCTTTAGGTCAGCGCATGCGCGCAGAGATAGTCGCATCGCTACTGCACGAGCCTGAGCTGCTGCTTCTTGATGAGCCGACGATAGGCCTTGACATAATAGCAAAGCAGAAGATACGTGAACTGATACGGGAACTGAACAGGGATGATGATGTGACCGTCTTCCTGACATCGCACGACATGGATGATGTGGAGAAGCTGTGCAACAGGGCCATAATCATAAATCATGGCTCGATCGTGCTAGATGATACGCTAGAAAGCATGAAACACAGATACGTGCAGAGCAAGCGCATAGACGTAAAGCTGAACGAGGTTCCGAAACGTTTCGCATTTCCAGGGGCAACGCTAGTGAAACGCAGTCCATATGCTCTCAGCATAGAACTTGATAATAGAAAGGGCAACATAAGCGAGCTCATAGACTACCTTACGCACAGCTTCAAGATCGCAGACATAAACATAGCAGATCCTCCCATCGAGGAGATAATCGCTAACATATACCGCAAGAAGTGAGTATGTGTCGTGGACAAAATACCTCTCGATTGCAAAGCTTGAGATGTCGAACAACCTGACCTATGCGGGCGATGTCGTTGCCAGGGGCATTTTCATAGCAGCCATTCTTTTCATCTTCTATAACCTGTGGAGCACAATATACCGCAGTTCCGCTTCCACCGTGCTGTCAGGCTTTACTCTTTCTGGCATATTGTGGTACCTTGTCCTGTCAGAATCCGTTGTGGCTGGCGGCAGGGGCAGGAGCATGGCGTTCTTCCTTTCAGACGACATCAAGTCAGGCAACATAGCGCAGGTGCTGAACAAGCCATACGATTTTGTCGCATTCTATTTTGCGTCAAATATAGGAAATTCGATCTTCATAATGCTCATGTCTTTCATGATAAGCGGCGCGATGATATATGCGCTGGTAGGTGCGCCCCACCTCAGCATCGCAGAGCTTCCGTTTGTGGCGCTGTCTATATTTCTTGCTCTTGTGCTCCAGTTCTTTCTTTACTTCTCAATCGGTTTGTGTGCGTTCTGGTTTGAGGATGTCTCCGCATTCAGGTGGATAACCGAGAAGCTGGTCTTCGTTCTTGGAGGCATGCTCATACCCCTGAACTTCTTCCCGAAGATATTCCAGACCATAGCGAGCATTCTGCCCTACAGCTACATGTCTTACGCGCCGGCATACCTGTTTGTCAATTTCAGCCTAAGCGGTGCCATATCTTCGATGCTGGTGCAGCTAGTATGGGTGATCCTGCTTGTGGCCTGTGCTTTCGGTCTTTACGGTCTGGGTGCCAAAAAGGTGTCTATAAATGGCGGTTAATCATAAGAAACACGGCCTGACTGGGTTCCTCTTTGCCACGTTCAAGCTGAACATACAGTCTGCGATGGAATACCGGGCCAACTTTCTGACCCAGGTTGTTGGCATGTTCATCAACGACATAGCCTTCCTTATATTCTGGATGATAGTGTACAACAGATTTCATTCGATCAACGGCTGGAACCTTAACGACGTCATGATGATGCAAGCAATAGTTACGATAGGTTTCGGGATTGCGTCGTTCTTTGCCGGCAACTGGGAGAGTATTGCCGACGTGATATCGAAAGGCGGCCTGGACTACTACCTTGTACTGCCTAAACCTGTACTGTTGCACCTGCTTGTAACAAGAAGCCAGCTCTCGGGAATCGGCGATGCTCTTTTCGGTGCTGTGATCGCTATTTATCTGTTTCACAACGCCGTAGCTTTGGTCCCATTGTTCTTGCTATTGACGCTGATGTCCGGAACAATTCTGGTGAGCTTTGGAATTGCCATCGGCTCACTGACTTTCTTCATCGGGGGTCGCGGTGACCTACAGACCACACTTATCAATGCGGTGGTTACCTTCTCAACGTATCCGCTTGGAATATTCGGCGGGTTTGCGAGGCTAATGCTGCTCACAGTGATACCTGTCGGATTTATCACAGGAATACCTGTTATTATACTCAAGAGCTTTAGCGGGACCTATCTGCTGTACATGATCGTAGCCACTCTCGTGTCGGTTCTTGCAGCATACTCCTTGTTTAAGCTCGGGCTCAGACATTATGAATCAGGCAACGCGATAAACGTACAAATATAGGCACTCCTCCAAATACCTGGGGTGGAATTATAGTCAACAAGCGGCGCTTCGTATGCAAAACGCGCAATCTAGAGGTGCAATGGTTATAAGTTTTTCATTTCAATACTACATGATTCGATGTCTATGAAACAATACGCAGTGCTGCTCACAGTCGCGCTGGCGATAGTGGCTGCAGGTCTCTTGATCCTCTCTGATACGCTGCATACTGCAACATTCATTGTTCAACTTACTGATCCGCCGATAGTCCCTACAGGCACACAGGCATTGCTTGTGGCGTATTCCGGCGTGGCGCTGCACACGGCAGGTGCTTCGAACTCGACAGGCTTCGTAAGCGTCCCTGCTTCTGGAGTTCTTAACTTGATGAGCCTGACCAACATAACGCAGACAATTGCGATCCTGCACACAAAGATCAATGCGAGCTTCGACAGTGTGCGGCTTAACCTGACAAACGCCAGCATCACAATAAGCAACGAAACCTATAACGTGACGCTACTCCAAAAAACCTTGCGGGTGCGGCTGCTCAACAGGACCAATAGCAGCACAGGTGGGGCTGTTGTCGACCTGACCCCTACGATAATACAGATCTACACTGGCAACCAAACTCTGTTTGCTATGGCTCCATCCGTTAGGGCCGTTGCGATAGGTAAGGGCCTGGTAAACGGGACGTCTGCGCGTATAGGCGCATCACAAAAGATCAGGAACGAAACCCTTGCCTTGATAGAGATGATAAGGCCCAATATAACAGTGACTGGCGCTTACCTGAATGTCGCTGGCAACACAACACAATTCAATGTCACAGTTAGAAACAACGTAGGAAAGCCTGTAGAGCTTAATCACTTGGTCCTCTCCGGGGCATTCGAGGCTCTGCTCAACTCAAGCGCATTAGACACAATCAACACTAGCGCCGTAGCTAGCGGCATAAATGCGGAGGATGTTGCAAGCGTTGCGCATGCGATAGGCGTCCAGAGCATAACAGCAAATACTCTCAAAGAGATACGTGCCGAGATGGGCGGTGGTGCTTCTGGCGGTGCGTCTCCGGCTGTTACATCTACTGTGCCTAAGATTGCACCTGCCATATCAATTGTGTCTGCAGTAGTGTCTGCCTACAACAACCATACATCTACATACGCAAATTCTAGGTTGTCCGCAACTGTAAACGCGATAGAGACTGAACTTCTGAATGCTACGGCATCAGGCGCACAGCAGACAATAGTTGGCTCTACCAGTTCGATCATCGGATCCAACATACTGTCGAACTCTGGAGGGATGAGTATTGCCTCCCAAGATGCACAGCACCTGCTCGGGACCGTTTCTGCAATAAGTACCCTGCTGGAAAACAGAAGCACGAACCTAACAGCATCTAACGCGCAGCAGATACTTGGCGCCATAGAGAACATAGGCACCATCTCGGCTGCAATGGCGACTAACGCCACGCAGGTCGAGAAGATCAGCGTTTTCGACACGATACTAAACATGACTGCGAACCCCGACGTCAGCGATAGCCAGCTGGCCGAGGTAACGGGCAGGCTCGCAAATATTACGGCACAAGTGCACCTAACAAACACCACTCAGGCGTTGGCAATCGCAAGCAACCTCAACCTTACGCCGAGCGAGGCATCTACGACTGCACGGCTGCTTGTGCTCCATAACGAGCTTGCAGCGACAAGCATTTTCAGCAGAGAATATCATGGAGCGCTCAACTTCATCATAGCCGAGAACGGCACACTTTCATTGCCGTTCATGGTGCGGGCTGAGGGGCAGAAAGGCTATGCGCTTGCTGTCAATTCAAGTGTGACATTTGTGTTCAACGGCACGATGGCTTTTGGAACCCAGGCATCCGCCGCGCTTTCCACAGAGCATCGGCCGATGCACCTTGGCACTACGGTGAGACCGATACCGAACGCCACATATGTGGTCAGAGTCACCGGAACGGATGGTGCGCTTGCTAGGATGAATGTGACTGCAAGCTGAGGCCTTACGGCGCGGGCGCTGTGCTTCCAAATCTTCCGACGCGCGCCAGCACTATCTGCTGCTTGCAAGCCCTTTAAGCAGCCGCGCATTTCCAAGCATGTCATGGTCGTTGTTGAAGAACACAAACGCGCTTCTCGGTTTCGCCTTTTTTATAGTACCGTATATTTCTGAGAGTTCCTGCATTGAGTAATCGTGGCTGTACCAACTGCCTCTTCCGTGCATCCTAAGATAAACGTTCTGTGATGTTCTGACTATGCATTTTGCGAATGGCGCATCGACACTGACCAGCGTTATTCCTAGCTTTTTGCATTCGGCGCATACGCCTTCTGTAAACCATTCAGTGTTCCTCGGTTCCAACGCGAACCTTTCTGCGATACCGAACTCGCCAAGGAATTTCTCTACATTTTCGAGCATCGATGGTTTCAGCAACGGAGGCAGCTGGAACAGGAAGTATCTTATCCTGTCGTCGAGAGGCTCAAACAGCTTCAGGAACTTTCCGAATGTGCGATAGCAGTTCTTACTCAGCTTGTATTGGTGGGTTATAAGGCGGTTGACTTTAATTGCCCATGAGAGCTCCTTTCCCGTCTGGGCCCAGTGCTTTACCTGGTTCGGGAACGGGAACCTGTAGAAACTGGCATTTAGCTCTATGGCGTTCAAGCCAGAATTTTCTACATACCAGTCCAGGCTGCCGCCTTCGTTCCAGTCGTACATCCAACCTGACGTGCCCACTAAAAACTTCACACGGTTATCTGGATCAGAGTGCATACTTCTCATACACAAGCGTGACAATGTCTCCGTCCTTGAGGATGTGCTCTCCACCAACTTTCTGGTTCCTGAACTTGGCGCTCTCGCCTGTCACATAGGCATACTTGAGATCCTTCGCCATTTTAGAATGCAGGCCTTTTGCAAGGTCCAAGACCGTGCTGTCCTGTCTGAGCACGAATGGTTTGGAGAAATCCGCATCAGCGTCTCTCGGCTTGAGGTATATCCTTATTATGCCAAGATTATCAAAGATCTCTGCCTTTAGCTTTTCAAGGTTCGTCCCTTCAGCCACACTTATTGGGATCACTTTCATCTTCAGCGTCGATTCAAGGTCTTTTTTGACCTGCTCTGCCTTTGTGTTGCTGACCAGATCTATCTTGTTGAGTGCGATGATCCCGCGAACATAGACTGCTCTTTCGACCAGCAGCGCAATCAGGTCCTCCACAGATATGTCGTCATAGAATACGATCTTGCCGTTATAAATTCCTAGCTCCTTTAGCACGATCCTTATGTCCCCGATGCCTGGGACCTTATGGCCATTAGGCTCCACGTACAGTCCTCCAGAACTTTTCTCATCGATCGTAACGCGCGGCTTCTCCTTGTTTACCTTTATGTTGAGTAGCGAGAGCTCCTCGAGAAGTTTGTGTATCTGGTCGGGCACTGTTACGTCAAGCACAAATAGAAGCACGTCAGCAATCCTTATGACGCTCGCGATCTGCGTTCCAGCACCCTTGCCTATGTGCGCCCCCTCTATGAGTCCCGGAACGTCAAGCATCTGTATCCGCGCTCCATTGTACTCGAGCATGCCGGGTATGACATCAACTGTGGTGAAAGCATACCCTGCAACTTTTGAGTCTGCACTGGTGAATTTGTTGATCAATGACGATTTGCCTGCGCACGGAAATCCTACAAGCACTACAGTCGCATTTCCTGACTTCCTGACTCCGAATCCCGTCCCTTTTTTGCTCTTTTTTTCTGCAAGCGAATGTCTGATCTTTGCCATCTTGGCGCGAAGCATGCCGACATATTTGTTCGTGGCCTTGTTGTCCTTGGTCTTGGCGTACTCTTTTTGTAGCTCCTCCAACTCCTTTTGTAGAGCCAGCTTGTCTGCCATGCATGTATTGAGGTTCGAACGTTTATAAATATAGAAGAATGGTCGAGATTGTCAGAAGTCTCTGCAAGTTCAGTGCAGCACGTTCTATCTTCTTACTGCATTAGTGTTGGCATTGTCCTTTTGCCTATGCCCATTATCCTGTTGTTTTCGAAGTCTATGGTTGTCGCAGAAGCTGTGGCTATCTTGATGTCGTCATCGTAGTCGTCATACCTATTGTCTATCATCCCGATCGCAGCAACAATGAAGTCATGGTGCGTTATTGCAACCGTTACGCCGTCACCTACGCCATCAACAAAGCTTTTTACCCTGCCTTGCAGCTCGTCCCACGTTTCAACACCTTTCTTAGATCCTGACTTTATGTCTTCGGCAACCGCATTGTTCTCGTCTTCTCTTGAGCCGAAGCTCGCGCCGTTTAACGTGCCCATGCGCCTTTCCATCAGTCTTTCGTCGACTATTGGCGTTACTTTGCCGCATTTTTCGCTTATTATCTGTGCCGTCTGCAGTGCCCGCAATATTGGGCTGGTATAAAAACCGCTGATCCTTATGTTGCAGATCTTTTCTGCAAGGTGCTCTGCCTGTGATCTTCCCGTGTCGGTCAAGGGGTAACCATCAATGTCTGAAGTTAGCGTGTGCGTCACGTTGGCAACGCTCTCTCCGTGTCTTATCAGAATTATGGCCTTCATCCAAATCCTCGATCGTTGTTTTAACAAACATTACGGCTTCTTTTTGCGCTAACTCCTGTTAGGTGCTTCGTCATTGAAGAGACAAGGCAACTATGCCAAGTGCTATCAGGGCTATGCCCAGCATCTGTGTATTTTCAGGCCTCTCCTTTAAATACCATATGCCGAACAGAACTGGAAGTATTACGGATGCCGACGCAACCGGTGCAACTATTGCAGTAAAATTAAGACTGACTCCCAGATTGTACACCATGCCTGCGATCAGATTTGCCAAAGATCCGATGAAAAGCAAAGCGTAGCCTTGCTTGCTGAACGAAGCCGACTTTGTTCTCTTAAATGACCCGTAAACGAAAATAAATGCAAGCGTAATCGCATTCAACAGGAAGAATGCGTCAAACCAGCCGATTCTGCGTACTAGTATGGTGTTCAAGAAGAAATACGCGCCCCACCCTATCATTGTTATCAACGCATATTTTGTATCTTCGTTAATTTTCCTAAGCGCGATTTTGCTGTTTTTCTTGTGCTTGTACGCGACCAATACGACTCCGATTACTATCAATAAGATCTCAATGATGCTCGACGTGTTTGGGTGTTCATTTAGGAATACGATGCTCAATATTACTGTTATCGCACTCCATCCATTCGCGATTGAAGCCACTGAAGATACATTTCCTACCTCAAACCCTTTTGCAAATGCGACAAAGGCCACGAATGATATCGTGCCCATTGCAAATGCCAATAGTATGTCGTATGCGTTTATGTTTTTTGAGCTGAAAAAGAAGAATGCAGGCACCACTGACAGCGCGGTGATCATCAGGAACAACATCAGCGAAGCCCTTACATACCCGTATTTCTTGGATGCGAAGGCCAACACTGTGTTGTCCAGTCCATAGCCGAGCAGTGCAGCTACACCAAAAAGTATTCCTGAAAAATACATGCTCGTATTGTTGTTGCAAGGCTTATAAACACAGAAGAATTCTCCAAACGAATTAGACATGCGGTCAAAATGCAAACTCTAAAACGCATTCTCTTTTGAAAGAATCAAAAACAGTATTGGCTTGGCATTACAAAAGGATTAAAATCTTAGTTGACAATGACGCACGATCATTATGGCAAAGAAAGTGAATCCTGCAACGTATTTGTTCCTGCTCGCGATGGCATTGCCAGTAATTATGTTCTTGTTCATCAATGTGGGTATTAACAGTGCGTTTAGCCTTCTAAGTATTGATCGGCAGGTTTCTGTTTCATCCTCTTTATATTTTATCGCTCTTGGGTTTAGCTTCGCAGCCTTCTTACTTTCGGTCTTCCTGCGCAAACGCTTATTCATCAAAGGTGAGATTCCTGCAAATATCGCTGTGTTCTTAGGAGAGCTATTGATTTTCCCGTTTCTTCTCGTCTTTCCGCCTTCTTATCTGGGAAACAGCGCCAATGTCCTTGTGAGTCTGGATGTCGGCATAATCATTACAGCGAGCATAACGGTCATTATTGTGTCTGTGTTTAAGCCAAAAGAGTTTCCAGTGAAAGATGCATTCTCCATTTATTTTGCCGCTGTAGGTTTCACTATATTCGTGGCGATCTGGTCCATACTGGCTTTCGCCTATTCTGATTACCTTGCTGCTGCACTGAGCCACTTTGCAGCATTCACTCTGTTCGTGTCCACGATCTATACCTTCCAACTGGCTGCTTATAGGGATAAGATCAACATACGCGAGGTTATGTGATAAAATGCCGGCAGCTTTTGCGGATGCGGCGGTTTAATAGTATGTGCGCATTTGATGCACAAACAGATTACTCTCAAGTCGCTTGATTATGTGTTACAAGAGCTTCTACTCTTTAAAGTATTTTTTATTTTTAAGGCCATTATTTATACTTTTTACATCTTATAGTATCGTGACAGAAGAATTGGTGGATATCCTAGACGAGAATGGCAAGGAAGTAGACATCATCAAGACCAAGAGCGAAGCGCACTCTCAAGGCTTGTGGCATGGTGCCATACACATATGGATCTACAACTCAAAAGGGGAAATACTGCTTCAGAAGCGTTCAATGGCAAAGAGCACTATGCCTGGCCTGTGGGATATCTCTGTTGCCGGACATTTATCTGCAGGAGAGCGCCCCAAAAATGCGGCATTGCGGGAATTGCACGAAGAACTTGGAGTCCGGGCAAAACCTGAAGAGCTAAAGGAAGTGGCGAGTCTCAGAGTGGACTTCAGCGATTCGAAGCAGAATTACCATAACAAAGAGTTTGTTCACATCTACCTGTACAAGCTTGACTCGCTTCCATCAAAGCTCCAGGAAGAGGAAGTGGCCGAAGTCAAATTTGTCACTATCGACAAGTTCGAGAAAGAGCTCGCGGACCCAAAGACTGTTGGGAAGTATGCTCCTTGGGATTATTCTGACACGCTAAAAATAGTCAGGAAGTCGATCAAAGCATAGCAGCATATTCGATGCTAAATCTGGCTTGGTCTTTACATAGGTGGCAGACTATTCCAGCCGCTTGATTATGTGGTAGCCAAACTGGGTCTTCACGATGCCGGATACCTGGCCTTTCTGCAACGCGAACGCCGCTTTCTCGAACTCCCTTACCATAACTCCGTGGCCAAAGACTCCCAGGTCTCCTCCGCGCTTTCCAGAACCGTCAAGAGAGTATTCCATTGCCAGCTTGCTGAAGCTCTCGCCCTTTGCCAGCTTGTCAAGCACCTCCTTCGCCTTCTCTTCGCTCTTGACCAGTATGTGTGCGCATCTTATCTTGTCTGCCATATAACCACTGCGTGCCATTCATGTGCAAATAAGCTTAATAGCATAACGTTTGTAATGCTGGTACTGCAGGAGTGGGACGTGAGAGTATGGCAGATACAAAGGTCATTGTCTTTGGCGGCGGATGCTTCTGGTGCACAGAAGCCGTCTTTGCAATGCTAAAAGGGGTGGTAAAGACCACCGCTGGCTATGCGGGAGGGAATACGAGCAATCCTACCTATGAGGAAGTGTCTCACTTTGATACTGGGCATGCAGAGGTGCTAAAGATCGAGTACGACCCAGAAATAATATCCATCAGCACGCTTTTGGATGTCTTTTTCGAGATGCACGACCCGACATCTCTGAATAGGCAAGGTGCTGACGTCGGCACCCAATACAGGTCTGCGATATTCTACACCACAACCGAAGACAAGGATATCATCTCTCGTTTTATTGAGAAATCAAAAACCAGATTCGATAAGCCGATAGTCACAGAAGTAAAGCGTCTTGATAGGTTCTACACTGCAGAAGAATACCATCAAAGATACTATGAGAAGAACACCGAGCAGCCATACTGCACGTTCGTGATAACTCCAAAGATAAAGAAGATAATGAAGGAGTTTGCTGCTAAAATAAAGCAGCCTGACAAATAGCAGATACTTTTACATGTCTGATATCGTGCCTAGACTTACTCCATCCTGTAAACGCTGCCTTTTGGAGGTGCAGGAACCCTCAGCTTGATTCCGACTGAATCGCCTGCAGAGGCTTCCTGTACGTCCTTTCCGTCAATCTGCATGCTCGACACTCTTTGACGGACTGCATACTCATCGTTCTCTATCTCTATTACATCTCCTACTTTCAGACTCCCCCTCAGACTTATGGCTACAACGCTTATCTTGTCGAAGAAGCGTTCAACGCTGCCTATTGAGATTCTTCTCTGCTCTGGTTGGCCCTGTTCATGTCCCTCCTTTGCCCGCCTCTCGGCATCGCGTTCCTCCAAGTCCTTCATCACTTCATCGATATCGTCCATATACCCACTTGATATTTCATTAGCATGAATGTTTACGTTCAGTCATTTCATCATAGAAAGCTTCCTTGAAATCACCGGGCTCGTCTTCAATAGCATAGAATCGCTTTATACTTCAAAACAAACGTTTAATTCATTTTCGTGCAGCAAGCGTGGACCGTATAGAGTTGGAAAGAAAATTATTGATAACCTATTTATTATTATTTAGAATATACTGCTTGAGAATTTCGAAGTGTTACTTCGGATTCTTGGCCTTAAAATGGAAACTGGAAACATAGTTGGAAATATAGTTCCGACAAAAGTGTTCTTCACTAAAGGAGTCGGAAGATCGGTGCGAGAGCTTGAGGCTTTCGAGTCGGCGTTGAGAGATGCGGGGATATCGCAATGCAACCTTGTCCGCGTTTCTAGCATAATACCTCCAAACTGCGAGGTCATACCAAAGGATAAGGGCATAGCGCTGCTGAAACCTGGAGGAATAACCTTCCTTGTGCTTGCAAGAATACAGTCTGACGAACCAAATAGGCTGATGTCTTCAAGCGTAGGCCTTGCCATTCCTAAGGATTCAAACTCATACGGTTATCTGAGCGAGTACGAGGACTATGGCGAAAGCGATGAAGTGGCCGGAGAGAAGTCAGAAGACCTGGCAGCCACAATGCTTGCATCTGCATTGGGAATCCAATTCGATGTTGATCAGAGCTGGGACGAGAAAGAGCAAGAGTTCAAAATGAGTGGAAAGATCGTAAAGACCTCCAACATCACCCAGTCTGCCGTAGTCGGGAAAGACGGGCATTGGACTTGTGCTGTCGCTGCGGCCGTTTTCATCCTCTGACAGGCTTCGCTTTCTTGAGTTTCGCCTCAATGCGCGCGCGCATTGAGGTCTTTATGCATCAAGATAGTAGTAGTGCTCCATCGGGTGCGGGTATTGCGCCAATGACCTTACTTCTTCTCTCTTGAGCTCGATGTACGCGTCAAGGAAAGATGAGTTGAACGCAGGCTTCAGGAAGCTCCTGTCTGTCTCGAGCTCATCAAGCGCCTCCTCCAATGATCGTGGAAGCTCGCCTATTCCTAGCTCCTTCCTTTTTTCTGGGGTCAAGTGGTATATGTCTGCGTCAACGTGAGCTACAGGCTCCATCTTCTTGTCTATGCCGTCGATCGCTGCCATCAGGATTCCTGCGAAGACAAGGTACGGGTTTGAAGTCGGGTCGGGTGCGCGGTATTCTACCCTCTTGGCATGCTCTACACCTTTGTAATAGGCCGGGACTCGCACCACTGCGCTTCTGTTTGCCTTGCTCCATGCTGTGTACACCGGTGCCTCATAGCCTGGTATCAGCCTTCTGTAGCTGTTTGTTGTAGGTGAAACTATGGCTGACAGCGCTCTTGCATGGTTAAGTATGCCGCCTATCACATACCTGCCTATCTTGCTCAGTTCAGCATAATCGTCTGCAGGATCGTACATCAGGTTCTTCTTTCCTTCAGAGTTCCATACGCTGAAGTGCGTGTGCATGCCGCTGCCGTTGTCTCCGAACATAGGCTTAGGCATGAATGTCGCGACCATGCCGTGGTTTGCCGCGACGTTCCTTAAAACGTATTTGAGGAGCTGCACCTTGTCTGCAGTGTCAACAAGCGTAGAGTATTCAAACGTTATCTCTCCTTGTGAAGTTGCGACTTCGTGGTGCGTCGCTTCCACATTCAGGCCGAACTGCTGCGTCAGCATGTCTGCAGCTTCTAGTCTTATGTCCATGAGCTGGTCCACAGGCGGGGCTGGATAGTACCCTTCCTTGTGCCTCACTATGAAGCTTCCTGTCTGCTGCCATGGCGCTTCGCGAGCGCTTATGCTGTATGACGTTCCGCTCTGCGGCCTTGACGCGTCGATATCCACTTTGTCGAATATGAAGAACTCTGGCTCTGGACCAAAGAAGCTCTTGTAGCCCTTGCCTTTCTGGTAGTTCTCTGCTTCTTCTGCTATGTATCGTGGGTCCCTCTCGAACCTTCCCTTTCCAGAACCCTGCATCACTTTGGCCATTACGCGCGCAACGTTTGGCATCCATGGTATCAGCGTCATTGAGTCTGCAATCGGTAGCAATACCATGTCGCTCTCGCTTATCTTTGTGAAACCCTTTATGCTGCTGCCATCTAGCTTTCCGAAACCGTTAGAGAAGCAGTCTGCATCAAAATCCCTTGCTGGAAGAGTCACATGCTGCAGTTTCCCTAGCATGTCCGTGAACTGCACATCAACCCATCGCACACTGTTCTCTTTTATGATTCGCAACGCACCCTCTACAGTCATCGTTTCACCAGAAGCAATAGGACTATTTACTAATAGTTTGAATTTATATACTTTCTGCTGGATTGGCCGAATGAAAATATACGAAATATTTCGTAGACTCGACATCGACACGCTTATGGTTCATCTAGACCTGCTCTTGTGTATGGTGGGTTTAGGATCTGCTTGGTGTTCCTGGCTCTTCTCAAGGCCTCCTACAAAACTTATGTGCTCGTTCTCGAACCCCTGTGCGCGGATTTGGCTCCCTATACTTTTTATGTGCGTTTTGCTAGTTTTTTCTGCTACTATTACATTCATGTCCTTAAAGTCGAGCTTATGCAATAATCCCACGTCTTTCTTAAGATTGCGCGGTTGTGCCGCCATAGTGTACATGCCTCCTAGTTCCACACCGAGCTTCTGGGCAAGCACCTCATTGGTATAGCCATAACGCCCTGCAAAAGCATCAGGGCTTGATATCAATACTGCGGAATGGCTGTGTGACTTTGGCGGTAGCTTGTCTTTTTGAGCATACCAGGTGGTTATGACTCTATCTTTTCCATCGCTCTCGAATAGCGTTCGTGCCATCTCTTCCTGCATTTCTTTGTTCTCTGCATCCACTTGTTCTAGGCTAAGCCCATCAGAATCGATGCTCTTGGCTCTAAATCTGTCTCCAAGCCTCTGTGCGAATGCATCGAATTCCTTATTCGGAGCGCGTTCTTCGCCTTTTAGTATGTTTTTAGCGTGATCGTCTGCAGCGCAGTCTTCGTGCTGCATAAGATAAACACTCTCTATGCCGTCCAGTGTGTGCTTGTCTATTATGGATTGTAGGGTCTCTCTAAGGCTTCCCAGGTCACCTCCGGCGTTTCTGACAATTATGAAATTCCCGCCTTCTTGCTGTGCAAGCTCATCGATACGCGCATTGAGGCGCGGATCCATGCACGCTATGATGATTTTGACTTTGGTTTCGTCGGCCATTTTTACACCGTTGACGTACATATAACAATTACTGCCGTAATTTTACTTATACACTGTCTTTCAGAACAAATGGACAGGTCTTTACTTCAGTTAAATAAACTCTAAACATCAACATTTATAGCTGTTTTAGATACGCTGTCCTTTATCTTGCGTAACCAAAAAGGCTTTAAATGCGAGGAAACAGAATAATAGTGCGGAGAAGAAGGCTGAAAGTCTAATTCTACGTAAAACAAAAGAGAAGTGAATAGAATGTATCAAGAAGAAGAAGGTGCAGGAGGCTCCTACGGAGGGGGCTATAGAGGCGGCGGTCGCAGATTCGGCGGCGGAGGCAGAGGCTATTCTGGTGGTTCATCGGAACCAAAGCCGGTGGCAGTCGGAGATGAGCTTGAAGTCAAGATCGAAGCGGTAGCGTCAAAGGGTGACGGTATTGCCAAGAAAGACGGCTTCGTTATCTTCATCAAAGGTGCTACAGAAGGGCAGACCGTGAAGATAAAGATAACAGAAGTGAAGGAAAGATTTGCAGTAGGCGAGATAGTTCCTGCCTGAACAGGTCTTTCTTTTAGGTGTCTTTCTTTTATTACAGTTCTTTTTCTTTTTATTTTTTCAATGGTTTAGCGTAAGCGCTACGATAAAATCTTATTCCTGTCCCGAGTGAAGAGAATAAACCTGCGGCTGTGTGTTTAATGTAGGTGAAGGTGCCCTGCTGTTAAGCAAGGCCCTTTAAACTTTCTTTACGTTCTTTGCAGCAGGACCGCGTTCGCCAGATACGACCTCGTACTCTACTGCATCGCCCACTGCGAGTGCCGCCCCACCAAGAATCGATGAGGTGTGTACGTACACGTCCTTGCCGTCTTCGCCCGTGATGAATCCGAAACCACGTGCGGCATTGAACATCTTTACTTTTCCTTTCATTGTATCACTTCAATAATCCATTAGCATACAAAGCTTATAACCCCTTACGTCGCGGGAGGTACCACAAAATCGCAGCCTCCTGCAAACAATCTGCAACAAAAGAAAGAGCATAAATATCTTCTAAAAAGGCAAGATGTCTTTCCTAGTTGACAGTAGTTATAAAAGTTTAGGTACCCCTTCTGCTGATATTATAGTATTTTTGGATGGTATTTCAATGTTTTTTGCAAGACGCAAACCTGAAGAAGTGCCAGTCGGCAATCTGAATCAATTCCTTAACCTGCAGTTTGAGAAGAAGCTAGGTCAGTTCGGATCCCGTTCTCAAACGATTGTAGACGATCTTGGCAAGGCGGTGCTAAGATTTGGCGATGCTTGTGATACGTTCGAGAAACTCGAAGCAGAACCAAATATCGAAGGACGCTATGCTGTAAACATCAATTTTATCAAAACGCAGAAGGGCAGGTATGTCGGCAGCCTGAAAAACATTCTCAAAGCAAAACCCGAAGACATGCCCGCTGTCAACACGTACGAGACGTATGCGAATATACTGGCAAGTTCTGATGATACTGTTAAGAAGATATTGGAAGCCAACGCTAACTTCAAGACTGTACTATACTGCTATTCGAACCATCTCTGGGACTTTAAGAGTTTGTTTTCTGAAATCGAAAGGCATACTGCGGCATTGAAAAGCGAACTTGATAGCAAATCGGATGAATTCTCAAAGTATGCTGCAGTGCGCAGTCACATTTCGATGTTAAACAGGTATTGTGAAGAACTACTCGCGCTGAAAAAAAGTGCAGAGGTCCTTAAGGCAAATCCGAACACACAAGAAGGCGTGTCGCGTATCGACGGCACAGACGCGCACAGAAAACTTTACGATAAAATGGCAGAGTTGGCGCGATTGCGCAAAGAAAACACCAATCTTCATAGTAGGATAACCTCGCTCGTCCTTCCTTTGGAAAGGGCTTCAAAAAAACTCGACTATCTCTCTGCACACAAAGCAAAACTTCACAAATTTGTAGAAGATCCGATAAGCACGATAAATAACGAAGCAGAATACAAAGAGTTCAATGCTCTTGTCCAAGAGCTGGACAAAAACGTACGTGAAGGCCGCATAGATCTTAAGAACAGTGATAAGGTGAGCGAAATTGTGTCGCTGCTCTTGGGTTCTGACTTTTATTCTATGGTACGCTCTTTCAGGTCAAACCTAAAGGCAGAGTTGGAAGCCAAAACGGATATTGAGGCTTTGGAAAAGAATCTAACTGCAATCAAGAACGAAAAGACTGCATCTGAGAAGTGTGCGCAGGAAATGGCCGGCATAGAAGAAAAAGTTGTTGAGGCAGAAAAAGGCAAAGACGCTGAGAAAAAAGCGATAGAAAAGCTATTTGAAGACGATTATGGCGTTCTTATTGTCATAACCAATTAGTCTTAAATACTCAACAGTCTTAGACATATCGGAATCTGCTTCTACATTCCTATTTGGTATTTAGAACTGGTGCGAGCTTGGACGTAATCAACGTGAAAGGCCTAACAAAGGACTTTGGTACGCTTACGGCTGTGGACTCTGTCTCTTTTCAGGTAAAAGACGGGGAAGTGTTCGGACTTCTAGGTCCGAATGGCGCAGGAAAGACTACGACAATAAAGATGCTCATAACGCTCCTTACCCCCACTTCTGGCGATGCCACTGTTTCAGGCTGGGATATCCGGAAAGACAAAAGAAAAGTGAGGGACAGCATTGGAGTGGTGTTTCAGGACCCTTCTCTAGATGACGAGCTTACTGGCAGGGAGAATCTCGCGTTCCATGCCATACTTTACAGGATGAACAAGAGCGAGATGGAGAAGAAAATACAGAGCGTGCTGAAGCTTGTTGAACTCGAAGACAAAGCGGACATTCTTGTAAAGAATTATTCCGGTGGCATGAAAAGAAGGCTCGAGATAGGCCGCGGCCTGATGCACGAGCCAAAGGTGCTCTTCCTTGACGAGCCGACCATAGGGTTGGATCCGCAGACAAGACGCCACATGTGGGACTATATACAGAAGCTGAACACACAGCACAGAACAACGCTCATTCTCACCACTCACTACATAGAAGAAGCAGATTACTTGTGCAGAAGAGTCGCGTTTATAGACCACGGCAAGATAGTTGCGCTTGACACGCCTGGTGCACTGAAGGATAAAATGGGCGGAGACATAATAACGCTCAGAATAAAACAAAATGTTGGCAACGAAGTCAAGAAGTTCAAGAGCATTTCATGGGTTAAGGCCGTATCCGTGCACGATGATGTTATAGCGCTAACAGTTGAGAAAGGGAACGAACGCATCTCAGAGATTGTGATGTTTGCCAAGAAACACGGCATAACAATAAGTTCTGTTGACCTGCGCAAGCCAAGCCTTGAAGACGTGTTCATAAAATATACGGGAAAGACAATAAGGGAAGAGGAGGGGAGCTGGCGTGATAGGTTAAGGACCCGTCATGCTGCGTGGACTGGGAGGCGATGACAATGGATGCTAATGCAGTTTATGTTTTGTGGCTTAGAGAAATGAAAAGGTTCACCCGGGCAAAGTCGAGGGTCATAGGTATCCTGGTGATGCCTTTGTTTTTCCTGCTCGGTCTTGGACTGGGTCTTGGAGGTCTTATAACCGCACAAGTGAGCGGAGGCAGCTACCTTCAGTTCATAGTGCCCGGGATAATCGGCATGTCTCTGATGTCTGCAGCGATCGCATCAGGTTTTTCGGTTATATGGGACCGTGAATTTGGATTTTTGAAAGAGATAATGGTGACTCCAAATTCCATGGCTTCAATCGCATTTGGCAGGATGCTTGGAGGCACCACCACTGCGATGCTTTCTGCTACAATGGTGACCGTGGTCTCTGTTCTGGTGGGCTTCCACATACACTACTCTCTAATGCTTCTTATTGCGATACTTTTCATGGTGCTGATAGCCATGACCTTCATAAGCCTCGGATTAATACTCGCATCTGTAATAACCGACCTTCAGGGCTTTGGAATGATAACAAGCTTCTTCACCATGCCGCTGCTATTTCTTTCAAATGGCCTATTTCCATTGAGCCGCTTCCCGCGGATTGTGCAGTACATCGCCTATTTCAATCCACTCGCATACGGCATAGACGGAATAAGAGGCACGCTTGGAGGGGCTTCTGCCATACCCATTCCTGTAGATCTTGCGGCGATGGTGCTTGTTGTGGCAATTATGGCATCGATAGCGACTTATGCGTTCAGCAAAAGCGAAACTGGCGTGTAAGGCTCACACGTTTTGTCAGTTTCAAAAGAAGAATGATCTTGTGGACTGTGCCTTTCACACTCTGCTGTAAGTCTGCAATTCCTCACTAAAGTCTTCCAGGTTGCCTATTATGTCTTGCTGCTCCTCTAAGATGCCTTTTCTAATATGGACATCTGAAGGCATCTTGGCAGACAGATATAGTGCACGTTTTAATGGATCCTGTTTGTCATCAGCAGTGGACTCGACAGCCACATCCATGCCTATTTTACACGCCTCCCAACGTCGCCTTACACGTTCTAGGTAATCTAAATATCTTTCATTATCTCTACTGTCTAAATCCTTATTATCTATTATGCTCTTCAGCAGTAGGCTTACTGCCATTCTGCCTGCCGTCTTTCCAATATCGTACGACATTGACGCTGCCAATATCGGTTCAAAATTCTCCTGTTCGCCTGGCCTATCGGGCAGATAATATTGTGCATCTATTATCCTATCTTCAGATGCAGTCCTCGCTTCAAAGTTCGCAGCATCGTATATCATATCTATTATGTCTTGTAGTTTTTTTATTATGTCATCTTTTACTGCTGTGTTTTTTGAATACAAAGCTTCAGCGGCTTTGGATATTATCTCGTAGGGCATATAGTCCAGCATTTCTTCCGGAACTGTAGTCTTTCCGTCATTTTTTGCTGCGTCAATGGCTTTACGTTTGCCCTCTCCCCAGCTGTCCTCTCCATAGAATATCTTTATCCCCTTTAGATACGTCCTTACCTTCGGGAGGTCCTTGCTCAATATGTACTTGCCTGGTTGCAAGTAGTCCGCATCTGACACATCCTCAAATATGAACTTTCTTAACGTCTTGATAAAATGCAGTTGGAACTCCGGCAGCAGCTTTCGGGCAGTAGATACGTCTTCTAATTTTCGCAATTCATCCAACGCGTTTGTCAACTTTTTTTCAAAACTGATGTACCTGTCCTCGGATTCTGCAGATTCCGTCTTTGGTGTTGCGAAAGCCTTGTCTTCTATTCTTCTCAAATCATCCAAAGCTTTTGCCAAACGTTCTTCGTCGATTTTCTGTTCATCTGGTTCTGCAGCATCTTTCTTAGCCTTGGCCTCCTTAGGTTTAGAACTACCTTTCATTTTACCGCATTCATACCAACTGATTTTTCAGATATATATGCCTTTTTAGAAGCGAATTTGGCAGAATTGTACCATTAGACAAAACAAAACAGAGCGGAATGTATATATGTTTTAGGTGAATAGTCAGATACGCGTGAATGCTATGTTCGGGCTGTCTGGAACTGGAATGCCTAACGATCAAATAAGGGCGAACCTAGAGATCATACTGAAAAAAGACGCCCAATTGACGGCAAATGCGCTAAAATCCTTGGATGATGGAAAAGCGGATAGGGCAGTTATCCGACAAACTGCAATAACAATGATTCAGGATCTTGCACGAGAAGGGGATCTAGTCAAAATAGCCGATTCTATCGATACGCTAGAAAAGTACGGGCTGGTTGACTACTCTGATATTGAGAAGATGATAAATGTTCGTCAAGTGGTTAAAGGCCTGGAAAAGCTTGCAGAAACATATATGCGTACTGGTGAATTATTGGCTTCTGCATCGGTCTTTTTGCACGTTGTAGAGTTCTTTGGGTTAAATAGGCAAGATATATCCGACTCGCTGGTACAGAAGGTCATGGAGCTTATCGCAGCAGATGTTGCCGGAAAATTGAATTTGTGGAACCGGCCAACAGTTGACGAGCTCAACAGCAACAAACTTCTGGATCACGCCAAAGACATGATATCTGCTCTCAAGACAACAACAGGCAGGGACGGGGAGCGGCTGTTCAAGGCGCTTATCAACAGGGGTCTGAGCGAAGACCAAGCGGACAGGGTGTGCTCGCTTCTCGGTTTCAGCCTATAATCCTTCCAGTTGCGTGCTGCTTGATTTTCCGATTCCAAGTGCGAAATCGGCTCTCTCTATTGAGGCAACGTATAAATATTCCTTCATTTAGATGTATGTTGGGTGCTACTGTGCAAGCCGCAAGAAGAACTTCGAGCACGCACGTAAATGAAGTGTCAGCAGAAGTCACAGCAAACGCAATTGTTGGTGCGATACTGGATAGAAGTATCGATTTCTCTGCCCGACGTGACAAGCTCGTGAGGCTTGGAGTGGTGGACGAGGCCGGAGCCGTGCAGCCTATGCAACGTCAGGTTGCCAAATTATGCCGCGAAAAGGCCGCCGATGCCATCGGAACGCTTGTAAGTGCCATGTATGGTGAATTTCTGAACCACAGCGGTAAATATGGCCAAAGTGACAAAGAAGCTATATATGAAAGAATAAACAAAGCAGTGGATGTGGTTAATGATTTCAAAGAATACGGGATAATGACCAAGACGAATGAGCGGTTGCTCTTCGGAAGAAGGCCGTCTGAAGGAATGCCATCCATCAGAGACAACATAATGACTTGCATTCCTGCGATAGTGATCCGATGGAAATATCCCGAAGTTGCAGACATAGTTAATCTCATGTCTAAGAGTTTTGGGCTGTCAACTCGTGAAGCGCATGCTGAGGTGAATCGTCAAGTGGTTGTCGGGCTCAAAAAGCTCGCAGACGTTGTAGATCGCGATATAGGTGTAAGTCTAAAACCAAAGTCAGTTAGCGAGAGCTTTTTCACAAACTTTGCTTCCATTGTAAGTACTCTTGAGATAAACAGAGAAGGGCTTGGTGATGAACTGGTTCAAGCTGTGATGGAGCTTATTGCAGATGATTTTAGGACCAACCGTAGTTCGTTTCGTGAGACAATTGAGCGCCTTTCGGTCCTGAAACTTACAGCTGACGATATTGACAACCGATTACCTGGAGTGCTTAGTGACTGCCTTGGGTCAGAAGAACGGGCAAAACAACTGCTTGACGAAATTAAGCGCAGTCTTCAGCCACGTCACTCTGCCCAGCGTTGATTTTATCTTTTCCGCTTGTTCATCTGCTTGATGACAGCGTCAATTTTTGCGTTGAGTTCCGCCATATCCTTCTTAGAGGCGAACGGAGCCTTTTTCGCCATGCGGTTGATCTGCACCTTAACGCTCTTTGCGTACTTGACGCTCTGCGCCTGGTACTGCCTGACCGTAGCGCGCACCATCCGCTCACCCTCCTTGTGGCTGATTTTTTCCTTCTTTTCTAAGATGTTTGCTGCTTCTTTCAGCGCACTGGCAGTTATGTATGCGACACCCATGCCGAATTCGAGTCCTTTCTTTACCATTTTATCCATGTCATCCATGTTTTCACCAATCATAATCGCTCATTCTAGCAGGATCTTGCCGGCAAGCCACACGCCCAACACGGCGCTTGCGATGAAGCCCACTACACTTAGTAGTTTGCTTGCACTGACAACAACAGAGGATCCAACAATCAGCGCAGAGATTATCATTGCAAGAGATAGCTTGTCGCTGATCCTGTCAAGATCTGCGGAGAATACTTCAAGGTCTCTGTGTGCAAGCTCTATCTTGAGCTTGCCCTCTTCCATCTTTCCGAGAAACTTCCGGATAGATGCGGGCAGTGTGCGGGCTATGTATTCGAAATCGAGCAGGTCATCCTTAAGAATATCTCCAAGGTTTTGTGTGCCCCAGCTGCTTGGCAACAGTTTCTTTGCGTAAGGCTCGAACTCTTCTGCAATGTTGAAGCTCGGATCCAACTCAGTGCCGACCCCTTCCAGTATGAGCAAGGCACGGACCAGTTCTGCCATTTCTCTTGGCCTGTTGAATTCGTACTTGCCAAGTACTGCCAAAAGATCCGAAAGCATCTGCCCCATTTTTACATCGACTACGCGCATGGTGTAATACGTATCCAGCACATCGGTGACGTCTGCCTTGAAAGAGTCCAAGTCTGCGGTTTCTCCGATCATTCCGGTCCTGACCATGTGAGCCACTAGCCCATTAACGTTGTTCTCTACGGCAAACAGAGCAAGTCTGAGCAGCCTCTCGGCCATCTCCTTATCTACTGTGCCAACCCTGCCGAAATCGAGAAGGCCTATGCTGTTGTGCTCAAGGATCATGATGTTTCCGGGATGCATGTCTCCATGGTAAAAGCCATCAACCAGTACCATCTTGAAGAACATTTTTGCGCATCTGCGAGCGATAAGCTTGTTGTCGTACCTTTTGATTCTTGTGCCAATGATTTCCGAGAGCTTGACGCCTTTCAGCTCTTCCATGACCATTACGCGCTGTGTGCACATGTCCTCATACACTGCCGGCACGTATACGCTCTTGTCAGACTCGAAGTTGTTCTTGAGCCTGATCGTATTCCTGCTTTCTCTAATGAAATCGAGCTCCTTCATTATGGAACGGTCGAACTCGTTTACAAGGTAAATAGGATCGTATTGTTTTGATTCGGGTATGTGCCTGTCGATAAGTGTGGCAAGATAGTGCATAATGCGCAAGTCTTCCTTTATGGTTTCCTCTATCTTCGGCCTCTGCACTTTGACGACCACCTTGGCACCGTTCTTAAGCGTGGCCTTATGGATCTGACACATCGATGCCGAGGCAATCGGCTCTTCCTGGAACGAAGTAAAAAGTTCTTTGATGGGTTTACCCAGTTCCTTCACTATGATTTCGCGTGCCTGACTTGTGGGGAAAGGTCGCATCCTGTCCTGTAGCTTAGATAGTTCTGCGGCATAGTCTGCACCCACTATGTCTCCACGTGTACTCAGGAGCTGTCCGAACTTTACAAACGTGGGCCCGAGTTCTTCAAACATTAGCCTGAGGCGCTCTTGCGGTGACATGTACGCCATTTCCGGCCGTGCCTTTGCTGCAAACCTGATGGGTAGTTTTTCTCCTATGCGTATACGGTCGGCAAACTGGCCAAGTTGGAATTTGACCAGTAGGTCAAGTATATGCGAGATTCTATCTACGTCTTGCCTGCTCTGTGATGTTCTGAAGATATCCACCAAAACCCACCGTAATGATATAGTTATCAACTAATCAAAAAGAGAGTATTAAAATGTTTGGTGTGGCTTCTCGGTGCTCGCGTCTTTGATGTACGTGCTGTCTGGGCAATAGGTTTGTCGTAAACAGTTTCTCGTGTTCTTCAGCATGCGCACCCTCGTGTGTCAAAATCACAAACTTTATTCAATAAACTGCAATAAAAGATAGCGCATAAGTATCTGGCCAGACAAAAAGCATCATGTGATAAAATGTCTGCAGCGACACTTATGACGGCACCCCAAGCGGAAAAAACCATTAACTCCTTCATCAATCAACACGGCATCAATACCGTGCGCCCGGGCTTCGAGCAAGAAGTAAGCGAAGAAGCAAGTCATATGTTGAATGTAAAATACTATAGACTGTTTTCGGATCCTGATTCTGTTCCGATTCGCATATTACTAGAAGACGGCAAAGAGCTACTCGCTGTGTTCATGGCTGATGGGAACATGCCTGCTGCTTTGCGTGTGTACTCTGCCATAGCAATTGACGATGATCAGAAGCACGAAGCTCTTCAGACGGCAATAAAAGACGGGATACAAGCGCTCATACAGAAAGGGGGCATTAACTACATACAAGATGCTGCAGATGCTGTCGTGCAGTTCAAAGTATCTGCCTATGAGCTTCAAGAAATGCTTGATGAACTCGAATAACAACGTCTTTAGTGCGATTGCACGCCCGTTCAGAGTCGTGTTGCACTGCCCTGCAACTTTAAGCAGCACTATATCGATTTTCTTATTTCCTCTATTGTCTTAAAGTATTCTTGACGTTTTTTCGGACCTATAGCCGCGGTCTCGATTCTGTCAAATTTATCTAGCATTTCTTTTTTTGTTCTGTCAGAAAGCGGACTTATCCAGGTAGGAAATATCAGGTTCTCTTTCTTAATGTGCTGAATGAGGAGCATCGTGTATCCTCTGATGTTCTGTATTGTTCCTGTGCTATCTTTTTTATTTACTGCTTCGCGCATGGCTCTCACAAAAGCCCTGCCATTTTCGTGCTCTTCGAGTAGTAAAGACACAGTATCTGCGTCTTTAACGCTCGTTTCCTTAATCAAGGGGAACAGGACCTCTTCCTCTTTTCCGTGATGGCATTTGTCCACAAAATTTGTGAGAACGTCAAAAATCTTTTCAAAGAATTCAGGAGCCATGCCTTTTCCGTTCTCCATTTTGTTCGCATAGGATGTCAAAAGGTTTACAGCCCTCACGATTATTATGTGCTCCTCGAGTAGATCTTCAAGAGCATTCACAGTATCCCTCCGTTTTTATTGACTGGTAAGCTTATAAGTACCATGCCGCCTCACACGACGTTTGCGCACCAAACTGCGCTAGTGTACCGGTGTGCAAATCCACAAATTTCAGCAAATAAATTGTAATATAACAAAGAGTATATATATTTTCTAAATGTTATACTTAGTTGAATGGTGTTCTATATGCCTCAACAACTAAGGTCTTTAGAAACAGCAAAAACATCAGACGATAAGTCCGAAGTACCTGGTGCTCGATGGCCGTGCACTCCTCGAGGCACAGAGATCAATAGCGTTTCGTCTGCTTCAGCGCCAAAGAAGAGTTGCCATGCATTGCGGTCAGAGCATGGCAAGTGAATAATCGAAGTGCTCTGCAGATTCCGACAAGGTTGTGGCGCTTTATTGTTTGTGTCTCACTTCTTCTTGATCTCTGCTGACAACGCCACCACCTCCATCATCTCCCGGAGGTCTCTAGCCGCCATCAATGCATCGACTTTATTCCAATGTTTTTTCTCTACGAGATTCTGGACCACCTTTCCAGCACACTCTACCGGCAACTCAAAGCGCCAGAACGCCTCGTATGCCTCTCCTTTTTCTCCAGACCCTAGAAGCTCCGAGACCGCTTCTATCACGGCTTGTTTCACCTTCTCACAATCTAGTACAGAATCAGAGCCCTCTCTGTGCACTTCCCTGTATGCCTCGTCTATCTCTCCTGCCTTTACGAGTTCTTTGATTCTGTTTTGCTCTACGTCTTCCTCGCGTTGTTCCACACCATCCACCCCTTAAAATATGCAGCTTAGGAGATATTTAAGCCTAATCAGATAGCTTTATAAATATTTGCGGCAGTTGCCAGTAAAGATCACAGTAGTATGCTTAAGGAAACAGTTTTAAAGTTGGATTGCAAATCGCATGCGTAATGGCAAAGCACTGACCTGATGGGTGGTTGGTGTTTCTTACGCGAGGAGTTTCATGACTGTTAGCATATATCTGGCTAGCCCCCTGGGCTTCACAGAGGAGGGTAGATCGTATATCCGGAACAGGCTGCTTCCGGCACTCAAAAAGCTCAGTAACGTGGAGGTTCTGGATCCGTGGGAAGCTGTAATGAATATGAATGAGGGCCACGTCGTGGATGCTGCCTTTGCCCTAAGACACAAAGATGCCATGAGTTACGGCATGCACAACTTCGACCTTATAGACAAAGCAGACATTGTGCTTGCGTGTCTGAACGGTCCTGATCCCGACAGCGGCACATGCATCGAGATGGGTTATGCGTGCATGGCAGGAAAGCTCGTAGTAGGTTACCGGACAGACACAAGACGGTCTGGCGATGGTGGCGAGTTGCTCGTAAATCTTCAGGTCGAGGCTGCCGTTGAGAGGTCTGGAGGAAAAATATTCAAGAGCCTTGACGAAGCAGTGACATTCATAAGCTCCAGGGCCTGAACAAACCTCATAATTCCGAATACCCCTGTGTGTGCTTATTCACGTTTCTGTTATTGTCCAAAACAACAAACTTGTACAAACTTGTACAACAAATTTGGCTAAAAACACGAAGTATATATATCTAGAAATTCCGAAGTGACCTACGTATTATGTGATAAAAATGGGAATTTTCAAGCACCAGTCAGACAAAACTAATCAACCTGATCAGCCAAACACAAATAAAACAATAGAGCAAACAGATAATTCGATGCTTCCTGTGGTGCGGGATCCGACACCAGTGGACTTGGTTGCGTTCCGCACGGGTTTGGCAGGCACATCTCCTCAAGTTCATGGTTATGGTGAATCAAGGGCATTAAAGGAAAGAAGCATTGTGGGTAGGATTGTAGACTATGTGATAGGCTCTCCAGATGAAGTTGGTGGAAATAGGTTGCGTTACACTGACATCGCAAGCGACCCGTTCAAAGCAGTATTTGTTCTTAACAGCAAAACTATTGCGACGTTCTGTGATTCACTTATTCCTCTTGAGCTGTTAAATCCGCTTCCTGATCAAGAAAAAGAAGCGAATGGACTGGGCAACTGGAAAAAGTATGTTGAGCTTGATGCCAGCGAAATAAAAACAATAGACAGAGACCACAATAAGATTGTGCTTGTGGACAAGATAAATAGCCGCACCATATACCTGGCGCTTTGTACGTTAACCGCCGGAATGCCAGATAATTCTCTAAGGATAATATTGGAAGTGGCAAAGAACGTAGGGCTTGGCGCTTCGATGACGTTTGCAGAGGATGGCATGCCCGTTCTAGACAAAATTGGTCTTGCAAAAGGTCAGGAATTTGTCAAAGAAGTAGCAGGAATGGTTGTCCATTTCACGAATTACTCCTTTGCAGACCGATTCATTGTCGAAGTTATGCATCACAAACCTTCTGAAAGCCAGTTCACGCCGAACGATATCTCTATGTTCGTACCTGCCGACTTGACGTTCAAGAAAGAGACCTTTATCAATAACGCGTTTAACAAGCCAGTCAGGGCGTTGGGCTTTGATTCTTCGAAAAGAGCAGACGGAAAACTTGACGTCAGATTCATAAAGACAACGCACGATATAGACACGCCAGCAGAAGATGGCTGTGTTATTGCGCCGGACCATATTGCATTCTCAATAGATAGTTTGGAGAACTGGCCTAAAGAAATAGATCCTCACAAAGTGGCAGATAAGGTAAAAATGCTGAAGCTCGGCGGCAGTATCGGCATGGACGAGGATAGCCGCAGACAAATCGCCAGCTGTAGCCACGATCCTGACCTTACAGCTTCAATCTATGCAGAAATCGAGCTCATTTATGCACAGCTATTGAGTGGTGGCCCACTTCCATTTGGCTCAGATAAGTATTTCAATAACAAGCAGTACCAAGCGCGCTATGGGGCGCGTAACTCACAAATCGTAGAGGAGATTGTTTCCTCAGATGGCATACGGGACCATGCTGCTATGAACACGATAACTGCGCTCTTTACTGACCAAGAGATGCGACAGCTCAAGCAAAAATTGAGAACAGACCGTCTTTGGTAAAGCATAGTGGCTTAAGCATCACCTGCATCTTCATGCAGGTCAGCATTTGCACACGCTGTGCGGCACACTATTTATTTGCTGCTGTACACAGTATTTCTTATATGACTAAGCTAACGCACTCTTTCACCTATGAAATCAAGCCAATCGCGCCGTATAGCTTCAGTCTGACTGCCAGGAAACCGGCAGGTTGGTCTCTCTTCACGCCATTTGAGGTCTACAGCGATAATGCGGTATGGGCAGCCACTAGTCTACACGGCACACTTACAGGCCTTAAACTAAGCTCCAGAGGCACAGTTGACAAACCAAGAATCACGGCAAAGTTATTTCTTGAGCGAGAGCCCGAAGCCGAACTTCTGATTGAGATGAAGAGAGAGCTGGTCCACTGCCTCGGTGCCGATGAGGATCTAACCGCTTTCTACGACTTTGCCAGGAAGGATGGCATACTTAGGCACACAATAGGCGACCTGTACGGTATGCACAACACGGAATCAAGCACTATCTTTCCTGATGCTGTGCTTGCCATATTGCTGCAGATGACTACAATGAAACGCAGCAATGAGATGATGTCGTGTCTGATAGGTAGGTACGGCAAGCTGGCCGAGTTCGATGGCAAGCAGATAAGAGGCTGGCCGGCACCTGAAGATATAGCAAGACACAGTGCAGAGGCGCTTTCCAAGGCCTGCAAACTGGGTTACAGGGCAAAACACTTGTACCATCTGGCTAGAAAGCTTGTGAAGGAAGGCTTTCCGACTATCGAGGAGCTTGAACTTATGGATCAGGAGGCAGCCAAGGCACTCCTGCTAGAGCTTCCAGGAATAGGAGACTACTCCGCAGACATCATAAACCCTCATGGCGGCTTTCCTATCGATGTCTGGTCTGCAGACATATTCGGCAAGCTATTCTACGGTCGCGAGCCCAGAAATGGTCGGGCATCCATCGAGCGCATAAAAAAAGAAGGGCTACGGAGATGGGGCCAATGGTCTTGGATGGCCTTCTTCTATACTGTGCAGGATCTGAAGAACCTGTCAAGAAGACTCGGAACGACGCTCAGGATAACTTGAGGTTTCTGCCTATCGCACCAGATGCACGCATCTGGCTTTTCGTGCTCTTGCGTTCAATTCTCGCGATCACTTAGTCCCACGCGGCGTCGTATCTACTCCTTTTCTTCGTTCTCGTACAACACATCTGTAGGCTTTCCTGTAGTGTCAAAACGCAAGATCTCCAATATCTTTTCTTTTACCTGCGCTGTCTCATCTTCTTTGTTATCGAACTTGATACCGATAGTGGAATAGGAAGATGCCCCCCTAAGCCAGACTGTAGAGTCTTCAACGGCTAATAGCGTACCCTCTGCTTCGTGAGTTCCGGCTTCGGGAAACACAGAGCATGCATCGTGCCAGTATCTGACAAGAACTCTCGGATGCCAGTCATTTTTAGGGGTCGAGTTCGCTATCAGGCTTGCTTTCTGCTCTGCTGCCAACGGCTTTGTCGCATCTAAAGAGACATCTGCCTCTTTCTGCGTATCGTCTGCACCGGATCTTGTTTTTTCTATATCCATATCTTTCGCCTATCTTGTCACTGTCTTTCAGATGTAAGACGAGCCATACTCTTCTTTGTCGTGTTCTCTTGGCATTTTTTTAGTTTTGCCTTCTCCAGAAGCTTCAAGGACATCCTGTGGCGGAGTTATAAACAGTGCAAGTTCACCGCTATCATTATCTACATCTACAAGTTTCTTGCCATTAGAGTGTACTTTTTTATCAAGGAATTCACATAGTTCTTGATAAAACTGCCAGAATATGCCTACAGAACCGTTATTGAGCCTTATTTCTGTAACGCTTTTGAAAATCACAGCTATTCCTTCTTTCAGCTTCTCCAGAACCAGGGCAAACCCTTCGGCACGAGGTAAATTAATCTTGATGCATCCATCATCATTCTCGCAGTCCATATCTTTTATTTTATTGCGAACATCAACCGTAGCCCCTATAACACAAGTCAGCGTGCCATCTTCGCGTAAGATCACCCCTAGCGCCTCTGCTTTTTCTTCTGAAACAGCAGAATCTTCCTTTGTTTTTGAGTTTGCCAACATCATACTCGCTTTTTGTGATACTTAAACAATATTTACGCGTTTTGTGTCAAGTTTTCATTTTTAGTGCAACAGTTTCTGTGTGTGCTGCTACTTTCATTGGTCTGCATCATTCGTGCGCTCTTCGACAATCAGATCATCGCTCTTGCGAAGTATTTTTTTTATGTTATTTCTGGCTGCTTGCAATTCTGGGTTAAGCCTTTTTGCAGCTTTAAAGTTGTCCAACGCAGCTTCATACTCTCCGTTATCAAATAGCAGCACTCCTAGATTGTTCCACGCCTCTGCGCAGCCAGGATCTAGACTTATAGCTCCTTCATATGCTTTGCGTGCGTCTTCAGTCTTTTTCATCTTATACAATATGTTCCCTTCAGTGTTCAAGGCGCTTGCATATGATGGGTTCAGTTTTTTTGCATTTTCGCATGCCATTAGCGCGTCCGAATAGTACCTTTGCGCTTCCGAATAATGCTCTTCTGCATCCTGTTTTTTCCCTTTTGCTGCAAGGATATCTCCCTTCTTACCGCGATCGTCAGCAGTCTTACCGAGTGTGCTTGCGCACAAAGTGAATGTTACCGAAAGCATCAGGTTTTCGACTTTACCCTCCTGCCTCACCTTATATACTTGCCGTATAGCCTCTCTGGATCTAATAATTGCTGGCTTGCTTATTGCAGTTAATGCCCACTGCTCGCCAAGTATAAAGATATTATTCGAAGTGCAAACGACACTAATTTGTTTTTCAAGCAGGCTAAGCACGTATGCAAACAGTGCCATTGATGAGTAAGCGCCGAACTTGCCGGTCTCGATTGAAGTGATAAGCAACAGATTTTTTGGTTCGTAAGACCCCTTTAGGTCGTTGATAAGAATTTCTACCATAGTTTCAAACAAATTGCGTTCATTACTTTCTCTTACCGCAGTTACAAGCGTTCTCATGTCTTTCGAACCGCGCGTCTCGGTATTTTCGAGGCCTAACCTTTCTGTCAATTTATCAATGAATGGGTGAACATACTGCTTATCGAAGGCCTTCAGCACTTTATCCAGCTTTTCTGGTGAATACCCTAGTGCTTCTGCTTCGGTGGGAAATAGCATAAACCGTATCGCTTTCAGATTCAGCATTTGCGGAGTATCTTCAAGACCTTTATCCTTATGCTTGTCCGTCATGTACTCGACCGAGAGAATACGCTTTTTCCTAATACTTATGCCTTTCTTTTGTCTGGATTGTTTGCATAAAGTTGCGTTTATGTAAATCGTGGCAGACTGCGATTTCTACATTCTATTCGTTCTGTCCTGAAGAGTCTTAGATGCTCAAGGCCATCAAGCGCATCAAACGTGGCTGTTAGCACATTTAATATTCTTTATATGCGAAATAAGTCTTGTGTCGGTGAAAACAGTGCAATTTGACAAACGCATAATCTTTGCGATTATGGTTTTCGCAGTGCTGCTTATTGCTTTTGGGACATTCTTCTGGGTCAAAGCGTCTGGCAGACCTGCCGCAAAACTTCCTTCGAACGTTTCCTTGATAGTGGGTGTCGGAACACACGGTAATGTCGGCTCCGAGACAAAATCATTGATGAGTGGAGTAAAGTACTATAGGGTGGATATAAATCTAAGCAGCAGACAGGCAAACCAAATACTGTCTGAAAACGAGCAGTTTGGGGCGCAATATCTTGGCATACTCGATTATGAGACGCTAGCTGGCCTCGGAGCGAACGACAGTCAGAGCCTCAACGCATGGAATCTTAGCGTCTTGGAAGCCTTGGATAAGTATCCCGAGATACGCACGTGGGAGATATGGAACGAGCCCTATGTTGCACAATTCCAGACGGGCTACATGAACGGCAGCGCATACAACTATTATCAAATGATAAAGAGTGCATACGTGATAATAAAGTCCGAAGAGCCTAACGCGACAGTTGTGTGCTTAGGTGGAGCTCCGATAGCCGATTACAATACCTTCAACTGGTACTCACAAGTCTGGAGCTTCGGGGCTGCCAGTTACTGTGATGCAATCTCTGTTCATGCGTATGCAGGGGATACACTGCTCAACCAGTCTGGCGTTTCACATTATTGGCTGGAAGGGCTGTCTGCGTACTGGAATCTGACCCACAAACAAATATGGATAACTGAAACTGGAATGCCGTCATATTCCTATGCCTATCCTTCAGCATTCAGCCAGCCGATGCAGAACGCCTTTCTGTTGCAAGACATCATATTTTTCAGCAACGTTCCATATGTGAAGAGAGTATATTGGTTTGATCTGTGGGGCTTGTCCGATGGATCACTCCGAAACAATTTTGGGCTATTAAATCTGTCAGAACCTTATTCCGGCAACCCAGGCCTTGCTTGGCATACTTTTCTTTCAATATACAACAGCAGCGCATCGGTAACCTAGTGTAATCATGAACTTACAGAGGCCTAAACGCTCCAATTTCTTCCTTCTTCTACAAACTCGCTGTAGGTTATGTTCTTTTTGATGTTCTCGATCGCAAACCGCACATACGGGACTGTGTTTTCAGGCAAATTGTCAATCGAAAACCACTGCATGTCGTCGCATTTCTGAGGCTCAGCGTTTTTTGGTTCGTACTTCCATACACTTGCCTTGAAAAAGAAATCAATTCGCTCCACTTCGCTCAACCTATGCATAACGTGCACAAACTCCAGGTCGTTGACACTTACTTCAGATCCTGCCTCCTCGATGGCTTCCCTGACTGCCGCATTTCTTACCGTTTCATTGCTCTCGACATGTCCTGCAACTAGACTGTACTTGCCATCGCCCCATCCTGTATTGAACCTCCTTAGCATGAGTAGCTTGCCGTTTTTGATGAACAACACATGTACTGCCGATACGAATCTACCTACTCTTACGGCCATAAAATGCCCAACAGGCTTTGGAAGGCGGCGTTTATCTAACTTTCATTTAACACATCGAGCGTACATTGCCTCTGACATGAAGCAGCGGCTTTAAGCCTTCGCTCGAAATGCATAGGTGATGGTATGCCTGTGATAGACAAGCTCGCATGGATATGCGTAAAGGACAACAGGATACTGTGTGCAAGGTCCAGGGGCAAAGACGCCTTTTATGTCCCTGGAGGCAAAAGAGAGACTGGTGAGAGTAACGCGCAGGCGTTGATACGCGAAGTCAAAGAAGAACTGAGCGTGAACCTTATACCAGATACTTTGCATTTTGAGGAGATCTTCCAGGCGCAAGCGCACGGCAAGCCCCTAGGCACAATCGTCAAAATGACGTGCTACACCGCAGATTTCCGCGGAGAGATCAAGCCGGACTCTGAGATAGAGGCATTGAAATGGATGTCTTATGCGGACAAGGACATAATGCCACCTGTCGACAAACTTATCTTCGACTGGCTTCACAAGAAAGGCAGCCTATAGTTTAGATCCGAATCGAATGCGTTTTGAACTCAAAACCGCTGCACCAGACAAGAGACAAATACATTACGCGTTCAGGCATTGCCACTATCGCAAAAAGAAAGCGCATATATATCTAATGGCACACAGCGCATAAAGCATACGGTGATCCGATGTCAATGAGAGTAACGTCACATACGAATAATACGCTATCTGTGGCACTGGACGCAATAAAAGACACAGGATGGGCTTCCTATTGCATAACCATTCCTGCAACGGTCAATTCATTCAAGACCATCGAAGAAAAAAAGAGCATACTGGGCAAGGTTGATATGTCTTCAGGCCCTGCAGAGAAACTTGAACTTGGTAGGTGGTATGTGCTGCTGCCGGTTTCAGAAAGGCCAGTAGCTGGGAAAGAAGACGTGCAGAAATGCACAAAAAACGCTTTGAAGAAGCAGGAAGAAGTCGCAACTGCACAGACGATAATTGCATTCTTTTTTGAAGAAGGTTCTGTACGTTCATTCACCCGTGCAGCAGATATTTGGAGCAGTTATGAGGACTTCATAAAGCTTCTTACCGAGAGTCTGGTGCAGGTAAAGCCACAGTAGCGTGCCCAGTTCTGCTTCATTTTATTTTCTGCTTTTTATTTTGAGGAAATGTTGCCTTCTTGCAAGGACCACTGCTACAAACAATGAGTTTGTCAAGACTAGGGAAGCAGGGTAAAGTGCGGTTGTCAGTGTTACTGACTGGAGTGCAAACAGAGAGATTGCAAGGCTTGTTCCGCTCAGAGCATATGTGCTTGCAGTCTCCTCATACGGCCGCTTGTATGCCTTCCTGAAAGTCGGCACGAATGCAATCGCATCAACAAGAGTAGCTATCACCACTTCGTTCAGCGGTTTATTAGTTATCAGCCAAAGTGCGATGCCTATCAGGGCCAAAACAAGGCATAACGTGTCAAGAGGCACGATCTCTTTCTCGCCCCACCAGAACAATGCAATTGCTAATATCGCGATCTCCATGGCTGTAGATGCGGCAAGCACCCATGCGCCCGAACCTGCGCCTTTAGACAGCGACGCGAAGAAGGTAGCACCCATTATCAGACTCCATACAAGCCAGGAGAACATGTGGGGCTTGGTTTTCTTTAGAAGCGCATCCCTGAAATAAGGTATGAACGCCACAAATCCAATTACTGCGGACACACTGCCTAGCAATGTTTGGTATTCCATCAAAGGCACGGTCATATGGGCCTAATCTCTGAAAAAGTTTATATAACAGAGCAGAACCTCTAGAATCATGGCAAATGTAGGCATACTTGCTATCCGCTTAAATGTTTCAAAACAACAAAAAGTCACAAATAAAGGGCTCAGAAACGTCAATAATATATATTAGGACAAATTCATCTATCATATAATTTTGAGTGAAGAATAAAGTGATAAAAGAACTGGAGCACCTGTCTTATATATTGAGGCATGCTGTAATTAACACAAGCTATTGAAGTGATTGAATGTTCGGCCAAGCCACTGAGACAAAAAGCAAAGAAGCTGAAAACGCCCAGTTCAATCAACTGCTCGGCAGATTAACCGCAGACAGAGCAGACCAGGCCTGCGAGCTTCGAGAGGCTTTGAAAAGGACTCCAGCAAATGCCTTGCAAGTGCTTGAATTTGTGTTCATAAACATACCCGGGGTGCTAGGTTCTAAATCGAAGTGGGAAGTTTTCGCTGCTGCGGCAAAGGAGAACCAATCGGAATTCGAAAAACTTGAAACAAAAGCGCATGGAACTGCAATGATGTCCGGATTAGGGGAAGAATATCACGCCGTACGAGATGCCGCAAGTGAAGTTGCTATTGATGCTGCATTTAAAGCGCGGGGTGATCCGACGTCAGGCGCAACTAGTTCCGCTTCGCTGTATGCCATAAGTGAAGCCATGCTGCTTGCCGAATGCATGATAGTGCTGAACAAGCTAAGTTCTAGCAAAGAGTTCCTTAGTGCATACTCTCGCTTCTTGAGCCATTGGAAAACCGAAGCGCCAAACGCAGAAGTGCAAGTCGACTTGAGAGAGTAGAACGTATAAAAATGAACGAGCATACAGCATGCGCCTCCTCTAATGCCTGGATTGTCGCATTCCGCGTTCTCAGAATGTAAAGCTTTAAGAACGGCACAAAAAGCTCTTATATGTGAAGAATCAGACATGCTTTTTGAATAGGGGGTAGAAATGTCGATGTTAAAAGAATGCGATCCGCTCCGAGATATGGCGGAAAATTCTACGGGAGTCATCGGAATAAAGTCGCTTTACAATAGCCTAAAAGAAGTTCCAGAAGGCACGGTTCCGCTTGATAACAAAATAAGGATTATGAATGTGGTGCTCCAGGACGTGCCTGCTCAATTTGGCAGCATGTTCCGTGCGCCAACTGCATCTTTGCAAGAACTGGAAATTCACAGGAAAGAAGCGTGGCGTTTGGCGTGCAACGCAGGTCTGTGCAAAGCGTGGGACGCAATAGACTGTGCGATATCCAATGCAGTCCAGGATGCTAAAGGCAGTCTTGAAGCCAAGTATGTTGTAGAAACTGCCGCAAAAATGTTTGCAGAATCGTTGCTGCTGTGGTCTTTTTCAAGCCACGGAAGCACTAACTTGTTCATGGCTGGCGCAACAGCACTTTGGAATGAGCTGCGCAGAGACAGGTCTGCTGTAAGCCTCCGGACAAGATAATACAGGGATGCCATGCCTAATCAGACAAAGCACCAAAAGGCACACGATAGAATTGCCGATAAGTCTGGGCCACCAGGTGCAGAAGAAGAACAAGACTTTAAGTATGAGTATGGACGTAATGTGCCGCATCCGATAATAACTTCAGATGTACGCAAAATTGCCGAAACGATCTCGCGCGCCATGGGGCTTGCATTGTTTGAAGATTCCGGCTGCCTCTATCTTGTCCCTGAAGGGTCGAGCCCTACGTTACAAAATTACATCTTCATGGTAAGTGGCGAGGCCGGTAGGGGTGTGATAATGACCTCCTCTAACGGTGGTCCGAATGTGGCTCCAGAAAAGTTCGAAACATTTTTCAAAAATGTAGATGCTGTGCTAGAAGGGGAATTTGCTGCAGACTTCAACATAACAGGAAACGCGAAAGGTACGGTTGTGATATGTCCTAAGATTAAATCCGAATTGCAGAACAAGGAGTAGCTGAATAGGTGTGTGATGCCGTGCAAACTAAAGATAAACGAATGGAGCTCGTAAGAGGCGGTGATGCGCTTGCGGCTTGCGGAGCGATAAACCACGACATAGGCTCTGAGAGTTACGAGTGCTGGAAAACGTTCGTAAGGAACGATAACGAAAGAACGGTCAGTGCAGTGATTCGTGTAATCAAAAAGATTTTGGACGGAGCAAATCCCGAAGAGATAGAACTGGTCATGAACAGGAAAAGTGCATCGGATGAAGACTTTCTTGACCTAGTGCTTGATTTCTTCCACGAACCCGACGGTGCAGTGCATGCAGCAAAGGTCGCCAGGCTTGGCAAACACATTCATCAGCCTGTTGATGTCCGCATTTCGACTCCTTGCGGTTTGATCAACAACGAGGGAATCCTTGAAGAGGTTAATGCAGATTCATTCGGAGTACGGATAAAGACAAAACCTGTGCTCAAACCAGGTTTGAACGAAGTCCTGGTGGCATCTGTGGAAATGACTTTTTGTTTTATCGGGCAGGATTATGGAATAAAAGAAGTGATACTTCCTTCAGGGATGGATTCTTTCGCGAATAGGTCTCTGCCCGACCATTACGATCATAAAAAAGTAGAAGAATATGCGAAGAGCTTATTCGGAGAAAAACAGGCGCATAGTGTTATGAAAATAATTGGCGAAGAGCAGCAACATGGCGCTTTGGACCGAAATAAAACATTCTTGCACGAATGATTCAGAAAAAATATGAGAGGCCAATTCCACACAAAATCCAAAAAGAAGAGCAACAGTAGGGTCTGATGCACAAAACGTGCATCAAGACTCTCATATACGCTGCTCAGTTCAGCTTCTCTTTTCGCAGCGCATCTCTGATCGGCTTTACGAGCTCGCGATATAGCGGGTTGCTTACAACGTTTGGCTCAGGTCTGTCGTGCTTGATCTTTGCAAGGACAAACTGCTCTGCAGGAGTCATGCAAGAAATCCACTCTGGAAGTTCTGCAAGAGATACTCTCCAGCCCGCATTGTGCTCTGGCAGTTTCTGATCCGGCACTTCGCCATTTGCCAACTGCATGACGGTGTTTGCCTGAGCCTCACTGAGTTCCAGTGCGAATACGCCAGCGAATACGAATCTTACCTGTATCTCTGGATCGACGAAGTCGAATGCCTTTGTTATGATTGGGGCAACTCTGCCTTCTGTAACCGAGTTAATAAACTCTTCGCCCATTTCCCTCATTTGGGCACCAATGGCGCTTTCGAACACTACTTTCTTTCCACCCTTGCCATCATCAGCAAGCTGATCGTTAATGTGGAACGTGTTGAAGTTGCCGTATTCTGGATATAGCTTTTTTTCCGGAATTCTCTTAAGAACGAGCACTTCTTGGCTCTCACATATTATCGGAATCCCTCCCGCTACAAGGTGTATTGTATACTCCTCTATTGGTTTTTCTATACGTTGCAGCGCTGCGGCATCTTTTGTTTCCTTATTCATGTTCTGTATGTCTTTTGGCATTTTACCACGGAACTGGTCGATTCGACGAGATATTTATGGTTTTAGGTTTCCAGAACTGACTTTAAATGCTTTTTGTGCCGGTTCATGAACTGATGTAATATCCTAAGCACCACAACGTGCACCAACAACTTAGCCCTGTAGAAATCCTATTGTCGACATAGAATTAATTTTCATATATCGGTAAATATTGTATACAATATCAATCATTTTCAGCTCTCTTCTTCGTAAACGCAAAAGTCTGCTATGTAATTCACTCCCAAATTTCCTCTTTTCTACAAAATTCACTGTTTCTACCTTACTTCTTTGATGGTACTGTCGAATTGGAAAGTGCAGAAGTAACATTCTCCGGTACTTGCCCTTCATATTTAACCCAGATTTTACTGGCCTCAGAGGTATTATTGATTTACCACCTATTACTTCACGTACAAATTCGTGGTTTGCCTCTGAATCATATCCTTTGTCTGCGGTTACGTTTCTTATCTCAACTAATTCGCTACTTGCCTCTACAAGCGGTTTAAAGTCGATAGTATCGTGTCTTGGCACTTGTCTGGTTACTGATGCAATTATTGCCTGATTATTTGTGTCTACTGCGATAGAATGTTTCATGAATTTCCTACGTTTACTTAATTCAACTCCAAATTCTGCCAGTCTTAACCTATAATAATAAGACATGTAGTTCTCACCGAATCCAGTTCCATCTACTCCGACATTCGCCGTTTTTGCCTCAAATAATTGATACGTCTTAGACAAAAGGAATTCCAACACATATGCAGGTATCCTGCTAAGAAATTTCTGCAATGTTGTAAAATGCGGTACTGATTTTTCAAATCGAAAATAAGTCCATAACTCCTTCAAGAGATCGGTTACATCACGATACGGTTTGTTCTCGTATTTCATCAACAATATTGCAACTGCATGTTGATATTGGGTATATGTTTTCTTTGAAAATTTTCCAGAATATGGCCTAAGCACCCGTTTCACTTCGCGAAACGCAATTTCTACAAATTTCTTATATCTAGAGTTCCAATTATCTACTATCATTTTGTCGCCAAAAACAGAATGATAGGAGGGGTTTATACCCCTTCCGAAATAGTGGAAGTGTCAGACATTTACGACGTCAGGAGGATTTCTACAGAACCCAACAACTTTTCAAAATCACAACAAACTGTATAAAAATCGTCACAAAAGGCACGTATAAGTATCTGGAAATACAAAGTGTATGCTAGAGGGCTAAACAGCAAAAGGTCGTGTAGTGTTCAAACATAACTCAGATAAGGCCACTTCTGATGTGCAAGAGATTACTATTGGCAACGTTGCAATCTGTATTCTGAACAGTTCGAATGCTGAGATGCAATTGGCATTGGAGCACCATAACTATCGGCTTAAACATAGAGATATGGCCGTAGAATGTATTGAAGATGGACCACCCATAGGAGTTATCGGGCTCCCTGACAGCATATGTGGACAGTATGACCTTCATCATCAACATGTAGAAATAGACTCCTCAAAGTCGACAAAGGAAACCTTTGCGCACGAGTTGTACCACCACAGGCAACGCTTGTTCTTTGATTTCTTACAAAATGCGGGCTCGGCATTCTATGAGGCCGCTGCCTACTTTGCAGGTGCAGACTATGCATATTTTTCTGGCAGAATGGGTAATCCAAACTACCTCGACGAGTCGGCAAGCGAAGAGATTCGGTTTGCGGTTATATCGAACTTATGCGCTCGTTTTCCCGAATCATTTACCTCAGGGCTGATAAGATCCGCTGTTGCGCATGCAGTAGAGAATTCGGAGGTGTTCTGCCGTGCTGTGCTTGAAGACGCCTCGAATATTATTCGGGCTACTGAAACCCAAGAACGTAAGACTGCATTTGTAGGAAACGTGATTGCGCTGCTTGCGTTCGCTGCGAATGACTTTGACTTCGACAAGACGTACGACGTGCTGGAGTCCACTCCAGACGAAGTGCTGGATTTCCTAGCCAACGCAAATCAAGAAAACATCGAGAAAGTAATCTGCATGGTGGATGTGATTTTTGGTATGAGTAAAGAAACACAAGAGCAAACAAACAAAGCGTTCAACGATGATGCATACCTTGTAGCAAATTTGCTATCAAAATCGATGCTGCTGAAAGTAAAAGAGTATGGCAAGTTTCTGCGCATCATTCCGAGCTGGTCGGAGGCCCCAGTAAAGGACCAATTGTTTGGGATTTACACCAAAGCAGACGAACGCGTGGTAGTTCTTCCTGTAAAGGATGACCTTCTCTGCGGGCTAAAGCCCGCAGTATCTCATCACGCCGCGAGCGTCATCTGACAGGATACGTCTTGCCTCCTGATGTAATTCTGTACCGTCTTCTCGTCGCGAGGCCCAACACTTCCGTTGCTGTATCCTGCACTCCAGAAGTGACCTTGCAGATACCGCAGCCTATGGTTAGGTATTTCCTTGAAAACCACATACGACGAATATCCCTTCAGCAGTTGTACTGCAGTTGCAATCGACATTGTATTTGGAATGCCTGTTTCGAGATGTATGTGTGCGTAATCATCGCCAAATGACATTTCCTTTATTGAGATCTTGTACCTTTCTGCAACGTTGTAGAGGGCACCACGTATTGCCGCCACGGTTTTCGGGTTCTTGAACATCTTGTATCGGTACTTCGTAACGAAGACAAGGTGCTGGAAGTTGTATTGATGACCGACGCTGTCGGCAGATGGTTCTTTATTTGCAGCGGTTCCACTATTCATGTTATCACGTATCGGCAGTTTGCGGCGCAAATTTTTCCGTGCCGCGGCTGCCTTACGCAGAAATCTACAGGAAAAGTATTTCAGTAACTGTGCAATTCATTCACGACCTAAAGGTCGTGGTATTCTTGCCCTAAGAATAAGATCCCTTCAGGACAGCAAAAGGCATTTTTCAAAAAAGCATACCTGATACTCAAAGACAACCTCAAGGACTTCAACATAATCAGAGAAAAATATGACTGGATAACAGTAAGCTCGAAAGAGCACAGCGCGTGAATTTGTAAAACTGAAAATAAAGTGGGCGGATTACCTAAAGGAAATGCCAACAAGATCCTGGAAGACTAGGCACTGTTGACGTGACGAACCCTGAAAGGTAGGTATAAGTATCTGAAAAACAAAGGAAATATTTGGTCATCAAATGCCAAGACCTAGGTCCATAAAACGGCAAGCAGAAGATGCTGAACAACAGATACACATAGGTATCGTGCACTCTTGGTCAAAGAAGAACGAAGAACTCGCAAAGGAGGGGTGGGAAGTGCTGCAAGATGCGAGCAAAGCGTTCGTAGAAGAAAAGGCAAAAGAGCGGAACACCAGGAACGCATATATCCTCTCCAAAGCAGAAAAAGAAATGGATAGTGCGTTTGCGTATCTTGAAGATAGGGTGAAGCACGGCGGAGGTGACGGCCTGCTGCTTGAGCACGAACAGAAACCTAGACTTGAATTAGCTAAACTTCCGGACGACAAAAAGGGCGAATACAAGGACCAACGCATAACAATAGACCCGCGAAAGATGAAGGAAGGGACCATATTCCGGGAGATGTACCATTTCTGGCAGGGCATAGTCCTGCCGCTTTCACTGTACGAAGCGCCGGATCTTGCTGACGCTCCGCCGCAACTATGGAGGATGAAAAAGTTGCACAGAAATACAAGTGGAAATCCGGACTTCGTTGAGGCGGGGGCAGCCTTCGCCGAGGCGGACTACTTGTATTTTTCGGGCAGGATGGGCAACGTGAACTACCTTGACGAGCCGGTAAGCGAAAAAACCAAGCTTAAGCTTTCAGTGATTTCGCGAATGATTCCAGAGAATACAGACCCAGAACTTCAAGACAGGTATCCAGAACTTCAGAATCAAAAATTATATTATAACATCGAGATGCGCCCTGAAACCTTCCTAAATATACTGGCTGACAGGATAGACTCTGTGTTTAGGCATGCAGACAAAGACATAGCGGCGTTCTACAATGCGATAGTTGAGGACATAATGTCAGAGATTCAGGCAAACAGATCGGGTGACAAGAGCTTGGGTCGCATGACAGCAATCCCGAATCCGGGACGCCTTGCTGCGAATTTTATAGCAGACATGGCAGACGAGCATCTGAGTTTTGCGATAGCCGCGCTTGCTTTTGCATCTACGGGCTTCGACATAGACCGAACGTATGCTGTGCTAGAGTCTGCTCCTGAAGAGGTGCTGAGGGCCATAGCCGGCACTAATCAAGAAAGAGTCGCTGAAGTCAAAGGGATAATTGGCCGCATACTTCTTTCCACGGGCTACGAAGCGGATGACCTCTCAAGCGAAACACCTGGAGGCAGCACATACCTTCTAAGGAAAGCGCTGGAGAACGCACCAGAGGGCCTTGACGCTGGTGGCTGTGTCATGCTGTCAACGCCAAAGGGGACGAAAAAGGGCCAGAAGACTCCTAGCGCTGCGGAAAATGAAGAACTAGCGCTTGAAGATATGGGCCTCTTAGAGGCATTGAAGAAAATGGATGCTGATTTTGATGCAGAACTACAAGAAGCCGGGACTCCTTCTAAATGTGACTCATTGCACGCAGATGGGGCAAGGCCCGTGCAAGCGAAAATGATGCTAGACGACCCGTTGCTTAAAGAGTGGCAGGATATGGATGAGGACCTTAAGCCGCAGGCAATCGGAGAGCAAGAGTTAACTGATGCTCATCTGGCGAACGAAGCTCTGCTGAGGCCACATGATGTGCTTGATATGCAGGTAAAGATGGGAGAACCTGCTCTGGCAAATGAGGAAGCAATGGATCTTCAAGGACAAGACCTGAACGAGCTACTCAGGGCATTTGATCTCATGGGTGATGGTTCAGAGATGCCCCTCGAAACAATACCTCCGACTGTTGCAGATGATGCCTCTGAAAGACAATCGGAAAAACTGACAAACTTGACCCAAAACAAACGAACATCTGACTCGCATCAGCAATGATGGCTGACATATGTTTTGGCGCTTTTTGCAAAATAACAACAGCAGGTAGTAGCGCCTAGCGCTATTTGAAATTTACGCTCCTCGTCTTCTCTGTGCTTTTTTCGGCGCTCATCGCCAGACATCCAAGCTTTCTGAGATTGCGTCTGCCTTGCTTGAACGCTTGTCGCGACGCGCACTTTTGCGGCTTGTCTGGCAGCCCTCTTCTTGATTGAGGCTGCAGTTGGCCCGTGTGCCGACACTTGAAGAGTCAGCATTCCAGGTGGATGTGTGCGGCATTATGTATGTTGCGTTCATCCCATTTATTTCGGCATTGCTGTAGCACAGTTGCACTATGAAAGCGCCGACTGGAGGATTAGCGCTGCTCTGCCCTACGCTGCGCTTGCCGCTGCCCATGAAGCAGCCGGGCTGCATGACGTAAACGCCACGGTCCTCTCCGTAGTACAAGGCATGGTAATGCCCGAGCAGCAATAGGTGAGGTACACGTATGCCGTCGCATCCAGCCTCATGCAGCGGATCCACCAAACCGGCGAGCTCTTGGCCCGGATAGTCTGGGACATATGTGGCTGCACGCTTCCTACCGCCGTGCAGCAGGCGGATCGTTATGCCATGGCTGATCACATCTGCACTGATGTCGCCTAAATTCTTGAAATTGTCAACCTTCTCTTCAAGCATGGCAAGAGGGTTCACGCGTCCCTTCTCAAAAGAAACGTCGTGGTTTCCGCCTATTCCCCAGAACTCAAGCCGAGGATGTCTTGCCAGTGCTGCCGCAGCTATGTCTATCTGGCCCTCAACGTCAGTCTTCAAAAGATCGAACTCCTGCCCGTTGTATATGCCAATGCCGTCCACAATGTCTCCGGCAACGTACACAGGGTTTATCTTAAGCCTTTCAAGTTCGCTCATCACTTCATGGAAAGACCGTGAAAGGTGGAACGCGCTGCCAAAATGGAAGTCGCTGGCGAAGCCGATTCGCAGGGTCCGCTCTTTACCATCAGGGCCGCTTATGAAGTGAACCTTGCCCTCCGCCTTGCCATCCGCGGTCACGACCTTTATGAAGTATGACGCCTCGCTACCGTCTTCAGGCTTGATGGACTCGACATCGACGCCGCTACCACGCAGCAAACCTATGCAAAACCCGACTTCCTCCGTGGTTATGCCTAGCCTATCAGCCAATTGCTCTGCGGTCTGCGTGTTTGTCTTCAAGATGGATGTGAGCCCGCCCAAGAGGCCCGCATCAGCAAAACGCACTTCGCCGTCTTCTGTTCGCGAGCGCAAGCCTATGTGCGCTAGCGCGGAATAGTTTACTGTCTCTGCTTTGTGTTTGCTGCCTTTGTCGACACGTGCGTCCTCCATATGCCCCTAATATAAATCACCAAAGTCCCTTTTATTCGTTTCCTCCAACGACAAGCATGCAGAGTTCCCTTAGAAAAGAATAAATAAGTTAGATGTGATATATCCGTTGCCTCATTTTCAGAATCGACGCCACGTTTGCATAAGGCAGCATCATCACAATAGATTTATTCCTGTGGCTAGAATCGGTCGCTGCTCTCGCCATCACGCCTCAGGTACGTCATCAGCTTGCGGGAATAAGCCGCTTCCACGACCCCTATGGCTTTTTCTGCGTCTAAGGCGAGACCTGCCATCGAAGACAGCGTCTCTTTCGGAGTCGAATTCAGCACACAATATGCTCTGTCTACGTCAAAGTTGTTAGCAATAAACGCGAGTGCAGCGATGCTTCTGGCTATCCACGAGATACTAGGGGCGCCCATTGCGCCATTAAGGGTACTGGCCAACCTTAAGAATAGAATGTTCGGTTCATTTCCGGAACACTCCAGCACTGCCGATGCCAATTTTTTCGCGACCTTGATATAATCCGATGTGATATCTGACGAATCTGTCTTCTTATGTCTCAAAACGCGCATGACGCTTCTGTCCTCATAGATCTCCGAAATCACTCCGAGTGCCTCGTCTCCGCTGACCTGTCCGTCTGGAATGCTCGCACCAGGTACTGTGCACGAGAAATAGCCGCAGTCTGCCCCTGCAAAGAATGCCGCAGCCTCTGTGAAGAGGTCGAAGGAAAAGGAGCAGCTCGCAGTATATGCGGGGTGCTTGAATCTGCCCTCGCAAAGATGGTGCAGTTCGTGACCAATCACGCTCTGGCAGCAGAGTCTTGTTTGCGTCTTTGATAAGTCAATAGTGATTTTCCCATTTCTTGAATCATAAATGCCATATATGTCTCCGGGCAGCTTCGCGAATGTCATTGCTGGCTTCTCGTCGAGCCACTCATCGGGCATCCGGTGGTTGTGGTGCGCGACTGCTATGTCTAGCATCTCTTGCGCCTGCACCTTAGACGGGCAGCTATGCTCAGCAGGACTTCCTGTTCTGAACAGCTGCATATGCACAGAATCACTGCACCTTGCTCAGTTTTTTCAGATACTTATACCTGCTTTTAGCCGTTTGTCGGACAAACTCGTGAAATATTCAGGATAAGTGCCTTCATAAATATGGCCATAATGGGCTTACAAAACAACAAACTTCTTCAATAAAACTGCCACAAAATGGCACGTATAAGTATCTTGGAAATAAAAACATAGTATATAACATTGGCGTGTAGATGGAAGCTAGTAAGAACAAAACAGGCCTGCAGGACGGGTGTATTCTCCGATTAGCCCGGATGGACGAGTGTATCCTCAGATTTGAGAAAGAAATACAGAGGCGAATTCACCTCTGGGATGATGTGAGAGAATGCCTCTATCCGAATGCAAAGGTCCCTGCTGTCGTAATTCAGATTCCTGCGGAACTTGCCGATAAAGCCTTTACGATCAACAAATCAGACATGTCCTTTGATGTCAATGTCTTAGATGCAGAAAAAGCGTATCTCGAGGGCATGGTGGAAATGAATAACGTGCTCAAGAAAGAAGCACACGATTTAATAGCTCTATTAGAACAAGGCAACAAGCCATACGAAGAGCTCGTGCAGTTCATGACAGTCGCGAGCGAACACACCCAAATGCGTCAAGGCACATACAATCCTTTTGTGCCAGAACACCTCAATCTCAGACTTAATAGTATTTTAGACCGTGCACTAAAAAAGAATCCAAGGATCATCTAGCGGCGAAATAAAGTTGGCTATTGACGAAGAGGACAAACACTCCGCTTTCACAAACTATCTCAAATCCCACAGCCCACAAACAAAGAATGATTAAGGGTGCGTCTCATGGCTGCAAAAATATATCTGTTTCCCTCAATACACTTCGACAGTACTGAAGCAGATAGGCTCTCTGCATTCATAACTATGTTGGTGAACGCCGACATGAAGCCAGTTGTCGCACTTGAGGCACCGAACAGAGAGGAGTGGATTCAGTTCCTAGACAACATAGAAAAGCAGACTGCTGATGAAATTGAGACTGCGGCAAGCTCATCAGATTTCAAATACACATTCTCACGAATGCTTGCAATGCTCTCTGAGCAGAAACAAACAAACGATGTGAAGGTGATGCCCATTGACGTGGCGCATGTGCCGGAAATAGCAGATGAAGTTGATCTTCGAGGCTTCGAAATGGCAGATCCCGTCCTTGCATGGACTCTCAGCATGCTAAAGACTGACGCGATGAGGGAAGAGATACGGAATCCGGAGATGCTAAAGAACATAAAGCATGTCTTGGAGATTTACGCGGACTCGCCGATAGTGGCGATTACTGGCGCCATACACACCATATTCCTGCAGAAGGCACTAATGCAAGAGGGCTATGCTCCTGTGCTAATAGAGGAGATACCTGAGATAGCGTGGATAGAATGCGAAGCAGAAACAATCATCAACTCTCAGCATCCAGACTTAAAGCGCATTGCAGAGCGCTTTGTGGCGTTGACGCAGTACGGCAGTTTCATGAGATGTGAAGGCACTAAGAAAGACCACGAAGACGAAACGAATGGAAATGTGCCTGCTCAGAAGCAGAAAAGTTAGTCTATTTCCTCCGACGCCCTAAGAAGTGGCACAAAAGGCGTTTATATCTGAAAACACACCTATATGCTGGGCGATAGGGTGATCTCCACTAAACCAATAACAGAGGAAAAGGAGACGAGAAACGCTAAGCTCATGGAAATACTGAAAGAAAACCCAGAAGCCAATAGGCTATGGGCCAAGTTGGAAGGAATCCCTGAAGGCAGTAAATACAAAATAATAAACTTTATATTCGTGGAGATACCGGACACAAGATTCTTTCATCCTAGAAGCCCTCTAAACGAAGAATGGAAAATGTTCTATGGGAATTCATTGGATGACGCGCGATGCGAAGCGAGGCGCAGAACAGCAGGCATGCCACGAGATACGGCATGGTGCACAGCAGGAGGCACAATACTGATGCTGCTATGTTAAGGGGATGGTATGTGGCCTTTGAAGCGGCACTTAAGGCAGCAATGGACGCAACCGAAGAAATAGCAGGCTGGGATGCATTGCTGCGAATAGGCGTTGGGGCGACTCCGGAAATTATAAAGGATGCTGTATGGGACTCTGCTCTGATAGCAGGATACCTTTTGGTAGAGGATGCATTGGATTTCAGCAGATACAAGGAAGATATCGGCAAGTTTGTGCTATCTTGCAAGGAAGTCTGGCAGAAAGGCTACGTACGACTATGTGATGTTGGTGGCACGCCTTTTGGCGGTGCACAATGTATCTGTGTCAGGGCACCGGTGGGTTTGAGAACGCAGAGGAACCGAGCTTGAAATAACTGCTTACTAAGCAACTTTGGCAGAGGGCTTTCTAAAAACAAGCTTTACAGAATCACGAACATTCCGCAACAAACTGCATAAAGAGAAAAATGTATATATTTGGAAAGCAGAAGATAATGCGTGGTACTGTGTCTTCTAGAACAAAAAAAGAGAGCAAGGCAAAAGCACCCAAAGAGGACGAGTATGTCATGGAATTCGTCCATCAAGGCGGGCCCGATCTTGCCATAACGTCCGATGCCCGTAACGTGGCTAAACTGTTATCAAATTTTACTGGACTGTCCGTGCACGAGGACTCGAACTGCCTAAACCTTGTTCCAGAAGGGTCAAGAAATAAATTATGGCCGATCTTTACGATAAGCGCAGAAGAGGGCAGAGGTGTTGTTGTCTCGTTTTTTGGTTGGAACGGTCCTGCATCAGAACAGAGGGCCATTCTTCGAAATGTTGAAAATGCGCTGAATGCTCTAAGTGCTGATTTTGAAATAGATGGAAACGCGAACAGCATAGTGGTTCTACAGCCAAGACACGGAGGCTGAGGAAATAGCAAAACTCTTTTAGAATTTCTATGATAGTGTTGGAATAATTATTAAATAGGTGCCAAAAGAGAAATCAACACCCATAAAGCATATAGTAAAAAATCGAAAAGTGAATGAATGCCATTCTGGAACAAATCGCCTGAAGAGAAAAAAGCAGAAGCAAATGCCCAACTAGAACAGATGCTGAGAATAACCCCTGAGGAATGCAACGATAAGCTCAGAGACGTGCTGAAAGAATGCTCAAAGAAGGAAATCAAAAAGGCATATGGACTTTGGAAGGACCTGGAAGTGGACAGCATCCCTTACGATAACAGGTGTGAAGTGAGTAGGTTCATATTTGCGGTGATCCCAAAAGCGCTTTTATTCAAATCAGAAGCACGCACCAGAAGCGGAGAAGAAATGTTCAGTGGAGATGTGCAAAAAACCTATGTTGTACCTGCCGAGATAACAAGCGAAGAGAAGGATGCCGTACGGAATGTGGCAGTGGAAAGTAATCGGTGGTATGCGTGGAGCATGGCAGGATACTGCGCACAAGATGCAGTATGGACAACAATACGGAGCACTTGCCCTGATGGGTTTAGCAGATTGAGCATAGACGCAGTCCTCGATGCGGATTCAATGGCCGGATATCTGACATTGGCAGATCTGGACGGTCAGGCTTTCCCGAACAAGGCAGCGTACGCCGAGCATCTTATGGCATGCTGGGAGGTATGGCAGAAGGGCTTATGGCGGGAACGTTTGTGGGGCATTCTGCGATCTGATTAATAGCCGGGCAGAAGTCAGTTGCAGCCCTATAGCCGAAATTGGATCTATTTCTGCTTCCATTCCATTTTAGTGAAATCGTACGAGTTCATGTTGGCAAAATGTGCAATTCCATAACAACGGAATGGAAATCCAATCTTGCAAAAGCATACGTTCCGCTTTTTTGGAAAACAGGCCGTTCTGGTTAAGCAACCGGTATTGAACGCGAAACATGCCCAAAGATCTTAGCGATTCCTCGAAGGACCTTTTTTAGCTCAATTTCATGGAACGTGCACAGCAAGTTTCCATGATTTCGGAACGCAGTCTCATAGCACAGGAATATACGCCAGTACGTCCTTCCCTCGACAAAAAGTGCCCTTATTTTGCGCTATGCTGCACGATTCAATACACATATGGTATATTCTCCCTTTGCCGTATTGAAGCAGCTGGGAGCGAGTGTGAGAGATTCTAACATTGATTAAGAAAATCTAAAAGAATCATATATTGACCTGCTATCTGCGTAGTAGCTCCCTTGTGGCCTGTTTAGCATCCTCTAAAGCTGCAACCCACATCGGCGCAGTTGTGCCATCAAAAGGTATGTCATGCGCTTCTTCCAGGGTACTGCCGTTATTTCTCAGAGTTTCAGGATTTGATAGTAAGAGAGAGGGCTGTAAGAACTGTGCAATATGTATGTCGTGAGATATGATGCGCACAATGGCATACGTGGACTCCTCAGTCATAGTATTACAGTCCAGTATTGTCCAAACAAGGAAGTCAAACATACTTGGCTGTAACAATGCAGGCAGCAACTCTAACCCGTCTTTCTCCCAATGCTTAAACCCGAACGTCAGAAGGGCATTCTTACGTTCATCTGGGAGCTGTCTTTCGTCAAGCAACTCCCAAAGCTTAAGTGCTTCTTGGTTTTCTGCCACAGTCTTATTCATGACATAGTTGCGCCTAATTGGCAGATTAGGGCCTATGTCTATGAGATAATGGTTCAAAGGTACGTAAATATCGGACTCCATTCCGCCGAAATACTTCACGGCAGAGAGGGCGTAACTTGCGTAGAACGAAGAATGTGGGTAATCTACCAGAGTGCGCCGGATGGCTGCTTCTACTTCTTCCAGAGTATTCCGCTTATCAGAAAGATCATACATTGCGCTGATTGCTGCCTTGGCCACGTGCTTATTGCCCTTGTCTATTTCGCTTCTAATAAATTCCATCCATTCTTCGCGCAGGCTTTCTGGTGCCAAAGCAGCGACTTCTTTGAAGAGTGCGCTGTGCTTCTGTATATCTTTTTGAATGTACATATTGTGGGCACCTTAACGGTATTGCATCGGTCTATTAGCTTTCTCTCAAACTTGCTTGGAATTACTAAAACTCTTCAAGTAAATTTCTATCTACGCTTAGGAGATATTTATGCTTTGTTTTTCAGCATCTTAGCAGCAAAAGCAAGAAAAAAGCAACTTTTCTCAAACATGCTTGGAGTTGCTAAGAGAATTTAAGCAGATAAGACCGGAGACTGATAATCGGGCTGGAAAGCGATGTGGGATTCAGCCCCTATTCTCATTCAGTTCAACAGCTAATGCATCTAAGGCAGCGTACATCTCTTCACAAGTGATCTTCTTATCTTCAGCAATCGTCAACGAAGACACCCGATAAGATGGTCCGCTGTTGCCAGATTCTACTCGCATATTTGTCGAATCCAAAACGGTTTTAGAAGCCGGCATTGCTGGTGGGTTTTTCGAGATCATGGCCATTGTAACAACCTTTCTATAAGATATATCGTCTAGGAAATACTTATATCCTCGGTTTTTTTGCAGTTTATGCGTGTAAGTTTGTGCTTTTGTAAGCTAACTATGTCGGAACCGGAAAATAAAGCATCATTTTCTCAAACTTGTTTGGAATTGCTAAGATAGTTTGGGATAAACTTATTCTATCCTCAATGAAGCTATTTTCGCAGTAACACGATTATTGCCACTTTCCTGCTCTGATCTTTGTAATAGAGCGGACCGTCACCGTCTAAAGCAGCTAATTCGCCAAGTGTAAATGTGTGTGTTACTACGTCTGTTGGTTTTGGTGAAAGGGACGCAAGTGCTTTCTTGATTCCGCGTTCGTCAAGTGAGATTCGTTGTATTGGTTCGCCCTGTTCTGGAGGCAGTGTTCCTTTATACGTCACATCAAATACGAGATAGTTTCTTGTCACACGCCACATATCCTGGAGTGCGTAGATATACTCCCTACCCAACAGGGATATTGTGGCAAAAGTAGTGACCATATCGAAAGATGCACTACGGAAGCACAGCTGTGTTGCATTGCCTTGGATGTATTCAAATGTGGATCTGGATCTGCTCTTGTGTCGCTTTGCAAGCATCAATGCTTCTGAGGATACATCAAGATTTACCATACTTTTTTGTATTTGGTTGTCAGCGTAATCCAAGTCACAAGCGGTGCCGTATTTTCCACAACCCACATCCAAAACTTGCGTTACTTGTGTTAGATCTGCATGCAATCGGGTGAACGCCATAAATGCGCCTGGACTGCTGAGCTCGTCAGGATTTTCTCTCCACTCTTTATTCCAGTAACCTATTACTGACTGTTTTGTGGTCAGTTCCTTGACAGAGTCCGACTTTTTAATATTCATAATATATCCCGATAGAGCAAAACATATTTTTCTCAAACTAACTTGGAAATGCTAAAAGAATCATAGACTGGCATGCTATTTATGCATCCGTCCCTTTGCAAGCTCATTGGCGCTTTTGACTGGATCATTATCCGTATGTAGTACCTTGCCGTTAAGTTCAGACAGTATCATATCTAAGGCATTTGCTTGCTCCTCAACATTAGGCGTCTCTGACAGCGATGCATCTTCATTTAAGATATCGCGCAGATTTTTGCAGGAATCCATTAATCTCTCTTTTTTATAAGTATCCATTCGAACACCTTTCGATCAAATATACTCTTAGGCAAACTTATGGGTTCAGTCTTCAGGTTTAGGTGAATCTGACTTGGTGATTCATCTGGCCATTAGCGTCATGACGCGCATATGTCATCTTATAGAGAAAGGGCCTTGTTCCTTCACAGGTTCTACAATGTGCCCATTTCTCTTCAGATGCTTACCGCTCATCAGGTTTCTCTTCTTATGCCTGCTCCTCAGGATCTTTTTCCTGCGTGATTATGAGTGCTTGCAACCTGAAGTTAGCAGCTTCTCCTAGTTCTTTAGGCTCTAATGCCAGTTCAGGATTTCTCAGTAGTGCCACTACTCTCTCGGCATAGACTCTGGTCCAATCACACTTAGATTCTGGATCTATCCGTTTAGCTATCTCGTCCAAAGTCATTGGTCTGTCTTTTTGTATCGTGGTCATGTAAATCCTTGTTAACTGATATTTTTTAAGAAATACTTATATGTTATGTTTTCTGGCAATTTGTCTGTAAATATTTGTGATTTTGACGTCCTATGTCACAATCAGAACACAAAGTGTATTTGTGCCTTCTCATGCTACGCGCTTGATGCCGCTTTTGGTAGGTTGAGTGCTTTGACTGCCGCTATGGCTTCGGCATTGCTAAATCCGAGTTCTTTGAGCTTTGCGGCAATTATCCTCTCCATCATTAGTTGTTATTCCGAAAGCCCGTGTAGAAGTCACTTTTATTGCATTTTCAAGAGCAAGGTCTGCTTTGTGTCTCTCCCCGCGCTCCATAAACTGCTTTCTTTCGGCCAGAAGTTGCACGACACCGTCTATTGCTAGAGAGGTACATTCCTCTCTCGGTACTTCTAAAACTCTGAGCGCCATCATCACATTTGGCTGAATGCCGTCTATCTTTCCTTCCTCCATAAGGTGTACAATTCCCCCTAGCAGCTGTCGTCTCGCGTCTTCCAAGGTCAGTCTGAAAGTTTTGAATATGTGTGAAGCCTCGTCTATTCGTGCGCTGTTCATGAGCTCTCCAAATTGCGCTATTGCCAGAGGTATCACTTCGGGTATTGAGGCATCTATCTCCTTTCTTGTTAGTTCAAGATCGGATATGACATTTGCGGCTTTGGATATCTCCCCGTCGTTTACAGACTCCGAAACTGTTTCTAACACATATTTTCGCGGTATTCCGAAAATAGCGGCCATTTTTAGGGCGCCCTCTCCACGCCCTGCCTTTACACTCTTTCTAACTTCTTTCATCGCATCGGGTTTGAAAGATTCGAGCTCCTCAATTGTTAGTTTAAAATTCAAGGCTGTTTCTAAGGCATCATGTGCCCAAAGACTACCTTTAACCAGAAGTTCTCCAACTTCTACCGTCACCTCTTCTATTAGTTTATCGTCTATATCCTCCCTTTTAAGTCCGTACTTCAAGAATATTCTTGAGGCTTCCAGTGCGCTCTTCTGATCCACAAGCGCTTGAACTACTGCCAGAACCTTTGATTTTGGCAGAGAATGGTCTGAGCCTATAAGGGAACTCTTTTATGGCTTCGACTTTGTCTACTCCATCTGCCACAAGCTCATCAAATAACTTTTTTGCATCAACCCTTGTTAAGTCAAAGATAGGAGCGACCATTTCATACGCGTTCAGCCATATTCCTTCTTCTTTGCTCATCATTTTTATCTGCGCTTTCGCATCCATACGCAAAGCAAGCTGCTCTATCAACACGGGCATGAAGGATTCTGCGTCATTTCTTGTTAAATGATGGTATCTTTTAGGCCTAACCCTGCTTTTGTGGCATCAAACAAATCTCCTTCCTTTATGAGAGTCCCGATCGCCTTCACTACCGCCGCTTTCTTCTTTGGGCTGGCAGATTGAGATCCAAGGTGCTCTTTTCTACTTCCGTCTGACTTATACCTGTTCGCTGTTCTAAATCTAGAAGCGCTGCAAATTGTTTTACTTCTTTTTCTACAACTTCGTCCCTATTCGAGTTTTTTGACGTAGCAGGCAAAGAACCACTTATTATCATGTTCAATGATATTTAAGCAATACATATCGAACGATGCCATAAGCCTTGCTTGATAGTCCGACTTGGCCACAACCCGTGCGCAAAACATATTTTTCTTAAACTTGCTTGGAATTGCTAAGATAATTTAAGACGACAGTTCAAATGACGGATACATCTGTGCGAAGAAATCTTGCATCTCCAATTATTGCAACTACTTTCTCATCGGGTATTTCAAAGGCGGAGGCTACGTAGCAGACTGCCTTCTTCCATCCAATCAAGTCTTTACTCACTTTATCCACAAAACCTGGAAGCTGCGCAATCACCTCTGGTTGGAAAGGTTCAACTTCCTCTTTTGTTAGTTTGAAAAGTGTGACTGCGTCTGCAGCACAATATAACTTTCCTTTTATCAAAAGCACTCCGACTGCTTTTGTTACTTCTGGTTTGAAGAAGCCTATCTCATCGTTCATTCCAAAAACAGTGATCGCGTCCCGGGCAATGCGCGGATAACCCCTCTCCAAAAATGTTCTAACCTCAAATCGGCCTGCGTCTTCTTTTAATCCGTGTTTATCAAGATAGTCGAGATTCCATTTTTCTCCTACACCTATCGGGCCTTGTTGCGGCTTTGATTTGTTCGTTGCGTGCTGCATGTAGCTCCTCGTAGTTCTATAATAATAGGAAATATTTAAGCAGATATGCCGGCTCTATAAAACTTTGCTTAAGTGCCTGACTTCACTGCAATCAGTGCGCAAAACATATTTTTCTCAAACTTGCTTGGAATTGCTAAGATAGTTTGGGGTATGTGTGTTTAAATTGAACGCTAGTCATGCCCAGCTCACAAAGCAGCAGGCGCTTTGGCAAATACGTATAGCTGATCTTCAAGATCACAGCAAGGAGTAAAGCCGTTACGCACGGCTTCATTCCATAGCTCTTTTGCATAAGAGAGGTGCCTGTCATCAGCGGACACGAGGTCTCCGATTAAGGTGAATTTGCACATGAGTGCAGCACACTCCGAAACGTCGTTAACAGCATCCAGTATGGCGGCATCACTTGCTTCATAAGCATATGGATTTGTATTAGCATCTGCACGCAGGCTGACCTCTGCAATAGCGTCATCTTCTGCTTCGCTCATAACGTCATAAACTGCTTCCTCTGTCGCATTGCATGCCAGTTGATGGACAAAATCCATTACCGTAGACCGCGATGCCGCCTGTGCCACTGACTGGGCTACGATGGTCGCTTCTTTCCGTTTTGCGTTCCACATGGCGTTCCGGTTTGCACCTACTGGCGCATCAAATGGCACAGCACTTATTGCCGCACCAAGTGCAGCAAATTGCGCCGAGGCCAACGTACCGCCATAGTGCGTGATCCACTCCTCCTTCGGCGCGCATTGCGGACGGAAGAAAGAAGTAGTTGGGATGTCATACGATATGAATTTTATAACAAGGTACTTGACAGAGTCCGGTACGTTTGCAGTCTCCAGCATCATCCATAATTTGAGCATATCTGGCTTTAGTAGCGAAGGCAGCAGCTCAAATCCTGATTCATTCAAATGATCAAATACAAAACCCAGAATATTTTTCTTACGTTCATTAGGGACGTGTTTTTCTTCGAGCACTTTCCATAGCTCCATGGCTCCTTGGCTTCCTTCCACGGCCTTATGTATAAGATAGTTGCGCTTGATTAGCTCATCTGTGCTCGTGTTTACAAGATAGTCTCTTCGATGTTCGGCGTCTGCCGGCTCACTCGCAGTATCGTTTGGGGAAGAAGAGCCACGCAGTAGCACATACTTATCGAACTCCAAACTTCCACTGAAATAGTTAACAGCAGAAAAGACATAGCTCGCATCGAAAGATTGAGTCTCTGTAAACCAACTCCTGATTACTGCCTCTGCCTCTTCTGGAGGATTTCGCATCGCATTGATTGCAGCCAAGACCCTATCCTTATTACCAGTTCCTATCTCGCTTTTAATAAATTCGACCCACTCTCCGCGCAGCCTTTCCGGTGCTAAATTCACGATTTCTTTGATACGCTCGTTACCTTTTTGAGTATCATTATGACCGTTCATGTCTCAGAGCACCGTGCCTTTCTATATCGATAGATATCTAATATGCCGCTTAGGAGATATTTATGCACTTCTTTTAATTGCAAGTTGTTTGTTGTTTTTTGTGATTTTGTAAGAGTGTTATCTACAGAAACTGTGAAGTAATAGTACGTCATATTGCAGACCGAAGGTGCTCTCAAACTAAGTTGAAAATATTCTCATTGCTCACTAGAGCTAGCTAGGAATCATTCTGCCCTATTCTGAACTTTTGGTTCGCTCAAACTTCTTTAGATCGTGAGCAGAGTCCGCTGCGTCTTTGTTAACGCGCTTAAGAATCACCACAGAAGCTGCATTCGCAGGTTTAAGGCGACTCCCTGCATCACAGATGAAATAATCATTGATGCTGTCGCGTGCGAAGCAAATCGACGCAACACGTCCGTTCTCGGGTTCTGAATCACGGATGTATCCCCACACCAAGTTTTTGTATCCATCGAATATCTCTATAAACTCAAGGAAGAGTCTATGGTTAGACTTTATTTCGTTTGCCTCAGAAAGTGTGAGCATTTCCCAACTATGGCCGTCCAATCGGCATCTTCTTGCTATTAGCTCTGTCAGGGTGAAGTCCAGCCCTGCACTTCCAGAGTATGCCATAACCAAGAAGCTCTTGCGGCTTACATTAATCTCTTCGGACCATATCGGTTCTGGCATCCTAACTTCTTTTTTGATTTGCATTTTATCTACCATAAGTCTAACGTTGTGTTGCCGCATCTGTCTCTTCTAGAAATCTGCTATCTCGCATCACAGCCAGCATGCGATTTTTGTCATCTTCGAAACGTGCCTGGACGTTTCACTTGATCATTCTTTTTATGTTGGCGGACTTGATATTCGGCTAACTACTCTCGATGCACGGGATTTCAACATCCCTTCATTGATAAGATATGAAAGCACATCATCCTTTTGCAGATGGAATAGCTCTGCCAATTTCGACACCAGTCTTGCTGCGGCATCTACTCTCCTTTCCTCTGCAATTTCCTTGATTTTCGCCTTCACTTCCGGGACCACTTTTTCGTCTGGCGAATATACTGAAAGGCGAGCCTCGTCAATTTCATGAGCACTCGCACCCTTTGCCAAGAGCCGTATGATGTTGTCTATGTTCGCCTTTATGTAATTTGATTCTATCCTTTCTGCAGAAGCAGAATCGAATGCGCTCAATTCCTTTTCTTGCGCTATTTTTGAATTTTCGAGCTGAATAGATCTTTTCCGTAGGCTTTTGACCGCGACTAAAGAGAGTTCCTGTTGCTGCGCAACAATCCTGTGCACCCAGTTTGCATTAGGTTTTGATATTTCTTTCATCAGTTTGTCTGACAGCTCGAAGAACGTCACAAGCAAGCAGTCCAATGCGACATTGTATCGACCGCACGCGATATGGTTCTTCATTTCCTCTAACGCGTCGAAGGTATCGTCCCGTATCCAGATATCCATTCCGTACCGAGCACCAAGAAGGCGCACAAGTTTGTTCGCCAGTTCTTCATCTTTTTTGTCTGTTTTTTCTGCAATCTCACGATCCAATCTACTTAGTGCAGAGTCAGGTTCCGACGCATTCTCAGAGCGCTTGATCAGGCCATCGTGCAGAGCCTGTGCAAGCTTCGATATGTCGCGGAACATTGCGTTGCGGAACACTACTTTCGATGCATCTCCAGGTTTGCCTGTTGCAGCTTCCTGTATCGCCGTTGCAGCTGTGCTCGTGAACAATTCATAAAGCACAGAATCCAGCGCTTCCAAGTTCCTGTTTAAATCATAAAGGATCTTGGCAGACGTGGCCCGTTCTATGGCTGCCGGTGCTTCGTTCGCTGTTTTATGGTGTGTCCCTTTGCTAGACATCGGCATAGCATCACGTCGAATAACACATAACTTTTAGAGTATTTATGCGCTTGGTTTTCTGACAGCTTGTTTGCGGTTTCTTGCGATTATGCACATATGTTGAGAAGAAGGCATGGACCGCTGAAGCGCAAGTCAAAGGGAATTCTCTGAGAACATCAGATATGCTGCTGGCCACATAAAGTGAAATTTTCAGCGCTTCCTGACCGTGGCCTTGCTGTCAGGTCGTTCTGTAAAGTTCTTTAACAACGTCATTAGATATGTCAAAGATGTAGAGTGCTGCGCCTAGTTCATAACCATTATGGCTCTCGCGAAGCGCATGAAGATACTCCATTATCTTTGCTTCAAAGGCGTTTTTCTCTCTTGGCCTTAGACCTTCTGTCAGGGCGTCATGCGTTGCAAAAATATTCGGGTAGTCCATATCTTGGAAGTTGGCTACAAGTCTTGCGGCGCGTATCATATTGTCTCTTACGTTTTCGTCGGACAGCACAAGTGCGTGAAGATAGTTCTGAATGTCCCGTTTGAAAACAGAGGCAAATTCTTTTGGGTTTATTCCAGCATTTTCAATCTTATTTTGGACGTCTTGCCCCTTCTCTGTCGAGGCAGCATACTCTATAAGTCGTGCAGCTGTTGTCTGTGTTGGTGCGTGTCGTTGTGAATGGACTTCCATAATCTCATCTCCACAATGCTGTTGTGCCATTAGATATTTATGCATTTCTTTTATTTGTTTGAGATTGTTCACACATCTTCAAACAGGACTGCTCTGAAAAATGTGAGCGGACACTAGCAACGTTTGATTGGAAGCGCTAATTACCCGGCAGCTAGGGAATATTTTAAAATGGTTCAGCTCTCAATCTAAACTAGCAGCCCCGTAGTATAACTTGGATAGAACGCGGGCTTCCGGAGCCTGTAATCCGGGTTCAAATCCCGGCAGGGGCGGGCGATACTTCTTTTACTAGTGTACAAACTAGTCTAGACCTGCCTGCGGTACTCTGCATAAGCTCGTTTAATACACAGAGACTTCATCGCAAAGTTCTTGCTGTCCTTTTTCGCTTTAAAAATAAGTTCGCATGCGGCTATTTTATGTTATGTGCTTTTGGTTTTGTAACACCTCCAAGATCCTGCATTTTAAATTGTCTCTTAATGTTTTCAAAACTATTCTTTTCAGAATCACTCTTGGATCTTTCAAAATTATTTCTGTCTGTATCTCGATCAGGTTTTGTAACACCTCCAAGATCCTGTCTTTTAAGAGTTTTTAGAAGTTCTTCAGCTTTACGGCCACTCTTGGGTACTTCAAAGTCCATATATGCACAGAAAATGTTCTGTTTTAAGGCATTTATGTGTATCTATCACCATTACACGGCAATAAGAGTGCCTGGCTATGTGCAACTCAATGTGGATACGACCAAATTGGAAAAAGTGTTCTGCGTGCCCTGTGTGGCCGACTATGGGCGTGCCCGGATATTCAATCATATCAAAGGAATTTCACACTGGGATTGTGAATCGCTAAATAAAGCTGATGGTAACGAATGGCTTTACGTTCTACATGCCGAAAAGTCATGCCCGCTGGAATTGTTAAGAAAAGACACAGACGACATAAGAAAAATAAGAGAAAACACACACATAACCCCACACATAATGATTCTTGTTCCGTATACTCACGGAGTTGCCGATGGTTGGGGCGGACATGTTGTGCTTGACAGATCCATAGCAGTTATTGCTAAAGGACATGTAAGTACTCGTGACGCGCAGAAGTTTGTTGATAGAGTTTGCGCCGCTTTGAAACCGCAATCGCGAGAAAAGCTAATCAAGCTAGGCGAGAGTGTTTGGTAAGGTGCCCTGTGATTATGGCCGTCGGCAAACTCCCTTATGCCTTGATGTGGCGATAAGAAGTGTATATCCGCGCACATACGTTGTATTTCGAATTAAAACAACTTCGCTCGGTAGGGGTGCAGGGCGACATTGATGCGAAGGGCAAAAAGGATAAAAGTTCACTCTTCTGTTCTTAACATTTTCAGCAGCTTTCTTGTGTTAGGCAAGTTATCCTTGCCCACTACTTTTGTAAATCTTGCAAGCTCGTTCGTAGCTTCTCCAAGTAATAGGGTAAGTTGTTCAACAGTGATCCCCTGAATTGCAATTATCGCAGCTTTTGGAGCGTCGGATTCCTCAATTTTCAGAGAAGAGTCGCAACATTTCACCACTCGATTAAAAACAGTAAGTACCTCTGCACTACCATACATAGACAGCCTAAGTATCTTGTCAAACGTCATTGGTGTTTCTGTCCGCACACATGTAGCGTATATGATTGCCTCCGAAACCACATAGTTGGGTAAGTGTTTTAGGCTATTGTCCACTTGCATGCACTTTTTGTACAGTTGCACGGCACTCTCCCTGATGTTGTCAGGAAGATCCAGAATGGTAATTGATTCGTTTAGCACAAATAACTTAAAATCTTTAAGGTCTTTTACGTTCACTTTTTGTAAAGCCGCAGACACAGTATCACATCAACTGTTTTTATTTAATTTTTGATACTTATATGTATGGTTTTCTGGCAATTTATTTGAGGAAGTTTGTGGTTTTGCAATGTGCTCGCCTCGTTTTATAAGTTCAGAATAAGATGGGGATAAGGATATTAAGGAAAATAGCATCAATTAAACCAAAGCGTATGCAACAGTGTTTGTGCGTCGAACCAATAGCTATCAACCCCTACATGAGTGGTCCATGCTTATTAGGAAGGTAGATTAGATGTGCCTACAGTTCTGCACACTTTTGCATCTTCCGATGGCTTGCAAAGAGCCAGAATTTCAGCAAATAGATACCGTAAAACCAAGCATATAAGTATCTCCTAAATACCACAAGTAGCGGGCGGTGTTCGCTATGCCTACAAAAGACAACGCGCAGAATGACACTGAGAGAACCTTCACTGCTACTGAAGCCAAAAAATTCATTGAAGAGAGGGTCCGGAAGTCGTCCACAGATAAGATAGATACTGTCGTGCAGATTCTGAAGAAGGACGGAATACGCGACGCTTCAGTGGCAGCAACGAATCTCAAACTAACAAGGGGGGACGTTGAGTCCTTGATACCTGAGATAATAGCGAGAGTTGATGCCTGTATCAAAGGCGGTTGGATAGATTTCGCCACACAGGCGGCATCTGCTTTCAAGCTGACACGTGATGAGGTAACGCCAAAGGTCATAGAGGGGATTGCTGTACTCGTCAAGAGGGATTCATCAGGAGACATATTCTATGCCTCAAAAGCATTCTTGGATTTCAAGCTTACAGTCGAAGAAGTGAAACCGGTCGTGATGGAAGGTGTCTCTGAGCTTGTGGAGAAAGGGAAGATATGTGCTGCTTCAGAAGTGGTCGAGGCATTCAAGCTGACAAGCGAGGACGTGGTGTCCTTCAAGCAGAGGGTGACTGAGAAACTTGTGGAGACTATCGAAAGGGGTTGGATACGTGATGCCTCAAAGGCAGTCTCGGCTTTCGGACTCACAAGTGACGAAGTAAGGCCAAAGGCGATGGAGGGGTTCGCGGCGCTTGTGAAGAAAGGATGGATACGTGATGCTTCAGAAACTGCATCTACATTCAAGTTGACAAACGAAGAGGTAAAATCGGATGTGATCGAGGGGATCGCGGAGCTTATGAAGGAAGGGAACATGCTTAGCACTTCTGAAGCGATCTCGGCTTTCGAACTTACATATGCGGACGTGGAACAATTCAAGCCGGAAGCCCTGTTAGGGGTCGCAGCGCTTGTGGGGAAAGGATGGATGGACAACGCATCAAAAGCAATCTCAGATTTCAATCTGGATGAAGAGGAAGCGAAACCGAAGGTGCTGGAAGGCATCTCTGTGCTTGTGAATGAAGGGAAGGCGTACGTCGCCTCAGAAGCAGCTACTACTTTCAAGCTGACAAGCAAGGACCTGGAGCCCTTCAAACAAGAAGTGCTAGATGGAATCGCGACTCTTGTGAAGGCAGGGGACACTGCACATGCATCAAAAGCAGCCAGCGCTTTCAAGTTGACAGGTAAGAAAGTAAAGCCGAAGGTTATGGAGGCAGTCCTATCGCTTGTGGAGGTAGGAAATGCTCGCACTGCTCTGGAAGCTGCCACAGCCTTCAAAATAACAAGCGAGGAAATAAAGCCAAAGGCGACGGATAGGCTTGCAGAGCTTGTAAGGGAAGGAGATATATGCTCTGCATTGAGAGTGTTTTCTGCCTTCAGGTTGACAAGTGCAGATACTGCGTCTCTCAAATCAGAGGCGCTGGATGGGATTGCCGCGCTTGTGAAGGAAAGAGAGATGGATGCCGCATTAAGGGCATCCTCTGCTTTCGGACTCACAAGTGACGAAGTAAGGCCAAAGGCGATGGAGGGGTTCGCGGCGCTTGTGAATGGGGGACATATAGACGCAGCATTAACTGCAGCATCTGATTTCAAGTTGACAAGTGAGGACATCCGTTCCTTCAAGACCGAGGCGCTGGATGGGATTGCTGTGCTTGTGAAAGATGGGGCGATTGACGTAGCCTTACTGGCAGTATGCGCTTTCGGACTGACAAGTGATGACCTGGAATCCTTTAGGCCTCAGGCTCTAGAGGGGATTGCAGCACTTGTGGAAAGGGGAGCTACGGACGATGCCTCAAAAGCAGTATGGGCTTTCAAAATAACTGAGAGAGAACTCTCTGCAATACTGGAAGGCGCAAAACTTCTCCGCAAATAAGGGCACCTGCGAATGAAGAATCTGGCTATGTTTCTAGGTGCAGGCTTGTCCTCTTTGGGGCACCTGATCGTTCGACGCGTCCATCTTGCTGTTTTGAAACAGGACTGCTCGATCAAGACTAAGTCGTGTATATTTCAAGCACTACCTGAAGCACATGCCCAACTTCTCATTCTTTAAGGCTTGACATATCTATGACGAAGCGGTACTTAACATCTGCATTTAGCGTGCGCTCGAAAGCCTCGTTCACCTGCTGGATTTGTATTTTCTCGATGTTGGCACAGATGCCATGCTCCGCGCAGTAATCGAGCATCTCCTGCGTTTCCTTTATGCCCCCTACATACGATCCTGCGATCGATTTCCGCCCACGAACGAGCATCGAAGCAGATATCTCGCTTGGCGACGACGTTGGAGGCATACCCACAAGCACCAGGTGGCCGTCCCTTTTAATGCCTTACGGGCCTGTGAAATCCCTTGCGTTTACGCATGAGGATGAAACAGGCACAGAATATTATCCCTATTTCTCGATTTGTCTCCAACGCGGCCGTTAGGCCGCGGAGACCTGAGAACATGGATAGTGTAAACTATGAAAATAAGAACCTTGTGCACAACGCGCACTCCGTGGGTGCGAACGAATATCATCTGCAATGGGTAACAAAATACAGATATGCGACCCTTGAAAAAGAGTCGCACTGGAAGGATTGCGATGCGGCAATCCGTTCTGCGGCAGAAAAATATAAAATCAAAATCGTAGAATTGGGCGTAATGGAAGACCATGTTCACGTAGTTGCGGAAATTCCTCCCGAGATGTCTGTTTCTCGTGCGATAGGACTTCTGAAAGGTTCAAGTTCCTATGAACTCTTCAGAAAACACCCGAATTTTAGGAAGACATATTGGAACGGCCATTTCTGGGGCAGGGGTTATTTTTACAGAACAGTAAGTGAGGTGACCGAAGAAACCATCAGAAATTACGTGCGCAGAGACAACAATATGCGTCAGAAGCGACTATGTGCTTGAAGTAAATCCCACACCTTTAGGTGTGGGTAGTTTAAGCATACTGATCAGCGAATTTAGGTCGTGCTTTGCGCTCACGGTATCAAGGATGAAGTCGAATGTTCCGGCATGTTCCTTCATTTGCTCCAGAACAGTTGACAACACCACTTCGTCAGCACCGAGCTTCTTTGCATCCTGTACCTTGCCCGGCGATGTTGTGAATTGCACCACGTACGCTCCAAACGAATGCGCAAACTTCAATGCCATGTGACCTAGCCCGCCAAGACCCACGACACCTACCTTCTGGCCTTTGCCGACTTTCCAGTGCCTCAACGGCGAATAAGTGGTGATGCCTGCACACAAGAGCGGGGCTGTAGATGCAGGATCCAGTTTTGGCGATATCTTTAGCACGAAATCCTGATCAATAACAATATTGTTTGAGAATCCCCCTTTGGTTATGTCTCCATATTTGTCTCTGGAGTTGTATGTTTTGGTTGTGCCTTTTTCGCAGTATTGTTCAAGCGCTTCCTTGCATGCATCGCATGTTCTGCAAGAATCCGCGAAGCAGCCAACGCCTACTGTTTCTCCGGGTTTAAACCTCTTTACTCCTGAGCCGACCTTGGAGACTTTGCCGATGATCTCGTGGCCAGGAACCATGGGATATATCGCCCCGCCACGTTCGTTTCTCGCATTATGGATGTCTGAGTGGCATACGCCACAGAACCGGATGTCAATGAGCACGTCGTGCTCGCCGACAGCTCTTCGTCTGAATGAAAAAGGCGCAAGCTTGTCCGTTGCGCTTTTCACTGCATAGCCGTAGCTCATCACTGTACGGTCAAGACCTTCGATTTCTGATTTGTGTTCTTTCATTCTATCAGTCTCTTGTGGTGCGTCAGCACTCTCTTCCACCCAGAAACTTCGGCAATGACCTATCCCTGCCAAAACATATAAGTATCTCCTAAATCAAAGACTATGCTCGTGGTGGTATGGGGTACAAACAATTGGAAACGCCGGCAGAACAAATGAAAATCTTGAAGAACTACGTGGGGACTGAAGTAACCGTTGTGCAGGCGCAGGGTGGGGTGCTGAACGCGCACAAGGTGCAGCTGAATGCCGTGGATGAATTCACAGGCATAGGGACTACTGGTGGATACATGCACTTCGTGGGTTTCGATGGATCTGCGATTGCGCAGATCACAACAGATAACAAAATCATATACAAGAACCCATATGTCGACGAAAATTATGGCCTCAAGACATGTGACGCCGTCTACGACCTTATGTTAAAGCTTTTTGGAACTGCAGTGTTATATGATATAGTCCGGCAAAGAGGAATCAAGACTTCGCAAGATGTGTATGCCTGCGATGATGATCCTTTTGATAAATGTGTGAAGGCGTGGGAAGGTGGCGGGGATCTGGCGGAAATAGGCAATCTGCTTCGGGGCAAAGTATAGCGTTGACCATTATCTCAAGAATTTGGTATTCAGAATGTGTGTCTGGGCTAAAACGTGCCACCCTGCTTGGGCTGAGATCTTGAGGCGAAAGGCCTAGACGGTACAGAACGCTCTTTGAGATTCACGTTTGAGACTTAGTTGGCAGAAAGAAATGAAACTAGCCATCTATGGATATGGAAGAGGCGACTAGGGCTGTCGCGTTTAGTTCGCGTATACATATCTGATGGAGCCGACGGATAAAAGAGTTTTAAGCAGGCACCACATCTTTGTCTAAGGCAGCATCAACGGGGTGATCCCATTGCCCCAATTTTCGCGGATTTCGCGTAAAAGTGCATAATCGTGTGCTTTTTCAGATAATGCTACTTGTTCTAGTCGTTCTTCTGCATCTTTGTCATTCCCGCTGTCCGCTTTGCGCACTAAAGCAACAACATCCTCTCTTGTCCCGCGCGCATAATACTCTAGCTCCCGCAGACTCGTACGTATCTCAAATATTCTTTGTCTGAATTTTATCGCGTTTGATCCATCTTTTTCTGCAAGGTCGAACAGGTAGCATGTCCCTTTGTCCTCCATCATCTTGAAAAGATGTTTCCAGTCTTCCGATTCTATGGTTGCAGTCCCGTAAACACAGGCCATCGCCCTAGACAGGGCATACCGTGCATTGCGGTCATCTGTAAAAACCTCCGTGACTCTGGACCATATGGAAACAAGGTCTAGAGGTCCAAGCCCGAACATCTTGCCTTCTAGAGTCTCTGCATACGGCATAATGGACGCCAGGTATAGTGCTTCGTGCTGGCCATACGTGCTGGCCCTTAGGCTTTCGGACAAAGCTTCCCAGTGCATTTCATCAAATTCATCAAATGTCTGGACAGCCGGGTGGCTTCTGTCGTGCTTGGCCGCTTCGACTTGTTCATCTTTTAAAATGTCCGGTAGAATCTTCTCTCTAGTTGACATAAGACCACATAAAGTACGGTTCCTTTGGATGCGATTGCCTTCTCATAGCACTTTCAATATGTCCGTTTAGGAACGCCAGCGCCTATAATCACATAAAGATAATTAAAGTCCTGATCATAGGCGATGGCGCAGTTATTGTGCCCAGCACACAGTATGCTGTTCAGGTCAGTTGCGCCTTTTGTCAGTATCGTCTGGAAGACCCAAAGAGGATAATTTGTATCAGGAAATATGTCAACACCAGCCACCGTTGGTTCTGGAGGTGATTTGGTGGTTTTTTGGCCAGAATGCTCTCTGTAAACAGTGTCGTGCGCTTCAGATGCATGGGCAGAACTTGTGTACGAATCTACATTATCGCATCTTTTTGATACGGGATTCACTACTCCAGTGTGTTGGTGTTTAGTCAGTGCACTTGAACTATTTATCGGCGTGATAAACTGCATTATTTTATCCATGTTGTCTGACACATATAAAGTAAATTCGTTTGTATCCGGATCCAGATTAATGTGCGCAATTATTGTAGAGTTATGCGTGGCCACAATGGTGAGCAGACTATCTATTGCAACGCTATTTGTTAGGTGCGCCTTAAGCATCCAGCAGCTACTATCCACATCAGCAGACACATCTGTTATTTTGGCTGCATCGACAAGAAACCCTGCCCTCTCTCTGATTCTGGAAAGCAACAAATCTTCTGAGGGAGTTTGCGATGATAGCTTGGTCTCGCTTTTATTATCTTTCTGATGAAACATCCTAATCGTAAGCACTCCGTTCGTCCAGATATTTATGTTTTGTTCTTGACGGGGCTTTGTTGGACAAATGGCATTATTTCAATACATGCACTGTTATTTCGACAGTTTTTCTTTTAGCTCAAAGTCATCGGTTCTTTGCCGATGCGAAAATAAATGCAAACTGTGCGCTAGCATCAATTGCGTTGCTCTTTACGAAGGAGGTCGACTCTCTTTTGATGGCACCGCGATTCATATAGTTCTGCAAAAGACCTTCCTATCTCTGGAGATTTGTAGAATTTCTCAATGTTTGAAGCAATAGACGCTACAGACCACGCATCCAAAGAGTCCGCGTGGTTTACGAACATCTGGACAATATGGCCTATGGGTATGTGACTAAACTCCTCAGTTTTGAGAGTTTCGAGCATTTCCATCATTCTGACTGAAATAACTGCTTCCTGTGGGATGCGCTGTTCCCTGACGTACGTTGCCCAAGCCTCAAATGTATCAGGGCATATTAACCTGCGGTTTTCTTCCAGAAAGTCGTCTATCGAATTAAAAAAGAGGTTAGTGTCAATCTTGCCTTCGTTTTCTAGGACAAAATCTGCTCCTAGTCTTTCAGAGACCGTACTGATAGCTTGCTTCAGATCTTCATATGTTATCCGGACTGACCCGTGATATGAGGGTTCTATCACGAACGTACAGTCTCCTTCGGTGAAAGTTTCGTCACTAGTTGTGGTTTTGATATTTTTCCAATTCACGGAGCAAACGATACTGGTGGCATGCTCAGGATGCTCTGCTTCATCTGCACTGACACACACAATTTGTTCCAGGACTTGTGAGAATAGATTTCTAGTTAAGTAACTACTAATGTCGGGCACAATGCCGTAGACATTATGCCTGATCTCGACTACATCTAGACCGGCAGATTCTGCCAAAGTGTCTGCAACCAAGCGCACACACTCTGCGGATTTTCTTTGCTCTTTCTGTACCTCCATATATAACGAATATTATGCGCGCTTCCAAATATATATACGCGCCGATTTCTGTCAACTTCGTTGTGAAACTTTGTTGAAATGAAAGGCAAGAATAGGTCTACATTAGAAAGACAAGAGGCATCCAAACTAGGAAGTGCAAGACGCTGGCGCAGCTTACATCTTCATCTCGTTATATATCGGGAACCTCTTGCAGAGCTCGAGGACCTGGCTCCTTATGCCCTTCAGCCTGCTGTTCGTTTCCAAAGAGCCTCTGAACTTCCTTATGTACTCCAGCCTTGCAGCCTTGTCTTCAGGAAGTCTGCAGTCCTTGACCTCGCGCACTGCTTCTGCTATGAGTCGGCCTATCAGCTCCATTTCAGGTTCTTTCATGCCTCTGGTCGTCACTGCAGGAGTCCCAAGTCTCACTCCGCTAGGGTAGAAGGCAGATGGATCGTGAGGTATCGTGTTCCTGTTGGTGGATATTCCTGCAATCTCTAGAGCTTCTGATGCAAACAGGCCCATACCCTTCCCGAACGGCGTGAGATCTATCAGTATTAGGTGGTTGTCGGTCCCGCCAGTGACAAGCTTCAGCCCATTAGACTGGAGCGACGCTGCAAGCGCCTTTGCATTACGGACTATCTGCTTTGCGTACTCTGCGAACTCCGGCTTCGATGCCGCAAGCAATGCCACAGCTATTCCCGCGGTCTGGTGGTCATGTGGGCCCCCTTGAAGGCCTGGAAACACTCTCTTGTCTATCTTATCGCCGAGCTCGGGATCCTTCTTCAAGCCCTTTTCGGTAACCAGGATAATCGCGCCGCGTGGACCTCTCAAGGTCTTGTGCGTAGTGGTCATTATTATGTGCGCATAGTCCACAGGGCTCTCGTGCGCTCCGCCTACGACAAGCCCTGCTATGTGGGATATGTCCGCAACAAGATATGCGCCTACGCTATCCGCGATGTCTGCGAACTCCTTTAACGGCAGCTTTCTTGAATAGGCAGTGGTGCCTATCCATATGAGCTTTGGCTTGTTCTCATTCGCAAGCCTGCGCACCTCTTCGATATCTATGTAGCCTTCCGGCGTGACATGGTACGGGACACTCTTGAAAAGCATGCCGCTGATGCTTGCTTCTGCTCCATGAGTGAGGTGGCCACCGTCGCTCAGGTTCTGCCCCATTATCGTGTCTCCTGGCTTGCACACTGCAAAGTATATTGCGAGGTTTGCAGGAGATCCGGAGTACGGCTGCACGTTCGCATACGGCACCTTGAACAGCTTTTTGGCCCTTTCTATCGCAGCACTCTCCACGACGTCTATAAACTTGTTGCCTGTATAGTACCTCTTGCCAGGATAGCCTTCAGAATACTTGTTCATCAGGACAGAGCCTGCCGCTTCCATCACCTCCATGCTGGTGTGATTCTCTGACGGGATCATGACCAAGCATTCCTGCTGCCTTTGCAGCTCGCTTCTTATGGCATTGAAGATTGTCGGATCAGATTTTTCAAGGGACATATCACCACGCTCAAGCACAAACCCATCATTTCGCCTTTCATCAGGTACTACTTCTGCTTCTTGTCTAGCTCTGCTAGCTTTCTATCTATACGCTTCTCGCTCTCGAGCCTAGGAAGCGCATAATCGTTCATGTCCACCTTCATGTATTCCGTGAGCACGGGATGCACGCCCTCGATCAGCGCCTTCATCTCCTGGGCCATCCTCCTGTACAAGATATGCCCTTGCATGCTTGACCTGAGCTCCGTGAAGTGGTATGCTTCCCTGAGGTTGAGTTTCATGTACCACCGCATGTTGAACGAGCGTGGAACGACATACTGCGCCTCTACAGGCATGTCCGCTGCGATGCGCTTGTTGACTTCTGCCACGCGCTCCATCAGCTCTGCATAATCCTTATCAAGGTTTACGGACGCAAGCTCTTCAGGTACGCTATAACCCAGATCCGTGCCCAGCCTCTGCCGTTCCTGTGTGAGTATCCTATGCCTGTGTATGTCCCGGTACACGCCATAGGTTGCGCACGCCTCGAACGTGTAGTAAGAATTCTCTAGCGCCCTTCCTGGCTTGTCCCTTCTGTCTCTTCTCTTAGATAAGTACGATGCGGCCAGCTCCTTCCGCTTATCCATCGGCATCGACTTTGCCATGGCCTTGAGCTCATTCATCGAAAGCGTGGAATGGGGATACATCATCGCAGCAAGCGCATTGATGTCGCCATCGCGATCGTAGTCTACAAGCCTCAAGTATGCCTTGCCGTCGCATTTGGCACCATTGCCTGCAATGTTCTGACCCACAAAGTCGCGCATGCTGTGCCTTGTACCTAGCAGATACTCTGACTGCTTCGCCCTCTTCACGAATGCGGGCATGACCTTTGAGAGCTCTTCGTGTATGTCCTTTGCAAGCGTGTTGCACTCAGGCAGCTCATCAGAGTATAGCTTCGTCAGCAGGTACTCGAACGCCCTTCCGTTGCCGAAAAGACCCACGTTGGTCAGCCTGCCTGCAGGAAGCATGTTCTTGAGTATGTCACAGGTCTTTGCCCTTGTGGCGCTCTCATGAGCTCGTGTGCTCACACCATCTGCGATGGGCGAGACTTCGCGCACATAACTCAGGACTATCGGGAGCCACTTGCAGTAGAGGTCGAAGATCATGTCCATGGTCTCCTCATAGATTCCTCCGAACCGCGAATGCATGAGTCCAGGATCCCTATACCACAAGTACTTCCCATCGACCTTTTTGTCGAAAAGCAAGTACCTCGCAGATTTCTCAAGGGGAGATATGCCCACTCTGGAGTCCTCAAGGGCCTCGCACGCTATGCTGGACACATTTTCGCAAGCAATGTGCGCGCCGGCGAGCTCTGCAACTGAGTCGTCACCGAATCCGACCAAGACGCGCTGGTAGAATTCCTCTGCTCTTGAGACTGACAACGCATCCTCAAGGTGCTTGCCTCCAGCGTTGCTCTTGATGATGTCTGATATGTCCTTGTTTGACATGAACTCGTCAAGCAATAGCCTTCTGACGCTCTTGTCGGATCTGCTGTACCTGGAAAAGAGCGCACCCTTTATCACTTCAGGAAGGTTGGTGAGTGCGAAGACATGCTTGTCCATGTTTGTGAAGAAAGGGCGTACCCGCTCTTTCTCATTTTCAGCAACATCTACCGGAAAAGTATACTCGCTTCCCACAAAAACACCCCACCCGCAGATAGGTTTATCTGGAAAGGTATTTTAAGACGCATAGAAAATATCGGAATCTTTGGACAAACTCGGCAGATACTAATACTTAAATATCTAAGGCACCGCATTTATATTGTGATTATGTGTCTGATGAGATAAATGCACAGAAAAATCCACATGTCAAAGAAGCAAAACATACTGTAACTGAAGCGAAAATTACACTGGATGCAACACCGGCAAAACAGGTTCACACCGAAATAAAGAGGCTTAGTGATAGGGCTAATGAGAAGAAAATCGAAGATGAAATTCAATCTAAACTGGACAAGAAACTGGACAAGATGCTGGAAGAGATGGTGAAGTTTCAGAAGAAGGTGCAGGCGGAAAGCACTGCTTTTTTAACTGCAACATGGAATCCTTCTGGAATCCTGGCCGAGGCATTGATTTACTTTCAAAATCCAGACAAAAAAGTGCAGTCTACCGAACATATCAACAATGACGTAGTAATGAGAGCCAGCGAGATTCTAGAAGAAATATATAAAAGCGTATGGAAAGACGTGAAAGCCACTCACGCGCCCATTGGCGAAAAGAAGTTCAACGAAATATTTAGTGAGACAGTAAAGCAGAAGGCAGCCGCATTGGCAGGATTAGGAAAGGAGTGAAACTCAGTTAGACGTTGGATGCGAACTGATGCTACAATGGCGCATTTATTCATAGAAGGGTTTTCCAAGTTGGCCCATTATCGACCTTCTCTATGAACTAGCTAGGCATCTGCAGCTTGCGATTGGGATGTTTGCCCTTAGCAGTTCGCTTTACTGTGCGTCAACCCTAAGCATGCCTTTGAGCACCTCTATGTTGCCGTCTATCGCCTGCGTCTCTCCGGTTATATTGTTTTCATAAGACGTAACCAATTCAATTATGGGGGTCACATGCTGAGACATCCAATTCCTGTTCCATTCACCATCCATATTTTTAGCGTTATTCACCCATAGCGCCACGCTTGGAGGGCCAAACAGTTCTGCTAAATTGTTATCTGCAACAGCTATTTGCGCGATATCTGTTTTGTCTTTATCATTTCCACGTATGATCTTGTGCATCATTACCTCTCCATACGTCTCTAGTTTTAGCTCGCTTATCATTATGGTTCCGCCACGGTACCCGCTGTAGTACTTTGCAGGGGCAAGAGGCAGCTCAAGGAATATTGTATTGTGTCCTATTGTTGCACTGAAAAATTCTGCACTCAGTACACTCGGTATCTTATGTCTCTTCCCGCCATAAGGTGATTGGTATTTTATCCAGAAATGGTTTACAAGGTCATCCCTGGTCCAGTTCGGCACTATCTCTCCGGTCCACTCTCTTGTCAGAGCCTCTACAGCATCATCCTTTTTTTCCTGCGGAATCACTATCTCTATTATATTTGTAACTAGCCTCGTATTTGCGTATTCCGGAGTTATATTGACTTTGGTTCCTAGCGCAGCCCCTCCCAACACGGTATGTTCGATTCCTCTTTCTTCAAACGGAGTAGTAATGTCTCTTATTATGGGCATCATGTCATGTAGCGGCATGCCGCCTATTGCACTTCTCGCTTCCGCGTTAGAGGTGTACACTACTTTATCATTAGCGCCCGGTTCTCTATATTTTGTCAGCTCAGACATCAAATATCCCGTATATTATTTTGTTTTAGGAGATACTTATACTTTGTTTTTTTGGCAATTTTGTAGTGAAACTTTGTTAAAATGTAAATCATCCACCGTGCACTAACGGGGCTTCTCATGTGCATTCAAAGCGAAACTATCATTTCTTTTTGCCCGCCATAAGCCATCCACAAATATTATGACAAGCACCACCATAACCACCACAAATAGCCAGGCAGTAGCATCGTCCTTCTCTAGAGGTTAGCCTGATGGGATAACGTTTCCTACGAACATGTCGCTTGTGACATTCGCAGTGCTGTCGTTTCGCCCAAGGTTGCCCAAAGAATATATGTGCTCTATCGTTGCCAGAACTGAGTAATGAGAGTATGTTGTCGTGTTCTCGAGAAATCCGTGCTTTGAGAATGGCGAGACTTCGATCAGAAGCACTTTGTTCGGGCCATTGTACGGCTTTGCCTCATCCCACGTTACAAACATTATTGTGTTCGAGAACTCTTCACTGTTTATCACAGTTGGCATGAAGCTACGTAGCCAGTTGTCTGCGCATTGCATTGTAAGGCCAGACGGCGGGCACCTCATGGGATTGCTTGGAGCAGTGTGGCCATCGTCGGTAACGTTGGGCGTTATGAAAGAGAACTGCGGAAGTTTGTTGTCTTGAAGGTCGGAGTAGAATTGGGTCATCGGGACGATTTTACTGCATCTCCCATAATTGTTGAGTATATCTTGGAAATATGTGAATGGATCGTGTTTGTGCACATAGCCTGGCCCGTTTATAGGATCAGACGTTGAATCAGTCACCCCATTAGCACATACGACTGATGTGTTGCTTTTTGGCATCGATTCCATGTATGCCTGCCAAGACATATTGTGCTCTTCGAGCAGGTCGACAAGATTACTTGCGTTGAGTGTGTCCACAGGGTATGAATTGTTTTTTATGTTGAAAGGAGAACCGGCTATCAGCGCAACATAGTTCAGCAGTGACGGATGCCCTATTGAGTAGTAGTCCTCTGCCGCGGAGTAGTTCGTCAGGAGTATGTGTTTTATGTATGGGTCGTTGCTGCCACTCAACACATAAGAAGCGTTCTTGTTTTCGAGCACTATCAAGATGATGTGCTTGACAAGAACTGATTTTGTAACATTGTATGGACCAGAACCTTTGGTCTTTTCGGTTTGGTTAACTGTTGTAGTGCTTGTTGTACTATACGTCACAGATGGACCTGCCTTGGTTTGATCAACCGTTGTAGGTGCAGCATGTCCTGCAGCAGAATTCTGCGCGCCTGAATTGAAGGAGCGCACGCCTGACAACAGATACATTGCCCCGTAAAGCACAATGGCCAACAATAGCAACAAAAAAACATTATTTCTGAGCACTATATCGGCAAGTATGCATAGCCAACATTTAAAATAGATACACAAGAAGACTGATACGCATGGCAAGCGTATGTCCATAGCCTGCCCAAATCAAAAACAAGTCTGTTCTACGCTACTCCTTTGGTGGCTGCTTTGGTTCGTCGAATGCCCCTTCCAGCATCTTGTTTTTAGTCTTGCCGTATAGAACCACTGTAACTCCGTTATTCTTCCTTGCCACCTCTGTTATGTGGTCCTTATAGAACTGGAGAGCCTCCTTGTTTCCCTTAGCTATCTCCCGCTTGTACACAGAACATACACTGCATGTGTGAGGCCTCTTCTCTTCAGAAGTCTTTGAGTCGAATACCTTCAAAATTATCTTCTTAGAGTCTTGTTCTAGCGTGCGCACACCCTCTCGACGGTATCTGTTACGCGTATCTTTACTTGCTGCCTCTGAAGAATACGTTATATTATATGCGCTTAGGAGATATATATACCTTCTGGGCTAAGTTCTGAGACGGCCAGAAACTGGCACGTCAAAGACGGGCCAGTGCGGCAATATGCTGTTGATTTTGAGACCGCAGCATCTTCTTGGTGAATTCTAAACTCATGGCTTGGCCGTTAGGGACAGGCACATAGTCGCAGATCCTTTCTATTGGCGTGTCATGCCATATGCTCTGGATTGCATTTATCACACCTGCGTGGCATACAAGGAGCACAGTCTTGCCTGAGAAATCTTCATATAATCGCTGCATGAATTCATTTATTCTGGCTTGGAAGCGTTCTCTGCTTTCGCCCAAGTACTTGCTGACTAGCTCAGAGTTACCTTTGCCGAGTGCTATGTCGAACACGGCCTTCATGCTTCCGAGCTCACGCCTTTCGCAGAGTCCGCCTTTTATCTCTCGTAACTGCTGCGTATCCACGAAAAGAATATTCTCGTCTTTATGATACAGATATATCGCGTTCGCAGTGTCTGCCGCTCTTGTAAGGTCGCTGTAAAATATCGCGTCGAAATGCTCTTCCTTCAGCTTTTCTGCAATCTCCGCCGCCTGGCGTTTTCCAATATCAGTCAATCCGATACCTGGAGGACACCCGCCGCCATCATACATACCGGTCAAATTCGCATATGTCTCGCCATGCCGTACTAGCACCAAAGTCATCGCATTTGTACTACTTTCAATTTCGTGTGTTTTTGTCATTCAAACACAGGTCTGCATGAGATTCAGGAGATATTTATACATTTCGAGGGCAAGGGCTTTGCCGAGAATGGCATTGAAAAACCTGGTTTGGACTTATTCTAAAACGTAGGTGTTGTTGAACGTGCGTCGGTCGCCACGAGCCATACCTTCTTCAAGAGCGGATGAACTTTGCGAATCGCGCACTATCTGCATATATCTCTTGTTTTAAAGAATTCAGACATTTTTCTATCGATTTGCCATTTTTACTATCAGCACGAACATGCTCCACTAAGCGCGAGAACGTTTCAGCCTTCTTGAACGTCAAGAACTCGCGTACAACGCGGTCTCCATCGAAATCATAAGCAACGTACATCAAGGCAAAAATCAGGCGTCCGAGCTCATATTTCCAATACTTTGGCCTATCGTCAGGTACACGGGCCAGACCCTGAGACTTTTTAACTACATTCCATGTTTTATTTGCAGCATCTTTGAAATAGGTCATGCAACTGTCAAAGTATTCGATATATGCGTCACGTTCCTCGATGGATTTTTCATCTCCAGGCATTTCCGCGAGCAGATCGTAAAAGCACCGTAAAGCAAGTAGATTCTGATCAGACAAAAATCCATTCAAGAAATGAAATGCGGTGCGTTTGCCGAGTTTTTCTTCACTGGTCTGAGTTCTCTCTCCGTGAACATAGCTAGCGAAAAAGCTACTTGCACCTTCGCTAAGAGCAGAATCAAGATCATCATGGCTTGCTGCAATGTAGTATGTGCTTAGTACGTTAGTGTCAATATGAACGCGCTTTTCTTTAAATCTGTCTAAACGAGCGAATAGTTGCGGGTTTGAAAGCGAGTCCACAGCATAATGGAAAAGCTCATGAAGGGTGCGCCTTTCCACATCAGATTCGACGTTTACGTGTATCGCGAAGGTTTTTGGCATATAGTGTCCGCCACACGCCGCACCTTTTTCGAAATACGGGCAGATCTCAGGAGCGGTTATGTCAATACCAGTCATCTTTCGAATAGCAGCAAGTCCGAAGAATACCTGTTTTTCTACTACATCTTCAAGATAGATTGTGTGCAGACCCTCAAATCCGGGCCGAGCCTTAGTCGCAATTGATGCATCAGACACAGAGACACTTGCTGTACTCTGTCGGTTTTCAGATATATATGGGCTGCGTTTGTGACAAACTGTTTGCAAATTTCTGCGGATTTGCAAAGTCTGAGGAATTGAGGCTTTAGATTGATGCGAACAAAACGGTAGCATCTATACAGAATAGGGCTTTGTGTGTAAAACACCAGACCAGAACAGCTAAATATTTAACCGTCAAATATCAATACACAAAGTACAAAGGAAAAATGATCTTTTTCTCTTGTAAAGAAAACAGTGTTGGATTGAAACAATTCTCGGAAATGCCGTTGAAACGCGAGCTATTGAATGCGATAAAGAGCGTCGGATTTACAGCGGCCACGGAAGTTCAGGAACAGGCAATACCTATCGCGTTAGCAGGAAAGGACGTAATAGTTAGAGCAAAGACTGGAACTGGCAAGACCGCATCATTCATAGTGCCGATACTGCAGAACATGCAGCGCACAGGCACAGTAAGTGCGCTAGTGATAGTGCCTACACGCGAACTCGCGGTGCAAGTGGCAAGCTTTTCGGAAAGCCTAGGAAGGCATCTCCACATAAGAACAACAACAGTCTATGGCGGGGCATCGATGAACGTGCAGGTCAGCGCACTCCGCGCAGGCGTCGACATAGTTGTAGGGACTCCCGGAAGGCTAATAGACCTCATGGAGAGGGGTGCGCTTAGACTTGACCATGTGAAGTTTGTCGTGCTTGACGAAGCGGACCGCATGCTAGACATGGGATTCATAGAGGATGTGGAGTACCTATTGTCAAACACGCCACAGGCCAGGCAAACGATGCTGTTTTCTGCAACGATGCCGGGAGCCATAGTCACCATTGCACGCCACCACATGCGGAAAGACTTTGTAACACTCAGTGTTGGCGGAGAAGAAACGCTTGTTGTCGAGACCATATCACATAGCTACTCGTTCGCAAGCGGACGCATAAAGTTTTCAGCGCTACTGGCATATATAGACAAGTTCTCGCCAAAGAAATGCATAATATTCCTCAACACGCAGCGCGAGGCGGAGCTGGTGCACAGGGTGCTTACGGCAAAGGGATTCAATGCCATGCTCATGCACGGCGGACTCACGCAGGCAAGGCGCGAACATTCGTTGCACAGTTTCAAACAGGGGGCCCAGTTCATGATCGCGACAAATGTAGCCGCAAGGGGGCTCGACATACAGGATGTCACAGACATAATAAACTTTGATGCGCCAGACACGCCTGAGAACTATATACACAGGGTCGGCCGTTCAGCAAGGATGGGCAAGGAGGGTCGCGCGTTCACGATACTTAACAATGACGAGCGTTGGCTCTTGCACGCGATACAGAACGCCACAAACATAAAGATCAACGAGTTGCGACTGGACCTCGACAAGTATGGTAACTTTGAGTTCCCGCACGGAGGCCGTGCAGGCGAAGGAAGTGGCCATTTTGGCAGGAGAACCGCCAGCTTTGACAGATCGCACGGATATAACAATCAAAACAGAAGAGAACACAACTCCAACGGCCAAAACAGAAGAGAACATAACTCTAGAGGCAGGGACGGAAACTACAGAGGCAGAGGAAAATACAGGCCTTCTTGGTAGTCTACGTCTGAAACTTTCAAATCAGCTTACCAGCCGTTCGCCGTTAGGCAGTTCGATTGCAGTATCATACTTATAGTAGATGCCTAGTTTTATGCACATCTCTGCCTTCGCAAGCTCAGATCCTATGAACACTGCGTGGTCGATCCTTGATATTATCCTAAAGTGCTTTATCTTGTAAAGCAGTTCACGCGCGGTCTTTCCGTCAAGTTCGAGCAGAGTTTCGCCGGTTTCCGGATTCTGCAGCTTGAGCTTTATCACACGGTCGACAACCAATATGTTCACGATCCCGCGCGGGTCAGTGTCAATCTCAGGATCGAAGTACATGTTTATCGGAGCCTTTTCTATCCTGTCGTGTATCAAATCTGCCACAGTCTGCCAGTCCTGCCGGTATATGTGCGCCGATTCCGACTCCATCACTATGCGTCCTGGGCGCTTGCCAGATTCTTTCGCGACCCTCCTGAGCAGCTGCGTGATGCCATAGTAGTTGAAGAACCATGCCTGGCAGATGTCGTGGCTCCTCGCGAACACATGGACGTCGATTTTTCCGTTCCTGAGAGAGAATGAAAATTTCATCAGGCACGGCCTACCCCCTTCCAGTCTTGAATGTACGCGCACGTCCCATAATACCACTTCCTTGTCTAAGTCGGCACCCTTCCTTTTTATACGGTCTATGACATTTGCGATCTGGTCGGTTTTTGGTATTAGCCCTTCAAGCAGTATCTCGACTTTTTCTTTGTCCGGAATGTTCTCTTTCCCAACTTCGGCTATAAGCGAGGCCGTACTGTCCTTGTCAAGATATGAGTTGAACCTTATGAATTCCTTTGCGTCTTCGTACCCCTTCCGTTCAAGCAGCTCTTTGACAGTGTTGTCAACCTCAGCAGGCCTTGGGAAAGCGTGGATCAGCTCCGTGTACATGTATGGATATTCTTTTGGCCTATCGAACCGGTAAATGCCTTTGAATATCTGCGATCTATAGGGTTCATCTGTGAACTGAGTTTTGTAATAGTCGTCAAGGCTCCATTTGGATATTCTAAGAGGCTTGGCGTTGAGAAGCCAGCTGGGAAGGTACACATTGTCAAGATCCTCATCCTCTACAACCACCAGCGCACCCCTTATCTCTTTGACGTTGTCCCTGCCCTGGTCGATTGGCGTCCTGATCCCATATTTCCATATCATATACAGCAGCTGCAGATAAGCGTCTGCTCCTTTCTTTTCTCGCACCACATAAGAGTAACCCTCGGATGGGAGAACATCCGGCGTTTTTGATTCGAATTCCCTGAACAGGACAGGATCCATGTATTTAGCAGTCGGTTTTGTGTCAAGCCTAGAGGTATCGAGCGTTTTGTCAGCGCTCATGTCCTGTAAGCCCACATTGCTTATCATCTCTTTAAGGATGTTCTTGTCTATCTCGTCGATAAGCTTGAACGGAGTGCCCTTTATCTGCCCATCATCATCGAAGCCGTTGCGCCACAGACTGAGAAGGGTGTCGCGCCCGGAAATGCCGACGCTTGTGTTGCTTAGCTTGTCTGGCCCCCATACGACCAAGTGCCTTATCTGCGGATTGAGCGCCAGGTTGCAGAGCAGTATGTTGACCCCGAAAGGCGACCGCAGGTTGCCTATTATTGCAAATGAATCCGTGAAAGAGGGGTTGTCTGCCAGCACGGTCTTGATGTCCTGCCACAACACGCACAACGCCGTGCTGCTTTGCGCATTGCACACAGTGACGGGAAACTCGCTGTGTTTGTAAAGGTCAAGACCATTGACATCAGATACGTAAGCCATTAACCCATCCAACAGCCAGACTTAGCGCTTCAAAAATATATAATACTTATCAGGCGACCGGCAATCATTATGACTAAAGGCAAAGACGACTTGCCTGACCTCACGCTACAGCTGCCTGAGTGCCTCTATTGGTTCCATCTTGCTCGCGCGCCACGCAGGGTACAGGCCTGCAGCAAGGCTGACAAATATCGCTATAAGCAGTGCGGCTATTATTGTTGTAAGAGGGAATGATGGTTTGAAAGATATACTTGATGGAGCGCTTGAAGATGCACTTTCTGCACCGGGTCTTGAAGCTGCAAAGCCGCCGCCACTACCTCTGAATCCTGAAGTTGACGTGCCGCCTGAGGTAGTTGTGCTTGTTCTGCTTGTTCCGCTGCCGAATGCCGCTGCAAGAGAATAGGAGGTAGCTGCCCCGACGCCTATGCCAGTTATGCCGCCTAGCGTACCGATCATCAGCGCTTGCAGCATGAATATCATCAACACGTGCCTATTTTTGAATCCGATCGATTTCATTATGCCTATCTCTCGGGTTCGCTCCATCACAGACATCAGCATTATGTTCATTATGCCTATCGCAGCTACAAGCAAGGATATTCCCGCGATGACGCCAAACAGAAGCGTTATCGAGCCGATTATCGATGATGCGGTTGATGCCAGCTGCGATGTTGTGATGACTCTGGCACTGCTCCCATAGATCGTCGTTATCTGAGAGGCTGTAGCGTTGACGCTGCCTATGTTTGACGCGTGAACGAGCATCTCGTTGAACGAAGTCCTATGCAGCAGAATCTCTGCCGCCTGAAGAGACACAAACACTGCAGTGTCTATGGGTATAACGAGTCCCCCTATGGCAGGTAATATCCCGAGCACAGGCACGGTGGTTGCCATGGTGGCGCCACGACCGCCCCCGAGGCGCAGCGTTGCGCTCTGTCCCACAGTTATAGTCTGCCGGCCAGCTGCAGATGTAGGAAATGCCACGCTGTGGCCGACCACCGCATCGGGAGCTATAGTATCTGAATATACGGAACCCTGATACAGCGTCACATTGCCAATGAGCTGCTCGATGCCTTGTACGCTTGTGCCGACCACAGTCACCGAAGTGTTCTGGTTTCCTGCATACAGCGTTGCAGAACCTGTGAGAAGAGGAGTGATGCTTGTGACGTTGGGCAACGAAGATATCATACTGACCGCAGTAGGGGTGAAGCCCGCATTTGAGACAGAACCTACTATTATCGATGTTGGTCCAAGAGACTCGAGCTGCGAGGTTATGCTTTGGCTTATGCCTGCCGTGAAGGACGTCAGTGCGACTATCGCAGCGACGCCTATTATCACCATGATTATAGTAAGCGCAGTCCTTACCTTCTTCTCGCTCAAGTCATTGTAGCTTAGCCAGAATATGTCCTTCAGATCCATTCAAATGCACTACTTGTGCTGCTTGCGTGCTTTTCGCTCCCTGAGGTACAGGAATGCAAGTACGGCTATCACAGCCAAAAGCAAAACCAGGACCACGATGCTCGTAGAAGACGCCCTGCGGACATATATCGTATTTCCTGTGGCACTCGACACGGCAGTCCTGGAATAGCCTGCACGCGATGTATTTAACCCTGCTGCGCTGCCGGTTATGGCGACAGGCACGTCTATAATAGCATTCTGGCTGTCCCGCAGGCTGTCCAGGTAGTCTATTCTAACTGGCACGTTATAGGTGCCGCTTGCCATCGACGTATTCGCGAGCAGTGTCACAGTAACCGGAGTTTGCGTGTCAACGGACATGTCACCCACAAAGACGGAACTGGCACCATATGGTGTGATGCCCTTTGGAGGCATGGGTGTGACAGTGACAGCAGATGCACCTGAAGTGCCAACATCGGTCAGTATGAACGAAACAGAGAATATGCTTCCGGAAGTTGGTGATGTCGGAGACAGCGTTATGCTTGAAGGAGTCATGTTTATTATGCCGTGAGACAGCAGAGGTATCGTGTCCAGAATCTGCACTGGACTTGTCCCGTTGTACATGTTCACTGAAACGTTGAGCGGGAAGGACTGCGAAGCATTCCGGTAAATGAACACCGATTCGTTTATCTTTGCATTTGCTCCAGAAGCTAGGGCCCCTATCTGGATGGGCTGGGCAGTCAGAATTGCAGCATCCTGCGGAGGCAGCGAGATTTTCATAGACATGGTGTTGAGCGCAATGCTGCCTACATTTGTCAGATCCAGTGTTATCTTTTCTATGCGTCCTGAAGTCACCACAGAGCTCGTCTGTACAGACAGTGGAGACGGACAGCTCTCGACCTCAAAGCTCATGTTGCGAATCTCGCCGTCTGAGTACAGAGCGAGATAATTGTAGTTCACAGTGACTCCGACAGAGATGAGCGATGAAGCGTTGAGGCTGATGAAGATGGGTAGGTGCACGGTCGTAACGCTGTTGGCCGAAACATTTGCAGAGTTGACAGTGCCATTTCCGATGGCGTACGCACTCTTCGAAGCGATGAGACCTATCTGCAGGCTGGTAATTGAAGCGCTTCCTGGGTTTGATACCGTGATAGGTATCACATTCACAACGCCCTTGCACAGAACAAGCGCATTGGTGCTCAGCTGGAACGCAGGCGCTGGCGGCACTGGAGATGGACCGCTTGTGCCCGCGAACGCGAACACCGATGCAAACGCTGCGAACAGCAGCAACATGCCGAGTATGTTTCTTATTTTCAAGCCAAGACCTCTTCTTTCTCTATCTTACCGTCCTTTATGTGTATGATGCGATCGCAATACTTTGCTATGTCGAGGTTGTGCGTGACCATCACTATCGTCACTGCACCGCTCCGACTTATGCTCTTGAGAAGCTTTATCACCTCGTCGCCGGAGTGCGTGTCAAGGTTCCCTGTAGGCTCATCCGCAAGTATGAGTGCAGGATCGTTCACGAGCGCCCTTGCGATCGCGACCCTCTGCTGCTCTCCGCCGCTAAGCTTCATGGGCTGCATCCGCAGCCTTTCACCGAGGCCAAGACGCACGAGTAGACGCTCTGCCTTTTCGCGTCTCTTAGAGTCAGACATGTTCGTGGTCATGAGCGGCAGCTCCACGTTTTTCTGTGCGTTAAGGCCCGTGACAAGATTATATGCCTGAAATACAAACCCCAGCTTCTTATTACGGAAATCCGCAAGCGCGTCTCCACCCATCTTCGAAGTCGGAATACCATCTATGTAGACTTCGCCTTTAGTTGGACGGTCTATCGTGCCCAATATGTTCATGAGTGTAGATTTGCCGCTGCCAGAAGGCCCTACAATCGCAACAAACTCCCCCTGCTTGAGTTTGAAAGAGACATTTGTCAGCGCATCAACCTCCAGCGATTCTGACATCTTGTACACTTTGGAGACACCTTCCACCACAACAGAATATTTGGGGGTTTCTTTTGGCATGGCATCACCTAAGCAGACAGCTTCACTTTCAACTTTGCATATTTAAGAGTTACTACGCCCAGAAGCACCATCAGGATTCCCGAGAAGAGTCCGTAGCTGTGTGCCCACATTGTGCCAGCAATCCCAAAGCGCATGGCACCGTTGGAAAAGTATGGCGACGTGCCATTGGGCATTGATTGGTTCGAAGTGGAGTTCATTGGTGTGTTGAGAGGATAGCCATACTTATGGTTCGAACCGGAATATTGACTCGTGCTGGTTGCAAGTGAAAGGGCACTTAGTCCACCAAAATACAGGATTGCTATTGCACCTATCACGGCAGATGCGACAGCAACGAGCCTCAACAGTTTCAGCTTTGCTCCTGATTTCGCATTTTTGTTCGTGTTGTGCACAGATACACCAGTCAAAAGAGCACTATACCTTTTCAGGCAAGTACAAGATTGCCAAGAAGATAATATATTGTTTGTGCAACACTTCGTTTTTCATTTCGCTTTTAGGATTACACAAAAAGAAAAACGAAAAGTGCCAGCAATTATTTATATCTGGAGAACAGATACAAGGGCTATAGGAGGTCTCATGAGCAAGTACGGAGCAACAAAAGATAAGATCCTTGAATTGATAGCAAACGGGAACAGCAGCCTGAGCAGCATAAGCAAGGAACTGAACCTCGCACCTTCAACGGTCAGCAAGCACCTTCGCGACCTGGAGGGCGAAGGCAGGATAGAGATGAAAGATAACGCGCATTTCAGGAAATGGAAGTTCTACACATTAAGCGGAAACGCGAACAACGGAGTGCAAGCGCCGATGGAAAGCAAAGCGAGGATGGTCGCTAGAACATTTATTTTGCTGCTTGTGATAACGGCCATCGGAGCATACGCATTCAGCGCAAACGGAGGAACGGTACAAATACCCATACGCATAACCGACCCGCCAGAGGTTCCGCAAGGAACGCAGGCACTTTACATAAACTATTCCTCCATAGCCGTGGCAGTGGCCAGAAATGGCGGCATGAAATGGATCACGTCAAATTCTAGCGGCACGCTAAACCTGATGAGACTAATAAACTACACTCAGATCGTTGGAGAGATTGCGGTCGGACAGGGTTCTACGGTTGACAGCGTAGTCTTAAACATCACTTCCGCGAGCATAGTGATAGACAACGAGACATACCCTGTGCACCTTCTTGGCAATGAGGTGACTGCCACTGTGGAGAAAGGCAAAGAACTCAACAAGTCCTCGGACGTGCTGCTGGATTTTGCTCCGATAGTGACTCCAGAGTACACCAAGAACTCGACAACATTCGTGATGCTACCCTATCTAAGGGCATTTGTGACGCAGGCGCCTGAAGAGCAAAAGGGACGCACGGCAATAACAGGAGCAGAGGCCCCATACCCTCTAGACCCGCATTACAGAAACATATTTTCCAGGGAGAGCTGGAACATCACAATAACCAACGTGAAGCTCGTACCTGACGGCAACAAGACAGAGTTTAGCGTTACTTTGAGCAATAAAGGAAACCGCAGCGCGGACATACTTGGAGTGGTGATATACGAAAACCCGCCGTCATTCTTCAACACAAGCAACTTCAGTGAACGATGGCCTGCATGGGCAGAATCGGGATTAGGCCAGAACAGCACACAATATCCGCAAGGGACAGACACTGGTCCGAAGCCAGGAAATGACAATGGCCCTCGATTGCCAGACATTGGCGGAGCAGGCAGCATCGGAGACAATGTGCCACAAGGTCCGCAAGGAGCCGACAGGATTGTGCGCCGGATGAACTGCAGCGCCAACCTGAATGGACCCACAGGACCTATGACAATCAAATGGTGCCAGCAGTCAAATTCGAGCATTGAGATAAATGCCTCGGCGATAAGCGACATAATGCCATACCTTGGAGGCGAAGCGCTGGGTGCGAAGCTTACGACTTCTGTTAACGACATAATAATATCAGGATCTGGGGAACGGATGGGGCCTGGTCCGGCATTCATGCTCGCACATCCTGCAGGGATAAACTTCATAGTCGATAAGAACGGCACACTGGCTATGCCAGAGCAGCGCATTGGCGACAACAGCATAGGGGCTGCAGGATATACTCTGGCCGCCAACACTTCCATAACGCTTGTATACAGGGGTGTGCTTGGAATCGGAGAAAGAGTGCAGAACACCAGCAGCATACGCGGCATAAGTATAATCACGGACAGAGGCATAATTCATAACATCACTGCAGGTGCGCGAAGTATATAAAGAGTAACAGGCATACGAGCAGGATAAGATGGCGAACAGAAAGAATAGAAGCGGCGACGGCACGGAGAACGCGACATATTTGGCAGATAATGCGAGCACAGCAACAAGCGCCACCAGACAAAACCCGTTAAAATACGTAGCGATGATGGTCGTCATAGGCGTGGTGATAGCGCTAGCGTACTATGCAATAACGGGATGGGGCAGCAAGGGCCTTAGCAGCAAGCAGACATTCAGCTACGTGTTAAACCAGAGCCTGAACCAGACGCAGGCGCTCTTTGTAAACGATCTTAAAAAGTCAGAGAACGTTAGCAACCTTTACATAGCGTACTACTACAGCAACTCGACAGAATACATCAAACAATCAAGCAACATTACGATAGAGATAAGCAGCAACCAGACGATAAACTCGTACAGGCTTGGAGAATACAACAGAACGGATATCGCCAGCGTGGTTGCATACACTGATAAAGAGAGCAATGCCATGATAGCAAAGAACGTTAGCAGCGTATACTATTACGGCTCCAACACGACAGTCACGTGCTTCAATGACACGGACTATTCCTCGTCTTCGATAACGAACTCAAGCCTGCAGTGCGGCACTGGAGACCAGGGATTGAGCTACCTAGAACAGACGCCATTCACAGCAGCAAATGTGAGCGAGTTGAGCTACCTGGTTTTCAACAACACAGTAACGTACAGCGGAACGAGAAGCATAGCCGGAAGGAGCTGCGACAACTTCATCATCTCGAACGAGACGCCGTCAAACCTTCAAGAGAATTACACTGTTTACGGCTTCTGCATAGACAAGCAGTATGGAATACCTTTGTACTTCAATGCGACAGAGGTTGTCGGAGGGGCGCCAAGTTCGTTCGCATTCACAGCGACAGAAGTTTCTGCGAATGTGTCGGCATCGGAGCTCGTTGTGCCGCAACAGTATCTTAAAGCAATACCGCATTCGATAATATGACCGTGCAACGGCACAGCGAGTGCAGCACATAACCTGCCTTGCGCCCGTCGCCTTGGTGTTGTGTGCTTGTTTTAGAGATTACTCCAAAACGTTTCTTATTTGGGATTTACAGGCCTTGAAGTCCATAATGAACAGACAGTGGTCCAAAAAACCGAATCCTTCGATCTGGCCGGTCGCATCATAGCTTTCGAGAGCCTCGATCAGCTTGGACTTCAGATCCACAGCCGCAGACACCCTAAGAAGATGGTACATCTCTGAGAAAAGCACGTTTGCAGCTTCAGCCACCGCAGTTCCATCTTCAGCCCTGAGAAGCTTCCTGAGCGTCTCCACCTTTTGCGCACGGTCAAAGTTGGCGTCCATATCTTTTATCTTTCAATCAAGCTTATATACCTTACTGTGCGTTCTTGACGTCGGATGCAGTCACTCGTTCCAGACAAGTGCCGTGCAAGCATAGCGTTTCCTCAGAGCAGATGTTTGGTATTTATTTGTTTCATGGCAAGCTCTACAGGGCATTTTAGTGGCAGATAACGAAGCAAAAGGGCTGACTTCTGCAGAAGCACAGAAGAGGCTTCTTGAGTTCGGGCCAAACCAGATGTACAAGCCAGAGAAGGTCAGCTTCTTCGGCATAGCAAAGAATGAGATAACAGAGCCGATGATACTTCTTTTGTTTGTTGTCGGAATCATCTACAGCATATGGGGCAACCTTGATGACGCGATCACGATTTTTGTTGTAATAATAGTCCTTGTTCTTGCAGAGGTCAACAACGAGTTCAGGGCAGTTAAGGCGATAACATCTCTGGCAGAAATCGCGGCACCGAAGACAAAGGTGCTGAGGGACGGCATAATAAAGGAGATAGACTCGCTGGACGTGGTGCCCGGAGACATGCTAATCTTGACGCAGGGCACAAAAATATCCGCGGATGCCAAGATGGCTAGATCAATAAGCCTGCAGATGGACGAATCTGCGTTGACTGGAGAGCCCGTACCGATAGACAAGAACATTAACGACAAAATATATGCCGGCACAGTGGTTTCTTCTGGAGAGGGCTCTGCACTAGTGATTGCGACAGGCAGCAGCACGGAGTTCGGCAAGATAGCGAGCAAGTCAAAGGGGGTCAGGCCTCCAAGGACAAGGCTGCAGCTTGAAATGAAGGATCTGTCAGGCAAGCTCGTCTATATTGCACTGTTCTTTTCCATTATAATACCAGTAATAGGTGTGCTGCAGGGCCGCGCACTCAAAACTATGGTACTGACGGGCCTTTCGCTTGCGTTCGCGACGATACCTGAAGAGTTGCCTATCATCATAACCATGGTTCTGGGGCTCGGATCTTACACATTATCAAAGAACAAGCTATTCATAAAGCGTCTCACTTCTGCAGAAGCATTAGGCACAGCAACAGTCATAGTCACAGACAAGACAGGCACGATAACAGAAGGCAAGATGCGGGTCGTTTCACTCTACCCCAAGGACAAAAGCAGAGAGATAATAGAAAATGCGCTTGGTGCGGTTACCGACTACTCTGCAACATACATAGACAACGAAATAAAGGATTACGCAAAGTCGTTAAAAATAAAGAGCACGCAGCACGACGTGTTCAGGCAGAGGGACTTCGGAGATGGAAGAAAAACAAGGTCAGTGATAAGGAAGGACGAAAACTATGCACTTTTCATTAGCGGCGCGCCAGAAGAGGTCTTCGTGTGCTGCAGCAGGATGCCACCCAACGTAAGAAATGAGCTGTCCGAAGAGACTGCAAAGGGCAGAAGAGTCATCGCAGTGGCATACAAGAAGCTGGCACCATCGGCCTCGAAGGCTGATTTCAAGACGCTGGAGAAGAACATGGAGTTTGTGGGGCTGATAAGTTTTGAAGACGGCGTAAGGAAGGGCGTCAAGGAGACCATAGCGGAACTCAGCAGAGCAGGCATAAGGACAATAATGGTGACAGGGGACCATCCTGCTACAGCAGGATTCATCGCAGGCATAGTGGGGATCAGATCGGGCAAGGTCATGACTGGAGAAGAGCTCGACAGCATCTCAGACAGCAGGCTTCAGAAGGCAGTAAAGGATATTTCTGTCTTCGCAAGGGCCACGCCGATGCATAAATACCGCATAATGAAGGCGCTGCAGAAGAACGGAGAGATTGTGACGGTCACAGGAGACGGCATAAACGATGTGCTGGCGCTTCAGGGCGCAGACATCGGAGTCGCAATGGGAATCAAGGGCACGGACGTTGCCAAGGATGCCGCAAGCATAGTTCTTGCAGACGACAATTATGTGACAATCGCAAAGGGCATTTTCGAGGGCAGGAAATTCTTCGACAACCTTCAGAAAGGCATAGAGTACTATGTCTCTGTCAAGGTCGCGCTTGTCGCGATATTCCTGCTTCCGATATTGACGGCGGCATCGCTGCCCTTCGCGCCGATACAGATAATAGTGCTCGAGCTTTTCATGGACCTTGCCGCTTCTGCGGGATTTGTTGCGGAGCCTAAAGAGAAAGATCTCGATTCCAGGCCGCCAAGGAACCCGAAGGAGCGCATATTCAACGGAGAGCTTGTGAAGAACGTCATGCTAAAGGGCATTGTGCTCTTTGTGGCAGTGATGGCAGCATACTTCTATGCAAAGGGCATGCACTTCGGTGCAGCAGAAGTGCAGACGTTTGCGTTCTCGGCATGGATGTTCGGCTACATCGCGCTCGCGTTCGTGTCACGCTCAGATAGGGAGCCGCTAAGAAAGATAGGAGTGTTCTCGAACAAGGTGATCGATCTATGGGCGCTAGCCTCCATAGGCTTCCTTCTAGCGGCAGTGTATGTGCCAGGAATAAATACTGGATTCAACCTCACGCCGATACGCATAAGCCAAATGGCGCTCGTAGCAATAGTTTCAATCCTCATAGTGGGCCCGCTAGAGGCAAGGAAATACCTGCACAGATGATCTGTGATATGAATTGGCATGCAAGCGCATGCAGTCCTTGACTAGCAAGAGGCATCCCAACAACCTTTAAAATGTTTGGATACCAGATTGCATCATGTCAATTGCAAACGAGTTCAAGGAGTTCATACTAAAAGGGAATATCATAGATCTCGCGGTTGCGGTCGTAGTTGGAGTCGCATTCAACGCGGTCATAAGTGCATTCATTACAGACATCATAACTCCGTTGATAGGCATTCCGGGTCATGTCGATTTCGCATCATTGACGTATACAATAAACGGCAGCGTGTTCATGGTTGGTTCTTTCGTCAATGCAATAATAGGTTTCATCACAATAGCACTGGTTATCTTCTTCTTTGTGGTTAAGCCGGTAAACAGGATGAAAGAGCTGACTTCAAAGAAAACAGTTGCTTCTCAGACCACAAAGCAGTGCCCAGAATGCCTGTCAGCAATACCAATAAAGGCAAAACGCTGCGCTTTCTGCACATCCAAAGTGCAATAGGCATTCCAAAGACACGTGAGGTGTCGCTCGGACTTGTAGTAGGCCGTTCAATCAGAATCATTTAGCTGCAGACAGAGCTATGACTGCAAATCCCGCCACAAAACTCACGAGCGCGGTGATTATCCAGAGGCCCACTATCGTGACAAAAGGCCGGGTCCTTATGATCCTTCTGCTGTAACTAACGCCGGCACCGTACACGCTGGATATGAAAGAGTCGGTGGAAGGCAAAGGTATCCTGAAGAGCGTCGCCACCTCGACAACCAGCGCAGACATGAACTGCGAGCCTACGGCGTTTATGTAGCGCATCGGTATTATGTCGCTACCGACGCGGCCAAGCGGCCCAGAGCTCAGGAAGACGCCGCCAACCACTATTGCGGCAAGCACAAGAATGAGCATGGTGTCGCTCTGCGGCAGGAGTGCGCCAATCAGGCCGATCGTGTTTGCACCTAGCGTGAACGCGGTGAAGAAGGAGGTAATCACCAATACAAGCTTCACGATCCTTGCATACAGCCATATCCTTCTCTTTGGCGTGCGCCTGCTTATCCACGTCATCACGATGAGCATGAACAGGAATGCGATTATCGGCATGGATATCCAAAATGCAACAATAGAGACGATGAGGTGCATGTTCAGGCCCATATTGAGCGCGACATTCATCCCGATCAGAATCGATGTGAGCGTTATGGTCAGCGCCTGCGGAACCCTCTTGATGTCAGCGATTATGAAGATTATTATCGCTATGAAAAGCGCCCAGTCTATTCTGAGCGTGGTGACGGAGTAGAGAAGCGTCGCCACAGTCAGGTTCAAGTATTTGCCCTGCAGCAGGAAGCCTAGCGCGTACGCGAGTATGCTGAGAAGTATTCCTGCGTGCTTTTTCATTGTTCTGCTCGCGATCACGCTGCCGAAGCACACCGAAACGTTGTTTCCCGAGACAAGCGCGATGAGAACGAAGCCGAGAGCTATGCAAAGCGATGAAAGTAGATTGAGCAACAAACCACTCAGGTCATGATCGAAAGCATTATCGAAAGGAACATCGCCGCAGAGTCGTCGCAGCTGTCAAGTATGTCGTCTGCAGCGTGCGCAACTTCTCCTATGTGCAAGAATGCCTTATAGTCGATGCGGCTCTTGTATTCTTCGTCAAGAAGCGAATCCTTTATGTCGTCCGCATCCTGTTCCAGAATTGCGACCTCTTTCCTGAACCTCCTTATTTTGATCGTATCGTCGCTAGAAAGCATGCGCTTCAGCATTTGGAGCGAGGAATCCGCCATCTCCAGCATCATCATAACGTTCGTCTGGAGCTTCGAAGCGGCCCCTTTGTTCGGAATGCTGTACCTGTGCACCTCTCTTGCAAGTATATATATCGAATCGACTATATTGTCTTCAAGCCTTGTCAGTCGCAGCATGCTGTCTATCACATTCGGCGAGATCACACCAGAAGATATCGAGTTCGAGATCTTGAATGCCATATCATCAGACTCTTTTGCGAACACCTTCACCATCTCTATTCTGTTCCTATCACCGTTCACGAGCTTCTTGAGCTCCTTGTTCGCATTGATGGCTATCTCTATCATTTCAATGTGCCGGTGCATCAGCGGCTCCTCGCCACCCTCTAGGATTTTGTCAAGGAATTTGATTAAAACACCCTTGTGCAAGATACAGAGAGGTCAAGTTTTTAACAACTACGTTCGCACTTTACTGCAGCCAGCACAAAATATAAGTATCTCTTTGTTTACATCAAAGGCAGTGGTACAATGACAGTGTCAAAAAGAACAGACAACGAAACGGAACAATTAAATGGCACAAGGATAGACGGCAGGATAACAAACAAGAATTCGTTATACGAGAGCGTTGTAAGCGTATCGGGAAATGTCACGGTAGAAAAGCACGTCAAGCTCCCCGGCATAGAGGCAACAGGCACAATAGCAGGGAAGAATGGGGAAAGGTACGACATAACAATCAGAAACGGAAGCATCAAAGCGTGCGAACTACATGCGGGCACGGTCCATGCGCAGAAGGTTTACGCGGACATACTCGACGCAGAAATCGGCGAGGATGTCTTGATAGTCAGCTACAAACAGCTGATGCGCTAAGGGAAGAATGTCGGTATTGCGACATTGTCGGCACTTCCTTGAATCCTTTGCAGTCATGATAATATGGTGACCAAAGAAAAGACAAAGGAAGAAGGCGACAAAGCACCAACAATAGCACTTCGTGTCGAAAACCAGAATGAAGTTGCGAATCCTAAATACGAGAAGAAGCTCCAAAAGCAGATCATTGAACGCGAGAAGAAGGCTGATGAATGGTTCTTGGAAGGGTGCACGCAAATAGATGTACTTAATCTAAGCGGCGCCCACGAAGCGTTCGAGAAGGCCGCAGAGCTGGATAATAAATACAATGACATGTGGGAGTCTAAGCCAGGATATTATGCAGAAGAGGAAGTGGCCAGATTGGTGTTCTGGTGGGAGAAATGCTTCAACGGTCTGGGTGCCATCTGTCAAGAAGCATATTATGAAGGATATTATGAAACTAGAAAGGTGCATGTCTGGCATGGACCAGAAGTGAGCGGCATATACTGGCCTTTTCTGATAGACATGCTGCAGAATAAGAGCAACATATATCGTGACCTTGGCGAAAAGAAAGCGGCACTCATAGCAGAGCAAGCGGAAGAGTGGCTGCTGATGAGCATAGGATTTGTACGGAGCGCAGGCAGAAGACTAGTTTTGTAAAACTTGAAGTGCAGATAGACGCATCTGGAAGCGGATGACCTGCTTCTTGCGCGATAGGCTATTGCTGCCCATGGTTTAATAAGAAGTCCAGTTGTAGATGAAGATTACGGTCACGAGATATACAACAGCAAGGCAGAAGTTTATCATTGCATAGTTCCTGAGTTTTGATATGACATTCTGCTTCGGTTCAGGCACTATCGAAAATATGCCAGATCTCGGATCAACGGATACCTGCTTGACTGGCTTGTCATTGTAGCTTTTTCCAGAATCCGATATGTTCCCGATAACAAAATACTGGACGTCTGATGGCAGATACGTCATGCGCATATAATAACCGGCAGGCTCTTCGCTAATCCCCAATGAATCGTAGAACACCTTTGTACGTGGCGCCCCGAGAGATATTTCATTGGAGAAAGGAGTCAGATCTAGTTTGTCGCCTATACTGTTTATCGAATCGAGCGCCTTGAAAATGTTGTTCCTGAAGTCGGTATCGAACCATTTTTTATCGCGTATGGTATAGGTGTCGGTATAGAACCCAAATTCCGCCGTAGTATAATCGCCACAAAGGTAGCCCGTGTTATCATAAATCAATGAAGGAACCCCTTCCTGGTGGCTCCATTCTACATAATCGTGTGAGTTTTTGCCGCTGGTCTTATAATGCAGCTCGAGCTTATAATACACGCATTTGCTGTTGCCTATTGGCGAGCCTATGGCTTTAGCAGATTCAGGCGCAAAGTTACCTGATATCTCAGACATGCCATGTGCGGCTCCGTCTATCTTTGCCACAGGTATGGCTGAAAATATCTGGTACTCGCTGAGCGCCTGCCAGCCAACATATACTGCTACTGTTGTAGCCGTAACAAGCGACAAAGATAGCACTACGAAACCGTACATTGGGACGCCGCCAAATACAAAACGAGAAGAAACCAGGCCTGCTACTGCCACAATAAGGCTATACGACAATCTGCCGAATATGTTCTTGGCGTGTCTGCCTTTTGCACCCTGCACAGACTCTGCAGCGAACTTCTTGCTCGCTATCACAAAAGGATCAATTCCCACTCTGCCGCTTTCGGTTACGAAGTTGATCACCATACGCGCACTCAAACATCACTAGAAACTTTGACGTTTTTCTTTTCTGCCTCAGAGGTTTGGAGGAACTGTAGTTTTGAATACCCCAACACTTTAGCGAAAAAATCATACGGGATTTGCTCTATTCTTGTGTTGAACGCGTTCACTGAATCGTTGTAGAATTCCCGCCTGTCTGCTATCTGGTCTTCTACCTCAGTTATTGTTTTCTGAAGTTGCAGGAAGTTCTGGTCTGCCTTGAGGTCCGGATAGTTTTCCGAGACCGCAAAGATGCTCTTCAGCGCAGCGGATATCTTATTCGACGTACCCATCCTCTGGTCAAGGCTGGCGTCGCTGTTCTGCGACCATTGGATCCGCAACGAGGTTATGGAGGTCAGAAGTGTTTTCTCATAATTCTTGTAACCCTTGACAACGTCTATCAGCTCACCTATAAGGTCATGCCTTTTCTTGAGCAGGACGTCTATGTCCGCATATGCGGCGTTGATGTTGTTTCTAAGAACGACAAGAGCATTGTACACCAGAACTACGCAAACTGCCAGGATAAGCAGCACAAAACTGGCAACAATAGGAAGTAATGGGAGCATTACAACACATCAGTAGTTGATTGCGACAGCAGTAATAAATAACTGTGAGGTGGCGTCTGCAATTTCGACAGATGCAGATGGAGATCAATGCTCTGATTCTTAAGATTTTGCAGTGCATCATAACTCGGCCTTCCGGCGCAAGTGCAGGCATGAATGTCATAGACGTAAGAAACATCAGGAAGCAGTTCAAGACATACGAGAGCAGGGGCACTGCAGGCATACTGCCTTTTGGCAGAAGATGGTACTATAAGAAAGCACTCAATGGCGTCAATTTTAGCATAAAGAAGGGCGAGATCGTTGCGCTGCTGGGAAAGAACGGCAGCGGTAAGAGCACACTTGTAAAGACAATGTGCGGCATACTCCATCCTGATTCTGGAAAAGCAAGAGTGCTCGGCTTCGATCCGTGGAAAAACAGAATAGACATGGTGCGGAACATGGGCGTTGTTCTTGGCGCACACGGCCAGTTAATGTGGAATCTGCCTGCACTGGACACTTTTGAGCTGATGAGGCACATATACAAGATACCGCAAGAGGATTTCAGGAAGCGCCTAGATTACTTTCTGGGAATTCTTGATCTAGAAGAAGTGTACAGGAGACAGGTTCGCACGCTCTCTCTTGGAGAGCAGATGAAATGTAACTTTGTCGCGTCCGTGCTGCATTCGCCAGAGCTGGTAATACTGGATGAGCCCACGATAGGTGTGGACTTGCCATCGAAGCAGGCGCTCAAGGAGATGATCGTCACAATGAACAAGAAGAACGGAACAACGTTCATGCTTACAACACACATAGTTGAGGACCTTACAATGGCGGGGCGCATACTGGTGCTTGACAGAGGCCGTGTTATCTTTGATGGATCTAGGCGCAGGCTTGAGACCTTCTTCGGAAACAAAAGAGTGCTGCACATCAAATTCATAGGCAAGCCGAATTACTCGTCGTATGCAAAATATGGAAAGATAACCGAAATAAAGAATGATTATTTGAGAATGCTTGTGAATCAGAGTGTGCTGACCAAGAATGATTTTACCGAAATGCTGTCCAAAAAGAATGTATTGGATTACGACGTTAGCGAACAAGGGCTAAGCACAATACTGATGAAACTCTACGGAAGCGCGGAAAAGAAAAAGAAGGTCTGAGATTGATGAGCAGCAACGCAAATGCATACTTTGCAATCTTCAGGACGGAACTCAAGACTGCGACAGTATACTTGATGGGCTTCCTGATAAACATTTTCTCAAAAATAGTCAGGCCCCTTATCATGCTCGTCGTATGGACTGCGATATTCACGAACACGCACACGTCAACAATAGGTGGCTTCACGCTCTCCGCAACATACGCCTATTTTTTTGTAATATCTTTCCTTAGCATAATTTTCGGAACAAGCGTAGACCAGCACATGAGTGATGACGTTCAGAATGGGGCGATTTCTTCAATACTTACGAAACCCGTAAGGTATCCGCTAACCCTATTGGCGACAGAGCTGGGAGACAGGGTTTTTGATGTTCTACTGGTAGCAGTGCCGCTCACAGCGATAACACTGTTGGTCACGCGCATATCGATAACACCGACTGTTGCGGCGCTGCTTGGCATTGAGATACTGATAGGGTACTCATTGCAGAATGTGCTCGCATTCTTGATAGGCACGTTCGCAGTCTACTTCATAAACATAGACGGCTTTTCGAGCATGATATGGACAGTCGAAGGTGCGCTTGCAGGCAGTATGATTCCGCTAAACTTCTTCCCCTCATATGCACAGCACATTCTGTTTCTGTTGCCGTTCCAGATAGTGACATACCTGCCAGCAGTCACTCTCCTTGGTTACGTAAGCTTCAACAACGCACTTATGGGCATAGCGTGTGCGATGGCCTGGACGCTGGCGCTGAGCATACTAGCGTATTTCTGGTGGGGGCACGTCTCAACGAAAATAAGCGCGGTTGGTGGCTAGATGGCAACGGACATCAAAGATGCAATAGCATATTACGTGAAGTGCCAATACTATAACACCAAGTCATTTCTTGCCTACGGATTTCAGGCAGCGTTCTTCATAATACAGAACTTCATTAGCATAGCGATGACGATCATCACCATATCTGTCATCTACAGCATATCAAAAGGAATAGCGGGATGGAGCTACTTCCAGCTACTGTTCCTTACGAATCTGACGGGTCTGACGTTTGGACTGGCAGTCCTACTTTCAAATCCGAATGCACTGCCGCGAGTATTGAGAGAGGGCAGGATCGACACATATCTCACCAAGCCGTATGGGAAGCTCACGTTGTTGGCTGCCAATTCGGGGGCAGGGTCTTACCTATTTTCCTATATACTTGGCGGCACAATGATCTTGGCATATATCGGAATTCACCTGCACATCACAGCATCTGAACTGCTTAGCTTCGCTTTGCTGTACATATTCGGAGTTGCGGCATTAAGCATGCTGCTCTTGCTTCTTGGGCTTTTAGCATACATGTTGCTGAAAACTGGCGACTTTTACGATTCGCTGATGAGGTCGCTGCGCAGTCTGTCGAGCTATCCGCTAAACATATACGGAATTCCGATACAGACAGTGTTCTCGCTTCTTATTCCGGTAGGCATAGCCACATACTATCCTGCAGAAACGCTTCTGGGCATCATCAAGCCAGAGTATTATGCTGCATGCCTGGCAATAGCATTGTTTTTCATAATAGTGTGTTATAAGTCATTCAACTACCTCATGCGCTTCTACGAGAGCGGAGGAGGATAAAATGCCGATTATTTGTCCACGATGCGGAGCTCACAATAGCCTCTCAGCAGCTTCCTGCTACAGGTGCGGAATGTATCTGGCCCATAAGCCAAAAAAGATACTGCATCACGTCCCGTCAGGGCGTGTAGCCCCAAAAAGGGAGATACTTGCCGCAATACTAACCATAATGGCGGTCGGGGCCGTAATCGCTTTGGCGTTCGCATTCATGCGGGTCATGCTGAACACGGCCACTACTTCGGCCGAGTTTACAACAACAAGCCCTGCCGTGACGCACACAACTGAAGAGTACACCACCACGTATACGACCACAACCTATCAAACTTCATCGACCGTGACACCGACGCAAAACGGCAATCTCAATTTTGCATTTACTCTCTTGAACGGAACCCAAGGATCGTGGGCATTCCCGATTTCGACTTATGATTATTATGTGCAAAAGGCAAGAATATCTCCGATCTTGCACTTCAATATCAGCGGAAAGTGGTATGAATATCCAGACTACAGAGCAGTGGTCACGCCAAGCCTCTTCGCAGGTGTCGTCCCTACGCTAACAAAAGGTAGAACGGCAGGACAATTTGTGGATGAAGTCATAAACATCAAGAACCAGATTACGACGTACAGCACAGTATTCTTAAACGAATCAACATATCCTGCAGAGATACTGGGCTCCAGAAGCGGAGATTGTAAGGATTTTGGAGTGCTGATGGCAAGCATTCTGGAAGCGGGCAATATTCAGGCAGGATATGGGATGAGACTCCAGTTTGTTTACGTCAATGCAGAACATTTAAGCAGTCAGAACCAGATCCCAAATCATCTGATATTGTACATAGAATACGCCAATGGGACTACGGCCTTTGTTGACACAACCAACATACTGGAATATCAGAATTTTGTGAGAGGCACCATATACGGCTGGTATGAGAACCTGACTTGCACGATGAGCGGCTGCCAAACGCAGACGTTGTGTTCTGGAGCATACTGTGACGGGGTCTTTTACTACACGAGTGAGACGCATTACAACTATTGCGCAAACGCTTCATATGTCACAGGCCCGGATGACACATGCCACCCGTCATGCGGCGTTTGGGGATATTACTGCAGCACAGGATATTCTTGCTCGAGTGATGGCTATTGTGTTTCTTGAACGAACCAAGCCGGATAGAACCAGAAGATTATTTCGGATTCTCGCTTCGTAGAAGAAGGAGCAGTTTAACAGCGCTGCTCAGCACCTTCGTATTATAATTGTCTTCTTATCTGCCTTAGCCCGTCAACGATCCTTTGCTGCCGTTCAAGCGCAGCCAGGAGCGCGTCTGTAGGTTCGAGAAGAACATTGTGATGGTCTGCACCTATGCAGTGGTTGTCCCGGATGTAGACAAACAAATCAGAAACTCTTTTTAGGGCACTCACTTCATTCTCATGGATCCTCTCAATTTTTCTAATCTTACGGGATGTCGAAGAAAAAGAGATGGCAGTATTGTCGAGTTCAGCACCTGACTGACGGTCTGCAGCAACACCTAAGGGCTTTCTGGTCCAGCCATCCGTTTCAAGACTTTCTAATGCAGAAACGGCATCGCGCGTCAAAGAAGCTTCCATAGCACCCCTCATCAAGCGTGCGTTCTTGATATGGTGACCGTACTCTTGCCCTGCTTCAAGACCAAAAATAAAGTCCATATACGCCCTCTGGGCAGACTCGTAAGCATTATAATGGATGGGATCTATCTCAATGTCTTTCTTTACTGTATCGCGCACTATTTCCTTAGTCGTGCTGCTGAGAACTTCATTATTCAAGAAAAGCACGTGTGATGGATCAGAAGAGTCTGTAATTGAAACTACTTTTGTGAGATTGTAGTGCTTGTGGTCAGGGCCCAATTCTATGTATGGAATTGCTCCATGCCATACGATGCCAGTAACTGGCGCACTCAAAACACATACGTCATTGTCATCATAAACAGGGCCTTCCGTATTAAGCAGTACGACATCTATCAGTGGCACGTCTTCTCCTTTCTTCATGTGCCTTATATTGGCTTTCGCGAGCTTTTCCAGGTGTGCAAGAGAATCAAGCCTGCCTTCTGGCGTGTCGAGCTGAGCGAGTGCCGAGTGTGCGGTCTTGTGCTTCGTCATTGCATCAAATAGTGTTGCATAGCCCAAGTACTTATATGCTGCTTTTTTGTGCATGTACATACTTTCATACATTCGTGCTCTTTGATTGTGACTCGTGGCTACAGATTAAGGCAAAATACTTAATTCGAACTATCGTTATACTTCTGTGTTTTTGTGAATGAAGAGGCACTGGACCGCAAGTATAATGCTTTGATAGACCATCTTATAGAAACTGGAATGCTTAAGACTAGTACAATAATAAGAGCGTTTAGAAGAGCCCAACGCTACAAGTTTACTCCGGAAGAGTACATGGGCATTTCGAACGAAGACACCCCAATTCAGATAGCAGTTGATTCGACAATATCACAACCTTCCACTGTCGCTGTGATGCTTGAGGAGCTAAATCCGAAATCCGGAGAGAAGGTCTTGGAAATAGGAACGGGAAGCGGGTGGCAGGCAGCCATACTCTCATTTTGTGTCGGTGCTAAAGGCAAGGTAGTAACGGTCGAGATCGACAAAGAGGTTTTCAAGTCAGCCCAAAGAAACATAAACAAGTTTGATGTCGACAATATAGCCATTGTAAATGATGATGGGGCAGAGGGTTACCCGAAAGAATCACCTTATGACAAGATAATATTTACTGCAGCTTTACCCGAGAGACCGATAACAGTCATGAAGCAGCTTAAAATAGGAGGCATATTGATCGCACCTGTAGGAGATTATCCGCAGACAATGGTCGTGCTCACCAAGATTTCAGACAGCAAGTATGGAGAAAAAGACATAAACTCGTTTTTATTTGTCCAGATAAAACGAGCTGGTTCGACCAAATAATGGGCAGAAGAGCACTTATTCCACAGGAATTACCCTCTACGCGTTACCGTCAATATTCAGTATATTTCTTGTTTGTTCCTTTTGACTTTGCAATTGGATACTTCAAGCCTGTATCTGCCATTTTGCTCTTGAATGCTTCAGACATGTCTATGCCATACATCTGGGCCATCAGGCATATGTTGAACAGCACGTCTGAGAGCTCGTCGCGCACATGCTTTGCGAACTTCTTATCCTTGAGAAGTTCCAGCGCCTCTCGCTCGGTAACGAAACGGAACGGCTCTAGGAGCTCTGACGCTTCAAGCGCAGTGCTTATTGCCAGGTTCTTCGGGTTATGGTACTTTGACCAATCTCTTGCCTTGCAGAACTTCACTGAAGCGTCTTTTATCTCCTGAAGGGTCACATCGTCGTCCATAAAACAACCTCACGGTACAGTACAGTATCACAAAAGAAAGATATATATATTATAAAAAGCTGACAGAGTCCCGTGATTTGAATGGCAGAACAGCCAAAACAAAAACTAGCAGTGCAAAAAACAGAATCACCGTTCCTAAGACAGGAGCCTTCACCACGGACACAGGCAGAAATGATGAAGAACATGCCAGAAGGGACAGACGCTGCGAGCCTCAAGACACTTTTTATCGAGAATGAAGATGTTAAGGACGTACTCTATAAGCTACTGGCTAATCGAGACAATTGGGTAATGACACCAGATAGAGGCGTGTATTTCAACGGCCCAGCAGAGCTATCCAGCGACGGGACGCTGAAGCCATTGCATACAGGAGAGAAGAAATGGGAAAGCCTCTCTACTGAGGACCAGGATGCGTTCTGGTACGAGTGTGTAAGAACACATCCAGGATCGACAATAATCCTTACTCATGGCGGCAAAGGCTGTGACGGTCCAGTCGTAATAGCCTTATCGCAAGATGAAAAACACAGGATTGTTGCGGTGGCGATGGGAGAAGAGTTCAGAGGCAACGTGCTTTATGTGCCAAAAGACATGCTGAGAACAGAAGAGTAACTGGCACATATCTGTTTGAAATACGGGCTATGAAAAGCAACCATGGCCCATTACTTTTATTTCTATTGCTCGTGGTGGTGTGGCCGAAATAACAAAAGACAAGCAGAAGGCGGATAAGGCACCTTCAGATTCAACAGGCACTAACCCCTCTAAACAAGAGTCTCCTTTTGAGCCCAGAATGCAGAGGAACTTCCAAAGGCTAGAGACAATGTTGAGGGACTCTGACAGCTCGTGCAACATAGAGTTGATGGGCGTCGCACATGTCGGCAGAGCCGGACAGGGGATAATAGACGCTGCAAAGAGCGCCCAAATATTGACTCTGGAGCTTCCAAGAAACATAGTGCATATCGGTCTTGCAGGAGAGCAGACCAGGATTCTGGAGAAGAATGCATTCTGGCGATCGCTAATAAACGGCATCAGGGACCAGGCAGGCACGCAGATGGTCCGCGGCATAGAGGTTAATCAGACGATGCGGATAGCGTACAAGCGGCTGATGCCCCATTATGGGAGCGGAGGCCTCTCACCCTCCATGTACATATTAGAAGTAGAGGATACGCACAACAAAACTCTAGATTTTCTAAAAAAACACAGACTCCTCAGCAAAGATGACCTTTTGGCGCTGCAACAGTACAATTGGGCAATAGTTGACAACAAAAGACTCTTTTACACAGTATACAATGCGATGAGGGACGTGCTTAAGCACGGAAATAATGAGCACCTAAACAAGCACAGCTTTGACATGCGATGGCACAGACACTTCTCCACAGAGCTCCGTCTAGCTGCAATATCAAACGAGATTCCAAAGAATGGCAGGTATCTTACCACGCTGATAAAAGAAGTGGACAGCTCTTTGGTAAGGTCTAACGCACTCATAGTCAAATCATTGGCAAGAATGAACCTAGGCCTTACGGTATCTGAGAGATATACGATAGGCCTCTGCGCGCTGCAAACAGTATTGCTTTCCCATGCAGAGCTCAAAGATGCTGAAGAGATATTCACGTGCACTTACCAATATGCCAAGCAGCATGGCGGTGAGAACATACGTCTGCTCCACATAGGAGGTGCGGCACACACCGCGCTTATACGAGATATGCTTATGTCCAGCATAAGCGAAGGCTCCAGGATAAACGTTTCTATGATGAATGATCCGCGCTTTGAGGCTTCTAGCGTAGACGTTATAACTGTGAGCATACCTGCCTTCTTCCGCAGGCACATACCTTTCAACGAACTCCTATCTTCGGTGTGGGCAGACCATTATGAGGTTTATGCAGATCCCAAAAACATAGTTAGCATGGTCAGGAAGGCAATAACAGAAAACCTTGCAGAATTCTACAAGATTCTATTCATAGACAGGATGGTTGGCGGCAAGGATGACACTCTTTCAGACTGCAAGAAAATAAACAAGAAAAAATCAGATCTTGATGCGCTTCCTATCAACGTGCTTTATGCGAAGTACATGAGAAGTGTGCCAGAGCTTGGAGACAAAGAATGACCTCCGGATTACAGAGCATCTGAGTTTGCACGAAGATATTGCCTACTCCACGGTTTTGTTCCTTGTTATGTAGTAGAGCAGATACACCTCGACAACAACGTTGCCTAGCGCGAAAAGGAGGTATGAGCTCATCTTGATGGCTACGATGTACAGGCAGAGCAAGCCCAGAAGCACCCCGACAACTGCGAAGTTCCTGATTGGCAACTTCTGGGCGTCCTTCACGGCCTTCCTGCTTTGGCGGTACAGGTACACGCTGACCAGCACTATGAACACTATGCTCCACGTTATAACTAGCGAATACCAGCCGAACAGAGCACTATATGTGGTTGCCATGGCATCACGCTTACAGGTTCTTGCATATCTTGTAGAAGAACACTTTTCCCATGTCGACAAGCAGCAGGTACGTGATGGTCATCAGCACCAGCAGAGACCAGTAGCCAATTGGCAGCGGCACGAAGCCTAGGAAGCTCCCGAACGACGTTAGAGGCAAGAGCGTACCAAAGGCGACCAGCGCCAGCGTGAGCAGCACCACCCACTTGCCTGGCTTGCTCGAGAAGAAAGGTACCTTCCGCGTCCTTATAACAAATATTATCAGCACCTCGGTCCAGAAAGATTCGACGAACCAGCCGCTCTGGAAGATTCCCGCAGCAATCTTCAGTTGTTGCGGATTGGCGAGATTGAGGTGCATCGGGGCTATGAATATGAAAAGCATTATGCCAAAGGTGAGGAAGTCGTAGACCGAGCTGAACGGACCGAAAAACAGCGTGTACTTCCGCACAAAGTTTATGTCCCATTTCTTCGGCTTCTTTATGAACTCCTGGTCGACGTTGTCAGTTGGCAGCGTCATGTTCGATGTGTCATAGAGCACGTTCATGAAGAGTATCTGCACAGGAAGCATAGGCAGAAACGGAAGGAATATGGACGCAGTCGCGGCGCTGAACATGTTGCCGAAGTTAGAGCTTGTTCCCATCAGTATGTACTTAAGGGTGTTCTCGAAGGTCTTCCTTCCTTCCTGTATGCCGTTTGCAAGCACCATCAGGTCCTTTTCCAACAACACGATGTCAGCGGCGTCCTTCGAAACGTCGACCGCAGTGTCCACGGAAATGCCGACATCAGCCTCGTACAGTGCAGGCGCGTCGTTCACGCCGTCGCCCATGAAGCCGACGACGTGCTCATTCTCCTTCAATGCCTTTATAACGTCAAGCTTCTGCTGAGGGGTTATCCTTGCGAATATGGTGGTCTCTTCGGCCGCTTGCTTCAACTGAACCCAGCTCATCTTCGCCATGTCCGATCCGCGGACAACACGTTTCACGCGTATTTTCAGCTCCTCGCAGATCTTCTTCGCGACGAGTTCGTTGTCGCCAGTGAGTATCTTCACATCGACGCCCATCTGGTTCAGCATTTCGACCGCGTCGTGCGCACCGCTTTTTGGCAGGTCAGTGAACACCAGCAAACCAAGGAAGGTGAGCCCTGCCTCGTCACCGGTACTATGGTTCTTGTGTTCTGAGGTTTCCTTGTATGCGACTGCCAGCACCCTGTAGCCCGCTTCGGAAAACTTGTTAAGTTCTGCTTCAATCTGCTTTGTCGCATGCGAAAAGTTCTCCATTTTGCCTCCGATTTCAGCATATTGGCATTTCGGAAACAACGACTCCGGAGCGCCTTTTGTGATGAAGATGTGCTCGTCGCCCCTCCTGACCGCAACAGACATCATCCGTCTCTGGTAATCGAACGGAACCTCATCAATTCTTTTGTACGCTTTCAGGCCGTCTTGGAGCATGTTGTCAATAGAATACTTCCATATTGCGGCATCCATTGCATTTCCTTTGGCACCCTCTAGGCTTGATGCAGAATTGCAGAGTGTCGAGTAATCCACTATCTTGGTGTCTCTTACGTCGTTGAGCAGCCAGTACTCCCTCATTGTTATGTTGCCGTCGGTGAGAGTACCCGTCTTATCCGTGCACAGGACGTCCATGTTTCCGAAGTCCTCAATTGACACGAGCCGCTTCACGACAACTTTCTTCTCTGCCATCCTGCCTGCACCATGCGACAGGCTTATGGTCACAATGGCGGGCATGAGCTCAGGCACGAGGCCCACAGCAACAGCAAGAGAGAAAAGCAGAGAATCGAAGAACGGGTGCCCTATGAGGGTGTTCAAGACGAATATGGCAACTACCAGCGCACCGGTCAGCGTCATCAGCATGTTGCCGTACGCCTTTATCCCTTTCTGGAACTCTGTCGGAGGGTGCGGCCTTGCAAGGCTTCCGGCTATCGCGCCGAATTCGGTATACTTTCCTGTCGCGACCACTACGCCCTTGCCGCTTCCATGGTCTATGCTGGTGCCCATGAAGAGATAGTTGCTAAGCTCATGAGGCGTCGGCTGTTCAGAATGCACTCTGCCAGTCTGCTTGTCGACAGGAAATGCCTCTCCTGTAAGGTTCGCCTCGTTCGCCTGCATCTCCTTCGAACTGAGTATCCTCAAGTCTGCAGGCACGATACTCCCGATGTAGACAGAGACAATGTCTCCAGGCACAAGCTCCTCGGCGTTGATCTCCAGCTCCTTGCCGTTCCTTATTACGATGGCCCTTGTCGAGACCTTGTGCTGCAGCGTCTCGACAGTCGCCTCAGCCTTGTACTCGTTATAGAACCCGAGCACCACCGCGAGCACGATCATTAAAAGTATTACTGCAGACTGGTCCAATTCGCCAAGGAAACCTGTGATTACCGCACAGAGCACCAATATGACAAATATGGAGTTGTTGAACTGCCTGAGAAAGACCTTCATCTTGCTTAGGCTCTTGCCAGGCAGCAGATTGCGGCCGTAGGACTTCAGCCTTTTTTCTGCCTCTTCTTCGGAAAGCCCGTGTTCGTAGGTGTCCAGAGACTTGCAGACATCCTCGTTGCTCAAGGACCAGTAATCCTTACGTGATGCCGTACTATAGGTGGTGGTTTTCATTTTCCATCCCAAGTTATCAAGCAGGCTCCTGGTGTATGTCGACACGTTCCATTCTCGGGAAACGGTTCTTTATCTTGATCTCGAGCTTGCTTACGATGTCGTGCGCCTTGTTTATGCTCATATTTGGGTCGAAATAGCATTTCATGACAAGATGCTGGTTGCCCGCTATGCTCCTGATCGAAACGACTTGGGCTTCCTTGATCTCAGGGAAGCTTTCTGCCATGTCCTCTATCATCGAGCTCAGCTCCAGCGGCGTGTCTGCCATTTCTTTTGAAACCAATTCAGACACAGGCTCCATGTGGACGGATATGTCCCCGATGTTCTTCACGCTTCTCCTGAGCTTCGCCTCGATCTTGTCCGCTATGGAATGGGCATCCCTTATGCTTATATTGTCGCTCACTTCGAGGTGCATGTCGATGCAAGTCTTCCCATCTATCTGCTGGATGTGCACGTCGTGAACGCCCCTTGTGCCAGGCACCCTGTCCGCGATTTCCTTAACGGTTTCCCATAGGTTGCCGCCAGCACCCTTGAACGGTTCTGTGTGCACAGTCACTGTCGAATCGGGGATTATCTTCTTGGTCACCTCCTCGACCTCTGATGCGATCTGGTGCACCTCGTCAAAGCTCAAATCGCTGTCCAACAGGACGTGCATCGTCACGGCATACCGCCTTCCGGTCATCCGCACATCGATGTCGTGGCAGCCCCTCACTGCCTTGAGAGCCTCGACACGGGCCTTGATCCTCTTGGCGATATCCTTCTCAGAACGTTCTACTAGTGGCAAAGACATACAATTACCTCTTGTTTATTTTGTCTTAAAGAGAATTGATAAACAGATGCATGACAGATAAAACTACCCAATACGGGAAGGGGTAGTCTAGAAGTAATATCTAAAGAATCAGATGCGCTGCTGCGCAATGGACTTCTGTCTGCACCAGTCTTGGTCCAAGATCCGATATGTTTCATTATTTTTGCTGCCCTCAGTGCTTGCCTTATGCTCTGCTTCTCCCGAGCGCGCATACCTAGGTACCAAACCCTTAAAAGAGTTTCTGCTAAGCAGGAATGATTGTAGCAGCTGCCGGAACGTTTCTGCACGGAACCGGCGCATGCTCAACGAAAGTCAACTCCGAGCCGTAGAATCAAAGATTATTTCTGACCGCAGTTGCAGTTGCAACCACCACGCATCCTGCCTCCGCACAGCACAGCGAGCATTATCAACGCAGCAAACCACGTCGTGATGCTGTATGCTATGTTAAGCCCAAACAGCGCGTCTAAAGCCCATATGAAAGCCAGTGGAACTAGCGCTACGAGCACCAGTGCTGCAATCACGATGATAGGTATGGCCCACATCGGAGGCATGCGATTTTTCTTTATAGGCATCTTTACACCCATTTAGAATAAAGACGTCAAGCTTATAAACTGAACGTCCTGCGCACCATGAAGTAAGAAACTGAAGCTAGAAAGTGCACCAGGATGATCCAGGCATACCATCGACGCGACACGAAATAACACAAAATGCATATATATCTATTCCAGCACACACACGCGGTAAGTGATACTGTGCACATGAATAATAAAACGGACCATAAGCAAACGAATCAAGACGAGCATAATGAAATAATGCCAGCCCCGCAGCGTAGGACGGGCTCTCTCGATGGCATAGCCTACTTAAAGCGGCAAGAAGACCAGGAACGAAAAGACAAGGACAAGGAGGATGAAGGCTCGGATGAAGATATCGTGCTGCCATAGGCTGTGATATCAAAAGCACGCATTCTGCAGAGAACACAGACTTCACCCACCTTGAATTGCTAAAAAGACACGGAGCGTGAGCGCACTTTGATTTAGCAGACACGCACGTATACAGATAAGATAGTGGTGCTTTGCATTTCAGCAAAAATGACTGACGCAGACTGCCGTAAGCAAAATGTATAAATATCTTGAAAAATTGCAGCATTCGCGTGAGAACGCATTCACACAGCGATGATGCAGGTCCCGTCTTCCACCATGATGGTTGTACGTCAGACATTAGGTTGCGTACCGACTCTTCCATTAATGCGCGCGAAGGCACACATAATCCGCACAGCCTCTGCGAGGAGATGAAATGGCTCTTCGAGTCGAAACATCTAGACATAGACGAAGTGGCACATAAATCCAAAGTGAGCCGAAGTACAATCTACAATGTTCTAAACGGCACCATTCCACACCGGCAGATACTTTACGCACTAGCTTGCGCAATGGATCTGGATGAAGAGGAAATTAAGCACGTGCTAGGGCTTGGCGGATATGCTACGGAGCGCGGCAACACTCTAGGAGAAAGACTGAAGTGGTTCTTGGAAATTGAAGGGATAACAGAACAAAAGCTGAGTGAAGACGCGGGCATTAACCGACGCGCCATAGCCAGGGTCATCCACCACAATGTCGTGCCATACAAAAGCACCGTCCTCGCGCTGGCCGCTGCCATGAAACTTGGTGATGATGAAAAGAATGAGATGTTGGAACTTGCCGGCTATGCTGCTGAGAAAAGATGCACGTTGGGGGGCGAGCTGGAAAGACTTTCGATGCAGAAACATCTCACTAAAAAAGACTTGAGCGAACGCTCTGGATTGGGTCTGAGCACAATATACGATGTTCTTAACGATGCAGTGGCACCTCTGCAGTTAACAGTCCTAAAGATAATCGACGCTATCGGGCTTAGCGAGGAGGAAAAGCGGAGCGTCCTGGAATTGGGCAACTACGTTGAGCAAAGAGGCACGTTGGGCGGAGAGTTGAAAAGACAGGCGATGGAGAAAAAGCTGACGAAGGACCAATTGAGTGAGCTTTTTGGCGTTCATGAAGATACCATGAACCACATTTTCGCCAATGAAACTGTTCCTAAGTTCGAAACGCTTTTTGCGCTGACGTCGGCCATGAAAATAGAGGGCACAACTCAGAGATACATTTACAAACTTGCAGGATATGATCTGTGCACATTAGGAGGTGAACTGAGGTTGCTTGCCGCACAGAGAGGGCTTGCAAAGGACAATCTCTCAGCCCTCACAGGCATAAAGATACGAAAGATACGCGCGATATTCCTGAATTCGGTCATGCCGAAATTTGAGGACATTTCTGCGTTGGTCTCTGCCATGAAACTTGATGGTGCCGCGCATAGGTATATAGATAATCTTGCAGGACGCGGTACGTGCACATTAGGATGCGAACTGCATATGCTTGCAGCAGAGAGAGGTTTCACCGAAGACGCTCTGGGAGATTCGGCCGCGATAGGCAGAGACACTGTGAGGGGGATTCTCCGCGATGAGATAGTGCCCAAGTTCGAGGACATTTTTGGGCTGGTCTCGGCGATGAAACTAGAAGATATGGAGCTGAGGTACGTTTACAAGCTTGCAGGATACGATCTGTTCACACTAGGGGGAGAACTGAGGCTGTTTGCTGCAGAGAGAGGATTTTCAGAGGATGCGTTGGTGGCGCTTTCGGGCGTTGTTCATCGTAGGTTAAACGCGATCTTCCATAATGAGGCAGCACCGTCCACATGGGACCTCCTAAAAATAGCCAACAGCCTCGAGCTTGGCGACGCTGAAATGAGCTATGTATTAAAACTTGCAGGAATTAGCACAGAGAGAAGAAGCACGTTAGGTGAAGAGCTGGAGAGATTGGCCATACTGGGACGGTTAGACAAAAACATGTTGAGTGCGACTGCAAAGGTTGGTCGCAACACATTAGACGGCATCCTTCACAACGAGACCACGCCATCCCTAGAGGCCCTCACAAGAATAGCGAACGCAATGAATCTAGAGTATGAGAATAGGGAGTATGTATTAGAGCTGGTAGGTGGTGCAGAGCGGAGCGAAACGCCGGGCGGAGAGCTTGAGCGGCTCATGTACCTGAAAGGCATGACACAAGCGACGCTGTGCAAGGACTCTGGTGTGCACCGCACTTTCATAATTGAAGCACTCCGTAACAAAAAGGCAATAGGGGACAAGACAGCCCGAAAGCTCATCGGTGCACTTCACCTTGAAGAGGAAGACCTGGAATACGTATACAAGCTGTTGGGTTATGACGTTGCGCGCATAGAAAAGATGCTGCGCAAAGAAGAAGAGACAGTTGCTTGCGTCAAGAAGAAAAGCATAAGCGAGAGACTGAATGACATGGCAGACACACTTAATGGCGCAGGAATACCTGTTACAGAAGAGGCAAGGAACAAAGCCGCAGAATACGTCCAAAAATGCGTTAACGACGGTTTCATTAGAGGGAGCAGGGCATCTGCCAACGTGGCAGCAGTGGCACTGTACGCATCATGCAGGAATGCAGACGTCGTAGTGGTCCTTGAAGACATTACGCAGGCGTTGGGACTCAAGCACGACGCAGTCCACAACACCTATGAAGCTATGCGAAGTGAGCTCGGGATTGCGGCAAAACCCCTTGACACTGCGAGCTTTGTGGAGTACTACCTTAGCAAGCTTGCACGCAGAGACGTTCTAGATGACGCACTGAACCTGCTGAATGACCACGCAGGGTCAATGTTCTCAGGTAAGGACCAGAGGAAAATCGCAGCGACAGTGATCTGCACTGCAAGCATAAGGTCAGACGCAGGGCACATAGATCCTGCGGATCTAATGAAAGAATGCGGCCTCGTTACGTCACCTAACGTCAAGCTTGAAACACTATTGGACATGTGCAACAAGCTAGAGAAGAGGATTCGGGAAGGAAATTAGGCGGCAAGACGGCCATCTTCACCCTGTTCTTTAGCAGAACTACAACGCAGATATACATAATTACTTTACAAAAACGCAGACATACCCAAATAAATTTACACAAATAATACTGCTTTAAGTATCTGATGTTTCTCATCTTCACCGTGACATTATGGACAAGTTAAACAAGACAACTGAGGAAAGAGCGCAGAAAATAACAGAGTACATGGAAGCAGCCAAACCGTTACTTGAGAGCAACATAGTCGTTCATAGAGATTTCGGCATATGGGTCAAAAAGCACATAGATTACGAACAAATAATTAATGGCACTCTTTTTGTGCTGGCAGAACTCAAGGACGATACAAGTCCAGATAAAATTCTAAAGAACATGCATTTGTATGGTTATGACATAAAAAACATGGACGCGATAGTCTCTGCCGTGAGCAGCTTCTCACCTAAAGGAGAGGCGTTCAGCAGATACTATTGGGAAATGAGAGTGGAAGACATCAACAAAAATCACTTGCGTAAGTGAGGTCATCGCCCAGAAACAAGCAGCACACACTTCACGGATGCAAATCAGCATGCTTTTGCTTTATTGAAATTGCACGCGTATTGGTAACGCTAGCTAATCCTTTCAATGTTGCCAGATACTTCCTCAACCGCAGGGCACCAAGCATACGCATAAAAAAGGACACTCACAAGGCAGGAACAATATAAAGTGCAGATGATGAAAGAAGGCAAAAACAAGACAATATTCATAACAGGCTGCAGGGGAGGTATCGGCAGATATTCGGCAATAACTCTTGCGAAAAGAGGGCACAGAGTGATTGCGACCACTCACACTTCCGCTTCTGCAAAAGAAATAAATGCGCTGGCCGCAGCTCAAAAATTGAATATAGAGTCTTTCAAGTTGGACGTAACAGTGCCCAAAGACAGAGACAGGATACGTGACTATGACATCGACGTCTTGATAAACAACGCCGGAATAGGAGAATCCGGACCGTTGGCCGAAATCAACGTTGACAGAGTAAGGAACAATTTCGAAGTGAACGTCTTTGGTCCATTGGAATTGACACAGCTAGCATTAAAAAAGATGATGAAAAAGGACAGCGGGACTGTAATCTTCGTAAGCTCTTTGATAGGACGCATCGCATTCCCATTCCTTGGCTCGTATTCCATGACCAAATTCTCCGTTTCGTGCGAGGCCGATGTCCTTCGGCAGGAATTGTACAGGATCACAAAGAACGTCAACGTTTCGGTAGTGGAGCTTGGAGCGTATCATACTGGATTCAACCAGAGGATGCTTGCACGAAAATACGAATGGCTGAGAAAACGCTCGTATTTCAATGAAAAGATCAGAGAAATAAAGATGCGTGAAGAGAAGTTCTTCAGCACGATGGAATCGGAATCAGTACGAACAGCAGTCAATCAAATAGTTAAAGCGGCGGAATCGAGCAGACCAAGGTTCAGGTACGTGGCACCATTCTGGCAGGGGACCCTTGTGCAGCTTGGAAGAGCATTAGGCAAGTAGCCACACTTCAAAAATCCAGAAACACCAGGTCTTTTTACTATATCCTAAAAGTCACTCTTGAGATTACAAAGAAAAAGAAGGCCGTTGCCCTGTCGGGCAACAGACCGAATATCGAAATTGAAGAGGCAGATCTCATCACATTGCTTCTAACTTGACGAATCTCACGATGACGAGATTGTAGATCAGAGCAAATATCATGCCGCCTATCAATCCACCAACGGCAGAAGCGATTATCGTCACCACAGCACCGATGATGCCTATAGCGCCACCCAGCAAGCCACCCACGGCTGCCCCAAGAACGAGAGCAACTACCGCATACAGGACGCCTGCTATTAGCCCAGACACTGCAAAGACCTGCGCAGCAGATCCGTATGAGAGCTGATTTATCTTAGTTCCCATTACACCACCTGCGTAGACTGCCAAGGCAGTGTTTAAATCTCTTATGGGCACAGAGCAGCAAGAGGGCCAGGAGATAATTCAGGCAACTTGCGCAGGACATGACTTTTCTTGCGCGTTCGATTCGACGCGGACCGTAGCCAATAAATACCTAGAAGCCAATTCAAACTGTGATAAAAGAGCTAAGGCACTGCAGCCTTATATTCTTTCTTTTGCATATCGAAGTGCTTTTATGAAAAGGATCGGAGACTTCCTTTGGGAACTTGGAAAAGAGGAGCGGGAAGGCATGAATGTCCCTGTACGCGTTTACGCTAATGAGAAGCTCTTCTCATCGATCCAAAAGGACAGGACGCTGATGCAGGCAAAGAACGCGGCCGCACTTCCAGGAATAGTGCGGAACATGCTCGTGATGCCGGACGGGCATGAAGGATACGGCTTCCCGGTAGGAGGCGTAGCTGCTTTCGATGCTGACAGCGGCATAATCTCTCCTGGCGCGATCGGATTTGACATAAACTGCGGGGTACGCCTAATAAAATCCAACATAACTGTGGGTGATGCAAAGTCCAGACTGCCGCAGCTCATGGATCGCCTGTTCAAGAACGTTCCAAGCGGTGTCGGCAGCGAGATAAAGCTTGGATTCTCTCACAGCGACCTAGACAGGATTGCCACCGAAGGCGTCGAGTATGTTGTTAAGAAGGGTTATGGATTCAAAGACGATGTTGAAAGAATAGAGGAAAATGGTTGCATCGCTGGCGCGGATCCGGACAAGGTCAGCAACCTGGCGAAAGGCCGCGGCGTGAAGCAGATAGGCACCCTTGGTGCTGGCAACCATTTCCTGGAAGTGCAGAAAGTCGAACAGATATTCGACGAAAAGGCCGCAAAGGCATTCGGCCTTGAGGAAAACATGGTCGTGGTGATGGTGCACAGCGGTTCGAGAGGCTACGGCCACCAGATATGCAGTGACTACCTTCGCATTCTTACGGAGTATCAGCGCAGGCACAACATAAGGCTCCCGGATCCTGAGCTGGCATACGCGCGCATAGGCGACAAGGAAGCAGAGGAGTATCTGGCTTGCATGCGCTGTGCCGTGAACTTCGCTTTCACTAACAGGCAGGTGATGACACACCTAATACGCAAAAGCTTTTCGGAGGTGTTCGGCAAGAGCGCCGATGCGCTTGACATGCAGCTAATCTATGATGTCGCGCACAACATCGCAAAATTGGAAGAGCACACGATAGACGGAAAGAGGATGAAGCTGTACGTGCACAGGAAAGGCGCAACAAGGGCTTTCTCGCCAGGAAGGGCAGAGGTCCCGCAGGTGTACAGGAGTGCAGGCCAGCCTGTGATCATACCAGGAAGCATGGGCACCGCAAGCTACGTGCTTGCTGGCAGAGAGGAAGCGATGCTCGAGACTTTCGGCTCGTCATGCCATGGCTCTGGAAGACTGATGTCGCGCCACCAGGCGGTGCGTGACATTCCTGTCGCAAAGACACTTGCCGATCTGAAAAGCAAGGGCGTAGAGTTCAGGGTCAGGGACAGAAAACTGATAAGCGAAGAGGCAGAGTGGGCGTACAAGAGCGTTGACGATGTTGTCGCAAGCATAGCAGGCGCAAAGATATCAAACATAGTCGCAAGGCTTGTGCCTCTCGGAGTGGCGAAGGGCTGATCCCTATTTTTCTTCAGATGTAGATTTGCACCCAGATTCGTAAGTTCCGCGTCGTCTCAGTAATAGCGCACAATTCTGTTTGCTGACTTGTTGCATGACACGCCGCTTGCCTCAATTATCTGTTTCGTTAAACAGTGCCCTCTTAGTCGAATCAAACGGATGGTCCTTGCAGAACGTTACCGCCAGCTTGCCCTCTTGTGTGAACCCCACATCATCCACCATTGACGCTACACCAAGCGACTTCTGTTTTGACAGTGCGTCAATGCCAATATAAATTTCTCTTTTGAACCGGTCTCCCCAAACACCATGAATAGCATCTGTAGCCACGTAAAAGCCCCACTGCGGGTTCAGTGTGCAGAGCTGTTCCGTTGCAATTTGAGTGCTCATGTCCATTATTCGCCCGATAGTGGTTTCCGCTTCATAACCGACAGCAGCCATCGATGTTACATAATCTTCATTCCATTCGCCTCTTGCCTGCCGCAATAGTGCACAGGATAGAAGCCCTGCAAGCGTTTCTTCGAGGAATGGTCTATCCCAGGCGAGGTCCATAGTTTCAAACACATTCGATTGAGCGCAATCCAGAAATGAACCCCTTATGTCTGTTTCATTTTTTGATAATTTCCTGACTACGAACCTATCAGGTATAACAAGCATTCCTTGCAGCGCAAATAAACCCATTGCCGGTGGCGATACGAATTGCGATCCATACCCGAATCTCTCATTTACTTCAATTTGGTAATGATTCAAAGTGGGCAGGAATTCTTCAGGTGCCACTAGCTTCAGCGCGGGTAGTTCTCCTATTTCTGCGCCATATGTTTCCTGGACTTGTGGAATTAGCGCATAAACCATATTTTGTAGGCTTGAGTCATCAAGCACCACGGGCTCTTGCGGTTCCGTCCACTTCTTGCCTCTCAGCACCAGAAGTTTGCATGCTTCCTGGTCGTTCGGCAACTGACAATCCCAGTTTACTGGTAAACTGCAATCCGCACTCCTGAGCAGGTCCTTGTGTGTCTGCCAGACCTCTTGAATAGACTTGGCCATCATTTCATCAACAGCTAGCCATTCCTTTCGTTCAGATATTTATGCGTGTCTTTTCGTTTGACTCTGGGACAAAAGTCCTTCTCACTCCTAGATAAGAACCAGAATAGAAAAGGCTACTTGCTGTTTTAAGATGCCTTCTGGGTTCACTCGGTCTAAACGACCTTTTTCTATCGTTCTTTGACGACAGAACGGACATTATTACTGATCCGCCTTGCTCTGGTCAATATAATTTGGATGCAAAACGATAAAGATTTTGGCAGAGATAATATAGAAGACCTGAAAAGGTAGAGTGCCAAAATAATGGTTGACTTATGTCCCAGACTCTTTTCGTTTCATGTTGTTTGTGAAACTTTGTTTGATTGTGAAGGGCCTATTGCCTTCTTAATAAAAAAGTGGAAAAAGGTTAGCAAAACAAGCAATCCTACACTTCTAATACTATCTTGGTAATTTAAGGAATCTGAAAACTAGAAAGATATAAATATCTCCTGGAATGGATACTTCCTTGCGGCTTACTGTGGGGGTACATTAACAGTGTGTCGCTAATGTCAAACTTGCGTCAGTAGTATGCATGTTTGCCGACTGTAGTAGGCTTGGATAGCATGGAGAATAACTATACGTTAGCTGCAACGGCTTTGTTGCCGGTTTTAGGTGTTATGGTGCCTGTGGCATCTGCATCCGTGTCGGCCATATGCATGTTCAAAATAGTGTGATACCATGGCGACGCGCACCCGCAAGTTCAATCCGATGCTTCTTCTGATATCAGTGGTCCTGCTGCTTAAAGTTTGCCCCTACGTAGGGGCATGGACCAGCACAGGCGCCACCGTAACCTGGCAGGGGCACAGTTATCCAGTATTTGATGCGGGCATCGACGCCGGGTGCACATCCACAATATACAACAATAATGCGAATTCTAATTCGAAAGTCACTTGCAACGAAGGTCCTTGGTATAATCCCGGTTCCGTATCTGTTACATTAACCTATGCCGGCACTGGGCCAGATTTTTATTGCGACAATAGCTCTTGCGCTACCCAGAGCAGCTTACCCCAAGATTGGAAGTATGTCGATGCGTATAAAATAACAGGCACTTCAGGAGGATTCTCACCAGCTTCATGGTCCTCTTCAGATAATACCTCTGAACTTTATTTCATATTCAAGTACAATCCTGGCACTCTGGGAATAGGTGCGGGGGGCTTATCCGCAAGATTCTACACCACCACAATCCCACAGGGTCCTGCATCCACCAGCACCTCATTGGTCGCAAGCAACTCGACATATTATCCACAATACAACAATTACTACGCGAATTATGGCACGCCCATAACAATCACAGCAACAGTCTCTCCCGCGCCGTCAAATGGAGATACAGTAACGTTCTATGATTCTTGGAACTATGGCACGGCCTCCGTGCTGGGCACGGCCACAATACAGAACGGCGTCGCGAAATTCACAACCAGAGCATTACTTGGCGAATGGCACGGCATTACTGCAAACTTTTCAGGAGATTCGTCCTATAAGACGAGCACAAGTCCTGCGCTCGGAATAACAATGTATAAGGTCAATTCCACGACATCTCTCTCTTCAAGTTCCAACCCGTCGACATACACTTCTTCAATAACGTTCACAGCCACAGTAACACCGACACCTCCGAACGGCGAAACCGTAACGTTCTATGACAGCGGAACACAGATTGGCACAGGCACTACATCAGGCGGCGTCGTGACATTCACAACGACCACGTTAACACCTGGCACGCATTCGATCACCGCAAGATATCCAGATGACTATTATAGTCTATATACAAGCACAAGTCCTGCACTTTCACAAACAGTCAACAAGGAACCGACCGCAATAAGCCTCACCTCAAACAGTAACCCATCGACCTATGGCACTTCGGTGATTTTCACAGCAACCGTGTCTCCATCCGTTCCGAACGGCGAGACAGTAACATTCTATAACGGAGGAACGCAGATCGGCATAGGAACAACATCAGGCAGCACCGCGACATTCACCGCGACAACGCTCGCTGCAGGCACATATTCCATAACTGCGACATACTCCGGAGATTCCAATTATATTGGCAGCACAAGCTCCGCAGTTTCCCAAGTAGTCAGCAAGGTGTCGACCACGACATCTCTCTCTTCAAGTCCCAACCCCGCAATACAGGGCACATCTGTGACATTCACCGCGACAGTGTCGCCATCAGTCCCGAACGGTGAGACTGTAACATTCTATAGCATTAACAACGGAACTCAGATTGGAACAGGCACCACGTCAGGAAGTATCGCAACCTTCACCACTAACACACTTACAGCAGGCACCCGTTCATTCACCGCAACATACTCTGGCAATTCTAATTATGCAAGCAGTACAAGTTCTGCAGTTTCGCAAGCAGTCAATAAGGTGTCGACCACGACATCTCTCTCCTCGAGTTTCAATCCTTCAATACATGGTGCCTCTGTGACATTCACCGCAACAGTGTCGCCATCGGTTCCGAACGGCGAGACCGTGACGTTCTATGACAATTCTGTACAGATTGGCACAGGCACCACCACCTCTAGCAGTGTCGCAACTTTCACCACTAATGCACTTACAGCAGGCACTCATTCGATCACAGCAACATATTACGGCGATGCACACTTCCTAGGCAGCAGCTCTACTCTATCCCAAACAATAAACGCTGGAACACCAACAGCAACAAGCCTCACCTCGAGCATTAACCCATCGACCCATGGCACTTCAGTGACATTCACAGCAACAGTGTCCCCATCAGTTCCGAACGGCGAGACCGTGACGTTCTATAACGGCGGGACACAGATCGGCACCGGAACGACATCAGGCAGCGTTGTGACATTCACCACGGCCGTGCTAGCCGTAGGAACAGACCCCATAACTGCGACATACTCCGGAGATGTCAATTTCTTCGGCAGCACAAGCTCTGCAGTTTCGCAGACGGTCAACAAGCAGCCAACCATAATCTCGCTAAATTCGAATGCGACCCAATCGCTTTACGGCTCTGCAGCCACATTCACTGCGAGGATATCGACACCGATTATTCCGAACGGCGAGACGGTGACATTCTATGACGGCACCAACCAGATAGGTACCAGCTTCACATCAAACAGCACCGCAATACTGACAACAGACGGACTTGCGGCAGGTACTCATTCGATAACTGCCACATATTCTGGCGATTCCAACTTTACAAGCAGCACGAGCTCTGCAGTCTCGCAGGTCGTCACAAAACTATCCGCATCTACATATACCCCATCTACATGGGTATTGCAAAGCAACACGCTTTCTGTTGGCGAACAGGGTCAGAGCTGTGTAAAAGCAAACAGTTACATCTACTGCATGGGAGGTCTAAATTATCCCACTACGGTCCAATCCGCACAAATATTATCGAACGGCGGGACCTCAGCATGGGCATCTTCCAGCAACACGCTTAGTTATTCAAGCGCATTCCATAGCTGCGTTTCAGCAAACGGTTATGTGTACTGCATGGGCGGCGAGTATTCCCCTGCCGGAGTAGAATACGCGAAGATATTGGGCAATGGACAGCTCGGACAATGGCATGCCCAAAACGCGAGCGCACAGCTTAGCGCTGGCGTACAGGGCCTGAGCTGCGTCACAGTCAATAGCTACATCTACTGCATGGGAGGTTACAATGCCAGCACAAGCACTTATCTTGGAAATATCCAGTATGCGCAGATATCAAGTGGCGGCGGAGCTACAGGACCATGGCATTTGCAAAGTGCCAATACGCTTGTAGCGGGACTTGCTTATGGATCATGCGTAACAGCAAACAATTACATCTACTGCATGGGAGGGGTAGGGTATCCTACCACAATAGAATATGCGCCAATAGTCGCAAACGGTGTAGTAGGTTCATGGCAGACCATGAATCCCTCTAACATTTATCTTCCAGTTTCACTATATATGGGCAGCTGTGCTGCCGCTGCCGGCTCTATCTACTGCATGGGAGGCCAAAATGCGAACGCTGTACAATATGCACGAATATTGAATGGTTCAGGAACATCTGCATGGACATTGCAAAATGCGAGCATGCAGCTCGCAGTAGGTGCAATGTATCATAGCTGCATAGCGGCAAACAATTACCTCTACTGCATGGGCGACAATAACAACAGGAACTCTATACAGTACACGCCCCTAGTGACTCCAACAACCACATCAGTAAACTCAAACAATAATCCTTCGACTTACGGAGCGTCAGTAGCGCTCACCGCGGCAGTATTTCCTGCAGTCCCAAACGGCCAGACAGTAACATTCTATGACAATTCCATACAGATCGGCACAGCTACCACCTCAAACAGCAATGCAACTATAGCTTCAAGTACGCTTGCAATAGGCACCCACTCAATAACGGCCAGATATTCAGGCTACACGAACGCCAAAGGAAGCATAAGCGCAGTCTTGTCTCAGATAGTCAAGACGCCAACCACCACAAGCCTTACATCAAGTGCAAACCCGTCAGCTTACGGCAATTCGATAACATTCACAGCCACAGTGTCGCCATCGATACCAAATGGCGAGACGGTGACGTTCTACGACAGCGCCAACCAGATCGGAACAGGCACAACAGCAGGCAGCGTCGCAACATTCTCAACAAACGCACTCGCCACAGGCACTCATCAGATAACCGCGACGTACTCTGGAGATTCGAACTTCGTGACAAGCACAAGTTCCGCAGTCTCGCAGGTCGTAAATACAAAAGCGACCACAACCTCTCTTGCTTCAAGTGCCAACCCGTCAACATATGGCAATTCAGTGACATTCACAGCCACCATATCTCCATCCGTGCCAAACGGAGAGACCGTTACATTCTATGATAATGGCGCAACGATCGGCACGAGCACAACGTTTGCAAGTGTCGCCACTTTCGCAACCAATGCGTTCACAGCAGGCACTCATCCGATAACCGCGACGTACGCTGGAGATTCGAACTTCGTGACAAGCACAAGTTCCGCAGTCTCGCAGGTCGTCAACAAGAAGCCGACCGCAACGTCTCTTGCTTCAAGTGCAAATCCGACTACATACGGCAATTCAATCACATTCACCGCCACGGTGTCGCCATCAGTCCCGAACGGCGAGACAGTGACGTTCTACGACAGCTCGAATCAGATAGGCACAGGCACAACTTCTGCGAATGTCGCAACATTCACGACTAACGCGTTTGCAGCGGGCACCCATCCGATAACCGCAACATATTCTGGCGATTCCAATTTTGTTGGCAGCACAAGTTCTGCAGTATCCCAAATTGTCAACAAGAAGTCAACAACAAGCACTCTAATTTCAGGCGCCAACCCATCAACATACGGCAATTCGATCACATTCACAGCCACAGTGTCGCCATCAATACCGAACGGCGAGACAGTGACGTTCTATGACAGCGCCAACCAGATAGGAACAGGCACAACGGCAGGCAGTGTCGCAACCTTCTCAACAAACACACTAGTCACAGGCACTCACCCAGTAACCGCAACGTACTCTGGAGATTCAAACTTCGTGACAAGCACAAGTTCCGCAGTCTCTCAGGTCGTCAACACAAGGTCGACATCAACAGCCCTCACATCAAACTCAAACCCGTCAACATACACCGCTTCAATCACATTCACAGCCACAGTGTCGCCATCGGTTCCAAACGGTGAGACAGTAACGTTCTATGACAGCGCCAATCAGATCGGCACAGGCACAACATCAGGCAGCGTTGCAACCTTCTCAACAAACGCGCTCACGGCAGGCACTCATCCAATAACCGCAACGTACTCTGGAGATTCAAACTTCGTGACAAGCACAAGTTCCGCAGTCTCGCAGGTCGTAAACACAAAGTCGACAGCAACAGCCCTCACATCAAACTCCAACCCATCAACATACACCGCTTCAATCACATTCACAGCCACAGTGTCGCCATCGGTTCCAAACGGTGAGACAGTAACGTTCTATGACAGCGCCAATCAGATCGGCACAGGCACAACATCAGGCAGCGTTGCAACCTTATCAACAAACGCGCTCACGGCAGGCACTCATCCAATAACCGCAACATACTCTGGCGATTCCAACTTCATTACAAGCACAAGTTCCGCAGTCTCTCAGGTCGTAAACACAAAGTCGACAGCAACAGCCCTCACATCAAACTCAAACCCGTCAACATACACATCTTCGATAATGTTCACCGCTACGGTATCTCCATCAGTTCCGAACGGAGAGACCGTCACATTCTATGACAATTCTATACAGGTCGGAATAGGAACAACCTCTTCAAGTGTCGCAACATTCACGACCAATGCATTTACAGCAGGCACCTATCAGATAACCGCGACATACTCTGGAGATTCGAACTTCGTGACAAGTACAAGTTCCGCAGTCTCGCAGGTCGTAAACACAAAGTCGACAGCAACAGCCCTCACATCAAACGCCAACCCATCAACATACACTGCTTCAATCACATTCACAGCCACAGTGTCGCCATCGGTTCCAAACGGTGAGACAGTAACGTTCTATGACAGCGCCAATCAGATCGGCACAGGCACAACATCAGGCAGCGTTGCAACCTTATCAACAAACGCGCTCACGGCAGGCACTCATCCAATAACCGCAACATACTCTGGCGATTCCAACTTCATTACAAGCACAAGTTCCGCAGTCTCTCAGGTCGTCAACACAAGGTCTACAGCAACAGCCCTCACATCAAACTCCAACCCGTCAACATACACATCTTCGATAATGTTCACCGCTACGGTATCTCCATCAGTTCCGAACGGCGAGACAGTCACATTCTATGACAATTCTATACAGATCGGTACGGGCATAACATCTTCAAGCACCGCAACCTTCTCCACAAACTCACTCATAGCAGGCACTCATCCAATAACCGCAACATACTCTGGCGATTCCAACTTCATTACAAGCACAAGTTCCGCAGTCTCTCAGGTCGTCAACACAAGGTCTACAGCAACAGCCCTCACATCAAACTCCAACCCGTCAACATACACATCTTCGATAATGTTCACCGCTACGGTATCTCCATCAGTTCCGAACGGCGAGACAGTCACATTCTATGACAATTCTATACAGATCGGTACGGGCATAACATCTTCAAGCACCGCAACCTTCTCCACAAACTCACTCATAGCAGGCACTCAGTCAATTACGGCAACATATTCCGGCGATTCCAATTTCATAGGCAGCACAAGCACCCCAATATCTCAGGTCGTCAACGATAAATCCACCACAACAAGTCTTGTCTCTAACGCAAACCCATCAACATACAGCAACACAATCACGTTCACCGCCACAGTGTCCCCATCAGTACCAAATGACGAGACAGTAACATTCTATAACAGCGGAACGCAGATCGGAACCGGAACGACCTCTTCAAGCACTGCAATGTTCACAACCAACGCACTTGTTGCTGGAACTCAATACATTACGGCAACATATTCCGGCGACTCTAACTTCACCGGCAGCACGAGTTCCGCATTCTCACAGACAGTAGACAAGGAATCAACAATGACAAGTCTGATTTCAAGCGCTAACCCATCACTTTATGGCTCTAATGTAATGTTCACAGCCACAGTGTCGCCATCAGTTCCGAACGGCGAAAGCATAGTCTTCTATGCAGGCACTGTGACTCCTGCAAACCTCATTGGAAGCTCAACAACCTCTAGCAGCGCTGCAACACTGACAACGGCTTTCTTTAAGACCGGCACTGCGCAGATAACGGCTGCGTATGAAGGCGATGCCAACTTTGTAACAAGCAACAGCATTCCTCTATCACAGACGCTCAATCCAGTTACTGGACAATCCGTTCTGGTGAGCACCACGCTAAATTCCATAGACGTAGGCTCAGCAGCCACAGTATCTGCAAGCCTTTCAGGTCTCTTGTTCAACACTAGCGCGGCAACATACTCGTGGAGCACGACCGGCTCATGCCCTGATTATGTGAATCCTGGCAACGTTCAGTCGTTCGTTTACTATTCGACAGCGTTAGGGACAACAGCAAACTGCAGATTCTCAGTTTCAGTGCATGACGCATACGGCAATTCAGGATCGGGAATCTCAAACACATTTACAGTAGACGCAATCCCAACAGTGTCTGTATCAGGCACAGCAATTGCAGATGATAGCCAAACAATAACGCTCACGGCGACGGCAACAGGCACGGGCCTCACATACCAGTGGTACAATGACACGACCAACACGCCAGCCCAGATTGGCGGTGCAACATCCAACGTATTTACTGAAACAGCGAACGTTGTAGGCACATTCTACTATTATGTAGTGGTCACTGACCAGAACAATGCACAAGTCAGGTCTGGAGACTCTGAGGTCGTGGTATATGCACTGCCTACGGTCAGTGTCTCAGGCACATCAGCCGCAGACACAGGTCAGACCATAACCCTTACCGCGGCAGCGACAGGCACGGGCCTCACATACCAGTGGTACAATGACTCCACAGGAACGCCTAGCCAGATACACGGTGCCGTGTCCAGCACACTAACAAAGACTGCAGTTTCGGCAGGCACACTCAAGTATTATGTGCTGGTCACAGACCTTAATGGCAAGCAAGCGCAATCAGCAAATTCGACTGTTATAGTCTCGGCACCTCCAACAGTCAGCACCTCAGGCACGACCACTGCAGACGTTGGCCAAACCATAACGCTCACAGCAACAGCATCAGGAACCGGCCTGACTTACCAGTGGTACAATGATAGCACAGGAACACCAGTTGCAATCACATTAGGCGGAACATCGAACACGTTCACTGAAACAGCGAACGTCGTAGGCACATTCTACTATTATGTAGTGGCCACAGACCAGAACAACGTACAGGCAAGGTCTGCAGATTCCGAAGTGATGGTTTCTGCACTGCCGACAGTCAGCATCTCAGGCACTTCTGCCGCAGACACAGGCCAGACCATAACCCTTACCGCGGCAGCGACAGGCACTGGCCTCACATACCAGTGGTACAACGACACCAGCACACCAATCCAGATTCATGGAGCAGTATCTAACACATTGACAAAGACCGCAGGTGCGACAGGCACGTTCAAGTACTATGTCATAGTTACAGATTCTAACAACGAGCAGGCACAATCCGCTGATTCGCAGGTTGTCGTTTCAACGGTGCCAGTGAACAGCGGAGTCGAAGTCTCAGGCACGACCACTGCAGACGTTAGCCAAACCATTACACTCACAGCAACAGCCACAGGCACAGGCTTGACATACCAATGGTACAATGACACGACCAACACGCCAGTTCAGATAGCAGGAGCAACATCCAACGTATTTACTGAAACAGCAAACGCAATTGGAACATTCAACTATTATGTTGTGGTCACAGACCAGAACAACGTACAGGCAAGATCTGCAGATTCCGAAGTGATGGTTTCTGCACTGCCGACAGTCAGCGTCTCAGGCACTTCTGCCGCAGACACAGGCCAGACCATAACCCTTACCGCGGCAGCAACGGGCACTGGACTCACATACCAGTGGTACAACGACACCACAGGAACGCCTGGCCAGATACACGGCGCAGTGTCCAGCACGTTAACAAAGACGGCAGGTGCGACAGGCACATTCGAATACTACGTTCTGGTCACAGACCTGAACGGCAAGCAGGCACAATCAGCAAATTCACCTGTCACAGTCTCGGCACTGCCGACAGTCAGCACATCAGGCACGACTTCTGTCGACACAGGCAACATAATAACATTTACAGCAACGGCAACAGGCACTGGTCTGACATACCAGTGGTACAATGACAGTGGAGAGGCTCCGGCCCAGATCGCTGGTGCAACGTCCAACACATTAACAAGGACTGCTGGCGCTACAGGGGCTTTTGATTATTATGCTGTTGTGACCGACTCCAACGGCGAGCACGCACAATCTTCTGATTCTGAGGTCCTGGTATCTCCTGCACCGACAGTAAGCGTTTCCGGCACAACTGCAATTGACACAGGCCAAACCATAACGCTCACAGCAACAGCTACTGGCACGGGCCTGACATACCAGTGGTACAATGACACAACAGGAACGCCGATCAGGGTGCGCGGAGCGATATCCAGCACGCTAACAAGAAGGGCGGGCACAATAGGCACGTTCAAGTACTATGTAATGGTTACAGATCTGAACAACGAGCAGGTGCAGTCTGCAAACGCATCAGTGCTGGTTTCAGTACTGCCGGCAGTCAGCGCATCAGGCACTGCTGCAGCAGATGCAGGTCAGGCAATAACCCTGACAGCGTCAACAACGGGCGGAACAGGCCCAATGTCATACCAGTGGTACAATGACAGCGGGGAAGCACCGGCCCAGATTGCAGGCGCAACATCCAACACGTTCGCTGAAACAGCGAACGTCGTAGGCACATTCTACTATTATGTAGTGGCTACTGACCACTATGGCAATCACGCACAGTCGTCTCCAGACCTGCAGGTGGTCGTGACACCTTCACCGACAGTAAGCGTTTCGGGCACATCTTCAGCAGACGTCGGCCAGAGCATAACACTTAACTCATTGCGACAGGGACAGACCCACTAAGATACCAGTGGTACAACGACACAAACGCGATACGACATCGAACAACCCAAGCATCAGGAACAGCGAACTTCGTTGAAACCGCAGGCGCAACAGGCACATTCCACTATCAGGCAGTGGTCACTGACTAAACAGCGAACAGTGTCGATTCGACGCCTGAAAACGTAGTCGTAGTCTCAGAGTGCCAATAATCACAATAACGGCTAACGTGCCATCAGTAGACGTTGGACAGTACAATCACAATATCGAACACAGTCACATACGGAACGACTCCGTTCACATACACATACTCTGCACAGTCGGGCCTCACAGTCACAGGTAACACGGTGACCACATCGACACCGGGCACGTACACACTCACAGAGAACGCGATCGACAGTGTCGGAATACAGGTTCAGTCAAACCAACTCTCACTCACATTCAACGCACTTCCGACAGTCTCAGTCACAGGAACGACAGTCGCTGACGTCGGCCAGAGCATAACCCTGAACGCATCCGCGACAGGGATCGGCCTCACATACCAGTGGTACAACGACACAAACGCGATATCGACATCGAACAACCCAAGCGCAGGAACCGCGAACTTCGTTGAAACCGCAGGCGCAACAGGAACATTCAACTATCAGGCAGTGGTCACTGACGTAAACGGCGAACAGGCAACATCGACGCCTGCGAACGTGGTCGTCGTCTCCAATGTGCCAATAATCACAATAACGGCTAACGTGCCATCAGTAGACGTCGGCCAGTACATCGCAATATCGAACACAGTCACATACGGAACGACTCCGTTCACATACACATACTCTGCACAGTCGGGCCTCACAGTCACAGGTAACACGGTGACTGCATCGACACCGGGCACGTACACACTCACAGAGAACGCGATCGACAGTGTCGGAATACAGGTTCAGTCAAACCAACTCTCACTCACATTCAACGCACTTCCGACAGTCTCAGTCACAGGAACGACAGTCGCTGACGTCGGCCAGAGCATAACCCTGAACGCATCCGCGACAGGGATCGGCCTCACATACCAGTGGTACAACGACACAAACGCGATATCGACATCGAACAACCCAAGCGCAGGAACCGCGAACTTCGTTGAAACCGCAGGCGCAACAGGAACATTCAACTATCAGGCAGTGGTCACTGACGTAAACGGCGAACAGGCAACATCGACGCCTGCGAACGTGGTCGTCGTCTCCAATGTGCCAATAATCACAATAACGGCTAACGTGCCATCAGTAGACGTCGGCCAGTACATCGCAATATCGAACACAGTCACATACGGAACGACTCCGTTCACATACACATACTCTGCACAGTCGGGCCTCACAGTCACAGGTAACACGGTGACTGCATCGACACCGGGCACGTACACACTCACAGAGAACGCGATCGACAGTGTCGGAATACAGGTTCAGTCAAACCAACTCTCACTCACATTCAACGCACTCCCGACAGTCTCAGTCACAGGAACGACAGTCGCTGACGTCGGCCAGAGCATAACCCTGAACGCATCCGCGACAGGGATCGGCCTCACATACCAGTGGTACAACGACACAAACGCGATATCGACATCGAACAACCCAAGCGCAGGAACCGCGAACTTCGTTGAAACCGCAGGCGCAACAGGAACATTCAACTATCAGGCAGTGGTCACTGACGTAAACGGCGAACAGGCAACATCGACGCCTGCGAACGTGGTCGTCGTCTCCAATGTGCCAATAATCACAATAACGGCTAACGTGCCATCAGTAGACGTCGGCCAGTACATCGCAATATCGAACACAACCACATACGGAACGACTCCGTTCACATACACATACTCTGCACAGTCGGGCCTCACAGTCACAGGTAACACGGTGACCACATCGACACCGGGCACGTACACACTCACAGAGAACGCGATCGACAGTGTCGGAATACAGGTTCAGTCAAACCAACTCTCACTCACATTCAACGCACTTCCGACAGTCTCAGTCACAGGAACGACAGTCGCTGACGTCGGCCAGAGCATAACCCTGAACGCATCCGCGACAGGGATCGGCCTCACATACCAGTGGTACAACGACACAAACGCGATATCGACATCGAACAACCCAAGCGCAGGAACCGCGAACTTCGTTGAAACCGCAGGCGCAACAGGAACATTCAACTATCAGGCAGTGGTCACTGACGTAAACGGCGAACAGGCAACATCGACGCCTGCGAACGTGGTCGTCGTCTCCAATGTGCCAATAATCACAATAACGGCTAACGTGCCATCAGTAGACGTCGGCCAGTACATCGCAATATCGAACACAGTCACATACGGAACGACTCCGTTCACATACACATACTCTGCACAGTCGGGCCTCACAGTCACAGGTAACACGGTGACTGCATCGACACCGGGCACGTACACACTCACAGAGAACGCGATCGACAGTGTCGGAATACAGGTTCAGTCAAACCAACTCTCACTCACATTCAACGCACTTCCGACAGTCTCAGTCACAGGAACGACAGTCGCTGACGTCGGCCAGAGCATAACCCTGAACGCATCCGCGACAGGGATCGGCCTCACATACCAGTGGTACAACGACACAAACGCGATATCGACATCGAACAACCCAAGCGCAGGAACCGCGAACTTCGTTGAAACCGCAGGCGCAACAGGAACATTCAACTATCAGGCAGTGGTCACTGACGTAAACGGCGAACAGGCAACATCGACGCCTGCGAACGTGGTCGTCGTCTCCAATGTGCCAATAATCACAATAACGGCTAACGTGCCATCAGTAGACGTCGGCCAGTACATCGCAATATCGAACACAGTCACATACGGAACGACTCCGTTCACATACACATACTCTGCACAGTCGGGCCTCACAGTCACAGGTAACACGGTGACTGCATCGACACCGGGCACGTACACACTCACAGAGAACGCGATCGACAGTGTCGGAATACAGGTTCAGTCAAACCAACTCTCACTCACATTCAACGCACTTCCGACAGTCTCAGTCACAGGAACGACAGTCGCTGACGTCGGCCAGAGCATAACCCTGAACGCATCCGCGACAGGGATCGGCCTCACATACCAGTGGTACAACGACACAAACGCGATATCGACATCGAACAACCCAAGCGCAGGAACCGCGAACTTCGTTGAAACCGCAGGCGCAACAGGAACATTCAACTATCAGGCAGTGGTCACTGACGTAAACGGCGAACAGGCAACATCGACGCCTGCGAACGTGGTCGTCGTCTCCAATGTGCCAATAATCACAATAACGGCTAACGTGCCATCAGTAGACGTCGGCCAGTACATCGCAATATCGAACACAGTCACATACGGAACGACTCCGTTCACATACACATACTCTGCACAGTCGGGCCTCACAGTCACAGGTAACACGGTGACCACATCGACACCGGGCACGTACACACTCACAGAGAACGCGATCGACAGTGTCGGAATACAGGTTCAGTCAAACCAACTCTCACTCACATTCAACGCACTTCCGACAGTCTCAGTCACAGGAACGACAGTCGCTGACGTCGGCCAGAGCATAACCCTGAACGCATCCGCGACAGGGATCGGCCTCACATACCAGTGGTACAACGACACAAACGCGATATCGACATCGAACAACCCAAGCGCAGGAACCGCGAACTTCGTTGAAACCGCAGGCGCAACAGGAACATTCAACTATCAGGCAGTGGTCACTGACGTAAACGGCGAACAGGCAACATCGACGCCTGCGAACGTGGTCGTCGTCTCCAATGTGCCAATAATCACAATAACGGCTAACGTGCCATCAGTAGACGTCGGCCAGTACATCGCAATATCGAACACAGTCACATACGGAACGACTCCGTTCACATACACATACTCTGCACAGTCGGGCCTCACAGTCACAGGTAACACGGTGACTGCATCGACACCGGGCACGTACACACTCACAGAGAACGCGATCGACAGTGTCGGAATACAGGTTCAGTCAAACCAACTCTCACTCACATTCAACGCAGTGACACTGACAGTTTCAGTAACAGGTACAAACTCTGTAGATCAAGGCCAAACTATAACACTAACAGCTTCTGCAATGGGAGGCACTGGATCTTTCAGCTATAAATGGTACAATGACAGCACAGGAATGCCAGCGCTCATGTCTGACAGCGGAACCCTGACTGGAACAACGACAAACCAGATCACAGAAACGGCAGGCACACCAAACACAGTGGTAGACTATTACGTCATAGTTACAGATACAGGCAGCAACACAACGCAATCCACGCCAGACTTCCAGGTAGTGGTTTCAGACCCCTATGCTACAGTGTCAGGCACCACTTCCACCTATGTCGGCCAGCAGATAACCCTTTCAGTATCTGCAATAGGATTTGGCACGCTTTCATACCAGTGGTACAATGACACCAATAGCACAGCAAACGTAATGCCTAACGCAACAGCAAGCACCTTCACGGAAACAGCTGGCGCGATAGGGACCTTCAGCTATTATGTCATAGTGACTGATGCAAACAACGCGCATACACAATCCACACCGGATTCGCAGGTTGTGGTTTCTGCGGCGCCAGAAGGGAATAACACCACGACGCAATCAACAACCACCACACAAGTGACGACGACCACAATACCGCCAGAGCAGGCTCAGGTCACAGTGTCAGGCACAAGCTCTGTACAGATTGGCCAGGAAATAGCACTCACCACTTCTGTAACTGGAGGCACTTGGCCGTTCACATACCAGTGGTACAACGACACAACAGGCACTCCTGTCAAGATCGCAGGCGCAACATCCAGCACATTCAATGCAACTACGACAGCTCCGGGCACGTTTGATTATTATGTTGTGGTGACAGATTCTGCCGAAGAGTCTGCCAAGTCCGTGCCAGACTGGCAGGTCACGGTCTTTTTGACTGGCCAGACTGTCCCGGTAGAGATTGTGCCTAACACAGTATATGTTGGCGAATCCACGATAGTATCTGCAAACATGATCGGCCTCAGCTTCTCCAATCCGACATACTTGTGGAATGAAGCAGGCTACTGCCCAGGCGTCCCATATCCTGGAGACGTGCAATCATTCAACTACACCCCAACAGGGACGACTTCAACATGCAGATTCTCGGTTCTTGTGTTCGATGCATACAAAGATACCGGCTTCAGCACCTCAGGCACACTGACAGCGGTAGATCCACAGACGCAGCAAACGCAGGTATTGCTCAGTAACGGAAACAGTGCCACCTCTCTAGGAGTGAATGTATCAAGCAACTTCACTGTTCCAGTTTCTGTTATGGGCCAGTTGCTGACCTTCTCCACGAACAACAGCAGCATGGAGAGCGTTAACGTAACAGTCCAGAACGTCACAACTAACACAACAATAACAAACCCAGGCTATACCGGCGTGGAGGTCCTGAATGTCAGCCCATTATCTAACGACATAACTGTGAATGCAAGACTGTACTATTCATGCGGCACAACACCCGTACCTATGCCATTCATATCGAAAGACAATGGCACAACATGGACAGCGCTAACTCCAACAAGCATAAACTCGGAATCTGCGCCATGCTATGTGGAATTCAACTTCTCCGGCGACCCGATAGTCGGCCTGTTTACCAACTCCGCTTCACACGCTACAAGCAACACGGGGAATGGCAATTCTTATGGTTCATTCGCAGCTAGCAGCGGAGGCGCTTGGAGCGGCACCGTGTCTAACCAAACGAACAATACGGCCACTTTGCCAGAAAACAGCAGCACGAGCGCACATTCAAATGCAAGCATCACCAACGAGTCCAACATAACAGCAGAGCCTACCAGAATGGAGTACACCGCAACGGCACAGGTAGAAGGATCATCATCAAACGGCACTGATGCATCACAGACTGCAGCAGCACCTACGGCAGAGAATACTGCACAAGGATATTCCTATGCAGTGCCGGTGGCATGCGTGGCGATTTCCATCGGAGCGGCTGGTGCAGCAACGGTAGGCATGGCCTGCTGCAACAAGGGAAAAGGGCAGAACAAACGAAGCAAACCGAGCAGGTCAAAGCCCTCTATCAGGCAACATAAATAATCTCTGTTCTTATGCATATGCCCGTTTCAGGGTGGTACGAGAAGTGTAGAATTTTGTCATAAAACACGTGATAGCATGTCATCCAAACACCACAATGTGCCTAAAAATCTCGACGAAGTGAAGGCGTACTTGAAGATAGGCGATAGGCTCGTGCACCTTCAGGAATACGAGAAGGCTGGCGAAGCGTACCAAAAAGCGAAGGATCTGTGCCCCAATGCTCAATCGTGGGCCGCGCGCGAAGCAGAATTCAAGCTCCTCACACTCAATAACAGAAACGCAACGCACACCCCGGAACCTGGTGTGGCCAGGAAGTATGCCGCCATGCAATGGTATGGTATAGGCGAACAATACGTCATGCTCAAGGACTATGAAGCTGCATTATCCGCATTCAAGACCGTGACACGGCTGTACACTCCGAACGCAAAGGAGTGGAATGTCAATGCATGGTACTGGATTGCTTGCATATGCCATTACAGCCTCGATGACGAGAGCCATCCAGAAAGGCTGGACTACGCGTTCCGTGCGTGCAGGAGGGCAATATCGCGCCTGGATGAAGACAATGACTACGGTAAAAGCCCAGACGGCCTGAAGCTAATTCAACTAATATTGCAGGAAGAAAGCGCGCTGCTAAAGGCGCAAGGCCTGGACGAAGCAGCGCAGAAGTTACTCGATAAAGCGGAGGAACTGCGCCTGACGGCCCTAAGAAGGCATGAATGACGCAACGCCATCGTATATGAAAGTTTTGTGCCACTGTGTGCTCAAGCCCCACTTCAGATAAAGATGCTGTGCGCTGGGCCAGCATTCTTTCTGAGGAAGGCCTGATTAAGAATTCATGCCTTGACAGGAGCAGCCACTTTTGCGGCTTCTGTTTGCTGCGGCAGCTTTATCTCAAGCTTCCTGACCTCTATCTTGAAGAGCGGCGCGATGTGCTCCAGCTTATTGCCGAGCTCTGCCTGGAACTTGCCCTCGACTATTGCGTTCACTATCGTGCTGAAATCGTTGTTCTTGAAGTACTCTGCGACGAAGCCGTTCATCTCCTTTCGAATGCCGAGTATCCTGGTGTGCGTCGTCCTCTGCCTTGTAACGGCAAGAAGCTTGACGACCATCTGCGTGCCATCCTTGCTTGATGCAGGCATCACAGAAGCGGCTATGCTCCTGTATCTTCGCGCAAGCGACCTCACATAGCTGTACAGCTCGAACATCTCGACCATCTGGGTCTTGGCGGTGGTGCCTGTGACCTCCACGGTCCTGAACACGACGTTGGTGTATGCGTGCTGGGAATTGTGCGTGATGGTGTCGAGTGCGACGGTTATGTTCCTGCCCATCGCCGCGCTTTCGTCGTTAGCGGGTATCTCGCCTATGACCACGCTGTTGAAAACGCTGGGCGCGTGAACAGAGAACCACTTCTTGAGCTTCCATTTGTCTATCTTCTTTTGTGCAGGCATTCAAAAACACCAATCATGATCCCTTTATCAGAAGCGCAGCTTCCTTCGGGTCGTATTTCCAATCCTTAGGCAATTTGCCTTCTGCCCTGTAATATCGGGTAAGGCGCCATATCTTCGACTCTATCCTGTGAAGCGTTGTCTTGTTGTGCTGGTCCTGCTTGTTGCGCTCCATGTGCTCGTGCATCTTTACCGCTTTTTTCATCAGTATAAGCAGATCAGAAGGGACGACTCCCTTGTAGCCACTCCTGTCTAGGAATGCCGTGAGCCTCTCTCCGAGCATGTGTTTTACGTAAGGGACATTGTGCTCCTTCTTGAGCTTCTCACCTATAAGAGCAGGATCGATCCCTTGCTTTGCATACTGTATGATCAGTGCCTCTATCTGCTCCTTTGATGGAGCATCAGCAGGTATGCTGACCGCATCCAACGCCGGCTTCCGTGACTTTGCCTTTCCATGCTTCTTTGAATATAGTCGTGCCATTTCAACACTCAGATTTTTATCTCAACGGAGTATTCGCCCTTGCTTACCTGCACGTCCTTTGCCTTGCAGATCTGCATAAGTTCGTCTTTCGCTGCGATAGTTGTCATATAGTATTCTTCTGGAACATTTATAATTATTGAGGATATCTCCTTGTTGAGCGCCATCCGGCCTTTTGCCTTGGCTTTCCTCACTTCTGTGATTATACCGTTCAGGAACGTGCCTGCGGTGTCGAAGGCTATGTCCTGTATTGCGCTCTTGAAGACAACGCCGTTGATGATGTAGTCGGAATTGTGCGTCCTCGCCATGTGCTGCGGGAATTCGTTTGCGAATATGTCGTTGCTCTCGAACATCGCATTCAGCTCCTCCGCTATGTGCGGCATAACGGGCGCGAGCATGAGAAGCGAGGTCCTGAACACGTGCAGCAGCGTGAATGCTGCGGCCCTCTTGCTGCCCTCCATGCCCTTCTCTGTCGAGTGTATCCGGTACTTGACGTTCTCTATGTAGAAGTCGGCGAATTCGTGCCAGTGGAATGCCATCGCCTTGCTCATCGCCTCGTAAAGGTCGAGGTTGTCATAGCTTTCCATCACCTCTTTGACCGCTGTGTTGAGCCTGTCCAGTATCCAGAGGTCGAAAATTCCGAAGTATTTGTGCGGCGGCTCCTTCTCCAGGCGCATGCCGTCGATCGCGCTCTTGACAAAAATCGCGGTGTTCTCCAGTTTTATCAGGAAACTCTTGGCATAGTCTATCTCGGCATAGGAGAAGGACTTGTCCTTGCCTATGCCGCCGCAAAGAGCGACCCAAAGCCTTATCGCATCTATAGGGTATTTCTTGTTGACTAGCAACTCGGGCGAGATGCCGTTGCCAGAGCTCTTGTGCATCTCCTTTCCTTCTGTGTCAAGTATCATGCCGTGGGTGAGCAGGTGCTCGAACGGCTTGTTGCCGGTAAGCGCCCACATCCTGAACGTTGTGTAGAACGCCCATGTCCTTATTATGTCCATGCCCTGTATGCGCATGCTTGATGGGAACGCTCTGGCGAAGAGCGCCTTGTTCTCGGGCCACCCCGCTATTATCATCGGCGTTATTGATGAATCGATCCAGCAGTCGCAGGTATCGCTCTCGCCTATGAGCCTGGAGCCGCACTTCGGGCACTTGTCTTTAGGCGCAGGGGTCGAAGCTGGATCCACCGGCAGCGCCTCTTTCTTTGGTGCGACTATCTCGTTGCAGTTCTCGCAGTACCAGAAAGGTATCGGTGTTCCGAAGACCCTGTGCCTCGATATGTTCCAGTCCCACTCGATGACGTTGCTCCAGTCAAGCAATCTTTGCTTTGAAGCATCAGGGAACCATTTCATCGAGAGCGCAGACTCCTTTATATTGTTAGAAAACTCTTTTGTCTTTATGAACCATTGCATCGCGACGATGAGCTCTATAGCGGTGTGGCACCTGTCATGCTGCTTGACTGCGTGCTCGATCGGCTCCTGCTTTATGAGCGCACCGCACGTCTTCAGATCTTCGAGCACAGCATCTCTCGCCTTTGTGGTGTGCATGCCGTTGAACTTGCCCGCGTTCTTCAACAGTCCTTTCTCGTCGATAGCTTCGACAAAGCCCAGCTTGTGCTTGAAGGACAGCAGCACGTCGTTCTTGTCGCCGAAAGTGCATATCATCTCGGCACCAGTGCCGTACTCCATATCTATCGAATCTTCGCCAATTATCTTCACGCTGTTGTTGAACACTGGCACTTTCACGCTCTTGCCTATGAGTTTCTTGTAGCGCTTGTCCGCGGGGTTTACCGCAACAGCGACAATCGCGTGCAGCATCTCCGGCCTCGTGGTGGCTATCGTCATCTTGTCTTTTGAGCCTTCAATACCGAAATCTATGTAGTTTAGGTTGCTCTTCTCGGATATTTCGTTGACTTGCTCTCTTGAAATTGAACTCTCGCAGTGCGGGCACCACTCGATCGGGTGCTTTGCCCTGTATATCATGCCCTTCTCATACATCATCAAAAGCGAAAGCTGCAGCTTTCTCCTGTAGTCTTTTGACGCTGTCTTGTATTCCAGGCTTTCGTCGAAGCTAGCGCCGAGATTTCGCATCTGCACCTTCATCTTGCCGATGTTTTCCTCTGCAAGCGCTGTGCACTTGCCGTAGAAGTCTGCGCGCGAAAGGCTCCTTCCGAACTTCTTTTCGACAGCGATCTCTATCGGAAATCCCTGCATGTCCCAGCCTTGGGGATACAGTACGTTGAATCCGCGCAGGCGCTTGTACCTTGCTATAGAATCGATGTAGCAGACCCAGAAAGCCTGACCCATATGCAGCTCGCCCGTCGTGAACGGAGGCGGCGTGTCAATCGAGAATATTGGCTTGTTGCTCTTCTCGTCGAAAAGCACCTTGTGCTCCTGCCAGTATGCATTCCATTTGTCATCTATGCCGTTATTGTACATGCTAACACGTGCTAAAGCTGAGAATATTCTATGTCAAAAGATAAAAAGGCAACTGCGAGCGCGTCTAAGCGATCAGATGACGACTTCCCCGACAGCGAACCTTGGCTTCACGTCGGTGATCCTGACCTTCACCGTGTCACCCTGTTTTGCGCCTTTGACAAATATAACGAAACCGTCCTTCTTCGCGATGCCATCGCCCCGTCTTGCCATCGAGTCTATCTTGACCTCCACCTCGTCTCCGGCTTTCACAGGCTTCGGCAGGAAATAGCTAGGCTTTACTTCGAAACCGCCACGTTCGCGCCTTGAACCTTCTCTGTTCTCGCTGCCTGCACTTCCCATACCTTCTTCGGTATCCATATAGTCCCTTCTCGTACTCGTAAAAAGCTTAGTTTTTACTCGTATCAGTGGTACCATCAGGGATATTTATGTTTAAAAGGCTTTCTGGAGAAAAAAGGCGATTACGCCCAGAACTTGCCAGAAGCATACACTGCGTAGCACCCGATGTCGCGACCCTATGGAAGGATACTGCTTCGGCACATTCTAAAGCACCTTAGAAGGAATCGTCATCCTCCAGCTCATCATTCTTTTTTTCTGGCTCTTTTCTTAGTTTTATTTTTATAGGCGTTTTCGGCCTCGGTACGTCATCCTTTTTTTCTGGCGTAATTAGCCGTATCTTTATTCCGAGCTCCTGCCGCCTTCGTTCCATTTCTTCGTGCTCCCTTTGCCTCTGTACCTGCGCAGCTTGTTTTACCTCTTCAGGAGTCATCAATCTTAGTTTCGCGCCATGATTAGCTCCGGAGCCGTTCTTATTTTTTGAGTCATGATCAGTCATAATAAAACACCTTCCACCTATGATATTTAGGAGATATTTAACGCTTTCCTTATTATCGATTCTGGGACAAAAGTCATCCATAACCGATTCTGAATAAGTTGTGAAGTGTTGCAGTACAACTTATTGCTGTATCGATTCTGTCATTTCTTTTCTGCCATATTTTCCACCCAACCATCCGTTTATCTACAGACCAACCATTCTCAGACTTCTCCCTTTTGTAGTACTCTATCAAGTAGGACAGAGGATCCTTCATCATCCGTCTGAATATCTTCCTCCATCTAGACGGGCCATTTATTGTTGTGTTGCTCTTTGGGATTATGTACAAAACAGTTTTGTCGTCAAAATACTTCAAAGTTGATTGGTAACTATAGTACCTGTCTAACCTTGCACTATTGACTGTTATCCCTGTGGCCACCTCTACATTTCTGAGCAGCTTCATTGCATTTTCGAATGCTTCCTTTTCAGATCGTATACCCGAGCCATAACATATGTACAACCCATTCTTTATGTCGATGAGATTGAACGAATACACGAATTTCCTGTACCCTTCTTTATCGACTTGTGTACGGTAATGTTTCGTTACTGTTAGTGTGTAACCCGTTCCGTCTCCGCTCACATCTATTTTCTTATCACATTTTCGTTTTATCGTCAGAATAAACATGTTGTGCAAAACAATTCGCACCAGTTCATCAGAATACATCCTTTCGACAGTTTTGTAACTAATGTCAATGCCACAAAATGCGCCAAAAAGGGACATCAGTCCGGCCATTGGTCTGTTGTTTTTGCAGAAAATCGATTTTAGGATAAGCGCAACCACCTTCTGTTGGAGAGACAATTTTGCAGGTCTTCCGAATTTGGATACCTTCATCTCAATAGAGTCTATTGCTGATTTTGTAAGAATGTTCAACTCTTTCGCGACATATCTTATCCTATTTGCATATTCTTCTTCATATGTTTTCCAGTCAGTGTGTTTTTCTGCCGTTTTTTCGCCGTAAATCTCAATCAGTTTCTTGAACTCCTTGAAAAATCTTCGGAACTGTCTATTCGTTAACCTTTTGGTTTTTGCCATGATATTATTATTGAAAGGAAAAGTATTTAAATATATATTAATATATATTATACGGTGTGGTAAATGAGGAAAATTGAAGTAATAAAGAACAAACTTAAAATCGGAGACGATGTTGTAGTTGTTTTTGAGAAACCTGTAACTCGGTTCGGAACAGGAGCAAAAATCGATTGTCCTAAAGAGTACATTGGCAAGATGGTTTACGTCATGGTGCGGAAATCAAAGTAATCGACTTTTGTCCCAGAGTCCTTATTATCGTGCGCACGTAACACACTGTTCCTTTTGTGATTGGTGCAGACAATCAAGAGATATGCTCTGCACTAATATAGTGTTAGTCGCAATGTATTGCGGATTTACGTCTGTGGCCGCATCTAGACTTCGGTATTCGCCTGCCGAAAGATATATATATCTATTTATCAGCAATAATATTGCTCTTTTTTAGAAAGATTTAAAAGAGTTATGCGCTTTTTCGAGATCAAATAGTGTGATGTAATGGCAAAAAAAACAGAACATGCGGCAAAAAAAACCGCAGCAAGCAACACAAGCTTAACTGAAAGAAGGCCAAGTGCCGCGGAGATCGCGCGTGTCTCAGACGAGACAGCACAGAGAGGCCAGTCCGAAGTGCAGACCACACCCAAACCAACGGTGCCTGCAAATCCGACCCGTGAACGAAGATGCCCGAGCTGCAACGGCGTTGACCTAATATTCGACAACGAGCGTGGAGAGCTCGTGTGCAACAGCTGCGGACTCGTGATAGAGGAGAACTTCACAGATACGGGCCCAGAATGGCGCGCGTTCGATGCCGAACAAAGAGCATCGAGGGCGAGAACAGGAGCGCCTATGAAGTACACAAAGCCGAACAAGGGCCTTGTGACAGAGATAGACTTATACAACAAGGACATACGCGGCGTGAGAATACCGTCAAAGAGGCAGGCGCAATTATACAGGATGAAGAAATGGCACAAGCGCGCCAGCATAGCGAGTTCTAGCGAAAGGAACTACCTCATAGCGCTGCCAGAGTTGAACAGGGTATCGAGTTATCTCGGTCTTCCTGACAACATCAGGGAGAACGCCGCTCTGCTCTACAGGAAGTGCGTGCAGAACAACCTCATAAGGGGCAGGCCTATAGAGGTGGTCGTGCAGGCAGTCATATACGCTTCGTGCAGGCAGGCAGGTATGCCAAGGACATTGGACGAGATAGCGAACATATCAGGCCTAGCGAAGAAGGACATCGGCAGGGCGTACAGGGTCATACTACACGAGCTCCAACTGAAGGTGCCTCTGAGCGATCCGGTGAGCTATGTGCCGCGTTACGTGAACGCGCTCAAGCTTAGCGGAGAAGCACAAGAGAAGTCCATACAGCTCCTAAGGGAAGCCATGCGTCAGGGCCTGGTGTCAGGCAGGAGCCCGACAGGCGTCAGCGCAGCTGCAGTATACATCGCAGGTGCGCTTGCGGGCGAACGCAGGACACAGAAGGAAGTGGCAGATGTCGCAGGAGTGACCGAAGTCACAATCAGGAACAGGTACAGGGAGCTCAAGGAGCAGCTGAAGATAGACGTCAACCTGTAAGCAGGGTAAGCTCTACGTGGCACTGGGTTTTCCAGTGCCTTACATAATCACTACTTCAGCAGACAGGCCATTCTGTCACAAAACAAAATTATAAGTATTAGGAAATTATCAGTAAAAACAGTGATAAAGTGTCTGTACCCATCATACACAGAGGAGAAGTAGACCGCGATCAGGCTGCGAATTCAGAATTGAAGAGGATATCAAGCGCACTACATCTTCCGGACAATGTCAAAGAGAACGCTATGCAGCTATACCATGCAAGTGTGCGGAACGACATCATACGCGGCAGCAGGCCAATCAAAGTGGTCATGGCTGCGGCAGTATATGCATCGTGCAGACAGGCAGAGATGCCAACCACTTTTGAGGAGATAGCTGCCTTATGCGGCAGACGGTTCAATCTTGACGTATTCGCAGTTTACCAGGAAATGGTGTCCAAACTCGACCTGAAGATGCCTCTGGACGGCCCTGAAAAATACGTGCCTCGTTATGTTTCCGTGCTCGGCCTCAGCGCAGAAGTTGAGGAGAGCGCCATGTGGCTTCTTAGAGAAGCCAAGCAGAGAGAGCTCATCCCTTCAGGATCCACTCCGACCTCAGCCGGCGCCGCAGCCGTATACTTTGCAGCCAAGCTTGCAGGCGAGCCCAGAACCCTGAGGGAAGTGGCTAAGACGGCAGGCGCCTTGGAATTAACAATAAGGAAAAGATATAAAGAGCTACTGAGAGTGGGTAATACGGATACGGATCCATAGGCCTGAAAAATGCGCTTTGTGTATTTGATAATAGGAGCGGCTCTTCTATTCGCTACGTTGCTATCTAGCAGAGCATATTCCAATGCCTCAGCCAACATGACTGCGGCAATAAACTCCACAAGCCAATACATAGAGAGCGTGAACGAGAGCGCGTACCTTGTGTTCTATCCCAATCTAGCCAATGCATATAATGTCCTCAACGCCTCAGTGAATGCTTCCCGCACAAACACGACAAAAGCCTATGCGCTCCTGCATCTTGCGAGAGCGAGCGCCGCTGCGGCACAGCATCAGATAGACCAATACTACTCGGTTTCGCTCTACACGCTTGCGATAAGCTCGGTCATACTAGCGGCGATGCTTTATCGGCTCATGAGAAAACCACGATCGAAACGCAACCATAATATATAAGTATCTGGCGGGCGCCTTTGTACTTGTGAAAGCATGTACAAAAACGCGTCTGAACCAAAAGACAAACACGTTTCTGAGAGCACTAATGTGTTTGATGCGCACAGAAAACTGAACGGAGAGAATCGGGAGTTGCAGAGGGCCAACGACGCGCTGGAACGAGAGAATAAGAAATATCAGGAGTTCATACGTGCCAATGGAATCTGGGATCTTTTCTTCGAGTCAGACTACTACTGCGAAGAGATGTCTGATATCAGAGCGATTCAAAGAAAAGGGGATGTGCTTGATGCTCTTTACGAGAGAGCCGCCACGCTTGATACTTTACTGAAGGACCAGACTAGTGCAGCATTCACATTGCATCAGGATAATGAAGATCTGGTATCTATAAATCGAGATCTGGCTGAGACCATAGAGGAGATAAAAGAAGCACAAAACGCAAAGGAAGAAGGCACGCAGCACGACGAGATCCAATCTGCATCAGGAACAGAGCTCTTCTCTGAACCGTTGGGTGAGGAGTTCGAACCAAAAAACACATGCAGTTCTTATGTCTCGATGGTTTCTGAGATTAACCAAAAGCTAAACCAACAGAATGAGGCGCTGCGGAAGACCAACGAAGCGCTGGTACAAAAGAGCAAGAAATATCAGGAGTTCATACGAGTGACTGGCTTCGATGAGTTTTATTCCTGGTTTGACTACGGTGAAGAGGTGTCTGATCTCGAGGCGATTCAAATAAAGGATGACGAGGCCGATGCCATGTACGAGCAAATAAATGTGCTGGTTAGTTGCTTAGAGAATTATGATAGGGCATCATCAGAGCTGCAAGCAGATAATGAAGATCTGGTATCTAGGCACCAGGAGCTGACCGATACTATAAAAGCGATGAAAAAGGCACGTGATTGATGCTGGAACACATATAGAGATTATAATTATTGCCGGATATTTTACGAATTTAGTAATTAGACAAAATAGCAAGTTTATCGTCTATTATACTTGTAAATAATTATGTTAGGCAAGTGTCGAACCTACGAATTTCTGTAGAATAGCTTTAAGTATCTATTTGTCACCAATAAGGATCGGGTGGGACAGTGGATGACCTAATCGAAGGAAACGAATGCGACCTGAAGGTAGAAGCGAAAGGAGCAAGAGGCGAGGGCATAGGAAAGTATGGCGACCTCGTTGTTTTCGTGAAGGACGCGAAAACGCGCATAGGCAACATCTACAAGGTGAAGGTCACGAAAGTGCACAGGACCTTTGCTTATGCGGAGATTGCCAACAGCAAGAGGCAGTTTGTCTCCGGAAGCCTGATCGACTTCAGCTGAACAACCAAGCAAGCCCGCCGGCACTAAAAGGCGGGCTGTGTATGCTTGGCACAGGGAAAGAGCTTAATATTTAGGCTGGCTAGCAGATGACAAGCAAAATGGAATGAGGGGTTTGTTTGTTAAACAAGAAAAGGAATGTAGGGATTGCAGGCAGGATACTGGGGTTGGCTTTGGTACTCATTAGCCTGAGCGGGTGCATCGGCGCATACGCCCAGAATGAAATAAACCAACACATAATCACCGACCTCAACCTTGCGCATCCTTATTACATCTCCGCGCTTTCGGACTTCAAGACGTACTTTGCAATACTCGGTGACGTGCTCGTGTTCGTGATAGGCCTGCTATTCCTGGCAGGAGTGTTCGACCTGAGCTTCGGATACAGGCTGTTCGGTTAAAGGTGGTAGCGTGTCGCCAAAGTCTAAGATAGAAACAAATGGATTCATGCAGGAACTGAAGTTCAATACAATCGGCTATGAATACACAGGCAATGCGAAAGCAGTGATTCTGATACAGAGCTCTGATGAAAAGCTTGTCCGTTACGCAGACCGGTACAGGCAGGAACATTTCAAAGGCATGGCAGTCGACCTCATGATCTGTCCTGACGAGCGTATACGTAACATGATGTACCAGAAGTTGCAGGCCAAGCTTGGCCTTGAAAACGCCGTGATCTGCAGCATCCAAGATTAGGTGCAGATCATCCGAGTTGCTTGGGCGTTAAGAGTAATGACGTAAACTACGCAAAACAATAAATAGGATGAAATGTAAATAATATTATGGCAAATTCTGATGGAGAACCCACAGGATGGTTTGGCTATTACAAAGGGCGCATGTTCAACCAGCACCTGCCTTCCGAAAGCATGAAGCCATTGAGCGCTTTTTTTAAACGGCAAAAAGTAAAAACGGTGCTGGATTTTGCCTGCGGAATGGGAAGAAACACAGTATATCTTGCAGGCAAAGGTTTCGACCTGTACGGATTCGACCAGTTTAGCTCAGTAATAAATGAAACCGCGAAGAATCTGAAGAAGAAGAGACTTCGCGCGCAGCTCAAAACTTTGGATATGACAAAAAGGCTGCCATACGAGGACGATTTCTTCGATGCCGTCATAATAATCAGGGCACTTTATCATGCAAAGCTCAAGACGATAAACAAAGTGGCGAAAGATGTGGTAAGGGCAGTAAAGCCCGGAGGCTATATCTATATCGAGAGCTGGCAAAAGTTCGATAGAACGACAATGACTGCGAAGACCGCAGAAAAAGGAACTTACGTTTACGGGAAAGGACACTATCACATGTTCAGTAAGAGCGAACTGAAAAGCCTATTTCCGAACTGCAGGCTGTTGAGCTTCAGCTTCAAAAACAGAAAGTTCCACATGCTGGCTCAAAAACTCTAACACAAAACACAAGGAACGCAGTACCTGGACAAAACTGAAGACTTTATGCCTCTTTATCAAAATCACAAACTACAGAGAACAAATTGCTACAAAAGACACAGCATAAATATTCGGACAACAATAAACGATAAAGTGACTCGATGGACGTTAAATCCACTGGAATACAGCAGGACTGGTTGACAGCAAGAGACCTTACTAGGAAAGACGGAGGACTACCCTCGAATGTGCTTCTTGATGATGTTCTGGTAAATTTGAAAAGATGGGAACTGCCGGGCGAGGCATCAGGCCCATTCTCTAGCAAGTATGTTTGGGCCAGAGAACTCGTAGTGACTCCTAAAGCAGGAGGAATATTTGAAAGCAATCGGGATGTTGTTGTAGAAGACTGGTTTACTTCTAAATGGGTACTTCCGGCCCAATGCATACCAGAGGAGGCAATAGGCAGGCGCGGCGTGGCACTCTTCGTAGACCCTGATGACGTGGTGGTCGAAGGCAACACAGTGACAGTTATCGCGAGAAGTAATGATTCAATAAAAATAGTGGAGAACTTTCTGCAAGATGACAATGTAGGCAAAGTGGATCAGACAACAAGACTGCCGGTCAAAGCATCTTCAGATGAGCTTGATCAGCTTGCAGATGAAGACAAGCGTTATCTTTGGAGGGCAGTCCTCATGCCCGCGATAAGGCCCATTTCCCGTATATTTAATTTTAATGAGGACTACGGCCACGTCGTTGTTCTAAATGAAACCCCGGAGTATTTACGTTGGGTGATGACGGTCGCGTTCGAGGAAATTGTTGCCGTTGAGTGAGGACATCCTCATTCGAAGAAGCTGCACGCGTATAGATCGAAGTCGAAAGGAAGAGTAACAATGAACCTATCCGCCACACACCCTTTTATCAAAATCACAAGATTTCGCAAATAAAATGCCTGAAAACTGAGCATATAAATATCTGGGAAAGCACCATATTATGCGATACCATGTCTAAAGAGGTAACTACGCAACCAAACAGAACAGCTGATGGCAAACAGATCAACACGGCAACAGCAGAACCCACAAACATTGCACACGAATCTTTCAAAGAACGTCTTGATATGTGGCGGTTGCAGAGGATGCAGAGGAAAGAGATAGATGCTGAACTCAAGGAGTGGTTCGCACCTAAAAGTACAAGCAATCATGCGGATCAACGCAATAGGGATCATAGTGGCAGTATTCTGTGTGGTGCACTGGTAGGTGTACCTGTGGCCGTGTGTACTGCGGCAGCTTATTTCTCTGGCGCGTTTAATACCCTGACGAATTTTCTAACAACAGCCGGTAACGGCATATATGCGGCCGTTGGGGCAGTGGCTGCTGTCGTGATTGGAGGCGCCATCATCTTAAGTTGCACTACTAGCGGGGACAAAAAGAGCCAAACGCAAGACAATAGTGACACGTCCAGGCAAGAAACTGGTTTCTGGTATCCGCACAAGGACTACATGCGGTATGAGGATATGTAGTATTATGGCATGTCGGTTTTGATTAAAAATACAGAATGTTTTCGAGCGCAACGTCGCACAGAGTAAAGACTTATATAGTTATGTTTTTTAAATATAACATTCTGTGCGACTTGTAGCTGTTGATTAGGCGCGACGGCTATTGAATTTATTAGAATTTGTCAGTAACCAGTTCATTAACCAGTCATCATGGTGGCAGATGCTTTATGCTGTATGGGTGCATGAATGGATTCTCTAGACTACAAAAAATACATGAAAGGTACAACGACAGTTGGAATAATTTGCGGAGACGGTGTTGTGGTCGGCGCAGATACGCGCGCGACTATGGACACGTTCATAGCGAGCTCCGAGGCAAGGAAGGTGTGGAAGATAGACGATTATCTTGCGTTGACGATAGCTGGCTCTGTCGGTGACGCGCAGGAACTCATAAGGATACTCAAGGCGCAGAACGAAATATACAAGATGAATGAGAACAGGCAGTTTTCTGCGAAGTCTGCCGCTTCGCTGCTTTCGGTAATAATGCAGGAGAGCAAGATGGTTCCGTTCTACAACGAGCTCATAGTTGCGGGTATGGATGACGGCATGCCTGCACTGTATGTGATAGACCCGATAGGCGGCTATACGCAGGAGAGCATGTTCGCATCTACGGGTTCAGGATCGCTCACAGCACTCGGATACATAGAGGACGTGTACAAGAAAGGCATGACGGCAAAAGAGGCAGTGAAAGGCATTGCCAAGGCGCTCACAATAGCGATGAAACATGACTCCGCTACAGGAGACAATATGATAATTTCAACGATAACGAAGTCAGGTTACACAGAATATGCAGGCAAAGATCTGGAGAAGATACTTGCGAGCAAGTGACTTTCGTACTTTTTGGCTGAGTCGCCCTTAAATATAGGGTATGATGAAGGCGTGATTTTTTGCAGGAACCAATGGAAGGAGAAGCAGGAATAGCAAAAGAAGGAAAACCAGGAGCGGAAGCTCTTTTTGCAAAGATAAAGGAGATGCTGCCCAGCGAGGCCGGTTTCGTCAAGGCGGAATTCGAAGGCCCAGACATCATCGTCTACCTGAAGAACTCCAAGATCATATACGAAAACGAGACGATAATACGGGGCATAGCATCTTCGATCAAAAAGAAGATCATCGTGCGCAGCGACAGCTCTGCGCTGATGAATCCCGAAGAGGCGAAGGCACTCATAGAGTCGCTGGTGCCGAAAGAGGCAGTGATAGCGAACATAAGGTTCGTGCCGGAGTTTTCCGAAGTATACATAGAAGCGCTGAAACCCGGCCTTGTGATAGGCAAGGGCGGCTCCACTCTCAAGAGCATAGGCTTCCAGACAAGATGGTCTCCGAAGATACTGAGAACACCGACGATGAGCAGCGAGACCATCTCGAAGGTCAGGCAGCTGTTCTTCAGCGAATCGGAGTTCAGGAAGAAGTTCCTCATAGGCCTAGGCAAGAGCATAAGCAAGCCTCTGGGAAACAGCGAATGGTTCAAGGCGACCGCGCTCGGCGGCTACCGTGAAGTCGGAAGGAGCTCCTTGCTCCTGAGCACCCCACATTCGAACATAATAATCGACTGCGGCCTTTCACCGGAACCTGCAGTAAGAGGACTGGACGCCAACAGCGGAGACATCAACAAGGCATTCCCTTATCTTGACAGCGCCAACATATCGATAAACGAGCTTGATGCGGTAATACTGACGCACGCTCACATGGACCACATAGGCTTCGTGCCGTACCTGTTCAAGTACGGTTACGAGGGCCCGGTGTACTGCACCCCACCAACAAAGGAGCTTGCTGCGCTTCTGCTGAATGACTATGTGAAGCTGGTGCAGCGCAGCGGAGGCACTCCTCTGTATGGAGAGAAGGACATACGCAGCATGCTCCTGCACATGGTCACAAGGGACTACGGAGAAGTCACCAACATAACCGACGAGCTGAAGCTCACATACCACAACGCAGGGCACATACTCGGCAGCTCCACCGTGCACCTTCATGTCGGAGAAGGCATGTACAATGTCGTGCACACGGGCGACATGAAATACGGGTTCACCAGGCTTTACGATCCGGCAAGCACAAGGTATCCTCGCATAGATTCACTTTTCATCGAAAGCACATACGGAGGCCCGAACGACATAACGCAGAACCGAGGCGTCGCAGAGCACGAGATAATGGAGATAATCAAATCGACGATACAGAACAACGGCAAGGTGCTCATGCCTCTGTTCTCTGTAGGAAGAGGGCAGGAGATGCAGCTTGTGCTTGAGAACTACATGGCGGCACAAGGGCCGTACAAGCTCGACGTGCCAGTGTATCTCGACGGCATGATACTCGAGGCAAGCGCGATGCACACCGCATATCCCGAATACCTTAAGGAGAGCCTGCGCGAAAGGATCCTGAACAACAGGTCACCGTTCGAGAGTGAGATATTCGAAGTGATAAAGGGCGAGCGCAGCGAGATTGACGAGAGAGGCCCTGCAATAATACTGGCAAGCGGCGGAATGCTGAACGGAGGCGCAAGCCTGGACTACTTCCGAATGCTCGCAGATGATCCTAAGAACGCGATCATCTTCGTGGGATACAACAGCGTGAACTCCATGGGAAGGCGCGTGCAGAACGGAATTCACGAGGTGCCACTGCCTGACGAGGACGGCAAGCTGATGCCTGTCAAGGTCAACATGAAAGTCAAGACCGTAGAGGGCTTCTCAGGCCACAGCGACAGGAAGCAGCTGATAAGCTTCGTAGAGAACCTGCGCCCGAGGCCCAAAAGCATATTCACCATGCACGGCGAAGAGCAGAAGTGCGAGGACCTTGCGAGGACCCTAGGCAGAATAATGCATGCAGAAGCCAGGGCGCCGATGAACCTCGACACCATAAGGCTTAAGTAACTCAGATGTAAGAAACATAAAGGGTGGTTGAATGGTTGCTGAAGCGCTAACGCCTTCGGGCATAGAGCCTGCCGGCACGGTTGTTCCGTCTGCTCCTACCAATAATGTGAAGCTTCCGGGCAATGCCTCACCTCAGGCAAATGCAGGCACAAAGCAATCAAACCAAATGGGGCCGCAGGCATCCGCGAGCGCACAACCTGCAAAACCAGTCTCTGCTCAAGCATCCGCAGAAAGCTCAAGGCCTTCAGACATTGTCCTCTCATGGGAAAAGTACGGCAAGATTCTAGACGAACTTAGCCGCAGGCTGAAAGCTGTAGCAGTCTATGAGAAATGGAAGTATGTCTGCGGAGTTCCGAGAGGCGGTTTGGCCATTGCAATCTACCTGTCATACCAGTTGGAGTTGCCGATGATAGACCTGGAAAAGCTGTACATAGTCAAAGGTCTGAAGATCCTCATGGTTAATGACGTCTCGGCAGGGAATATGCTTTTGGCGCTGAAAAAAAGGGCAGAGGCCAATAGGCATAAAGTCTTCACAACAACACTCTATCTCAACAAGAATGCCAAATTCATGCCAGACATGTACATCGAAAAGACAGAGGGGTGGGTAAAGTTCCCTTATGAGAAATAGGCACGTCTTTGCTTGTCAGAAAATGCCGAAAATCCCGCCGAACTTGCCTTTTGAATCGTCATCGTGACCTGCGAACTTCCTGACGAGCTCTTTCTGCTCCTTTGTGAGGTGCTTCGGTATGTCGACGATTATGTTTGCGACCTCGTCTCCCGTACCGCTGCCTTGGAAGCGCGGCATGCCCTCCCCTTTTATTACCACCTTTGCGTTGTTCTGGGTGCCTTCTTCTATGTCCATACTCTTCTTGCCATTCAATGTAGGCACCTGTATAGTGCCTCCGAGCAGCGCCACCGCCAAGGGTATCTTGACATCGACAGCTATGTTTTCGCCGTCGCGCCTGAACGTCCGGTCCCTCTGCACCTCTATGTCGATGTAAAGGTCGCCTGCGCCGTCCCGACCATAGTCGCCCATGTTCTTCAGCCTTAGCCTTGCGCCCGTTTCGACGCCTTTCGGTATTGTCACTTCAACGTCATCCTCTACCTGTATGTACGCCCTGCCGTTGCACTTCTTGCAAATGCTTTCGAACATCTTGCCTGTGCCTCTGCACTTCGGACAAACACCTATCGTCTGGATCATGCCGAACGGTGTCCTTTGCGTCTCGCGCACCTGACCTGCGCCGTTGCACCTGTCGCACTTGTGCGCCCCTGTGCCAGGCTCGTTGCCCTGCCCTTTGCACCTGTCGCAGGGTTTGACGTGCCTGACCCTTAATGTTTTCTTGGTGCTGTGCGCCGCCTCGAGTAGGGTGACGCTCACTCTCGCAAGTATGTCATTGCCGTATTCGCCTCCTCTGCCTGTACCCTGGTTGAAACCGAACATGCTGGCTATGTCCTGCTCATCGAAACCGAAGTTGAAGCCGAGATCCTTGAACACCCTGTCGAAATCGAAGTTGCGGAATATGTCCTCTTGCGAGTAGCGCTGGCCGAACTGTTCTGCACCAAACATGTCGTACTGCCTGCGCTTCTCAACATCGCCCAAGACCGCGTAAGCCGCATTGATTTTCTTGAATGTTTCTTCGGCGTTTTTATCTTTGTTGCGGTCCGGATGGTACTTCAGGGCCAGATTACGGTAAGCTTCCTTTATCCGATCAGTAGGCGCATCCTTTGGTACGCCCAATATCTCATAATAATCATCGGCCATCATCAATCACGGTGCTTCCTACGTCTTCAATCACTACCTCACACTATTACTTGACCTTGAAGTCCGCATCGGTCGCGGCAGAATAGTTGTCTCCGCCACCTCCAGTACCTCCTGGACCGGCGCCGCCTTCTGGACCTCCAGGCCCTTCAGGACCTCCGCCCTGAGGAGCTCCCTGCTGACCCTTGTACATGCTCGCACCTATTTCCTCCAATGCGCTCTTGAGCTTCTCGGTTGCGCTCTTTATGTTCTCCATGTCGTCTTTGACTATTGCCTCTTCGACTGCCTTCTTGGCCTCGTTGACTTTGTCCACAACGTCCTTGGGCACCTTATCCTTATACTCGTCCAAAGTGCGCTCTGCGGAATAGACCAGTGACTCTGCGGTGTTCTTTATGTCTATCTGCTCGCGTATCTTCTTGTCCTGCTCTGCGTAGCGGTTCGATTCATCTATCTTCTTGTCTATCTCGTCGCGGCTCATCTTGTGCGGCGCCACTATGTCCATTCCCTGCGCTTTGCCAGTGGCCTTGTCCTTTGCCGTAACGTGAAGTATGCCGTTGGAGTCTATGTCAAAGCTCACCTCTATCTGAGGGACTCCTCTCCTTGCCGGAGGCATCCCTGCCAGCGTGAACCTTCCTAGCGCTATGTTGTCCTTTGCAAGCGGCCTCTCGCCCTGCACTATGCTTATGTCGACGCTCGTCTGGAAGTCCTCTGCAGTCGTGAACACCTGCGAGTGCTTGACGGGTATCGTGGTGTTCCTGTCGATCAGAGGCGTTGCAACGCCACCCAAAGTCTCTATGCTCAGCGTAAGCGGCGTAACGTCCAGCAGCACTATGTCCTTGACCTCACCTGTGAGCACTCCTGCCTGTATCGCAGCTCCAAGAGCCACGCATTCCATCGGGTCCACGCCGCGCTCGACCTTCTTGCCTAGTAGCTGCTCCACGTAGCGCTGCACTATAGGCATGCGCGTAGGCCCTCCGACCAGTATTATCTTATCAAGAGTGTTCGGCTCGAGCTTCGCATCCTTGAGCGCCTGCATGACCGGCTTTGCCGATTTCTCTATTATAGGCACAACGAGGCTTTCGAGCTTGGCCCTTGTGAACTTGTATTCGAAGTTTGCCGGCTTTCCAGATTTGTCCTGCGAAAGGAACGGCAGGTTTATGTCCGTCGAGAGCACTGTGGAAAGCTCTATCTTCGCCCTTTCTCCGGCTTCCCTCAAACGCTGCATTGCCTGAGGGCTGTTCTTCACATCTATCCCAGAGGCGTTCTTGAACTCCCCTTCAAGGAACTCCACGATCGTGTTGTCCATGTCCGTCCCTCCAAGCTGCGTGTCGCCGCTGGTCGATTTGACCTCGAAGACGCCCTTTCCGAATTCCATGATCGTGACGTCGAGGGTGCCTCCTCCGAAATCGTAGACAAGTATGCGCATGTCCTTGTCGGATTTGTCCAGCCCGTACGCGAGCGCAGCTGCAGTCGGCTCGTTCACGAGCCTGACCGCTTTGAGGCCGGCTATCTCTCCTGCATCCTTGGTTGCCTGTCTCTGGTTGTCGTTGAAATATGCCGGAACTGTTATGACCGCCTGCGTGACCTCCTCACCAAGGAAGAGCTCCGCATCGTGCTTTATCTTCTGCAACAGCATTGCAGACAGCTCTTGGGGCTTGTACTCCTTGTCGTGCAGCTTGTATCTGTAGTCCGTGCCCATCTTACGCTTGAATGCAGTGATTGTGCCTTCCGGGTTCGCCACAGCCTGCCTTCTTGCAGGCTCTCCGATGAGCCTCTGGCCGTCCTTCAGGAAAGCGACATAGCTTGGGAACGCCTTGCCGTAAAGTGAAGTGCCCTCACTGCTCGGCACTATTACGGGCCGTCCACCTTCAAGCACGCCCGCTGCTGAATTTGAGGTACCTAGATCTATTCCGATTATTTTCATGATCTCACCAAATATGATTTGTCACTGCTTTGCCTGCTTATCGTCCTTGGCGACTATGACCGATGCCGGCCTGAGCATCATGTCCTCGAACATGTAGCCCTTCTTCACGACCTCTATTATGGTTCCTGGCTGCTCCTTGCTGTCCACGACCATTATTATCTCGTGCTTGAACGGATCAGCAACGCCGTCCGTTTTCACCTCCCGCAAGCCACTCTTTCTCAAGCGTGTCCATGAGGTTCGAGTACACCAGTTCTATGCCCTTTGAAACGTTCTTGTCGCTAGAGCCGCTTGCTGCTATCATCGCAAGCTCGAACTCGTCCAGTATCGGAAGCATGCTGATTGCAAGCTCGGCCTTGCCCATGCTCTTAGCCTTGTCGACATCGTTCTTCGCACGCTTCTTGTAATTGTCGAATTCCGCTGCGAGCCTGAGCATCTGCTCCTTTATCTCTGCGCATTTGTCGTCTTTCGGCTGTTGCGCCGGCTCTGCCTGTTTTGCCACTTCAGCGTCCTTTTTAACATCGCCATTCTTCTTGTCGTCTCCCATTAGATCACTTCTTCCTTTTCTTCCTGCTGCCGGCCTTCGAGAGCATCAGTCGGTCGTACTCTCTCGCAGTGTCAAGCATCCGGCTCATCTCCCTGTTTATGTCATACTCTATCTCCTCTATCGCCTTGGAGAGCTCCGACGCCCTCAGAGAGTACCTTCTGCCATGCTTGACGAGAAGGCCAGCCTCTATGAACCTGTTCAAGTGGTATATCACAGTGCTCCTGCTCAGGGTCGTATCCAGCTTCAGCTCTGCGCTTGACAGGCCCTTGTTGGTGTGTGCTGCCTCTACGAAGCTGCGGAATATCTGCTCTTCGAGGCCGCCGCCTTCCGTCGAAAGCCCGAACACCCTGCAGAACCACCGTATTATGCTCTCGGGGTCATGAGGGTCCGGCATCTCGACGAATCTTATCTCGATGCGCTCCATACGGTGCATATTATGTAGCGATATGTTTAAATAATGTTTGTTTCTATTAAGTATTTATTGAAATGTCGAATAATTTTGAAATAGTGATACAATGCCAAAAGAAGATACAGAAAAAAAGACGGAGAAAAAAAGAGCACATAAACAGCAGGGCCTAGTGCCTTTCGGCCTGGACTTTAGCATCGATCCGTTCCGGATTGGCGAATCCGCATTTGGGCATCCCTCGCGGTTCTTCGAGCAGGTGCATAGTGGCCTTTCGATGCCGAGAGTCGACATCGTTGACAACGGCGACGCCTTCACGATAGTAGCAGACCTTCCGGACGTCGACAAGAAGAACATAAAACTCACGATCACGAACAACAGCATAACAATACAGTCCAGCAAGTCCGAAGAGAAGGAAGCTCACGGAAAGAACTTCTACTCCAAGGAAAGGTCATCGGTCGGCTACTACAGAGTCGTCAGCATGCCTGAGGAGATCAAGAGAGATGGCGCCAAGGCGAAATACGAGAACGGCACGCTGCGCATCGAGGTGAAGAAGCTTAAGCCCAAGGAGGAAAGCACGGAGGTGCGCGTCGACTGACGCGCACTAGCAACAGCCATATATATTTCTAGAGCGCTAAATAAGGCAGTAGGTAGCATGCCATCCCGGTCGACTCACCACGAAACAGGAACATCAGATAAAGCGCAGCATATAGTCCCAGAAACAACCGATGAAGCGTACGCTGCACATGTCCGGCAAACGGCTTTGGAAATCTTCAAGGCAGAGTTCGACGCGCGCAAGCCTTTCGTATTGCACAAGGAAAGAACGATTGAAAATTATGCGCATCTTGTTGGAAGCATCGTTGCTGCCGTCCGTGCGTCTCAAGTGAACCTAGACGACGAGCAAGCGCTTTTCACGACCCTGTCTGACGCTTTGTACAAAAAGCACGGCGCCAATCGCAAGCCGGAGACCTTGCTTTCGACTTCTGTTGAACACAACACTTTCAATTGCTATTCATCGACGATATTGTTTGTCGATGTGCTTGCGCAACTCGGGAAACACGTGAATGTGATACTCATGCCGAACCACGCACTCATAATTGGCGAAAGGTTCTTTTTTGAAACAACAAAGCTAACACAGCCTGTCGCATTTGCCAGGGAAGAGATTGACGCGCATTACCCAAGAAAGGAATGGCACGAAACGAGCGTGGAAAAACTCCTTTCAGGAGCATACCAGTCCGTAGGATATTTCTTGCTGAAGCACAAACACGACTCAGATAAGGCGCTCGCAGCGTACACTAAGGCAATACGCATAGATCCGAAGAATATCGGCGCGCTGAACGGTGAAGGCACGGTGCTTCATTTTCTTAAGAATTATTGGGGCGCGATCGCATCATACGACAGCGCGTTGAAGATCTGTCCAGAATATGTTGCAGCTTTGGAAAACAAAGGGAAGGCACTTCACGCTGTTGGTATTGAAAGCAAGAACAAGACAACCAGCAACAAATACAATAAGGAAGCGATTGTAGTGTATGAAAAGGCGCTGGCGATACGCACCATAACTGACAAAGAGAAAGCTAGCCTGCTTTACAACGAAGGCAAGGCGTTCGAGTCTCTGGACATGACCACGGAGGCCAGGACGTGCCTTGAGAAGGTGGCCGCGCTGGGCGGCATCGACAAAGCAGGGAGAGATGAACACGATTACTTTGATAGTGTATGAAGCATCTCCATGACGAAAAGGGCCCAGAACCAGAAAACACAGCCATATATATCTGAAAATACCCACATGGCAGCATGCACAGAGTTTCTGACAGTCAAAATACACCCACATCCTCACCCCCGTTGTTTGTGGCGCAAATAACCAGCACCATAAGGATAACTGCGATTGAGGCCGCTTCACACAAAGGCGTATCTGCAATCGAAGTTTCGCCAAACCAGGCAGAGCTCATTTCAAGCGGAGCATTCATGAGAGGGTGGCACAGGATCAGGCTCGATGAGCTTCTGAAGCAAATCTACGAAAACAAAAAACTCCTAGAGCTGGTCATTCATCACAACATACTTACGGCAGATAAAGATGTACGCCAGGAAGGGCCATGCAAGATTTTGGATAACGGGCTGCTCCGACTCCTTATAGATTCGCAAGGCAACTCATTCGAGGACACATCTCCTGAAGGAAGGCAAGACATCCTTAAGGAATACTATGCCCTGGAGAAAGCCAACAAGGCAGCGTGGGCGCACAACGGTAAAGGAACTGTTTTTGTCAAAGCGATCCACAGCGAAGACATCTACAGGCTGTCTGGCGGCGTTGGAGGTTTGCGCATAGATGCCGGAGCAGATAAGGGCGTGGCAGTCTGGGTAAAGAACGAACCGGAACCTGATGTCAAGCGCCACGGCGGCAAGTTGCTCAGAACGCACACGAACAACCTGCGGCGCTGAAGTATCTGCTATTTATTTAGGCATATCTTTTCGAATACTCTCATACGCACTCAGGGTAAGCGAATGACTACTGCAAAGGAGATAATTGGCGAACTGAGCAGAATGTTTCCGAGCAAGCTTAGCTCAGAGTGGGACACCACTCAAGGCCTGATAGCAGGAAACATCTCCAAGAACGTAGAGAGAGCGGTCTTGAGCCTTGAGTTCAGAGAGAACCTCACGGGAAAAGGCGCAGACATGTTTATCTTCCATCACCCTCCTATTTTCGGGCCCAAAAGAGAAAAGACCAATCCGTTCTATAAAGCATGGAAGCGAAAAGGAGAGGTGGTCTACGCGATCCATTCAAGGATGGACCGGACAGGCTTTTCGAACATAGCGATAGCGGAAAGGCTGTTCGGAAGGAACGGATATTCTGCAGTGAAAGTTCTCGATGACGGCACCGCAATAATCGAATTGAAGCGCAGTTCACCTTTCAAAGAGATAACAAGCAGAATAAAGAGCTGGCTAAAGCTGAAGAAAGTCAGCGCAATACTGAAGAAAGGCACAGTCAAAAGAATAGGGATACATGGCGGCGAGGGCTTCAACCGCGGACACGTCGCGCTTGCAGCCAAGAAGGGCATAGACCTGTACCTTGCAGGAGACATCTCGCACCACCTTGCAGAACACGCCCATTTCTTTGACATCGACTTCGTAGACATCGGGCATTTCAGCGAGCAGGAGGGCATGAAAAGGCTTGCAGGCGTGCTTAGCAAGAAATTCCCAGGCGTGCGTTTCGAGTACGTCGAGCAACGGCCGTTATGGTCGATGGAATAGACGCCGAACTGAAACGGAAAAGACAGCAGGGTACTCCGAAATGGTCGTGTTGTGCCGTGCCAAGAAACCAGGTAACAGAAACATAGAAATATCTAGACGACAACAGACATAACAGAGCTTATGCACATTACAAGGACCGGCCATCAAGCAGAGCTACCTAAAGGCTTAGATAGGCTGAAAAACAGTTCCGAGTACTCTGAGGACAATACTGTTTTTGTGTGTCAACATGAGGCAGCGATACTGGACGCCAGAATAAGCAGCGTCAAGGGCCTGTATACGTCTGGCGCCGGTTCGTGCGCCATACTGATAGCAATACAGAAAGATCCAAAAACAAATGATGTGGGAAGGGTAGGAATGGCACACATAGACGTTTTTATAGATTCTGAACAGATCGCACATTTCTTGGATGAGGTAAAAGGCGCCAACGGTCATCTAGAGGTTTACGTCATAGGAGGTGAGAAACGAGTTGTTTCGTGCATCGCCGAAGCGTGCGGAGACAGTAAAGCGCAAATAAAATGCCGCACAGCAAACTTACAACAGAACAGAGAAGATTCTGCAATTGTTGATTGTACCGGCACTGTTTATTACGGCAAAAGAAAAGACCTGGATGCCTTGTTTGACAAGGAGAAGATGAAACGCATGGTGCCCGAGATCATTAAAGGAATACCTCTCTCGGTAATAACTGTCTAACTGCAAGCCAGCATGAAGACTTTCAGGGGCACGCTTTTGAATTCCTCCTCTCTTGCGATTTTAATCCAGACCATACCGCCATCTCAAACTGCTATGAATCCGAAAGGCTAAAACTCTTGTGAAAATATGCAAAAGAAGACGAAACCCTGAGAGGATGTGGTTGCGATGCTCCTGGATGCGTAGCGCACATGGCGAGAGTGGCGCGATGATGAGGGACTTGCACGCGCTGCCGAGTGCATTATTGCAGGATTAAATACTTAACCAGGCCAGAGGTTCCTGGTGTTAGTGATGCGGGCAAGCGGCGGAGCTTCGGCAAGTGCTCCTGAACGGTTCAGGCTCATCGCAGGCGTGTACCTTCTGCTCATGAAACAGAACAAGATCCTTCTTCTGAGGAGATTCAACACAGGGTATGAGGACGGCAAATACACCACGATAGCAGGCCACATGGACGGCAGAGAGTCTGTCGTCGAAGCCGCGGCGCGCGAGGCGATGGAAGAGGCAGGCATATCGATAAATCCGGATGACCTGGAAGTCGTGCACGTGATGCACAGGCGCCACAATCCTGACAGCAAACATTACCAGGAATTCATACTGTTCTTCCTTACAGCAAAAAAGTGGAAGGGCGAACCGACGCTTGTGGAGAAGGACAAGAGCGACGATATCGGATGGTTCGACATGGAAAATCTGCCGGATAACATCGTCCCGCATGTAAAAGAGGTCATACTTAACTCGAGGAAAGGCATTACCTTCTCAGAGTTCGTGGATCCTTATCCTTATTGACTGGTGTCTTGGCTGCAGCACTTCGAGCAGAAAGGCGCACATTAAGTGCGAAGACATTCGAAAAGCTATTTAATGGTTTTTCATCTAAATTACCTGTAAGGTCTTAATGGCTCGGTATCCAATAAACGGTGCGAGTGCCTTACTGTCCTTATTCCTTCCCCTTTCATTTGGAAACGCGATAGTTTCTCTTTCCAGGCTAGAGTCGCCTTCAACGGTGCGTGAATGGTGATTTTAGATGGTATCTCAATATTAATCAAAAATGTATGTGTCGTTGTTTCAAGGGTACGCATATTTTCTGAATCTACGTCAAAAGCATGCGAATGCGCCCATGCCGATTCTGATTCTAACTTCGCGGTAAGTGCAGCGTCTGCTGCGTTCGCTGCACCGAATATCAGAAAGTCAATCTTGCGCTATGGAGTGGTGAAATGATGAAAACAACAAAGAACCAAACAACAGGAAGCGAAGCGATGGAAAGGCTGGAGCAGCTGGCCCAGTGTGCCAAACACAACCCTCGTGAAGCGGTCGACATCAAGGTGGACTACGTGCGTGATGGCGTGGAGCACAGCGCCGTTGTGAAGCTCCATGACGTCAAGCCGTTCAAGTACATACTGTGCACGTATATGATCGGGCATTTCATAGACGATCGCGAAGCGATAATGAGGATATGTGTTGCCGACAAGACGACAGGCGAGTTCTCTGAGGAAGTCTACCATAATCCGAAGATATGCCCGACTTACAATGTCAGCGATCCGAAAGAGATCGGACGTCTAAGGGCATCAAGTTTCGGGAATGACGTGGCACAGCGTCTGGAAGAAGAAGGGACAGACAAGGAAGCCGAACAATTACGCGTGAAGGCGTTTTTGAGGTACGACGTGCCGATCGATTTGTAATGCCCGGCACCATGCGAACGTAACGAGGCCTGCTAATTATGGATGCATTACAGAAGCATGCGCCTGGCGAGTCTCGGGCATGTCACGTCGATACGTCCGGCAGGGCGTTAAGGTTCACTATGTCGATCTTTATCCCTGCAGAACCAAGCACTTTTGCAAGTGCATCCATCGGCAGGCTGAACCGCTCCATTCCGTAGATATAACTAGACATGGGCGTAAAGAGGGTGGCCGAGACCCTGTCCTGTGGGTTGTAGCATCCGGCCCACTCTGTCACGGGCCTGGTTGTGATATAGGACTCTATCTCTGCAGCTGTAAGTTTTTTGCATCTGATAAAAGTGGTCCTGGTTGTGGTTGTTTCTTCTCCGTTTCTCAAGTCTATCGTGCACATCCCAGTGACCATCTTTATTCTTTTCGTGGACTCCATCCTTAGCATGAGTCGTGCATCATCCAAATCTTTGGGTTTTTGCAATTCAGTCCCATCAAGTATTCCGAATGTATCTGCTGCGATCACTATTGCTTCGCCTTTGCACATTGACGCTACTGTGCGTGCTTTCAGCCGTGCGATCTCCTCTGCCTTCTTTACAGAATCTGATGCATCGACCGACCTTTCGTCCACATTGCTCGGCACCACCTCGAACTGCACGCCTAGTGATCGAAGTATGTCTCTGCGGTTCTGCGACCCTGATGCCAGTATTATTTTGGTCGTCATGTCAATCAGTCCTCAGATAATTGCCATAGAACTCCTGCAATGTCCCAATTATGTGCCCCTTCACATCCTTGCTTGGGATTTCCGCTATCGTAATGTCGTCCTGGACCCACGCGCCTTTCCCAAAGCCGTACCGGGGATCACCTCCATTATCTGAAGGATCAAAATAATCAAACCTGCCCTCAAGCTCTGGCCTCAGTTCCACAAGCCTTTGGTATTCGACAGTTCCAGGATACGGCTTGAACTGGTAGACCGCAACGTCAGTGAGCCCTTTGTCCTTCAACAGCATAATGAAGTCCCGTGTCTCCTTTATCTGCTCTTCTGTTTCACCAGGGAAGCCCATGATGAAGAATCCTTTCGTCTGGATCTGGTGCCTTGCCAGTTTCTCGATTGCTATGACTGCCTGCTCCTTTGTAATACCCTTCCGTATCCTCTTGAGCATCACGTCGTTGCCGCTTTCTATCCCCAGTGCCAGCTTCCAGAGCCCAGTCTCCTTTGCAAGCTCAGCCACCTCGTCACTGAAATCGCCCCTTAAGACGACAGGTACACGCGTGAGCCCTCTCCACACGAAACTGCCATTCATGCCGCGCCTCTGCAGTTCGCCATGGAACTGCCGGATGCTCTCCCCACTTACGAATGCCATGTCGTCAAGGAAGTGAATGGCGTCTGCCTTCAGGCCGTTGACAACATATTCCACTTCGTCGACTATCCTTGACATGCTCGGCCTAAGGTATGTCGGGCCCCTGCACCTGTTGTTCATGATCGGCGATGCGCAGAAAGTGCACTCGAACGGGCACCCTGTCGTAACATACAGCGTGGCTTCGCGTATTGTCTTGTCACGACCTTCCAGCCGAATGGCGTGCGCGTATATGGGCTCTTCGACATACATTTCCTGCCTCACTATCGGAATAGTTTCAGGATTGACCCTTTTTGCATAATCGATCCTGTGGCCTATCTCTTGCCCGTTGTAGTATATCCCAGAGCCTTCTGATTTCGGCATACCAGTTAGCGCCGCTCCAAGAATCTCGCCTATCGCAAGCTCTCCGTCTCCACGCACTATGGCGAATGCATTAGGGAAGTTACCGTGGGCAATCTGCGGAGACAATGTCGCGTGCACCCCTCCAAGCACATACGATATCTCCAGCCTGTCGCACGCGTTCGCGATTTCCTTGCCCTCCAATACATTCACCGATGTCGGGTTTATCCCGATCATCTTCGCACCACTTATCTTTATCTGCTCTACGATTTCATCCAGGTCGAGCTTAAGCTTGTGCGCGTCAAGTATTCCCGCATTGAAGCCGAAAAACTCCCTTGCCGACACCACCACACGCAAGAGGCCCCATGGAGGCACCTCATCCTCAGGTATTATGCCCTGTTGGAATGTGGATGGCACGTTTATCGCTACAAAATCAAACTGATCTGAGGAATGCGGACGGACTAGGCAGTTCAAGGACTGCGTATGGGCACGGCTCAGTTCGTCTTCTGGTTGTGGTTTAGTCAGGAACACTCAATCACGTCGTGCCTCTCCCTTATCGTCTTATTATATTTAGCGAGAAGGCTATTAAAGTCCTAGGGGACCTTACTATTCTGACGTAGTTTGTCCTTTGCCAGGAGCCGCACCAAAACAGATTTATATCTGAAAATCTCAAAAAGCAGCATGGCCTTCAAGAGCATCATACTGTCAGGGCATCCTGGCTCAGGAAAATCCGCGCTGGCAAACGCATTGTCCAACGAGTACGGCTGGCCAGTATATTCCATCGGCGGACTGTGGAGGGAGAAGTACAAAAAAGAGCACCCACAGAACGACATAACATTTGAGGACTTCTGGAGCCAGACCAACAAAGAGGACAACATAAAGATCAACGAAGAGGCGAAGGTGCTATTCGAGAGAGGAAGCATCATCGGGGAATCAAGGTACACTATGATCTTGGACAGCTCTATCTGCTTGCTGGTGTTCATTACCGCAGACATGAACACAAGAGTAAAACGCGTGCATGGGCGCCCAGAATACAGGAGGATGTCTAAACAAGAGCTTGCTGAAACGCTGGAAAGGCGCGGGCAGGACGAACTGGACAGAGGCCACGAGCTCTATGGCGACGATTATGACTACCGGAACCCGCAAAACTACCATCTTGTCATCGACACGACCCACATGACTGTAGAGCAGGAAGTCAAGGCTGTGCTCGGCATGATGAGGACATAATCACCGGACCTGCGCACTTACGCGATCTGACATCCAGAAAAGAGAGAAAGAGGACGAACGCTTCACGCTTGGAACTGCATTCAAACTCGCTTTTTATCGCTATGTGAATACCACTCCTTGTTTACCTGCACTAGTTTCTTGATTTGTGTGGGATCTTCCTGTTCGAATGTGCCTCTCCCGGCACGCCTGCACGTGGTTCTGCTTGTGCGGCAGAATTCGTATTTTGCTCGGGTGTGCGTTCGGATCTGAGGCTTATTTTGCCCGTATGCACCTCTCTCTTAGCGGGTTGTTCTGCGTTAGCTTTCTCGGAGTTCAGCCGTTCCATTATTCTGGGCAGTCCCAGCGCTTCAGACAATACGACGAACTTGGTCGCCAAGAACTGTTCCAATTCAGCATCCAACGGTTTTGCCAGTTCTGCGGCGTACCCATCATACCGGAGCGAATCTTGTATAAACTTTGCGTATTCGCCATCTGTTATCACAAACATCGGCGTATTTTTGTTGCTGTCTGCAAGGTCCCTTATGTTGTCTAACATGGCCTGTTCCCGTATCCCGTTGATCGTGGATCTTGCGAACATTAGAGCTCTGCCTATCGAAATGCGCTCTTCCCCCTCAGCAGCATCGAATCTGGCCTTCAGCGCCACTTCCTCTTCATAAGATTCTTTTAGCAGCTCCAGATCCTCTCTGCGTTCATCCCCTACATCTATCGGATGAATTTCTATCTCGTGCCTTCTTTTTAAGTCAGTCAATAAGGAGAGGAGGTCAAATGTCCAATCCGAGAAGCCCGTCAGCTTTGACAAAGCCTTTATCGTTTGCTCGGAGTAGGTGTCTATCGCGCCAAACACCCGGTTCCAAGACGCAGTATTCGGGGCATCCAACAGCACAAAAACCACACCATCTCTATCGGCCATGCCATCGTGAATGCTTTCAAGCATCTCGCCTATCTCTTTCACACCAGCAAGGTTAGAGCGATTAGCGGGATATAACTGTATCTTTGTCATAATGTCACATGCAGCCTTTTGTCTGAGTTATATTTATACCTTGTTTGCCTAAAAGCCGCTTCGATGCCCACTAAGAGGTGCAAGCGCGGAAAAGGCAAAGTCGCGCAAAGTCTGAATTGGCATGTGCCCTTAAATTCCAATTTTTCTTCTAAAAATCATGATGGGCCTGATGTTCAAGCGGCCGGAAGCTCGATTTAGAGAGGATACTACATAATATGCTCTGATGCTGTTCGAACAGTGCACCTACAAAACCGCAAAGCCCAACAGACAAGCAGACAAAAAACCAAGAATATAAATATCTCCTAAAATGCAAGCAATATGCGATTAAATGCCATCAGCAGAAAAAACAGCAATATATAGAACAGAAGCGACTGTGTCGAGTGTAGATGAGCTCACCAGCTTGCCGCTGAGCGTGATTAAAGCTACGATCAAGGAAGATGAAGACACCATGCATGACGAGAGAGTATTCGTAAGGCACATGAACGACTACTGCAGATTCGAAGAGGATACCAAAGTAGGTGGATTTGTTGAGGATTCGGCCATCGTAGGGGATAGGGCATATATCGGCGCAGACTGCCTGGTATTAAATATGGCCCAAGTACGAGACTACGCCAGAATAAGAGGAGGCACTTGGATCTACGAAAATGCGATCTTATACGACAATGCCCAGGCCTATTACGGTTCTATGGTTTTCGGGAACTCTTTTATATACGAAAATGCGCTTGTGGCTAGAGCTTGGGTCGCCGGACAGACCAAACTTCATGGCAACGTCAGAATCTGCGGCATTGCAGTCCTTGGAGACCTGGACATGAGCATAGATTATGAATTCACAGATGAAAAGCAGATATCTAGATACGTAATCCGAACTGAAAAACTCAGAAAAGAGCTTGACCATATAGGCAAGGGCAGCATTAAAAAATGGAAAGAAGAGTGCGAACTCGCCGTGAAACAACATGAGGAAAAAAGGCTCGAACTCCTCAGGGAACAAGATGAGCAGCCTCAGTTAGCAGCATACACTACAGACAAAGTTAGCGCTAAGCTTGAATTCTTATGCAGCAAGTTGCCAATGCAAAAAGCCGAGATTTTGAACGAGCCAAGGATCGTGGGTTATTCTTTAAAAAGAATGTCCGATAGGATAGAGTTCTTGGAACTGCTCGGAGAGCCCCTACCTGCAACTTTGGATAGCCTTCGTGCAATGTTATCCCCTTCAGATAAAAAGTTCCTAGGGCAATACGAAGCCACAGAACGTGAAACATCTTTGACGGACCTATTACGCGTCGAGGTGAAGGACCTTTCTGTTGAAAAGGCACTTGACCTACTTAAAAGAGCAAGCGCGGAAAAGACAGAGTAGGCAACGCCTGAATCAGCGTGCGCTCTTAAATGCTGATTTGTCGTCTAAGAATCGGGATGGGCGGGAGGGACACGCCACCTAAACTCCCATGTATTTTCTTCGTTAATTGATATTAAAGATGAAGCTCGGCGAACTATGTGTGCAACGAGCACCTCCGCGCCTGTATGCTTGCAAAACCACGAACTTCCACAAACAAACTGCCACAAAACGATTTTTGTCCCAAACTCTCAGAAATAGAAGCAAATAAATATTTGGAAAAAAACAATGTGTGTAGTGATATTACGGAGATGTTTAAAAAAGATAAAGAAGACAAACCCGATGAGCCAACTGAGCTAGCTACGGCGCTTGGCATGAGAAAGGAAAGCGAAATGGAAGATAACGACGCCATGTCAGAAGCCGCACACGAGTTATGCATCGCATCTAATGAACTTGCACAGACAATCGAACTGGATAGACACATCCCTGAAGGAGACAAAAAGAAAAAAAGATTGATGAAGAATGATGTAGCGGAGTCCTTACAAAACCACAAAACTCAGCAAACAAACTGTAGAAAAACTAACCTATAAGTATCTGGATAAATGAAGATGACAACACGTGATATGATGCCGGAAAATAGAACGATTGGAAATGGATCATCGTTTAAGGAAGTAAATTGCAACTTCGACGATGTGGCTGTATTCGTGGCCGAAACAGAGTCGAATTATGACGATTCTATGAGCCTTTTGAAGCAGAACGGCCTGGAACCGCTGACGCATGAGTTAGCACTAGCGCTCGCATCCAGATACTCTGAGCTTGAGGATCCATTGAAAGGCAAAGAGTTCTATTTGGCCGAAAGACGTTTCAATGAATCCGGATGCCATACTTTTGATGATGGAGGCCAAATTAGTCCAGATAAAGTAGGTAAGTTTTTTGGTGCGAACGCAGATATGGAGGAAAAGGTCTGGTGTGAGGGAGGAAAGAATCCATTGAGGTTGAGCGTGCTTACGGACGACGACGCCAGTTTACAAAATGCGCGTTTCTCACTCTCTGCGAACTTAGCGCCTCTGGACCGTGTGTCTGTAGTGGTCGGATTTAAAATCTATGAAGAGGATGCGTCAGATATTGAGGACATGTTAAGAACAACATAAGAGTGAACTCTTTGTCTTCTGCCCAGGTTTGCATGGAGCAATCCTGCAAACTATAGTTGGGAATTAAAACTCTTTATAGTATAACTTCGCATCGGCCTACGAGCACCTTAAACTTGGTTCAAGTATTTGCAACGCGCGTTTCTGAACGCTAATTAGTCTTCTAAATCGGATGGGCCTGAGGAGAATCGAACTCCTAATCTTCACCTTGTGAAGGTGACGTCTTGCCATTCGACCACAAGCCCTGCAATAGTTATTAATAGTGGTGTATTTATTATAAATTGATGCGTTTCTACACAGGCAAAGGGGATGGCGGCTACACTCAGATCACCGGATCGCACCGACTCAAGAAGGACGACCCTGTCGTCTGCGCGCTCGGCGATATAGACGAGCTCAACAGCGCAATCGGCTTCGCATGCGCTAACATCACAGACGAGCATCTGGACGAGATACTCGAAGGCGTGCAGAACACTCTTTTCATTGTCGGCGCCACGATCGCATCTGACGGAAAGGACACCAAGGGCAAGAAGCACATCTCTATGAGGTTGAAAGATCTTGAAGAGGCGATTGAAGAATTAGGGGCAACGCTTCCCACACTAAAGAAGTTTGTGCTGCCGACAGGATCCGTCAGCGCATCGTGCCTTCATCTCTCAAGGACGATATGCAGGAGGGCGGAACGCTCTTTTGAAGCGTTGAATCATAAGGACAAGACTGTTGGCGCTTATCTTAATCGTCTGTCTTCGTTCCTTTTCGTCGCTGCTCTGTACATGAACAGGAAAGAGGGTGTCGAGGAAGTCAATCCCGCTTATTAGCCGCGCAGATCATACGCTGAAGTACTCCTTGAATTTCTGGGTCGTCTCTATACGCTTTGTCCTGCCCTTCCTTTGTGCGGTTATGAACTCCTTCTCGGTGAGCTCCTTTATGTGATCGTAAGTTGCGCTGCCGAACGCCTTCACAATGCTGTTCTGCATTATCGGCTCGTTCCTGCCTATGTATGCGAGTATGCGCAGTGCCGACTTTGATATCTCAGGAGCGCCTGCAAGCTCGCTCACCTTGCCTGCGTAAGCTGCCTTGACTGCCAGCGCATACTTGCCGCTGACGTTAACCATCGTAAGGGCGCTAGCGCCGCTCTCGTATTCTTTTATCAGTTCGTCCATCAGCTTCTTGACATAGCCCATTGATGCGACGCCCATCACCTTTGCGATCTCGTCCAGGCTCATCGCCCTTCCCGATACGAAAAGCGCCGCTTCGGCAAGCCTCATGTGCTCCGACTCTTTCTGATCAGGCATTCTCTCCCTCTGTAAGTTTTATGAATATATCGTCAAAGAAAATCTCCTGCATCACAGCGACAGTCCGCCTGTGAGCAAGGAAGAGCATCGGCACGAACAGATCTATCACAACCGACGTGATTGAGTCGTACCTTTTCGATATCTGCGAGAAGCTCACCATGCCTTCCTTGTCCGCGTTGCTCTTTATCAGCATGTATGCAGCGGATATCTTTTCATCTATATCGTCTTTTACAACTGGAAACGTCAAAGGCATTGTTCGCTCGCTCACTACGTGTGCCCTCTTCTCGGTTATCTTCATCGCGTCGTTCAGCGCGTCCATCAGTTCTTGAAGCGTCACTTTCCGTCCAGGCTGGAGCCTGTTTCTTGGCACAAGCGCCTCGACTTCCGGAATGATGCGGTCCATATGCACCACGTCATCAACGATCTCTTGCGGCACTTCGAATACGCTGAGGCTTTCGCTTTTCATGCGCAGCAGTATAGAAGCGGCAAGCATTATGTTCGCGGGCACGTGAAGGTCTAGAACGCGCATCTGCTTGACCACGGATATGTAGCCGTCAACAATCTTTGCGAGGTCTATCGCCCACGGGTCTATTCTCTCCTTTTCTACAAGCTCCATCAGCAGCTCACGCCATGTCGCGTTCTTCACAAGTTCCTCTAGGCTGAACTCTGCGAGTGTCTTCTGTTCTGTAGTAGTCTGGATTGCTGCCACTTAGATACCTGGTCGGATATCAAGGAGATTTACGACAAGCGCATATAAATAGCTTGTGTGGATGAAGGACGCCCGTCTGTTTCTCAGGCACTTTTGCATGTGGCATGTGCAGCAATAGCGGTGCCGTTCGGTATATCGTTATCGGCCAGCAGGCAGTTGCGCTTGCACAGGCATTGCGTGCCGAAGTCTGGAAGTCTGCTTTCCTGTATCGCGTCATAGTCTACGCGCAATATCCTCAACAAATAAAAAACTATATATATCTGGAGGCCAGACGCCTATCCTGCGTGCAATGCATAATGCACGCAATAGTGATACCGATGAAAACAAAAGATATTAAGCAGGGCGAAAGAACTGAGCAACTTGACATAAACAACATTACCGGGTCAATTGAGCAGTTATTTGGCATGATTCGCAAGGGTCCTGAGAAACTTGAAGAAGTGAAGACGGGTATTCTAAGCGAGTTTGCCGAGGACGGCGATACGACACAAGAAGACATACTGGCAGCATCAAAGATTATCGATGCGGCTAACGCCGCAATTGCTGTTTTTTCTAAAAGGGGAAGCGCACAAGAAGCATATGATGCACTCATAGGCAAACTTGGCAGTCCTTTGGAAGAATCTGAACCTGCCGAGGGACAACGCTATGTGAGTTATGCGGAGCAAATCGGTTTCGCAGCCGGAATTGCGCTAGCGTTTTTCGAGCCGCGCAAAAGCAACAGTGCAGACACCGACATCGAAATGAGCGCACTGAGAAGGGCATTTGTGGACTACTGTATCGAAGAGACGCCTAGGCGATTCAGCGGCATGACGGTGGATCCCGAAGCTATTGTCGAAGAGCACCGCAATTCTCCAGATTAATTGCAGCATTTGCCTGTCCGGAATCCTGCATCATCTGTGATAAAATGCCCAAGCATCCACACCATAAAGAAACTAGGGTCAACAATGGCCCGGAGGATGGCATCGAAAGAACTGCCAGGAGAGATGATCCAGTAAGCACCAACAAATGTCCGGATTGCAATTACCGTTTGGAGGCACATGCAGAGATCTCTGCGCCTTTGTCACATGCAGTGCCAAGAGCTGGCGACGTATCCATATGTTTTAGTTGCGGCTGCCTTCTCCGTTTCGACAGCCCCGAAGACATGCATAAACTTACTGGAGAGGAGTTCAGGGCGCTGCCTATCGATCTTCAAATACACATCCTGTTTATCCGCGATCAGCTGAGAATACTCAATATGCGGCGCCATGAAACAGAGAACTAGAATTGATTTAGTCACATGACGCGAGTCATTCTTGACAGGCCATGCCAGCGCATGTCTGGCGATAAACACTCTTAACAGCAAAAGCTAAATACCAGAATAATCTGACACGGAGTGTGGTAACATGAGCCGAGAAAAGACAAAAATAGAAGAAGGCGATGCGGAGCCGCGGTGTAGAATTCATGTGGACCGCGAACTGGACATGCAACCGGTATCTACAAACACTGTCAGCTCAGACTCGGCATGGAAGGAGAACCATGACAGGGCAGTGAAGGCCATGGAAATGCTGAGGAACCAGCAGGACAAGCAAGAGTAGATATCCTGTGAGTGCACCTTCCTTTTGGAAGGGCGACATGGCAGTAGGGCGCCTGACAACACACACCGCAAAGAACCATCTCCAAAATATCCAAGCCAGTCCCACAAAGGCACCCTGCCACCATGGCACTACATGCCTAAACACGTGGTATTCTGCGCTAGCGTTTTTCTCCTGCAGGCGCTCTGAGGTATTCTTCTATCAATTTGACGTCTTTCAGGTCTTTTTCTTTATGAGACGATCTTTTCCATACCAGAACTTCATCAAGCAAAACTACAGGCACACCGTCAATCATCTCTGCCTCTTCGACTAGCTTCTTTATGTCGGGCCTGTACTGTCCGCACCACCAATCCACATACAGCTCGATGTTGCCTTTGACAAGTATATTGGTGCCGTCTTGCAATGCTTTCTCTTTCCATCCGGATTGTGTTTTCAGCCTATCGTACAGTTCCGGCAAGACTACTACGTCTATGTCCCTGCAGTCCCTAATCCCATGTGCAGCCAGAGGCACGGAGCCGAACAGGGCATACTCGCCCAATGGCAGATTCAGGACTCTTACAATTTCAAGTATCTCGTTAAATTTCATGGGCACTTCAGCAGCCTCTTCCACGAAACGGCTCCAGTTCCGTATCGTGCATCGCCCGAAACCAGATACTTCCGAAAGCCGGTCTTCTGTCTTGTGCTCTTCGGCACACGTTGCGGCGATGTAGACCGCTGCGGCTGCCGCGACATTCGGCTTCCCAAGAAGGCGCGTGCGCATCGGCTTTAGCCGCATCGCATTTGCAAGAAGCTGCATCGCGGGCTTGGTGACCTCATCTCCGAGCCCTAACGCGTTCGCATAACTAGCTACATAGTGCGCTTGCAGCACTTCCGAACAAGTATCGAATATCTCGCTTTTAGCAACGCCTGATGCGCTTTCCAGCTCATTGAGTATCCTTAGTCTTTCGGCCGGTTCCATCTCTCCACACGAAGCAAAAAGCACTGCCTGTATAATCAACTCTGCATTCTTTCCTTCGATTAATCCGAGCTCCACGCACTCCCTATACGTGCTTTCTGCATTCTTTATGACGTCTTCAGAAAGTTCAAGCGCTCTTGACATTGCACTTATACGCTCAGACGGATTTGCCTGCTCTGTCCTAAGTATGTCCTTTGCTATCCGTCCTTTTGTTGCAGTTTCCCTATTCTTCTCTGCGCGGGGCACCTTATCACAAGTACGGCTCGGCCTTCCTCATATTTATTTGTGCCGTTTGGTCGTTGCAGAACAGGACAATACTTCAGTACATCTGCTCGAGACGCTTTATCCTGTCGTCTATCGGCGGGTGTGTCGAGAAGAGACCGGAGAAGCCGCCCTTGAGAGGATTCGAGAAGTACAGACTCGAGGTTATGTCGTTCGCATGCATGACAGACTGCGACTGCGGATTGCTTGTGTAGTCGCGTATGTTCTTCAGCGCACCTGCAAGAGCGTGCGGATCCCTTATCAGCCGTGCCCCGTTCGCGTCCGCCATATACTCTCTTCTTCTTGAGATGGCGAGCCTGAGAAGCAGCGCGAATAGCGGAGCCAAGATGCCTATGAGCAGCGCAATCACTATGAAGATGTCGCCATTGTCCCTTCGTCCATTTCCACCTCCAGCCCTGAATCCTCCGAACAGCACGCTGTTCCTTATCAGGCCTGCGATCAGACCTATCGCACCCGCGAACGCTACCGCTACAAGCATGTACAGTATGTCGTTGTCTGCAACATGGGACAGCTCATGCGCGAGCACGCCCTGAAGCTCACGCTTGTCCATCATTGAGAGAAGGCCTGTTGTCACAGCGACATACGCATGGTTCCGGTCCCTTCCGGTCGCGAAAGCATTCGGGTTCGGATCGTTTATTATGTAAACTCCAGGAGCCTTCACCTGTATCGCGCTTGAAAGCCCTTCAACAACATCATACAGATAGTGGTACTGTTTGGGATCTGCCTTCTGAGCTCTTGAGATCGCGAGCACCATCTTGCCGCCCATGAAATATGCGAACAATGCATACACGACTATAAGCACCGCACCGATGATCATGCCGCTTACTGGGTCAGCACCAATGAAGAGCGAGAAAAGCAGTATGACAAAGGTAAACAGTGCAAAGAACACCAGGAAGAGCAGCACCGACTTGAGCCTGTTCTTCGCTATTTCATCGAAAAAGCTTGCCATGAGCATATACCCTTTGCCATTTGCTGTCCTGCCGGTGTTTCCTTAGGGACTACGCGGCACCTTTCTTGCCCTTGCCTTTCTGTGGTGCGCCAGCATCTCCGGACATGTCTCCAAAGTCAACCTTTACGGGCTGCTTCTCAGCTTCTGAGGCCACCTTGAAGTAGTCGTCAGGCTTGAAGCCAAACATGCTCGCGAAAATGTTGCCGGGGAACTGCTGCAGCGCGTTGTTGTAATCAAGTACGTAATCGTTGTAAGAGGTCCTGACATAGGATATCTTGTCCTCAGTGCCTTCCAGCTGATCCTGCAGCTCCTTGAAGTTTGCAGACGCCTTGAGGTCAGGATAGCTCTCAGCCACGGCGAATATCGACTTGAGCGACTTGGTGAGCTGGTCGTTGGCCTTGAGTTTCTCATCGGCAGTGCCGGTGACTATCGAGGCCCTTAGCTTTGTGACTTCGGTGAGCACGCTCTTCTCGTACTTTGCATAGCCCTTCACAGTCTCTATCAGGTTCGGGATCAGGTCGTACCTCCTCTTGAGCTGCACGTCTATCTGAGACCATGCGTCCTGCACTCTGTTCCTCTTTGAGACGAGCCCGTTGTAGCTGAGAATGACAATGACAAGCAGCAGCACTATTATTGCCAGCAATGCCGTTGCGAGGCCTCCGAGATCCAGCAGAACAATTAAGGGCATCATGCACTCACGACACTACACCTGAATCAAAGTATTTAACTGTTGCTTCTTCTTTCGCTTTGCTTTTTGCTTTCGAAAAGGCATAAATATTTATCAAACTGCAAGATACGTCAGTGGTAGGATGGAAAAAAGCACATCGAGAGATTCGGAAGCATTAAGGGCAGACGCAAAGAGACTCGAAGCTAATTATTGGACAAAATCGGACGCAGCAGAGCTGTACATAAAGGCGGGAACAAAGCAGGACCTCCTACATGCAGCTGATCTTTATGATGTGTCGTGGATGTTTTTTGATGCGGCTAAGGCGCGCGTAAAGGCAGGAGTGCCTCCAGAAGAGGCATTCACGAAGGGCGCGAAGCTGTGCGAGCATGCAGGATACTTCGAGCTTGCAGCCATCATGTTGACAAAAGCAGGACTGGTACCTGATAAGGCATGGGAACTGGAGGCGAAGCTGTGCGAGCGGCAGGGAGATACTCGTCCACTCTCTGATTCAGCCAATCGCGCATCCAGAATGCGCTCACCGGATTGGAGAGCGGATTGGCTAAAGAAATTCCAATGACTTGCTCATAAAGTATGGCAAAATCCGTAATGCCTGATGCAGCTAGTCTCTTCGCAGTAACGATTCGTAGTGGCTTGCAAGGCATTTTTCAAAGGCAGCTCTCTTCTCATCGTTTTTATAGATGCTTGCTATCATATCCGCAACGCCGTTGGAGTCCGCGCTTATGAGTTCAAGGCTTGCAATCTCCTTTACGACCTTTTCAGGAGCTTCTCCGAGATCGAGAGCCTCCATTGCGATGATCGAATACAGTATCGCCGCGTTGCCCTCCGCATTCATCTTGCTTCTGTTCGCGTTTGCCCAGTCTGCCCACAGCTGATAGTCGTTCACAAGGCTTCGGGCTTCTCTGTCGCATTGCTCGCCCTTCACGAACTCCTTTATTGCGACCTTGCCTATTGAGCCGCCTTCGAACGCATTCCAGTCAGACCACGCTTTTTTGCTTTCAGGCAGCAACTCCGGGATCTTTTTCAAAGCTACAGACTCTATTGAGAGGTCTTCCTCTGCATGCACTTCAGACACACGCGTTATGTTCGCGGCTTTTAGGCATTCTTCAAAAGCTGCCTTCTTTTTCTCGTCATTATAGAAGAGGGTTACTGCATCGGCGATTTTTGCTGGACTCGTTTTAACCAATGCAGAATCTGTAAGCTCTTGTACGACTTTTTCAGGCTCTTCGTTAGAATCGAGGGCTTTCATCACAATGATCGCATACAATATCTCTTCTTTGCCCTCATCGTTATTTTTGGCACGGTTTGCAGCCAGCCACTTATTCCAGTTTATGGAATTGTTAATAAGACGGCTCTTGCCTATGCGTTCGCATGTCGCACCATTTATAAAATCTTTTATCTTGCCTTTCCCAACAGCACCCTCTACAAAATCTTTCCAAGCCGGTGGCGTTTTCATATCAGGGAAACACTCTTGGAACGTCCTCAAGGCGACGACTTCAAGCGTTATTTCTCCTTTTATCGGTTTTTCGTAAGCTTTGGGTATGTTGTGCATGCTATCGGCTCTGAACGGTCTGATTATCCAGATATTTGGATGTTGCTGTTTGCTATCTTTTTACCTCTTCTTGACCAGCTTTTCGAACTTTTCCCCGGTCCAGATTCTCGGAAAGTTCTTGCTCTCTATCTCTATCTGGTCCTCGCGCAGGAATGCACCAGTGATCCGATCTTTCGGCGCTGCACTCAATGCGACTTTGGCGGATTTTTGCATGGCCTTCTCCTCTTTTTCAGGCCCTGCAACGATTTTGTTATCGCTCATGTTGTCACGGGTTATGTTGAGAACATCCACATATTTAGGCATTGTTGTATGCGCATTTTACATGCGAATTAGAAGGAATAGAAAACCGGATAAGCAACACTGGTCGCCACCGCCAAGAACGGCACCAGCTCCCGTTGTAGGTCAGCCGTTTTTAGATTGTTGCCTTGCTGGTCCGAGCATTCAGAAAATATAAGAAAACGCAGATGGCGAAACTGACGCGTTTACTGATCTTCCTTCAGCTTGGAGTCAGACATACTTTCAAGATTCGGGGGCATACGTGTCCCAAGCTTTGGGTTTATCTTGAACCAGAACTCAAATACTGCGCCTGGTTCGACGTTGTCTGTCCATGGGACCCACTTTCCGCCTTCTGTTACGTCGGCTTCTTTTTTGGCAGGCTTAGGCGTGCCGCGACGCAGCATGTCCAATGCTTGTGAGAACAGCAGGGCCATCTCCGTCTTTTGCAATTCAATTATTTCTTCGAATTTCACGTCAGAAACGCGTCCTGATTTAACCATTTTTGTTTCGTCGGGCATATAGCATCACTTGTGTAGATTCCGTAGTATATTGTGGGCGTTCCTGATATTTATGCGCTACTATTTCTGTCAATTTATACACTAAACTTTGCGTTTTTGTAACTACCGACGAGGATACGTTTTGGAGTCGTCAGAGACGTGCACACCAGGCGCAAGGACAGATTCTGCAGTACAAACCTTGCTTTTGGATTCTGGGACAAAAGTCATCCATAACCGATTCTGAATAAGTTGTGAAGTGTTGCAGTACAACTTATTGCTGTATCGATTCTGTCATTTCTTTTCTGCCATATTTTCCACCCAACCATCCGTTTATCTACAGACCAACCATTCTCAGACTTCTCCCTTTTGTAGTACTCTATCAAGTAGGACAGAGGATCCTTCATCATCCGTCTGAATATCTTCCTCCATCTAGACGGGCCATTTATTGTTGTGTTGCTCTTTGGGATTATGTACAAAACAGTTTTGTCGTCAAAATACTTCAAAGTTGATTGGTAACTATAGTACCTGTCTAACCTTGCACTATTGACTGTTATCCCTGTGGCCACCTCTACATTTCTGAGCAGCTTCATTGCATTTTCGAATGCTTCCTTTTCAGATCGTATACCCGAGCCATAACATATGTACAACCCATTCTTTATGTCGATGAGATTGAACGAATACACGAATTTCCTGTACCCTTCTTTATCGACTTGTGTACGGTAATGTTTCGTTACTGTTAGTGTGTAACCCGTTCCGTCTCCGCTCACATCTATTTTCTTATCACATTTTCGTTTTATCGTCAGAATAAACATGTTGTGCAAAACAATTCGCACCAGTTCATCAGAATACATCCTTTCGACAGTTTTGTAACTAATGTCAATGCCACAAAATGCGCCAAAAAGGGACATCAGTCCGGCCATTGGTCTGTTGTTTTTGCAGAAAATCGATTTTAGGATAAGCGCAACCACCTTCTGTTGGAGAGACAATTTTGCAGGTCTTCCGAATTTGGATACCTTCATCTCAATAGAGTCTATTGCTGATTTTGTAAGAATGTTCAACTCTTTCGCGACATATCTTATCCTATTTGCATATTCTTCTTCATATGTTTTCCAGTCAGTGTGTTTTTCTGCCGTTTTTTCGCCGTAAATCTCAATCAGTTTCTTGAACTCCTTGAAAAATCTTCGGAACTGTCTATTCGTTAACCTTTTGGTTTTTGCCATGATATTATTATTGAAAGGAAAAGTATTTAAATATATATTAATATATATTATACGGTGTGGTAAATGAGGAAAATTGAAGTAATAAAGAACAAACTTAAAATCGGAGACGATGTTGTAGTTGTTTTTGAGAAACCTGTAACTCGGTTCGGAACAGGAGCAAAAATCGATTGTCCTAAAGAGTACATTGGCAAGATGGTTTACGTCATGGTGCGGAAATCAAAGTAATCGACTTTTGTCCCAGAGTCTTGCTTTTGAAAAAGGATAAATACTTGCGAACTGTAAGGTTTGCCGTGAGAGTATGGTGTATAAACAGCCGACCAAAGAGCAAGTGCAGAAAGCAGAGCATGAGCAGCACTGGCAAGAATGGGAGCAAGAGCAGAACGATAAACAGCAGCAAAAGCACATAGAGGATGCTGCTTATTTCGCGAGTATTGGAGCCTTTCCAAATGCCGCATACTGTGCGGCGGCTGCCGGGCTGGCCAATTTTAAGGTGGCGTACGAATGGGCTGCAGATAAGGAAGACGCAGCTGGAAATCACTGGGATGCTGTAAAAATACGCACACGGGACGCAGGTTGGACGTTAGCAGCGGCGTACAAGAAGAGCTGGGAGTCTGCAGAGGCAATGGCAGTAAAGAAAGATAGTGAGGGAAAGCCTGATGAGGCGCAGAAGCGGCGCGATATCGCAGAAGAGATGCGCAAGAAAGCCGCACAGGAATTCGCCGCATTCAAGGAGCTGATGCGGGACGCTGACGAAAGTGCACACCAAGATGAGGGCGCTGCACCGTGATGTAGCAAAGCATTCACTCAAACGCGGTCACGGATCGTTGCAACAGAATCAAGGAGGCTAGGCAAGCTATCCGATGACGTCTAGCGCTTCTTCAGGATCCGGTACGCTATCGACATCTCGACTTCTGTGGAGGAATAGGGCCGCACCTCCCGTTTGTCCATGAACTCGACTGTGTGGTGATGCGCATCTGCATGCTCCTTTATGACATGCCATATGTCCTCGAACGCGCTACCGACAGTGCCGAAGCTATATATGTCGATGATGGCCTTGCGCTTCGATACTGCACATGCCTCGTCAAGGAACTTGAGGCTCGACATGGGGAGAGGCATTATCACGCGGTCCGCCCAGCATTTGTACTTTGAGTAGGCGCGCTTGACATCTCCAAGAACGGGTTTCACGTTCGGAGTCTTGTTGAGCCTTATGTTCTCTATCATCGATTCGTAGCCGTGCCTGTTGAGCTCTATCGCGACTACGCGCGTCTTCGGGTGCGCCTTCGCAATCTCTATCGCGAACGGCCCCACGCCTGCGAACATCACCATCACCTGCTCCTTATCTCTTACCTCTGAAACCATCCTTGCGCGCTCGTACGCGAGCCTGCTCGAGAAGTAAACCTTCCTGACATCGAACTTGAACACGCAGTTGTTCTCCTTGTGAAGCGCGGCGTACGTCCTGATGCCGGCAACGTACCGCATCTTCCTTGTGCGGTACCTGCCAGAGATTGGTCCTGCCTTTGCAAGCACTGTCGTTATGCTCTTGTTAGTCTGCATGAGCGCCTTTGCTACTAGCCTTTCCTTTCCTGTGCTTAGTTTGGAGCCTATTATCGCTATCGAACCTAGCTGCTCGTATCCGCGTTCGAGAAGCGCCATATCCTTGCTGTTGAGGATTGAATGCAGCATCTCATCATAGCTCTTTGACGTTCTCTTTCTCCTGGCACCTCCAGACACTATACGCACAGCATCAGGAAGCTTTTTATTCTTTTTAGCAGCATCTAGTACAGGAAAATAGACATAGCCGGGGCTATGCTCTGCAGGCATCGAGCTGTCCATGAGGTGCATGTGCGCCAACAGCAGCTTTGTCCTCTCTGCATCCTTCATTGGCACCTTTGCGTATGTCATCCAATCAAAACGATTATAAGATGCTATGAAGTAACATTTAAAGTGATTGTTTGTATTTTGTAGTGAAAGTTACATCGGGCCAGGAGCACATTGCAGCCAACATGCTGCAGAACAAGAGCTCCAAGACCGATCTGCCAATATACGCCGTGATAGTCGTAGCAGGGATGCGCGGCTACCTGATACTTGAGGCAGAGGACGAGGTTTCAGCAAGGCAGTTCGTGACCCGCGGCAGGAACATACGCGGAATACTGCCGAAGTCTCTAAGCGAAGAAGAGGTCAGCAAGCTCATAGAGATGCGCAGCCAGGCGATGACCATAGAGCACGGCGACACTGTCGAGTTCACGACAGGCCCGTTCAAGGGCTACAAAGCCAAGGTGCTGCGCGTGGACGAGCTCAAAGAAGAGATAACGGTAGAGCTCATGGACGTCGTTGTGCCGATCCCGATAACAACTAAGATGGCCACCGCAAGGGTGGTCCAGAAAGCAAACAAAGCAGGTTGAATAATATGCCAGAAACAATAATCAGTGGACTCATAGCTGGAGGGAAGGCGACTTCAGGGCCGCCATTCGGTCCGGCTCTCGGACCTCTCGGAGTTAACATAAGCAAGATAATCGAGGAGATCAACGACAAGACCAAGCAGTTCGACGGCATAAACGTGCCGGTCAAGGTGATCATCGACACTGCCACGAAGACATACAAGGTCGAAGTCGGAATGCCTCCAACAAGCGCATTGATACTGAAGGAACTCGGCATCAAGCTAGGCGCCAAGGCCAAGGGCGAAATAGTAGGAAACCTCACACTGGCGCAGGCGAAGAACGTCGCAAACGCGAAAGATACGCGTATTTATGGAAAGACGCTTGGGGCAAAAGTGAACCAGGTGCTCGGCACGTGCAAGAGCATGGGCGTCACCTGCGAAGGCGAGGATCCAAGAGCCATCATAAAGAAGATAAACAGCGGCGAGATAAAACTGTGATCTTTTCCTTAGGCACAGAAACGATGTGCCTTGCTGAGACGATACGCAGCTCCGCATTAGATGCTTCGCATCAAAAGGAAGATCGGCAGAAAGCAAAGTTGCTTTTCCTTTTTACAGAATGCCAGGCAGAAAGTTCAATCTGAACGCTTATATATTTGAGCGCAAAAATGACAGTGGGGATGAAATGCTGGCACAGAAGTCATATTCCCAGCTGGTGCGTGAGATCACCGAAAAGGTCCAGTCAGAACCTGCCGCACTCAGAAGCTTCTTGAGAACGGACGATGCCGAACAGAAGCTCTGGACTGCGCTCGCATCATCAGGCGCCCCATACAATATTGCGCACAACATCATCACGTTCATATTCTACGACATACCGAACACTTCGTTCCTAAAGTTCGCGTCGACCAACGAAACCGAATCGGATGTCTTCCGCAGCGACACGTACGAGTCTGCGCGCGCCGTCGCACAGAAACACCTGCAAGACGAACACATGGACGCATCTTCATGGGACTCGATGTTCGGCAGAGCGTACGAGGCAGCATGGAACGGAGGCTGGGACATGCTGTGCACCGTTGTAAGGGAGGCCGCGCACTACGCCACGCTGATTGCGATGCACGGCTGGAAATCGATGTTTGCAGAATACGCCGCGCGCGATGCTGAGCTCAAGGTGACTTACATGCTTCTCGACTTCGAATGCAAAAGCGAGTACCAGACATATGTGGAGAGCGCTGGGATGCCTGGAGCCGCGGTCTCGGCGTGCTGTGCGATGTTGATGGCATACTCATAAAGTTTGTAGGGACGCAACCACCACAGATTACGCTGTGACTTCGATCAAAAACGTGTTGACTTGATGCTTCTTGACAGGATATACGGCCGTTTCGACATAAGCGATGGCGTGCTGCTAGAGCTGATGGACTCGCCGTCGCTAAAGAGGCTGAATGGAGTTTCGCAGCACGGCTATCCCGCAGAGACCAAGACATCATTCCCGCACTATACCAGATACGAGCACAGCGTAGGCGTGATGCTTCTCCTGAGGATGCTAGGCGCAGGGCAGGAGGAGCAGATAGCAGGCCTGCTGCATGATGTGTCGCACACCGCGTTTTCGCACATAATAGACTGGCTGTTCGGGGACCCTTCCAAGGAAGACTACCAGGACAGCACGCTGAAAGGCTACATACAGGACTCGGCACTAGGCAGGATACTGGCGAAATACGGCTTCGATGCGGAAGCGATAAGCGAGATGGAGAATAGTGGAAAGTACTCTCTTCTCGAAAGGGACGCTCCGGACTTGTGCGCAGACAGGATAGACTATGCGCTGAGGGACAGCCGCAGCTTTCTCGGTGTCGACGTTACGGAGTGCGTACGCAGCCTCGCAGTCCGTGACGGCGAGATCGTGTTCACGTCAAGAAATTCCGCGAAGCTGTTCGGAGGTTGGTACATGAAATGCCAGAAGGAATTCTGGGCAGGCAACGAGGCGAAATTAAGGTATTACCTGATCTCGGAAGCGCTGCGGCTCGCCATGGGCAAACGCATACTGAACCAGAAAGATCTGTACAAGGATGAGAGCGAGATCATAAGCATGCTGAGAAAGTCAAAAGACAAGGAGGTGTTGGAGAAACTGGAGGCCGGGCTCGGCGAGCTCAGGTTCGTCGTCTCCGACAGTGGACCGATAGAACTCAGAAAGAAGCTAAGGTATGTCGACCCCAAGTTCCTGTCCGAAGGCATGCCGGTAAGGCTGAGCGAAGTCGATGACGGTTACAGAGAACTCATAGAAGAAGAGAAGAAGAGATCCCTAAAGCCCGTCAGAGTGAAGTTGGTGAAATGATTCCCGAAAGAAAATCTGACGTGGCTAAAATATACCTCAAATTAAGGGGCAGATTCGGCCTCAGGGGATGGTGGCACGGTACAGGAGAAGAGATAGTCAGAGGTGTAATACTAACCCCGCAGACATCCTAGAAGAATGTCGAAAAGGCGATGGCAAACCTGAAAAGTGATGGGAAACTCGGTCTGAAGGAGATTGCGCACACAGACACCAAGGCACTTGAACGGCTAATAAGGCCTAGCGGATTCTACAGGCATAAGAGCAAAAGACTAAAACACATCTCGTCGTACATCTGCAAAAAGTATCTGGGCGTTGACCAATTCTTTGATAAAGATGCAAACGAATCGAGAAGAGAGTTGCTCTCGCTCCACGGCATAGGCAATGAGACCGCAGACAGCATTGCGCTATACGCTGCAGGTAAGCCCCTGTTCGTAATCGACGCGTACACCAGAAGGCGGTGCACATGATAGATCCCAGCGTGCCAGAGAACGCAGACTATGATTCGCTGCGCGAATACTTTCAGGAGAACCTGAAAAAGGACATATTTCTTTATCAAGACTTCCATGCCCAGTTCGTGGAACTCAGAAAGAGGCACTGCAAGACAAAGCCTGGCTGCGCAGGGTGCCCTCTGAACGATATGTGTACCTACCGAAAGTCTGCGATGCCAGTGTCGTGAAGACGCACTCTAAACCTTTAAATATTCCTGTCTCTATGATTTTATTACAGATGCTATGCAAGATCCTAAGATCCAGTCGCCAGAAGTGCCAGGCGCTCTTGATACAGGCAGTAATGAAACAGGCGAAACAGTTGTCAGCGAATCAATACTGCTTCAAAAAGAAGCAGTAGAAAAAGGGAGTGCCAATGAGACTACTGGGTCTGTTGTGGTAATGCCTTCTTTGCTGGAACAAGCAAGGAATAAAGTTGTACAAGAAGGGCTTAAAACAGCAGTAAAAACAACGCAAGAAATTGTTGACATGTTAAGGGCTCATATTGGTAAGCATGTTGAAGTCAAAACGCATGAAATATGCAATGAGGGAATAGACTATGGTCATCCAATTGAGAGAGACATAACATATAAGGGCACACTGAAAGATGTGGATCCCTTACTAAAAAACATAACTATGGAGAATTATACTTTAGAGGATAGTGTGTATGAGGGTTTGGTAATGGATCCGAAAAAGAAACCGGCAAGCATTGAAGGATATCTTGACCACACTCAGAAAGGACAGATCGCCTTCGAAGCAGGATATCAAAGGATACGTTCTATATCCTCTGAAGATAAAGAAATATACCAAGAGAAAGACATGCCGCGATCCGAAAAAGAAGATGAATGGGACGCAAGATCCGCAGCTGCAATGGCAGAGCTAGAAAAAGAATTTGAACATTGGAAGGAGACTGCTGCTGAAAAATAACTCTTATGTACGAAGCTACGTCCACGCTTTCAGGATGAGTACAAAATTGCAATCTTGCTAAAACAAACTACCAAAATAAAGGCATACATATCTCCTAAAATAGCATTGTGGCGTGCAAATTGAAATATGACAAACGGCATTTAATGCCGTCCAGGCTTTCGGAATAGAAAGAGATGCTGTGATTCAAGAGCTTCTGGATAAAGAGATCATGTCCAAAGTCGGCGCCGAAAAAGCAGTTGCAAATCGCAATATACCAATTTGGAAGCAAGATCAGATAGCGGAGAGTTTGAGATAGCATATTTGAAAGAAAGGTGTTTTACCTATCAGAGGATGCACCAACCCTTGGGGGGTTGCACCTTTCGAGGAATTCCATATGTTGCTTATTTCGCAATATGCCCTACGGCTTGCCGTGGGGTTATTTACAATGCCACAAAAAAGCAAACATCCAAATGATGCAGAAAGAACTGCTGCGGAGGCTAAGCGTCTAGGCGCTGTGGGAAGAGTGCTCCTCGATAATAACATGACAATAGATGTCTCAACCACTTAAATGAAGGGCGGGCTAGCAATCCTGTATTCGCTGCTTCTATGGTTGAAAGAGCGAAGGGACTTCCCGAGTCTGACAAAGAAGTGCGCAATGACTTTAATTCCGTATTTGCAGACATACCAGAAGCGGCTTCTGTGTTGATTGTCGAAGTGGAGCAGCCCATCGGACATAAAAAACCAAAAGAAACGCCCAAGCGCCGCGATGAGGAACCAGCTATCAATCATGATTTTGTCTATGCTCTAGGTATCAAGGCATTGGTGCCCCCTCTATCAGAACAAGAAGGAAGAAGTGCTTGAGAGCTTCAAGAGAATGCACAAGCTAGCAGCAATACGTAGCGAACATGGCACGCGTGTGAGTGCGTTCGGTGATAACAGAAAGCGCTTGGTCCGAATCCAAAGTCAGGGCACCTGAGACGTAGATCATAAGAGCCTTGCTCCGCAGTTATCGCAGAATTTGGTCCCTGGGCCGTGCTTATGGCCGCACTTCGGGCACAGAGCGTATGCGTTCATGTCCGCATTGTCTGTCTGACCGTGCTGTTCGCCCTTTGAAATATGCTCTTCCACCATCGCTATTTTCTTGTTCAGATAGTCTGCAAGCCCCTTCGCGTCCCTGTGGTGCAAGCCGTCTATCTGGCCTTCCTCCTTGCCCATCGACAACAGGCCTTTGCTCCGGTCATAGCCTTGCACGCGTATAAACACTGCAGAAGAGAATATTCCGCTCTCAAACCTCACGCTTGTTATCTGCCTGTACTGGATCACTTCGTAGTCCTTTCTCAGCCCGAATGTGGCTTTGTTGACTATGAATACGCGCTTGTTGGTGCACACCACCGATGTCGGAGTTGTCAAAGACCCTCCAGGCCCTATCCTGCGCTGCCGCACAGTCTCTTCTACGACCTCATCATCCCATAGCTGCTCCTTTACAAGCAGCGCGTCACCCGCATTTACTGTCATTATATCGCTCATAGTGTGCTAGTTCTGGTGCAGCAAGTTTTAAGTAAGCTACCTTGTAGCACTCTCCGGCACTCATCCACGCATTCCAGGTTCGTGCAGTCTAAATACCTTTTCAATCAAATCCCTCTGCAATCATAGTTGCGGTGTGTGTATGATACTCTCGACAAAACTGGTGCTGGCGCTGAACAAGAGATACAACCTGATAGAGAACCTCTCTGACAGGGAGCAATCGAATGCGGAAGGCGTAGGCATAGACATACGCGTTGGCGAAGTCTACAGGCTCGAGGGCGATGGCTTTCTTGGCGTGACCGATAGGAAGACGCCGACAGAGACGAAGTTCGCGGACATAAAGGCCGGCGACAAAGAGGTTATACTGGAACCACACGATTACGTTCTTGTCAAGACCATGGAGAAGGTGAACATACCTTCAGAGAAAATACCAATAGAGGAAGGAAAAGAGCCGGCACACATAATGCTTGATGTGCATCCCAGGAGCACGCTCCAACGCAGCGGAATATATCTGATGGCTACGAAGACTGATCCGGGCTATTCCGGAGAACTGGTGTTCGCGCTCGCCAACCTCAGCAACGGCTCTTTCAGGCTTGAGCTCGGCGCAAGGATCGCGAACATAACATTCGAGCAGGTCGCCGGAGACATAGTGCGATCATATGAAGGGCAGTGGAAGGGCGGCAGGGTTTCCGCAAATAAAACTGAGAAGCAGAATTGACTGTCATGCTTTGTCGTAAAATCGGCAAACGCAGTTCAGCCTAAATAAACGCTTGTTGCACACCCTTTTAGAGCATGCTTCATCTCAAAACGGCACATCACGGCACATATGTCATGATGTTTCCAGAGTCCTCATCAGCCCAATAGATTCTGTTGTTGTGTATTGTGATACCTATCGGGAAGTCCTGACCCGATGCTATAGTTATGGAATTTTCGTTCCCGATCATACCGTGTGGCATCTCCATGACGGTGCCGGCCCCATAATCTAGCCAATAGATGTTGCCGTTGCTATCTGAAATTATTTTATCAGGTTGGTTGCTTCCAGAATAAACAGTTATTGCATTGTCTACGCCAATCATTCCATGCGGCATTTCAGTCACAACCTGATTATAATCGTCGGTCCAGAACCGGTTGCCGTTGTTATCAACAGTTATGCCAAAAATGCTTGACATACCTCCAGTTGAATAAATAGTTATTGCATTGTCGTTGCCGAACATTCCATTAGGCATCTCAATAACGTTGCCTGAGCGCTGGCCAGTCCAGTACACATCACCGCTGCTGTCGACAGTTATGCCTGTGGGGTCATAAGCACCCACTGACGCGAGGGTTATTGCGTGGTCGTTGCCAACCATTCCATTCGGCATCTCCATCACATTACCAGTATCCAGTTCTGTCCAGTAGGCGTTGCCGTTTCTGACAACTAGACCGGCAATGCCTGCCGATGCTCCGCTTTCAGTATAAAGTGTGGTGGCAGTCGTGCCCCCAACGGGCATCTCCATTATACCGTCTAATCCGATGGCAATTCCGTCTGTCCAGTACAAGTTACCATTATCGTATGCTATATTGTAGTCGGACATGCCAGTATAAATTGTATTCTGGCTTGCGGCACCTGTAGTGCCGCTAGGCAATTCCATTATGCTGGAGTTCAGATCGTTTATCCAGTATACGTTTCCGCTGCTATCTATTGTAATGGCTAGAGGAAATGTTCCCGGATTACTAGATAAGACCAACACTCCATGGAAAGGTGTGAAAGTTGCGTGTTCATTGACTGCTCGCGCAGGCATGGCGAACGTCCAGGGATTCATGCTGTTTGAGGTGGTGCCCGTCCAGCTAGAGAAGGCATAGTAGTCTGAACTTGCTACGGCATTAAGTGTTATCGTTTCACCTGAAACATAGTTGTTTGAAGAGCAACCGACAGAATTGGTTGGAGAAGCATCGACATAAGACCCGCCAGTGCCATACGAAAGCGAGAGAGCATAGCACGTTGGAGAGCCCCCACTTATTGTTGTGGTGCTGCTACCAGTTGTGGTGCTTCCGCCACCTCCGCCGCTGCTTCCGAAGCCAAACGCTGTGACCTTCGCGTTTATCGATGCGATCTGGACAACAAGGCCCGACTGGCCGCTCTGATTGTACTGCAACCACAAGTTTCCGGAGAACGGCGTGCCGATCGCACTAGAAGACAACGAACACGGGAAGTCGACATTTTGCTGCGCACCTGCTGCGAGTGCAATATTCGCAGAGCTGAAACTGGAAGGCGCGGAAGAGCCGCTAGAGCATGCGACGCCGGTAACAGTTATCGGATGTGAAGAGCCTATCGTTGTGGACAACAGGCCATTGGAAAGCAGGACGGGATTGCTGCACAAATAGCCTACGCGCGTCGAGCATGCGCCGCTCGCGGCACTCGCGCCGCTGTTGAAAACGCCCAAGCTGAACAGGGAAGCGAGCACGACGGCGATTATTAGGATGGCCCATCCGTACGTCATGAGGTACTCCATCGCAGACTGTGCCCTTATTCTGGAATTGGGATCATTCAGCAATTCTCTATGCATTTGGGTCTTGATAAAAGTGGACAGAACATATTTATAGGCATATGACCTTCTCTGCGGGCTAAAGCCCGCAGTATCTCATCACGCCGCGAGCGTCATCTGACAGGATACGTCTTGCCTCCTGATGTAATTCTGTACCGTCTTCTCGTCGCGAGGCCCAACACTTCCGTTGCTGTATCCTGCACTCCAGAAGTGACCTTGCAGATACCGCAGCCTATGGTTAGGTATTTCCTTGAAAACCACATACGACGAATATCCCTTCAGCAGTTGTACTGCAGTTGCAATCGACATTGTATTTGGAATGCCTGTTTCGAGATGTATGTGTGCGTAATCATCGCCAAATGACATTTCCTTTATTGAGATCTTGTACCTTTCTGCAACGTTGTAGAGGGCACCACGTATTGCCGCCACGGTTTTCGGGTTCTTGAACATCTTGTATCGGTACTTCGTAACGAAGACAAGGTGCTGGAAGTTGTATTGATGACCGACGCTGTCGGCAGATGGTTCTTTATTTGCAGCGGTTCCACTATTCATGTTATCACGTATCGGCAGTTTGCGGCGCAAATTTTTCCGTGCCGCGGCTGCCTTACGCAGAAATCTACAGGAAAAGTATTTCAGTAACTGTGCAATTCATTCACGACCTAAAGGTCGTGGTATTCTTGCCCTAAGAATAATAAGAAAATGGCACTTGTACCCTACAGGACTCTGCGACGTACTGTGGCTGCGACTACGATGCTCCAGACTGCGTGCCTTAGCTTTGCCCGGCAACTTTTGTGTTCACCGTACCGACCTGTGAGATGAGGCCTGTAAACGGCCCATGGCTATATTCGATCCACAGCGTTCCGGAGAAAGGTGCACCCAGAGAGTTCGAAGATAGGACACATCTGAACGCGACGTTTGCCACCTGTGAAGGCTGAAGGTCGAGCGTCGTCTGTGAGAAAGTGGAAGGTTCCGCAGAGCTGTTGGAGCATCCAAGGCCGGTGACCGTCATAACACCGGTGATGGTCGATTCCCCGATCGAGGTCAGCAGAAGGCCATTGCTATCCAGCACAGGCGTGCCGCAAAGGTAGCCGACCTTGCCGATGCATGCGTTTAGGCCACTACTACCTGGACTGGAGAACACGCCCAAGCTGAACAGACCGATAAGCACAAGAGCGATGGCGAGGATCGCCCAGCCATACGTCATCAAGAATTCCATCGCCGACTGAGCGCCCAGTTTTTGTTTGATAGAGTATCTTTTTGTACTCACAAACATCCCGTAAGCTTTTGCAAAGAAACCAATAAGAAACCGATAGCAATTACTCCCTAATCGCCTTTGGCAGCTTTATCCCGTGCTGCCCGTCTTTGCGAACACCGCGTGCACGAACAGCATCCCGGTTTGAGCGTTATTTTGTAAGGCATCCACTTTCCATGTTTCAGTTTTGTGCAGCATATGCCATCTATATCCTGCAGTTAAGCGTGCGCACTCTTTTGGCAAAGAAAGGTCATGAGAGGTATTCCATGACTGTGCTAGGTGAATTGTTGTTATAATCAGTCCAGTAGACGTTGCCGCTGCTTCCGACGGCTATACCATACGGCCCACTCTGCCCTGACGCTATTGTGGCAATCTGCGAGCTTGCAGAGTTATACACCATCACATTGCCCGAATAAGAATCAGTCCAGTAGACGTTGCCGCTGCTTCCGACGGCTATACTATACGGCCCACTCTGCCCTGACGCTATTGTGACCTGCGAGCCTCCTAAAATCTGCTCCATCACTGTGCCGTCACCAGCATTAGCCCAGTAGACGTTGCCGCTGCTGTCCACAGCTATGCCACAGGGATTGTGCTGTCCTGACGCTATTGTGGTGGTCTGCAAGCTTACTGAGTTATACTCCATAACATTGCCAGGAAGATCGTCAGTAGTCCAGTAGACGTTGCCGTGGCTGTCTGCCACTATGAAATCTAGATTCATCTGTCCTGACGCTATCGTGGTGGTCTGCAAGCTTACTGAGTTATACTCCATAACATTGTTCAAATTAGGAGCGGTCCAGAAGATGTTGCCGCTGTTGTCGACTGCTAAACCCCAGGCCCCAGTTGGTCCAGGCAGTATTGTGGTCGGCGAGCCTCCGGGGGCATATTCCAGTACATTGCCATAACCATAATTTGCCCAGTAGACGTGACCGTTGCGCATGGTTATGCCGGCAGGCTGAGCTTGTCCTGACGCTATTGTGACCAGCGAGCCTCCGGATGTATGTTCCATCACATTGCTATTGCCCGGTGGAAAATAATCAGTCCAGTAGACGTTGCCGCTGCTGTCGACAGCTATGCCAGTTGGACCCATCTGTCCTGAAGCGAGAATTACAACATGGGTGAAGCTCGCTGTCTCGGCGGACGCATATGGATACATAGAAAAAGTAAACGGATTGTCAGTAGACAGATATGGGCCCATCCAGCTGTAGAAGACATATCCCGGACTTGCTACCGCATTGATAGTGATTGACGCTCCGGCCACATAGTTTCCGGCAGGGCAGCCAGGAGAGTTGGTTGGAGAAGCGCTGACAGAAGAGCCTCCTGTGCCGTACGAGAGCGAGAGCGAATAGCACTGAGCAAAAGTCGCTTGCTCGTTCATGCCAGGTACTTGCATATAAAAGAGCCACGGATTAGAAGTGGATAGGTAACTACCCATCCAGCTGTAGAAGACATATCCCGGACTTGCTATCGCATTGAAAGTGATCGGCGCTCCGTGCACATAGTTTCCGGCAGGGCAGCCAGGAGAGTTGGTTGGAGAAGCGCTAGCAGAAGAGCCGCCTATGCTGTTATATGAGAGTGTGAGAGGATAACATGTTCCAAAGTTCGCTTGTTCGTTGATCGCGTCTGGTATGTTGAATGTCCAGGGCATGGTTGTGTTTGAAAATGTGCCGGTCCAACCTGTGAAACCGTATCCAGGACTTGACGTGGCCGTAAGTGTTATCGTGGTCCCGGCATAGAAGTTGTCATCGGGGCATCCGACAGAATTGGTTGGATAAACGCTGACAAAAGCACCTCCTGTGCCGAATGAGAGCGAGAGAGGATAGCACGTTCCAGAGGGAATTGTTGTGGTGCTTCCACCGCCACCACCGCCACCAGATCCTATGCAAGTGTACCCTGCCTGGCACTCCACCACAGTGCCAGAACCGCTGTCTACCCAGTACACGTTGCCGCTGCTGTCAACAGCTATGCCCGCAGGCGCATTCTGTCCTGTTGCTATCGGAGTAAGTGTGCCTCCAGAATACTTCATCACGTTGCCAGAGCCGAGGTCAGTCCAATAGACGTTGCCGCTACCGTCCAAGGCTATGTCTAAAGCACCAGTCTGTCCTGTCGCGAGGGTCCTTACTGTATGAGAGTTCGCAACATATTCCATCACGTTGGCAGATGAGGATTGAATGTTATCCAAGCTGCTAAGGAAAGTGTTTATCCAGTAGACGTTGCCGCTGCCGTCAATTGTGATCAAAAGCGGCCCATCCGCTGTTGCTATTGTTTGAGTAGAGATGCCATTATACTCCCTGATTTCGTCCGAACCGAAGGCAGTCCAATAGACATTGCCGTTGCGGGCAGCTACGCCGATGGGCTCACTCTCTCCAGAAACAAGAACACTAGCAGCACTGCCAGAGTAGACCATCACGTTGCCGTCACCAGCAGAAGCCCAGTAGACCTTGCCATTGCCAAAAGTTATTCCCAAAGGCGAAGATAGTCCACTCGCAATAGCAGTCGTCACGCCGGAAGAATACTTTATCACGTTGCCAGCACCCATATCCGTCCAGTAGACGTTGCCGCCATCCACGGCTATAAAGGATGGATTGCCGCCATTGAGATAGGTAGCAAGCGCTGTCACAGTATTCGAACTCTTGACATACTCCATCACATTGGTAGAGCTAGATGGTGCTGCGGCCCAGTAGACGTTCTCACTGCTGTCGACCGTTATTCCAGTTACACCGTTCTGTCCGGAAGCAAGTATTATCAAATTTTCGGAGTGAGAGCCACCGCCACCACCGCCACCTCCACTTCCAGAGCCAAAGGCAGTAACCCGAGCATTCACCGATGCGACCTGCGCAACAAGGCCGGTTTGGCCGTTCTGCGAGTACTTCATCCACAGCGTCCCAGCGAAAGGAGTACCCAGCGCATTGGAAGGAAGTCTGCAGGGGAAGTCAACGTTCTGCTGCGAACCCGCGCCTAGCACGATATTTGCAGCTGCATAAGCAGAATCGGCAGGGGCAGAAGAGCTGTTTGAACATCCAATACCTGTAACTGTAACCGCTTGTGAAGAGCCTATTGTTGCTGCGAGGACGCCGTTTGATATAAGGACCGGATTGCTGCACAGGTAGCCGACCTGTGTCACACAAGATGTACTTGTGGATGTGCCAGTGCTAAACACGCCCAAGCTGAACAGTGAAGCGAGAACAACCGCAATTATCAGGATAGCCCATCCGTACGTCATCAAATATTCCATCGCGGACTGTGCCCTTTTTCCGGTAGAGGCGAACCTCGCCATATCCCTTTGCATCGTGGTCCTAACACAATCAGAAAGAAGGTATTTATTATTTCGCAATACGGCACCCACACTAGCCACACTAAACTTCATCTGGCGACAGTGCATCTGCAACGCTTTATGCAAGAAATTCCGGCAGTCACTCCTTGATGGCTTTTGGAAGCTTTATCCCGCGCTGCTCGTTGTACGTGCCGGTGTAGATCTTCTCCACCTTGCTGCTCGTCTTTGCGAACACCGCGTGCGCGAACCGCATTCCGGGCTTGAGCGTTATCTTGTAAGGCGCGTTGTTCACGACCTCTAACGTGATGGTGCCCTTGAATCCAACATCTATTATCGTCGGAGGTATCGAAAGGCCGTACCTGCCCCATGTGCTCCTGAGCTCGACAAGGCCGACCAGGTCGTCGGGCATGCCTATGTATTCCATCGATGAGAGCAGCACGTGCTCGTGCGAGTCTATTGAAAGAACCTTCGCGCCCTTCTGAAGGTCGTATGCCACTTTGACGCTTTCTTCTTTTGTAGGATCCATGACGAAGTCAGGAGTGGGCTTCACATGCCTCGCTATCTCATCAGAAAGCCTGAGGTCTATCCCGTTCTCCTTGACAAGGCCATCTACGAACGGGTCTATCACGAGCCTCTTGCTCTTTATCATGTTCATCAGGTCGAAATCTGAGAGTATCATGCAAACACAAATTCCTTTCTGCAAATAACATTAATAAGCTTTCACAGACAGTGCTCATCATGTTCATCGCTTTCGAAGGCATCGACGGCTGCGGCAAGTCCACGCAGGCGGAACTGCTGTACAGCTACATGAAGCAGAAGGGCAGGTGCCTGCTCACTGACGAGCCTACGGATGGGATGACCGGAGTGCTCATCCAGGGACTGCTCAGGAGCGGGAGGCACATAGACCCGATGGCGCTTCAGCTGCTTTTCATATCTGACCGGACGGAGCACATGAACGAGTTCCTGCTACCTAAGCTCAAGGAAGGATATTCCATCATAACGGACCGCTACATGTTCTCATCGATAGCGTACGGCGCAGCAAGCGGCGTGGACAAGGAGTGGCTGATGCAGACGAGCAGCAAGTTCAGGCTGCCAGACGCTACTTTCGTGTTCGACGTCGATCCCGAGATAGCCATGCAGCGCCTGAAAAAGAAGAGCAACGAAGTGGAATACTTTGACAAGGTGCAGTTCATGGGCAAGGCAAGGGCCGCGTTCCAGAGCCTGAAGGAACACTACAAGAACTATTATTTGATAGACAGCAGCAAGAGCATCGAAGAGATACATTCTAATATAATTAAGATAATAGATACTCTGTAAATGAATGCGCTCCCATCGTCTAGCCCGGCCAAGGACATGGGGCTTTCAACCCCAGAACCCGAGTTCAAATCTCGGTGGGAGCATTTTACGCTGGGATATAGCTAAGGAAAACATAATGGACTCCTACTTTCCATAAATCTGAAATACCAATAGACTTTACTTATCGTCTTTCGGTTCTTCGGAGAAATAAGCAGCATCCTCTGCCCTTTCAAGTTCCGCTTCGTATCTTTGGTCAGGATCAATACCAGTTCCATCACAATAGATACATTTTTCGCCAGTGTTCGAGTCCTGACCTGCTACACAATCTGGATTTCCACATTTGAGCTGTCTTTCTAATAAGGATATATCAATATTGAAGTCTTCGAGAATCAAGTCCCTGTAGTCCTCTGGATGTCTATAAGTAAGCCAGTCTTTTATCATATCCTCAAAAGCAAGTTCTATCTGATTTAGAAGTATCCCTGGGTTTATAAATATAATACTGTCCTTGTCTATCTCGACTGCGTTTTGAATATCATAAGTAAATTGTCCACCATTCTTGATTCGAGCCTCGTGAACTAAACCACATCTAAACTCATCATAAATGCGGCCTAATTGTTTAGAATCCAAATTCTTGAAATCGGGCAGATTGCTGCTAATCCAATCTTTAGTTCTTTCCCCGCTTTCATCGATGCCATATTCTGTTCGCGCTATTGCGTCTATTGCACTAAAGCACAATATTCCCGCTCCGAACCCTGCTTTCTTCTCATTCAACAATCTGGCAGGTCTGAAGTAGAAACCAATTATCCTTTCCTGATACGCCTTTATCACTTCTACTGGATTGTCCGTGCTGATAAGCTGAGTAAAAGTATAGTCTGGCGCAAAATATACATTGTCTCCTTTTCGCATAAGATAATATTACTCTCTTGCTAATAAATCCTTGCTCATGTTAATTTATTAGACCAAAAACGATGGGTTATTGCAAAGTCATACCAACAAAAAGGCTTAAATACGGCATAGAAACACTCTTATATTTGGATGCAACCACGTCTTGAGAGTAGTACGACGTGATAATGTGGGCAATAGGCTTTTTCTTTCAATTGTAATAATGCTATTTGTCATGCTTCCTCTTGCTGCAGCGACATACGAGCCCGATGTCGCCTCGTGGACGTGTTATCAACATTTCTGCTATTCTCCGGGGGCACCATCTCTGTCGGTATCAGGCCTAGTTGCTATAGATGGTGGGCAAAGCCTGCAGTTAACTGCGACACCTAATAATTTTACTGATGCAATGAGGGGTTTTATCTATTATTGGTATGCACCAACTGAACTTACTGAATCTCCTAACTGCTATACGCCTGCTCTATACAATAGCACCTCTCTTTGGACGTATAGCAACACATGCACACTTATTGCAAATAGTAGCTTTTCAGGAACCGCTCAGGTTAACATAGAAGTAGAACAAGCGAGTATAACATACGCAGTTGATGGACGTATATTGCCTACTATTTTCGGTTCTGTATCTAAGTCAGTGTCAATAACTGTCAACCCTGCACTTACTGCACCAACAATCAGCACTCCGTCAATGGCGGCGATAGATGCAGGGCAGATTTCGACAATCTTGATGACCTCACCTGCGACAGGGACGTCTCCTGCGTATCAGTGGTTAGAGGAGAAACCAAATGCGAGCGCATACATAGGCGCAGTTGACTGTGCCGCACCGACCACAATATCATGCCGTTTCACCACACAAACCGCCGGCACATACTATTTTGAACTTGAAGCAACAGACTACGCAAGCAGCAAGATAAGCTCTCCTGTATCTGTGATTGTCAACCCTGAAGAGAACATACAAACAACTAGCATTCCGTCATCCTCGAAAAACGCTTTTGGCATAGTAAATGTGTCGCAAGGGTTCAGGACAGAGCGTGGCAGCAAGGTTGCCGGCGCAACTCCAGACACAACAGCATTTGGAATAGTCAACTCGACCGGAGGTGTCGGCGCATCTCCTTTGTTCCAGCTGAACTACACTTCAAACACGAACATAAACACCGAAAGCGGATTCAGGACAGAGCGTGGCAGCAAGGTTGCCGGCGCAACTCCAGACACAACAGCATTTGGAATAGTCAACTCGACCGGCGGTGTCGGCGTATCTTCTTTCTTCCATCTCAACTATACTGCGTCAAAAGGGCAAACAAATAGTTCATCATACGCTTATTGCGTCTTCGCAGCGAAGATGTGCAACTATACAAAAGCAACCAGTTCACTGAACACTTACTACTGCACCTTCATAGCGAAGTTTTGCAACCACACTTACGCTAATGCAACATACCTTCCACAGAACGGGCAGTCAGTCAATCAGCAGTCCGGATTCAGGACAGAGCGTGGCAGCAAGGTTGCAAGCATAACGCCGAGCACACTGACAATCGACTTGGCGAAGACCGCTAACATGCTCAACTTCGCGATAGGCCCGTCAAACAGCACGGTCAAGTCAACAGGAGTAAGTACGATAGGTCCGTTTGGCACAGGTAAGGCAGTGACTGGATTCGCGAACCTGGCCGTATCTGCTGTGAACGCAACGCCAATACTGAGCGGCGCTTCCAAGTACACAATCAGAGGCATAAGTAACATAACCGCGACTACGAGCGTCAGCAGTGCGACAGTGCCTGTGTTGCTGAAGAACATGACAGCGTCAGTAACGATAGAGCAGACCACTATATCACCATACGATTCACAGATCCAACCACCCCTTGCTAATGGGACGTGTCCATCAGGATATGCTGCAGACGGTGGTGTTGCTGATTATGGCTCCAATGGTCAACTTCTCTATTGTCATCTTATCCCAACTGCCTCTAGTGTATGTGTAACCGTCACTAATGAACCATATAATGAGATATGTAATGGGCAACCAGTATATTCTGTAACTCAAACGACTACATCTGCCACCACAACTGTGATCCCATGGTCATATAATAACGTGACGCATGGTAACTCATGTGGTTACGTAGAAACATGTATCGGATATTCTTGTATTTTCACATACGAATGTTAACAAGAGGATGTTAGAATGCTAAAGACAAACGTGTTAGTGGTCTTTCTCTTATTACTAACTAATCTGGCAAATGCTTCAACCTGCAATAACTCTGCACTATACGCATGCCAGAATCAACTTGCAAATCTGAATCAGAGCTATAACAGCTTACAAAACAGATACAACGCATTAAATGCCTCTTATTTGAGTCTTACTAAGGAAAACCAAGAGTTAATTAAAAATCTTACCAATGTAACCTCCGAGCGAGATTTGTATAAAACATTGTATTATAATTCATCATTAAACAAATTATCGGTTGGGGATTTCTTAGCGCTCAAGAATAACATTAATTACACATATGTTCGTGTAAATCAGAGCTTAACACAAATTAAGAATAGTTTTGAAGAGAAAGTTACTCAAATAAACATGCGGATAAACAACTTTTATTTTATTGTAGTTATAGCAGTTGTTTTTGAGATAGCTGTGTTGCAGTTCAAGCTCTTAGACTTGATATTGCGAGTCAAGGTCGTCAACAAAGTACATAAGAGATATTCGAAATGGGTGAGAGAATCCAAATTTATAAAACAAGTTAGTACTTTTATTTTTGTGACTGAGACAAAAAGTGAAACCAAAAGTGACAAACATCAACAAAATGAACCCGTTCGTTAGAAAGGGCATTTGCGTCTTTCTCACATCCTTTTTTGCAACTGTATTATTATTTGCTTTTGGACCGCCGATAATTCCATCAATATACAATGCAATTTGGGGTGCTAGTACAAAAGCATCTAATGCGGCTATGATTGGAAATGAAACAAATCCTGTATTAGTCGCCAAAACTTATATGAACTGGATTTCAAACGAAACATATCCTCCATACGCAACAAAACCGTATCTAAACGAAATTGGATGGATGATTGTAAACGAAAGCAATTCTCCTAGACTTTTTATTCGCACTACGCTTGCCTCTTGGTTTATTTTTCAAAAGATTGGGAATTGTGGTGAAGACGCCTATTACTTTGCTGAAATGATGAACTATTCGGGATATCAAAGTAAGGTGCTGTTAGTGGAGGGTGGCGATCACGCATTTGCTGAATTTTACACACATAATGGAACAAAATTTATTGTTGATCCTTCAACTGATCAATTTGTAAATAATGCACTGGCTTTTGGTAATGGGCATATTTATTGGCCAAGAGTAGTGGCTCATGATCTATCTGGCAATGAAACAGACGTAACTAGTGAATTTTTAAGTAACACCTCTTTGCTCACGATAATACCTGTCAATAATTCAGTTCTAACAAAGTTTGTTACTGTTGACGTGGAAAGTACTTTCTTAAAGAACCATTCTCCAGAAATATACTCTGAGCCACTTTCTGTTATTAAACATTCTTTTTCTAATGATACCCGATTCCAAGTAAGTCTTGGTTCGAATAGAGAGTATCAAATATCGACTACTGTAAACCTCTTCTTATTAACTTTTAAATTAATCCAACCACTTAATCTGACACAAAACAGAACCGTATATCTAGACATTAGCAAACTAGTTTCATTTAATGATGTTTATTACCCTAGTGCAATTATCGGTCTGTCTCTAGTAATCCTCTTAGTTTTGCTCACTTTGAGGTTAATTCCTGTTTTAACGTATAAAAACAAAAATAGAACTAGGATTTAGGTTTGTCTGCCTTATAGAGTTCTCGGGTTATCTTTTCTTCCATTTCTCCCTTGAATTTCCCAATTTCAAATGCCATTTGTGGACTAAGATGATCAATGTTCTTTAAGTATTGTTGCAGTTTTTTTGCTGTTTCTATAATTCCAGGCATATGTGGAAGATTGTATTTGTCCAACCTGCCTGCCTCTCCCCATTTTATTATAAATGCTAATACTTTTTCAATTTCAACCCTCTTTTCGGGTTTTTCAGATTCAGATTCAATAACTTTGACCTCTGTATGGTTGTGGTTTTCTTCGCTTTCTGAACTTTTCTCTCTCAGTTTCAATATTCTGGGCTTCAACACTTCGACTATTTCTGAATCCTTTACGAGCAAAAGACTGGTATGGTCTGGGGCTACGATAACGAAGGTAGAATCCTTAGTTCTATCGAGCCTTAAGGCATTGCATACCCTTTTTGGAAGGTATAGTTTGGCGGCATTGCCCTTAAAAGTCAACCTTCCTAGTTCAACCACTGTGCCTTCGTCTTCTTCAAAACAGGTCAGCCCTCGAATATCTCGGTACATAATATCTCCAAAATAAGGAGCAGTAAGTATTACACTCTTTCTCATCGCTAATATTTAGGCTTCAACATAAGTTCTGATTTAATATTACCATTTCACCAAATTATTTTTACCTGGGCTCTATACTTTTCTTTATTCGTGTAATTTGCATAATGGGGAACTTTTAGAATTTTGAATTCCTGTCCAAAGTTTCTTTTCAAGATGTTAAACGTATCATTACCAAACGTGATAACTATGGGATTATTAGCTCCTAAATCTTTCAATTCTTTTCGAAAGATTTCTACATTTTCTTTTTCAAATACTGGATTGGACTGCAAAAAGGCGACTACCTTAGCCGATGATTTTTGATCAAGGTCTTTGATAATATCCGTCATGTAACCGCCCCAATAAGGAGAATCTCTAAAAGCGAACCTTATTTTATAATCAGTTGCTTCAGGTCGGCTGTCATGAAAGTTTGCTAATGGAACTTTTATAGCGCCTCGCGAAATGTTTAAACCCACTAGCACAACATTAGGATTTAATTGAGAGAGCAGCACCTTATTCTTTTCTGGATCTAGAATGGTCAGGTCTCCGACATTGCTTTTAGGTTTCTTATTGTCTTCATCAGCCCAAATTGCCCAACTAGCATAATAGCCATACTTCTCCTTAATGAATTCGAATTTTTCTCTAGTAATGTAGGTTATGTACTTACCTCTTTTCTCCATATTGCTCTTCCATAAGCCGTTTTATAGCATAAAGTATAAGTTCAGACTTGCTGTAGTCCTCCTTTACCTTGCTTTCGAGCCAGTCTAGCTGCTCTCGGCCTAGTGAGACCCTGGTTTGCTTCTTATGAGCCAAATCATCATCTACTGATTATGCTGATTTAACTACTTTGAACAACTACTCTTTAAGAATTTCCCAAGATATGCACCTAACGACCTGATGCTCAGGATGCACTAAGTTTTCTCTTCTTTCTTCTACTCTTGAACTTAGTGGTAACTTACAAACAGATTTAGCGATTAATTCGAACGAACTAAATAAAGGATCTAGGGATATTTTTGCCTGTTGATGTTCGTATCCAATTACAAATATTGCCTTTCTAATATTTTTTGGGTAGTTGATCAATTTGAAGGCATCTCCGATCGCTGAAATATTACCACTATACGGATGTAAGAGATTAACAGACCAGTTTTCGGCTTCTTTCCCGTTGTCACCATAGGGTCTAACAATCTTAAATTCCAATGCCCATTCATCGCCAAATGTTAAATCCGGAGTTCGTCCAGTGTGGGATGAGTATCCTTTATCTGTTAAAAGTTCAGACAATTTTTTTATCAACTGTGGCTCACCATAGGGCCCAATTCCTGGTTTAAAAGTTTTAAAGACGGGTCTCGACAAATCAAACTCTTTAAGTGTGTCAGCTATTAGTCTAACTAATTCATTTAGTTCCATGATTACTTATATTCGAAGTAAGGCTTTTAAGGTTGGGTTGCAGTTGTGGTGTGGTGACTTGATGGCACTAGGAAAGAACGAGGGCCAGAAGTATGAAGATATGATTTTTGAATCGCTCAAGAGGTTCGGATTTCTTTATCCCGGGACAAGTCAAATGGGTATGGCCGGAGGTGTAGATGCCATCTTTTGCCATCACAATATGCCATATAATCTAGAAATAAAAAATGAATTAAAGGTGGATTACGGCCAGAAAAAACTCTCATGGAATAAGGAAAAAGGATGGTCTTTTTCTATAGACGACGATATAACAAGATTATATGTAAAGCACGTAAAAGTGTTAGAATTTATTCAGAAAAAGAAAATAATTCCTCGCCGATATACAAAACCGCTGCACGAAATAACCTGCCAGGATGGCAAAGCAGATCAGAAAGCTTTCGAGGATCGCATACCCATCAACATTGCGGCTCTTTGGCGTTATTATTCTGAAAAGGAAGTGCATTATATTCAAATCGGCAGGGGATATGGGTTCTATCACCTCGATAAGGATATAGCAGAACTAGGAACACCACAATTCAACTGTGATCTGTTCTTACGACTTAGAGCAAAATATCATGATCATTATGATCGCTCTAGTGGATTTGCGAAGCCTACTCCCTGGAATTATAGTTTCTTTGCAGTACTAAAGGTAAAGAGCAAGCCAAAAAGATCAGAATTCAACCTAGAAGAAGGGAGGGGACAACGGCTTCCACCAATCAAACCTTAATAGGCACAGCCTTTTGTATATAATATGTTCTACTTTATGTAATCCTCTAATTTGCTCGATTTTAAGCCCTTGTTTGCGTCGGGCCATATTTTTTCCAGATTCTTAGTAAATCTATAGTATCTAAGATTACTGGGTGCACTTATATCATCTGCATTCCTTATTTTTTTAACTCTATAGTTTATCATATCTGCGTATGCGGGGTCTATCTCCACACCTATAGATTTTCGTCCGAGTTGCTTTGCAACAACTAGTGTAGTCCCTGTACCTGATGTTGGATCAAAAACTGTATCTCCAGGCTTAGAAGAAGTTAATATTATTCTTAACAGCAGATCGATAGGTGATTGCTGTAAATGCGACCGTTTGCCTGCTTTGTCGCGTAACGGTTCATCTCCGGCCAGATAGCCCGATGTGAGTTCTCTAATATCCTCCCAGATATCAGTTACATACACCCCTTTTTCTCTAGGAATTTTCCAGTTTGCAGGCATCGGCGGATCTATTCTCAATTTATTAAAGGTTCGCGGCTTGTCCCCTTTAGTAGCAAATGCAATTATCTGATATCCCTTTCCGTGACGTGCATTACCTGGAACTGCGGAAGTAAGTTTTTTCCAGATTATCACATTCTGCAGTTTCCACCCGGTTTCTCGTAATGCGTTTAGAACGTATTCTGTATTCTTTTCACGTTGCATGAAATATATCGCTCCGCCATCTTTAGTGATTGTGTAGATACCACTCAATACCGCTCTAATCCAGTTCCAGTACTCTTTACTTATTTTAGCATCATCAAAATACTTGTAATCTTTATCCTGATTAAATGGCGGGTCAAAGAAAGTTAAATCCACTTCATCAGCTTTATGACTCTTGAAATAAAGTAGCACATCAGAATTTACCACGGTCGGCTCAAATATATTCATAACAACACCTCACTTTACGGTATACCTTAATTATCTTCCCTTCTTTTATATTCTTTTGCATGTACCGCAATGTTGACTTATTTATGCCTAGTCTCTTATGGGCTTTTTCACACATAATTATTACTTTATTACATAAGTATTTAAATATTACTCTATTTATTTATTACTTTATGAACACACCACTATCTAGGACCACAATACTCATAGATAAGGAACTATGGAAGAAATTCAAGATCAGATCTATAGAAAGAGGAATATCTGCTTCCGAACTGCTATCTAATTTAATAAAAAAAGAACTCAGTGAAAAAAGTTGAAGCAAGAAAAAGCGCTTATGCTAACCAATCAAGCCAGCAGTACTCTTATGCCTCGAAGAAGCAGACTATTTGTATAGCGTTGCCATAAACGCATTTTGTGTAAATGTTTATGTAAATAAAAGTTTATATACCTGAGTATCATACAGGTGTCTGACCACTCGAAGGTTTTTGTCTTGCCGCTTCTGCAAGAGACAACATTTCCCATTTCTTGTTTTTATCTTCTTCAAATTCATTCAACTTGGAAATAAAATCGGCATCACCATATTTAAATATTCTTGCGGCTTTGATGTATCTGTCAAAAAGGTCTGTTAGATGTCCTCCTATTTTAGGAAATAATGTTTTCGTTATTGTTTTACTGGCTAGAAGTCGTTTGCCTTCACCGTGTCCTATCTTTTCTACAACTCTGTTAAATAACTTTGGATCTACTCCTGTAATTTCATAGAATTTCAGCGTAGATGAGAATCTCTTTAAATACGCTTTTAACTTTCTTCTAAATGCAGAATCTGCAAAGCGTGTTGAGAACTCGATTAAGAAATCAAGACGATATAGTTTTAGCCCCTCTATCTGTTGAATATCTTTGATTTTTTCATTTTCTGGAAGGTCAAATCTTTCTCTATTGAAATCAATCACACTATCGGAAAATATATCCTTGCCTGTTTTGATACAAGTAATAAAGCTCTGAATCATTCTTAAGGATCTAGCAAACGCGTGCCAATCTATTTCTAGAGCCAACACCGTTCTACTTTCTGACAAGTCCTTTATTGTTATTTTGTTATCCCTGAAATTCTGAGTTACTCGTCCGAAGGTATATTCTGCGATATTCTTGTCGAGGTCCGCTGGCAGATAATTTGGAGGAGTATTCTTATCGAAGATCGAATCAGTATAGACTCCAAAATTATAGAGACCCAGTGGATCGGTTCCATGCCGGTACATTGCATGTGCCTTCCGCAGTTCTTGCACAATGTTAGCTAGGTACCAGATGTCTTTCTTCTCTCTATTAATTGCCACTTTAGAAAGTTCCCATACCTTCTTGCCGTTTTCATCTAGTCGTTTGTGCAGTTCACCACTTTTTCTGAGCTCCTGCGAAATTTTATAGAGGCCCGATTCGCTTAATCCTGTGCCTTTTCTTAGTTCCTCCCAACTCCTACATTGTGTTTCGCCAGATGGACCAAAAAACAGACCTAGTAGTTTTCTTCTTGTTTCTGTCATCTTTTCTTTTCTGAACTCAGATACCTTTCCCATGGAAACACAGACAGATTATCCGAATAAGACTCTTATGTGTTTCTCTACTGAGTGGAGATTTTCAGGAAAGGCACTTTCCTAGTGGAAAATGACAGCTTCTAGTTCTGCATAGAATATTCTGGTGTAAATATGTCTATAAAAGACAAACCAACAGAAGATACGGACGGGTTAACGTCTCACCTGAGCAGACGTAGAGAAGAGCTACTGTTGTGTCTTGACAGCTATCTAGAGGCAATAGAAGTGAAGATAGCTTCAGGTTCACGCATAGATTTGCCAGCTGCACTAAAGAACAGAATAGAAGCAGTAGCTAGGCAAAAAGGCTGCTCGACTAACAAGGTGGCTGCTGTCATCCTTTCCAAATACCTTGACGAAGGAAAGAGGCTGCTGAGTTCGGACGAGAAGGAGGAGGAAGAAGATGGTGCCTTCGACATATAGCCGAGGAGTCAAAAGGGGCCGTAAAGGCCCCCTCTCCTCAAATAAGCGCAGGTTGTCATCCAAGTCCTGGACCTCACTGACTCCGACAGAGAAGAGCGCGCGCATACGCGCACTGTCTGTGATCGGAGATATGCGTTCTGGTAAGTCCTTCAGTGCGTCGGTTAAGCATGCCGGAACCAGCCCAAAAGTCGCCAAAGCCAATCTAAAGGGCTTCATATATAAGAGGGGAGGCCGATGGCATGCGAGAGCAATAGATAACATAGAGCGCTCGATGGTCATTTACACAAAAGGGAAGCTAAGAAGTATGATAATAGACAACAACATAGTCGCGTCCACCATCGGTCGCTATCTTAACGACGTAAAGTTTATGCTAATCGGAAAGCTCGGTTATGATGAGTTCGTTGAAAGATACAAGAACCTGTCAATCATAGATCTCGACGGCAAAGAGCACAGGCTTGAAACGAGGCTCAGCAAGCTCAAGGATATCGAACTCTCACGGGAAGATGTACCGTTCAGTGACATCTATGACTACTGAAAGGGTGTGCGCTATATGTGGGGAGGCTGATCCACGAGTCCTGATGGAGAAGCACCATATTTTCGGAAAGAGCAATAGCCCAGAAACGCTTATCGTCTGCCACAACTGCCACGATAAGATTACCCACGATCAGAACCTGTTGCCACCAAAAACTCGCAGCAGCAAGGCAAGCAAGGCGGATAAACAGGCATTTGAGGATGTCGCCATAGGAAGTGTGCTGGAGCTTTTCGGAAGACGTCTCAAGACAAGAAGGTATAAGCATGGACAAGATAAACGCAGCCGTTAGAGTGTACAACAGGCTTAAGGACGATGCCAGGAAGCACACAGCCAACCGTCCGAAAGAGCAAAACATCCAAAATTATGATAAAATCCTCTGTTTTGACACAGAAACCCGTAGTGACGAGGCGCAGGCCCTGACCTTCGGCTCCTTTGTCATCATGAACAACAATGCCGTAGAGGGCATAGGGCTGTTCTACGCACCAGAAGAGGTCACTGCAAGCGAGCTTGCGGTCTTGAAGGCATATTGCAGGAGAGACCCCGCCCTCAAGCTTTACACGTTGCAGGAGTTTGTAGAGCAGGTGTTTTACCCAAAAGTCTACACCGAGCAGGTAATATGCACTGCTTACAATGCCCCGTTTGATATAAGCCGTCTGGCCGTAAGCTTTGGGTATGCGAAAGGCTGGACGAAAGGAGGGTTTACGTTTAAGCTGAGCAATGACAAGCGGTGGCCGGCAATAAGAGTCAAGCACGTTAACGCTACAGAATCCTTGGTACAGTTCCAGGGTACCCGTCATGGGAAGTTCAGGGGCAACTTCGTTGACAGCCAGAAGATAGCAGCTGTGCTCACGGACACCCAACGCATCTCTCTGAAGAGAGCGTGCGCCATCTTCAACAAGAAATACCAGAAACTCGATGTGGAAGAGCACGGAAAGATAACTGAGAAGTACGTGGATTACAACATCCGTGACACACTAGCAACCGCAGAGCTCTTCACCAATCTGTGCAAAGAATACAACAAGTATGGGATAGAACTGCCACTGACAGAGATCTACTCTTCCGCTTCAATGGGGAAAGCCTTCCTTGAAAGCCTCGGGATAGCTCCATTCATGAAATTGAACCCCGATTTCCCGCCTGAGCTTCTGGGCAAGCTCTCACAGGCATATTACGGCGGGAGGTGCGAGTGCAGAATAAGGAAAACTCCTACAAGAGTCTCGATACTAGACTTCACATCACAATATCCGAGTCTTTTCCTCTTGCTGGGTTTGCAGGACTTTCTTATCGCTGAACGTGTAAGTTATCTCGATGATACCGAGAAGGTAAAGAGGTTTGTGGATACCATCACACTCAACGACCTTCAAAACCCGAACACTTGGAAACGCCTCAATGCCATTGTTGAGGTTGAACCAGACGAGGATCTCATACCTTTGAGAGCAGAATACAGCGAAGACACGCTCACGGTCGGGCTGAATTACGTCAGTTCAAAGAAACCCCTTTACTGGGGCCTGCCAAGCGTCGTGCTGTCGAAATTAATGACCGGCAAGACTGCAAAGATACGGAAAGCGATACGTTTCATCCCCATAGGCAGACAAACGACATTGAAGAAGGCAACAATTCTAGGAATGGATATCGACCCCAGAATGGACAGCATATTCAAGAGTCTCGTAGAAGAGAGGCACAGATGCAAGAAGGCAGGCGATGTAAAGGAGAAGTGTATCAAAATCATCGTAAACTCCTCAAGCTACGGAATTTATCTAGAATTGAACCGAGAAGACAAAAAGTCAGACTTGGTTGTTTATAGTGGTGACGAGACCTTCCCAGAAAATAAACGCTTCGAGAAGGAGGGCAGACACTACAACCCGATTATCGCCACACTCATAACGGATGGCGCCAAGCTATTGCTAGGAATCGGAGATTACATACTCCAGAAGCATAACGAAGTCGTTGCATACGCTGACACGGATTCGCTTGCAGTGCCACCACAATATGCAGATGAAGTGGTGGCTTTCTTTGACGCTCTAAACCCCTATGACAATGTCAGCCACCTGCTTAAGGTAGAGGAAAAGAACATCTGGTTCTACGGCATAAGCGCAAAACGATACGTCCTTTACGATATAGACGATAAAGGAAACTTTATCATAAAGGACGATGAAGGGAATGAGAACTATTCCTTGCACGGTCTTGGTCACCTCTCGAATCCGTTCAACAAGACAGTAACACACTGGCAGAAGGAAATCTGGTTGGATCTGCTGAGACTGCATTACAAGAAAATCGGCGAGGCAGAGTTTCTTAACAAATATAGAAACACTTACGCCATTTCACAGTTTTCAGTTTCGACAGCTACCCTAATGAGACGGTTCGAATCATTTAACAAAGGCAAGAGCTACAATAAGAAGATAAAACCGTTCAATTTCTTCTTGATAGGATTCGGAAATAACGAAGCCGTGAAGCCCATTGCTCCGTTCTGCAATGATGCGCAAGCAATGCCCTATGGTGATTTTATAAACTACAAGAACGGGAAGAAAATGAACGGTCAGCAGCACTTCAAATCACTGTCGGATGAGCTATGGTCGTACAACAACCATCCCGAATCAAAGTTAGACGGTGATACGAGCACATTGCAACGCAGGCGCATCATCATAAACAGGACAATCTACATTGGAAAGGAAGCAGACAAGATTGAAGAGAACCTTAGCGGTCTAGGCAAAGTATATTATAATGTCTACAAGAGCCCAGAGGATACGCAAATGATTATCGCAAAAATCCTTTCGATGTCGTTAAAAGACGCCAGACTTGCAGGAATATCAAAAGGGCAATATTACAACCTACTTGCAAGTGCAAAGAAAGGCAGACTTCCTAACTTGAAGAATAAGACGCTGAAGAGACTAGGATTTTTAGACTAAGAAAGGTGTCTCTTGGTTTTCTTATATATCTTGATCTTTCTTCCTTCTCTGATGTATTTTTGCTGATACCAGAGTGTGGATTTGTTAATTCCCAGTCTCTTTCTTTCTTCTGGAGTTATGCTAAGAATCTTGTCTCTTTGTTCTGTATCATCATTCCTTTCTATCTCTATCAGAGGAACGTTGAATTCTAATTTGTCTCTTTTTCCTAAGAGATAATTTGCAAGAATCTCGACGTTATCATACAGGACATTCTCATAACTGAAATTCTCGCCTTTATATGGTGCCTTGTTATTGAAATTTAGTCTTATTTTCTCTATCAGCATTCTTGCAGTCTTTTCTCTGAGTCTTATGTGAAAATTCTCTGTCACGATGAAGTCTTTTTTCTTCAATTTCTTCTCTTCCAAGAGCTGTATCACGGATAAATCGACTAGCCACCTGTAAAGTTCCTGCAAATCGCAGTCAAGAGAGTACCTACCGTCTTTTACTTCGTGTAGGAATCCTATTGCAATGTCTAGGCCTATCGAATTTGCAGTTCTTCTAACTTCGGAGTCCATCACAGAATAGCCATAATTCAGGAGGGCGTTAATCTCGTCTGATGCATTCCTGTTATGGGAATTTAGTGTGTTGTTTCTTCTTTTAAAGTTGAATTCGGGATAAAGAGTGTTGAAGACAGCAAACAAGCATCCCCAATACATGTCTGCTATCCGACCCTCGTAAGTCATTATAGAATTTATGTCGTGTGAAGTTCCTGAAAAGAACTTCTCTTCTCTGGCAAAAGAGGATTCCAACTCGTTAACGTTGATCTCGGGATAGTATCTGGAGAGTTCTTTGAGAAGATTAAAAGACTGTCTCACTTTCTCTTTTATGATGAGTTTTGCTATCCTTTGTCTTTTTTCTTGGTCCATGTATGCTCTGTATTGCATTATCTTCAATTTGCCTGAAATTGGTTCCCTAGGAAGTGTCACACTCATAAGGTTCCCATTCCAATTTAAAAGAGACAAGCTGATTTTATGGCTCATCAGCCACCTCATGGCCTCAAAAGAAACCTGTCCGTAGTTGCCGTCTATGATGATAGAGTCATAGGATATCTGAAAAGGGAAGAATTCCTGTCTCGTTTTCTCTAATCTATTCTCGATGACAAGACGTCTTCGATCCACGTTTATACTAGTCCCAAAGCCAGCCACCAATAATGGATTCATTCATATCCCTCTTTCTTTCGAGGTTATATGATCTTCTAAAGAATATAAACATTTCCATCGACAAATCGTCGACAAAATAGACACTTCAGCATTTCAGATTTATGGAAAGTAGGAGTCCATTATGTTTTCCTTAGCTATATCCCAGCATTTTACGCTTTCGAGGGAAGGCAGAATGATACCTATTGAGTCAGGCAGTCTCGGTCACATGCTGGAGAGGAGTGCTTTTGGCAGCAAACCAAAGAAAAGAAAAAGATGAAGAGTGACAGGCATATTCTTTATCCATCTAATCCACCAGCTTCACTTTGTATTTGAAAGGACCTACGGACACTACTCAGACAGCTCTTTCTTCATTCGGGCATACTGTTCTTCTGTTATCTCGCCTTTGGCAAGCCTCTCTTTCAAAATGTTCAGAGAGTTGTCTGCCTTTGCTTCAGCACCTGATGCTGATTGCTAAGAGCTCTTCGCTTTCCCTGTTTGTATCATGCCTGATGCGTTAGCAAAAATGTAAGCTCCTGCCACAAGAAGAGCCAATCCCACAAGTGAAAAAGCGATTTGTGGAGCGCCAGTCTCTTCTACTATGCCAGCGTAAAGAAGCAATACGCCGAACACCATCATACCTATTGATTGGTCTTTATCTCTAGCTTTTGACATTTGCATCACATATAGCAGAAATTACACTCTTTATTTTCTCAGTATCTATATCGCTCTTGGTTATCCTCTTGATATATGCAGACTTGCTAGGGGCTTGTGGAACATAAGTCCAACTACCAACGTTTTTAGTTTGAGGTCTTTCGACACCAAGCGTATCGCACAGCTCTTTGAGTTGCTTGATGCTAAGTTTCTGCAACAATGGATTCAATTCTAGCCTATTTCGGAAGTATGCCTTAGCGTCTATCTGTAGCGCAGCAGTACCCGTCTCAGGTGCAGCAACCTCTTTCTTTTCAGGAGCAGGTATGGGTGGTAAATCGGTAGCGGTCTTTGCGTCGGTCTTTCCGTATCTCTTTTTCATGAATACCTCAAAGCTGTCCGTTCCCTGTAATCTATTACATGTAGGACACAGACAGACGCTATTCTTTAGTGTTGTTGGTCCTCCTCTTGAATATGCCTGCTTATGCCCTGCTTCCATCTCAGTGAAAGAGATTTCTTTTTCGCAGGCTTCACACTTACGCCCTGCTTTTTCATAAAGGATTTCTTTATCTCTGAATTTAAGCGTTCTTTTCGGCGCACGTCCAAAATCAAACAAGCCTTCTGACATGCCATCTACTGCAAAGGACTAACTGGTTAGGAATAATAATCTTGTGGTTGCACAATCGCCCGGAGTCCAGAGCGCAACATGCGCCCTAAGCCTTGACCTTCATCGCCTTTGTAATCTACTCCTTTGAATTGAACCCTAGCTCATGCAGCACAGACTCAAAGTTTGATTTCAGCTCCAGAAGCTGGTTGCGCAGGTTTGAATATCTGGAAAGCTGCATGAACACAAGAGTTAAGTATCACTTCCTATAGATGCCGTAGCATGCCCAGCTTGGTGCAAGCGATACAAGAGTTATATGATAAACCATTTGAAGTGCTTGCAGCGTGCATATTGGTTGCTGTGTTTTACTATGTGGCGAGCATATCCCTCTTCAGCCAGTTTGCTGCGCCTATCGCGAATGCAGTAGTGACTGGGCTTGTAGATGATGCTAAGGATGCAATTGCCCCTATCCTGCTGACCCTTGCTATATTGTGGGTTGCTGAAAGCAAGTACAAACACCCTGAATAAGACTGTATAGTGCCGTATATCGTTTGAGCAAACTAAGCTATGAATCAAATCTCGGTGGGAGCACCAGTGGTCTTTGACGGTCTCTGAAATTGTATGCCACTATGTGATGGCGAAGTGCTCTCTTTTTAATTGAACAGCCGGATATTTTCTTGCCCAAGCAGCTCGCAAGATTGCAAGCTTCCGCAAATGCGGTCGTGAAAGAAAACTAATAAAGTCCTTCATTACCCATTTATGCAGGGGTTACCATGAGCAAGATAACAATGCGCACTGCGATAGAGCCGAACAAGACGAAGCAGATGCCGGAAGAGCAACTAAACGACCTAAAAAAGATTTTAGATGGTTCAAAGCATTGTGGAAAATGGCTGCTTAACAGAGAACTCGATGATTACAAAAGCAAATATGGACAGAATGATAAAGAAACGCAGTTGTCCTGTAAGCAAGTTGCCAGAAAGGTTACCGGACAATTCTTGAATGGTGAGTTAGATTTTGACGCTTTAGAGAAAGCATGCGAAGAGATAGAGAACTTCAAACAGCACAGGTGGATAAAAAACAGGGACATGAAACCCTTCTTACGGAATGTTGAGGCGGTGCTTCCTGGGATTGCTGAAAAAGGATGTATTGGATGTGTATCACGCACCGCTTCTGCAGTAGGTCTGCCAAAAGCGAAAGCAAAGCAGGTAGTAATCGAGGCACTTCCAAAAATCTTAGATCTAGGCTTAGTTATTGGAATTGGTGCCGATTTGGGTGTGGGAACGCTCTCTGACGCCATAGAGACGTTTGGAACAAGAGGAAAGGATCTGAAGGCTTCAAGGGAACAGGCACTGCTTAGGACTGCGGAGCATGTGCGGAGCAACCTAATATACAGGAAGGATGTTGATGTTAGAGAGCTTGCAAAGGGCATCTGGATGGATTTTGATAAACGCATATTCTTAGCTATCCGTCCGAAACGTGACGAAACAGAAAAGTTTGTTGAAAAGCTTAAGGAAGACGGGAATGTTAGCGAAGAAAGAGCCAGAGAAGCGGCCAAGTACCTCGAGCCACACCGCGTCATAGCCCTCATAGCATCAATAAAGGAATGGATAGACTCTCGCCTTGAAGGACCAATTTATGACTGATCGAACTAAGGTCCACAAACAGGACAAGCGGTTGGAGGCCTTTTCAGGCCCGCCAAGAATGGCTAGACGGCTGCCAGGGCCCGAATAGGCAGTGCGGACGGTTCTTGGATGCTATGTCATCGGTTGCATTGAATAGTCATGAGCCCCGAAGAGTTTCGTGCAATTTCATCCTGTGGCGTTTGAGAATGCAGTTTGTCGTCGAAAACTCGGTGGGAGCAACCAGTGGTCTTTGACGGTCTTTGAAAGGGTATGCCATTATTTACTGGAAAAGTGCTCTCTTTTTAATCGAAATACAATAGGCTTTCCTCACGTTGAAAACGTCAAGTGCAAAGCGGCAGGACAAGGTATATAAGGATTCGCTCGAAAGTATAAAGCAAGTGAAATTATGTTTGGAGGAGCATCAGGCGGAGGCGGCGACTAAATTACGCAGGCAAACCACGGATATCTAGTTTTCTGTTTTCGTAGCGTGTGATTTGGTCATATTCTATTCTCTCTGGAGGTTTAATTCCATAAGTTTCTTGTAGTATCTCCCAAGTAGACTGTCTTGATCTGTTGTCATATCGCCTATAGCATAGAGAACCCAGAAGAACACTTCTGCCTACTGTAATTGTTGTAGAGGTGCCTTCTATCTTTCTGAGTTTCTCAACTAGATTTTCAAACTCTCTTTCGTCTGTTACTGGCACTAGGAACATTACGCCATATGGTGCCGCCACGTCTCCAACAAGAGCATATTTGTTTATCAATTTTGGAACCCCTTCTACAATATCCTGTAAAAGTGTTTTTCTCCCTTTCTTAAATCCCAATGCATTTGTAACAACCATCTGCAATATTCCGACGTATTTTATAGGTAGTTTCTGCATCGCGATTGTTATTCTGTGTATTTTGCCGCTCGATCTCAGTTGATGATACGTGTACTGCGACCTTCCTTTGTCAAAACCATATTTCTTATCTATTTCTATAAAATCTTCTTTGCCGTTTGCGCTCAGTTCTCTTAGGACTGCATACTCTCTTTGTGTTATCTGATTATGGTCTGGCCTTGGCCGTTCACCTGTCCTGTGCCATATTCTATTTTTAAGTACGTCCTCGAAGAATTCGTCGCGAATAGGAGCGCAGCCATACGTCCTAAGAAATGGCGTAAATGTCCATTTCACGTCAAAGCTGGGAAAGAGATTCTGTTCCAAGTTTTGCAGAATATTTCTCCGTAGATACTCTTCTTTTTCCACCAAAAGGTAAAGCATGATGTCGTAAGCTCCGCTGGTGATGATTGCATGCTGAATGCGCGGTTCTTTACATACTTCTTTCTTAATTTTTTCAGCATTCGGAATGTCTCCTTCAAATTTTATGAACGCAAGATACTCCTCATACCCTATGCTGTCCGGCTCAACAAATGCAGTGTACTTGATATCGAACCGCTTCTCCAATCTCTGTATCCTATAGTTTATGTCTTCTTTTTTTATTCCCATTATCTTCTTCATGTATGGTGCCTCTATCCTGCCGTTCATGCTGAGTGCCATCAGTATCTTCTTGTCGTCTTCGTCGAGACTGTCTGATGCTTTTGCTGTGATGGTTGCAGGTTTTTCTTGTATTGTCTCGGCACTTGCAACCGTTCCAGTGTATGCCTCGATTATCGCCCGTGCGTTCTCTAATTCGTCCTCTTTGGTCATTACTTTCTTTATGAATGCCCCGTCTTCCCTTATCTTTCCTAAGTATTCTGATATCGTCTTGGACTTATTTACCCCTTTAATATATGAAGAGGTCTGCTTGTAAACATAATACCCTGTTCCGACCTTGTTTAAGCTGAGATACCCTTCGTGTTCGTGCCTCAGTTTGTTTAGTGTGTCAATGACTTTCTGTGGTACGCCCTCCAACTACCCACCGTAATAATTTGCAGTCGTTCTGATATATAAAGGTATTTTGGACTCCGACAGATGTCTATATATTTCATAAAGGGGAAACTCCCTTTTAAAATCACCAATAAGCCCTGTTTTTGGTACAATGTTTAAGTGGTGAGCACAGAAAGCGAGGTCTTCCATATATACCACGTGCGACGTATAATATGCCCGTGGTGGGCGAATGGAATGGGAAGATGCAGACTACAGTTCAAATTCGCGTCCTGAATCAAATCCCAAGGTAAGTATTCACCCATCTTACCACATAGGTCTCCAAACCACTTCGGCAGCGGGAGAGTCGGTCTCGCTGCCATACCTTTTAAGGAAATCTCCGGCGCTTTTAAGGACTTGATGCTTGGTGGGCGAATGAATCCGATAAGATTGTGGATGGAAAGGAAGCGGCTTGTGCAGGATGCGCAGGCGAATGAGCAAAGACCTGTAAAATGGGTCAAGGAAGGCATGAACTCGTGGAGAGTCGTGTACTCGGACTGCGCCGAATGAACTGTGATGGTGGGCGTGTGAAGAACAAATCAAACAGAGCGAGAAGAGCGAAGCGCATCTCCGGGCGTTTCGGGTTCGTGTTCATCGATCCTGAAGAGAACGCCGATGCAAATGCAGTTGCAGAGAAACTGATTGCAATAGAGAACGTGGAGGAGGTGTTCGTCACAGAAGGGGATTATGGCTACTTGGTGAAGGTGCGCCTCGATGATGAAACAGACGGCAAGAAGTTCCTCGATTACATGAAGCGGAACGTTTCGCCGCGGCTCGGGTCTGTCACGAGCTATTATTCGATAAAGAGGTGAACCGTCAGCGAAAACCATGCTGCACTATACACGATAACGTAATAATACAACGCCCAAGCTGGGACAGGATTTATTATCTAGTCGGAGGAGTCAAACTCGCGGCAGCCTCTGACGTAAGCGAATCTGTGGCAAAACTTGATGTGAACGAAAATCAGAGCGCGAGCGAATAGGGCAGGTATTTTATTCCTTTTATGCGCTTCATGAAATGTGTTTTGCGATGCTGTCTAAAAAGATTTACCATATGGTGCTGCTCGCCAACATATTCTTCGGATTGGGTATAGGACTTTACGGTCCGGTGTACGCAATATTCGTGAAGGACCTTGGCGGCAGCCTGATAGACATAGGCGTGGCGTATTCTATACTGCTGATACTGCAGGGGCTGCTTGTGATACCGTTCGGAGAGCTTACCGACAGGTACGGAGTAAGGCTTCTTTCGATAACTTCTACGCTCTTCTTTGCCATAGCCGCATTCCTGTATGCGCTTTGGGTGAAAGACGTGTTTTCTGTCTTCGTTGTGCAGGCGATCATAGGTATCAGCACCGCGGCAGGATCGCCGTCTTGGCCTCTTATGCTGTTCAATGCAAGTGGAAAGAGTAGAAAAGCGCTGAAGTACGGCATACTGCAATCAGGCATGTATGTCGGGGAAGGCATAGCAGGGATTGCTGGATCTGCGATTGCGGCATACATAAGCTTTCAGGCGCTGTTTGTTAGCGTGGGCGTTCTGCTGCTTGCGTCGGCCTTCTTCATAGGCATAATAAAGCCAGATAAACTGACACAATTATGAGTCTGCATGCAGCATTCGCACAAGAAACGCGAGCAAGCTGCGCTAGAGCATATTGCCACCTGCCCCTTTTATCGGTTGCATTGAACATCAATAACCACTGAAGAATTGCATTCAGTTGCATCCTGTGGCGTTTGAGAATGCAGTTTGTAGTCGACAAACAAATTAATGCGAATATTTGTCGTCGGAAAAGTCGCGAGTTCACATCCCTTACTTTTCAGTTTTATGGAATGCTACTGTTCGGTGTAGGTGTTGCCAATCGTTACACGTGCCAGATTACAGCCAGAATGCCGAGGACACCCCCTATCACTATGACTGCCGAAGCAAGCCAGAACAGATACCTGCCAGGACGGCCTAGGGCGTGGCCATTCATCACCTTGTTGTCGGAAACCAGCCTTCCCAGGAAGTACAGCGAAGGTATGATTATTATCGTGTACACGACCATTAGGCTGAGCATCAGCTGTATGTAGCTCGTTATGAAAAGCACCAGCACCAGCGCAGGAATGCTTTCGGTCAGATACACTGTAAGGAATGATGATTTTGACTTCAGGTCCAGCGCTTCCAGTACCCCCCAAGCAGAACCCAGAGAGATGACTACGAGCGCCAGGAAGCCTGCGAACACAAAGCCTATCCCCATGAACAGTGAGGCGTAAGGGCCAAACAGGGAGATTGCCTTTGAAAGGGTTTTTATGTTTATCAGGCCACCCCCGTTCGCAAGGTGCAGGCCGTCCACTACGATCAGCGCCATAAGAATCTCAGATACAACGGCGCCAAGCAAAGTCTCTATGCGCTCGTTCTTCAAGTCCTTCGGCATTTTCTTCCTGCGCGAGTCTGCCCCGGAGTGGAAGTACAGCATCCAAGGCATGATAACTGCACCTATGCTAGCCGCTAGAAGATAGTCGAAGGAAGCATTGCCGTATGGCTGTATCGGTGACAGTCCCAATGAGACAAACTTGCTTATGTCGAAGCGGAACACGAAAGTCGACGCGACGATTGCAGCCACAAGCACGAAGCTGACAGGGATCAGCACCATCTCCGCATGCTTGTATTCTTTCCTTATCACCACGACGGTGTGAAGCAGGAACGCAAGAAGAAGGCCGAATATCACGGGAATCCCGAGCATGCCCATGCCTATCGCTATGCCTGCATACTCCGCCACATACTCCAGGAAGTCGCTGATTCCCATAGGTATCGCGGCAATCAAAGCGGTTTTCTTCCCGAAGTGCTTCCTTATCGCTTCGCCAAGGCCGAGGCCTGACGCGATCCCAAGCATGCCTGCAGCATCCTGGATCAGGAAGAGCGGTATCGTCAGTGCGAGCATTATGAATACAAGCCGATAGCCCCAGCTCGCGCCAGCCTGCAATGCGGTGATAATGGATGCAACGTCTATGTCTGCCATCATCACAAGCCAGGCTGGACCGAAATTACTCAGCCAGCTAGAAAGTCTAGACCTGCCCTTCACATATGCGCCCCATGGCCGGGAGCGCGTCCTTCATTTTCGGACTCCATACTAACTGTTCGGAATCAATATGTATTAACCTTGTTGTTGCGGTGCCGAACTTTCCTACAATATCTCTGAGAATAGCGGACGGTCTTGACGCATGGTATGGATTTAAATGTTGCCAGACATGAATTCCAAATCGGTGTTTGCTTGTTGATCAGGCGGATAAAGGAACCTGGGAAGCTCATTGCCTTTTCGGAAGGGCACCAGTTTAGATCAGGGTGTGTCGTGTTAGAACCTGGTGGAGAGGTTGGCGAGCACGCAACAGAAACAGGACAGGAACTAATCATAATACTCGAAGGGATCGCTACTGTGATCGCAGATGGAGAGCGCGGCGAAGCAACTGCGCCTTCAGAGGTACTCATCCCGATCCATACAATACATAATATAAAAAATGAGTTTCACAAGCCGCTAAAATACATCTACATAGTTTCGACAAACAAAAATCAGTAAACTCCGGATGATGAAGCAGGAAAGTCCAGAAGCGAGCCATGCCAAGCACAATAAACGCAATAAAGGAAAAATAATTTCATATGATGCTGCGTCATATTATGCCGAGTTGTTCGCACATTAAACCTAAAGCGCAGATAACGGTGGGAGCACCAGTGGTCTTTGACAGTCTTTGAAGTTGTTAGTGCTCGTGCCTTGAAGAGGTCAGTTATTTCATGTTTATTGGCATAACCAGCGGACGATGCTATCATTCAAACCTTCTGCGCGGGGAAAGCATTATTAAATCGAAATCGAAGGAATAGACATGTCAAATGCCAGTACCGACTGATAGCATGGAATTGGTCTTCAACACGAACAAGCACCTACGAAAGTTGGTGGCAGTCTGGGATCTTTTTGGGCCTCCTGACGCTCCCGCCAACCGGCTTGACCCGCGTTTCTTCGGAAAAGATTTCAACACCTCTGCTGCCATCTCGGCAGAGATGCGAAAGTACGAAAAGGGCGACCTGTGGGTTGCGTTTCTGGATAAGAACATGCATGAAAGCGAAAATGCAGCAAGGTTCCCTGACTTAAGGGACATGCTCACCACCTTAAACATTCCCATGGAGGATGACGATAGCAAATTCTTCAAAGAAGTAAAGGCATCCTTGGTGGCCGATTTCAAGAAACATGAGGAAGATATCGAAGTGTGGCTGGAGCGCATATTCGGGTTCAAACTACCCGTAGAAGTTAATCTGGTGGTTGACCACTATTATGCCAAGAATACCGGAGGTTCTAGCTTATCGTCAGACCCGGCTATTGTATCATTACGAATGAGAGAGTATGCCAATGAGTATGTGGGAGTGCTCTTGCATGAACTTTTGCATTCACTGGTAAGGAAAGCAAAGATATTTGCCACTTCAAGCATGGGAAATGGCAGTTTCGAGGAGGCACTTCTGGACTATTTCGCCCCGGCAGGATTGCTTGACTGGAAAGCAGGCCTGATTGCGTCTTTAGACGTGATAGAACATCAGAGGCGCTGCGAACGACTTAGGCCTTATGCTTCAGGAAATTCAAGAATGCTATTGCCGTTTATCCAAGAGTACTCTACTATATGCGGCGAGAAGACCATCTGGCAGTTCCTGAAAGAGAAGAGCATCATATGACGCTTCTGCCGTGCGACGCTGCATTAATTTGGGATCCTAAAACTTCCACTAAAGACAAAAATACAGAGCGCTTTTTAATCTTTCATACTATCAAAAGCGTGCTGTGAATGCGTAACTGACCAGACGCATCAAGTACCACAGCAAGCACCATTTAGGCGACATTTATAGAGGGACCGTTATGGATATACGTAGCAGCAGGCTTCGCTTAAGCACCGAACACAAAGAGTTCATTAAGGACCTGACGACCTTGATGGTCGGTTATACCCCCGTTTCAGGCGCAGTTGGCATCATAACATTCGGCAATAAATGGTTTGGGCAAAAGAGATCACTCCACCGTACGGTTGAATATATGGTGGAATATGTAAAAGAGTGCAACAGAAAGAGCTACATAAAAAAACGTAGTAGAAGGATAGGCGAGGCGCATAGGAAGCTGGGCAATAAGTATCACCCGAATGAGAATATGGCCATTAAGAATATTGTAAAATGAATAGCACATCTCACACACGCCAACTCAGAAGAATTGCATGCTGTTGCACCATATTGTGCCGAATTATTCGCACCCGAAACTTAAAGCGCGGATAACGTGGAGGCGCCTTGTTTAAAGTTCAAATCTCTACAAAAATCAAAGGCACCTAAGCATAGTGTGCTCGGATTTCTAGGATACTGCCATGAATGAAAGAGCAGTGTTATTTTATGCCTAGAGCAGCAAGAATGCTTGTGGTTACTCTTTTTATCCAGCTTGTTTTATTGGGCTGTTTGACAGAGGTGTCAATGCTGTTGTCTCTTGCTTGAGTTCCGAAAGTTAGAATATCGGCAGATGGGAGCGTTCCTTGAATTTCTTGACTCATATTCGGACTATCGACAGAGAGGGATACTCCTTGCATTTCTTGGTCCATATTTGGACTATCGACAGATGGAAGAGTTCCTTGCATTACTTGGCCCATATTGTGTTGATTTAGCCACAGATCCCCTGTTCCGCTTAGTCTTAAGGACATCATATTGAAACTATCCTGGAGGAACATAAAATCAATGCCGTGCCGATGCACTTCTTCTTCGATCTTTATACGATCTCTTGCTGGCACGATGATTAATCCGTCTTCGATTAGATTGTAGATTTCCGTACTCAGCGTCTTTCTGTTTTCAGAAATGCTTGTTTCGGTTATATTAAAAAGTCCGAGCAAATAGCCCATATCATAGAGTCCGTCGCCTTCAAGTGGCTTTTTCAGCTCTGAGAGTATGGATTCTCTTGTTATTTCTGGAATGGAATCACTATTTCAGATTTTTGGCAGCCAGCGGCACCTTCTGTGTTGTCTTCTATTCAACATAACTAGAAAATATAATACCAATAGTATGTAGGCTCCGATTTCAATTGCGAAGATGTCATTTTGAATAGTAATCTGTTTTAATTTCATTGCTCTAAGACAGAAAGTAGCATATTAATTGTGGGAAGATGCACGCAAGATCTTTCTGCAGAGGACGACTTCTGAATTCGACATACAGTACAGAACGACAGAAGAGAAGGAATAAGTATCTGACTGAATGGATTTGGAGTAGATGATAATGGCAGAAGGACATCACACAGAACAACAAAAAGCCAGACCGCATTCGAACAGACAAAGGTCAGAGGAGAGGGATGCTTTCGTGCTCGAAGTCATGAAAAAGACAGAACGTGAAGAGTTTAGCAAGAAAGATATTGTGATGTTGCTCAGAGAGTATGATGATAAAAGAGACCCTAAATATTTAGCCAAAAATGCCTTTAGAGGTCTTCTACGAACCGGCAATATAGAAAGAGCTGAGAGGCGCGGATGCTACAGGCTTGTGAGGAAAGGAGGCGCAGATGAGGCGCATGACAGAGAGGACGTTAACGATACAGAACCGCAGATATACCGCATAAGATACTTCAGCATGTGCATGGCAGACGTCACACAGAAGGAGGCAGACAATGCATTGCGCTACTGCGAGCAGAACTGGCAGGATCAACACTGCACGGATAAGTGCGGTTTCAGAATCACGATGGATTACACTGCAGACATCCAACAGCTTAGGGCCCGTATCGAGAGCAATGCAACACACTCAAAAGAGGATACAGAAGAGGCAATGGCATTCTTTGTCAGCACATTGAGGGAGATAAACGACTACTGCTTGGAATGCAGGTACGATATAGAAGATATTGAAAAGGCAGTTTTCGGCGAGCGCAGAGATACCGCATAAAGGGAGGACGTCACAGACAAATAAAAAGCATTGAATTTGTCAGATCAAACAGTGTTGAATACATACTGAGTCGTTCGAGTAACTAGATGAATACATATAAAACATATTTTCGTATTGTCAGTATAAAATAAAGAGTGGTTGAGTGTCTGATAAAACCAAGACGAAACGGGACAGCGCCAAAGAATTCGAGATCATAAACATGCTTGTGGATGAGCGCAGAGTTGAGGAGGCCGTGGATGAGAATATAGACGCATGGCGGACGCGTTTCATGCGTCAGCGGGAGGGCAGCGATGCCAAATAAATCTCAAGAATACTGCACGTACAAACGGAATCTGCGCTTCGTATGCGATAATTTGATGCCCGGCATAACTTGGCTTATTGGACAAAGCAGCATGAAGCAAAAGCACACCATACGGAAATGATGCTGCACCGAAGCATTCTCAATGTTGCTTTTTGAATTTGCTGTTGTAGCTGTCCATCGCCTTGGCTATGACCTCTTTTGCAACAGACACGTCCTTCCAGCCAGTTATTTTGGTCTCTTTACCCTCAAGATGCTTGTAAACTTCAAAGAAGTGGACGATCTCCTTTAGCGTGTGCTCGTCTATGCCGGTTATATCGGCATCTTCCTTATGCTTCGGGTCGTTCTTTATGACGCAAAGGATCTTTTCATCCAAACCACCCTGGTCTTCCGTGATGAGAACGCCTATAACCCTGGCCTCTATCAATATGCCAGGATACGTCGGCTTATCGGAGATTATCATTGCATCCAGAGGATCCCCGTCTCCCGAAAGGGTCTTCGGTATGAGCCCGTAATCGCCAGGATAGTAGACTGGAGAGAACAGAACCCTGTCTAGCTTCATCAGATTATGCTCTTTATCGTACTCGTACTTGTTGCTGCTCCCTTTCGGTATCTCTACGATCACATTCACCACATTAGGCGCGTCGGGACCCGCTTCTATGTCATGCCACAAATTCATGCATACACCTCATTCTATTTGAATGGAATTTTCTACAAAGTACAGGCTTGTCTTATTTGTAATCCGGCAAAGCGCACCAGACAAACTGTTAGCAGCAAGTAATTGCATATATCGCGCGGAACAACCTCATATATGGGAGGTATGCGCTGCCTATTATCGCCGCAGTTAACGAATCTCGTAAAGACAGGGATCTTTCACTGGCGAAGCAGGCGTCAGCATCTTATGAGACGGCACAGCTCCTTGCTTCAGGTTAAACAGCCTGAAGCTTGACCAACGGATAATTAACACGGGCCAGAAACCAAAAGTATAAGTATCTCATAAAAGGCATATCCGGCAGAAGCGAGCATGCTGCAAACAGTGTCGAACAGCGAACAGAGAGGAAGCTGCATCCGGATGAATAGGAGCAGCATAGAGTGATGAAATGCCTAGTGCAAAGAAAACTTCCAAATCAGCGATCAAAGAAGCGGCGCCGGAGTCTGAATCGGAGCTTCAAGGATTTCTGCGTATAAGCGAAAAGTGGCGCGCAATTCTGGACGAAGGAAACGCAGCGATAGTCCTCAACTTCGGAATAATATCAACTAAAGAAGAGAAAGGCGCCGTGAAGTGCTACATGGCGTTCCCGGACGAGTTCGCCCCGGAGATTGCAAAAAAGCTCAAGGAGGGAGACAAGCAGGACATCGAGTTTGAGATAGAGAAGGAAGGAATCGCAGTAATCCTTAAAAATGTAGACAAAATGTTTGACTTAGCTGGCTTAAAAACAGAGACTCAGGAAGCTACACCAGGATCTGAATCCTGGCGTCAAAAGATACAGCTATCGGAGTCTAAAGATATACGTATAAGCGAAGAGTGGAACGCAGCTCTGGACGAAGGAAAAGCCAAGATAATCCCCAGTTTCGACATAATAGCAAATGAAGAGGAAGGCATCATGAAGTGCTACATGGCTTTCCCGGATAAGTTAGTCGCAAAGATCGATAAGACGGAGAAGGAAGGGCATAAGCAGATATTCAATCTGGAGCTAGAGGAGAGAGGAATCACGGTGAAACATGGAGACAAAGGAAACGCATCTGACATAACTGACATAAAAAGAGATGAAACGAAGCCAGACACTCCCAAAAAGACCAATGCCCCAAAGAACAACGACTACATGCTATACTCATAATCTGAAAAGCCGGAAAGCCCGTGATGGAGCCTATGATCAGCTTGCCTCGCCGTAGCTGGAAGGCACATTATTTGTAATATTTCCCATCATGCACGCAGAAAATCCCCTTTTTAGAAATCCACTTTTGCCGTTCTCTTGATGTGAATTTTCTAATTCCATAATTACGGATATACTCTAGATTTTCTATCTCACTCATGCCGAAGCGTCTCCGGTATCTTTCATCCAATCGCACCAATCGACCACACGGAAACTCTTTGCAACTGAAGCAGAATTTGCCTCTTCGCTTGTCGCAAAGCCTCAGTTTGCAACAAGTGCGAGTTTTAGGTCTGTTTTGTTCGGCATAATTGCATCCGCAGCAAGGATTATTCTGGCGCAAATGTACTCTGCAGATTCCGCAGTTCATTCCGCAAGGCGCAATCAGCTTATAGCCAAATCCCAGCTCGTGCATTTTTTCACATACAGCGTTATTCTCAGATATTTAACTTTCTTTCTTATAGTTAAAGGCCAGACCATATATAACCCGGGCAAACCGGCAGGGAGACATGGCTGCAGGCGCTGGTTTTTCAGCCAAGATGAGGCAACCATTTTCCAGTTCGTCTCTTATACGCCCCATATTTGTCTCCGAACTTTCTCTCAAGAAAACTTTCCTCAAAGCTCGCAATATAGTTGAAGAAGGGGGCCATCGCCGCAACCACCAGCAACGAGAGAATAGAGAAAGTGTAGATAGCAATTCCCAGGTACATCAGAATTGTAGCCAGATAGAGAGGATGCCTCACATATCTGAATGCGCCGTCTGTTTTCAGAACAGTGGGCCTCTCGCCATGATGTGGCGTCACGTTATGCCCAGACTTGTAAAGGAAGGCGGATAGAATAAATAATGCCATCGTGACTGAGAACCTTATATAAAAAGGTAAGAAAGCCGAGACGAATGCAGAAAGGTGCAGGAAGAACGAATCACCGATCCAAACTGCAAGAAACAATATGAAAAACAGGGATTGCCCAAGATCTCCCAAGGGATGTTCCCCGCCTTTATCCTTGATCTCTTTCTCCATTAAATCTTATTCCCGATTTTTGATCAATACCTACGTCACTTCTACGCAATAAACAGTTAAGCTGTATGCTGTGCACAGTTTATTAAAGTTTTTAGAACAATACCAGAAAGTGTGACTATGAGGAAAATACTGGTTGCATATTACTCCAGAACAGGCACCACAGAGAAGGCAGCTTCTGAAATTGCAAAGGAATTGAAAGCAGAAATCGATGAAATCGTCGATCTCAAGGACAGGAAAATGATGTTCATAGGTTTTCTCGTATCTGGAATGGACGCAGCAAAAGGCAACCTTACCAAAATAAAATACAAGAAAGATGCATCGAAATTCGACCTGGTGATTATCGGGACGCCGATATGGGCCGGAACTTTGACTCCTGCAGTCAGAACGTATCTGACTCGAAACAAACCTAAGAAAGTCGCATTCTTTTGCACATGCGAAGGCGATGGGAGGAAGGCCTTCGATGAGATGCAAAAGCTCGGCAAAAAACCCATAGCAACATTGATTGTATCAAAGAAAGACCTCAAAGAACATTCTTATGGGAAGATAAAAAATTTCTGCAAACGTCTTTTATAGTTGGCGGTTAGGCAGTATGAGGGCAAAAGGACCTTACACGGTAGGAGTGTAAGCGCGTTTTTATTGTTTTTGCCAGATATAGTAGCCATGAAATATACTCTTGCAGATCTCTTTCCGATTCTCCCGATAATCATAATACTGGCTTTTGCCCTGACAGATGCCATCAGCGTATACCACATCGGCGGAGTAAACTGGGATTTTATTGCAGAGATACTCTATGCCAAGGCGATACTGGCTCCAAATTTTTATCTCGCACTTTTTAAGGGAAACCTGAATGCAGTAATAAATTATGGGAATAAGTTCTACTTTGAGACAATCCGGCCCCCGTTGATAGGAGTATTGATGATTCCGTTTATACTTCTGGGAGGAGATACATTCGTTCCGCTTTATCTTACATTCACACTCATGATGCTCCTGCTATCCGTATTTTACTTGTCCAAGATACTGGAGACAGACCCGCTATTGCTTACGCTATTGTTCTTTACGCCGTATGTGATATTCTACTTCTTAATGTTAAACGGCGCAGAGATAGTTTCGATGTGTTTTGTGCTTGTTTCTATAGGATTGATATTGAAGCGGAGATGGGACTCAGGAATAATGTTGGCAATTGCAGGGCTCGCAAAATACGATTCCCTGATCTTCTTATTGTTGCTGCCTCTATTGCCCGAAAAGGTAAGGACTAAGGCGTTTGCATCTTTTGTACTAACAACCATGCCCTGGCTGATATTCAATACTATCGTATTCCACAACCCAATATACAGTTATTTGTCATCCATCCACGCATTTAATGCCGATGCGCAGGGCGTATTTAACGTCGGCCTCATTTTCGAATCATTACGGTTGGCTTTGCCTGATTTGATCCCTGCATTCATAATATTCGCATTGCTAGTATTATTCAGATATCTGAATAACCGGAAAAATCTGCGCAAAACAGCAACCCAGATATTTGCTCTCGATTACAGATATCGCGTCGTCTTTGCCACTTTGATTATTGGTTTGTTTGGGTGGCTATTAACCGCAATATCCGGTTCGATAAATGACCTGCCCAGGGAAGCGTACCTCATATATTTCGGCATTGCGCTGTTGCTTGGCATCTTGATCACTGATCTGTCAAACGTGAAGATAAAACTGCCTTTCAACAAGCCCATTTATGTCTATGCGTCAGCCGTTTTATTTATCGTGAGTCTTGGAATGCTGTTGTCCGCACATAATTCTCTTTATACGAATTATGTCTTTGGCCCGTACGGCTCGGCAAATCCATCACTCCGGAACGTCTCCAACGCACTACAAACTAAAGGCCTGATCAATTGTAGCGTGGTGTCAAATAATTGGGTATACTTGGACTATGTTGGCGTGCGAGCCCATTTCCCCTATTATTACAACGCAACAGTCCAAGGTTACCCAATAGTATACTTTACCAATATGGGATCGAACAGCACGCCGATCAACTTTGACAATGTAACAACAAGACTGAATTATACGAATTTCTATATAGCGTTCCCTAAGAATTGGAAATGTGTCAATTAGCTTCTGGTGTGGCGAGACGGATTATGCCCGATACTTATGGAAAAGGAGCCTCATTCTTTTTGTCAGATATGCTCAGCAAACAGCCACAAGGAAAAGAATAAATATCTCATAAATATCAGTTGTTTGGTGATAGGGTGCCTAGTCGAACTGCAAAGAAGAGTAATGAAGAAGCCGATAAAATAAAGCCCCCTTCGCTGGAAAACATCGCAGCGGCAGCGAGAACGGACATTCGGAATCTGGATAAGACGTTCAATAACTTTATGGACATAGTTCAGATAGTGCGAAATAAAACAATAGATGAGCGCGCATTAGAAGCAAAAGAAAAGATGGTAGATGCCTTAGCGCACCCTGATACGGACAAAGATGCGACTAAGAGGGATCTGCTGCTGAAGTTGAACTATGATAGCCAAGGCAGTATCGAACTCCTTAACCCTTCGGAGGACCAACATGATGCCTTATGCGACCTGCTCAACGCAGGACTTATAGAAATGCGTGTAAATCCATCATCGCTTTGGTCTGCGGACATGTATGTGATAACCGCCTTTGGGCGCGAGGTCGCAGAACATGTGATTGCGAAACAGCAGGCGGATCAAAATGAGCTACAAACAGCAAACGCGGATTTGCATGCTTCATTCTTATCGCACCTACGCTCCATCTGGCACGGAAAAACAAAATAGGCCTTAGTCGCATTCTCATTTTCAGTCCAACTAGAGAAAGTGTCGGGTCACAGGTAGCGCTAAACCTGATTTGCATGGGCAAGATAGGTATTCGGACCGAGAGGACGCAATAGGCTCTGGGACAAAAGTCAGCAATCCTGATCGTCCACGGAAATCTCTTTGTTCTTAGTTATTGCAACATAAACCCTTCTTTAGAGGTACAGTCTAGGCATCTCTGCCTTAGCCGATGTGCATATTGGTGTCATTGCCAGTTCTAAGAATCCATCAAAATTTCAGAGCAGGTAAACGTGCACACCCTATGCTTGATGATGTCCCCGGCCAAAGGTCCGGCGGTGCTTTCTCACGCCCTGCGTTCCAAAACTCTGTGTTAGTAGGTGCTTAACGTCGTCTTCACCTCTAAGGGCAGAGGCATCCTCGAACAGATTAAGGTATAGTCTGTTATCGACTCCGGGGATGACCGCGGTAGTGGTAACAGACTTGATCAGCCTACCGACGCCGTTATCATCAATGCATGCAAAGGGTATGAACTCGCTGTATGTGTGATTCGCGCGCTTGACAAACACGCCTTCGAATTTTTTCACACCAGCCAGTGTCCCTTCTATCTCGACATCGTTCGCAATATTGTTGCTGACCGAAATCAAAACTTTAACTGATTCCCCCATGGCGCCCCGCAAATTATTCATGGAATAACGCATGAGCTCTTGTAATCGTATTAGACGTTCTTCCCGAGTTTCTGGCGCGGCCCTATTAGTGTCGGCCCTGTGCGCATGCAACATATTATCGCCCATGATCTATGGCTCCTGATATATTTATGCGTAAGCCTTCTGGAAAACCCTCCGGAAGGTTTGGCACGATGCAAGGACGGCGCAAGGCCAGATGAATTAGTGAAAATGGCGATTGACTGGAAGGCCAGTTCCATGGATATGGCCCTCTTTGCTCTATGAGCGACGTCAACCCAATAGAAAGGTTTAAATATCTAGTTGTTCATAGATATATATATAAATCTTTGTATTCTGGCTGACCTGATTCTGCTTCATAACACGGAGAAAAGTGACTTGAACGACACTGAAAACCCAACAGATAGAACACGAAACGGCCAGCATGCATGTGCCGAAGATCGGAAAGGCCGTACAGGCGGAACAGTCGCACAGCATCCAAGAGATGCAGCACGCCCAGCATGCGGACAAGCCAAAGGCAGAAGCGCAGATAAAGAAGTGCCCGAGCTGCGGCAGCACTAGTCTGATATTTGACAATGAGCGCAGCGAGCTTGTCTGCAACAGCTGCGGGCTCATCATAGAGGAGAACTTCACGGACACTGGTCCTGAATGGCGCGCGTTCGACGCAGAGCAGAACGCAGCAAGGGCAAGGACTGGCGCCCCGATAAGGTACAACAAGCCCAATAAGGGCCTCGTCACAGAGATCGACCGTTACAACAAGGACATCAGAGGAGTGAGCATACCCTCGAAGAGGCTGGCGCAGATGTACAGGATGAAGCAGTGGAACAAGAGGGCAGGCATTGCGAACTCCAGCGAGAGGAATTATCTTATAGCGCTGCCGGAGCTCAACAGGGTCTCGAGCTATCTCGGGCTGCCGGACAACATAAGGGAGAGCGCGGCCATGCTCTACAGGAAGTGCGTGCAGAACAACCTCATAAGAGGCAGGCCGATAGAGACCGTAGTGCAGGCAGTGATATACGCATCGAGCAGGCAGGCGGGCACGCCAAGGACGCTTAACGAGATATCCGCAATCTCAGGGATATCGAAGAAGGACATAGGAAGGGCGTACAGGGTCATAGCGCATGAACTCGACCTTAGGATACCTCTAACAGACCCTGCAGCGTATGTGCCCAGGTATGCAGATGCTCTGAAGCTCAGCGAAGACGTTAGGGAGAAAGCAGTGCAAATTCTTAAAGCAGTCATGGAGAAGGGGCTCGTGTCAGGCAGAAGCCCAACAGGCGTTAGCGCAGCAGTCGTGTACATAGCCAGCGCCATTTCTGGCGAAAGGAGGACCCAGAAGGAGGTGGCAGACGCAGCAGGAGTAACCGAAGTAACCATAAGGAACAGGTACAAGGAGCTTAAGGAGCAGCTCAACATCGAAGTCGACCTGTGATTGCCTTTCGGTTTGAAGCTGATCTCACCAGTCTTGCACAGAAATATGCAGGAAGTGCAAGATGCTGGAGGGGTTGGTTAAGAGCAGGCTGGCCGAGCCAGCGCGTCCTGCTTGCGCTTAATATACTAAGGAGGGTTTTCTGCCGTATAAAAAAGATAAACTGCTAACCGCAACATTTGCTGCTCATTTTCCCGGATCCGCATGCGCACAGCTTGCTACCCGAGCGCTTCTTTGATTTCTTCTTCATAGGTTTCTTGGCTGCCATGATAACACACACTTACTGCTCTACACAACGCTATAAACCTTAGCAGGCCCCTCTGGAATGGGGCATAACTAACAAAAAAGGATGTATTCTTTTACAGTGCTTAGGAAATGTTGGTAAGTGCTAAGCCCGGGTCAGGAAGCTATCTTCTCCAGAGAGCCGAGGCTCCACAGGAATACGATCACAGCCAGGGCGCCGATGACAACGAAACCCTCCACGATGCCTGCGAACTGGAAGCTCCCGACGAATAGCATGCGCACCGTGTTGACCGCGTACGAGAACGGGTCCATCTTGGACAGGTCCTGAAGCCAGATGGGCGCAAGCACAAGAGGCAGTATGATGCCTGACAGCAAAGAGATGGGCAGCGTTATCATGTTAAGCGTCGGAGCAAGAGGATCCTCTACCTTATAGATAAGGGCGAAGCCGTAAGATATCGATGCCATGGTGATGCCGATCATCGCGTACAGCAGCAGCGATAGCAGGAAGCCTTCTATGTTGACGTTGAGGCCGAAAGGCACCGCGACCAGTGTGATCAGCACGCACTGGAACACAAGTATGACCGCGTCGCGCAGTATCCTTCCAAGAAGTATCGCTGGCCTCTTTACAGGAGTGACCATGAATCGCTCTATGACCCCTGACCTGATGTCATCGATGAGCGAGAAGCCCACGAAGGCTGTGCCGAATATCGCCTGCATCACCAGCAAACCTGGGATGAAGACCTCTACAGCTTTGCCTGCAGGTATCCCAGGTACTCCGCCAAGGCCGTTCAGCAGCGGCATGAAAAGGAACAGGTAAAGCATCGGCTGCAGCATGCTCACGAAGACGAATATGGGATCTTTCAGCGTGTGCTGCATGTTGCGCACGAACATCAATCGTATGTCGCGTAGCATATCATCATTCCCTCTCGTCATCTCTCAAAGAGTGCCCGGTGTACTTCAGGAAGACATCATCAAGGCTTGGCTTGGATAGCGTGACGTTCTGCACGTCCATACTCTCGGCATCGAGCGTGCGCAGCATGCCCGGCATCATGCGCTCGCCGTTCTTGATGTACAGGTGCACCGAATTTAGCTCGACTTTGATATCCTTGGTGTGGAGCTTCTTCTTGAGCAGCACCTCGGCTTCGTGCGCCACTCTTCCTGAAGCAAAGGTGAGCACAACAAGATCCCCGCCAACATTGCCCTTCAGCTCTGCGGGCGTGCCTTCCACTATAATCTTGCCTCTGTCCATGATTGCTATCCTGTCGCATAGCTTGTCCGCTTCGTCCATGTACTGCGTTGTCAGGAAGATGGTTATGCCGGCAGCTTTCAGCTTCTTTATCTCGCCCCACAGGTATGCCCGGCTTTGCGGGTCGAGCCCTGTCGTAGGCTCATCCAGCAGCAGTAGCTTAGGATGGTGAATCATGCCGAGTGCGATGTCAAGGCGACGCTTCTGTCCGCCAGAGTATGATATGACACGCCTCTTTATGAAGGACCCTAGTTGGAAGCGCTCGACGAATTCAGAAGCACACTTCCTTGCAGTATTGATGTCGAAGCCGTACAGTTGCGCCTGCAGTACAAGGTTCTCAATGCCTGTAGAATAGAGGTCTGCGCCTCCAGCCTGGCTCACGCAGCCCAAGTTCTGCCTTATTTGGCCTTGCTGCTCCGTCAGGTCATATCCGAGCACCTTCACCTTCCCGCCAGTAGGTTGCAACAGCGTGGAGAGCATCCTTTGCGTGGTGGATTTCCCAGCGCCATTAGGACCCAGAAAGCCAAAGATCTCGCCTTTCTTCACTACAAGGCCTATGCCCTTGACCGCCTCCACTTCCTTTATCGCACCTTTATCCTTTGAGACGTAGGTCTTTCTGAGCCTTTTTGCCTCGATTACTAGATCGTCTGACATGATATGAACCAGGGGATGCTTTTTGTGAGTAAAGGATAATGATGCTTCTACTTAGAGAGACCAACCATATTGTCAAATCTTGCGCAGCCGACGCCAAAAGACGATTAAAAGTTTTACCGCATAGCAGCAAACTCCACTCGGCCCATAAATTCCGAATGCAGCTCGCAGAGACTTTAACGCTGTGGATAACCCAACGCCTTCCCTATTTCTGCCAGCCTCTTATTTATGAAAGCGCTCCCGCGCTCTGCAACACCTAGCGCTTTCTGCGTTCTGTCTCTGCTTTCATCAGAAGCCGTTGTGTCTTCCCGTGCGCGATCTCTCGCATTGGTCAATTCTCTAACTTGAGAATCGGAGATTCTCCTTTCAGCCAACAACCTCCTACGATTTCGCAGTAATATGAACTGTGACAAGTGCTGTTTCCCCTTTGGCGTTATTGCTTTGGACATGATATTAATATGTGCGCGCGAACTTATAGCCCTTTACATCAGCATGTCACGCGTTCAGAGCACTTGCAAAAAATAAACTCCGGACTAGGCTAATACGCGGTGTTATATACTTGGGATGCCGTAACATATACGTGTTAAAATGGCCAACGATGACGCAAGCGTAATACAGTTAAAGTTCAAAGAGGCCGGCAGATTCATTGCAATACTTAAGATTGGAAGGCTTACGAGAGGCGATGTCGTGTCGCTTATAAAAGAAGCACTGGCAAAGAACAAGATCGTCGACCTGAACGGCAGGGATCTTCATAATCTGGACCTTAGCGGATTGGGCCTTGGAAGGGCGAACCTCTCCAATGCAGACCTATCCCACGCGGACCTGTCGAACACAGTGCTGTTCAACGCGAATCTGAACAACACGAATTTCTCAAATGCAAATCTTTCCTATATCGACTTTTCCTATGCGAATCTGTCCGGTGCAAAGCTAGGCGGCGCAAACATGTACGCCGCTGTTCTTCTGAAAACAGTCATGCCCATGTATTCGTAGCAAGCCATTTCCCAAGAACTACTCCTGAGATAAGCTTAAGAGAAACCTACCATCCTAATATACCATATAATGGCTTTCAGAACCAGTCGCCGTTTACTTAGGAATCCGTAACAAGAAGGTTAATACCTATCCATTCCTTAAGATAGCATGGCATTAGGACGGCGTTCACTGGAAGGTCGCGGAGGCAGCTCTGGCATCCTTGGCTGGCTTCGGAACTTCGGCCCCGCATGGCTCGTCATGATCGCAGGCATAGACGTAGCGTCTATCATAACTGCTCTGCAATCGGGAGCGAGCTGGGGCTACAGGATGGTATTCATAATGATTGCGCTGACGGTGCCCCTGTTCATTATACAGGATGCTGCCGGCATGCTGGGAATTGCGTCGGGCCTCGGCCTCGGCGAGGCGATAAGGAAGCGCTTTGGAAAGAGGGTCGCGCTTGTTGCGGCCGTGCCGATGGGCCTCAGCGACTTCGTTGCGTACGTAGCCGAATACGCGGGCGTTGCCATCGGCCTTAAACTGCTCGGAATTCCTGTGGTGCTCGGACTACTTGCGGTGTTTGCGCTGCACATGGCTGTCGTTGTGGGAAGGAAGTACCGGACTGCTGAGATGTTGCTGATCCCGGTCAGCTTCGTGCTTGTCTCCGTTATTGTAGCATCTGCCTTCGTGTTCCATTTCAACATAAGGCAGTTGATCACTCTTGGGCTGTCGCCCGTGCAGCCTTATGGAAATCCTTCGTTTGACTTCCTCCTTGCTGCAAGCGTGGGTGCGACCGTCATGCCCTGGATGCTCTTCTTCCATTCCGGCGCAAATTCTCGCAGGAAGAAGGATCCGAGGGATCTAAGGAATGAGAGGATAGAGACGCTGTTAGGCGCGGTGGTATCGGAAGTGCTCACCGCGTTCATCGTGGTCGTCGGCCTGCGCCTTGCTAATGGAAGTGGCTTCATAGACATAGCTGCGCTGTCCAAGGCGATTGCGTTCTTCGGCCCGTATGCGTCGCTGGTGATGGGGCTCGGGTTCGTGTTCGCCGGATTCCTTGCGCTAGTGGTGATCTCTCTTGGTTCTGCCTGGGGCGTGCTGGAAGCGCTCGGCACTGATTCCAGATCCTCTTTTTTGAAGGTGTACTTGGCAGAAAGCGTGCCCGCGCTGGCACTGGTGCTTTTCGTAACAAGCTATATACGGCTGATGCTCCACCTTATGGTCCTGTCCACGATAATAATAGTGCCCTCGCTGTACTTCCTGGGAAGGCTGGCGTCTGATGAGAAGGTGATGAAAGGCCATCGCCTCGGCCGTTTGGGTTCCTGCCTGTTCTGGCTGGCGTCAATTTCTATAGTTGCTGGAGGCATCCTCGGCATCCTGGCACTTATCTAACCACTGCGAGTGCCATTTCGGTGTGCCCTTGATTCGATTGAAGCAAAGTATTAAAGCCTTAACTTTGTTTAGTATTTGGGAGATAAAAGCGCTGTTGTATTCGCGCTTAACTTTTAGATGTTCTAATGGGCAATAGAAATCGTATATTAGTGGGATTGCTGCTTCTTCTCGTGTTAAGCACGTGCGCACCTTTGGTTTCTGCAACTGGTGCGGCTCTGGTTACAATCACACCAAACACTGTGATAAAAACGTATGCGGGCCAGAGCACCACGTTCACAACGACAGCGACCCGCTTTATCAATCCTTCATACTTTTGGTCCGTGAATGCGCCGACAGTTTGCCCGGGCTATGCGCTTTCGGCAAACACGGCATCTTCATTCACATACACTCCAAATTCGAACACACCTTCATGCAAATTAAACGTATTGGCAACAGAACAGACTTCGGTAAACGTCTCAGGAACGACTTTTGCAGATGCGGGCCAGATGATCACGCTGACTGCGACTCCGGCAAACTATGGTGCGACTACCCTATCATACCAGTGGTACAATAGTAGCTCAGGGACTATATCAGGAGCGACATCCAACGTGTACACCGCTACGGCAGGATCCATAGGCACATTCAATTATTATGTGACAATTAGAGGCAATGGCGCGTCGGTCACCTCAAACATGGTTACAGTAGTGGCAAACACGGTCTTGAATGCAGGAACAGTTTCACCCGCTTCACCAACGATAGACAGCGGCCAATCGATAACATTGACAGCAAACCCATCAGGAGGCACCAAGGTCGCTAATTTCTCGGGCTTCAATCATCCCCATGGGCTCGCCTTCTCACCAGATGGAAAAACACTGTACGTTGCGAATTACAGGGGTGCGTCAATCTCGGTGGTCAACACATCTACTGGAGTTATTGTCGGGACACTCAACGACCGTGGTGGAGACCTCGGCTGTGGTGAAGGTCTGGAAGACCTAGTGCTCTCTCCAAATGGAAACAGCATATATGTAGTAAACAATGAATGTGGAGACATCCCGGTAGTAAACACATCGACAGGACGCATCATAAATACATTATCCAGCTTTACTGGAGGTAATTTATACGGAATAGCGATATCGCCAAATGGCAACACCCTGTATCTTTCATTTACCAACCCCAATCCTTACATCTCAATAATAAATACGTCATCAGGGAACCAGATCGGGACTGTAAATGCAGTATCCGGATCACAGCGCCCGCAAGGCATCGTTCTCGCCAACAATGGCAATACATTATACGTTGCCAACTCTAACAATAACACTGTTTCTGTAGTCAATCTTCTGACAAAGCACATAACCAACACTATTGCTAATTTGAATACGCCTGAAGGTGTAGCAATATCTCCTGATGGCTCAACACTCTATGTCTCGAACGATGGCAACAACACAGTCTCAGCCGTCAATGTCCTAACAAGAAGCATAGTTAACACAATAAGCATTTCCGGATTAAGCACGCCAAGAGGCATACTCGTCTCGCCTGATGGAAACACCATATACATAGCAAGCTACGAGGGCACAGTCTTTGTGACCCACCCATACACATACCTCTATCAATGGCATTCCGGCACCTCTTCATCATGTTCATCAGATACGACCGCGCTCGGTACGGCACCGACACAAACAGTTTCTCCGACATCCAACACATATTACTGCTACTCTGCGACGGACTCCGCAACCATACCGGCAAACGCCATCTCTGGCACCGACAAGGTGACAGTCAACCCAGTCTTACAAATAACCGCCAAGCCATCCACAACGATTACGATGGATGTAGGCCAATCGATACCTGTGAATGCACTCGCCACAGGAGGCACAGGATCGTTCACATACGGCTACACATCGACAGGCACTGCGTGCACAGGATTCGCTTCAGGTTCGACCAATACAGTCACATTTGCTCCGACAGTATCAGGCACATGTGCCTTCACCTTCACAGTCAATGACATTTATGCTTCCAATTCTGCAAGTACTGCAACCATAACGGTCAATCCTGCGATATCGATCACAAGCGTCTGGGCATCGAACAACATCGCAGACCAGGGCCAATTGGAGTTGATAACGGGTTCATGGACGGGAGGCACATCAGCATTCACTGCAAACTTCTATGTCCAGAATGCGATCAACGGCAACGTGATTTCAGGCGTAGTCTCAGTTGCGACATCTCCGGCAACATTATCCTTCCAGATACCTCAGTCGAACGACGCATTAGGCGTACTTCGGACCACATTCACAGTGACGGACAGTGCGGGCAGTTCAGCATCGACGACCAACACATTTGGCGTCAATTCGCTGCTGGTTGCCTCTGCACCGACCGCAACCAATATGATAATAGACAACGGCCAATCCACGACATTCATGGCACACCCATCAGGAGGAACAACGGCATATTCATACGTCTGGTATTTTGGCGCGTCTTCTAACTGCGCATCAGATATACCAGCACCTCCATCCAGCGGAACAGGAGTCCTAACATCGGCCTACACGACACAGCCATCATCATCAACTACATACTACTGCTACCAGCTGACAGATAGCGCATCGACGAACAACGTCATATATTCCTCGGCAATACAGGTGACGGTCAATCCCACCATACAAATAACTGCTCAACCATCCACACCAGTCCAGATCAATCAAGGCCAACCCCTACCCGTGAACGCGCTCGCCACAGGAGGCACAGGATCGTTCACATACGGCTACACATCGACAGGCACTGCATGCACAGGATATGCCTCAGGTTCGACCAACACGCTCACATTCACGCCAGCAGGTGCAGGACAGTGCACTTTCACCTTCACAGCCAACGACATTTACACTTCCAATTCTGCAAGTACTGCAACCATTACAGTTGTCGTACCTTGATTACGCGATATGATTCCATGGACACTACAAAAACAAATGCGATGAAACATTTCCTCATGACCAGCCTTGTGGCCAGTGTGCTCATAGCGTGCATGATGAACATAAGAGTGGCTGCAGGCGCTCAAACAGCAACAAACAACACCAATACCATAACAGCATACCTTTCACCTACACTCTCCATTTCGGCCAGCAGCACCAGCACATTGGTGTACCAAGGGGTCACGTTCACGGCAAACATACCCTCTGGGTTTGGACCATTCACTGTGAATCTGGTGCTATCAGGCGCTGTTGTTGGCACTGCAATAATACCGGCAGGCGGAGGCAGCAATACGGTCTCGTACACGCCGACCAGCGCAGGCTCTTTCTCCTTTAACTTTATTGCCACAGACACTGGAACAACGACACCGTTCGTGTTCAACTCAGTGCCAATCACAATAACAGTCGGCAATGCAGCCTCTTCTGGCGGAGGAGGAACACAGGCGACAACAACAGTGACAACAACCGTGACAACGACAGTCACCACCGTTGCGACCACCACGATTGCATCAACAACCACAATACCGCAGATAGTCAACCAGACAGGCACCGTCAACACCATCTTCTCTAACTCAACCCCCGCAAGCTACAATATCACAGGACTTGGCACCATCATACTGCTAACTACGACAGATTCAACAGGCAGCAACGTCCAGATCACATACAGCAACGCGACAGCATCGCCACCTGCACCTGCAAACTACACCAAACTCAATGCCATAAGCATCAATGTAACCACAAGCGCGAATACGACACTGATAGTCAAGATGACATACAACTGCTCTGTGCCAAGCGGCAGAGTGGCACCCTACATACTCAAGAACGGCACATGGACTGCCATAACATCGTTCACAGTAGATGATGCCTCATGCTCCGTGACATTCGCGATGCCTAAAGACCCCACTGTCGCACTCCTTGAGCGCCCAACACCGATCACAACTACAATCCCTACAACAATTGCGACCACGACCGTGGTGACCACAATAACGCAGCGTCAGAAACCTGCAACAAACTATACCGGCTACGCGGTCGGAATAGTGATCATAATCATCATAGTGGCAGCAGCGGTCGCAATCAGATCGATGAAGCGGTCAAATCCAGCCAAGCGATGATTTTTCCGCACACTAACTCTTTGTTTTTCTACGAAGAGACCGTGTGTCCTGATTTTTCGGAGATATTTGCGCCGTATTTATAGGCGCGTTTATTGACCGTCCCAGTAAGATTTACAAAATCGCAAAATCACGCAAATAAACCGCCGCAAACCAAGCATATAAGTATCTCCAGAATACATACTGAAATTGTATTCAGGTAGAAGGGCATTTTAACATGACCGTCATAATATCGGATATGCTTGCTACGAGACAGACGGACGGAAGAGCAGAAGAGATAAAACACATCCTAAGAACTCTGAATAAAGACGAGAAAAAGGCAGACGAACTATTTCTGAAGCACCAGTCATCAGGCGAGTTCGAAATAGAGTACAGCAAGTTAAGAGTTATGAATACCATTGGAAATCTGGTGGCTTCCAAAAGAATAAGCAAAGCGTCAAGAGTGGCTGAATTCTTCGGAAAGTGGGGAATAATAGGAAATGACGACGTAGCGCCCTACAAGGACATGGCAATAAACGGGCTTGTGAGGTCTGTTGAGCTAGAGGGAGGATGCGCCGACGGAAGACTCAAGGACTTCGGGATGACGAAAGACGACGTAGAGCATTGCAAGTCAAAAGCCGAAGAGAGAGTCCGAACGCTTCTGGAGAACGGAAGGCTGATTGACATATGCCGCGCCACAATAATGACAGAGTATTTCGGCCTTAACCTGGAAAGAGCAGAGTTCGGAGAGGCCTCAATACAAAAAGCAGTAGAGGCAGTCAGAACGCTTGTGAAGGGAGAGAATACACTCTTCGCCCTAAGAATATTCTCTGCCTTCAAACTAAAAAGAAGCGACGTAGAGCCGTTCATGCAGGAGATGATAACAGGGATCGCAGAGGTTGCGACGAAGCACGGCCACGTAGTGGGTTCATTATGTGCAGCCAAGCTTGTCGGACTGTCAGAAGAAGAATCCGAACAGGTAAGGCAGCTGGTGAAGGATGGACTTGAAGGCATGGTGGAGAATGAAGGGAATCCGAATACGGGATGGGTGGAAGCCCTCTTGACCGCAGCAAAGGTTTATGGGCTGAAAAGCGAAGCGGAACTCCTCGGACCGAACGTGATGAAGAAACTTTCATGGATTGTGTATCTAGGTCTGATAGATGTTGTCATGGAAGTAGAAGAGTATCTAGGGCTGCAAAAGAATAGCGTAAGGCTAGAAGTGATAGACGGAGTTGCTGTGCTCCTGAACAAACGAGACGAAGACGCGCGCTACGATGCCTATATGGCATGCCGTAAATATGGATTGGCGGCAGACTACGACACTGACGCGATAGTTACGGCACTCATGAGTAAAGGGGATTGGAGCGAAGCCAGCGCCAGACAAGCAGCAGCCTATGCCTTTGTACGGACAAGCGAGAAGACATCAATCTTTGTACGTGCACCCGAGAAGCAGGACCAAGTGGATGTAGAGGTAAGTGCAGAGGAGCTGCATGGACCTGCAAAAGCAGGGACAGTAGGCAAGGTGCCGTAAGAGTAAGGATGTTCTGCATTATGCAGCACCTCAGATACTTGGTCTATCCTAAGCGGACACAGCCATTGGCAGAGCTCCGCACCAGACACTGCAGACAGGCTTGTTACATTCTTCAAAGCCTTTCAAAAGCCGAAGCATATTAAAAGCAGGCACTGGATTCGCCCAATACGTAGACGTAATAAACCATCAGAAAGGTTTAAATATTTCTTCAGATGTGCAAGTATGTGTGATGAAATGGTAAAACTTGCAACATGGAAACCAGGAGAAAGAGAAGGACCAGCGGCACCGATGGGGCCAATGGTAGAAGCAGGACTCAGAGCGCCAATAGAAAGAGCAGGAGAAGCTGCCGCAAAAGCTCGAGAAAGAATGCAAGAAATACTGAACGAGCTCGTCGCATATGAAGTGCACGAGATGCCTCCGGCGCCCAAAGCCTATGCTAGCGCGATGGCAAGCAGGGTGTTAAGTCGAATCCCCTCTGAAAGCTTTGATTTTGTAAGAGATAAGAGCTTAGGCCACATTAGCCGTGATTTGGATGCAAGAAATGCATCTGAAGTATACGCGCAGGAAGGCATTATAACAAGAACACAAATAAATGAGATGGTTAGGGATAGAATTACAACAGCGGTGAATGCTGGCAGATTAGTGAACGCATTAACGATACTCGCTACGTGCGTCGGCATGAGTAGGAAGGAAGCGCAGCCGTTAGATGCCACCTTTGCGCCATACAGCGCGGAAATTCCAAATCTGCTGGAAAATATCGCAAGAGGCGGTAGCAACATAATAAAGGGCAACGATAATGATCGGCTTTTCTATGTCGCCAACGCGGCCCATCTGTTGGATATTCGGAGAGATGCTTTCTCGGAAGAGTTCATTGATAAATTTGTGAAACCACACATTGCGTCGATATGTGGAAGCGCTTTACGGTTTGATCTTGGAGCATATGCTGCGACTTGGTTCGGACTAAATGCGAAAGAAAGAAAAGAGATAGAAAATAAAGCACTGGAACTTGCAAGAGAAAGAAGTGCAGCTGAATCAATAGGCCGAACAATAGAAGAGGTCGCGAATATTCCATTATCCGAAAAAGCGAGGCAAATTCGCATAAAGATAGGACAGGAATTTGAAGCTCCAGAAGCGCAAGAAGTCAAAGGACCCACTATATTGGAGAGGGCCAAGGCCAAAGCAGGCACTCTCGGCAAAGAAAATCAAAAGAAGATTAAAAGGACCGCAGCTATGAAAGCGATTGAAAAGGAGCTGGAGGAGTTAAAGCCGAAGTAGATGGGCACTCCTCAACGTCGTCTTTATTGTTCAGGCTCGGCCTCGTGTGCAGAGACGAGAGTAGCCACTGCTGTTCTGTGATGGCGACTTGTTCAGATTCTTGGTCAAAACACGACGGTCTAAGCGACAGTCACGCGCGCACCTCTGACAAGTATGCTCGGCATGAAGAAATGACCGTGGATGTCCCACGAAAAGGTCTGCATAGTGTCGTTAGCCGCGCACTCGGTGTTCCGCATCATCCTAAGGAAGTTATCGCTAACCCTTATTCCGACCATTTCGTGCTCGGCACCGTGGATGCCGCGCTTGACGGCATACTTCGGCTCTCCGTGTTCTATGTACAGCGCAAGATCGCGAGGCACCGTTGAGAAGTCTCCAGTAAGATAGTTGCTGAACCGCGTATACCACGTATTCGTTATCAATATACCCTTATCGATGCCTTCTATCAGTCTTTCGATGCCTTGCTCGCTTTTCTTGTGCTTGACTGCTAGCGTCCAAGGCCTGGGCCGTATAAGACCGGCATTGCCTGTGCTCTTTGTCTTGTATTTCGTGGCTGTTGAGAAGTTATGCAGATAGTTCTTGAGAACGCCGTCCTCTATGACAGGCGTGCGCTGCGTCTTTGTCCCCTCTTCATCAAAGGGCGCGGAGTCGACACCGGTCCGTATCGTGCCGTCGTCGTAGAGGGATAGATCCTTATTCGCGACAACCTTCCCGAGCTTGCCCGCAAGCATGCTACCGGTTTCAACTTCGTCCATGCAGGCCGCGCTTGTGACATGGAACATCAGGGCACCTGCAGGCGATGGCAAGTATATGAGGTCATATTTGCCTTCGCGTATTCTGCCAGTCTTGTCGGTTAGGGCCAGCATTTCGGCTGCGCCTTTTGCTATGGCGCCAAAGCGCATGTTCTTGAGCGCTCTCGATGTGTGGGCGTCCTGGAAAGATACACCACCCTTGAACAGTCTGAGAGAGGTCGATATAGATGAACTCTTTGCGCTTGACGAGAACCCGTTGCTTGTGGAGAGTTCGTAGTTTGAAAAGTCCGCAACGATGGTGCCTGCAACGTTAGTTGCTCCATTGGAAAGCGCACCGTTTATCGCTTCGTACGCAAGATCGGAAAGCGTGTCGCAGGTGATTTGGCCGAGTTTGCGGTCATACGGCTGTGAGCTTCCGCGCTTGAAGCGGTCTTCGATACCATAATAATCGTTCTTTGGCGGCAGTTTCGGCATCGTCTGCTGTGCTTTTTTTATTGAAACAGCCACGCCATCCGAATCGAGAGTCTTGAGTGCGGTGAAGAACACTTTTCTGTCCTTTGAAACGAAGAGCGTACCGGACCTGTCCTGCTTTTCGACAATCGAATCGATGCGCGAGTTGGTTATTTTCAAGTACATGGCTCTGCGCGTGTTCACTCCCGCCACAGCGTCGTCGAACCCTGCATTCTTGCACGAACGTACTATGCTTGTTGCATCTTCCTGAATTCAATCACCTGAAGTCCAATAGCGCCGATGCGCCACCCATCGTCACAGGGACGCCCTGCTCCGGTTCGCCCTTCCCACACGAGCCGACATAAAGTTCACGCTCTTTTCCGACAAGCCGCACCGCATGCCAGAATTCGAGCGTGTTCTTTTCAAGGACGAAATTCTTAACTGGCAGGCATATGCTGCCGTCCTTTACCAAGTATGCCTCATTGCCCTGATATCTGGAGAAGCTTCTTGTGTCGTCAATATTCCACTCCGTGAAACTCTTTATATAGATGCCGTTGCCTGCCTCTGCGAGCAGTTCATCGAAATCGGAATCGCCTGCCTGCAGGTATGTGTTTGACATGCGCACCAGAGGTTCATTGAAGTAGGAATCGCTCCTTGCAGAACCGTTGCTCTGAAGGCCAAGCACCTGCGCATAGGACCTGTTCGCAAGCAGCTCGTTCTGGATCCCGTTCTTTACGAGCACCTTCGGCCTCGCCCTTATGCCCTCATTGTCATAAAGGAAGAATCCATTAGAATGCGCGATTGTAGGGTCATCTACTATGTTGACCTTGCTGCTGCCTATTTCCATCCCTAGCATGTCTTTTGTAAGGTAGCTGGAACCCCCTTGTGCAGATTCCCTGCCGAACACCCGGTCAGCTTCGCACGGATGGCCGACGCTCTCGTGAACGGCTATGCCGGTTATCTCCGGTGCAATCACAAGACTCTTTATTCTACGCAATGCGTCTTTGCTGAGGACCTTGCCTTTTTCGAGCACGTTGCGCATGCTTGCAGCCTTTTCGGCAAGCGTTTCGTTTATTGCTTGTGCATCGAAGAGCTCATAACCGCCAGTATTCCCGAACTGCAGCACGCTCTGCCTTGTCTCCTTTCCGCTTCCGACTATGATGCTCATTAAGGCATCTGTGTACGGTACGCGGCTTCGTACAGTGCTGCCTTCTGAGTTAGAAAAATAGGTCAAGACCCTTCCGACAGTGCCGAAGAGGCTCCTGAACTTCAGATACTTTATTCCTGCAAGAGACTTGTCCATGTCCGAGAGATCCTCAAGCATGCTTGCATCCTCTATCTTCTTGCGCCCTGTCACCTCATAATTTGCATCGGACAGTTTCTCTTTCGAAAGCACTGTGTCGACGCCTTTGAATCCGTGGAATCCCATTATCGCATCAGCTACGCTTTTTTTGTCCAGTTTGTTTGTGGAAAACGAGAACATGCGCCTGTCCTTGATGACCCGCACCCTTAACCCTGTGCTGTCGGAATATAAGGCGCCGTTGAAAATGCCCTGCTCTATCGCATAGCCAGACCCTACAGAATTTTCGAGATACACTTCAGAATACTCTGCGCCTGACTTCTCAGCCACAGAAAGCGCATAATCTGCAATTGATTCGTCGAAGGCCACGGAAGTCGAAGATGCTTGCCTGTGCGTATTTTTATAGTTTCCTTTCGTTATGCTATCAGTGTTAATGTGCGCATAGCATTCGTCTCAGACGCAGTGTATCCCTGGCATTTTGGCGGGCTCGAAGTGCTCGAGCACACAGAGGCAAGCGAGCTCGCTAAGATGCACGATGTGCATTTCTTCTCAATGCAATGGCCAGGAATGAAAAGGACATTCAAGAAAGAAGGGATAACTTACCACACGCACCACAGAGTGACGCAGAAGATATTCTACAGGCACGGCCGCAGGTCGATAAGGGAAGCCATCGTCTTTTCGCTAAGCATGTTCAGGCTCTTCAAGTACGACTTTGACGTGCTCATAGCAAACGAGTTCCCAATACTGCACCTCCCGATATTGAAACTCTATTGCATTCTGCACCGGTGCAAGCTCATCGTGAATGTGTATGAGGTTTGGGATACGGACTACTGGACGCAATACCTGGGAAAACTGCCAGGGCTCATGGCCAACGCCTACGCAGACACTTTCCTCAAGGTAGCTGACGCGTACATAACCATATCAAGCACCACGAAGAGCAACCTTTCCAAGCTAGGTGTCGACAGCGAGCGCATCAACATACTGGCACCTACAATCGATGACCGCTTCATATCCAGGATAGGACCGCAGAGCAAAACAAAGACCGTGATATTCTGGGGCAGGCTGATAAAGGAGAAACGGCTCGACAAATGGCTCGGGATAGTGAAGCAACTAAAAGGCAGGGTCAAAGGCCTGCACGGCCTGATAATAGGGGACGGACCGGAAAGGGAGAACATCGAAAGATTGATAAGCAAGTTAGGCCTAGATAGTACGGTCGAACTAAGGCATTCATATAGCAACGAACAGCGGAGAGTGCTTTTCGAAACCGTCAAGAAAGCCGGGCTTCTTTTGCAGATGTCCGAGCGTGAAGGGCTAAGCCTCATAGTGCTCGAAAGCATTGCGCTTGGCACCCCCGTATTGATCCCAGCATACTCTCCGATACCTTCAGAGGTAAGAAACATGTGTGTGATAGCGAGCGAGATTGAACTTGGGGATGCCGCAGCGGAGATCCTCAACAGCAAGGACGTAACAGGATACATCAAAAACAAGAACGGCCTGCGCCAGTTCTACATCTCTAATGTAAACAGTTTTTATTCTGCGCTTTTCAATAGAATAAGGTGAAACAATGGAGAAAGTTCTTGTCACGGGAGGAACTGGGTTTATCGGTGCTGAGCTGGTACCCAGATTGCAGGAGAAGGGCTATGATGTTGAGATACTGGAACGCTATGTCACTGGAAGATACGGCAGCAACAGCACAGGGTGCGTCATGCACTATGCAAGCCTGACGGATTATCCTGCCGTCAAGAACGTGATCAGGGAGTCGCAACCGGACTATGTGATACACCTTGCCGCCATAAGCGCCGTGTCCTTCTCATACGACCACTACATTGAGGTCAGCGAAACGGACTATCTTGGCACCATCAATCTTGCAGAAGCGTGCCATCGCCATGTGAACCACTTCAGGCAGTTCCTGTTTGCAGGCACTAGCGAAGAGTACGGCGTTACGCTGAGAGACAAAAAAGACACCATAACAGAAGAGACAGAGCTGAACCCAAACAGCCCGTATGCGGTGGCAAAGGTCGCGAGCGACTTCTATCTCAAGTACATGTTCAAGGCATACCACTTCCCATTCACGATACTCAGGCCTTTCAACACATACGGCAGGAAGAACAACACCCACTTCTTCATAGAGAGCACCATAGCTCAGATGCTGAAAGGCAAGGAGGTGCATCTTGGCGATCCGAACGCCGTACGGGACTGGCTCTATGTGGACGACCACATCGACGGTTATTTGAAGGCCCTAGGTAACGATGCCGCAATATCCGAAACCGTGCAGCTCTGCACCGGCAAGGCATACACGACAAAGGAGACTGCAGAGCTGATAGCCAAGCTAACAGGCTTCAAAGGCAGCATTTCGTGGAACTCGACACAAAGAAGGCCCCTTGATGCATATGTGCTGAAAGGGGACAACGCAAAAGCGAAGAAAGTGCTAGGATGGGAACCAAAGACTGATCTCGAAACCGGGCTGAAGAAGACAATCGCATATCTGAAGAATGCTGCGCATTGAGCAAGAACAAAGGCGCGCAGGTACCGGAGACCAGGCCACCCCTAATACCAAAAAAGTGCCGTAAACTTAGCGCATACGTTCTAGAGGACGTGGGGCGTACGATCCTGGACGCCACTAGATCCGGCCTTTGGCGGTTTAAGACCGATCTTCATCTGCTTTTTCTTTAGATGCAGCCATACGCTGTTTTACTTCTTCTAGCGACGTATGGACACCTGATATGTCTGCCAAGTGGTTCAACAGCTCTTGTGTCCACCTATCAAGTTGTGCGTCTACTCTTTGTTTATACGCCGCATCTTCCGCCTGTTTTTGCGCCTGTCTTTGCTGTTCAAGAATGGCCGGATCGACCAGCGCTTTATGGTTATCAGGTGCGTTTTTGTTCGGCATGTCTATCAGGATATAGCATTCGACCAGATATATATGGCTTTGCGGAAAGATTTGAAAATCTTTCGCTTTGCCCTACTTCGATTATTTTCGGCCTCCAGCAAGAAACTCGCTGCGTTCTCTCCAATCTTGATACTCGCCGTCAGTCAGCCTGACTGAGACACCGTTGCAATTCTTTAGAGTGGCAGGAAGATTCCTTAGATCCTCAACGATTGTCGAGCAACAATTCAATACAAGATTCAGGTCGACACACAGCAGAATATTTTTATGCAGTGTCAACCATTGCGCTTTGCTTATGGGGCTTAACGATAGGTATACGTCCATGTGCGGTTTGTATCGAAGGTCATTCTGAATGAGGCCGCTTACCGCTTCCGGAGTAGGCAACCTTGGCACGCATGCTGCAATGTCCTCTGGCATGATGTGGACGAAATCTGTTTTTTCGAGCTTTTCGGCAGTATGCTTGGTTTTATTAGGCATATCTATCAGGATATAGCATTCGACCAGATATATATGGCTTTGCGGCTTTGCAAAAAGACTTAAAAAGATAATAGATTCTCGTATTTTCTGACGCACGGATTCCAGAAATAGCAGGCTTGTCCCTTAATCAGAAAGCTCTTTCCTTATCATCTTTATCAATTCAGGCAGATAGTCGTGAGGCACCATGCCTTTTGCAGCTCTGGGGTCCTTTAGCTCTTTTTCCAGTTGAGATGGGGATACGAACCTAACGGCAGCAACCTCCTCTTTTTGGAGATTTTGTGGCAAGAACTCGTGTTTGAATATATAAACATAGTCGAATTCCTTGTCAATGTAGCCGCGTTTTGGGCTGCCAGTATATTTCTCCACCAGAACACGCTTGAGCTCTCCAGGGTTTGCCTTGATGCCTATCTCCTCATAAAGTTCTCTCAGTGCAGACTGCTTCGGGGTCTCGCCGGCAGACACGTGACCCGCCGCTGAAATGTCCCACATGCCTGGCTTCGTCTTGGCTCGCATGGAGCGCTTTTGAAGCAGCAGTTCACCTTTGGAATTGTAGACCCATACCTGCGCCGCCCGGTGCCACAGACCCCTGACGTGCGCAGATTCCCTAGTCTTGCGCACACCTGTCTTCTTGCCCTTATCGTTTAGGACATCGACAAGCTCTTCTTTCATAAAAACATACACCGATAAAACACTTGAAATATCAGACGTCAAGTATTTGATGCTTCGTTCCGCGCATAAACCGCAAGAGGAATCGCACGCATCTAGTCTCTAGGAACATTTCGCAGATAATGGTGTGCAGGCATAGCAGTGGGTTGATCCGAAGGCCTTAACAATTCCATCAATTTTTGCTCAGTGGCCAGCTCTCCGACCTGAATCGCATACCCGCTTCCAATTCCATTAAGAAACTGCAGAACTTCTTGCTTGGTGCCCTCGTCCCATGGATGAATTTCGTATCTTGCATGTATCTCTTCTAGAAACTTTAGATATTCTGGAATGCTGTCCCTCGTGACAAATCTAGGAGAGAATGCGTATTTCACTTCAGTCTCAAGGTCTCGCTTACCTTCGGGATCTTCCACAGGCCAGCACTCTGTGATTCCTGCAGGAGTCACAATCAGATTCTTGGATGTTGGCGAACTGTTGTAGAAATCGTGAGAATCCGGGACTGACAGCCATACGTCTTGGGCATCTGGACCGAAAGATGGATGTGAATGCAAAAGCACTTTGGACCTATCCGGCATATTCGCGCTCGGTATGTACCAGCTTCCCCGTACAACATACCAATCGGATCCCCACAAAAACAAGCCGGTAATGTTTTCCAGGGTTGTCAGCCAGCGCAGCAGCGGGGCGTCTGGCGCTTTCTCCAATCTCCCGAATATATCAAGCTCCTGCGGAAATACGCCTACTTTGAACCTTAAAGGCCCTGTCAGGAATTCTTCAGGATTCACCAATGGTGGCTTGTCACTTGCTCTTGAATGCCGAGATTCTGTTGCATTTACGCCGCTCTCAAGATGGTTTTGGCACTTCTGTTTTTGGTTATCATGCATAGTATCACAGCATTATCCTTGCTTATTGAATCGTATGCGATTTAGGAGATATTTAAGTCTTACAGGTAAGACGGTTGGGGGGCTTACGCCCTGTGACGTTATGAAGGAAATGGGCCCGCTGGGAATCGAACCCGGAATCTCTACCTTGTCAAGGTAGCGTCTTGCCATTCGACTACGAGCCCCTATAATTCTATGGACATGCCGTCCTTTGCTATCTCGGTGTTCGGAAACACCGCTCTTGCTTCACTCAAAAGCGTTTTTAAGCTCTTATACCTTGCGCTTGTGTGCACCAGCACGAGCCTCTTCGACTTTGCACCCTTTGCAAGCTGCGCGCTCTCTTGCGACGTGGAATGCTGTCGCTCTAACGCAAGCTTTTTCTCTGCGCTCGCGTATGTCGCCTCGTGGACGAGAAGGTCGGCGCCCTTTGCGGCTTCCTTCGCTTCGGCCGAGGGCCGCGTGTCAGTTGCATAGACTATCTTTATGCCGTGCCGCAGCACAGTGACGTCCTTGAGCTTTATGAGAGTGCCGTTAACCCTCAGACGGCCTTTGCTCAACAGTTCGGAGAACATCGTGCCTTTCAGGCCTGTGCCCTGTATCTTCTCCTTTATGAAACGCAGCTTGTCCGCTTCTTTGAACACGAAACCGTACGTGCTCACCGTATGCCTTAGCTTGAACGCGCTCACGTCGAAGCCGTTGCCGCGGTAAATGGCACCCTTCCGTATGGCTTTGACATTTATCTTGAATCCAAGTTCTGCTCCGTCGAAAGTTATGAGTGAACCTATGGCTTTTTCATAGCCGGCAGGCACGTAGATGTCCAAAGGAGCTTCGCGCCTGTTGAGGGCAAGGGTCCTTATGAGGCCTGCTACGCCTATCGTGTGGTCGCCGTGTATGTGCGAAAGGAATATCGCGCAGACTCTGGAGGCGTTGAGGCCGCAACGCATCATCTGGCGCTGTGTGCCCTCGCCGCAATCGAACAGAATAAGCTTTCCATTATACTCTATCGCAAGAGCTGGAAGCGCCCTGGCCTTTGTAGGCGTGGAACCCGAAGTCCCTAGGAAAATCACTCTAACCATGAACACACTCGTCATATCTCTATGCGCACGCTCTTGTCCTTGAGATCCACAGCCAATATCCTTATTCCTTGCGCAACGGCTTGCACATCCTCTTTTGTTGCATGCCTGTTCTGTTTTAGGAAGTCTATGATCGCATTTATTCGGTGCATATCGCCCAATATAAGACGCGCACAAGCGGAAAGTTCTTTGCTTTCAGTTTCTATCTGCACAAGGTGAGAGCGCTGCTTCTCGATGCTCTTCTCGAGCTCGAGAGACTCACGGCTCTCCTTAACCTCTTGCACAACCTGCTGGTTGTAGAATGTATCTAGTAGATTTTGGAACGATTGCGCATTCTGAACAGGCAGCGCATCATATTTCTTAATGCCGCACAGAGAAAAATCAACCAGTGCACCGTCTTTCGAGTAAAGCGTCAGCATTCGGGAGTTTATGCATTCGTTAATCACGCCGTTCACTTGCACTTCAAGCCTATTGAAAGCGCGTGCGTCCACATCCTTGACTTTTGAAGCAGGATCCACTTCCGCCCTCGCCAGTGCCTCTTCGACATAGAGCCTGCCGATACCAACTGCGCTGGCCAATGCGGACAGCACGTCCGAATCGCGCATGTATCCGTTCTGCACGTTCTTGATCGCAGTATTGACTCGAGCTATCCCGAACGCGTCGATGCCAGCACCTGAAGGCGGTTTGTATGTGGCACCGACCCTCACTGACCGGTCCTTGAAGTCGTGGGATATGTACGCAAGCGTTATCCGCATATTTCCGTCAGCAAGTATGAAGTTGCCCCTGCCAAAGAGCTCTATTATCGCTTCGCTCTTCGCGTCGCCATTCCTGAGCTTTATGAGCACTATCCTGTCGCAGTTCAGCTGCTCGACGCTTTCTATGACCGAGTCTTCAATGCGCTTCCTTGCAGCCGCTGCAAAGCCGGTCGGTTCCGGGCTCTGCGGCACATATTCTGTGACGTTCAGCGTGTACGGAAGGATGCACTGCATGTTTGCCTTTTCGTCGCCTTTACGAAGCCTGAAAAAGAAGCGTCCGTTCCCGGTGTCGTAGAACCGGCTGACGCGAAAGCCTTCAAGGAACTTGAGCTCCTTTATCAGCACAGGAAACTCAATAGAGTACAGAGCACGCATGCTAAGCCCTTAGCTTCTTCAGGCCCTCCTCTTTTGTGACCTTCGCGAAAGACTTTACCATCTGGTAGGTCTTGTCAGGGTTCTGGTCGAATGCGGTGCCTATCTGCACGATGTCAGCGCCACTAGCGTAGACGCTCTTGAGCTCATCCGCATTGGAGATCCCACCACCTACAATGTATGGCACTGTGATTGCGCTCTTCACTGCGCGTATCATCTCTTCGGGCACGTGCCCTGAGTTCTGAAGGCGTGGATTTGAGCCTGTGTCGGTGAGTATGAACCTGTTGCCCAGGAACTCGCCGGCCATTGCAAGCGATGCCGCAAGCTTTGGCTTCTCCCTAGGGATGAAGTTCGCGTCGCTCACCCAGCCAACCGTGCCGCCAGGGTATACGACAATGTAGCCTAACGGTATAGGCTCGAGCCCGAACTTCTTGACAGTAGGCGCAGAAAGCATCTGCGCCTGGGTTATCCAATAGGGATTCCTTGCATTGAGCAGGGACATGAAGTATATCGCATCGGCATACTTCGTAACCGAGGATATGTTCGACGGGAAGAGTATGACCGGCACGTCGACCGACTCTTTTATGCCGTTAACAATGTTGTCGAGGATCTCGCCCTGCACTTCCGTGCTGCCGCCGATCAGCATCACATCGGCACCCCCGTTGGCAAGCTGCTTGGAGGCCTCTATCGCGACATCCTCGCTCTTGTAGTCGATAGGATCTATCAGGCAGAACAGCAGCGCGCCGCTGCTTTCCAGTTTTTCATATATGTATCGTTCTATTTTTCCTTGTTTCATGCGTATCGCCTATTCCCTGTTCTCTGCGGTTTTCACGTGCAGGGACAGGTATTGCTCTGCAAGCACCTTGCTCTCCTTTTCCAGATTTCTAGAGGGCTTGAATCCAAGTTCCTTCCTTGCCAGGTCTATGTTAACCATACGATCGCTGTTGAGGAAGTCGTGTTCGTCGAACCTTATGTCGCCCCTGCGAGCCAGGATCCTTGCCAGGAAAGGATAAGAAGCGCTTTTTATCTGGTTTGCGTTCATCAACTTAGCCACAAGGTCCAGGAGCTCCTTCTGCGTGTGCGCAATGCCGTCAGTGAGGTTGTACACCTTGTTCGCGCTCTTGTCGGCGTTATCGTATATCTTAATCATGGCATCGACTGCATCGTCGATGTGAATGAGCGCAAGATGGTTGGAACCTTTCCTGAAATAGTACATCTTGTTTTCGCTCACAAGCTTGAAAATCCTGAAGAAGCGCGATTCGTAGCCTTCGCCGTAGAAAGCCCCCAGCCTGGCTACAGTGTAACTGAGCCGTGGATTGGCTGAGCACCACGACTCTATTACATGAGTGGCCATATACTTGCTCATGGCGTAAGGCCCCTCCGCCTTGACCTCTGAACGCTCGTTGAGAAGCTCTCCGGGCCTGCTATGGCCGTAAACTGAGACTGTGCTCGAAAATATCATACGGCCCTTTGCAGTTGCAGGATTTGCATCGAGCCACGCCTTTATCACGTTCTCGGTGCCGATGACGTTTATGTCGATGAGCTGGTCGTACGTGTTCTTGGAATTGTACGATGCGCCAGCTATGTGGAATATGTTGGTCACGCCCGCGCACGCCTGCGATAGCGCGTCCTGATTCTTGTGATCGCTCAGCGCTATGTTTGAAACGTAAGGCACAACGCCCGCAGGCAGCATGCGCCATTCGTCGCTCGCGTTGGGATCGTTCTTCAGTATCACCCTGACGGTGTGGCCATCTTCCACGAGCCGCTCAGCTACTTTCCTGCCGAGCATTGACGTGGCGCCGGTCACCAGGGATATGTTAGTTTTTGCGGCCATGCTCATCATCCTTTCCGTCGAGTAATGCCACGGCTATATGCCCTATCCTGCCTTCGGCGAATCTGCCGATCAGGTATGGCACCCAATCCCGACCAAACGGCACATAGACACTAAGATCGAGCTTGTACTGCTGCAGCTGTTTTAGTTTGCGTGCGCTGTACCCGAATGGGATCTCGAATGCGACATTCTTCTTGTAGTTCGGGTTTGACGAAGTAAGTTTTCGTATCATGTCGAAGTCGCGCTCCCACACGGAGACCTCTGCGCGATCTGAAAGCAGCAAGTCTATGTAGTCAGCATACATTCCTGCAGCGCCCTTCTGCTTGAGCTTCCCATCACCATCGGGACGGCACCGCACCTTGACACGGTCTTTTGGCTCTATTCCGCCATCGAGCGTTATTTCTGCGCCATCATGCACAGGCTGTATCTCGACTCCGACGTTGCCGTACTGACTCCGCAGTTTACGGTACAGGGCTATCTGGTCCTGCATGCTTGATGCGCTATCATGTTCGATCCAGAGGCTTATCTTGTTTTCTTGCGCTGCGCCCGCTATTTCTTCGAGGTTCCTGTACATGAGAGACTTGTCAACGCTATAGCCGATCTGCACAGGCCGTATAGACACGGCAGAGTCGAGATTAAGCCGCGAGACCTGCCGTATGAGCTGCAGATATGCGTTTGTGTTGTACCTGGCTTTGGCGATGTTCGAAACGCTATCGTTCAGCAGCGTCAGGGTGGTGTGCAGACCTTTGGCGTTCATCTCCCTGACAGCTTCAAGCGCAGAAGCACTTGTTGGCCCGGCAATGTGCTTCTTGACAAGCCTAAACACAAGACGTTCTATTATGCTCCTCTGTTCTACCAATTGTACCACATCTATGCTTGAGATCCGCCTTCCAATACTCTTTTAATTCATGGTTTAATAACCTATTTGTTGATACTGAAAGGCATTTAGAGTTTGCACGTGTATAAAAAGGGCACCTGCGACATTTTGAGAGGGTTTTCGATGGACTATGCAAAAAAGAAGATAGTTGTTGCTGACATGGATGGGACGCTCACGCCGAGCAAGGCCATGGTAGAGCCCAGCATGGTAAAGCTCATAACAAAACTGTTAAGCTGTAAGGACCTCGCGGTAATAGGCGGCGGCAGGTATTCGCAGTTCCAAAGCCAGTTCGTGGCGGGGCTGCCAGCCAAAAGCGCGGCATTCTCGCGCCTTTATATGTTCCCCACAAACGCCACGGCATTCTACAGGTTTGTAGGCAACCAGTGGAAGCAAGTATACCTAGAGAATCTAGGTGCCGAAGAGATAACGAAGATAATGCATGCGTTTGATGTCGCGCTTGATGAAGTGGGATTCAAGAGGCCTGAAAAAGTCTTCGGGGAGATCGTGGAAGACAGGAGTACGCAGGTCACATTCTCCGCGTTCGGACAGCAGGCGCCGATAGATGTCAAGAAGGTGTGGGACCCTGATGCAAAGAAGCGTCTTGAGATCAAGAAGCATCTTGAGAAGCACATACCAGAATTCCAGATATCGATTGGCGGGATGACCTCTATAGACGTCACAAGGAAGGGCATAGACAAGTCATACGGGATAATGAAGATAAAAGAGATACTCGGCTATGGCGTTGATGAGATGGTGTTCATAGGCGACGCACTGTTCGAAGGCGGCAACGATTATCCCGTCAGGAAGACTGGAGTCGAATGCATACAGGTCAGCAATTCTCATGATACAGAGAAAATACTCGAAGAGATAATAGCCACGTGCGAGTCATGAGCGCGCAACGTCGCAGATTGCGTGACTCAGACGCTTCATCGCCTTGATCTTCTCTTCCTTCTCGATGTTAGCCGCATCCATTATGTTGTCCATGCTTGCGATCACGCTGTCGTACGTGTTCCTATTCACCTTGAAGGGTATGCCATCCTTACCTCCCAGATTGTACGAGAACATGACAGGATCCCTGTACGCCAGCTCTTTGTCAAATATTAGCGAGGAGACGAACGCAAGAGAACGTATTGTGCTGCGGCCAACGCCCTTGGTGAGCAGCAGCTCACGGTAGTCCTTAGGATCCAGCTCCGCCGCATTCCTTATTGCTTTTCTTGCGGCATCGCCTATGTCCACATTCTTGAGTATTTCGTGCCTGTCCGGATAAGAGTTCTTTAGCACGTGGTCACACTCCTGCAGCGCGTCGGGGAGAGCGCGTCTTGCCCATTCGTTGCTGCTGTACGTCAGGTCCGCACTCTTGGTATGAAGCTGCGTCTGGATGCCCGTGTGCGGCTCATTGGCGATGTCTTTCTGGTTTATGAGGTCGCTCAGCCACTGGAACCGTATCGCTTCCCTGCGCTTCGTGTCCATCGCCTGCTGTATCACGGCCCATCTTTTGCTTCTTGTGAACAGGAAAGAGTGCTGGTATATCCCTATGCTGTCGTAGACCATGCACGAGTCCACCTTTGCTGCGATTTTGCTGCATTCCCCAAAGGCGTGGGACTCGCCAGGTATTGAAAGGACGTCGGTGCCCGCAACTATCTCTTCAGGGGTCTTCAGGCCCTGCTTTCCCTTGCCTCCAGCTATATAGATCGTGCCGCTGTCGTTGAGAGCTTCCTTGAGCGCAGCCAGAGTCACAGTGGTGGTCCCGCTGCTGTGCCAGTCGTAGCCTATGGCGCAAGCCAGTGCCTGGAACCAGTTGGTGTCGCTCAGCCGTGTGAGAAGCTCGTCGGTGCCGAACTGGTCAATTATGACAAGAGATATCGCCCTGCCGAGCTTCACCATCCTGCTGTACAGCCAACGAGGAGCCTTGCCATAGTGCAGCGGCAGCACCGTAGCATTGTGCATGCTTATTTTTGCGAAAGATAATTAATAAGGCATGCGAAGAGCCTGTTGGCGCACACTATTTATATTCTAAGAAAGACATTTCCTGTAAGTGATTGCTTGAAAACAAAGCTTGCGTTGGACAATCAGACTAAGATCAAAAATATGGTAGACCGCACTGATGGTAATTGGGCAACGCTTATTGACGTGAAGAGAATAGTGAATCCCAATGACGGGCCCATCAAGCTTATTTATCTCGCATCCGGCTCTGATGTAGCATATCCCCTCGCAGCAACAGGAGCCACGGACATGAGTTACATTGACGAAGTGGATTGTGTAAGGCAGATAAGTGACAATGTAAAACAGGTCGGCGGAAGATACCGTAGGGAATTAGGCTTGGGAGAAGATAGAACCGAGATAAACTTCAAGTGGAACAAGGAAGACAGGAAGCTTATCTTCCACAAGCTAAACATAACGAATGAGACGATCGGCCAACTTCAAGCAGATATGCAGGATATCGATGTTGTTTTTCTGAAGTTTTCTGTGTACAAGGGATACGTCCCGACTGAAAAAGCCATAGAGGCGCTCAAGATTGGAGGCTTCTTTATATCGGATGCTTCATCGAGCCCATTGCACTTGGGTGAGGATAGCAGCCTAACACCGAATAGTCTAGGATTGAAAGAAATACCGCTCAAATCTAGCCACAATTCCTTTAAGTGGATGGGAGGAGGAAACAGTCTGCTGCTATACCAGAAGACAAGGCAGATGCCCAAGATCGGAGAGATGTTAGAGTTCGACGAGCTTTTTGGCAGGATTCGCAGCATCAGAAACGGCTTAATTAACGACGAAGATGTTGGTTCTAGTAAGAGCGAAAATGGCACAGGCCAATTTTCAGAGCTTGTTGGACGCGGTTACAAGAAAAAATTGATAGATCTGAAAAGACGGTTTGATGAATTGCCGTCTGAAGCCAGAGAAGAGATTAAACGAAGAACGATAAGCATATTGGTGGATGCGCCGGACATGAAGCTCGATGCTTATGATATTCATAGTCTAGGAGGATATTTCGAACCTGGATATGAAAGAAGGATTATTGTAGATTCTGAAACTGGTCGTTTAGTCCCGATATCCGAATCTCTGGCTAGAAAGCTAAACCTAGAAGATACGCAACACGGCAGAGAGCTGAGTATAGAGGATGTGAATCGGTGGGAGAAGACGATCCAGAAACAGTTTGAGAGATATGTAGAAGATCGGAGGAATGATTTTAGAGAAGTCTTTAAGGACGGGGTTTAGGCATCGGCAGAACACTTAGAGCAGAATGATCCTCTAGCAACCAGTAAACTGGAAGCTTGTAGAACCTCGGTTCCGGACCGAGCAGAAACAGGAATAGCAATAAAACGCATTGGTTTTAAGCAACCCCATTACTTAGTCTTCGACATAGTCTCCGGACGCTTCCTTCTGCGCCTTTAATTCTTGTTTTGATGGGATGTGGGCAGGGATCGCGATGTCCATGAGCCTCAAGAATGAATTGGTGAGGTTTCCAGACCAGATTATGTCCGTATCGAAAGCGTGTTGCGATTTGTACGTTTCGGCAAGAGCGGCCTGCTCATACATTATTCGGTCAAAGAGCAGCTTATATGCGTATTCTGGGCCAACTGTGCCCCGCATCTTCGTAAGGAACGCCTGGAACTCTTCTTGATCGAAAATTGATGGCGAGAAAGTGAGCTCATGGAATTCTAAGAGTGCTGCAAACCACGAGAGCTTGTAGGAATATAGTTGATTTGCGTGTGGAAGGGTCTGGAATTTTTTAGCACCTTGCCCATCAAGCCACGCTATTGTGAATAACAAATTGGGTTCGATACCGACCGCTCCGTGTTCCATCATTTCTTTCAATTTGCCATTAACATAAACTAATGTGCGTTCTAGATTATGGTTTTCGAAGTGGGCGTCCAGAGCATTTATCATGCCATTAAGTTCTTGGTCAGAAGTGACTGGAGGTTTCTCGACCACAGGCTCTGTGTTCTTGAGTATGCGCTTTAAAATTTCGATGCGCGTTTCTTGCTTATTGTTCCCAGGGGGAATTTCGTCGTAGAAAACCTTATTGGGCTTCGGATTACTTTTGACATGCATACGAACCTCTTCAGGGAGAGCATCTTCGTCAGAAGGGTATAAACCGACCTCTCGGCATATTCCCTGGAGATGTGCAGAATAGGATTCGCCGTCATAGGCTATTGCCCTGTTTATGACGTCATCTAGATCTGCCCCTCTGCCAGTAGTATAATAACCAATGAGTGTCTTGACGAGTTCGTGCACATAAGGCCTTTGGTCATGGGCTATCTCTCTAAAGCTTGACCAGTTGAGGTCGATGGCATCGGTCCTGTTTTGATCCAACTTTGCCAGTGTGGTGCCCGGAACCTGTCTCATGTCCATCAGAAGCTCGTTTATGTGCAAAGGCGTTACATCGAGGGCGTAGCAACGGATCACCAGATCTCCAAGACCAAATTCACCGTGCCCCATTGCAAATATGTTTTTGTCCACCGCACGCAATATGTCCACTTGCGGATCATTATTCACGAGGGCAGGGAGCAGCTTGTTTATAAAACTGTCCGCACTTCCCTTGGCCAATAAATGGTTGGAGGCATAATAGTCGATGGATTCGATGAATAGTTTTTGTATGTCAGCATCGAGTTGTGGCACCTTCTTGTAAAGGTCCAAAAGCAAGAGCGTCTGCTCTGGACTATGCATAGATACGCCATCCCTTATTGCACGCATTGCCCAACCACGAAGCGAGCCACATTCAATATTTTCTGGTTTTGAAAAGACATAGGTGAAAACTTCGAGCGCGGCATCGAAATGTTCTCTTAGATCTTCCAGACCCAGAGGGGGCCTGCAACTCATTAGCTCCAGGAGGAGGTGCTCATATGCCCGACCGCGTTCCTTAACAGCATCAGCGTCTTGTCCTTTGAAGAACAGCTCACCCCAGGCGTGTGCCTGGTGTTTGAAGAAGCGGGTTACGCCTTCAGGATCTTGGAGAAGCGTGGGCAGATCATTGGACGCACTTGGTTTCATGATGTGTTCGATTTCTGACAGCATGCCCCCCATGGACTTGCCATACTGTGCTATCGATGCCACCTTATCTCGCGAAGGTTTTGCTTCCTCATCATGATTGGGTTTTTCTTCCTGCTGTACGTTGCTTTTCGTGGCTTTCATAGCACATCAAACATATTGGGGCGTGGACGATATATATGCCTTGCGTAGTTAAGTGACAAAAACGAAAGGGGAGTCTTCTGAAAAGAAAAATTTGCAACTGCGCAAAACCGGCCAGTACATTTTATTGTACTGTTCTTTGCTTATTAAGCAGGATGAGGCCCTGGCGGGCTCGCGCCTGCCAGGGTGGGTGGTTGGTGAAAATGGGCGTTAGCGTTAATCAAAAAATAAAGATGGGGTGGATTTCTCCATCCCGTCTGCAGAACATCACTTGTTTCCGCCTAGTCTCTGAATTCTGTCTGCAAGTTTAGAACTACCGCTGAATTGAACGTCCAAGGTGTCGTAAGCGAAGTCCTGCGCTTTGGCTTTTCTATTGCCTTCATACTCTCCTTGCATTGCCATATGTTGGGTCATGTGCATTTTTTGCATTCGATCACTGCTACATATTATTCTTTTTCCAGATATATATGCATTGCCAATTATTGCAATTTCTTTGTTAAAGTTTGTTATTTTGCACATCGGACAGGTTCTGTAGAAATCCTCCTGACGTCGTAAATGTCTGACACTTCCACTATTTCGGAAGGGGTATAAACCCCTCCTATCATTCTGTTTTTGGCGACAAAATGATAGTAGATAATTGGAACTCTAGATATAAGAAATTTGTAGAAATTGCGTTTCGCGAAGTGAAACGGGTGCTTAGGCCATATTCTGGAAAATTTTCAAAGAAAACATATACCCAATATCAACATGCAGTTGCAATATTGTTGATGAAATACGAGAACAAACCGTATCGTGATGTAACCGATCTCTTGAAGGAGTTATGGACTTATTTTCGATTTGAAAAATCAGTACCGCATTTTACAACATTGCAGAAATTTCTTAGCAGGATACCTGCATATGTGTTGGAATTCCTTTTGTCTAAGACGTATCAATTATTTGAGGCAAAAACGGCGAATGTCGGAGTAGATGGAACTGGATTCGGTGAGAACTACATGTCTTATTATTATAGGTTAAGACTGGCAGAATTTGGAGTTGAATTAAGTAAACGTAGGAAATTCATGAAACATTCTATCGCAGTAGACACAAATAATCAGGCAATAATTGCATCAGTAACCAGACAAGTGCCAAGACACGATACTATCGACTTTAAACCGCTTGTAGAGGCAAGTAGCGAATTAGTTGAGATAAGAAACGTAACCGCAGACAAAGGATATGATTCAGAGGCAAACCACGAATTTGTACGTGAAGTAATAGGTGGTAAATCAATAATACCTCTGAGGCCAGTAAAATCTGGGTTAAATATGAAGGGTAAGTACCGGAGAATGTTACTTCTGCACTTTCCAATTCGACAGTACCATCAAAGAAGTAAGGTAGAAACAGTGAATTTTGTAGAAAAGAGGAAATTTGGGAGTGAATTACATAGCAGACTTTTGCGTTTACGAAGAAGAGAGCTGAAAATGATCGACATTGTATACAATATTTACCGATATATGAAAATTAATTCTATGTCGATAATAGGATTTCTACAGGGCTCATCGGACAGAAGGACGAAATAACATGGCGCATAAGCGTTTGGCGTTCTGCATGTTCGCAGTTTTGGAGCGTCACAGTACAGGCGTCCGACGACAAAGCCGTCTGTAGCATCATTTGCAATTATTATCCGGAGACACCTCATATCGGAGAGGTATTTGTCCTGCCTTTGTTGCTTGCGCCGCGTGCATGACTGTGAGACGCCATTCTGTTCATCGCCGCACTATAAGTATCCTGGAAATGACCTGATTTTTTGGATGGATCGAAATGCCCGGCATGGCCGGATGTACCCTGCGCTGCGTCCTTCAGTGCATCGTGCATTTCATCGCCCTGCCCTGTGCTCTGCTTGCTACGAAGAATTCTGCATATGCGACTATCATCGAACCTCTCATTTGACATGAAATCACTGCCGCATATCACTCCATTAACGAATAAATACCTTGTGTTTTATTGCAATTTGATTGAAATAATCTGCGATTTTGTAAAACAGCAAACGGTGTGCAAAGAGCGATCGAGAGATCATTTCAGAGTTCGCGTGTTTTCGCATGCCACGAACTCGATGATTACTTTATAAATTTTTGCAGATATATGGTGCAGTGGTTGTTTGCTTAAGAGGATTTTTGATAGTTCTATAGACTATCTGCAGGTGCTTGACGAGAATAGCAACGTAGACTCTGCACTATTTCCCAAGGGCCTTGACGACAACAAGATAGCAGAGATGTACAAGTTCCTCTCATTCACAAGAGCGGTGGATGCGAAATGCGTGAGCCTGCAAAGGCAGGGAAGGCTTGCGACATATGCCCCGTCGCTCGGAGAGGAGGCGACGCAGGTGGGCAGCGCAATGGTGATGCGCCAGAATGACATATTCGTGCCTAATTTCAGGCAGCATGGCACTTTCATAGTAAGAGGCATGCCCCTTGACATATTCTTCTTGTACTGGAGAGGATTCGAGAACGGGTGCGTGATACCGCAGAACGTGAAAGGGCTTCCGTACATAGTGCCGGTTTCTACGCAGCTTCTTCATGCGGCAGGCATGGCTTTTGCGCAGAAATATGCGAAGAAAGACGTCGCAGTAATAACGTATGTCGGCGATGGCGGCACTTCTGAAGGAGACTTCTACGAGGCGATGAACTTTGCAGGAGTCTTCAAGGTACCTCTAGTCACGATCATAGAAAACAACCAGTGGGCAATATCTGTGCCGAGAAGCAGGCAGAGCGCAGCCCAGACGCTTGCGCAGAAGGGCATCGCCGCAGGAATAAAGTGCCTGCAGGTTGATGGGAACGACGTCATTGCAGTGTACAAAGCTGTCAGCGACGCGATAGCGGATTCGAAGAACGGACCTACGCTCATAGAGTGCGTCACATACAGGATGGGCATGCACACGACATCGGACGATCCTACGAAATACAGGAGCGACGAAGAGGCAAAGGCATGGGAAAAGAAAGATCCCATACTTCGCGTCAGGAAGTACCTTACCGGCAAAGCGCTCTGGAACGATACCCTGGAGGCAAGCATGCAGGATGACTTCAAGAAAAAGATAGACGAAGCGGTAGAAAAGGCAGAAGCGTTCAAGCCGGATCCAAAAGAGATGTTCGAGCACGTTTACAGCTTCATGCCGCAGGCTCTGAAAGACGAGTACGATGAGGCAGTGAAGGAAAACTTCTGGCAGGTGTGATATTATGCAAATGAACATGGCAGCAGCAATAAACAATGCGCTTGATAGCATACTTGCCGAGAATCCAAATTCAGTGATACTTGGAGAGGACATTGGAAAAGATGGCGGAGTCTTCAGGGTCACTGACGGTTTGTTTGACAAATACGGCCCTAGCAGGCTGATGGACACGCCGCTTGCCGAATCCGGCATAATAGGCGTTTCGATAGGCATGGCGCTTGCGGGCATGCTTCCGATTCCAGAGATACAGTTTGCAGGATTCTCATACTTGAGCTTCGATCAGCTCGTAAGCCACGCTGCGAGGTACAGGAGCAGGACACGCTCAGTTTTCGCAGTGCCGATGATAGTCAGGATGCCGGTAAGCGGAGGGGTAAGGGCGCTGGAGCACCATTCGGAGAGCCCGGAAACATACTATGCACATCCTGGTGGATTGATAGTGGTAGAGCCATCAACGCCTTACGATGCAAAGGGCCTACTCATACGCGCATCGCACATGCACGACACTGTGATGTTCCTCGAACCAACAAAGCTTTACAGGTTGTTCAAGCAAGAGGTCCCAGAAGACAGTTACGAAGTTGAGATAGGCAAGGCAAGTAAGATCAGGGACGGTGATGACCTGAGCATAATCACCTACGGCACGATGGTGAACGTTGTGAAGAGCGTGACGGAGAAGAAGAACCTCTCTGCGGACATAATAGACCTGCGCACCATAAACCCGATAGACAACGACGCAATAATAAAGAGTGCGAAGAAGACAGGCAAGGTGCTCATAGTGCATGAAGCACAGAGAAGTTTCGGAGTAGGGGCGGAGATCTCTGCAAGAGTGGCTGAAGAGGCAATATTCGAACTGGATGCGCCGATAATGCGCGTAGCAGCACCTAGCATACCGTATCCGTTTCCTGGTTATGAGCAGTTCTACTTACCAAACGAAGACAAGATATCGAAGGCGATAGACAAACTGCTTGCGGAGTGAGCGTGTGAAGGAGATACGATTTGTAGATGTCGGAGAGGGCATAACGGAAGGCCACCTGCAGAAGTGGCTCGTCAAGGACGGCGACCAGGTGAAAGAAGACCAGAGCATAGTGCAGGTAGAGACCGACAAAGCGATCGTAAACGTCCCTGCACCAATAGACGGAATGCTAAGGATAGTCGCAAAGGACGGCACAACGCTTCATGTGGGCGACACGCTTGCGTACATAGGAACACCGCAGGAGCTCACCAACATTCCAAAGCAGCAGACGCAGCCAGCTCAGAAAAGCGCACCGTCAGCTGCAGAAAAACCTGCAGCAGCACGTGCAACAGCAAAGGCAGATATACTTGCAACGCCTGCGCTGCGCAAGCTAGCGCATGAACTCGGCGTTGACATGACGCAGGTGCACGGCACCGGACCTGCAGGCCGAATACTCGAAAACGACGTGAGAGCGTATGTAGGAGGGACGCAGCAGAAAGCAGTGCCCAAGTTCTCAGAGCTGCTCGAAGAAAAGCACGAAGAAGAGATAGAGCGCATTCCGCTCACGCAGACCAGAAAAGCAATCGCAAAGAACATGGAGGCTTCGTTGGCGATACCGGCAGCGGTCCACATGGACCTTATTGATGCGCAGGCGTTGTTCAATGTTGTGCAAAAGGAGAAGGCACGGATCCATAAAGATCTGGGAGTGAAGCTGACGTTCCTGCCCTTCATAATAAAAGCCACTGTAGAAGCGCTTAAATTGAATCCGAATTTCAATGCGAGCTACGACCATGATAAACTCGAGATAATAAGGAAGAAATACTACAACATGGGGTTGGCCGCAGAGGCGCCGGACGGGCTCAAGGTCGTAGTCATAAAGAACGCTGACAAGAAAAGCATCATAAGCATTGCAAAAGAGATACAGCAGTTCCACCAGAAGCTGATCGACCAGACAATAACTCTTGAGGAGATGCGTGACAACACATTCACAATAACGAACATAGGCAGCCTCGGAGGAGGCTTCCTCTCGGTTCCGATAATAAACCACCCTGACGTTGCGATACTTGGCACGCACCTGATAAGGGACATGCCGGTGGTAAAGGACGGCAAGATTGTTGTCGGCAAGGTGTTCCCCGTTTCTCTAGTGTTTGACCACAGGGTCGTGGACGGAGCAGAAGCAGTCCGTTTCTGCAACGACATAAGAGAGCGCATAGAGGATGTTGACTTCTTAGAGTTAGAAGAGTAGGTGTGTTGATTACATGGTCATGGGTTCGTTGCCTCAGCAAGTTGATTTGGCAGTCATAGGAGGAGGTGTCGGCGGCTATTTTGCGGCGATACGCGCAGCGCAGCTTGGCATGGATGTCGCCATTGTCGAAAAGGACAGGTTAGGAGGGCACTGCCCAAACTATGCGTGCATACCATCCAAGACGCTGATACGAATAGCTGACATTTTCTATACAGCACAGCATTCCCAACAGTTCGGAATAAAGGCATCTGCGACTATCGATGCCAAGAAGATGCTCGAATGGCGCATGGGCGTGTCGAAGAAACTTGAGGATGGCGTCGCATATCTCTGCAAGTCCAACGGCATTGACGTAATCAATGCAACGGCCACATTCATTTCGCCAAATTCACTCCAACTCACCAACGGAGTAACCTTGACATTCAAGAAGGCAGTGATTGCAACTGGTTCCGAGCCTACGCCGCTCAAGGGATTCGAGTTCGGCAACGGCATATTAGATTACAAACAGGCACTCATGCTTGATTACATACCGAAATCGCTGGCGATAATCGGCGCGGGCTATGTCGCAGTGGAACTCGGCATGCTCTTTTCGAAATTGGGATCCGAAGTGCACATAGTAGCAAGGTCCGATGTGCTTCGTACGTTCGACAGCGATGCAGTATCTGTAATAAAGAAGTGCATGCAGGAGCTAGGGATAACGGTGCACACAGGAGTTACTCCAGTGGCACACGACAGCAACTCTGTGACGCTAAGCAATGGAGACAGGCTCACTGCAGCCACGATCATTGTTGCGATAGGCTTATCGCCATACACAGCAGGCCTTGAGCTCGAGAACGCGAAGGTCGAACTCGACGAGAAGGGCTTTGTAAAGGTCGACGATTCGTTGAGAACATCAAATCCGAGCATTCTCGCTGTAGGTGACGTGATAGGAGAACCTATGCTGGCGCACAAGGCAATGCGCCAGGGAATAGTGGCGGCAGAGGTCGCTTCCGGAACGAACACATCCTACGACAACACAGTAGTTCCTGCAGTCATATTCTCCGATCCTGAAGTGGCAATTGCAGGTAGCGTCGAAGAGACTGAAAGGATAAAAGTGACTAAATTCCCGATGACTGCGATAGGGCGTGCGATCGCACTGAACACTACAAAGGGCTTCGCCAAGATAGCATACGACGAGAACAGCATAGTGAAGGGAATTGAGATTGTATCCGAAGACGCAAGCGCCATGATATCAGAGGCCGCACTCGCGATAGAGATGGGTGCGACGCTGGAAGACATAGCGGACACGATACATCCGCACCCCACATACAGCGAAGCAGTGCAAGAAACGGCGGAGGCAGCCCTCGGAAGGCCTATACACTTTTTCTACGGCAACAAGAAGTAAGATATAGAAACATGATGTTGTTAGTATACGCAGGATGTGTGCATGGACCCGAAGCCTATGCAATTGCAGCACAAGAAATACACCATAAGCTACAGGAACAGTGAAACGCCTGACGTCTGCCTGTTCAGGTTCAAATCCAGCGATTCGACAAAGGTGGACTTCAGGCCAGGCATGTTCGTGATGCTCGAATATTGTGATACTGTGGCCTGCACCACATTGTCACGCGCATATTCGATAGCTTCTGCACCACAGCAGGACTTTCTTGAATTCCTGATCAGCATGGTTCACGGCCCATTCACGTCGCACCTTGACACGGCGAAGGTCGGGGACGAATATTTCATCACAGGCCCTTATGGCCAGTTTGCGTTCTCGCCAGATACAGACAAGAAGGTGCTTTTCATCGCCGGAGGCACTGGTGTTTCACCGTTCATGTCGATGCTCAGGGAGATAAAGCTGATGGGGTTGGACACTGACGTGTGCATGATATACAGCATCAGATACCCAAACGAGATAATAAGGAAGGCAGAGCTCGAAGAGCTCGCCAGCCAGATAAAGCTAAAGCTAAGCGCGACAGTGACAAGGCCACAGCCGGGTGACGGCTGGACAGGCGAAACCGGGCACATAGACGCCAGCATGATAAAGAGACTGGTGCCGGACTACGCGCAGAGGGTGCCGTACATATGCGGACCTCTGGCTTTTTCAAAGGCCATGAAAGAGGCTCTTGCCGCAGTAGGCGTGCCTGCCGCAGGAATCAAAGCAGACATATGGGGCTGAATAGACCATTCATAGGATCATGTACATTATTGAGCATTTGTTGCGGAGGGCGTTGGGACACAATTTCCACTTTTCGCACCCTGCGAACTAACCTATGGTGCGATGATGAAAAAACTTGCGATATTCCTATCATTGGCGACACTTTCACTTTTCTTCTCAACTTCACTATTCAACGGCAAGCAGTATTTTTCTTTTGCAGCTTCGCTTGGTTTGATAGTTCTGGGAGGCTTGGCCGCAGTAATGTTTGTGGCACCATACACCACTAAAGAGCAAGGATGGCGCAAAGAAAGGATTCTGATAGGTGTTGCGGCGCTGTCTACGGCTTTGATTATTTGCGAATATGTTTTCGCTTACACAAACCCGATAGCGCTCGCGAGCGTGAATCAACGCAATGGAGCTGCAACGCTGATCACCGCATGTTTATCTGCAGCCATATCCTTGTCAGGGATATACTTCGTAAGCAAGTTTGCTGAAGGCAGAAATCGAAAAGTCACCTACGCCCTTATTATTGCAGGTGCAGTCTTTATCGCGTTCATTGTTTATTTCTTAGTGGTAGGGAGAGGCTACGGCACTGGTGCTTCTGATGAATTGGCCTTTAACTACTATGCCTCACAGCTCTTCCTGAGAGGGCAGAACCCATACACAACCAGCATGCAGCCCGCGCTCTCTATGTATTACAGCGCCAGGCCGACCATAAGGCTGAATGGCAGCATAGAAGATGCATACGTGTACCCCGCATTCAGCTTTATTTCACTTGCACCTATTTCTGTCTTTGAACCGCACTCGATATCTGCGGCCTATTGGCTCACAATCCTATTGAGCGTTTGCTCGGCATTCATAGTCTTCATAGCAGCAGGCAGGAAGGTCGAAGTGCTGCTTCCGATAGGCGTATGGCTGACGATAAACTTCTATTTCATAACGACTTTTGTGGAGCCAATAGCAATTTCAGTGCTGCTGCTTCTCGCATATCTCAATAGAAAGAACGTGTTACGCGCAGGAGTTCTTGCAGGGTTTGCCGCAGGAACGACGCAGCTTGCATGGTTTGGCATTCCGTTTCTGCTCGTGCTTGTGCTCAGGGAGCAAGGCCGAGGCCAGTTTTCAAGACTGCTTGCAGCCGCTATCCTCACCTTCCTAGTGCTGAACAGCTACTATCTGATCGCGTCACCGAGAGCAGTCTTGTCCGATTTAATCGGGACATTCGCAGGATTGACGGTCAACGGCACCACGCTGGTGCAGTTGCTGGTCTCATTCTATCCAGTCGCATATTCTTACGCCCTTTTCCTTTTTGTATCGTCGTTCGCGCTTCTTCTTTTGCTTTTCTATCTGCACACCGAGACACTGAAACCGCTGGCTGCAGTCGCACCATTTGCGATTTTCTTTCTCGCCTGGAGGAACCTTGTTACTTACGGAATGCCATTCGTGCCTGTTTTGATAGCTCTGCGATACGCGCACGACGGCACCGGCTGCGAGGATATAAAAAAATACGACAAGTGGTTTGTACCTGCCTTCGTTGCGTTTGTGCTTATATCTGCAGTGCTGCTTGTATACGCCCATGCGAGTTATGAGCGCAGCAACACGCTCAAGATAAACAGCGCCGCGCTGACTGCACTAGCCTTGAAAAACGGATCAGAAGCCAACTACGTGATAATAAACATATCGAATGATGCGAACACCGAAAGAAACGTCTCCGTTTACATATACTCGATAAATCCGTCGCTCTTCATAACAGTACCAGGCTACATGGGCCACAGTGGCGTGCCTGCAGAGTCTTACGCACTCTTCGCAGATGCATATCCGTTAGGCGTCGAGAATAATACGCGGTTATTCATCCTTGCTTTCGCGAACGGATCAATAACGAGCAAGCACATTGACGGTAAATGACCGGAATTTTGCCACAAAGTAAGGTAAAGCCCATCAAACCGACTCTGGGACAAAAGTCGATTACTTTGATTTCCGCACCATGACGTAAACCATCTTGCCAATGTACTCTTTAGGACAATCGATTTTTGCTCCTGTTCCGAACCGAGTTACAGGTTTCTCAAAAACAACTACAACATCGTCTCCGATTTTAAGTTTGTTCTTTATTACTTCAATTTTCCTCATTTACCACACCGTATAATATATATTAATATATATTTAAATACTTTTCCTTTCAATAATAATATCATGGCAAAAACCAAAAGGTTAACGAATAGACAGTTCCGAAGATTTTTCAAGGAGTTCAAGAAACTGATTGAGATTTACGGCGAAAAAACGGCAGAAAAACACACTGACTGGAAAACATATGAAGAAGAATATGCAAATAGGATAAGATATGTCGCGAAAGAGTTGAACATTCTTACAAAATCAGCAATAGACTCTATTGAGATGAAGGTATCCAAATTCGGAAGACCTGCAAAATTGTCTCTCCAACAGAAGGTGGTTGCGCTTATCCTAAAATCGATTTTCTGCAAAAACAACAGACCAATGGCCGGACTGATGTCCCTTTTTGGCGCATTTTGTGGCATTGACATTAGTTACAAAACTGTCGAAAGGATGTATTCTGATGAACTGGTGCGAATTGTTTTGCACAACATGTTTATTCTGACGATAAAACGAAAATGTGATAAGAAAATAGATGTGAGCGGAGACGGAACGGGTTACACACTAACAGTAACGAAACATTACCGTACACAAGTCGATAAAGAAGGGTACAGGAAATTCGTGTATTCGTTCAATCTCATCGACATAAAGAATGGGTTGTACATATGTTATGGCTCGGGTATACGATCTGAAAAGGAAGCATTCGAAAATGCAATGAAGCTGCTCAGAAATGTAGAGGTGGCCACAGGGATAACAGTCAATAGTGCAAGGTTAGACAGGTACTATAGTTACCAATCAACTTTGAAGTATTTTGACGACAAAACTGTTTTGTACATAATCCCAAAGAGCAACACAACAATAAATGGCCCGTCTAGATGGAGGAAGATATTCAGACGGATGATGAAGGATCCTCTGTCCTACTTGATAGAGTACTACAAAAGGGAGAAGTCTGAGAATGGTTGGTCTGTAGATAAACGGATGGTTGGGTGGAAAATATGGCAGAAAAGAAATGACAGAATCGATACAGCAATAAGTTGTACTGCAACACTTCACAACTTATTCAGAATCGGTTATGGATGACTTTTGTCCCAGAATCCATCAAACCGAGTCTGGGACATAAGTCAACCATTATTTTGGCACTCTACCTTTTCAGGTCTTCTATATTATCTCTGCCAAAATCTTTATCGTTTTGCATCCAAATTATATTGACCAGAGCAAGGCGGATCAGTAATAATGTCCGTTCTGTCGTCAAAGAACGATAGAAAAAGGCCGTTTAGACCGAGTGAATCCAAAAGGCATCTTAAAACAGCAAGTAGCCTTTTCTATTCTGGTTCTTATCTAGGAGTGAGAAGGACTTTTGTCCCAGAGTCCATCAAACCGGCTTTGTGTAAAAAGGTGTGAAAAATGATGGGTTCTTACACAATAAAAGGCGTTTTTACACAAAAATATGCTCTCTATCTTTATGCATCCAATACAAACCTTTTTAATAATCTCATCAGAAGTAGATATATGGTAGACAGTAAATTCTATTACTATAGGATGTGGTGCAAAGATTATAAATTCAATAAAGACCTCAGTAATTTAGCTGCGAAACAAAATTGGCAAGAAAATACTAAAAAATACAAGATACCTCATGAGGATGGGACTTTAGAGGAAATCGCCATAGAAAAAGTTGATGATAGATATTTTGGCAAAATAATGAAAACAAAACCCAAAAAGCAACATTTTGGCAAAAATGAGGGGGAAGTTAAAGTCGGAGAGCTAAAAACAAAATTTGAATTGGTTGGAGAGAAAGAAAGAGATATAACATATTTTGCGTTTTTACCTTATAAATTAAAAGACCTATTATTTTTAACAGAGATTCACTCTGGAAATAGGGGTATGAATACAATTAAAGAGTTCTTTAATAAATGCATGCCATCAACTTATGAATTTAAATCTGAGCCACTTAAAACCCCCAAATTACTTGATTTGAAAAAATTTGCACCAAGAGAAATTAAAAAGATTCTACTCACGTATAAACGGGATGTTCCAGAAGGCATACCTGTTGAAGATGCAATCAAAAAACTTAGGATTGAAGAAGATTGGCAAGTTATTGTTGGGGCAAAGATTAGATTGCAAAGAAAAAAACAGAATGTTTTTGTCACTCTTGACAACGCATTTAAAACGCTTTTTGGAAATGCATTAACTTCGGCAATCGATGAAGGGGTTGACCTTCCTAATATCCTATCTAACATAGGTGTTGCTTTCAAAGAAGACAAAAGTAATAGAACACAGGATATTTTGAAAGACTATGAGAGGGAAGTGATATATCTGCAAAAGGGTAATTTGAATGATGCGCAAATTAGTGATACTCTATTTGAAAAACTTACTACAAAACTAAAAGAGTTGGAGAAACATGGATAGCCGTTCAGTATTTGCTGATTTTATATACACCTTAATTATCGTGAGTATATACTTTTTGATAATGTTTTACGGAGTTCATAATTCCAGTCCATTCTCATATTTACAAGATACTTCTGTAGTGTCCTCATTAATCATAATTATCACTTCGATATTGGGCGTTATTGCAGTTATAATTACATTATTCTCCGTTTTTGAAGAAGCATTCAAAAATAACGAGATTATCAAAGCATTAAAGAAAAGAAACGATTTTATTCAGATTTTTAAAAGATATAGTGATTCTATTTTTGTTATGTTTTTTTCAATTATTGTGATAATTATTACTTGGATTGCATCCAACAATTTGAAACAATTAGCACCTTATCTATTACCAATAATGACTTTTGCCATAATCATCTCTTTTATTAGGACGTATAGATGCTTTAAAATATTCAAATTATTGACTGATGCAATCTCAGATAGTAGATGAACTTTGAATTTCGTTGTTCACAATTACAATATTATGGCACAGCACTTTCAGCAACAACTCATTAATCTGTGCCGTTTCTGTTTTGCTTCTTATAAGGTCGCTAAACTTTGCCTTTATCATACTGAATGTGCTCTCCACATTAGACCTTAGATGATAGTGGTTCAGAAATTCCTCTTGCTTTAACTGATAATACCAAAACATTCTGCGCCACAACCTTGCCTTGTTGCCACCACCTATTGCGGTTGTGTTGCTCTTGAAAGGGATATACGCCTGTCCGCCTATCTGTTGCACGGCGTTGTAGTTGGCAATTGAGGAATACGCCTTATCTGCCGAGACCTCGTTCATTATGAAGCCAGCGTCAAAAGTAGCATTTACAAGAGGTATAAACTTAGGGCAGTCCGCACCTTGACCTATCTCTGCCTCTACTCCAGTTATGATATTGGTTTTAACTCCTGTAATTATGTGTGCCTTAATCCAAACATGCTCTTTCTTCAGGTGGTGCTTCTCCCTGCAATAGTCGTTGAAGTGTGTAGTCCTAAAACCGCTACTGTCTACTGCGAATTTGTCCTCAACGTTTCTTAGGGGCAAGGACGATATTTGTATGAGCCTTGACAGAATTGGTGTTAATTCTGGCTTCTGTATGAAATGACCCACAGAAGCGAAGCAAGGCTTAGAAGATACAAGACTCTTATCCCTCGCTGTGCTAAGGTCGCTCATAAACCTGCGAAGTGAGAACTGGCTATACACCTTCAAAGCTGATGCAAAGATGAGGTCTCTATAACTAGTCTTGGGGCGTCCTGTTTCACTCTGCATAGGCTCTGGCACTTCTTGGCACAGGTCTTTCAGCAATTCCATAAACTTGGTCTTTTCCTGCTCCTGATTTATGTTGTAGTTGTGCCAGTCTTGCGGATAAACTTTCTTCTTTATCGTTATCGTGGTTTCATTACCTTGCTTGTCAAACCATTTGAGGACTATGGTCATTACGGCGTAGACGTGCTTGCACGGCTGTTGCCTCAATTCATAGTCAGGGCAGTTGCACTTGAAGCCACCTTCAAGACTTCTGCTTACCGTATAAGTGCCTCTGCCTGACTGACTCGGCACTATCCAGTTGTAAGCATCCTTTTTCTGTATTTGGCGCATCTGTGCTATCTGTTGTCCTTTCAATCTTCGTTCATCCATTTGCACACCTTACATATCATACATATAATATATATTATATAGCAAAGGTATTTATACCTATGTGTATGATATATATAATATGGTAAAAGCAAAAAAACGCGAGGACAAAGCAGTCGCCAAATCCATTACCATAACGATAAGGCATCAGCTATTCATAGAAGCCCGAAGCATAAATCTATCTAAATTTGTTCAGAAGAAGTTAGACGAGGAAATAGAACTGCAAAAATGGACAGAAGGTTAGATTGATGGACAAAGAGCTTCTAAAGAAGAACCTTATCAAGAAGATTGAGGACTTCGATAGTAAAGACCATGATGGGGAATCTGAAAGGGATGTATGCAGAGCGTACATAGAACCACTTTTTTCTTATCTCGGCTGGGACATGAGTAATACGGATGAGGTAAAAGAGCAAAAGAACGAACCAGAGGGAAGACCAGATTATATTTTTTATCTGAATGGTAGTATTGCACTTTTCTTGGAAACAAAGAAAGTCAAAACGATTGATGAAGCTGACATAAAGCAAGCCCTAAACTATGGCAGAAGCCGAAATAAACGCTGGTCTGTTCTATCTAATTTTGAAGAAACAATAATCTTGATATGTGATACTAAAGAAACATCTCTATCGAATCATATCTTTAGGCGCATTTCCTATAAGAAAATGACTGAAGACTTAGACAGTTTGCTATTGCTATCAAGAGAAAGTTTTGAAACTGGTTTTATAGATTCTAAAGCGCAAGATGAAGGAAGGATAAAGAAAACCATCAGAATAGATGAAGAACTACTTAACGACATTTTGCTTTGGAGAAAAGAGCTTATAAAGTCCATAAAGACCGAAAACAAAAAGCAATACTCAAAAGAAACATTAGAAGAAATAGCTCAGATACTACTCAATCGCATAATATTCATAAGAACAGTAGAAGATAGACGGATAGAAGCACAACCAGACGAAACTATAAAATCTATCCTAAATCAGTATGAAAATAACAAATCTGTAAAAATCAAGGATAAACTAAACAAACTGTTTGAAGAATACGATAAGACCTATGACAGTAAACTATTCACTTACGATGAGCATAATTTCGGGAATAGGCATGAAAGCGAGAAAGTAGAGATAGACAATAAAACATATTATAAGATACTAAAAGAGACTTACGAGAAGAACGAGATTTACTCGTACAAGTTCGGGGATATTGATGCAGATATTCTTGGAGATATGTATGAACGGTATATAGGAAATATAGATGAGTTTAGAAAGAAACAAGGAATTTATTATACACCTACTTGGGTAGTAGATTACATAGTAAATAATACAATCGGGCTTATGTTTGGCAATAAGTCTAAAAAAACAATTTCAGAACTGAAAATATTGGATATGGCTTGCGGTTCTGGGTCATTTCTCCTAAAGGCTTTTGACAGTTTTAATGACCATTACAAATTAAACAGAAAGAAATATTTTCAGTCTGGTCTGGATTTAATTAGCGAATCTTCAATAATAACACAAAAAACTAAGATACTAAAAGAGCACATATTCGGCGTAGACCTTGACGTAAAAGCAGTAGAGATTGCACAACTAAACCTATTGTTGAAGATAGCAGAAACAAAACATAGATTGCCTGATTTGAAGAATAATATAAAGCAAGGAAACTCATTAGTTGAGGACAAGAACGTTGATACCGAATATGCTTTTGACTGGGAAAGTAATTTCAAAGAGATAATGGATAATGGTAGATTTGACATAGTAATAGGTAATCCACCATACTCCTTTACCAGAGATGCTGATTTTACAGACTTAGTAAAAGAGTATGCTAATGAGCATTATTTCAAAGGGTTAGATTCAGTATCTAAGGGTCATGCAAGGCAGTCAGGAAAAATCAATTTATATTCCCTATTCTTAATTAGAGGAATTCAATTACTAAAAGAAAACGGCGTATTAGGATTTATCATACCAAATAATCTACTGAGAACTACAACCTATGACATAATAAGAGAATTTATATTGAAGAACTGCAAGATATTGCAGATAGTAGATTTAGGTGCGGGAGTTTTTGAGAATGCAACAGTAGCGACCACAATAATTATACTTCAAAAAGAGAAAAGCCAAATCAAAAGAAATAGAAATAAAGTATCAATAATATATGACGTAGTTAATTTTGACTTGTCGAACAAGAAGTATAAAACTCATACAGTCGGGCAAAATGAGTTTTTAGAGAATACAAGCCATGCTTTCAACATAACATCAGATAAAGAAGCAACAGAATTGCTTAATACGGTGGGCAAAAATTCCAAACTATTGGGCGATATAACCACAATTCATGCTGGTGGGATTGCAACAGGTTCAAATAAGAAAGAAATGATACTTGATTATCCTAAAAACTCTAAATACAAACCCATGTTAGAAGGAAAGGACATAAAACCATTTCTTGCAGAGTTCTCTAATAGATATATCTTATATGACAGAGAAAAATTGAGGAGAGCGAGGGACGAAAATATATTCTTAAGTTCGGAGAAGGTAATAACCCAGAGAATTGGAGGAGGGAAACGGGTTATTGTTGCTTCTTATGATGACAAACAGTACTATACGTTTAATTCTACTAATTCCATTCTTCAGAAAGATAAGGAATATTCACTAAAATACATAACAGCGTTGCTAAATTCTAATCTTCTTAACTATTATTATGTTAATAAATTTACAAATGAATCTATGCTGACGGTTAATATATCCAAAACCTTTTTAGAGAACCTACCAATCAAGAGGGTAGATGAATCCAAACAAAACCCTTTCATAAAATTAGTAGATGAAATTTTGGAATTATCCAAAACTATGAATAAGGATTATAATACTAATTCGGGGATAGAAAACAGAGACAAGATAGTGGCAAAGATGGATGCAATAAATGAATTGGTATACGACTTATATGGTTTAACAGAAACCCAAAAGAAACTTGTAAAAGCATGGATAGGTGTCGGAAAATGAGTTTTTACACAAGCAGGTTAGTTTTTACACAGAAAGAGGTTAATACACAAAGCCCATCAAACCGAAAGCCATATATATCTAGATAGCTCTATATCTATCAGAAGAAGAAGTTCAGATAAGGTACAGCAGTTGAATAAATCTTATCCTTGAACAAGTCAAGAAAGCACATAAAATATAAAGGTTTCATAACGGAAAGTTCTGAAATTTTTAGCTGCTTTTGCAGCAGTCTGGGCGGCTTGAAATCTGTTAGCCGCTGAAGTTCTTCTTCTCTGATTTTTAATAAATAAACTTATTCTAGAAATTTCTTTCTGAAAGTTTGCATTAAAACGACAAAGCAGTTTACAGCAATATATAGAGCACGAGAGCCAAGAGTGCCGCAGTAACCAGCGAATAGAGATGTATCTTCATCGCTTTTTGCACGTCCTGCGCATGTGCCTTGTCGCTGGTCACTCTGCCCTTTTCATCGCTAGAGCCGGAAAAATCAAACATACTCGCAGCGGCAAACCCTGCGCAGAATTTGAAGCGACCCTGGTAAATACCCTCAGAGGCCATAGTAAACGGAATAAAACAAAAGAGCAGAAGCCATCTTTGCAAGGAGAAGAAATTTATCAGGCCGGCAAACAAAAGTGCGATGGCAAATCCGGCAATGCCAAGCACGTATCTCTTCCGTATCTCGTTTTTTCCTATGTTGCAAACACCGGGCACATACTTGCTCATGATTATCTATAAAAGTTGCATGATTTAAACCTAGCGCACTTTGAGCGAAAGCGTGCAATAGCCCGCACATCGTACAAAATCTTAAATACAGTAGGAGAACAAAGTCGAACATGAAGAGTTGGGAGAACATTTTCAAGAAAGCGGGCAGATACTATGACAAGCCGTCAAAAGATGTCGTCAAGCTGGCGCGTATGCTGAAAAGGCAGAAAGTGAAGAGGATCCTGGATCTCGGCTGCGGGTCTGGAAGGCACTTGGTCTATCTTGCAAAGCTAGGCTTTGACGTTTACGGATTTGATTCTTCGCCAACCGGGGTCAGAATGGCAAAGGAATGGCTTGAGAAGAAGCACCTCAAGGCACACGTTCTGCTCCATGACATGGGCAAAAGATTTCCGTATGAAGATAGATTCTTTGATGCAATAATCTCGACGCAAGTATTACACCATAACCTTCCAGGCAGGATAAAGGCCACCATAAGAGAGATCGAAAGGACGATAAAGCCGAAAGGCATTCTGTTCTTCACGGTGCCAAGCCACAAAGACAAAGGAGTGTTTTACAGACTGGCAGGCTTCAGAACATACGCACCATTAAACGGAGATGAGAAAGGCATACCCCATTTCTACTTCACAGAGGAGCTTATCAGGAAATTCTTCAGCGATTTTCACATACGCAAGATCTACTCCACAGAACATAAGCGCTTTGCCGTGATTGCAACCAAATGATGCAGATGATCTTTATGCAGTATAAACCCATGCTAGTTCGTGGCGTGCAGCTCGTAGTGATTTTCGCGATATATGTTGGTCTTTACCTTGCAGGATCGAAAGGAGTGCTTGCCTCGCGCGCCTTGCTCTTTTTCTCCATGTACTTTGCCTACGTGATAATAAACGCGGCAATAATGCTAAACCATCAGCCGGAGCTGATAGGCGCCAGAAGCCATTTCGGCAAGGCAGAAAAATGGGACAAGGCAATAATGCTTGCTTACACTGTGTTGTTGTTCACGATATTCTACGCGGCCGGGCTTGATGCAATGCAAACGGGGAGCCTGCAAAGTTTGCCGTATATGATAATTGGTGTGATGCTATTTCTTATCGGAGGCGCGATGATAACATGGGCAATGTATGTCAACAAGTTCTTCGAGAGCGGGGCAAGGATACAGAAGGATAGGAAGCAGACGGTCATAAAAACGGGACCGTATGCAATAATACGCCATCCAGGCTATGCAGGCATGATTATGTTCTTCATCTCCATCCCTTTGATTTTTGGATCGGTAAAGGCACTTGAAGCCGGAGCCCTTATTGTTGCGCTCTTGATCATACGGACATATTTGGAAGACTCGATGTTGCGTAAAAAGCTAATCGGCTACGGCATCTACGCATGCAAAGTCAGATACAGGTTAGTTCCGCTTGTTTGGTAGGACCTTGTCAGAAAATAGTCGCAGAACATGTAATGCCTGACAGCTTAGCAAGTGTCATCTGACCGGGCAAACAGGCGCAAGCTCCATGACAAAGTACGTCTGGTTGCTAGTCTTGACTGTGCAGTTGTATTGTGCGAAGAACTGCGGTATGTTTATTCCTGCGGATGGTATCTCTGTGACAGGGCACATGCCGCCGGCTGGGCCAAGAACCTCGTATGTGGGCCCTGTTGCGAAATAGTAGCCGTAATCGGTTATATTGCGATTTGCCAGCCCTTGCCAGTGTTCAGGCGCACTGCTTACGATTTGGCTCACGAATTCACTCGGCGACTGATTAACAGGATAGAACACTTCCTCTACGAATGCATAATACGTAAGACCGTTATAAGTATAGCCTTCGGGCCAATACGTGCCGAAATCTTGGGCGTAGCCGTAATGGCTTAGTTCATAATTGGCCGACATCGTCTCAAACCTGGTCTGCGAGAACCGGCTTAGCAGGGGACAGTAGCGGTACAGTGCGCCGCGTGTGCTGCTGACATTCTGGAAGAATTCAGTAGCCCATGTGGTATTCTGAGAGGTTTCGTATATTGTGGTAGTCGTTGTAGGGATTGATGATGTTGTGGTTTGCACAGAAGTCGTATAAGTGATGAGGATACTTGTCGGGGGAGTCGTGCTCGTGGTCGGGGAAATAGTCCGCCCCAGCACACCTGATGGCGCAATTGCTATGAAATAGATTGCTGCCACTACAAAGATTCCTGCAAGAGCAATAATGAGCCATTTTCCTATTGACATGCAACGACCTTGTAAATATTTCATTGCTTAAACTTTGGTGCCCAGCCCACCTTGTGGCAGCACGTATAGGCACAATCAAACTTGAAACTACTCACTGCACTGTTGTCAAGTAAGTTTCTAGTTTATACCTTGATTCTAAATCCTTGGCAGGACGTTCGGATATCTCCTTAAGATTACCCCGTTTCCTCTTACCACTGCTTTCACCCGAAAGAGGCTCCAGTTGAACGGTCTTTGCTTTTGGATCGTAATCGGTAAGCTCTGCCGGAATGAACAAGCCGTGCTCAGAGCGCAGCGCCACTAGGTCTCCTATTTTTGCATTGCCTTTGGCGATATCTGAGCCCGAAACTACCTTGGGCCGCTCATCAAGCCCTCTAGCCCAGTCTGCGGCCTTCGTGCCCCTCCTGCTTTGCTCCGCAGATATGCTCTCAAGAGGATTCCAGGGATTAGAAATCGGTTCATCGTAGAGCAGATCAGAGTATCTGTATGATACGAAGTCTGTCAAGTGCTTCTCATTCGGAGGCATGAGGCCTTTATTGCATTTTGAGAGTATCGGCCTTAGATCAGAGATTATTCTTATAGCTTCGGCCCTGCTTGGCACATAAATCGTCAATAGTTTTCCTTGCTGGACAGTGCCATCTTGGGGCATCGGTACGCTTGGTTTCCATATTTTAAAAATGGCATTCGCTTTTCCAAGCGCAGGTACTGCTTCTTTAAGGAAATTCAGGGTATCCTGTTCTGAAACATTAACATGTAGTTTGTAGCCAGATGATCGGTCTTGTAGGATCTCTGTATTGTCAGAATGAATGAAAGCGTCAGTCGCGCTTGCGATATATTCGATTTTCATTCCTCCGATGCCTTGCTCGAATATATTAATCACTTCGATGTCGCTTACCTTGCTATAAGGAGTGATCCCGTCCATATCATCACCAACATATTCGATCTCAGAAATGATATATATTACCATGTGTAGGGCATTATTTTAACCTTTCTTGGCCATTTTCAGAAAAAATTCAGTGCTCCCTTTGGATTTGAATCTGAAGTAAGTAGCAATTAAGATATTTAAGCAAGCATGGTTGAATTCTTCTGAGTTCGAACCCGAAAATTTATTTCCTATTACGTGCCTTGGTCCTACATCTAAATACTTTCCAGTAAAATAAACGCATAATGGAGAAAACGACAGAGCACCCGACGATACTTGATCAGAAAGGCCAACTAAGTATTCCTATCATTTCCAGTTCTGAAAAGTACAAATCTCTAGAACAGTTATATGAGAAGGCGATGAGTGAACTTGACGCCTTCTTCGAATTGAATTGGACAAATGATCGTCCAAGACTAATCGTAGTCCGTGACCGGGAAACGATAGACCAGCTCAAAGGGTATGAAACAAAGGAATGGCTCAGAGCCTGGATTGACAATGGTGACGTTTATATTCTGGATAAGGACCGTCTCGCCAAGGAAAGGTTCCACGGGTACTTGGACGAAAAACAGTTGAATGATGAATATTTCAAATTGATAAAACATGAATTAGCTCATTTGTTCTCTCAGCGTCTTGCAGGTTCTTCTAATTCAGAACCTCATCGGGATGCGGGACCTCTCTGGCTCTGGGAGGGCATTTCTATCTACCTTGCCGGGCAGATTTCTGATATGAAAACTAATCTGAGCACTTTCCTAGAGTATTATAATAAGAGCGGGGATAGTATGTATACTGAAGGAGGTCTTGCAGTAAAATACCTTGTTGAAAATCATGGGAAAGACAAGTTGTTAGAGCTCATCAGATCCATGAACACGATCAATTCTGAAGATGAGTTCAAAAAGACATTCAAACAGATTTATGGGTTTGAGTTAGATTATAGTAGCTTTACAAATACAGACAAAACACTTACAAAGAAGAATTGATGCAAATTCTGCAATATCTCTATGGCCTGGCAGGCTCGCCATGAAAGATTTTGCGCTGTGCCGCATTTTCTCATTGAGGCCCGGTAATTATCTCAACAAGCGCTCAGTTTTCCTTTCGCCCAACGCGTTCGCCCCGGTCATGAGGGGCGTTGCGGCAACACACCTTAAGCTTTTCAGGTAGATTCGGACTCGGGATTGTTGAAGAAAGAATCAGATGCTCCCAACGGAATTTGGATCCGTGTTTCGAGCGTGATAGGCTCGCGTCCTTGACCGGTTTCAGCGTTGTTTTCCAGCTTCATTTTATCGCCGCACTTCTGCGCAAAGCCTTAAGCATTTTCTTTGGATTTGAATCCGAAGTAAGTAGCGTTTAAGATATTTAAGCAAGCATGGTTCGAATTCTTCTGAGTTCGAACCCGAAAAGTTGGATATGCTATTCGGGATTTCGAACACTTTTGAGATGAAGGAGAAATGACACTCCGAAATTAATTCTTTGACTTCTGTATATTCCTCGGTGCAGTTCTCAGAAATTCCATCGCTTTATTTAGTGTTTCTGCGTCTGTAATTTTCCCTGAAGCTGCGAGGTTTTCTAGAGTTAAAAAGGATTTTGCATCGTCTGGTATCTGAGCAGTAGTCAGCGTTACATCATATTTGCCCTCAAGTACAAGTGCCTCTTGCAGGGGAACGGCATGGGCGGCACCGACAAAAACTAACACAAAAACACCTTCGCGTTCTTCAAGAATGCCATTTATGTTTTCTAACATCGTTTTGTTCCTTATTCTATCGAAGGCGGCAGATAACTTTAGATACATCACTTTATCAGAGACTGTTCCGGATTTCTCGTCCAGCTCTGTCATCGCCTTATTAACGATACCAAGATCTCTCCTCGCTTCAGGATTTTCAGTACCGACATCTATCGGGTAGATTTCAATATTTGATGCTTGTTTATAATTGGAAAGTACAGAAAGCAAAGCACGTAGTGAGGGATATCTGCTCCGTTGCGACAATTTTTCTATATTTTCCGGTGAGTCTAAGGCATTGAATTCAGTCTGCCAGTTCTCGTTTTTTGAAAGTTCTAACAGGACAATGCCCGGTCTACCCTCAGTTATTGTGTCAAATAGGATAGTTCGTACTTCTTCCGCTTCATCTATATTTGTATGAGTGGAAGGAAATATCCGTATTGTTGTTTTAGCATCTTCCGTATAATCACTTTGAATTTATGATTTCACAGATATATATGCATGCCTTTTTCCGGCAGTTTATTTGCGAAAGTTTGTGAAAATGTAACACCATCCTTTCGCCCAGCACGTTCGCTCTCGCTTCGCTCAAGCTCACGTGGGGCTACGGCAGCCACCTGCCTTAAGCTTTAGCAATCTAAGGAACCTTTCTGTCGCCCCGACGCCGAGCGGAGCGAGGCGTCTGGATGGCGACTTAATCTGTTTTTAGGACTTGCAGCCTGTAGAACTAATGGTAAGTGGCTCTCTCGACAAAAATTCAGGCTCGAAATCCTGTCGAGGAAGGCTTTCTTAATCTGATTCTGAAATGCCAGATTAAGTGGCAATTTCAGATTAAGTTCAGATTAAGTGCGCGCTAACTTGGCTTTCAAGCGTATAGCTTGGCTAACTGAGAAGGTATTATCAATTTCTTTATACAGCTCTTCCTTGCTTGTGCTTATGTAGGTCATTGTCGTTATAGGATTTAGATGCCTTGCAAACTTGCTTGTCAGCACCACATTGCCGTTTGTCTGCCTGGAGAAGCTCGTTATTGCATAATGCCTGAGGCTATGCGTGGTAAGCCTGTGAAGCTTCCTTGGCGTTCGATCATAGTTTTATTCGGCACTCGCGTCATAAGTCTGATCTAAGCCAGCCATCTGGACATACCGCCTGAACCTGATTCTTACATAGTCTGAGTCAAGCCAGGGCTCGCTTCTGCCACTGTGCTTGCACCCATCTTTGAAGAACAGGTAACCTTGTGACTGCTCTATCGCTGCATTGTTGAGCCGAATGTGCTCAACAGTCAGCCTGAAGAGCGGAATAGGTATCAATACTGAGTTGAGGACCTTCGATTTCTCAGTCTTTATTGTAAGTTCTCGTGTCTGGAAGTCTATGTTCTTGATGTTCAACTTTACCACCTCACCTATCCTCAACCCCAGTTGAGCCTGATAAGAGAACAATAGAAGGAGCTTGGGAGTGTCCACGGCCGCAAAGAATGCTTGAAGCGCCTTGTCTGTAAAGCCTTTGTTCAAAGTCCCATACTTTGGAGGCTGGTTCTTCGCGAACTTTCTTAGGAACTGCTTGTGGACTACGCGTTTGATCTCTTTTATCTGGCGATGAGACAGTTTTGGAAGGAGCTGTTCCAGGTCGCATATAAACTTTTCGAATTCAGATTTGTGAACGGGTTCGAATCCGTTAGGCTTAGATGCTTTCTCTTTCTCCACAGATTTGAATCCGGGTCCGACGTCGGAAAAATCAGATGCTCCCAACGGAATTTGGATCCGTGTTTCGAGCGTGAGAGGCTCGCGTCCTTGACCGGGCTAGACGATGGGAGCTTGCAGATATTATGATGCAAATATAATTAGCGCTGAGCCTTTCTTATTAGTTTGTGCATCCTTGCAGATTTTATGCTCTGCGTTTCAAGTTTCTCTGAAATCGCGTCAAGAGCGTTCGCATAGTGCGACTCTGAGAATGCCATCGCGCTCTGTATGAATGACTGCTTCAGCACTTCGTCGCTCTCGGGAGTCATCTTGCCGTGCTCCATGGATTGTATCCTTGAATCGAGCTTTGCGAGGCTCCTGGTGAAATCCGCAATCGCCGCTTCCGGGAAGCGTTCGATGGCAGTCTGTTGCCTGAAGCGCATGATCTGCAGCGCGGAGCTGCTCGCATCATAGAGCATCTGGAACGGCTTCTTGTAGAGTGCGATCTCTATGTTAGATATCACCATGCGTTTCGGCTTGCCCTCGCTCGCCATAACGGCAGGCACAAGCAGCAGGTTCTTCTCATTCTTGACGCCATGAAGCACGTTCGCAGATGCAGTGCATATGTAGTTGCTGCGCTCCTTGTCGCTCATTGAATAGAAGAGGTTGACGTAATTGCTCACTGCAAGCCTTGTGTTCAGGTAAGAAAGGGTGGAATCGACTTCTATCGAAGACTGCAGCAGCTTTGCCAACGCCTTGAGCGTGTTGAGGTTGGCGAGAAGCTTGCGCCTGTACAAACCGGAAGGAGATCCCCTTTTCGTCTTTGCGCTGAGCCTAACGTAAGAAATAGCATATATCATCGACTGGAAAGGCACAAGGCTTACCTGGCAGCACAACTCCTTGAATATCGCAGTTCTGCTCTTGTTCAACTGCAATTGCTTGGTTCTCTCCAATGTGTCGCCCCGCTACTGGATTGCAGGAAGAGGGTATTTGAATGGAAAACTTTTTAAGCACTCCCAAAGGCAAATGCAGAGGGCACTACCATCTGTTGGCCTTCTTGCCGGTTATGGCCTCGCTTATCGAGTACTTCCTCAGGACTTTGGCCTTTATCTCGTCGACGTTGGGAATGCCGCTCATGGCAGCTATGCGCTCGGCCTGCTTCAGCTTGTTCGCGAACGCGTGATACGCGTGCATGGCGGCAAAGTACGCGTCGCGTTCATGTATGTCGCGTATGGTCCCGTTCTTCGAAACGGCACGCTTGTCCTTTGCGCTGAATTCGTATTCCGGTGCATAGAGTCGGGCATTGAACGCAGCATTCACCTTCTTTATGAGATCTCCAGGCACAGGCTTGTCCGCGGCTACGACTACAGGAGTCCCTATGGCCCTGATTTCCGAGATTATGCTCTCAGTACCGGCAAACCTTTCATGGAAGTGCGCCAGTAGCCTGCCGTTGAGATCTACGCACACCACACCAACAGTCTTGCCAGTATCTATCCCAACAAGTATGTCCATATCAGCCCTTGGTTTGGGTCAGCGAGTAGTTTATCGCCATGTTGAGCGTTTGCGGTATTGTCGCATACTTGCAGTTAACCACGAACTCTGGCGTTGTAGCGACATCGTACAGGCCTGCCACTTTCGCTTGATTGTCGAGAGACACTGTCGAGTTGGCGATGCACGCGTTAAGCGAACTGATGTTAAGGCTTGAGCCCTGCGCCACGTCGTAGAGAGTGCTGTTGTACAGGGGCACACCCTTGTATGCTATGCTGAGGTTCGAAAGGAACGCATGGAAATTGCTCTGCCGGGATGCGCAAGAAAGGTACCGGCCAAGGAGCTGTGTGGTTTCGGCACCATAGCCGCCGTAGAAGTTGATTGCGCTGCTTGTGAATACGAAATAGTAGCTCATGTTTATCTCATTGTTGAAATGTTTGCTTGCGTTGATGGCGCTGTAGAGTGCAGACATGGACCCCGCAGAGTACGGATCGGTTATCATATAAACAGGAATCGGTCTTGAGGTCGTACAGAGAGTGCCTTTGTAGATGCTCACGACGCCTTGCGCAATCACCGTGTTGTTGGTGTACATCGCGGGTTTTAACATCTGCGAGAAAGAGTTCTCGAGCGACAGGTTTGAGTCTGAGAGAAGCATTGAGAAATTGAATATCGTGTTGCTCATGAACGGGTCAACATAAGGCACCATGACAAACCATGCGATCTGGTTAGGCAGGTATGAGACACTTGATTCGTTCACCAGCGCATAGTAGGGCAGCAACGAGAAAGAGGTGTTAACTGTGGCATATGACGCTATGATCCGCTCTGCGGCCAAGAGCGCTTGCGCACTGCTATGCGCCGGCTCGGTGCACGTGCCATTAACGATACCGTACGCGCAGTTTTGCAAGACAGTGCCCTGCTTGAAATAGGCCAGTGCAAAAGCCAGCGCTATGAGTATTACGACTATCGCCATGAGCTCTATGTGCAGATAGTCAAGTCCATAATTCTTGAACGCCGGTTTCAATATGAACACAGGCGCACTCTCTTTCTTTGCCATGGTCTTTTTCTTTTCGGGCATTGTATCATCACGGGCTCGGCGGGAATCTCTTAAACTTTAAAACCAATAGTCTAAAGTTTATTTTGAACCCGCGACCTTCACCTTAGGAGGATGTCGCTCTATCCAAACTGAGCTACGAGCCCGCGCCTAATTGGAATAAGGATTATTTATACCTTACATTTTTCTTGGGGCATCTATGCCGAGAATGCTGAGCACGCGCGCCATGGTACTTGAGAACGCAGAAGTAATAGCGAGCCTTGCGCTGCGCTGCTTCTCGTCCTGCGCTTTCAATATAGGGACATTCTCGTAGAATCCGCTGAAAGTGGATGCCAGGTCGCTGGCGTATTCCGCCAATGCATTAGGCCGCAGCTCTTTGCATGCCTTTTCTACCACAGGATTGAGTAGCGATATCTGCCTTATGAGCGCAAATTCGGGATCTGAGCATGCTAAAGAGAAGTCGGCATCGAGTGCATCGACATTGTTGAAGCGACCGTCTTCCAAAAGCCGGATGGCCCTTGCGTGCATGTACTGGCAGTACGGTCCGGAAGCGCCCTCGAAGTTAAGCGCGCGCTCCCATGTGAACTGGAACTGCTTTTCAGGAGAAAAGCGTAGATATTCGAACTTTATAGAGGCTATCGCGACGCTCTTCGCTATCTTTTCAGCCTCTTCGTGCGACAGCGTAAACTTCGACCCCATCGCAGACCTCGCCTTGACAGTCGCCTCTTCCAGGAGATGGTCGGCAGTATAGCCTTCTAGCCATGTGCCCTTCCTTCCAGAAAGGCCACCCTCAACCTCGACGTTGCCGTAGCTCATGTGGACTATGCTGCCCACATCATGGTCCGCACTTATGAGCTTGAACGCGAAAGATAGTATCATTTGAGGCAGCGCCTGCCTTGCGTCAATTATGTTTATCGCAAGCCTAGAACCGCCGAAGCCCATGCTCTTGCCCTCTTTCGACGTCGTATAGATGGGCTTGCCGTCAGGACGCTTCACCATGAATTCCGAATACTTGAAAGTGTTCGCCAATATTCCAAGTTTCCACATATGGTGCGCGATGTCCTTGCCGAGATACGTCGGCGTGCCATCGCTGCGCACTATTACACGGACATCCTCGCGCAGGCCGGCCAACGCGGGAGGCAGGTCTTTGAGCGCATTGATGTTGATCACTACACAGCCTGCATATTTGCCGTCCTTCGGCCTTTCAATGACCTTGAGCTTTTCAAGCGCAGAAAGGGCCTTGCTCACCAGATTCTCACGTATGATATCGCTTTCCCAGACCAGCAGGTCATGGCTGATGTTGTAGTTGAAAGAGGTTTCGTACTGCGCGGCAAGGCACCGGGACGCGAGCTGTCGCGCGAGTTCAGCCTCGTATGTCCCATCCTGCTCCATCAGGCTGGAGACTTTTGCGACTTCAGCCTTGACTTTCTCATCGCTCTCTATCGCCTTGTTAACTTCGACATACTGCTCTCCGAGCCAGTAGTCGAACTTGCCTTTGGCCTTGTCGCTCAGGCGCATGTAACCCCAAAGGCTCTCGGCCACCTGTATACCAAGATCGTCGATATAGTTCTCGCGCACAACATCATAGCCGCACGCACGATGCATGTTTGAGACGACATCGCCCAGAATGGCGTTCCTCAGATGTCCGACGTGCCACGGTTTGTTCGGGTTGATGCTTGGCGATTCTACGCATACCTTGGTGTGGTTGCCGAATTCCGCCACGGTATCGCCAGCAGAAATGGCAGAAACCACCACTTTCTTTGAGAAGGATGACCTGTCAAGATGGAAGTTCAGATACGAATTTTCTACTGTGACTTTGTTGACGCATTCCGGCACATTCATTCCGTTTTTGATTTGCGTTGCCAGCTCAGTCGGGTTTTTCTTGTACCTCTTTGCAAGACTGAACGCCACTGACGAAGAGATGTCCCCGAATGCTTTGGACATACCTATGGTCGATTCTAGCGCTTCGCAGTAATACCCCATCTTTGCTATTGATTTTGCCAGAGCTTCGGATATCTCTACCATTGCGCCTTCGTAAGGCGATTTCACCACATTATCGTTACGGTCCATACTCACATCTCTGCTGCAACAGGCACCTCTCCGTATTTAGCATCCTTGTCGATAACATCAAAAGTCTTGAGCACATCAGGTATCGCATCGACAACGTCTGTAGCCGTTATATGGATGCCTTTCTGCGCAGACAGAATGTCGCCAGCACTTGCATGCGCATGCACCGCAGCCACTGCGCATTCGAACACGTTCTTGTGCTTTGAAAGATAGCTTGCAATCATGCCTGAGAGAGCGTCGCCCGTCCCCATCGTTGCGAGCGCAGGGCTTGCCGCCTTGTTGATCTTCAGCAGTTTACCGTCGGTAATAATAGTATCGTTGCCCTTCAGAACCAGCGTACAGCCATAAAAGCCTGCGAACTTTACCGCGGTGCGTATGCGCTCGTGCAGCGGCGAATTGTCAAGCTTTATCCCAGTAAGCGCCTCGAATTCACCCTCATGAGGCGTGAGAACCATGCGCTCTCCGAGCACAGATTTGTCAAGTGCAGCAGCTCTAAGTGCAGCAGCGTCAAGCACGATCGGCGTGTCGCAGCGCCGCAGTATCTCCAATATTGTGTCGAAACTCTCCTTTGTAGGAGACATGCCAGAACCGATGGCCATGCTATCGTGCCTTATGCGTAAGATTGTTTCGACATCGTCGCGAGTAATTGTATTACCTGGAAGCGTCCTGACGGCTAGATTCGGCGATTCCTTCTTGAGCTTTATAGCGGCAATCTTTGGCGCTGCAAGCGTCACGTAGCCCGAACCGGTACGCAGCGCAGCGAACGCAGAAAGCAGCGGCGCTCCGTGGTATTCCGCACTGCCACCGACAACAAGCACCGCACCAGTGTCATATTTGTTGGCCCTCATGGACCTAGGCTCTGTAGCCAGCATCACATCGCCAGGACCGGCCATCAGCTCCATGGCAACAGGAATCCCGACGTCCATCACACAGGACTTGCACTTTGGTTTTTTGCACAGCAAAGATGTCTTTTTGTTCTTGTGTATGGTGAAGACCTCGTCAGCGCTTATGCTTGGATTGTTGGGTATGCCAGTATTCGCGTTTACGCCTGCAGGCACATCTATCGATACGATGTGTCTTGCGCGGCTTGTGGCCTTTATGACCTCTCCAAGAAACTTGGATGGTTTGCCTTTCAGGCCTATGCCTATCAACGCATCGACAACGACATCAGCCGATTTCACGAGTTTTTCGAGCTCGCCTATGCCGTTCTCATCGATGTCATGCACAGGAGCCAGGGAACTGAGCAACTCGTAATTGAAAGCGGCAGCACTGTTCTTTATCTCGGACCCGTTGCGCGCAACGGCGATGCTGACGTCCGCGCGGTCCAGCATGTGCCTTGCCACGCTCATGCCAATGGCACCCTTGCCGCCTTTGCCGCACACGAACAGGAGCTTCTCGCCATCGTAGCTGCGCAGCGCGTGCGCGACAGCCGAGCCGGCATTCTCCACAAGAAGCTTCTCGTCGATGCCCAGTGCGTCCAGGTTAGCCATCAGAGCGTACACGTCCCTCGGGGCCAGAGTGCCCTTGGTGTACTTTGTAAACTCTTTAAAGCTTTGCACCATCTGCATGAAAACTCCTAATTACTTCTCACTTCCCTTTAATAAATAGTAGGAAATTGACAAGTTAAAGCTTCTTGCACGTGCACTTCGTAAACTCACGGTTTGAGCTCTCCGTTCGCTATGCGTTCATCAGCTTCGCGCAGATAATTCTCCCAATAGTAATGATCGTCTTTGAAATCGGCCTGAATTTCCGACCTACGTAGTTCTATCCGCTTGTTATCTTGTAGGTTAGTATGTAGAGTCTGTGTTGGCTTTCCTGTGTTCTCTTGATTTGTCGGAGTTTCTTTTTTACAGTGAGGCATCATATCACTGTATGTTGCATCTAATCTTTTGGGTATATATAACGTTTGGCTTTTTCTAGGTTGTTTGTTTTCAAGAAGTTGGGGTTATGTAAAATTTTGTGTTGTGCAATCAAAGGCATCCTGACATTGAAGAAATGATCAAGATTGCAAGAAAAAGACGTTGCGCCTTCTATGATTCGCACAAAAAGGCCATCAAGACATTGCCCATGGCCTAGTCCCAAGAAGGCTTTCCGGGCAGTGGCGTCTTAAGGCTTTTAAGCTTTGCATGCGAGTCCTTATGCGTAAGCCGAAAAGCTTGCTGTGGGTGTTGAAATCTCAAAAGTGTATAAGCTCAATAACAAACTTGTCATAAACATCCCGTACGATGTTGCGACGTCTCTAGGAATAACCGAAGGCGACGATGTCGACTTCTTCCAGTATTCCGGGAAGAGCTTCCTTTTCACTAAGAAGGCGGATGTTGCTGAACTGCTTGTGAAATTGAAAGGACAGGGCCAGCCGCAACAGCAAGCGCAACCGCAACAGCAGCACGAGGCAAAAGGCAAAGAAACTGAACCAGACCAGCGCGAACTTTTGCTGCTCAAGAAACTTGACACGATACGCTATGGCGAGCGCACAAAGACGAAGGTAGACGGCATGCTGAATCCAGAAGAGAAGGACACGCTACAGAAGCTGCTCAAGAAAGGCTTTGTCACACTGTTCAAGAAGAGCAATGAGAGCGAATTCAAGTACGGAATAGAGAAGCACATATACGATATGTTCCTATTCGGCAAGCGCACCTATCCAGGAAAGCAGGGAGCACCTGCAAAGCCGCAGATGCCAGCATTCAACACACAGAGGCAGGCGGTGCAAAGACAAGCGGCGCCGGTGCAGGCACAAGGAAACAGCAACGAGTATGTGAACATGCTGGAATCTAAAGGCTATCTTGTGCTGAAAAGCGAGGCAGAAGCGGCAAGCGTGTCCGCAGCCATGGAGCTGAGCATAAGGCAGGGGCTAGTTGTCGGCACGCGCGGTTTTGACAAGAAGTTCTACATCGCTCTGCGCGACTTCATAAGCAGGAACACACCGAAGCTCTTGAAAATAATCGACAAGAAGAGCGTCGGCATAGATGACATCGCTAAAGAGGCAGGCATAGACGAGGACGGAGCCAAGGCGGTGCTAGTCTTACTCGCGGAGAGCGGCGAGGTCACAGAAGTACGGAAGGATGTTTTCAGGGCAGCATGAAGCACTCTAGTTCTTGAAATGCAGAAGCGACTCTAATGCGTGCCGATGCTAAGCAGTCATGCTTCCACAGGACAGCCGACGTCGACATCGTAAATCTTTTCTTTCGCGGGCAGACGTCCACTCAAATCGTCTATTTCTATTCTATCAGCAGTTAACACTGCGATGTACGGTTTGTCTCCAGGATACGCGTCGGATAATGTCGTCTGAATGGAGAAGACACAGGTCTTGGCATCGTACACAAAGCCACCGCGCCCGTGCTGGTGCGCCCTTAATACGGCGTTCAGATGATTCTTTTCGATGAACGCGGCAGCTTCGTCCTGTCCGAAAAGGTATCCGGCACCTCTAGGGCTTTCGACATGGCCCGCCATATTGTTGGGATCGTTCCACAAGCACTGAAGCACCTCTTCATTGTCTGCAGGATCCGCAAGCCTGGGCAATTTGCGCAGCGCGGCGATCTTTGGCGCATCGATAGGGATTCCGCCATGGACCGCAAAATATTCCTGGACCTTCTTGCCTGAGCGGTCTAGAACGTTTACATCCGCGGCTACCGGAAGCTCCTTGAAAAGAGCGGAATATATGAGCGCTAGCGCCTTCTTGTTTCCGACCTTATGCTCGAATTCGTCAGGAAAGTCCTGCGGATACAATGAGCCTATCGGAGACTCGTGGTCGCCTCTTAGCAATATGACAGACTCAGGATTTCTCATCTTTTCAATCAGTAGCACAGCCAGAAGCTCGCTGCAGGTGTCGCTTCTGTCCACATAATCTCCAAGAAACACGAGGACGAAACCATCAGGGCCATCTGTGCTCTTTGGAGGATACGCAACAAGTATCTTATTGAGAACGGAAATGCAGCCGTGCGTATCCCCTATCACAGCTATCCTCTGACCTGCAACTGTAGGTAGCAGAGGTTCCTTCTTGAAGAGCGTGATCGCTTTGTTCAGGTGCTTGTCGTAGAACTCATTTAGCGCATTTTCTTCGCAACGCATAATACGGTCCTCGAGCTCTTGCAACACACCACAACATTATTGCAAACATTGCACACGAGAAATATTTATGAGTTGCTGATTTTTTCACTAAGATCGCAGGAGAACGTTTCGTAATCAAAATCACAAATCTGTGCAAGTAAACCGCAACAAAAAAGAAGGCATAAGTATCAGGAAATTCCAAATACATAGGTAAGATGGTACCGTGATGTGCGATAAGAGCGTAGAGCCGACTGCTAGAGATCTCAAAAGCGCCGCGAAAATAATGGATCTGGCGAGCCAGTATAAAGAGCTCAGCAACAACGAAAAAATATATTATCTGTTGTCGCAGAGACCAACATATATGTTCGTAAGGAGCGGTGATGGATTTAAAGCATATCTTGTCCTCTCAATGGCAATGGTACTAGCGGACAGAAACTTCGTGAGAAATTACAACACAGACAGCAACATCGGAGGAAACATAACTTCAATGCTGCGCGTGGATTCGGACCGTGAAAGCTACCCAGGGCATAACCAGGAGAGCAGTAGATTCTATGCTGCATTTGCAAGCTACATGAGACAGCGCATCGACGGATGACAAGAGGAGTTCAACCAGCACAGAATCAGACTGTTCCTATCAAGCCAAGAAGTGGTCTACGATCACGACAATCAAGGCGAACACGACAACAGACAAAAGCACCAGCTTCGGCCCCAGCTTCGGCCCCTTTGTAGGCGCATCATAGAAGCTCATCACGCCCGCTTGCTGACGCGGCGATTGCAATCCCGGCATGCATACACAATATTAACAAAAATATAAATACTGTTGTGCGACGGAAGCACCGGAACTTTACCATACGCATATTGAGCTTGTGGCGGTGTTGTGTATTGAAAGCACCAACGCTAGCAAAGAAGCAAACATGGCAGAAATGACTAAGATCCCGCACCCATACGTCATGAGACACCCATTGCAGATCACGCTCTGATCAGCATAGGAGTTACACTTAGGGATTTCATTATAAAACATATTAACGGGTTCAGGTCAGCGCACCGTAGCTCACAGTAGGCATTATGTTGTTTGGAGGATATGTGCGTGCGCGTATCCAGTATGCATAGGTGTCTGCAGTGCACGTTCCTGTCGCGCTGCCCACATATATGTCGGCGTAATTAACCACTGGCGTTGTTTGCCAGCTTGTTGCAGTCGTCAGGCCACTGTACACTCCAGACTCATACGGTGTGTCTGTTTTGGTCGCATAATTCATAGTTATGCTCGTTGGTGCCACAACAACCTGCGAGAACAGATAATAATTAGCTGCGCTGTATGGCATCTTGTTAGAAGACTGTGACTGGCCAACCTGGTTGTAAATTATGCCTGGCAAAAAGCCCGGATACCAGTACCATTCATACGCCGCGTAATAGCCGTACAAACCAACGGGTTGGTAGCCACCTCCGTTACCCCACACTCCAACTCCAAAAGGAGCGCCTTCGGGTGCAGGGCCGGAATTATAGAACCCTACTCCAATATCATCTGCAAAACAGCCACCATCCTGCCCGTATGAACCGCTGAACTCGATCACTGTTGGCATTGTGGTAAACCCATCATAATAGACTGAAGCGTGTTGTCCATTCAGGTAACCACCCTGTCCATGCATCAGCTGGACACCGCCAGTCGATGATGTGCCTCCGTTGAATTGCGCCAGACCCTCAAGCAACCATCCGCTTGGCAGCGAAGCTCCTTGGAAACCGGCATACAGTAAAAACACACTGACCCCGTTATCGTACTCTCCGTATGTGCTAGAAAGTTGCGGTGCCTCTCCGGAATATCCTCCAGTCCATGCAAAAGGCGTAGCTGGAGCACCATACTCTATCCTTATGCTGTTATAACTCGAACCGCTTGCAATGCTTGCCGGCAGTTTTATCCAAAGGCTTGTGGCTGATTCTGCCCACGCATATACAGGTGTATCTGTTGCAGTATCATAGACGAGCCAGTTCCCTGCAAGGAATGTACCTGATGCAGGCGTTATGTCTATGGCACCCAACTGGAAGCCAGGGCCTGTAGCTCCAACCTGTGTGTTGATCACATTTACGCTCTGACACGATGTGATTGCCACAGCGCCATAATTCGACAGCGCACAGAGCGCAGTGCTGGCGAACTCTGCATTCTCACTGGCGTCCTCTAAAGGCATGGTGAACGTCCACGGGTTCATGCTGTTTGTAGGATAGTAGCCGACCCATTCAGAGAATGCAAAACTATCTGACGCTGTTGCCGTGAGTGTGATTGTGGCTCCAGAAAGATAGTTTCCTTCAGGGCAACCTGGCGAATTAGCCGGAGATGGATCAACACTAGAACCTCCTGTGCCGTATGAGAGCGAGAGAGGATAGCAAGTTGAAGAGGGAATTGTTGTTGTAGCAGAAATTGTTGTGGTAGATGGAATTGTTGTAGTGGCAGGGGTTGTTGTGGTGCTTCCACTGCCTCCACCGCCACTTCCTTGACCTGTGACTGTGGCACCTACAGATGCAGCCTGCGTTACAAGACCAGATTGGCCACCCTCATCGTACCTCAGCCAGAGGGTTCCAGAAAATGGAGTGCCTAGTGCATTCGAAGATAGTGGACAGGGGAAGTCGACATTCTGCTGCGCACCTGCAGCAAGAGCAATATTCGCAGGGCTGAAACTGGAAGGCGCGGAAGAGCCGCTAGAGCATGCGACGCCGGTAACAGTCATCTGTTGGGAAGATCCTATTGTTGTTGACAACAAACCATTGGAAAGCAGAACAGGATTGGAGCAGAGATATCCCACACGGGATGAACACGATGTACTCATAGCAGCAGTGCGAGTGTTGAACACACCCAAAGAGAACAATGCAGCAAGCACGACAGCGATGATGAGAATTGCCCATCCGTATGTCATGAGGTATTCCATCGCAGACTGTGCATGCTTTTTTTTAGCACTCTTAATCACGGATCGCTTGCCGCCCTTCATAATATCATAAAACTATCAACAAAAAGAGATAAATAAGTGCTTAAGGCACGAGCGTGCAGATGCTATATGTGTGGATGACACTTTGCAAGGAAAAGGCAGATCATCGCAAGATATATAATCTGTCATATTGATAGTTAACTGGTGCTGCATTGAGCGCGACTGATGGCGCAGAAAGCGCAAGGATGGCAAACCGGGAGGACCTTAGCCTTTTCGGACCGTTAGTGCTATGGATCTCCATACTGATCATCGGCACGGCACTCGCTGTTTCGTCAACATATATAGCACAATACAGCCTCAACATTGCAGCATACATGAAGAAGACAGCAGATTACCTACTCTACATGCCAGGAGGAATTGTGCTGCCCCTTGTCGCATCGTTGTGGATCGGGATACGCGCAGGCAGGATCAGCAGGAAGCCCAAGGTCGTATTTTATGCGGCTCTCGTGAACGCGATCTACGTGCTGATAATCTATCTCATAGCGATATCAGTGGCATACCTGGTGGTATGGTACGCCAACCCTGATGCGATCGCAAAAATAACGCTCAACTTATTCCTGCAATACCTAGTGGCGGCACCTGCAGCGATAATAATCATACTGGTGCCTCTGCTTTCGACGCTCTCGGCAATCCGGCGCGCTTAATCATTTTGCTGCGCTCACGATCCGTATAACGTCGTTGTCCTTCAGCACATATTCCCTGTCAAGATGCTTCTTCGTCCTTGCGTCTATCGCGTAGAGCATGTTCTTTGCAAGATCGGTGTGTATCCTTCCTGCAAGCTCGATCGCAGTGGTGCCTTGCTTGACCAGCAGGGCGTCAGGCAGCACAAAACCAGCATGGTCGGCGTACTTGCGTTCGTCCTCGACAGGATACACCACTATGTTCTTGGCAGTCTCGAAGACAGCTTTGTCCAGCAGCGCCTGTATGTTTGTGCCGGTCCGTTGCAGGAAGCTTCGCATGTAATTGAGGGCAGCAGCCTGCTCTTGAGGAATGCTTTCTTTCAGCACTTTGAAGTCTCTCGAACCGGGCGCATAGTCGACAAGACCCTGCTTTGCGGCACGCCTCAGCGCGAGCTCGATGGCCCCGGAGCAATCGATCACACTATCAGCACCGAACTCGGACCTCAGCTTTGAGACATTCGCCTCGGCCTCACGGGCATCGGACTTGTTTGCAGCAACAACCATCGGCTTGCTGCTCTTCATCAGCTCTCGCACGAATTTCATCATGTCAGCTTCGCCCCAGACCTTGAAGCTTGAAGGCAGGAAGCCAGCATCGAGCGCAGCACCTATCTGGACCTTTGTAACGCTTAGACCTGTAAGCACCGTGGCGAGAGCATCAACGCTGTCATGGCTTTTCGCTATCGCACCCTCATGCCTTTTTATTATGGAGAGCAACCATTCTGCGATCTCGCTTGTGACCATGCCGATGTCTCCGGAAGGATCGTACTCAAGGCAATGGTTGCCTCCTGCATCGGTCTTTCCGCTGGCATCGACAACCACGATCAGCGCATCCGCGCTTGCCAGATCATTGAGGAACTGGTTGCCCATCCCTTTTCCAAGATGCGCACCTTCGACCAGGCCCGCAACATCAACAAGATTCACAGGTATGTGCCTGATGCCATTCACGCATGTCGAGTTCCTGGCGTTGCACTTGACATTGAACTCGCCGTCAACGCACCTTTTCGTTGCGTATGCTATCCCAAAGTTCGGATTTATCGTTGTGAAAGGATAGTCCGCGATCTCTACATCGTTGAGAGTCATCGCTGAGAAAATGGTGCTCTTGCCCTTGTTGGGCGCCCCGACCAAACCGATAAGCATCGAATCACACTCTAATAATCAAACGCACGCCAGGACAGTAACAGTAGTACCTGCCACAAAAGCGCCGCATGCGACTATGGATTGCACGTAGATTGTATTAGGAAAATAATAAATAGCAATGATGTGGTAGAGCAAGCGCTATGGAAGGCCAGAGCGCTCGCAAGCCGGCACCATCGCAAGATGATCGCTTTGTTCATATGGTGTTAGAGAGTCACATCATGGCGATAGCGATGCGTATTGGACAGTGGTTATGTCAGGGTAGCCCCCCATGCAGTAGATGTAGTTGTTCGCCGTGACGCAACTGCCAATGGATAGTCCAGCTGCAAGCGTATGGGTGCTTTGTACCCATGCGGATGTGCCGCCGCCGCTCAGGATCTGCGCGTATTGGACAACCGTGGTATCCTCAGTACCACCCATGCAGTAGATGAAGTTGTTCGCCGTTACGCAGCTACCTCCGTTGGCTCCAGATACAAGCGAATTGGTGGTTTGCCATGTAGAAGTTGGGCCGCCACCGCCTGGAATCGACGCGTATTGGACAGTGGTATCGCCTGAACCACCTCCGGCCATGCAGTAGATGTAGTTGTTTGCCGTGACGCATGAGGGGGCATACTTTGCAACAGCAAGCTGAGTGCTTTGCGAGGTCCATGAAGAAGTGGCACCTCCGCTGCTTGATGCGTATTGGACAACTGCGGGGCCAGTGACACCACCCATGCAGTAGATGTAGTTGTTCGCAGCTACGCAGCTAGGCTCTTCTTCCGAAACAGCAAGCTGATTGCCTTGGGAGGTCCAGCCAGAGGTATAGCCTCCACTGGTTGATGCGTATTGGACGAAAGGTTCGGAGCCCGAGGGATATCCTCCACCCATGCAGTAGATGTAGCCATTTTCTGTGGTGCAGCTATGCCACCATTCGCCTTGGGCAAGTTGATTGCCTTGGGAGGTCCACGGTGAGGTGGCACCGCCTGGAATGCCGATCGACGCCAATTGGACAACACGGAAATCAGTTTCACCACCCATGCAGTAGATGTAGTTGTCTAAGGTGACGCAGCTATGCTCCTCAGTAGGATATACAAGCTGTGTATCTGAGCTTTGCGAGGTCCATGCAGAAGTGTCACCGACGCGTACGAAGGTTGCAGTCTCAGTAGCCGCGCTTGAGGGCATTGTGAACATAGACCAAGGATTAAATGGTGATGAAGAAGTGCCAGTCCAGTTCGAGAAGCCATATCCCGAACTCGCTGTCGCAGTGATAGTGATTGACACTCCGGACAAATAGTTTCCAACAGAACAACCAGCAGAGTGAGTTGGAGAAGCTATAACATTAGAGCCTCCTGTGCCGTATGAGAGTGAAAGAGGATAGCAGAGGGAGAATGTTGCACTCTCTGTCGCCGGACCTGAAGGCATAAGGACGGAAATTTGGTTTGAAGGTCCAGGTGGCATTGGCCAATTACCTGCCCAAGCTGAGAAGCCATACCCTACATTCGCTGTTGCAGTAATTGAAATCATGCCCCCTGGAATATAGTTGCCGGTAGAGCATCCGATCGAATTGTCAGGAGATGCCGAAACAGAACCACTGCCCGTATGGGAGAGTGTAAGAGCATAGCACTGGGTGAAGGTCGCTTGCTCGTTCATGCCGGGTACTTGCATATAAAAGAGCCATGGATTTTCTGTAGATAGATATGTGCCCATCCAGCTGTAGAAGGCATATCCCGGACTTGCTATCGCATTGAAAGTGATAGGCGCCCCGTGCACATAGTTTCCAGTAGAACAACCAGGCGTGTTGGTTGGGGAAGCGCTGACAGAAGAGCCGCCTATGCTGTTATATGAGAGTGTAAGAGGGTAGCATAGATCAAAGTTCGCTTGCTCGACAATATTGTCAGGTATGTTGAAGGTCCATGGATTGAGCGTGTTTGAAAAGGTGCCCGTCCAACCTGTGAATCCATATCCCGAACTTGAAGTGGCCGTAACGGTTATAGGAGTCCCGGCATAGAAGTTGTCAGCAGGGCATCCGACAGAATTGGTTGGATAAACGCTGACAAAAGCACCTCCTGTGCCGAATGAGAGGGATAGAGGCCAGCAAGTTCCGCCGCCGCCTCCGCCGCCTCCGCCGCCGCCTCCGCCGCTGCCTCCGGATCCTGTGCAAGTGTACCCTGCCTGGCACTCCACCACGGAACCAGAGCCGGTGTCTGCCCAGTAGACGTTGCCGCTGCTGTCGACAGCTATGCCCGCAGGTGCATTCTGCCCTGTGGCTATCGATGTGACCGTGCCGCTAGAATACTTCATCACGTTGCCGGAGCCAAGGTCAGTCCAATATATGTTGCCTCTGCTGTCCACCACTATTCCGAAAGCGCCAGTCTGTCCTGTCGCAAGGGTCCTCACTGTATTGGAACTTACAACATATTCCAGCACGTCAGCAGATGAGCTTCCAACGTTATCTAAGCTGCTCAGGTGAGTGTTTATCCAATAGACGTTGCCGCTGCTGTCGACCGCAATCAAAAGCGGGCCATCCGCTGTCGCTATTGTTCGATCAGAGCTGCCAGAATGCTCCCGGATTTCACTTGAACCAAAGTCAGTCCAGTAGACGTTGCCGTTGCGTGCAGCTATGCCGAGAGGCTCGCCCTCTCCATGCACAAGAACACTGGCCACACTACCAGGGTACACCATCACGTTGCCGTCTCCAGCGACAGTCCAGTAGACGTTGCCGTTGCCGAAAGTTATTCCAATAGGCGATGATAGTCCAGAAGCGATATTAGTCGTCCCACCAGAAGAATGCTTCGCCACGTTACCAGAGGCCATATCGGTCCAGTAGACGTTGCCGCTGCCATCTACGGCTATAAAGGCCGGATTGTCACCATTGAGATCGGTAGCAAGCGGCGTCACAGTATTCGTACTTTTGACATACTTCATCACATTAGCATTGTCTTGCGTGGACTCTGTCCAGTAGACGTTTTCACTGCTGTCGACGGCTACTCCGAATGCGCTGTTCTGCCCTGAAGCCAATATTATCAAATTTTCGGATTGAGAGCCGCCACCACCGCCTCCGATTGTTGTGGTGCCGCCACCGCCTCCGCCACTTCCAGAACCAAAGGCAGCGACCCTGGCATTCACCGACGCGATCTGCGCAACAAGACCGGTTTGGCCGTTCTGCGAGTACTTCATCCATAATGTTCCGGCGAAAGGCGTGCCCAGCGCATTAGAGGATAAAGGGCATGGGAAGTCGACATTCTGCTGCGAGCCCGCGCCTAGCGCAATCCCGTTTGCTATAGTAGTATAACTTGAACTTGGAGGGGCAGCAGAGTCGCTTGAACATGCGATACCCGTAACGTTAACCGCTTGTGAAGAGCCCAAGGTTACTGCCAGCACGCCGTTTGATATCAGGACTGGATTGGTGCACAGGTATCCGATCTGTGTTACACAAGAGGTGCTTGAGGCTGCGCCAGTGCGAAAGACGCCCAAGCTGAACAGTGCGGCAAGCACGACAGCGATGATGAGAATCGCCCATCCGTACGTCATTAAATATTCCATAGCGGACTGCGCAGCATGAACTCGTTTATGTCCTTTTTTACTTCTGTTAGAAATAGTAATGCAAACACCACACACAAGCATGCACACGCAATATTTAAATTAGTTTACTCAATGCGAAAGAAGACCAAGCCTTATGTTCAAAAAGATGAGTGTAGGGATCTGATTTCTGAGCACGCTTGCACTATATTGGGCATTGAGCCAGTTACGCGCACCCCTTCCTACTCCAGACAAAATAGAAGGGGTCGTGTATAATGTAATCCACCACATAGTATAAGTTTTTTGGAATGTGCATGAGTGTTCTTGGCGCGCCGCCCATCTGCTCTTTCATCTTTTTGCCGTCTACCCTTTGTATTGTGTGGATAACGGTTCGGGCCTGCCGCATCATGCCGTGCAGCTTGCCTACCTTAAAGCTTTCGACCCATTCCAGGCCGTTCTGGACAGCAAGCTTTCTCCATTGTCCTGCTTTCGACCCCATCCCATTCTCAACGAAAATGACCGATCCGTTATCGTTAAGGAATTTTTTAACCATCCTGTAGAAATCCTTGTGTATGCTCCAGTCCGGGTCAAATATGCGCATATCCCCACCCCATTCCGACACGGAGCCTCCAAAGTGCGGAGGGTTGCTTACTACGAGATCCCACCGTTCGGTACTCGGAACCTTTTTCAATCCGTCACTCAGATAGACACTAACCTTGTCTTCGAGGCCATTTTCCCTAATCGTCTTTCTTACAAACTTTATCGCTTCTGGATTTATGTCGATTAGAGAGAGTGAGTCGCAAAGGCCGTTGGCAAGAAGAGAGAACCCGATGAATCCGGGGCCGGAGCCGAACTCGCAGACTTTTCCCACCTTACCAAGTTTTTCCCGTACTATGGGTATGAAGTCCTGACCGAAGTCCCTACCCCCACCGTCAAGGCGAGGCAGATAACTGACCGCTATGCCGGCATACCTCACTTTGGATGTCTTTTCGCCGTCTTTATATTGAGTTATGAACTTGTAGTCCTTACGTATCGCCCTGGGATTCAGAAATGGATTATCGTTTATGCAAAGCACCGTTTTAGTACATATCTTATCGGGATTATCTGGGTAAATATAAAATTCTGATGGGTCTAGAGTGCCCTGTGCGCATTTTCTGCTTTCTGAGCCACCATAGCGAACCTTAGGGCACCGTAAGGCAGTTTCATCGCCCAAGCAGACTAAAGATGCTATAAATTCGGAAGGTATAAAACCATAGGGCACTAAAAGATTAGCGAACATTGTGCAGGGATAGCAAAGCCTGGTCAAATGCGGCAGGTTCAGGGCCTGCTCCCTTAGGGGTTCGAGAGTTCAAATCTCTCTCCCTGCATTTCAGGAATATCTTAAACATTCTAAACTTGTGCTCGTCGAGGCGTAGGGCATGCGCAGGTGTTTCGTGCGCGGCGATTACTTCGATTCACTCACTGCTTTCTCCAGAGCCTCTGATATTTTTAATCTTTAATGTCAACACATTCATACCCTTTAACACGCGTATTTGTGCATCCTGCGCAGTCTTTAACGCATCTCTCATAGAATCCAGGTCGTCCAAGTTGACACCCGCAATATCCTTAATTTGACTCAAGATTTCATTTTCATGTTTAAGTTTTTGACGCGCTTTGTCGAATTCTTCACGAAAGCCTGCTCTCCTAAACTCCTTGAGGACATCCAACTCATCTTGGGATTTTTTAGAGTTCAGAGTCCCATTTTTCCGTGCTTCTTTCAAATCAGCTACAACTGCTTCTCGTGCATCCAGTGCACGTTCTATGATACGCTGCGCCATGCCATTTATAGTATTTTGCGTTTTTGATAGTTCAGCCCACATCAATTGATTCTGCGTTTCTATTGCGCGATGCTCACGAGGAGGACTAGCAAGAATATCAAAAGCCTGATTGATTCTCTGCATTGATTCTTGTTCCATCGACTTAGACGACATACGATCACGAATGTTGTATAGGAAAGGAGGTATTTATTCATTTCTTTTGTACAGATGACAGAGCAAACAGAAAAGGCGTATCCCAGAAGTGCAGGAAAAAAGATAGACACAGACCTTTAGAGTTATAAATCCTGGATGGGATAAGCACATCATGAAAACCAGCGGAAACACAATACTAATAACAGGAGGTGCGACAGGAATAGGATTCGCCCTTGCCGAGAGGTTCGTCAAGCTTGGGAACAAGGTAATCGTATGCGGAAGGAGGGAGAACAAGCTTGCGGAAGCATCAGAGAAACTGCCAGGAATATGCACGATCAGGTGCGACATATCGAATGAAGCGGACAGGGAGTCGTTGGCAAAAAGGATCGCGATTTCAAAGAGCTGAACGTATTGATAAACAATGCAGGGATACAGCGCAGAATAGACCTGAAGGCAGGGATCGAGGAGTTTATTAAGAATGATCAGAATGAGATTGACATAAATCTGAAGTCGCAGATCATCATACGCCGTTGATGCGCTCAGGACCGTGATACTGAAAACGCCGACTGGCTTCGGGCTATGGAAGGATTTCGTAGTGGTAACCGCGTTTGCGCTCATCATGGTTGCGATAGGAACGCAGGCACTGAAGAGAATGCAGGTCTGACCAGATATCAGGCGCTTTCAGCGCTTGAACCGGCAGAGGACGCGCCAGAAACGGCCGCACCTGAACCGACGGAGAACGTGCCTGCCGGCAACCGCACCATTACCGCGTCGATGTTTTCGTAGCCCAGAAGGCGCGCTATCCTTTTGGCAGCATCGGACTTTATGGAGTCACCAGGAGTCAATCGCACGCACTTCTTGTTCTCATGGCCAGGTTTCTCGAATGCTTTTGAAGGCAGAGTCACAAGTTTGCCGTTTTCAACGAGCAGCACGAGTTCCAGCCTCATGCTCCGGTACCATTCCCTTTCGCCTTTGAGAAGGAAGCTTCCTTTGCCGAGGTAGCCTTCTTGCGTAGATTTGCTGACCTGATTCCTGCGCATCGCATACACATCGACAGCACCTAGCATCTGCTTCCATGCGCTTGAATAGCATGCGGCAAACTGCGCCACCTCTTCTCGTGCAGCATTGTCCGAATTCACCCCGTCCTTAAGGACGACAACAGGTGCGCCAAATATGTCCGCATGAAAGAAGAGGTCATTCTCATAGAAGTGTTTGGAGTTTATCATTTCATTCTGCTGCGCGTCCCTTCCACCTATCGCAAGCATGCCGCCGCTCGTGAAGAACCAATGGAACTTCTCGTACCACTCCGGCTTTGCCACCTTGACGATTTTATGAACCTGCAGCTCGCCTTTTTTGTTCTTTGCGGACTCGAGCTTCTTCTGCAGGTCCTTGATCGCTTCCTCGGCACCGGCTTTCTTTGCGAGAAGTCTTTTTGCCTTCTTGAAGAGCTCATCCGCATTGTCCTGCGCAGACTTGGTGAAGTCTATCCTTACTTCCATAAAATCTCAGATGGGCAAAGTACCGGATATGATCAGCGACACTATCACTGATATGATAAAGCCCAAGAAGCCTACGATCAAGATGCCCAGTATTATGACCTTAGCGCTCTTGTTGAACTCGTCAGGGCTGGGCCTGTAGCTCATGCTCATGACATGCTTGGCATCCGAAATAAAGCGTTTTAGCTTGTCAATTGCTCCCATAAAAATTCACTAGAATATGGACCTGACAGGTTTTATACCTTCCGAATTTGCGTGGCGCAGGACGCGCCCTGTGCCTGTTTAGTCAGCAGCATTGTCGTTAACAAGCCCTGTTGCGCGCATGTGCTGTCCGAGCAGCGAGCAGGTCATGTCGTCCAATGCACGCCTAACATTCTTGGCCATAGACAGTATGTAATCGCCGGAGTTATGCTTGCGCAGGAAGGCGATTAGCTGATCAATGCCCAATGACTCGTCAACGCAGGACATGATCGATTCTACAAACACGGGGCCGGCATCGGGCCTGCCACCCTGTTTGCAACCCTTGATAGCCTCTTGTAATTTGGCCGTAGACGAATCTGCGCCTGTTTCGTCTCCAGCCAATCTGTACAGCACGGCAGAGACTGCAAATAAACCTTTATCATCCATATACTCTGACTTCGCAGCTCTCTTGAATTCGTCCGAGTATGCCCCCGCTCCGCCCGCAGTGGCACGCAGCAATGCCGCAGCAGCCTTTTGACCGTGATTTTCAAACGCCTCAGCCTGGCGCAGCATCGATTTGTTTACGTTCGCTGAGACGTCTTTCTTGTTTTCCATAAAGGTACGGATTGACTCACTTTTAGGAGATATATATGCTTTTTGAGCGTGCGGCTTTGGGACAAAAGTCAACCACAACCCATTCTGAAAAGGTTGTGTAATAACGCAATGCAACTTATCGCGGTGTCAACCCTCTCGTCCAGTTTCTGCCATATTTTCCAACCCACCATTCTTTTGTCTGTGGAGAAACCGCTTTCTGATTTCTCCCTTCTATAGTATTCAATCAGATGATGGATGGGATCGTTCATCAATCCTCGAAATATGTTTCTCCATCTCGAAGTGCCGTTTATTCGTGTGTTGCTCTTTGGAAGTATATATAAGATTGTTTTGTCGTCGAAATACTTCAAAGTGGATTGATAACTGTAATACCGGTCTAATCTTGTGCTATTAACCATTATCCCTGTGGTCTTCTCTACTTTCCGTAACATCTTGATTGCATTCTCGAACGCTTCTTTTTCAGACCGCACGCCTGAACCGTAACAGACGTATAATCCCGTCTTAAGATCCATGAGATCAAATGAATACACAAATTTCCTGTATCCTTCTTTATCGACTTCAGTTCGGTAGTGTTTCGTCACCGTGAGCGTGTAGCCTGTAGCGTCACCTGTCGTGTCAACTCTCTTGTCGCATTTTCGTTTTACGGTCAGAATAAACATGTTGTGAAGAGTCATCCGTACAAGTTCATCCGAATACAATCTTTCAATCGTCTTGTAACTGATGTCAATACCACAAAACGCTCCGAAAAGTGACATCAGTCCGGCCATAGGTCGGTTGTTCTTCGAAAATATGGACTTGAGAAGCAGGGCAACGACCTTCTGTTGTAGAGACATCTTCACAGGCCTTCCAAAATTTGAGGTTTTGATATCGATAAGGTCCGTCGCGGATTTTGCAAGACTACGCAACTCTCTTGCGACATATCTTATTCTGCCGGCATATTCTCTTTCGTATTCTTTCCAATCAACAGATGTTTTTGTCGATAGTTCACCATAGATTTCTGTCAGCGTCCTGAACTCTTTGAAAAACCTTCTGAACTGTCTGTTCGTTAGTCTTTTGTTCCTTTCCATCGTATTACTATTTAACAGGAATATATTTATAGTTATCTATAGATAACTATTATAGAGTGAATAAATGCCTAGAAAAATAGAACTTAAAAAAGGAAACCTTACACTTACAGAAAAGAAAATAGAGGGTTTCTTAGAACGTGTGGTGACTCCGATAGGCACATCGGCTAAGGCAGACGTACCTAGAAGATACATTGGAAGACGGGTTTATGTTGTAATAACTAAGAACAAAAGGACTTCCGTGAAAGATTAAGATTGCTGACTTTTGTCCCAGAGTCGAGCGTGCGGTCGCGCACGCATTGCATTCTGTTTCGAAAGTAGGGAAGACGCGCCAAACGAACGCAGCGTAGGCACGATAATCTGCGGTTCGCCCACAACCGCATTTTGCCAGCCAGTAATACCATTATATGCGTTCCGTGAGAAATGCTTTCATAAACAGATGAGTGGAAGCACAGGATGATTTGCGTGTTCAAATACAATGACATTGTAATACACTTTGGCGAAATCTGGCTGAAGGGGGAGAACCGGCGGTTCTTTGTGGACACACTCCACAGGAACATGTGCGACGCACTCTCCAGCGAGAGCTACAGCTCGCTCGAGAACATGCGCGACAGATTTTTGCTGCACATGAACGGGCAATCAGACATGCGATCCATACTTGACAAACTAGGTTATGTGTTTGGAATAAGCTGGTTCGCGCCGGTCGCAGTTACAAAGAACAGCATACCGGACATCATAGAATGCGCAAGCAAGATCGTCGACAAGGGATCGATGGTGAGGATCGTAGCGCACAGGAGCATCAAGAGCGTCAGCTTCTCGTCCAAGGACATAGTCGATTCGCTACTGGCCAAATCGAAGAGGTTTGGGTTCGAGCTCGACAAGAAGGCGAGAAAGAAGCTCTATGTGAATGTGACAAGCAATGGATCGTTCGTTTACGTCAGGAAGATCACAGGACTTGGAGGGCTGCCTGTCGGCACCTCTGGCAAGGCAGTGATACTGCTTTCTGGCGGCATAGACTCTCCAGTCGCTTCGTTCTACGCGATGAAGCGCGGACTGGCGCCGATATACCTTCACGTGCATGCATTCCAGAGCAACGAAGATGAGCGCCTATCGAAGATAGGAGAGCTGACAAAGGTGCTATCGAGATATTACAGAAAGCAGGAGACATACCTAGTTCCAGGATACATGTTCCAGTCCTGCGCTATGAAGGAGAAGATAAAGTACAGCAATCTGCTGTTCAAGCGCTTCATATACAAACTGGCGGAGAGCATCGCCAAGAAAGAAAAGGCGTCGTGCATTGTGACCGGAGAAAGCCTGGGCCAGGTCGCGTCTCAGACTGCGGCCAACCTCAGCGCGACCACGCACAACATAGGACCGTTCATCATGAGACCACTCATAGGCCTCGACAAGCAGGAGATAGTGAACATCGCAAAGAAGCTCGGCACATTCGATATCTCAATCAAGGAGTACAAAGACATATGCCAGACAAACTCAAGGAAAGCGGTGCTGATGGGTGATGCAAAAAAGTTGCAGGCACTCTATAGTGCTGCGAAGCTTAGCACTGCGATGCGCATGACAATGAAGAGAGCCAGCAAGTTCACTCCTTACGAGTGACGAAGTCCATGACGTCCTCGATGTTCCTCACAATGCCGTAGTGTTTTAAGAAATAATGAAGTACGTTCTCAACATCGCGGCGGAGGAAGCGCATCGCGTTCGGATGCCGCAGCACAACAGCCTGTCCGAAGTCTATAAAGTACGGTTCGTTGCCTTTAATGAGCACATTGTACTCGCTGAGATCCGCGTGCACAAGTTCGTGAAGGTACAGGCGGTGCACATTCTGCACTATCGCGTCCAGGACATGCTCAGGCTTGTCAAGCATGACGTCTTTAAGCTGCGGGGAAGGCACGCCCTCGTCGCTGCCTATGAATTCCATCGCAAGTATGTTGCCGTTGAACATGTACGGTGTCGGGGCATTTACGCCAGCGATGTGCGCGATCTGGAGATTGCCGTATTCCTTCTTGCACCACACATCGATCACGGCGTGCTTGTTACGGCTGACTTTCGTGAACCTAGGATCTCCGAATATGTAATCAGTCATGTTCAGGAAAGACGAGGTCTCGACCCTGAAGAACTTGATTACGAGGTACTTGGCACCCTTTATGACTTCTGCATCGCCCGGCTCTGCCACGTAGACCTCCGCTTCCTTTCCACGCGCGATTATGAAGCGCAGCCTCCCGATGACGCCCTTGTTGTAGAACTTGCTGAGGTACATCATCGTCTGGTCGTCGAATATGCCGGAGTCTATCTTCAGCTGCTCCTTCAGCATGTGCTTCTCGCGGAGCGGTCGCTTCTTCCTTCCCAGACGTCTTGCCATGCGGTCACCAATGATTAACAGAATTCAGCGTTTCAATGCTTCAGATGCCCAGACAGCAGGGACTTTGACACCTGCGCCCCGACAGGGATCCGCATCAAAACGCGTACAAGCAATGCTCATTGCACTCTGTGACATACTCCCACCCCTGAAGGGTGTGGGCTTCTTGGTTCCTTGACTACCCATTGGTATCTCCCCAAGCGTGACTTCCCGTCTGCCCGACGGTAGTTGCTTTGTGCAATATATTCACTGCTGCGTTTATGTCCCTGTCCGTGACTGAACCGCAGTTATCACAGACGTATGTTCTTTCATACAGGGGCATGTCCTTCTTGTTTCCGCAGACATGGCATGTCTTTGTTGTATCTTTTGCGTCCACGAACACCACTTGACAACCAGCGTTTTCAGCTTTGTATGTCAGCATGTTCGCAAACCTGTTCCAACCAGCATCATTTATCTGTTTTCCGTATGCCTGTTCAGCCATTTCCTGTGATTGAAGTCTCTCTATTCCTATCAGAGAATAGGAATTTACCAACTGTATTGATGTCTTATGAAGGAAGTCATCCCTTGAGTTCTGGATTTTCTCATATACTTTTGAAACCTTCCTCTTTGCCAAGAACCTGCTTCTGCTCCCTTTCTTCTTCCTTGATATGTTCCTTTGGCGTTTCGCAAGCATCTTCTCCCACTTCGCAAGATGGCGAGGATTGTCTATCTTCGTTCCATTAGACAATGTTGCAAAGGTCTTCAGCCCCAAGTCTATCCCTATCTGTGCTTTGTTGTTTGATACAAAGGGTTTGGCTTCCTGTTCTACTGTGAAGACCGCGAACCATTTCCCTGAAGATTCCCTTTTCAGAGATAGAGTCTTTATCGTGCCTTCGATTGGTCTGTGCGGCTTTATGTTGATTTCTCCGAATGGTGTAACCTTGAGTTTCTTCCCGATGATGGAGAACCCGCTTTGTGGATAATAGATTGACTTTGCCCTGTCTATGTTCTTGAAGCGTGGGAATCCTGCCTTCTTTCCACGTTTCCGCATTATGAAGCATCGGAGAAGAGCCTTGTGCAGCCTATGGGAGACTTCCTGCGCAGATTGGGAATACATACCCGTCTTCTTCGTCTCGGATTGAAGTTGGGATTTCGTGGAAAACTTTCCTGTTTCATCATATCTTTTTATGGCAAATTCGAGGAGTTGGTTCCATAGATTTTTGGAGAGGTATCTGTGTGTGTCGAGAGCCTTCTCCTGCGCCTTTGTCGGATACAGCCTGAATTTGTATGCCTTGTCCATCACATCCCTTTTTGTTCATCTATGTATCTCTTTATGAGCGCATCGGAGATATGTCCATGCGTTGAAACGAAATAACTCCTTGTCCATAAGGTAGGAAGGCTGAGGCGTAGGATCTGGAAACTCTTCCCGAAGCTGATGTGAAGTGAATCCTTTTATCTGACCTATGATATAGTTCGGAGTCATTATAGGACTTCCTACTATGAAGAGATGAACATAGTCTGGCATGATTTCGAGTGCGAGGACTTCGCACTCCATAGTCTTCGCCTTCTCCTTTATCAGTTCCTTTAGTCTTTTTTCCACGTTCCCGACCAATACCTTTCTCCGATACTTCGGACACCAGACGAAATGATACCCATGAAATGAACACTTGTTTCTAGAAGCGTTATATCCTTTTGGCATGATAATATATGGGCATACTGCATATATATACTTATCGGCACTATACATCAGTTCGCTTTCATCCCACCGCTAAAGCATGTGGGATTTCCCGCTCACATTGTTAAAGCCTTTTGAGTGTGACGATAGATTTACACAGAAAGGCAGGCGAATGTTGCAAACACTATCCTTTTGGAAGGATTACCTGTACCAGATACATAGGTTACAATATCACAAAAGGCAGCAAACAAAATGACACAAAACCGAACGTATAAGTATTTGGAACAAGGAACAGGAACTATAGAAACATATATCGTGGGAAAGATGACCGAGAGCCGCCAAAACAAGAACGTGCCAAAAGAGATAGAGCGCACAGAGATTCTGCGTACCGAGCCCATGCAAAGCCCCCCGGACTTGGAGAAACTTTGTGATTTAGAAGACGGCACAACATTATGCAGGGAACCATCAGAGAAACTATCCGAATTAGATCAATTTAAAGAAGCAGTAAAAATATCATTAAAAGAGAAACAATTAGAAAAAGAGCTGCATCTGAAATCGCAGAGGAACACAGACATCACAATCGAATACGTATGCGGCGGGATATTGTGTACTGCGAATGGGATGTATGATCGCATAGATGATACTTTTGTTGTTATTTGTAAGGATGGCACCAAGTACATATATCCCATAGGTCGAGATCCTTTCCGGGAAGACTTGGTGGAAGGAGACGGCATTAGAGCGATCAGCCTTACCTCAAACCCAGAGGTCCTCTTATATTTCAACCCCAAGATAATGCCCAAACCTCCTGAAACACGGAAAGCGTATTATATTCCTGATCCCGAAGATAAGGATGCAGTTGAGCGAGTTAAGCAAATCGAAAAGCAAAGATGGGACGAGTTAAGACGCATACTTGAATAGCAGTTGAAGCTGGAAAGGCAGGTAGGTTGTCGGACAGAAAGATCTCGGAGAAGATGCGTGCCCGAAATATATTTTACACTTGAACGGGGAGATATACCTTTTTATGCTTTTGCTTTTTATATACGCACGTGATTAAATGCCTAAAAGAAATATGGAAGGCTATCCGATAAACCCTACTCTCGAATACGAGCGTATGTTGAGCTACAAGGAGAAGCACAGCATGTGGTATCTCTTTGAGACACTGTACTGGGGCATATTCCTGCTTTCAGAAGGAATACTACTAGTAAAATACGTCACCGCGGGCATGACCCTTGCGACGTTCTTCGGGTGGTCGTTCATCCTTGCGTCTATATTCGTAATAATATACGGCATAAGCATGACGCTGCACCTAAAGCTGATGAAAAGATATGCCTGATTGATTGAATTGGGCCCTACGGGCCCATCCTATTCCTTTTTTATATTCTTTCTGCACAATTGGTTTGATGGCAATAAACATCTATGAGCTCAAGCACTACAGGTTACTGTTAGTGATACCGATAATGCTGATGCTCATCGGGATATACTTCATACCGAAGATGCAGCTTGATTCCTCGCTGAAAGGAGGCATAAACCTTCAGCTGCAGACTAACGCCACGCTTGACGTTAGGCAGCTCACGACACAGATAGACTCCAAGATCCCAGGGGCGCAGGCCAGCGTCTCGATAGCGCCGGGAGGCATCTCCGTGGTGATAGCGACAAATGCGAGCATAGCCGGCGCAGAGTCATCTCTGCTCGACATCTACAACACCTACGGCAACTATTCGAAGGCATCTGTCAACATCACAATGCTGCAGGGCGAGATAAATTCGCATCCTGACAACACGACGTTGCAGGGCAAGCTCTCCAATGCACAAACGGCACAGCAGAAAGCGCGCAAAGACATCAACGCGACGCTAGCAAAGGAATTAGAGTACCTTAGGCCGTTCATCGGGAGCATGCCATACAACAGCAGCAGCGTGATGGTCATGCTAAACGAGTCCAAGGGCGCATACGCGAACGCAAGCACAAAGTACGAATCCCAGGTCGTCACAACGTTCCATGGCATACTGCCGTTCACGACATACTCGTACAACGAGGTAACGCCAACACTGGGCGCCTTCTTCCTGAACCAGATGCTTGATGTGATCATAGCAGCATTCGTGCTTGTCGCAATAGCGGTGCTGGTGATATTCAAGAGCCCGATACCGGCTTTCACTGTCGTGTTCGGCGCAGCGAACGACATAATAGTCGCGTTGGGAGTGATGGCCATACTGGGCATACCGCTTGGAATATCTTCGATCGGAGGCCTTCTGATGCTGATAGGCTATTCGATAGACACAGACATGCTCGCAGCAATAAGGGTGCTCAAGAGAACAGAGGATACGCCTCCAGAAAGGGCGCTTGCGGCAATGAGCACAGGAGTCACGATGACGTCCGCTGCAATCTTGTCATTCGCGGTTCTGTTTGTTGTATCATACCTGACATTTGTCCAGACATATTTCGAGATATCGAGCGTTGTGCTTGCAGGTCTAATAGCAGACTTGGCGGCAACGTGGCTCGGGAGCATGCCCATGCTGCTCTGGTACAAGCAAAGCAAAGAGATGCGTCATAAATGAGCATTATAGAATACTTCAAGGACAGAAGGATACTCACCGCGCTAGTCATAGTCCTTGCGCTTGCGGTGCTCGACTTGCATTACGGAATACATCTTGGCATCGAGTTCGTCGGCGGAACCCAGATACCCATAACTCTGGAGCACTCGGTGAATCTCACCACCATGAGCACCCTGATTTCCGACCTGCAGCAGCGAGTCTCAACCTTTGGGCTCAAGCAGGTGACTGTTGAAGGCGTTGGAGATTCCCATGTTTATGTCATAACACCGACAGTGTCAGGAAGCGAAATCAACCAGACCCTCGCAATAATACAGAGCCAGGGAAATTTTGAGGGCATAGTCAACGGCAAGGAAGCGCTGAACGGATCGGGGATCATATCGGGAAGCATAGGCGCAATACCGCCGCGCATCATGAACAGCACGGTGATGTGGGCAGTCACATTCTACCTTACGCAGACAGCGGCATCACGATTCGCAGATGTTGTGCTAGGCCAAGGGAACCAACCGCTGTACATGTTCCTTGACAGGCCCAGTTCCACAGCAATCATGGTGAACTCGACGCTTCTTGCAAACACAGTTGCAGGCCGCAGCCAGGGCCAGGCGCTTGCTGCCTTGCAGAAAGCGCTAAGCTTGGGCAATGCTACAATACCAGTCATAGCGATGAGCGGCACCAACTCCAGCATAAGCAGCGCTGAAAGCTTCCTGAAGAGCCACGCTTACAAAAAAGTGATAGCAGGGAACGACATAAGCGGCACGCTGCTGGATTACATGCAAAGCAAAAACTACAGCATCAAGTTGGAAAGCAAAGCGAACATGAGCCCTGTTTACATAAGGACCTTCAACGGCAGCATAGTGGATTCATGGCCTGCCGCGGGCCTGTTGTCAGCACCGATACTTAGCCCAGGAGTCACCAACGGCAACGTGAGCCAATCTTACGAGATATCAGGCGCTGCACCGGCATCGATGACGCAGGCGCAGCAAGTGACCTACGCGCAGCAGCAATCGAAGGACATTGCAAGCATACTGAGCGGAGGCGCACTGCCAGTCTCGATAATCGCAGGAACTCCGACAACGATACCGGCAACGCTAGGAGGCCACTTCGCATACATAAGCATGATAATAGGGCTAGGTGCGGTCCTTGCGATATCTGCCCTAATGACGTTCAAATACAGGCGCGCATTCCTGGTCGTGCCGATACTGCTCACCACGTTCATGGAACTTTTCATCATCTTCTCGATCATAGGGCTTGTGGGCACGATAGACCTTTCTGCAGTGGCAGGAATGATCGCGGTTGTCGGCACAGGAGTCGATGCGCAGATCATAATAACCGACGAGATACTCAGCAGAAAGGGCGAGCCCATGATGAAAACGGTGCTCGGCAACGCATTCTACATAATATGGACCGACGCGCTGCTTCTTGTGATCGCGATGATGCCGTTGTTCTTCTCGACTTCGCTCGTCGAAGTGATAGGCTTCTCCGAATCGACAATAATAGGCGCACTGCTAGGCGTCGTCATAACAAGGCCTGCATACAGCGCAATAGTGGGCAGACACTACGGAGTCTGACAGGTAACAACCGTAGTTTGGGCAGGGCCTTTTAAAACACGCAGCTTCGAAAAGAGCAGAACATCTTATAAGTCTGTAAAAGTAATAACAATAGAGCGCATGTCACTGACTTCCGCTAGTATGATGTTATGAACTGCCCAACGTGCAACAGGTCAAGCGACGAATTCAAATTCATAGGGGACTTCTGCGAGTTCTGCGCAGCGGAAACTGCGAAAAAGCGTGCCCCGTCAAGAGTCGAGATAGAGCAGTGCAGGATGTGCGAGCGTGTGAGGATAAAGGGCGTTTACAAAGAGATGAATAACAATTCGGTAAAGGCGATCATAGAGTCGGAAATGAAGATGATGCCGGGCTGGGAAGCAGAGGTGGAGAACATCACAGACAGGCAGGCACTGGTCCGTTTCCATTATGGCGATGAAGCGCCGGCGTCTTTTGAGAAGACCGTACAAATCAAGATAGTGCATAGGACATGCGATGATTGCTTCAAGAGGAGCGCGGGCTACTATCAGGCAGTAGTTCAACTGCGCGGAGACCCTGCCAAGGTAGAGAAAGAGTCAAACAGGATAATCAAGAACCTAGAAAGCAGAGGCGCTTTTGTGTCCAAAATCGATAAGCTCGATGTGGGCTGCGACATGTATGTGAGCAACAAGACACTGATTACCGAGTACTTCATGCAGAGGAAGCTGAAGCCCAAGAAATCATTCACGCAATACGGCATGAAAGGGGGCATGAGGCTGTACAGGAACACATACCACCTGCGTCTGTAGCAGACCACCCGTTTAGACGGTCGTTGTATGAGATGTTAGAGAAAGTGCAGAGATGTAGATGCACGGCCTGCTTGGGACAGTGATGCACGAACTCATCGCACTCACATTGACAAGATAAGTGCCGGGCTGTATCAGCTGCTCGAGATAGCCGCTGACGTTTGCTGGCGTGTAAGCGGTCACATAGTTCAATCCTGTGTTCGTTTTCACCACGAATATTATCGAGTGCCCTATCTGGTTGTCCAGCGTACCGATGTAGATGCTGTGCATGCTAGAAGGAATCTGTATGAGCACGGTCTGCATTGCGGGATAGCCTTGAGAACTAACAGCTGTAGCTACGCTAGCAAGTTGATAGGCAGTGCCTTGCGCAGCGCTGACAGAAAGACTTGAAGAGGCATTTGATGCCTGCAACAAAGCCACCACTGTTACCGGCAGGAGTATCAGCAGCCCTAGCGCAAGAGTTATGAGAAGCTCCAGGCTGGACTGCGACCTCGTGGAAGTTTTTCTCTGCGCACTCACGGAGCTTCTCCCTCTCTGAGGAGATTGACCTTCCTCATCGTCAGCAGGTAACTTTTCTCCTTGAAGACTTGCACCTTGAGCTTCTTCAGCAGGTCAGCGAATGCGGCCTCGAACCTGTAATTCCTAACATGGATGCTGATTATCCCATTCTTGCGCAACGAGAGCCGGACATACAACTGGTAAGCTCCAGGCTTGCCCTTTATTCGCAGCGTAATGTAGTCTATGTGCATGCCGTGGAGCTTTTCGATCTCTGACATGAATTTGTTGAGCGCCTCCCTGAGGTCGTCTTGGTATTGATAGGTGTAAGAATCGAAACCGGAGACATACACTCTTCTTTCATGTATGCGCTTCCTCACCATGATGTTCTCGAGCACGTCGAATACGGTGATTATTCCGATAGGCGCCGCATTCTTCGTCACAAGCAACGATGATATGTTGTGCTCAATGAATTGACGCACCGCGTCAGATATGCCAAGATCTTGGGGTATCGAAACGACATTCGACACCATGATGCTGCTCACTGGAACATTTGACGGCGAATACGACTTCGTCTTGCCTTCGGGCAAACGGTCAGGAGATACTGCAAATTTGCGCATTATGTCATAGCCTGTTACCAGCCCTGTAAACTTTCCGCCCTGCAGCACAGCAAGCCTATCGACATTGTGCCCGTGCATCGAAGCGAATGCCTCTGAGACGTTCGCGTTTGAGTCTATCGCAAGCACAGGTGTCGTCATGGCCTCACGCACCTGCAGGCTTTCGAGCGCACCGAGAGATAGAAGCATCTTGAGCAGCGTGTTGCGTTCGAGTATGCCACCTATCTTATCACCGTTCATGAATGGCAGGGCCCTGACCCTTGCGCTGTAGAAATAATACACCACGTCGTCCACAGCGGTGCTGTTCGTTATCCTTGGCACCCTGACAGCATACTTCCCTATGCTCTCGCTTGAAGGAAGCTTTAGGCTGTGCCCTGCCCGATATATCGATTTTGAATCGACGATGCCGTAGTATTCCTTGTTCTTTGTTATTATGACGGCCTTGTACTTGTCAAGAGATTGAAAGACTTTTCCAACAGGTGTTTTGTAGTCGAAAAACACTGTCTTCGCCACTAGCTTGTCCGGGATGTTGATATCTTCGATCATGAATAAGACCAAAAGAATATGAAAGAAAAAGTATAAGTACCAGGACGGTACGTGTGCGCAGAGAGTCCGGTGCTTCACGTCTGTAAAGCTCAAACAGGCACGCCGAATTGCAAGCGCGGCATCGAACCGCTTGGCGGGTAGATGCGTGTGCGCATCCAGTAATAGAATTCTTTTGCGTTAGAATCGATGTGGAAGCCGACATAAACGGGATTTATGCCCGACGAGCCGTACGCCATAGCATACATCGGTGCGCCGTAGTTGATAGAATAGAAACCTGAAGATGTGGTCGCACCTGTCGTAAGCACGTAGAATTGGTTCATGTTCGGTAGAGGCACGGATCCTGCATTCACATCGCCGTCAGAGTAGACCTCCCAGTTTTGGGCGCCAGAACTGAAGGTGCCCCAAAGCCACAGACCGAAATCGCCAGTCGTCACGCCTCCATTGTTGGCCTGCACAGAGGTTCCAAGAAATATGCTTCCATACCCTACCTGCTGCGCCTCGCCATACGCATCATAGACAAAATTCATATTGTGGTATGAAGTGCCGGTGTAAACGGCACCTATATCGTCGACATAATATGGAGAAGTAACCGTCAGGCCATTTGATGCGGACGCGCCCAAGTATTGATTGAGAGAAAATCCTGACAGCGATTCTGAGTTTGCAAAATCATTATAGTAGCTGAACACGCTTGCACCATCGTCATATTGGCCATAAGTGCCAGATAGCTGCGGAGCTTCCCCTGTCGAGAGCCCGTCAAAGAGGTTTGTCGAAGTCGAGGCAAACCCCAAGTATATCGTGTTGGAGCAATGAGAGCACATGAATGCGCTGCTGGAGGCTATGCGGACCCAATATATTGTGTTTGCAGAAGTCGATAGATACAGAGTGTTTGAAGCTGTGTTCAGCAAAGAGTTGCTTGCCGAGCCTTCAAGCCAATAAGGGACGACAGTGCCATTTGAGTAGAAGAACTCGATGTTGCTAAGGTCTCCGGCCTCATACGATCGGTACGCCACGGAGTTGACGGGCATCATTATCTGTGAATTGGCAGGGAATGCTGAAGTGCGCGTGTTGGTCAGCAGTATAGGGACATAATGCACAATGCCTGCAGGGATTGATGCTGGCGCGGAATAGCCTATCGAAGTTGTTGCAGCGGAAGCTGTTGATGCCGAAACAAAGGACATTGCAGAGACATAGACACAGGGCTGGCCTGGGTCCGTGATGCAAGAACTCATCGCACTCACGTTGACAAGATACGTGCCTGGCTGTGTCAGCTGCTCGAGATAGCCGCTGACGTTGACGGGAGTATAAGCAGTCACATAGCTGAGGCCTATGCTGGTTTTTACGATGAAGGTTATCTCGTGCCCTATCAGGTTGTTCTGTGTGCCGACGTATATGCTGTGCACATCAGGAGGAACCTGTATCAGCACGGTCTGCCTGGCAGGATAGCCCTGGGAGCCTATCGCAGTCGCGATGCTGGAGAGTTTTGAGGCGGTGCTCTGGGCTATGCTCACTGAAAGGGAAGCAGACGAGGTCGTTATTTGCAGAAGAGCCAATATCAATACGGGCAGGAGTATCAGCAAGCCAAACGCAAGAGTTACTAGGAGCTCGAGGCTGGACTGCGACCTCATAGAAATTTCTCGCTGCGCACTCACGGAACCTCTACCTCTCTGGGCAGATCCAACCCAGCCATTTTAATTCAGCAGATGAGGATGGAACTGTTTCTGCTTAGTTTTGACGGCAGCCTTCCACCCACAAGACCAGAAGGATATGAAAGATAAAGTATAAATAAGCGGATTGAAGAAAGATAGCAGGCCAGGATGGCGGATCGGCTACGTGACCGCCTGCAGAGCGGTATAGGAGGGTTCGACATTCAAACGAAAATCCCTCTCCTGGCTTTTTGTGTTCTCCTCGAGACCACGCTACTTACAAGATAGGAAAGAGCATGATGCTTACCTCATGACTGACTCATCGGATCTGCGCGGATTGGACTATGCTTTCATCAGGATAACTGCCCATGCAGTAGATGTAGCCGCCTGAGACTATGCAGCTAGTAGGTGCTTCTCCTTCATAGAGAGTATTGGTGGTCTGCCACACAGAGACGATCCCGTTGCCAAGGATCTGCGTGGTTTGGACGACGTTTTCTTGAGACATCCCACCACCCATGCAGTAGATGTAGCCATTTACTGTGACGCAGCCTAGGCCATCTGCAGTAGCAGCGAGAGAATTGGTAGTCTGCCATGCCGAGACAAGCCCGTTGCCAAGGATCTGAGAAGATTGGACGAGGTCCCAGGGATACTCGCCACCCATACAGTAGAGGTAGCTGCCTGATGTGATGCAGCTATGGCCTGCTTCAGCTTCGTAGAGCGAATTGGTGGTCTGCCATGCAGAGACAAGCCCGTTGCCAAGGATCTGCGCATATTGGACTGTGCTGTCTTGATTTTGGCCATATACGTGTGATGCGCCGCCCATGCAGTCGATGTAGCCACCTGAGACGACGCAGCTAGGAAACGCTTCTCCAACTACGAGCGTATTGGTGGTGGTCTGCCATGCCGAGACAAGCCCGTTGCCAAGGATATGCGCATATTGGACTGTGCTTTCATAAGAAATATCTCCCGCTCCCTGGTTAGAATGGATACCGCCCATGCAATAGATGTAGCTGCCTGATGTGACGCAGCTAAACTGATATTCTTCGGTAGCAAGCGAATTGATAGGCTGCCATGACGAGACGATCCCGTTGCCAAGAATCTGTGCGGATTGGACGGTGGCAGTGACGTCGCCAGCAGGATCAGTGCCGCCCATGCAGTAGATGTAGCTGCCTGAGGTTACGCAGCTAATGCCCTCTTCTTCAGAATAGAGTGAATTGGTGGGGCGCCATATCGAGGTGCTATAAGAATAAGATAAAAAGCTTGCAGTTTCTGTGACCGCTCTCGTAGGCAGCGTGAGCGTCCACGGGGTCGAGCTGTGTGAAAGTGTGCCTGTCCAGTTCCTGAATGAGTAGTCGGCGTCTGGCGTCGCAGTAAGGGTGATAGTGTTTCCGGAATTGTAGTTTCCGGTGCAAGGTATCGTCGAACCTGCCGAACTGCACGACACTGAGCCGCCAGAGCCAGCAGTTGCAGAGAAAGCATATGTAGAAGAGGATGGTATGGTCGTAGTGCCCCCACCCCCTCCACCGCCGTTTCCGAAGCCTGTGACCTTGGCACTTACAGATGCGATCTGCGCTACAAGATTAGATTGACCACTCTGGTTGTACCGCAGCCAGAGTGTTCCAGAGAAAGGAGTACCGAGTGCATCCGAAGGCAGTGCGCACGGGAAGTCAACATTCTGCTGCGCACCTGCAGCAAGAGTAATATTCGCAGGGCTGAAACTGGAAGGCGCGGAAGAGCCGCTAGAGCAAGCTATGCCCGTAACATTTATCGGCCGGGAAGAGCCTATCGTCGTCGACAACAGACCATTGGAAAGCAGGACAGGATTACTGCACAAATAGCCTACGCGCGTCGAGCACGCTGTGCTCGCAACGCCCGTGCCACTGTTGAAAACACCCAAGCTGAACAGAGAAGCGAGCACGACAGCAATTATCAGAATGGCCCACCCATATGTCATAAGGTATTCCATTGCGGACTGGGCCTTCGCTCCAGATTTAAGAATGCACTTGTCCACACGTGATTCCTGCCATTTTAACGGCACAGATACATCACAAACAAACAATAAAAGGTTAAGCCTTCTGCCGAGCATGTAACCTTTACCATACGATAAGATGTTCGAATACAGAAGCAGATATCAGATACCACTTATTATTGTCAGGTAAAATCGTCTCAGGGCACTTGCCAGGTGTTGGAGCTGGCGGAGCGGATAGGAAGCCAGACGTCCAAGTCATCTAGAAATGTTTTCTATATTTTTGGCATAAGGTTGAGAACAGACGCTCTGCGGGGCATTATTATCTGCTTCGCATATCTTCGCGGTTAGTAGATTTGCTTCTCCTATGATGGCCTGTGACTGCAATGAAGAGGTATTGTATATCATTGATACTACAGCTCCCCAGTTGCCATTACTAAAAATATTGAGGGGATCGTAGCCTGCACTCACAATAGCGGAGCTATTCGCAAAGTCTACAAAAGGTATACCGCCACAGGCTTTTGGTGGTGCATGAGTGTTACCGAGATCGATAGTTGAAAATATGTACTGCTCAGATGAATTAGGTTGTTGGAGTAGGCCATACCCCATGAATCCTGTGGGGTTTTCTGTTTTTTGATTTGTTGTTTCTTCAATACCCACAAAAGAAATGTAAGAGCTAGTATAGGTCGAGTTATAGAAGGTGAAGGTAGGGGTCGATGGAGCATAGTCTGTAGCAGAGGAGGTCATAAAGTGAAGATTTGAGAAATTACCGAACCTTAGCAAAGCCATAATGATGGCCCATCTTTCTGCAGCACAATAAGGGCAGAACTCTGCACCGATGTATAGAATCTCTGGTTTATCATTGAGGGTTAGCGAAGGGGCATTGTCTATAGAGAAAATACTAGAAGGGCGGGCAGTACCTATACCTACCTGGTTGCTTATGTTATTTGGTATTTCAAGACTTGAAAGCACATATTGTGGGACAGGTTTATTATCGTAGCTAACAAGCGCTGTGCTGTTTTTGTTGCACGCCCCATTGGCACTCGGGGGATTCCAAATCATTTTGCTAAACGGCTTTGAACTGATAGTGATTGGGGCTTGCGAGCCGATCGAGTTTGTAATTGTGGTCGAAACGCTTGTGAGTATCGGAATATTGCTGCTTGACGAAAGAAAAATATACACGATATAAAGAAGCATCAACAATATCAGACATGCTGAACCAAAAGCGGCCGTAAGTATCGGCGCTTTTCTGCACCTTACGACATTGGCTGATCTTTTACGCACCTATACACCGATTGATCGACTCCAAATGTATCATATTAGAAGTACTAAGCCGTTTCTGTTTGACTTTGCCCTTATGCTTTAAAACACCAATATCTAAAGGTGCCTTTGGTACCTCAAACAGGATGAGAAAAACTTGAACCCAATAAAGAAGCCGCAAGATAAATCTAAAAAGGTATACAGGGAATGTAACTCATGCCAAAGAAAGGTGCTGCGAATATCATAGATTCGCTTGAAAAAATGGCAAAAGGCCTGAATAAGAGAGTAATATTCCCTGAAGGCAGCGATGAAAGGATTATTGAAGCTGCAGAAATCGCAAGGAAGGTAAAAATCATAAAACCAATCCTCGTAGGCAACGAGAAGGAAATATCTGAGACTGCAAGGAAGCTCGGAATCAATCTGGATAATTTTGAAGTGGTAGAGCCTTCGAAGAGCGACAGGTTGGAAAGGTATGCAGCGTTATATTCTAAGATTTCAGGAGTGCCTGAACGCACAGCCACACTAATCGTCCGGCAACCGCTATTCTATTCTGCGATCGCGCTGGAAAGCCGAGACGTGGATGGGATGATTGGAGGCGCAGTCTACACTTCCGCGGATTTTGAAAGCGTGTGTGAAAAAGTCATTGGGCTAAGGAAAGGAATCAGTGTGCCCTCCAGCTTTTTCATAATGGAAATTCCGGATTATGAAGGGGGGGAGAACGGCGTTTTGATATACGCAGACGCTTCTGTAAATCCAAACCCTACGGCTGAAGAGCTCGCAGACATAGCCGTTTCCACAGGGATGACAGCAAAGACGCTGCTGGGATGGAAGCCCAGAATCGCAATGCTCTCGTTTTCTACCAAAGGAAGCGCCGTTCATCACGATGTCAGCAAAGTTGTCGAGGCTACAGAGATAGCAAAAAGAAAGGCAAAAGGAACAGGCATAGAGATAGATGGTGACCTGCAGGCCGATGCCGCGCTAGTCCTTTCAACTGCAGAGAGAAAAATGAACGGAATGATAGGAAAGGTTGCTGGCAGAGCCAACATACTTATATTTCCGGATCTTGATGCAGGGAACATATCATACAAACTGACACAGACACTTGCTAAGGCAAACGCGTATGGCCCAGTACTGCAAGGCTTTGACATGCCGCTGAGCGATCTTTCCAGAGGAGCAAAGGTAAAAGACATTTTCGGAGTGATAACTATTGTTGCAGCCATAGCGGATAAGTGGAAAAAATGAACAAGATACTCACTCTGAACTGTGGTAGCTCTTCGATAAAATACAGGCTGTTCGATAAGAATTTCGACACAATCATAACAGGATTGATTGAGAAGATAGGGGAGAAAGGAACTGAGCTGGTGCACACAAAAGGGGAGAACACCCTAAAGAAGGAGGTAGACGTAAAAGACCACAGGCAAGCTATAGATCTGATGCTGAAGATGCTCCATGATAGGGAATGGGGCGCGATAAAGAGGGTGACGGAAATTTCAGTTGTCGGCCATAGGGTCGTTCACGGAGGACAATTAACTAAGCCAGGTCTTGTATCTAAAGCAGTATTGAACTATCTGAGATCGTTTGAACTGCTAGCCCCATTGCACAACCCACACAATATAACTGGAATAGAAGAGGCCAAAAAGGCTATGCCGACGGTCCCTCAGGTCATGGTGTTTGATACTGAGTTTCATCAGACCATGCCCAGGAAGGCATACATGTATGGATTGCCTTACAACTTCTTTGACAAATACGCAATCAGGAGATACGGGTTCCACGGGATATCGCATAGGTATGTTTCGGGCAGGGCGGCACAGATGCTCAGAAAGAAAAATCCAAATCTCATCACATGCCATCTCGGTGCAGGCTCTAGCCTGGCTGCAATAAGAAATGGAAAATCTGTTGATACCACCATGGGCCTTACCCCGTTGGAGGGCGTGATGATGGCCACGAGAACAGGAGACATAGATCCATCCGCCATGCAGTACCTGGTAAAGAAATACGAGTTCGATTATGATGAGTTGTTCAAAATAATGAATAACAATAGCGGCCTGCTCGGCATATCCGGAGTCAGCAAGGACGTGCGGGATATCGAGGCGAGAGCAAAGAAGGGAAATGAGAGGTGCAGACTTGCATTGGAAATGTTCTGCTACAGGGTGGCAAAGTACATCGGAGCCTACGCCGCAGTACTAGGAAACGTCGATGCGATAGTATTCACAGCAGGGATTGGCGAGAATTCGGCATCCACGAGAAATGAAATCTGTTCGTACCTGAAAATATTCGGGATAAAGCTGGACCCTGTAAAAAACAGGAAGGCGGTGGAGAAGGAGATGAAGATTAGCGCAAGAGTTTCCAGGATAAAGGTGCTGGTCATCCCAACAGATGAAGCATTGATGATAGCAAAACAAGCTGCTGAGGCCATAGGCGATTGATTATTGGCGATATAATGGAAGGTGCTGTGAAAGGGTTGGGGATCGACATTGTCGACATAAACAAATTCAAGAGCATCATCGGCGGAAATAGGGGAAAGAATTTCATAGACAGCACCTTCACAAAGGCAGAATTCGCACACGCAGTCTCTATCATAAAGCCGTTCTGCCCGCTCAGCCTGGCAGCCAACTTTGCAGCCAAGGAAGCCACATACAAGGCGTTTGGAACTGGATGGATCGAAGGAAAAGGTGTGGAGGTGATTCATCAGAAGAGTGGCGCGCCGCGTATCGTACTTCACGGAAAAATACAAGAGATAGCCAAAAAGAGAAAGGTGAAAGAAGTGATGGTGAGTCTTTCCTACACAGACTTGAATGCCGCAGCAGTAGTGCTTCTTATTTGAGCCACACGGCCGAATCTTCTACTGCACTGATTAAGCCATTCTTACTAAGTTTTATTTCGGCCGAAAGGAGAACGGGTTCTCTAGCGAATAAAGGAACACAGATGGCAAATACCTTGCTGGTGCGTCTGGGAATGAACCCTAATTTGCGATAAGTATTTAAGGATGTTGATTGAGGGTATAATGGGGATTCAGATGGCACAAAAAGCAGCAATCGTCGGTGTCGGATGCACCAAATTTGGAAATATAATGACAGACCCTGAACTAAAGGATCTGACCTTCCAGGAGATGGTATGTAAAGCGGCGTTCGAAGCAATGGATGACGCAGGAATTTCTCCAGAAGACATCGATGCGTTTTTTGTGGGGAACATGCTCTCGCACACTTCGCAAGTCTACAGCCACGCCACGCTTATGGCGGATTGGCTCGGATTAAGAGACAAGGGAGGTTTCCACTTTGATACTGCATGCTCAACAACCAATACAGGAATGGGAATCGCATCAGATTCCATCAAATCAGGCAAATACAAAAATGTTCTGGTTGTTGCCGGAGAGATAACGTCATCTGTTCCTAAAAATTACAATCCGTTGACAAGAGAGGCGATAGATGCCCAGACATTATGGGAGTGGACGGATTTTGGCATGGACCATGTTTATGCCTATCACCATTGCTATGATGTGGCCTCAGCCTATGGCGCAATTCCCACAATGGGATACATGAAAAAGTACGGACTAAGTTTTGAGAAGATGGACGAGGCAATGTATCATGTAAACAAAGCAGTAAGGATGCATGCTTCGTTGAATCCGAAAGCGCTAATAAAGGAGGATATGGAACATCTGGCCAAATCAAAGGGATTCAAGGATCCATTTGAATACTGGAAAAGTTCAAACAATCCGTTCTTTGCTTGGCCAACAAGGCTGTTGAGTGCTTTGAACACTGCAGACGGAGCCTCGGCGTTTGTAGTCTCCGGCGAACCACAAAAATATGACAAGAAAACGCCAGTTGAGATTATGGGCTTCCACTGGGCAGCCTGCAACTACCCATGGTATGGCAGGGACTCGACCACGATGCCGCAAGACGAGATAGCGTTCAAAGGTGCGTATAAGATGGCAGGAATTACGCCAAAAGACATAGACTATCTCTACGTGCACGACTGCATGCAGATCCATCAATTGGAAGTTTCCGAAATAGCAGGTTATTTCCCGAAAGGAGAGTCCTGGAAAGCGTTCATGGATGACAGAACAACATATAAGGGAGACAAGCCGCTAAACACATCTGGAGGGAGGCATGGGTTGGGTCATGCATTTGAAGCTTCGGCAGGGGCAGAGACCTACCACATCGTCAAACAGATGCGCGGCGAAGCCGGCAAGCTTCAGTTCAAGACGAAGCCTAAGATAGCGGTTCAGCATAACCATGGTTATGGCATGCATAGTGCTGTGACAGTGTTAAAGAGCGGTGATTGAATGGACTTCAATATAGCGAAAAAATTCTACGACAATCTGGCGAAAGGAAAAATAGTGGGAATAAAGTGCAATAAGTGCAAAAAGTACACGTTCCCACCGATGCTGTTGTGCAGAGAATGTAGCAGCAATGATGTGACTTTGGTCGGGATGTCCGGCAGAGGTAAGGTGTATTTCTACTCCAACACCATGCTTCCGGCAAAGAAATTTGCAAAGGAGCCTGCCTCAGCATACGGACTTGTTAAGCTAGAAGAAGGGCCAGTATTCTTCACAAAGATCAACAATGCGGACATATCGAGCCCGCAGGCCATAGAAAAAGGAAACAACAAGCTGCCTTTGGATGTGAAGGCTAAAATCAAAAAAATAGCCGGAATGAACATCGTAACATTTGATATTGCAAAGAGCTGAACAGGCAATAAGAGAGTGAAGGCATGAAAAAAGACGAAGTAGAGCAGAGGTTCAAGACGATCGTTGCCGATCTTTTTGGCGTGAATGTCAAAAAGTTAGAAGATGGCACAAGGTTCGTACAAGATCTGCACGTCAAGTCGATTGACATAATCGCGCTGATCGCTGCGACAGAGGGAGAGTTCGGCATAAAGCTAACTCCACAGGAAGCGAGCCAGAACACGACAGTGAAGAAGACCATCGACTGCATCAAGAAGAAGCTCAAGAGCGCAAAGTGAACTATGCTTGATGCATTGAGTTAGGTCTTTGACGTTTCCATGTTGGACGCACGTGCGGCTTTCATGAAAGCGGCTATTCTTTTCGCACAGTCATCGCTTTCCTCCACTTGCACGAAGTTTGCTATGATCGATTTGTATGTGCGCCAAGAGTACCTGCGGTCCATTAAGACTATGAAAGCGCGGTCGGTCTCGCTTCTAATAGCTCTGCCTGCAGCCTGCACAGCTTTCACCACGCCAGGTATCAGGTATGCGTACTCTCTTCCTTTCATGCGGAACCGCTTGTCAAGATAGTCGGTTTTTGCCATGAGCTCAAGGCTCGGCTTTTCCAAGGGTATTCCGACGATGATTATGCCCTTTATGATGTTGTTAGGATAGTCTATGCCTTCGCTGAGGCTACCGCCCATCACAGCGAAGAGCAGGTTGTTCTCGCCCTCCTTGAATCCGCTGATCATATGCTCTACCTGGAAGCTACCCATCCCGCTCTTTTGAACGAACTTCACTTCGTAGCGCATGTGCCTGCGCACAGAATTGAGCACTTCGAAGCTTGGGAAGAACACTGCAACATTCCCGGCCACGTTCGCAACTATGTCAGTGATATTCTGAGCGATCTGTTTGTATTGTGCCAGCGTTCTGTGCGTGTACTCGGTAGAAACGCTGCGGTCTATCAGGCATAGTTTGTTTTCCTTTGGGAACGGGGATTGATAGTTTGCAGAGACTGCATCTGGAAAGCAGAGGAGCTCCTTGTGCATATCGAGCGGCAGCAGAGTGCCGCTCATGAACACGTTCGCATACGCATCTTTCATCGCAATTATCGCATCGGCAGGGTACAGGCAGACACTTGACAGCCTAAGGTCTTTCCCGCGCCTTGACAATATGATAACATTAGAATCGCCCTGTGACGACATGGACCTTATGAACCTCGAGATCTGCATCAGCGCAGACCTTTTTGCTTTCGCGCTGTTGATGTACTCCATGCCGGCATCATCGAGCTGCGCGCATATCTCGTCAGTGTTTTCAGGGATTAGCCGCGGCATGTCTTTCTTTTCGATGAACACCTCAGAGACATTTGGATTTTTGAGTTTTGAATCCGACAGGGACTTCATAAGATAGTCAAGATATCCAAGATCCATGCTGCTGTTTATCGAAGAGACTTCTTTTGCTGCGCGCTCCACCAGTTGAGTGCTGAGCGAAGTGCCGAGATAGGATGACGCGGTATTGATTATGTTGTGGGCTTCGTCCCATATCAGTATGGCTCCTTTGATCGGATGCCCTATCTTGTTTGCAAATGCCTTTAGCGTGAAAGGATTCAGCACATGAGCATAGTCTGCTATGATGAAATCGGCCTCTTTGGCTATTTTCGTAGACACCTCGTATGCGCACATGCCCTTGATTGACGATTCTGCGAACAGCGCGTTATGCCCCTCCATGCTGGCCTCGATGAGACGCCTGTCAATAGATTCGGCAGCCCTTGCCGCGTTGAGGTAGCTGCACTTCTTCCGCTCCATGAGCTTCTCGCAGCTCTTGTAGAAAGGCTCGCCCTCCATCAGGTTGACATTCTCATTCACGCACAGGTTCTTCTTGCCAACAAGGTCGACATACTTTATGCCCCACTCGTACTTTTGCCGCAGGCCTGATAGCACCTCCACCGCGACCTTGTGCTGAGAGTTCTTAGGCGTTAGGAAGAATATCGGGATATCTTTGCCTGAAGCGAAAGCGATGCACGCGGATATCGATGCGTCAGTCTTGCCTATCCCTGTAGGCGCATTTATGAATATGCTCCTGCCTTCCGACAGTGCGGTGTGGATGTCAAGCATCATCGCGTCCTGCCCAGTCCGGGTCTTATTGAAACGGAAGGGAAAGCTTGGGGCAGAGGAGGGCATGGAGCAATTTGGAAGTGCATGCTTATTAGTCCTCTCATTCTACGGCACTGACGACAATAAAAGAGGCATGCATTTCGAATATCGTGGTGCTTTGACTGTGCGCAGCTACGTTCCGGCAATTCCGACAAGATCGGCGAGCCTTTCACAGTCCTCACAGCCCTGTGTGCCTTTTGGAGGGCTCTTCAGATCGTATATGCGTTCCGCCTTCTGCAGCAGTTCCAGCACCTCTTTGGTGTTCTTCCTGACCTTGTGCACCCTTGGCACGAAAGGCATCTCAAAGCCTTCTTCTGTAGTGTGTTCAAGATCCAGCTGATCGAAGCGCTCACGGTACGGCGGCTCAAAATAAACAAGGAACATATCGCGCACGGGCTTCAGGCCGATGCTTTCTGCTATCAATGCATAGCCGTTGAGCTGTATCTCATACACGGGCATGAGCGCGTCCTGCGTGCCGGTGTACCTCGCAGTCTTGTAATCGAGTATGATGTAGCTGTCGTCGTTCCTCTGGAACACCGCATCGGGAATGCCGGTCAGAGTTGCACCGTCCACGATTGTCCTGAAGCTTGCGGGCTTTATGTCGATGCGCTTCTTGACTTCGCCGATTTCATCAAGCCAGATTGGAAGCTTGTTGTGCCTTTCTAGGTGCTTTGAGACTATGTGCTTAGTGTATGCGTCGATGCTGGAGAATATGCCTGCAAAAGGAGTCTGGTATGGAAGGCGACGGTCATGGCGCTTTATCCAGAAGCAACGAGGGCAGAAGTCGCTTGTAGCAAGCCACCCCAGGTCCTTCGCGGAAATCTGCATGTTGAAAGATGTACGCTGCCTCTTTTAATTATTTGCCTAGAGTATACGGAAAATGCATGCGAAACGTGTACACGGTGTGCGCGATTCACACGTCGAGAACTGCGCTTGCTTCAAAATGCCCTTTTATTTTGGTTATGTGCAGGTCATATTTCGAAACGCCCTTGACGTCAAGCTTCGCAACAGCAACAGTCTCCTTCCGGCACAATACGGCCGCAGCAAGCGCATAGCCCTTTTTTGTTTCCTTTATGCTCAGCCGCGACACGCCATACGCAAAGGCACCCTTGGCAGACGCTATCGACAGGGCGTCCTGCAGTACCCGCCACAGCAGGTCGTCGATGTCTCCGGACGCGTCTTTCAGTGAAAATTTGATTTGGCAGGATCTCTGCGTAGCAAGCTTTCTGATATCAGCAGCGGTGTCGAACATCGCAAGGAGCGCGTTTTCAAAAAGCTCGTCCATGCTTGCGCCATAAGCGATGAACTCCACGTCTGCAGTGTGCTCGGTGTACCGGTACTTCCTGCGCATGCAGCCACTGCAACCTCTTATATGTTTTGCTTAATAATAGTTAGTGTCCAATGAGGAAAAGAGTAACTGCTGAATGGTGATGACGTCCAAATCGGCTGAGGACAAACGTATGGTGCATGGATGGAGTACAGAAAGACCGAGATCCTTGGAATAGCATTGCTGTTAGTGACGTTCCTCTTTGCTTCGGTGAACTCGATTGCATTGAGCAGCCCGGCGGTGCTTGACACGGATCCCAGCACTTACGTGATAGTCGTAATGATGATGCTGTTCCTCTTCATGATCTTCTCATTGAAGGAGGACCTGAGATTCGAGTACAAAAAGGAGAACATAGCGTACTCGATAGCGATATTTGTTGCGTACATACTGATCTTGTCGTACGCAAGGGTTGCGCTCTCGACAGCGTTCGAGTCATACAGAGTCGATTCACTTCTTTTCCCCTTATTGCTAATGGCGATGATAACTGCGCTGTTCGGCCTTGATGGGATAAAAAAGATGAAGTATTTGGAGGCCTACGCAGTGTTTGCGTCGCCCCTTTTGTTGTTGCGGATCCTCTCACTTGATAATGCATTCGCACATGTTAATGCCGTGACAATATACAGCCTGCTGAAAGCGATAGGCATGCCTGTCTCTAATTCCGGATTGGTGATAAGCGCAGGGAATATATCCAGCATCACGATATCGACTACGTGCGTATCATTGGGGATTTTTGCTGCGTTCATAATGTTCATGATCCCCATAGCGTATCTTTATGAAGGCGATGCCAGGTCCAAGGCATTCTGGCTCTGTTCGGGATGCGCCCTTCTGCTCGTGCTCAACATTCTAAGGATGTTTGGCCTGTCCTTGATGTGGATGTACTATGGGATAGGATCGGTGGAAAACCTGATCCATACCTTTGCCGGCCAGATGCTGTTCTACATCACAATAGTAGCCATGGTGTTGCTCGCTTACAAGTACGGGCTTTTCTTGAAGAAACCTAAGAATGGCAAAAACTCGAAGAGTAAGAAAAGAGAACATTTGCAGAAAAACCTGATAATTCCTGCGGCAGTCGTTATTGCTTTTGGACTGGCGTCGTTTATCCTATCATCACAGTACAGCACCGCCGCGTACGCCCCGGCGATTTCCTTCGGCAGAAGCACAGCAAATCCCATCTTGAACATTACAGAGCTAAGAAGCCTGGAAGTGGCAAACACCAACATCGTGCAGACAGGCGCAATCAAAGTTGGCAGCATGTTTGTGCTCCAAGGCAACAGCACAAACAGCTCCACGTATGTCATTGCAACCGATTTGCAGAGCCCTGCGCAAGGCAAAACGGTGGTCAGTTATGATTCCATCAGAGACGAACACGCGTACGTTCTGCGTAACGGCGTCACGCTAAGAAGCGCGTTGGTAAGATCAGGGAACTTAAGCTTCTACGTCAACTATTTTGCGCTTCCTTATAATTTAAGCAGCAACTATACCTCGATCAACTATGAAATTTTCAGGCTGGCAAAGAACGGAAGTGTTCCTTCATGTGGCGCGCTGAACTCGACGTCAGTCGGGTTTGAGAATTATTTTGAGTCCGTCATCTACAACACGATGCGCCTTGATTTCAACTACAGCAACAAAGGGATCATGTGTGAGAGTTATCGTGTGGCAAGCGTGATCAAATGAAGTTTGTTTTTGATGCCGGTGTTATCGTTTATAAAGGCCTAGGCACACGGAGAGAGTACCTGTTCCTGAGGAACCCGAGCGGCTGGCTTGACACGCCTAAAGGACACATGGAAGAGGGCGAGAGCACAGAAGAAGCCGCACTGAGGGAGACGGAGGAAGAGGCAGGCATCAAGGTGAATCCTGACCCGTTCTTCCGGGACAGCGTAGAGTACTGGTACGCGGAAAAGGGAGAGCGAACAAAGAAGAGGGTCACATTCTTACTGGCAGAAGTCGCAAAGGACACCAAGATCAAAGTGTCCGACGAGCACGTCGATTACGCATGGTTGGACTACGCCTCTTCTTTGAAGATGCTTTCGTTCAAAGACCAAAAGGAGCTCATTGCCAGAGTCGGCGAATACATCGACAGACTTGAAGAGGTGCGAAAACTTAACGAGGAATACCGTGCGTTGCCGGCAAAGCAGAAGGCATGGGACCTCAGCAGGAGCTTCGTGACTGGCGAGGGCCCCCTTAACGCGAAAATCATGTTTGTAGGACAAGCGCCCGGAAGGCAAGAGGACCAGCAGGGAAGGCCTTTCGTTGGAACGTGTGGAAAGCTTCTTGACAGGATGATCGGGCTTGCGGGCCTGAGCAGGAAGAATGTGTACATCACCAGCGTAGTGCAATTCTTCCCGCCGAAGAACAGGATGCCGACAGAAGAAGAGGTTAACATGTGCAAGAGGTTCCTTCTAAAGCAGATAAAGATAGTGAACCCTGAACTGATTGTCCTTCTCGGAGCGCTTGCATCAAAGACGCTTGCGAACGTCGACAGTGTGACCAAGGATCACGGAAAACTCCTGAAGCATGACGGGCGTGACTATTTGGTGATGCTGCACCCTGCAGCGGCTGTCAGGCTCAAGAAGTTCGTGCCGGTGATGGAGGGAGACTTCAGGAAGTTGAAGAGCATTGTGCAGCCGGCTTCAAAGAATGCCTAGCACGGTACCGTACAAATGAGAAACGCTTGCTTTGTCCCATTAGTTCCTTTCAGGCTCAGACATATCCAATCAGTTGCGTGCAAGGCAAAGCACATTGTTAGAGGCACGCAATAATCATGCATTGAGGCATTATTTTGTGTCGATCGAATCCGTGAGCAACTCTCTAACTTTTTCTATACCCACTGCGACTATGAGCTTGCCAAGCTTGGGACCGCTGTCTTTGCCTATGAGTGCACCATATATGGTTTTGAAGAGATCTTCAGACTTTATCTGGCTGTCCTTTGCAACCTCGTATATGAGATTATGGACCTCCAGTTCGCTCATGTTAGGGGCCAGTCGTTTAATGAAGTCCGTTACTGCCGCTATGTTCTCTGTCACTTTGCTTTGCTTTAGAGAGAAGTTGTACCTCTCCGGAGCATAGCCTCTTGCTATCCATTTCTCAATATAACCTGACAAGTACTTTACTCCGTTCTCATCCTGCAGCTTCTTGCCTACTTTTTCCCAGTCTTTGTAGATCTGGTAGTTCAGCAGCATGTCAGTGAAAGAAGAACTCCAAGAAAGAGTCTTTATGGCTATCTTAAAAGCAAGAAAACGCTTTTCGTCTGCCCTGTTCTCAGGCTTGCTTATGCTATTCATACGCTCTACTTCATTGTAGAGCAGCATCAGTTTTTCGCCTGTAGGATCGATGTCTTTGTCCTGCTCGAGATTGGGCTCTATCAGAGCATACTTCAATAGTTCTGGAGGGACTAGTTCGCTTAATTCGATTGCACTCAGCCCTATTCCTTTTGACTTTGAATATTTCTTCCCTTTTAGGAACACAAAGCCGTATTTGAATAATATTGGCGGCTCTCTGTTCAGTATCTCCCGGTGTATCGCTTCTGCGGTTGTTGCACTACCCCCTTTTGTCATATGGTCTATGCCACTCCCCTCGACACTTGAATTGAACAAAGCCTGCCAGGCAGGCCAGTGAAGCCTCCACTGAAGCTTGTATTTATGGTCAGCGATCCTTGCCCTTCCTTTATAACCGCACCCTTTCGTGTATTCCACATTCTTATCGCAAGCATAATCGTATTCTTCATCGTTATGCCCGGTCACCCTCGTGGTTGCTATCTTCCCACAATCCTCGCATATGGGCATTATCGGACTCCAGTCCTTAAGTTCCTCTATCTTCCTCATGGAAGTTCTTGCAACCACCTCCTTCACTTTTTCTTCTTGGCTCAAGAACAGCTTTGCGTAATAATCCATCCTGCCGCTATCGTACAGCTCGTTGGCCCTCACCACATTCATATTGAGAGAGAGCTTCTTCATCAGCACTATTGCCTGATCAAGATAGTGCTCTCCAAAAGAGCTATGGCAGTTAAGGGGATCTTTTGCATAGACAAGCGGCTTGCCCAATTCTGGCTTAAGCACAGACTCGTATTTTTGCAGTTCAAAGGGCACTCCGTCAAATGCGTCAAGTATGTCACCAACGAAGTACATCTCGGCATTTCCCACTTTCTCCTCGATTATCTGCTTTAAAACACCAGGATAGAGAAATTCGCACACAGTACCTAGATGGGCAGGCCCGCTAGTGGTCATGCCACCGGTTATAACGAATGGTGCAGCCTTTCCTGTGATGACACGCTCGGCCAGCACTTCAGTCCAGTGCCTGCAGATTGCTGCTTCCTTAGATTGTTCCTCCATGATTTCACAGCCTGAACTTTATAAAATCAGTAGGAAGAATATAAAATAGCTTGTCTGTCGGATAAATTAATGCACATGCCAAACGCCGTGCATGTGCAGATAAATATAGAGGAGCCTGCTGTAGGCAGGCTCACTCACTGTGGGGGTGATATGATTAGCGGGTTAGTCGCTTTGCCAGCATCATATTTGTAATAGACCTTGTGTCCGAGCTGATAGCGTTCGAGAAGGCCCTGCTTGTAGAGCTTGTTCAGCCTTGCGCTAGCAGCGTTCCTGCCTCTGTAGTTCATGGTCTTCTGTATGTCTTCTGCGCATGCGATGTCCATCCTCTGCACAAACTGCATTATCTTTGCGTCAAGACTGGACAGAGGCACTGTTCCGCGAGGCAGCTGGACCATTTGCTGTGCATACGGTGATTCTGGCAGTTCATTCTCACTGCCGGCAGCAAGCTCGCCCTCTAGCCGTGACAAGCTCCCCACTATGCTGCTCAAGACCATAGTGGTCTTCTTGTTCTCGTCTATCATGTATTTTACAAGTGCGAAGAGGTTGGAGCTCGTGGCATCCGACTTTGTCTTCTCATCAACCATGGATTTCAGGCTGGTGTTTATGGTGCTCATCTCCTGGACTTGCTGCCTAAGATTTTGCAGCTCGACCTCAATCTCTTTTTTGGATTTCAGCACCATACGGCAACACCATCATGATCCATCCACACAACAATCATGAAAGAATCACGACTTTATAGTGAATATGTAAGTATTTAAACCTTTCTTATTTGCGGAACAAAACGACCTATCACAGTTTCTTCCTGTCGAGCAGAATACGACTTTCTTCCTTTGTGAACGCGACTATGTTGCGCTCCTCTTTCGCAGCTAGGTTAGCTATCCGGTGCTCCTCTTTCACAGCGAAATCGGCAGCGGCATGCTCCTCATTGACTGCGAATGCAAGTATGTTGCTCCGTTCATAGAAGGGCACGAACATCAGGAGGAAGGCGACGAGCCCCATGGCATGAACAACATAGCTAGATGTAGTAAAGAAGGATATCGCGGTAAGGAACGCAAGAAGCAGCACCAAGGTGTAGATGACCATGAACATGAATCCACTGTACAGGTGCTCTATTCGCTCCTTTCTTGCAATGTATACCTCGAGAGATATGATAAATGCTATTATGAAAGACAGAGTTATTATCGATGTGCCGAGTGAGATGCCATAATCAGAATACCCCACATAGTAGAGCATCGAGCCTATCGATTTGACATAGCTGGCCGCGACGCTCATTATGAACACGGATCTCAGATTGCATTTCTTCTGGAATGCCTTATTGAAATTCTTAAGGTAGAAACCGAGGAGGAATATCAGTACTGCAGGAAAGTAGAGAGAGTATAGAAGCTTCCCATCAGTTGACACGTTGAAAGGAGAAGATATGAAGAGCGCAAGTCCAGGATTGATGTTGATGTGAATGTATGCGAGAGTCCCGTTGAAGTAGTATGTGAAGAATATGCCAAGTGCAAGGAAGATGAGACTTGCCAAGAGTGGCTTCAACAGCTTCATGACAACCTCTATCTTCTTGCATTTGTGAATTTAAAGCCTTCTCTTCATGACTTGAAGGATAATAGAAGGTAGAACCGATCTTTTATTCTATCATGTTTCTTCCAATACAGTTATTCCGTTACTTCTTTACTGTCTTTGGATGTGCGGCGTGACGCCAGGAACAGCACAACAACCACTATGACAACCACGATTGCGGCCAGGAGATAAGTGCTGCTTGACGCAGGTGGTGTGGTATTTGGCGTGTTGCTTGTTGATACGTTTGACTGCGCATTGGACGTGTTAGACGGGTTAGGCACTATTGTTGTTGTCGGAGTGTTGGTCGTTGTATTTTCCGGGATTGTGGTCGTTGAATGCGGGGCATTGTTGGTCCTATTTGTAACATTTGTAGCCGCAGGGATCGCGATCGAGCATACGTCGACAGTGATCGTGTGCTCTATTGGCGGATAACTTATAGCAGTAACGTCCGCGGTGTAGTTGAAGTTGCTGTTCTTGAACAGCATTGAAGGTGAATCTAATTTAAGCACATACGTGATGCCGTTTATTATAAGGTCGGCCGAATCCGGCGCTATCGCGCTGAGAGTCACGGCGAATGAAGTGCCGTTCAGTGTGAAGTGTTCGTAGTTGGGTGTTGTGAAGTTGGTTATCTGGTAGCATGTTGTGCCGCTCCGGCTTACCAGTTTCAGGCCAGGGCCTTGAGGCGACGATCCGCCACTACTTGCAGTGTAGCCGCCACCTCCACCAGAAGGTGGTGGCAAATACACTGATGTGAAAAGGCCTATGACAGGATCAGCAGGCACGTTGAAGGTTATCGTGCATGCTGCTGTATTGGAAGTGTAGTTGAGCAAATGCCATGAACTGCCGATCAGCTTGTACGGAGCAGCGTTCGAGCCACAAGGTATGCCTATCGTAAGGCCGTACACCATTGTCGACGGGGTGCTGTTGACCATTGTGAGGTTCAGAAGGACGACTTTTGAGTAGTGCGTGTAGCTGACGAATGGCGTGGATGTGTAGTTGCTGGTGACGTTGGAAATGATGACATTGGTGTTCACGTTGTTAGATGAGGTTATCGAGAGAGTCGCGTTCGCTTTTGAATATGTGATGTTTGTTTCTGTGTTGGATGGCACACTTACAACAAAATTATAAGTTGAATTTGGTATGACAGGGTTGACAGTTATCACATTGCTTGCCGAGTTGAAAACGTATGCAGGCACAGTGCCTGTATCTGTCGCCGTTGCATTGAAAGTTAACTGTCCGAGTACCGTCGGCGTGTAAGAAAGCGTTATGCTGTTACCACTAGTATCAGGTATGGTATTTGTGCTGACCACATTGCCATCGTAAACAAGATTCACTGTGAACGGGCCTGCACCAGTGCCAGCAGGCACGTTAGCGGTATACGTTATGGCCTGCCCGATGTCTATGTTGTTGCTTGATGGCGTAATGGATATCGTAGGTATCGAGACCATGACCTGTGAAACTGCAGAGCTCGTGCTTCCGATATAGTTGGAATCGCCGGAATAAGCCGCTGTTATAGAATGGGACCCTAAAGTAAGAGTGTTTGTTGTGAATGTCGATGTGCTTCCAGATGTTGTGTTCGTGCCTATCTGCGTTGAACCGTCGTAGAACTTTACGACCTCGCCACTTGGCACAGACGGAGACACTATAGAGGTGAATGTTACGGAAGAGCCATACGTTGATGGATTTGCATTAGAGGCGACGGTCACCGTGGTCGGCATCTTATTGACCCCCTGTAAGACCGTGGAACTTGTGCTTCCGATATAATTGGAATCGCCGGAATACGTTGCGGTTACGGAATGAGTTCCTAAAGTAAAAGAGTTCGTTGTGAATGTCGATGTGCTTCCAGATGTTGTGTTCGTGCCTATCTGCGTCGAACCGTCATAGAACTTTACGGTCTCTCCAGTTGGTACAGAGGGAGATACTGTAGCGGTGAATGTCACGGAAGAGCTGTACGTTGACGGATTTGCACTAGAGGCGACGGTCACTGTGGTCGGCATCTTATTGACCGCCTGCGAGAATGCGGAACTTGTGCTTCCGAGATAGTTGGAATCGCCGGAATACGTTGCGGTTACGGAATGAGTTCCTAAAGTAAAAGAGTTCGTTGTGAATGTCGATGTGCTTCCAGATGTTGTGTTCGTGCCTATCTGCGTCGAACCGTCATAGAACTTTACGGTCTCTCCAGTTGGTACAGAGGGAGATACTGTAGCGGTGAATGTCACGGAAGAGCTGTACGTTGACGGATTTGCACTAGAGGTGATAGCCACAGTGGTCGGCATCTTATTGACCGCCTGCGAGACTGCGGAACTTGTGCTGGCAACGTAGTTGGAATCACCAGAGTAAGCAACTGTTATCGAATGAGTTCCTGCGGTAAGAGCATTTGTTGTGAATGTCGCTGTGCCACCAGAAGATGTCGTACCAGTACCTATCTGCGTCGAACCGTCATAGAAAGCCACAGTCTCGCCACTTGGCACAGACGGAGACACTGTAGCGGTGAATGTCACGGAAGAGCCGTACGTTGACGGATTTGAATTAGAGTTGATTGCCGTTGTTGTAGGTATCGTATTGACAACCTGAGAGATTCCGGAACTTGCACTGGCAACGTAGTTGGAATCGCCGGAATAAGCCGCTGTTATGGAATGCGTTCCTGCGGTAAGAGCATTTGTTGTGAATGTCGCTGTGCCACCAGAAGATGTCGTACCAGTGCCTATCTGCGTTGAACCGTCATAGAAAGCCACGGTCTCGCCACTTGGCACCGACGGAGACACTGTAGCGGTGAATGTCACGGAAGATCCGTAAGTTGACGGAGTACCGCCAGACAAAACAGCAATGATGGTCGACAGTTGGTTTACAACCTGCGAGACTGCAGAACTTGTGCTGGCAATATAAGTGGAATCGCCGGAATAAGCCGCTGTTATGGAATGCGTTCCTGCGGTAAGAGCATTTGTTGTGAATGTCGCTGTGCCACCAGAAGATGTCGTACCAGTGCCTATCTGCGTTGAACCGTCATAGAAAGCCACGGTCTCGCCGTTTGGCACAGACGGAGACACTGTAGCGGTGAATGTCACTGAAGAGCTGTACGTTGACGGATTTGAATTAGAGGTGATGGTCACTGTGGTCGGCAGGTTATTGATCGCCTGCGAGAATGCGGAACTTGTGCTTCCGAGATAGTTGGAATCGCCGGAATACGTTGCGGTTACGGAATGAGTTCCTATTGCAAGAGCATTGGTTGTTAATGTTGCACCACTTCCGGATGTGGTTCCTGTGCCGATCTGGTTTGCGCCGCCGTCATAGAACGTTACAGTCTCGCCATTTGGCACAGACGGAGACACTGTAGCGGTGAATGTCACGGAAGAGCCGTAAGTTGACGGATTTGCACTAGCGGTGACGGTCACTGCGGTAGGCATCTTATTGACAACCTGCGAGACCACTGAACTTGTGCCGCGGATATAGTTGGAATCGCCGGAATACGTTGCGGTTATGGCATGCGTTCCTGTAGTAAGAGGGTTTGTTGCGAATGTCGCCAGACTACCAGGAGATGTCGTACCAGTGCCTATCTGCGTTGAACCGTCATAGAAAGTCACGGTCTCGCCGTTTGGCACAGACGGAGACACTGTAGCGGTGAATGTCACTGAAGAGCTGTACGTTGACGGATTTGCACTAGATGTGACAGCCACAGTGGTCGGCATCTTATTGACAACCTGCGAGACTGCGGGACTTGTGCTGGCAACGTAGTTGGAATCGCCGGAATACGTTGCTGTTATCGAATGTGTTCCTAAAGTAAGAGTGTTCGTTGCGAATGTCGCTGCGCCACCAGACGATGTTGTACCGGTCCCTATCTGCGTTGAAGCATCATAGAACGTCACGGTCTCGCCGCTTGGCACAGATGCAGATACTGTGGCGGTGAATGTCACGGAAGAGCTGTACGTTGACGGATTTGAATTAGATGTGACAGTCACAGTGGTCGGCATCTTATTGACCATCTGCGAGAATGCGGAACTTGTGCTGGCAACATAGTTGGAATCGCCGGAATACGTTGCGGTTATGGCATGCGTTCCTGCGGTAAGAGTGTTTGTTGCGAATGTCGCCCTGCCGCCTGAGGTCGTACCTGTACCTATTGAAGTACCGCCATCATAGAATGTCACGGTCTCGCCGTTTGGCACAGATGGTGATACTGTAGCGGCGAATGTCACGGAAGAGCTGTACGTTGACGGATTAGTTCCCGAAGTCAAGGATACAGCTATTGAAGTACTGGCTTTGTTGACTGTCTGCGACAGAGGTGAAGACGTGCTTGCTGCAAAGTTGGAAGTTAGAGAGTATGCTGCAGTTATGGAGTGCGTGCCCGCAGACAGCGAAGACGTGGTAAGTGTGGCAGTTCCTGAAGAAAGTGCCACTGCAGAACCTACATTTGATCCGTCGACAGAGAACTGCACCGTACCGGTAGGCGTGCCCGCTGCAGATGCGACTAACGCAGTGAATGTCAAAGAATTGGAGTATGCCGACGGGTTAGTTCCAGAGGTCAAGGACACAACTGTTAAAGTGCTTGCAGGATTGACTGTCTGTGACAGAGGTGAAGACGTGCTTGCTGCAAAGTTGGTAGTTGCAGCATATGCCGCGCTTATTGAGTGCGTACCAGCAGACAAAGAGGATGTGGTAAGTGTGGCAGTTCCTGAAGAAAGTGCCACTGCAGAACCTACATTTGATCCGTCGATGGAGAACTGCACCGTACCGGTAGGAGTACCTCCTGTAGATGAGACTGTAGCGGTGAAGGTCAAAGAAGTGGCGTATGCCGAAGGGTTAGTCCCAGAGGTCAGCGATACGCTTGTCGAAGTGCTTGCAGGGCCGACGGTCTCCACGACGGCGGAGCTCTCACTACCCTCATAGGTATTTGCCACTCCGGAGTATATTGCCATTATAGAATGAGTCCCAACTGAGAGTGCAGAGGTGGTAAACGTTGCGACTCCAGCATTTAATGTACCTGTACCTATTGAAGTACCGCCATCATAGAATGTCACGGTCCCTGTCGGAGTTCCCTCTTTATAAGAAGTCACTGTTGCTGTGAAAGTTACAGAGGCACCGTATGTCGGAGAGGCTGAGGTCGTAGACAAGGCAGCATAGGTAGCAGGTACCTCTGCAATATACGAGTAAGGAAACAGGCCACCACCATACGGACTCACAGAATAGACGATGGCATAATTGCCTAGAGCGTTAGCGTCAGTGAATATGTACTCATTCGTATGATAGTAGTAAGCTTTGCCACCATAAACAATGACATAGTTGGTGGCTTGTGTTAAAGGTGTAAAAGCACAATCTCCGGTTCCGTCGCCCGGCCTACTTCGATTATACAGATAAAGCCAGCAGGACTGATTGGCGGTGAGTATGCTCTCGGTGAACGGGTAGTATACATCATAGCTCCCGGTCCCGGACGGGGGCAGATAGACCGCGTAGTTTGTCGGCACGCCTGATGGCGGGCTAGGCAGATATTGAGCAAATGCTGTTGATGGACATGCAGCAAGCAGAATAACCGCAGATAGCATAAGCAGTAAAAGCGGCTTTGTATAAGCGTACAGTTTCAAGACATCACGTAGTGTGTATGTACTTGTACTAGACCTGGCTACACAGTGGCTACCCCCGTATCCACCGAAATACCCACAGAGTGCATTATGTTAGCCCATGCACAAGACATTTACCCGATGGATATGATGAGACCTGGAGATATATAAGGTTTTCTAATGTGTTTTTAAAGCTTTGCATCATGCCTGACAAAAAGCACAATGACACACAACCTCTTCAGAATAGTTTATGGCTGGTTTTTGGACCTAGGCAAAATGGCCTTTTTATAAAGGCTGCTGAGGTGGATCTTCGCTCTTTTTGTTTCCAGAGGAGATACGGCGGGACGTCAGGAACGCCACCATGGCCAGGATGACTACGATTGCAGCCACAACATAAGTATTGCTTGAAGCAGGAGGTACGGCGGCAGATGCGGGCGCAGGCGTGTTGGTTGTTGATGCATTTACCGGCGCATTTGATGTGTTAGACGGGTTAGGCACTATTGTTGTTGTCGGCGTGTTGGTCGTTGTATTTTCCGGGATTGTGGTCGTTGAATGTGTGGTATTGTTGGTCTGGTTTGTAACGGTAGGAATTGCCATCGCACACACATCGACGGTGATCGTGTGCTCTATTGGAATGTAGCTTATGCCCGTTACGTCTGCGGCGTAGTTGAAGTTGCTGTCCTTGAACAGCACTGTGGACGAATTGAGTTTAAGCACATAGGTGATGCCGTTTATTATCAGATCGGTAGAATTTGGAGCAATTGTACTGACCGTCACAGCGAACGCGGTGCCGTTCAGCGTGAAGTGTTCGTAGTTTGGTGTTGTGAAGTTGGCCACATGGTAGCAGGCGGCACCGTTCTGCGTGCGCTGCGTCAGGCTAGGACCTGAAGGGCCTCCACCACTTGGGGCATAGCCACCGCCACCTGAAGGCGGCGGCGTGTACACGGATGTGAATAGGCCTATGACAGGATCGGCCGGCACGTTAAAGGATATGGTGCAAGCCGCTGTGTTAGAGCTGTAGTTGAGCAAATGCCATGAACTGCCGATCAGCTTGTACGGAGCAGCGTTTGAGCCGCAGGGTATTCCCATTGTGAGGGCGTACACCATTGTAGAAGGCGTGCTGTTGGTCATGGTGAGATTAAGCAGGACGACTTTTGAGAAGTGCGTGTAGCTGACGAAAGGCGTGGATGTGTAGTTGCTGGTGACGTTGGAAATGATGACATTGGTGTTCACGTTGTTAGAAGAGGTTATTGAAAGAGTCGCGTTCGCTTTTGAATATGTGATGTTCGTTTCCGTGTTGGACGGCACGCTTACGACGAAATTATAGGTTGAATTTGGTATGAATGAGTTGACGGTTATCACATTGCTTATCGAGTTGAAGACGTATGCAGGGGCAATGCCTGTGTCTGTCGCTATCGCATTGAACGTTAACTGGCCGAGAACTGTCGGAGTGTAAGAGAGAGTTATGCTGTTGCCTCCGGCATCCGGTATTGTGTTCGTGCTGACCACATTGCCAGTATAGACAAGGTTAACGGTGAACGGACCAACGCCTGCTCCTGAAGGTATGTTTGCAGTGTATGTTATTGCTTGGCCTATGTCTATGCTGTTGCTTGATGGCGTAATAGATATCGTAGGAATCTGGACCACGACCTGTGATGTTGCGGAACTTGTGCTCCCGCCATAATTCGCAGATCCAGAATATGTCGCGAATATTGAATGGGTTGCGATCGAAAGTGCAGAAGGAGCCAGTGTAGCAACTCCGCCAGTCAACGCAACAGCGCCTATTGGAGTTGCACCGTCATAGAAGGTCACTGTTCCTGTCGGAGTTCCGCTGGAAGATGTCACGGTTGCAGTGAATGTTACAGAAGCCCCATGCATTGATGGGTCTTGGCTTGAGTTCAGCACGGTGGTTGTGGGAGTCAGGGCATATGCATATTGGACTTCGTTATACGGGCTAAAGCTGCCGCCCAGGCAGTAGATGTAGTTGTTTGCGGTGACGCAACTATGATCATACTCTCCTACTGAAAGCGTATTGCTGCTTTGGGAGGTCCATGCAGAGGTAGGGTTTCCTGCACTTGTGATCGATGAATATTGGACGTTTGATGCGGAAGGGGAGCCACCCATGCAGTAGATGGCGTTGTTCGCAGTGACGCAGCTATGCCCCCATTCACCTACAGCAAGTGTATTGCTTTGGGAGGTCCATGCGCCGGTGGGGCCGACACCGCTTGAGATCGATGTGTATTGAACGACAGAAGTTTCGGAGCCACCACCCATGCAGTAGATGTAGTTGTTCGCTGTGATGCAGCTGAATCTGAATTCCCCAACAGCAAGATTGTTGCTTTGGGATGTCCATGTCGATGTGCCGCCATTTGGCAGGATCGATGCGTATTGCACTACAGGGGGTCCGTATGCGCCACCCATGCAGTAGATGTAGTTGTTCGCCGCTACGCAGCTAAGGCCCCAGCCTCCGACGGCAAGAGAATTGGTAGTTTGCCATGCAGTTGTGCCTCCGCCGGGCAGGACCTGCGCGTATTGGACCACATCATAAGGGCCAGGATATACAGAGTTGCCCATGCAGTAGATGTAGTTGTTCGCGGTGACGCAGCTCATGTAGTCTGTCGCAACAGCAAGGGTATTGCTTTGGGAGGTCCATGCCGCAGTACCTCCTCCAGGCAGGACCTGCGCGTATTGGACAGTAGGAAAGAGGGCAATACTGGTAGAGCTCATGCAGTAGATGTAGTTGTTTACGGTTACGCAGCTGTCTGCATACGTCGTATTAGAAAGGGTATTGCTTTGGGAGGTCCAGGCAGTCGTGGCTACAGCCTGAGCAGAAGTAAATGGTGCCATGGCGCAAAGAGCCGCTAGCAGAGCCATTGCAAATAAAACATGGTTGTTTTTCATATAAGCACTTCCCATCCCACTGACGATTCCGTGTCTGAATCGGCGAGGACGCCCCACAGCATCCGCACACGACCTTATAGCAGAATTGGAGCGCCGGAGATATATATAGGTTTGTTAAAGTTGCAATTTTATCAAGTTTATTTGTTAAAATGACACTTGTCTTCCGCGCAACTTAAAAGAAAAAACAGGACAAGCACTCGAAAACCAAGAGTTTGCACCACAAGAGATAAAAGGCGTAGCGAAAATAGTAAGAGCATGCAGCTTGTTTACATACCAAAGGAAAGGATCAGGCGCCTATTCGATAAGAAGGATATGATGGACAGAATATGCAAGGCCTGCAACTGCAAGCTCTTTTTGGAAGACGGAGAAGCGGTGAGGATAGAGGGCGCGGCATACGACGAGTTTGTCGCAAGGAATATTGTGCATGCGTTCGGAAGGGGCTTCGACGTAGATATCGCGTGCAGGCTTGCGAACAGCGAGTATTACTTCAGCGCGATAGACTTGGAGCAGATTTTTGGGAACGAGAAACGCATAAAGCAGGTCAAGGCAAGGATCATTGGAGAGAACGGAAGAACGAAGCGCTACATAGAGCAGGTGAGCGCCACAAGGATAAGCGTGTACGGCAACACTGTAGGGTTCATAGGAAAAGTAGAAGACATAAGAGAGGCAGAAGTCGCAGTCAATACATTGATAGATGGAGGCACACATAGGCTTGCCTACAAGAAGATGGAAACAGAGCACAGGAAAAACATGCAGAAAGAAAAGGACGCTAGGTTTTGATTTCTATGGAGGAGAGACACGCAGATGAGATTTTCAAGGAGTTCAAGGAGCATTCTGTAGCGGAGTTCTTCAAGAAGAACAGGCAGATGCTCGGCTACGCCGGGAAGGTCAGGTCTATGACGACAGTGGTGCACGAGTACGTGACCAACGCGCTGGACGCCACTGAAGAGGCAGGAGTGCTGCCGGAGATAGACGTCAATGTGACCCAGATCGGCGAAGAAAGGTACAGGATAGGAGTGCTAGACAACGGTCCAGGAATACCGAAGAATTACATCGGGAAGGTGCTTGCGACTGTGCTCGCCGGAACGAAGTTCCACCGCTACATGCAGCAGAGAGGCCAGCAGGGCATAGGCGGCGCAGGGTGCACCATGTTCGCGCAGACGACGACAGGCAAGCCGATATTCGTGAAGGCATCGACAGGGCCTGGAAAGGCCTATTCGTGCAATCTCGCAGTCGATACGATGCACAACAAGCCAGTGGTGAGCAGCCTGCAGGACGTTACAGAAAACTTCAGGGGCCTGTTCGTCGAAGGGGAATTCGCAGGCATCAAGTACGAGAACAGCGAGCACGGCGTCTACGAGTACATAAAAAGGACAGCGCTGGCAAACCCTCACGCGCAGATCAAGCTTACCGATCCTGAAGGCAAGGAGCACGTTTTCATGAGAGCCGTAGAAAAGGTGCCGGATCGCGGAAAGCCGGCGCAGCCGCATCCTCTCGGCTTGTCGGTCAACGACCTCCTCGAATTCGCGCACGCGAGCCCAAGCAAGAGGATCTCGTCATTCCTTGTAGAGAGCTTTGAAAGGGTCACATCGAACAAAGTCAACGAGCTGAAAGCGATAGCAACCAGCGTCGATTTCTCTAAGGAACCGAAAGCGCTCGCGTGGCCAGAAGCCGAGGAAATCATCAAGGCGTTCAAGGCAGTCAGGTGGATCTCTCCTGATGCCAGCAGCGTGAAGACCATAGGCACAGACCAGATAACGCTCGCACTCAAGAACGTGCTCAATCCTGAATTCATGAACGTGGTAGAGAGGAAGCCCGCAGTGTTCAGGGGAGGCGTGCCTTTCATAGTCGAAGCCGCTGTTGCGTTCGGAGGCAATTCCGGCCGCAAGACAGAGGAGGGCTACGCGGGCAGCATACTGAGGTTCGCGAACAGGGTGCCTCTGCTATTCGACAGCGGCGTGTGTGCAATCACAGTAGCAACAAAGGACATAGCGTGGAAGCGCTACGGAATAGACATGGACACGCAGCCTGTCAGTGTGTTTGTCAACATCTCCTCGGTGTACATCCCTTACTCTGGCGTCGGAAAGGAAGCGATCTCGCAGGAGGAGGCCATAATCGAGGAGATAAAGCTTGCGATAATGGAAGCCGCGAGAGGCGTGCAGCGCTACATACATGGAAAAAGGCAGTTGAGCAGCGAGGAGGGCAAGTACAAGACGATAATGCGCTATTCGAAGCAGCTCTCACAGGATCTTGGGGAGATGACGGGCAGGGACAGCCAGAAGATAGAGAAAAGCGTGAACGAGCTTGTTCTCAAGCACTATCCGAGGCTCAAGCAGAATGATGAAAAAGACACCCCACAGGAGCAACAAGCCAGTGGCTAACCCAGCATCTCGGCAGGGTTGTCTGCATCGACAAGACACACCATGCCCGCAGAGACGTAAGCCTTCAGCACCTCGGCATCCGAATTGACAGCCCTGTACATGCCGATCTTGAACTCGTCAAGCCTTGACGCGTTGAGGAAAGTAAGGTAGGTCTTGGATCCTGCAAACACAGGCATGTCCTTGAACTTGCTCGTGTCAGAGTATATCACTATGTACCTGCGATCGCCGCGGATCGTCGCAACTATGTCTGCCGAGTTGCTCATATCAAGATCTGTGAACACATACGCATGGGTTACAAGGAACAGTCGGAGTTTCTTGAACGTGGAGAGGTACTCTATGTCGTGCTTGCTGAGCGTCTCCCAGTCTTTTGGAGCGTACAGGTTGTCAGCGCGGACAAGGCTGTTGTTCGCTATCAGCTTGTCCAAAATCAGGGATATGTTGGCGTATGTCAGGCTTACCGGCATGTTGTTGAAGCGTATGTTCGTAAGTATCGCCGCGTGGATTTCTTGCGCGGACAGGGGCATGAAGCGCCAGTGGTACGATGTGTTAAGCTTGCTGAACGCGGAGAGTATCTCATTGGGTTTGAGCTTTATGGCAGTCTTGGGCGAGGAAGGAAGAGATTGGACGTCTATGTAGAACTCGTCCCTGTTCGGCGCCCTTATGAGCACAACCATCAGCAAACAGACAAATCCGACAATGCCCAGCTCTATGTAATCCTTGTTTATCACTATGGCCGTAGACGGGCTAGAGGCAGCGTAGTGCAGCGTCTGCCCTAGCAGGTTTATCTCGAAATCGGAGTTGCCCTGCTGCGCAGGAGTTCCGCTAGGAAGCGTATACGAGAGCGTGCCGTTGCTGAGAACGCCGCTGGCGGGATAAGCGCCGTTGATGCTTATTGTGTAGTTTATGTTAGAAAGGGGGTGGCCGAGCGAGGTTATGTTGAAAGTGAAAACGCCTTTGGCTATGTCAGTCTGCACGAGCTTTACATTTATCTGCGATACGTTGAACATCGAGGCAGCATACTCGCCGTTTGTGAAGCTCTGCAGCTCAGCTATGTACGTGCCAGGGCCAACGCCGAAGTTGATGTAGTTGATGAATGTGAAGTTGCCGCTCGCAGTAGAAAAAGGCAAAGGTATGCTCCCTACAGGAGTCATGTTGTTCAGCGCGTAAACGGTGATGTGCGGCTGTATGCTCGTCTGCGCATTGCCGTGCGTGGCCACTGTCATCGTAACGGAAACCGTTGAACCTGGCACTATCTGCGAAGGCACGAGAATAGAGCCGTTTAACATGAAGTGCGGCTTGAAGTAGAGATACTCATAGGTCGTGTTCTGGCCTGTGGTGGAAGGGTTTGACGCCTCGATCGAAAGCACAATTGTGCCATTATTGATGTATGAAAGAGCATGGAGATACAACGGAATAGGCGAGAGCGTAACTCCGAAAGACCCGGAAGTAACGATGTTGTTTGTGCCTACCGAGCCGCCGGAATATTTGGTCAGCCAGAAGAGCTGCCGTATCGCCTCGGCAATATCATGACCGGCATAGCCTGCAGAGCTCCAGGAGCTCGGAGAATTTGGGAACACTACGAGCCAGCCCTTGCTCACGTTCTCGTATGACATTGACCCGTAGCTTGTGCCGGACTTGAGCGAAAAGGTGCTGGAGTTGAAATAGTAGCCAGGAACAGAGCCATGCGAAGCAATGCTAGTGTCAAGGAAGGCTAACCTTGAAAGGTCAGAAGGCACGACAACAGACCCGGGCACAAGAGAGCGAGAAAAGTTCTGCCCTACATATATTATGCTTGCTCCTCTGTTCAGCATCGACATTATTGGCGAAACACTGGAATTTCCTCCTGCTAAGAATGCGCTTGGAAGAAGGCCGTTGAGCACCACAAGAATCGCGTAAGGCGGTAGCGCATTCAGGTTTGAGATGTCGAGATAGTGGACGTTGCTTGAGCTGTTTACGATCCCGTATGCGAGCAGATCAGAGGCTATCGCCGAGTCTATTGCACCGGTGTTTCCGCAGTCGAAGCATTCGTTGTCGGAGTTGAGTATGTATATGGCCCTTGGGACCTTTGAGCTGAAGATCGAGACGCTCATGTTGAGCATCGAAGTGTTTAATACACTGTACTTGACAAGCAGGTACGGATTCACAAGTTGACTGCCAGAATATAGCAGATCTTGATTGGACACGTTAGCCGATAGGAAGGGAACCGAAGCCTTTTGCGTTGAATTGGTGGATGCGCCGCCGATGAGCGCAGACACTACCGACTGAAGGTACAGCACGGCCACTACCGCCAACAGCAAGACCACGACTATGGCTAGCAGTGCGGGCTTGCTGAGAATCTTTCTACCGGGCATTGGTCCACTCTTACTTTCCAGAATCTAACCGCGCTTCTTTCCTGCGCTCTATCATGCGCATCAAGAATTTCGTAAGGAAGGTCTCGTTGTCATGGAGCTTTTTGACGATCGCAACCACGCGCATGTTTTTGACACGCTTGTTTATCACGACAGCATATTTCACAACATCAGCTCTTTATCTCCACATAGCCGAGAGACACCATCTTGTTGAGTATCTGTTCTGCTCTTGCGGGCTGGGTCTTGTAGTTGCTGGCAAACTCGTTTATGTCTATCGTGTTGCCGTGGGACTCCACCCAGTCCTCGACCATCGCCATGAGCGCGTCGTCTGAGTACGTTTCGAGCTCCTTCAATCGCTCCTGCAAGTTCTTGTTCTCCTCGCTTAGTTGCGATGCTTGTACGGTGAGGGTCTTGTTTGACGCGGTGAGCTCGATGTTCAGCCTCTTTATCTCCCTGTACTCGTTGAACAGCGAGTCATAGTTGTTGAACAGTGCGCTGTAGCTCTGAGACAGCGAATCCAGCACGTTGTCTATCGCAGAATCCGTGTGCTGGAAGAGTTCGCGGTTGTCAGCGGCGTATAGGTCAGACACCAGCGACAGCGTGCTCAGCAGAGTCTTTATGACTAATAGCCTGCGCAGCTTTGGGCTCGAGTCAGGCGCTATCGTGTATTCTACTTTAGCAGAATCCTTTCCAAGAGTCATCAGCATGAAAAGGAACGGCTTTTTCTGTATGTCCCTGCTCTCGACCCTTAGCAGCGAAACGCCGTTCTCTGTCTCTTTGATGGAAAAGAGCTCGAGCGTTGAAAGGCGAGACATTATGTCGGCATAGCTTCCGACGAGCTTCGCCTTCACCTCAAGCGCGTCAGTGTTCGGTTCAATCGAAGTAGTATCGCCAGGCACACGACCACAATTGGCGTTCTATCTCAAATTTACTATAAATATCTTTGTTTTTGCCTACATTCATGAAAATTGAGAAGTGCTATTCAAAAAGGACAACCGCGTTGTGCTGGCGCCAAAAGCTTAAAAATGCTTGTGCATACGCCTGCCGATCGGAAAGAAAGGAAAGCGCGCCCTCGTGGACTTTCTCGAAAGCTACAGAAAAAAAACAGACCCAAGAAAAAGTACAGTGCCTTATTTGAAAAGCTGCGTTCTGGGCCACGTATTTAACTTCAGAGAACTGAGATGCAACGAAAGTTTTAAATATATGTTTAAACATATGTTTAAACACATAATTAGGCGGATCAATGGTCAAAACAATAACGATAAGGGAAGAGGTTTACAAAGACCTAATGAAAATAAAAAGTGTGGACGAAAGCTTCAGTGTGCTCTTTGAAAGATTGATCAAGTCAGCGAGCCCAAGGGACGTACTTGCAAAAATTAGAGGGAGTGTGGAGTTCAAAAACAAAAAGAAGATGATTGCAGAGATTTACGCCAAAAGGGCAGAGGTAAGGGCGTGATAGTCATAGATACTGACGTATTGATGGAAATATATGATAAAAGGTCTAGATCAGGAAATGCAGCATTTGAAAATATCATGAATAGCGGGGACATATTTTGCATAACTGCGATAAACCTCCACGAAATCTTGTATGGGCTCCTGAAATATGCAAAGCCTTCGGAATATCTGCTACAATTGCCAGTATTGGACTACACTAAGGAAGATGCGCAGCTTGCTGCAGAAATGGAAGTCAGAGCAGAATTGAGGGGCAGAAAAGCACTAAGAACCGATGCGATGATTGCAGCAATAACAATCAACAATAATGCTAAGCTGTACACAAACAACAAGAACCATTTCGAACATTTTGATGGCCTAGAGCTGGTTCACTAGAGTTTGACATTCGTATGCAAAGACCTAAGGCGTAGAGCATACTTCATAGTTCCAGCGTTTTCTGTTTGCGACGAAGGCAGGTTTTGCCATGTGCGCAGGATGGGCCCGCGAGTCGCGTCTATGCGTTTGGCTTGGCTTTTGTTTCCGGCATGCGCAATGCAGGCATCCAGCTGAGCTGCGACAGCAGGTACATGAAAAGCACAACGGCACCTCCATAGATCACGCCCTTCATCGGATTGAACGCCACAAGCACCGCAGCAAAAACGATCCCGATGGCAACGCATTCGGCCTGGTGCCTTTTGTACTTTTGGCGCACGTTCCTATAGTTCTCGAAGCAATCGCGGCACACGACAAGCCCGTATTTCTTCTCGGTGCCAGTCACGCGTTTGAACCACCTTATCGTGTTTAGCACGTAGTCCGGTAGGACTTCGAGACCTTCACGTTTGTTGCCGCACATTATGCAGCGGGATTCTTTTGCCTTCATAGCATCAACTCATGTCCAGCGCCGCGTCGTATATGCGGCCTGCCTCTGCGCTGACGCGCTCTTCGTCAAGCGTTTCAAAAACTTCATTTATCGTGAGGTCGTCCATTCCAAGACGCCTCAGCACATCCGCACACCTGTCACGGTCTATGCCCCCTTTTTCCAGCGCGGCCGTAAACGCCAATGCGTTGATGTGCCTGTGGCTCTTCTCCATGCTGCTGAACAAAGACTGTATGGCCTTCTCACTCATGCCGAAGATCGTGAGAACGCGCCTCATCTCATTCCTTGCTATGGTGAAGGTGGTCGCTTTAGGCATGCCCGACACCCGCACTTGAGATTATCCTTGTTATCAACGTATCCTCTATGCTCATGCTCTTCAGGAATGATACTATGTTCGATAGGCTCACGTTGGCGCCGGCAAGGCTCCTTATGAGGTCCAGTATCTTCATGGCGCGGTGATGGTTGTCCATATCAGTAAACAGGCTGTCGATGGTATCTCCGCCGACGTTGTACTCTATCAGCTTGTTCTTGAGCTCCTCCTTCTCGAACTGGTATTCGCGCGTGAGGACGTTCGCGGCTATCTCACTCTGCATTAGCACGTCGCTGAGGTCTAGAGTATAGACGTACAGCGGCTCTTCCCCGTGTATGCGCCCGAGGACGAACGTCTCTGGGAAGCGCAGCGAAGTCTGGAAGGCCATCTCGACAGCGGCTTGGCCGACACCGAATTTGCTTATCTCGTCACGTATGAAATCTGAGAAGTTGAGCGACCCCTGTATGTAGTTCATGAAGCGCTCGAATTTTATTCTCAGTATGAAGTTCGTGCCCACGTTAGAGAATATCGCCTCTGCTATGTCTGTCGGGTTTTGCGATGCGACTATGAGGCCGAACTGGTATTTCCTGCCTTCCCTGACTATCATGATGGCGTCGCTCTTCTCATCGCTTGCGACCTTCCATGCCTCGTCAAGGACCACGAGGGCCCTGAGCCCCTTTGTTTCGCTCCAGCCTTCGAAACGCATCTGCTCCTTCAGCGTCTGCAGTATGAAAAGCGCTGCGAGGGCCCTGAAGCGCTCGTCAGGCAGCGCTGACAGGTCCATGTCAACGAGCCCGGATTTAACGAGTTCGCTTATGTTCAGGGTGCTCTGCCTTGCGAAGTAATCTTCACCTTCTCTTGCGAACTGCTTGAGCCTGTATATCGTGTTCTCCAGTTCTGCAGGATACTGGTATGTGCCCTCCTGAAGCTTCTCCTGCAGATACTTGACTACATCGTTCAATGTAGGGGCTTGGAGAGCGGCCGGTGGAAGCTCCGCAAGCTCGAAGCCTGCCTTCGCATATGCCTGTTCCAACGCCTCTTGCGTCAGGCGCCTCTGCTCAGGGTACTGCGCTATGTCGGTCAGTATCTCGAATGAGGTTATAAGCTGCTTTGCCCTGTCTATCGGCTTCATGCCTGACAGGTCCATTATGTTTAGGAAGTCGCCCTTTCCTAGAGCAATCACTACGCCGCCGGTCTGCTTCACCCATGCCCTGTATTCGCCAGCCCAGTCTATTATAACAGCGTTTGTGTTCCAAACGTAGCTTGCGCGTATGAGCAGCGTCTTGACGAAGTAGCTCTTACCGGAACCAGTTATGCCGACAACGCATATGTGCGGGTTCGTCAGATTGAGGAACGACCATGTGAACGGCACCTTGAAGATCTTGGTCATGCCTATGTAAATGGATTGGAAGGGGTCGCTGAGCAGCACGCTTGCGGGCGGTTCCGGAGGCCTTGACAAGAAAGCCCTTCTGGCTATCTCGTTGCTCATTATGTGCTGCAGTTTGAGCATGGTCATATGGCAGAAAGCACTCATCCAAAGTATAAATACTTTCTCCTGCAGGCTTTGCACACAAGATATTCGGAAATCCGGTCAAATATTGAAATCACGGTTTGTGCGAAGGCCTGTTTCATGAAGGAGACGCTGGCATTATTTTCTGGGTTCGAAATCAGGTTTTGGTCTTGGCGCATCTTTAAACCATAGAACAATGCCGCGATGGTCTTTATTCGAATGACGCGCATCGACGTGCATCATTTGTTCACGAGCGTTGTAGTTAGGGGCGTGGAACACCACATAGCCGAGCCCGGGCTCTAGGATTATAGGAGGGATACTTCTGTCGGGCAAACGTACCCTGTAGATGAAGTTAATCCCCGCGCCAGGAACTTTTGCAATCGTGGCACCCATACGATGTGAAATCTCAGCTATTTCGGATTCCGATCTGAGGAAATCCGTTCCATGCTGCATCGTTATTATATTGTGCCCGTTTGGAAATTCCAGGAGTATGTGCCGGACCCAGACGTCGTTGCCTATCGCGTTCAAGATCTCCTGCCCTGTCGCTGTGTGATATCCTTGTATTTTAAGGCATGCGTCTTTACCCTTAATCTGAGCATGCCCATCCACAAGCTGCTGCGGAGTGAAGCGCTTACAGGATATGAGCAGTTTGTCCTCGCTTTCGTTGCCCAGTATGCCTTCGACGAATAGCACTTGTATGTCAGGTCTTTGTTTTATCTCTGCCCGTATGTCGTCTGTTTGCTTTCTCTCTTTCTCATTTTCTTTAGGGATAGATTGTTGCATGTGGTTTCCCAGTCATGTAACATTCGCTTGCGTTGCCGAGATACTTATTCCTATGCTTTGCTGCGACTCTGGGACAAAAGTCCTTCTCACTCCTAGATAAGAACCAGAATAGAAAAGGCTACTTGCTGTTTTAAGATGCCTTTTGGATTCACTCGGTCTAAACGGCCTTTTTCTATCGTTCTTTGACGACAGAACGGACATTATTACTGATCCGCCTTGCTCTGGTCAATATAATTTGGATGCAAAACGATAAAGATTTTGGCAGAGATAATATAGAAGACCTGAAAAGGTAGAGTGCCAAAATAATGGTTGACTTATGTCCCAGACTCCTTTGCTGCATTTCGTCGACATATGCGGTTAAACTTCCAGGATAATGCCAGAGCGCGCCTATTGTTTGCGAAGGCTTCAGCTCTGCTGGTCGAACTGTGCCGCTAGCGCGCCGAAAGATGTAGGCAGTGAGAAGTTGAACTGGAACAGAGTGTAGAGCTCGCTCCCCACCACACGGACAAGGTCCACATCAAGGCCACTCATGGCTATCTGCAGAGCGTTTAATTGTGTAGACAGTGCGTCAAGCGAGGCCTTCTCGCTCACGCCAACTGCAGTAGTCTCCAAGTACATGATTGTCGCTATTGGCTTCTCGCCCTGCGATATCCTGTCTATCTGCGTTTGCAGCACAGCTATCCTTCGTCTCAGGTCGGTGAGTATCATCTCATTGGAGGAGCTGCTCTGCATTGCCCTTGCCAGTTGGAACTCCTGGAACGAGCGTTTGCCTTCGATTTCGTCGCGCGCTTTCTGAACATCAAGACCGGTTGACAGCACATGGAATTTGAACGGAAAGTCCAGGTTCATGAGGATCCTCTCCCAATTCTCAGGGGCCTGCAGGAGCTTTGCCTGGTCAGCCTCGGCATTTGCCTGCTCTTGCTTGAAGTAATACGGGAACAGGTTCCCGCTAAGATAGCCTGTTGCATAGTAAAGGCCCTTGACATTCTTGACTATGGCATCCTGGCTGCTGATGATCTTGTAGTTGATTGCCGGTTGGAACGTTATGCCAAGAACGTTCGTCACGAAGGAGAAGACAGTATAGTCTATGAAGTTGAGCACCAGAAGCAGGCCCATCCCGGCGATGATAATAAGCAGCGCGACGATGGAGAGAAAACCCTTGCCTATCGAAGCAAGGTTGGTTATCGCAAGCAGCGGCATGAGCATCGTCATGACGAGATAGGATATTCCTTCAGAGTCCACCATCATATCACCTGCTCCTGTATGCCCTTGCTTATCTGCTCGCTGACTGTCGAGTACGGAATGAGGAACTCCGGCTCTATGAACGTCAGGAGATCTTTGCCCGTCACTATGCTAGGAGAGATGCCGAGAACAGTGCCTATTCCGGCCATGAGCTCCTTTGCCTTCTGCTGCGCTATTGTGGCGGCTTCGAACTCCTTGCTTCCGAAAGCGGATATCGCCGCGTAGCTGGCCAGTTCCAGAGAGGTCGTTGCGCTCACGTTGTCTAGCATCTTTCGCCACATCGAAAGCTGGCCTCTCACGCGCTCTATTTTGGGCTGAGGAGCACTTTCCTGGACAAGATTGCTCTCTTCCGCTTCTTTGTTGTTTATCGCGTCGCGCAGCTGCTGTATGTACGAATCTTTGTTCATGATATAGAGGCTTGTCGTAAACCTTGTAGGGTCCTTGCTGATGCCGACAAGCCGGCTGACCTGCCTTGTGAAAGCGGTCTTCTCGTCATCGCTCATCTCTGTCGATGAGCTGTAAAGAGGGATGCTTATGTACACTGTTGCAGTGTACGTGTCGCCGTGCTGCTGCAGGACCGAATCTGCGCTTGTGGAAAGACGGTAAGGTTCCTCTTTGCTCAGCACCACGTTCCTGCTGCGCTGCTGCAGCATGGGCATTATTATGTATGAGTAGCGCCTTGAGAGGCACGCACCAACGTCAACGTCCACTGCGATAAGCAGAAGAAGAAGCTTTACCAAGTCCATGATCCCGCCATGGGGAAGAACGATGGCTAGCCCGAGAATCGCAAAGGATGCAACCAATAGGCCCAGGAACAAAACGGTCTTGCTGTCCACTCAACTCGGAGCAGAATCTCAACCAAGATTTTTATGCCTTTACTTTGCTACACGAATGAGCGTATCTTGTTTGCGTTTCCATATGTGCCGCCCAGGAAACTGGAGAACTGCGCTATCGTAGCATACACCATGCCTATTATGAGCGCAGGATAGAAGAGCACAAGAAGCCAGAACGATGACATGTTGGCCTGAACATTCTGCAGCTGCATCGCAAGCGGGCTGTCAGGCCCAGCGGCATTGGCAGCAGCACTGCTCGCGTCAGAACCGAATCTATTCATCTGCGCGGCCGAAGCAGACATTGACGACTGTACAGAAGGGCTTGTCAGATAGAATGCTATCGCAAACATCGATGGCATCACGAGATAGAACGAGATGCCTATCGCCATCATGGTGCCGCCAAGTGCCCTTGTCGGAAGGAAAGCCCTGAACACCACGCCAGGAACGATGAACACGGGGATTGCCGCTATCGAGAAGAACACAAGAACGTAGTATTCGGACCACAGGGCGAGCATGCCGTCTACAAGGAAGAACGCTATCGCTCTCGCAGGGTCCAGGAAGCCTATGCTAAGAGGAAGGGTCAGGAAGGAGAGTGTTGACTGCAGGGAGAACGAGGCACCGTACGCAGATGAGTAGGTGATGTCCTGGGCAAGGACCCATTTCAACACATAATAGACATTGTATATCGAGGAGAACAGATTTTGCGCCGTGCCTAACGTGCTGGTGATCAAATTCAGCGCTGTCGCATATGGATTTATGGCACCCACGAGTATTCCAGGGAAAACGCCGAACATCACCGCACACACGTACACGAATATTCCGACAATGATCGCGCTTGCAATCGCTTCATATATCTCAGCTATCCCGAAGTTGCGTATCCTGTCGCTCTTGAACGCTATGCCGATCATAACAGCAATCGATGCGATGCTAAAAGCCAGCAGCACTGCAACGACAGCTATCGGCAGCTCGGTCTGCCACTGCTGGTATATCGCATAGTTTATCGGGCAGTACCAGGTGTACCCCCCGAGCGCACCACTTATAGATGATGGCAGGGAAGCGCAGCACTCTTGCGGGTAGTTGGCATCGTTTGGGTTGCAGGCGACTGGAGTGTCTGCACGTATAGTCCCAGTAACCAGGACAGCCATTACGAGCAGCAGCATCATAGCGATAGCGAGTTTCATCACACCACCTACACAAGGCCTCCAAGGAGCGACATGAAGTCGAGCTTTTCTCCGAATGCTTTGGAGAAATCAACTATAAATGCGTCCAGTATCATGAAATTCAAGAACGGTATGAATGTGAACCCCGCTATGAGGTAGCCGAATTGCGTGATCAGCTTCGGAAGCACCGACGGGTCACCGCCCAGACTAAACATCGCCCAGATCCCCTGGAAAAGGGTTATCAGCGCATTCTGCGAGAGATACTGGGTAATTCCGAGGCTTATGATCTGAAAGTCTATGAAGCCATAGGTTATGCTTATGAGCAAGGGATACACCAGGCCAAGACCCAATCCGATAGCGATCATCATGCCTCCGAAGCTCCTTGTGAAGCCGAGGGTCCTTGCCACAAGGCCCAGGGTCATGAAGAAAGCGAGGAAGAAAGGAGCGCACGCGAGAAGGAGCACCTGCAGCTGGCAGATCAATGCGCACATCAGGAAAGCCTTAAGGCCTATGCTGAATATCTGACCTATTGTTGGCGGAAGGAGAGACGGCGTATACATACCGAAAGAAAGGCCTTTAATCGGAGTGAGCGAGATGGACAGGCCAGGAATCAGACCTGTCACGAAAGGCACGTACATCACCAGAGTCCCGACATCGTACACATAGCCCGTGAAGAAATTGAGGTCGCACTGCGACAGCGAGAATATGTCAGCGGAGGTAGAGCAATCTGGAGGAGCGCCACTTGGAGTGGCACCAGGCGGGGAGTACTTTGGAACCATGTTAAGGTTGGAATACGCGCCTTGTGGGTTGAACATGAACACATACGAGAAAGCGCCGAACACCATCAGCATCACCAAAGAGAGAAGCGCCTCGTAGATCTGTATGCGCGCCCATCTTTTTGCGTTTTGGCTTGCAGAAAGGCTGCTGAGAGCGTACACCATCGCAGCGACGGTAGTGACAGCCAACACACAAATGGCGGCAACAGGCATCCAGTATGAGACCGTCGAGGATATGTTCTGCGCAGGGGATATTGTGGTCGTCGTGGCCTGCGCTAGCGGCAGGGCTAGGCACACGGACAGAAAAGCCAGTGCAAGCGAGTAGTCTCTCATAATATCATATCAGACCGCGCAGCGCGCCCCTCTGGCTGAGCGCAGGAGAACCCAGCATGTCGCCAAGAGTCTCCATGAAGTCCATAGACATCATCAACGAAAATACAACACCGAGTATCAGATAGAACGACGGCTCCACAACATTGCTCATGAAATACGGCAGAATCGGCTGCATTTGGGGAATATTTAAGAACGTAGTAATTGTATTAAACCAATTATTTTGGTCTGGTTGGAAAGTTGGCAGACTGAGAGTACTGGGGACCTGCACAGACACGACGGCCTGGCTGGACGGCAATAGGAAGAAATAGATAAAGAACGGGAACGCGAAGTAGAATGCGATAAACAGGCCAAGGAAGGAGCCGCCCGCGGCGCGCGTGAAGGGCAGCGTGCGCAACACTATGCCTACGTAGAAGAACAGCGGAAAAATAGAATAGAAGATGCCTATCATGATAGCAATAGTCATGAAAAAGATAGCCATTACGCCGGTGAACATCGCGAAGTTCCCAATTAGGCCATCAGTAGTGTCGGTCAGAGGAGAGAGACCGCTTAGAGGTGACATGAAAGGGCCGAAGTCCCCAGGCTGTATTGCTACAGTCAGAGAGCTTATCATCGTGAATATGTTCTGGTCGACACTGAGAAGGGCCCATATGTTGATCATGTTAAGCGAGGTGCTGGCGAGTGTGGTGCAGTCCTTGGTAAACACGTTGTCCAGAGTGTTTCCTGTAGCTGCCTTGGTTACGAAGGTGCCAAAGCCGGAAGTGCCCGACACGGTGGAGAAAGCGCCGATGAAGACGAGCACGATGAGGCAGGTTATCGCGACTTCTCTCATCTCGTCCTTCGAGAACTTGAGCAGAAGATTTATGTTGAAAGCAGTGCCAAGCATGTACGCGATGATACTAACCATCAGCATCGTCAGCATCAGAAGCGCGGATATTTCAAGAAGCTGGCCCTGACCCGAGATGTTGGAGCTGCCGAATATCGGCGGAGTTTTCATCACGCCGGAGCTGGAGCATATGTTGGTCGCCTGATCCTGGGCAGCAGGAACGCCCATAAGAAGAGAGATCAGCACAACAATAATTGCGATCTTGAGTTTGTCCATACGATCATCAGGGCACCAGCCTTGCAAGGCCTGCGAGATCGGTATCGCCGCCCATCAGGCCGGAAAGACCTCGCAACGAGGATATCGCTATAATGATATTTAGAAGTGGCAAAAGGTATATGTCTATCCCCATTATGCCATATGCGTTGAGGAATTGATAGAATATTTTGGTCGCGTCCTTGTAATAGCATGTTTGAGGCAGAGCGAGGTCAGGCGCGAAGGTCCCCACTTGGCCTGACGAAGTGAACAGGCCCACTATCTCAGAACCTATGGCGTAGAAAGGAACGAGCAACACATCCAGATCTTCTACCTCAGCCCCAAGAAGGTTGCCGTCTGACGGCCAACAGCCGTTATTTGATATGACGTTTTTCATATTGGGCTGTACAAAGAAGTTGAGGGTGTACGTCCCTGAAGCAGTGGATAGTGATTGTATCTGAGTGATTGAATTGAAGCCGTATATCGCGGCGGAGTTGGAGATGTTAGAATTTGAAAGGGAGAGGTACTCTATCGCGTACGTCGCAGGAAAGACCAGCACCATCACCAGCGCTACCGCTATGAAGAGACCCCCCAGAGGCCTTGTGAACAGCGTTGAGCGCAACACAAGGCCTATGAAGAGCAGGTACGGCCAGATATAGAGGCACATCACAACGAAATACAGTTGGGCAGACAGCAGCTCGACAGACGTCGTGAGCAGATTTCCGAAAGTGCCTAGATTCTGGATCAGCAGATCATAGCCGGCATAGGGCATGAAGTAATATTGGAATTCTGCCAAGGGAGGCAGCGCGCCTTCTATGGGCAGAAGGCACTGAGAATCCACATTGCTGTCATCCGTGCACACCCAGAATGACGGCTTTACGCTGTTGAGGAAGCCCAGATAAGCGTCGAAGATGAACGCAGCGTTGACATTCGCGGCAGTCTGATTTGTGATGTTTGCGATTATTGTTGCGGCAGCCGCAAGAGGATAATCTATCCGTGTGGTCAGGTCAGGATTTTGGGAGTTGGCATCAGACACCACGCCGCATATGCCTTTGAAAGCCAACCCTGAGCTAGTGGTGGGGCTTGAGAGCAGCGAGTTGGAACTCCCGATCAATGAAAGAGGAGAGGTGCGCATCACATTCGCGCACAGGCTGTTGATCGCGGCAGAGCTCATCAATTGGGTGGATTGTCCTAGAACGCTGAAGAACACACCACCATAGACGGTCATGAAACTGATTATTATCAAAGCCAGTATGAAAGTGCCCACGAGCTGGTACAATTCGCTCCTGGCCGCGCTCTTGGCCCTGTCGCTGCCAAGTATGACACCTATAAGGTACCAGATGCCGACTATCGCAGAATCCAAGAGTAGCGCGACGATGACCACAGGCATGATATAGCTCTGCGCAGTGGTGAAGCTGGTCACGAAGAGGAACTTGCCAGCGATCATCGGGTATTGCAACACATTGACACCTATATGCTGTTCCAGAACGAACCGACTCCCTCAAGCCCGGAGTTGAGCGCCTTTGCCAGCCCTGTCGCGAAGCCTATCGTTATCGCAAAGTTTATACCGAATAATACAACAGCCTGGAATAAATACTGCGCCATCTGCGTGATGAGGTTGCGCGCATCGTTCATCACATTCCACGGGTTTAGCAGCTGGACGTTTGAGCTGAGAGTGTTCCAGAAGAGGCCGCCAGCGCTCAAGAATGCCGATCCAGCGTTCGATAATGCCGACCCTGATGTTGAGGACTCGGAAGAGAAGAAAGAATTCACATTTATGTTATTCAGCATATAGCTCTGGCCGGAATTTGTGAGTGCATAATTCATTATCGTGGAGTCGAATGCTATCGTAAGGGGATATATCAAGTACATTGCGATCGCCAACGCCAGCAGCGCGTTAGCGGATTTCCTAAGTTCAGTACCAGTGAATGCAAGAGAGCGCATGATTATCGCGACGGGCAGTATGGTGGTGAACGCGGTATACTCCATCACCACAAGCAGCAGATACTGCAGAAACAGCGCTCCGGTCGCCATCGTGATCATCGGAGAGAATAGCGCCATGTACAGTTGTGACAGCGAGGTGAACACGCTAGACAGAGCGTTTATGTTTGGCAGCACCAGCGACACTGATAGGAAAGAGCTCGAAAACAGAGGGAGACCGAAGTCGGAAAACATCTTGCCTGCATTCTCGTAGCCAGCGCCGCTGACTGCGCCGCCGAAGAAGTCCAAGACCTGGTAGATTATCTGTGCCTCGACCTGGTATGCGACGGAATAGGAGTAGAGCTGGGTCAGCAGCCCCACGCCAGTCACTGTGGCCAGGTTCCCTATATAATTGTCAGCGAACTGGAATGGATTAAGGTTATTCCCGTTTTCGTAGTTCTTTGTGTAGCTCACAGACAGGTTGCATGCGACCTGCGCAGACCCTACCAGTATGGCTATTATCACTGCGCTGAGCAGGATCTGGCTTGACTCGGCCTTTACAGCATCTATAAGCTTGGCCCTGGTCTTTGCCGGAAACACGTTGGCTATCGCATACACGAATGCTACGACAGTCAGGCTTATGAGTATGACCAAGAAGTTTATGCCTATCCAGTTGCCCGTGTAGCCATTGCCGCCATTGGCGTAAAGCGCGCACGTTGCTATTGTGGTTGTGCTGGTCGAGGTAGATGTCGAGGTACTCGTCGTTGATGATGTTGTAGTGGTGGAGTATACCACCATCGTGGTGTGGTCCCCGCTTGGGTTGTAGTTAGAGTCTCCTTGGAAGGCGGCATATATGGTATGGGTGCCCAATCCAAATGCAGACGCAGGTTTAGTAAGTGACGCTTGATAAGTAGAGCCCGTTTGTGTAGTTGCATAACCTATTTGGTGTGCAGAGTCCATAACGTCTTCGTAGAAATACACAAAGTCGTTCGCTTGCGGCCTAGGAGAGATGTATACGGCCATAGTTACAGGAGCGCTACCAAGAAGTACAGAATTAGGAGCCACGACCAAGGTGGTAGGTGCCGTTCCAGGATACACGGATACCTGAATGGTTCCGCTACTCGCAGTGTGGAAGGTGACTATCGGACTACCGGCAGAATATTGAGAGAGTGTTGCGGAAAAAGTGTAAGTGTTTCCTCCTTGCAGGAGGCTCGACGGAACAGTCACACTATACTGGCCACTACTTGGGAATGATGCTCCGAATTGCGACTGAAGGCTTGCGCCCAAATTCTCATACACAATCACGCACGACGTAGTTTGTGAGGCAGAACATGGGCGCAGCGTGGCAGAAGATGCGGACACAGTGCCAGATATGGTTACTGAGTTTGGATATGTCACAGATGATGACGAGCTAGAAATGGATATGGCCGTGTTGACTATCGTGGTGCTAGAGGTTGTAGAGGTGGAGGTCGTAGATGTGGTGGTGGAGGTGGAGGTTGAGACCGAGGTGGTGAACGACGCGGAAAACCAGACCACGTCCCGGAAGTTGCACGTCGCATAGCTGCAACACGACATACAGCCTACGCTGTAACCATTAACACAGTCACAGCCGCAAGTTCCCCAAGGCGCATACTGAAACAAAAAGACATAGCCCTGTGCTGCTCCATTTTTAGTGTAGGACCACACTTCAGTACCCTGCTGGTATAGAACAGTGCCACTACTCCAAGTATCGGGAGAGGAACTGGAGGAGCCGTGGCAGTATGGGAAGCTGTATTGGTTAGTATTAGTAAAAACATACGTTTTTGAGCCAGATGTGCACGTGAATGAAGAGACAGATGATGTAAGGTACCCAGAAGTATAGTGGTTACCACCAAGCATACATTGAACGGTAGTCGTGTCTAGACCCGCATCTCCGGCATTTTGAGATGCACTCCCGAAAGTAAATGAGCAGCCTGGATTAGGAGCCCAAGAATATCCATAATATGTAGTACCGCCAACGATGCAGGAAGTAGGGTCTGCCTTTATGTACGTGCACAGTCCCAGCAGCATTATGACAGATATCAGAAGAATGAAGGCCAGCAGGTGCGGGTGTGTGCGGTTGTGTGGTGCCATGGTATCACGCGAGTTTGAACTTGCCTACGCCGAGCCTGACGGAGCCCCCAAGCGGCTTTGCGATTGCGTTCGCAGCTATGAGCGTGATTATCATGTCAAGGAAGAACAGTATGAACTGTATGCTCATGCCCGCACCGTATCTCGTTATGAAATTCATGACGGGAAAGATGCTGTTGATGTTCAGTATGTTTAGGCCTGTAGTGAGGCCGTTGTTGAATGCGGGCACGTTTACGTTCTGAGAGCCGACGACCATGCCCATCAAAACCGTAGGTATTGCAGACAGCGCACTGACTAAAAAGGAGATTACGCCATCGACTGCGTCGCAGAAAATTCCGGAGCTGTATGCGGTGGCGCACGACCCGCTAGAAGGAGGTACAGACGTCACGTAGCTGAAATAGTTGGTGACTGGCATGTTAAGCACCAGCATGAGAGTGGGGTACACCAGAGCTATCGCTATGCCGATACCTATCATCGTGCCGCCTATCGGGCGCAGGAAGGGCATGGAACGGAGTATCACGCCCATCGGAACGAAAACCGAAAGCCCGAGCACGACTATCGTGGGCAGAAGATCGTATTGGAATTGCAAGAGCATCAGCATCGGGACTATGACGATCGTCAGTATGTCCTTAAGGAAAGAGTAGCCTGCGCCGCCTGTAGATGTAAGGAAGTTGCTGGCAAGCAGTTTTACGTTGTAAGACCCGAACTTGAAGGTTACGACCGTGACCAGAGGAGTTTCCGGAGGGGGCAATGGTATCGGAAACCATGTCGAGAGCATCATGCCGGTCAACGTGCCCAGCCCAACGGACAGACCCATGATTGCGGAGAAGGCAGCGTAGGCCGCGTTCAGCTGCGGAGTGAGATAGCCAGAGTACACGTTCTGATACAGCGCGCAAAGGTTCGTGGTCAATGCTGAGCTCGTTATGCAAGGATTTGCAAACGTGCCGCCAGTCGAGGAAGCGATATTGGAAGCAAAAGCGGTCGAGACGTTGCTCACCATCACCAGGACGCTGTACAGTACCGCGATTATCAGCGCGCTCTTGGTGACTTCCCACAGTTCGCCCCTGTACCAATTCTGGAAGCCGTCGATCCTGAGCACTTCACCCATCATGTATGCCACAGCTACGAACGAGAGAGATAGCATTATGCCGACGCCTGCTATCGGCATCGAGTCGGCGATGCAGCTGCCAAGGTCTCCGGCAGTTCCGATTATGCAATGGAAAGGATTTACGGTCACCTGAACGCCTGCGCCAGGACCGATCATCGTACCCGATGAATCGTAAGGATAAACATTCACAACATAGTTTGTTTGTGTTGACGCCGATAAGATCATGGTGCACGTGCTGCTTGACGATGAGCAGGAATTTGGCTCTTGATTGCCAGTATTGCTGTTTGTAAGGAACCAGCTGTAGGTCGCAGGAGTTCCACCAGTAACGCTGGCAGTGAAAGTGGATGCAAAGCCCGAACTGACGATATTTGTAGGCGAGACGGTGAGAGAATCTTGTGCCGCATTTGGCATATGCGCAAATGAGAGCACAACAAATAACAGCAGCAGCAGCAACTGCGCCTTCCGCATGCTACGTTATAACAAGGAAGCCTTTTATTAGTTAGCTCTCGGCAGAAGAACGGAGGTCGTTGCCGCCGTGCAGATTCCTGAATGCGCGCCAGCCAGACAGCAAGGATTGCTCTGCACTAGCACTTCTGCGGCAAGACGGAGAGCATCAGCGCTTCAGCATCTTGAACCTGTTTATGTAGAACTCGCCCTGGAGCACCACAAGGAAAGGCAGTATGAAGAGCGAGCTGAATATCAGCATCGCGTACCTTGAGACCAGCGTACCGCCCACCAGTATGAATATGAAATCGAAGGCGCTCAGAAGGACCACTGCCACTACGGCCCATATCGCAAAGTAGTCAGGCCTGCGCATGAAGAACCTGAAGCTTGAACGCAGGGAGTGCAGCACCCTGCTGTCGTCAATGACCACGGACGATGGCGCATAGAAGAAAAGCGGAGTCAGCGCCAGGCCTGCGACAGCGGCAGCCGATGCGGAGTAGCTGGTGCCATAGAACAGCACGCTGACAAGAAGCAGTATGAGCGTCTCTAGCATCAGCAGCATGAACACCTTGCTCGTGTATGTCTCAAGACCTTCCATGACCTCGCGCCGTATCCTTGTGTGGGTCCTGCTGTGCTTGCACATGACGTTGATAGCGACTATCGCAAAGCTGAGGAACAGCAAGGAGAAGAACACAGCGACAACTATGACTGCGGTGCTGAGAACGGTCATGTTGAGGAACACGCTTGAGGTCCTCAGCAGTATCGCACCCATGTCATTGTATGTGGGAAAAGCGGCAAATATGGGAATGAGGAACGCGAGCACGAACGCCAGCGAGAACAGGAGTATCAGCTTTATGTTCTTCATGTACGTGCCAACTGAATAGAGCAGTATGTTAGACATAAACGCACGCAGACTAATGCCTGGCAATCAATAAAAATATGTCGCTTGCCTGCCGCAGGTTTGGAATGGCAGTGAGACCTGCCTTTTCATCGCAGCAGGAGCGCACTGCCGCAGCGCGCACCTTTCTTCGCTAGCAAGAATCAATAGAAGAAATGAAAAGAAAGAATCTTGGCAAAGACTGCCAAGTGGCCAATGCCGCGCACAGTTTAGCAGATTAGCTAACTGCGGACTAACCGCATTGAGATGCAATAGAGGTGTTGCTGGTTATGACGCCCATGATCCATGGAGCTATCATCGCAAGCACGACGCCGGCAATCCCTCCGGTTATCATGCCCATGCCGTAGCCCTGGATCTGTCCCTTGAGGTTTCCTGGAGCTATGTTGCCGCCAGCATACAGCATGGCGCCCAGAACAAGAAGCGTAAGGCCGAGCACATACACTGCGGTGTGCACGATGCTGTACACCGCGCATATAGGAGCGAGCACGTTGGCAAGGCCCGACGTCGCCGCTACAGGCACCAGAGCGCACACATATCCGAGGAACATTGCAAACATTATGGTAAACTTGAAGTACATCCCGTACTTCTGCATCGCCAATAGGATTTTGCTTGGATTCATTTTATGCGCCCGTACTTAAAACAGTAGGAATATTGCATGCACAATGTTTAAATAACTATCATGCGTCTAACCCCAAGGCAAACAATATATATTAAGCGTGTCAAAACAGAATATGGTGGTTGGATGCTGCAAATAATGCTGAGTTTCGGCGCATTGTACACGTTCATACCGATAATAATAATCGTCATACTCATAGCGGCCGCGGCAGGATTGAGCAGGGGATGGGACATATTCACGCTCTTCGGCTTCGAGGCCATAACCAACATGGCAAGGGGCGGCGGCAGGGGCGCAGGCAAGGGCATGAGGGCAGGAGGATACACGGCAGGTTCGTCAGCGGCAATCACGTTCAGGTCGAGGGTGCCTGCTCCTATGAAGTCTCCTGGAAAGGGAGCGGCAGGCACACTCGGAGCAAAATTGGGACAACCTATAAAAAGGAAATATCAGAATTGGAGAGCAACAAGGGCAGAAGCGCAAGTAGCGGCAGGAAAGAAAGGTAGGATTACTGGGAAACCGGCACAACTATACGCACCCAGACAGGGGACATTCAGACATCGAATAGGGGGCAAGGCACCAAAGGAGCTCACGATTATTAAGTCTCCGGCCGACGTAAAGGCACCAGCAGGGCTTTCTAAGAAGAGCACAGCATTGCATCAAGAACTAGGGTATCTCAATCCCGGAGCAGGAAAAACATCAACATCAGGAGAGTACTTGCAAAAGGGAGGTGATAAAGCAACTAGGGACTACCTTCGCAGCCACAAGGAAGATTACAGGCAGTACAGGGCAGAAATCAGGGCAGCCCAGAACATAAAATATGGAAAAACAGCATCGTATGCAAATATGGCAATATATGCAGCGATGCAAAAACAGATGGGAAACAGTCCAAAACTAAAAGGCACTCTGCCTCCAAGTCCATTTGGAAGTAATACTCCAGGGCGCATGGCAAGGGCAAAGTTTGTGTTAAAAACACTGAAGAATGCCGGATTTAAGAATGTAGTTAAGGCAGAATGGGGTGCGGAAAAACAATTTTACAGAAAGGCATATGGGAAGACTGCACACACGCGAGGCATCACATATACCAAAAGCAGATTGACTAACTGGCTGCCCACCCAGAAAAAGACGATAGACAATCTAATGATAAAAGATCCGCTCAATATGCTGCATGCACGAGAAGAATTTCTCAAGGATCTCAGGGTAAAGTGGAACATTGCTCCTGACGCTAAGCTTGAGGTTTTGGACTTGACACACCATCAAGCGACGAAACTCATAAAATACATGAAGAATTACACTGCAACCAAGAAGTCCCGGAACCAGCTTATTGGGGCGTTAAAGCCGTAGCAAAGACTGCCAGAAAAACCAGTAAAGCGTTTGCGCAGTCACAGATATTGGCCTATGAGAAAACGCCAAGAACGTGCGCACAGAACGCATCAGAGATTGCGATTTCTTCCAACGTCTAGCCAAAAGTTCCGACACACAACCATAGTGCGCAACAAAAATATGCAAGCGTTTTATATTCTTTTTGTTTCTTATACTGCATTAATGGTGAATTTGTGGCACTAATCGACAGCCTAGGCATAACGATCGACAGCTTGATAGGGAAGCTCCACAGCATGCTTGCGAACTTCGCAAGCGACATCGAGGACATGATCGAAGAGAACGAGGCAGTCACTGTAGACGACATTCCGCACTCTGAGGGAGAAGATACAAGAGCGGCTCGACAGGAACGAGGAGATAACAGACAACCAGAAGCTCCTCACGATGCTTGACCTTTTTGCAACTGACAAGGCAGTGCTTGAGATAATACGCGAAGACGCAGACGAATGGATCCAACTCCTGGAGAGCATAGAGAACAACATAAAAGGGGGCTCAGGAGAGATAACCCCAAAAGAAGAGGAAGAGATAAAGCAGATAGGCAAGCTGACCTCGGAGATAAAAACGCTCATAAGAAAAGACTGAGCGTTTCTAGCCCTAAGACGGCATGACGCCTGTCATGGCTTTGTTGCAGTCAATGGATTTACAGGTGCATACTTGCTGAGATTGACCGCAGGTGCCGGAGTCGGACCATACAATCCACTGAGAATTCTTCCGAGCTTGTCAAAATCAACCGCAGAACCACCAAAGGCAGTAAGATGCTGGACTGCATTGTCTGCAGTGACTGGGCCAAGGGCGCTATATGCTTCGGCGAGCTTGGTCACACCAGGCACAAATCCTGCGAGGGCAGGTTGACCTGCTTCAATGAGCGCAGCTGTGACTTTCAGCGCGTCGTCCACATGTTTCACTAGCGCCAGCCCCAAAGGAGTGTTGACATGACTAGACGCATAGGTTGCCATTCCGACAAGATTGGCATGGTAGTTCGGATATGCTTCATCAAGCGCCTGTATTGCAGTCGCATTGTCCGCAATAAAGGCCTTAACTTCGTCCATGTGTATTGCGGCCACGGTTGTAGGCGTCACAGCGTGGAGATGGTCAAGACAGTCTTTCCATCTTTGTTTAGTAGCTGCAGGAGCAGCTGCATATGCCTCTTGAAGCGCAGCCTTTTCAGGCCCGTGCCAGAAGGTCTTCTTCGCCAACTCGGTCTGCTCATGGACAATATCAAGCGTGGGACTCGGCCTGTTCGTTTGTGTTATATTACGCCTAGCAGTAGTTTCGGGATGCATCAAAGGCCCAGCATTGGGCATACCTGCCAGAAGCTCTAGCGCCCTAACAACACCACCGCTGCCCGCTTTCTGGATTATGTTGATGTCGAAGAGCTTGGCAGAACATTGACCAAGCCGATCCATAATCTGTGCCAAGGTCAGATCTTCTTCGTGCTTGTCAGCATAGCTTACAGTATATGTGATAGTAAGAGTTGTGTCCACAAAGGTATCAATTAGAGCAGATGCTGCCGTTACGGTAGCACCAACATTAGGAAGGCCCTTCTTTTCTATAGAGGCGAGCTCGTTTAGTTTTGCACGTAGCGCTCCGAAGTCGCCGTGCCTGCCGGCAAGCTGAGTGCCTTTGATGCTTGAGCCAAGCACCTCCTCCAAAGTAGCAGCGTACGCTTTGACCAGTTTGTATTGTTCGGCAGCCTCACCAGACAGAGTCCTGGCAAATGAAGCCAAATTGGGGTTTGGTTGTCCTTTTTGCACTTGCAGGCGTGATAGGATATCTTCATGACCGGCCTTGCAACCATGGTCATAGCTGTCAGCATTATCGTCAGTTTTGTTTTCTATCAGAGAAAGCAGAGCTCCAGACAATTTGTCTGCCGCATTTATACGCACCAGGAGCGCCTGTGCCTGGGTAGTGTACTCAGATTCTGCGTCACGTAACGCGTCACGTGCCGCTGAGACCTCTGCCATTGCGTCACGCACAGCCTGAACAGCCGCATTATTGGCAGACAACAGCTCCTGCTTAGCATCTCGTAGAACAGCAGGTAAGTCCAAGGTATTATCACCATCTCGTATTGTGCGGAATGTATTTAGAGCTTCCAGCTGCAGTTCAACCTTCGCCTTTTGAGGAGCGGTGGTGTTCGGATCGTCACGTTTTGTAGTGAGGTTTTTAACAAGATTATCTGTGCCAAGGCCAAGAGCATAAGAGGCTGTTGCGGAGTTAAACGGTGCGCGGTTCATCAAATCAAAAATAAATGCATCAAATACGGCTCGTGCGTGTTTAATTTCGGTCCTTTTGGCATCTTCTGCTGCCAGTTTCGCATCCAAGTCACTTTCCAGAGCAGGTATATGAAGTGTAATATCGTGCAGTTCAGTTAATTGGGCATCTCTGTCGCCCTTTAAAATTTCCTGTCCACGATTAGAAAGCCTTTCGACAGTTTTCGCTGCTGATTCAGCTGCCGTCATTCCGAGTATAGTGGCCTCATTGGCGTTGGATTTTGAGTATGGTATTTGCATAATATCACGTAGATTGTTAAGTGTTTTAGATATATATTCTTTTGCTTTGTGATATGGAAGCCTATTTATATCTTCCGGTACTGGCAGGATACTGAGGTCGACGAGAACCGGTTCGTTTTCGGGGATTGACGGGATTCCGGGCTCGGCACGAATCGGCACGCGGCTTATGCCCAACAGGGCAGCGACCGGGGCATCGTGCTCGTTTCCATCAAGGGCCTGCACCGTCTCGACAGGCACAGGCGCTCCTTTCACAGGCAAGAGCTGTTTCAGGCTTTCCAGTTTGTCGGCGCAGTAGCTTATCTTGTCCGAGTGAGAGTCCAGCATTTCAGGATTATCCAGGGAATGCGTGGTCTTTTTGTCCAGCGAAGCGGCAAGCGCCTCCAGATCGTTTTGCAGCGAATCCACCTGAGGGGCCAACAAGGAGCGGTCGTCTCCAGCATTCAGACCGTCAGCAATACTGTCAATCACAGCAATCACTTGCTGCAGGCTGGAATCGTCCTCGCCGTCCAGCTTTCCGTTAAACGTGGCAAGGATGCTCTTCACGTTATTCAGCAGATCCATCGGGTCTTTCGGCGGCGCAGAGCGCAAAAGGGCGTCAAGCGCGTCGACCTGCTCGTCCGATCTGTAATCTTCATCATCACAACCCACAGACTCCGGATCGGCATCGGACGGAACACCGCCTTCGGTCCCGCCCTTAAACACGTCGATCAAAGGCCCAAGCATCTCCGTGGCGGCATCCACCACATAAGCAGCATCAGGATCGCACAGTCCGAGCGAATTACTTAATGGAACCAGCAGTAAAAATACAGAATTCAGTTGCGGATACAGCACCGCGCCATCGTCTTCTGTATCAAGCGTTGTTGAAAGTGCGTCTAGCGCACCAAGCACGGTTTGCAATCCCGATATGTCTGGGATGTTGGGATTTGCAAGAAGGCCTGACAGAACATCGCGGGCTGATGACAGCACGTCTTTTGGCGCTTTTTCAGAGAAAGGCACAGGCTCATTGAGCGCCTCTAGCGCAACCGGCGAGAGGACCAGAGGAAGTTGAAGCGGAGAAGATAGCCCCTGTTCGAGTGCCTTTGCCTTGAGTTCCGCATCTTTCACTGCCTTCTGATTGCTTGATGACTCTGCAGTCACCCTTGCAAACTCATTCCACGCAAAGGCAGCCGCATCAAGCGCTTCTGCCTTTACCATTGCCTCTGCAGGCTGGTCTTCAGCCATAGAATCGACATATCCCTGAAGCACGGGCACGGTCTGACGCACCCTCTCCACCACGTCCACCTCATAAAATTCGGCGTTCCACTTCTCGTTCGCTGCAATTGCCGCGGCCTTCGCCACTTCTTCTTGCCACTCTAGCTGCGCTACCAACTCGGGATCGGAATTCTCGTCAGCCCGTGCATTCTCGAGAGCCGCAGTCGCATCTTCTGCCGCATGGGCCGCTTTCTCCGCAGGTTCTTTGTGGGTCAGGGCCCTATCAACGAAGGCAGATGATACATCAACTGACGCACGCACTTCCTCGAATGCAGACTCCTGCCGCTCTTTTGCCGATGCACGCATGGCTTCCTTCTCAGCCTGCAACTGCTCTAATGCGGATATTTTCGGGATAACCTCTTCGTCTAATTCGGTAGACGCTGCCAATGCCTTTTTTGCACGGGCCTCTGCCTCGCCGCCAGTCTTGAATGCGGCATCTGCCGCATCACTCTGCACATCTTCTGGTGCCCGTCCGGCTTCAGCTACGACGTCTAGCGCATGAGCCGTTGCCGTTAATGCCGCACTTATGACCATGAACGAGGTAGTCGCCACATGCAATACATTCTCGGCAGCATCCAATGTCGCAGCAGCTTCTTTTTCCCGCAGACCTGCAGCCTTCGATGACGCGCCTGCTGCACGGGCCAGCGCGTCAGGTATTGTTGTTGCAATACCGGCCGCCTTGACCGCCTGGAGTGCCTGAAGCGCTTCTTCATCACTAGCCCACACTGTAGCCATTGTCGCCTCAAGGGCAGCCTGTGTCCTCGCCGACGCCTCTTCGATTGCGTCGGCTGCGGCATTTTGCGCCGCTGTCAGCACCTCTGCTTTCTCTTTTGCGTCCTGTGCTGCGTTTAGCTCTGCAGCCTCTGCAGCATCATGCACGGCCCTTGCCCGTTCCGCCGCGCCGTCTACCTTGCTCTGCCATTGTTCCAAGCGGCCCTTTAGGATCTGGAGGAGACGCTCCTGCTCTTTCAGTTTGGCATCCAATGTCCTAACAGCATCATCATCAATCATTGCGAGGCTTCCCGAGTCTGCCGAGGCGCCTTCAGCAGCCCTGTCTGGTCCCGTCTTCTTACTAAATGGCATAAGTATACAAGGGTAAATCAGAGACTAATCATATATAAGCTTTTCGAAGAAATGACAGAAAGGTTATTAAAACTTTGCATAGGCACACGAGGGCAGCCCATTCGGAGCGCACGGATTAGTGTGCCGACCTCAGGCGCACATTGATGCGGCCTTGCATGCGACGGCAAGGCCTTGGTCACTTCTCAACGTATTTATAAGTATACGTGCATGTGGTACGCATGCGGATACTTCAACTGGATTGCGACAGCATAAGCTATGAGCTCATCAAGCCGGAGAGCAGCGTCTACGAGGAAAGCGATGAGAAGAAGGTCACGATAGACGATGCGCTCGCGCTGCTGGTGAGCGTCGAGAAAGGGGATGACAACAGCGTTGTTGACAAAGCTATTGAAGATGTTTCAAGGCAGATGGCGCAGCTCAAGAGGAAGAGGCTTGTCGTGTATCCGTTCGCGCACCTGAGCAGCAACCTGTCAGAGCCTAAGGGCGCACTGGCGGTCATCGAGTACATGGCCAAAAGCGCGGAATCGAAAGGCCTGGAGGTCAGGAAGGCGCCGTTCGGATGGAACAAGAGATTGAGCATAAACGTGAAAGGGCATCCGCTTGCGGAGCAGGCGCGCTCCTATGGCGCCGGAGAGCCCCACGCAAAGCACAAGAAAGAGGAGGACATAGCGCGCGTCGACACCTCGATAGTCAGGAAGAGCGAAATGTCAGGCCTGCCTGAGACGGACCACAGGACGATAGGGGAGAAGCTGGATCTGTTCAGCTTCCAGGAAGTGTCTCCGGGCATGGTCTACTGGCACAGGAACGGGCTCATACTCTACAGGCAGCTCACGAACTTCATGAGGGATATGATACAGAAGTACAACTACGAGGAGATCAGCACGCCGACGCTGGCCAACATCGCGCTATGGCACGTCAGCGGCCACATAAGCCATTACAAGGACAACATGTTCGTGTTCAATTCCGAGAAGGAGCAGCTGGGGATGAAGCCGATGAACTGCCCTTCGACAATACTGATATTCAAGTCAAGGAAGTGGAGCTACAGGGAGCTGCCGTTCAGGACTGCCATATTCGACAGGCTCTACAGGAACGAGATAAGCGGAGCCCTGACAGGCCTGTTCAGAGTCAGGGAGCTGACGCAGGACGACGGCCACATATTCATCGCGGAAGAGCAGCTAGAAGACGAGCTGAAGTCGCTCTTGAGGCTTGTCAAGGAGGTGTACGACACATTCCAGATGCAGTTCAAGGCGAAGCTCTCCACCATGCCCGATGAGCATCTCGGAGACGAGGCCTTGTGGGAGAGAGCTACGGAGCTTCTCAAGAACGCGCTGGAAGTCAACGGAATGAAGTACGAGGTCAAGGATAAGGAGGGCGCATTCTACGGCCCGAAGATAGACTTCGACGTCTTCGACTCGATGGGCAGGTCGTGGCAGTGCGCGACGATACAGCTGGACTACCAGTTGCCGATACGCTTCAAATTGGAGTATGCAGGCGAGGACGGAAAGCTGCACACTCCGATAATGGTACACAGGGCGATACTTGGCTCGCTGGAGAGGTTCACGGGCATACTGATAGAGCACTACCAGGGCAAGTTCCCGACGTGGCTCGCTCCTGTGCAGACCATGGTCATATCGATATCAGAGGCAGCCAACGCCTATGCTGACGAGGTGTATGCCGAGCTCAAGAGGCATGGCGTGAGAGCAGGCATAGACGTGGCGGACAAGACCCTGGAATACAAGATAAGGGACGCTCAGCTGCAGAAGGTGCCGTACATGCTCGTGCTCGGCAAGAAAGAGCAGGAGTCTAAGACCGTTACGATACGCGACAGGTCAGGCAAACAAGAACATGGAGTGAAGCTTGAGGACTTCGTGAAAAGGTTTAATGAAGAGGTACGCACGCGCAGAAGTGTTGTGTAGTCGGACTCTTGCCGAGTGGTTGAGAGGCGCTAGTCTCCAGTAGATACCCCGTTCCTATTTTATCCAGCACTCTTTTTCATGTAGGAGATAGGCACAACGAAGACAGCACAAGGATGGTTTTATATAATTAAACTTTATAAATTCTATTAAGGAGATGCGAATGAAGGCATTAGAAGAGCAAGGTCATTTTGTGCTAAAGTACACCATAGACGAAACAGAAAAAGTTGTGACTATAGTCGATTACGAGCACCACACATAACTTAGCATGCATTTGAATCTGTTCTTAATGCAGTTATTATATAGATGGAGCTGCAAGATGCCATATACAAAGGCTCAAGCGAATGTGCCTTATTTCTTTGCGTGAAAAGCTTTATGGGAAATCGATGTACGTTCTAGGAGTATGGGATGGGCACGATTCAGGAGCTGCTCTTATCGGAGATAGGGGCATAGTGTTTGCCGCGAACGAGGAGCGCTTTACAAAGAGGAAGCTTGAGATAGAGTTTCCGTACAACTCGATAAGGGCAGCGCTGGCTTTCGAAGGCATAAAGCCGTCGGAAGTGGAGCATGTGGCGTTCACCACAGCGGAGTTCACCAAGACGCTTGAGCGCATATTCCCTTCGATGAAGGAGAGCTACTACCAGTTCAGGCGTAGGAAAATCACGAAGCCGATGTTTGAGAACGAGAGGCACAACCTCAAGTACAGGATGACAAATGTCGGAGTGCTGCCACTGTGCAGCAGCGTGAGCAAGAGCATCGTAGCGAAAAGGCTGAGAGGCATGGGCTTCTCAAAGACGAAGATACATGCGGTAGACCACCATACTGCGCATGCCGCATGCGCCGCGTTCACTGCGCCGTTCAAGAGGTCGCTTGTGATAACGATGGACGGACTCGGGGACGGCCTGTCAGGCAGCATAAACACATTCGAGAATGGAAGGCTTGAGAGGCATATCGCCATACCTGCAAGGCACTCTCTCGGGATAATGTTCGAGCAGGTCACAAACATAGCAGGCATGCGCGAGCTCGAAGACGAGGGCAAAGTGATGGCGATGGCAGACTACTCCTATCCGTTCAGTTACGAAGAGAATAGATTGAATGATCTCTTCAAGGTCACTGGCACAACGATAGCTGCAAAGCACAGCGCAGTGAGGCAGTTCGCGCTCCTTCAGAAGATCGCATGGCAGACGCCAAGGGAGCAGTTCGCATACATGGCGCAGCAGCTGCTCGAGAACGCGCTAGTGAAGTTTGTCGGCAACGCCATCGACAGGTATTCGATAGGCAGCATCGCACTTGCAGGCGGACTCTTCTCCAATGTGAAAGCGAACATGAAGATAAGAATGCTCAATGGAGTGAAGCACTGGTACATATTCCCGCACATGGGCGACGGCGGCATGGCTCTTGGCGCGGCGCTTTACACCAAGTACCTCCTTGACGGCAGCAGCAGCCACCATTTCGGAGCTTACCTCGGCAACGAGTACAGCGCAGAGCAAACGGAGTATGTGCTCAAAAGCGAGCCGAGCCTAAGTTACCAGCGCGAAAGCAAGGAGGAGCAGGCATCGCACGCGAGCGAGCTAATAAGCAGCGGAAACTACGCACTCTGGTTCCAGGGCAGGATGGAGTACGGTCCGAGGGCTCTGGGCAACAGGAGCATAATAGCGCCAGCAGACTCTGAAACAGTCAAGGACAGGCTGAACCTGTATGTGAAGAAGCGCGAGTGGTACCAGCCCTTCGCACCATCGATGTTAGACGATGATGCGGAACATCTGCTGGAGTTCGACTGCAAAGGCCACGACAGGTTCATGACGATGGCCTACATGGTGAAAGAAGAGCACAGGAAGAGGACCGCTTCGGTGATGCATGTTGATGGCTCTGCAAGGCCGCAGATGGTAAGCAGCGAGAATCCCGAATACGAGAGCATGCTCAAGCACGTTAAGAGGCGCACAGGAACAGGCGTGGTGCTTAACACGAGCTTCAACATACACGGCATGCCGATAGTCATGAGCCCTGTAGATGCGGTAGACACCATGAAGAAGACCAAGGCGAAGTACATGTTCATAAACGGATTCTTTGTGACCAACAGCAACGGTGTATGAATGGCGGTGGCGCTCACAGAGTACCTCATGACTGCAGGAATACTTGTCGCTTTTGCAGGCCTGATCATAGGCTGTGTGTATGAGAGGAAGCGCATCATGCATGCAGTGAAAAGCGCCGGCCTTGATAAGAGATACTTAATACTCGCATTCGTGATAGTCGCAGCGTTCGTCGCGATAGAGCTCTTGACCGTCAAGCCAACACAGCTCCTTTTCTTCGACGACGCGATATACCAGGGCATGGCGCAGGAGCTGATACACACAGGACAGGCAGTTATGTGCGACTATGGCACGCCGACAGCGTGCTTTACAGGGGAGGTGTTCCACGAGCCGATAGGACTGTCTTTCGACATCGCGATCGCGTTCCTTGTCTTTGGCGTCCATAGAGCCACTGCTTACGGGGCAGAGCTCTTCCTGGCCGCGACCGCGGTGCTGATGACGTTCTTTGTGGCGCTGCTGATTTTCAAGAACGCAAAGGCCGCAGTCTTCTCCGAGATCCTGATAGCGCTTTCTCCCGTTGTCCTCGTTTGGGCGATGCCCACCAACTCAGACATTGCAGCCCTTACCTATTCATTGGTGGCATTATTCTTCATGCTAGTGTTCATGAGAGACAAGCGCACGTGGAGCTTTTCCAACATGCTGATGGCATTCGCGCTTCTCAGTTACATGAAGGTCAACGCACTGTTCTACGCACCGGTATTCGCAGTCATGTACGTGCTTCTAGGAAATGGCGGTGCGCTTCACACGTTAAAGGACACGGTGCGACTTGCGATAAAGCATTTCTTAAACACAAATGTACTTGTCGCACTTCTGGTGTTTGTAGTGGCGATAGCGCCATCAATCACCTATGCGGCATACGAGTCACAATACGGCTACTACGGCGCAATAGGCAGCATGCAGGACACGTGCGCAAAGAATTACACCTCTGTGAACGTTACGGGAAACACGAACCTTCAGAATTTCAGGGAGAACGTGTGCGCGAACGTAGCGTTCTGGTTTGATGCATACAAAGACCAGCACGTCATGCAGCCTCTCATATTCACAGCGCTGGCACTGCTAGGCGTAGCGCTGATGCTGATGTCAGGCAAAGTGCACGATCTTGCAGCGATCGCGTTCTGGTTCCTGGCATTGTTCGCACTCTATACCTCGTTCTATGCAGGCAGCGTCATATTTGGAATAGACTGGCGCTACATGCTGAGCCTGATCGCCCAGACAAGCATGCTTGGAGGCTTTGCGGTCGCGTTTGTACTTGATAGGATAGCATCGATTAAGAAAAAATATGCGCTAGTTTTCAACTGCGCCGCGATAGTGGTTGTTGGCGCAGTACTCGTGTATCCTCTGTACGCACTGTACCCGCAGCTGTCTATAAATCCGGAGCGCATACAGCAAGCAGGCGAGGCGCGCTTCTACGAGAACTTCATATTCAACAGCAGCTCAGAGATACCCGCATCGTGCCTGGTCTATACCTACGATCCTTCGCTGTTCATAGTCAACAACAGATCCGCCATACAGCTAGCAGGCCTGTACAACACAAGCCAGTACGAAGAGCTTTCATCAGAGTACAGCTGTGCTGTTCTGGATTACGGGTATTGGTGCCATACTCCGGACAACCTGTGCTCCGGTGTCAACAAAAGCTTCGATTTGACTCCGATAGCGACAACAACATACAAACAGCTGAACTACAACTACGGATTGTACTACCTGCATGTGAAGAAATAGACTGACATGTTTAACTTCTCCTTAAGCCACGCTTGCCGCAACAAGTATGCTTATCCTATGTTATTCTGTGGTGCCGGATGCGCATATCCACTTTTTGTGTATCGATATCTATACAAAAGTATAAATATCTTACCATATAATAGTATATCATGAAGTTCGAAGGGGTATTGAATACACTCCTGAAATCCAACAAGCGCGTATTCACAACGTACGACGTCGCGAAGCTGATGGGCAAATCTCCAGCCTATGCATCGCTGATGCTTTCCAAGAACAAAAGGGCGATGAGGATAGAACGAGGAAAGTATTTCCTTGAGGAAGCAAGCGCATATGAGATAGCCTCAAACATAGTTTTCCCGTCATATATAAGCTTGCAGGCAGGACTGGAGTATTACGGACTCATAGACCAGAACATAGTGCGCTATTCAGTAATAGCGTTGAAAAGGCACAGGACCGTCGATATAAAGGGAAGCATCATAGAGTTCATAAAGGCGGATAAAAGAATGTTCTTTGGATATTTGAACAAGGCAAACGTATATGTTGCGTCTCCAGAAAAGCTCTTCATAGATTGCCTTTATTTCGGCAGAGTGCAGTTCTCAACACTGAAGGAGGCTTTGGCCGTAGCGGTGAGCGAGCACATTATCGATACCGGAGTGCTGCAGGAACATGCAATAGCTGCAGACAGCAAAGTGCTTGCAAGCAAGCTCGGTTTTCTGCTCGAATCGGCAGGAATAAATGCCGAAAGGCTGTTTCCATATAGATATCGCAATTACGTAAGAATACGGAATGTCGGAGTCAAAGGAAAAAACAGAAAATGGCGGATAAACTATGATTGATGAAAACACTCTGATGTCATTTTCTCATTTCTTTGCAGACACCAGACAGTTGGAAAAGGACTACCTGATCAACCTAATGCTGAAGGCCACATCTGTGAACAGGATTTCCAACGACTTGGAATTCAAGGGAGGCACCGCACTTTACCTGTTTCATGGGCTGGACAGGTTTTCTGAAGACCTTGATTTTACATACATCGGAAAGGACATTGAAATAGACAAGAGCATAGATTCCTACATAGAACCGGTAATAAAGGATTTTAGCCTTAGCTATAACGTAAGCAAAAACAAGGGAAACATGATAACCAGGGACAACAACGGCACCATTTCGAGCACGAGGACTGAGCTCTTTATAGAAGGACCATTGTTTGAAAAGACAGGAGTGCGACACAAGATAAAGATTGATATCAGTGTCAGGAAAGACACTATCATGAAGCCGGAGTCCGCAAAGCTGGTCTCTAAATACGGGGACATAGGGACGGTATTGATTTATAAGATGCCTGTTGTAGAGATCCTGGCCGAAAAATTCTGCGCATTGATTGAGAGGTCAAAGGCAAGGGACCTTTACGATGCATACTTCTTGCTTAAGTACGACGGCGTGCCCTATAACGGAGATATGATTGCAGAGAAGCTCAGCAAGAGAGGTGAGGTTTTTGGCAAGAAAGCACTTTTGGACCGTGTAGGTATGATAGACGCAGACGCATGGAAGGAAGAGCTCACTTATCTCATAAAAGACCTGCCCAAGCTCGCGAAGGTCAAGGCATTCGTAAAAGACCAGATCTCGTGAGAGAGATTTGATTTATTTCGTATAACCTAAATTCGCAGCAAGGTAGCACACATAGTCGAATACATCCAAGTAGGAAGCTTACGCAGACAGGTTCTTGAATATTGTCCGAAGTATCACATAGCCGTCTCTCAGGCCGCGAAGCTTCGCCTCGCCCTTTACCCGCGGTTTCTCATAGCTGGGCACCTCCAGGACGCGAAGGCGCCTCTTCCGAGCCTTGATATTGATCTCTGTTTCTATGCCGAAGCCTTTCTCCTCGAGATGAAGCTTCTGCACTGCGCTGTGAGCAAAGCTCCGGTAGCCGTAGCAGAGGTCGGTGTAGTGCGAGCCGTAAAGCAGATTCACCAACGTCACGAACAGCATGTTGCACAGCCTTCTGTGCATTGGCATGTCGCCTGTGCCGCCGCCTGCCATGAACCTGGAACCAAGGCACAGGTCGTAACCAGACTCTATGCCTCTCATGAGAAGAAGCAGCTCTCCTGGCCTGTTGGAGAGGTCTGCATCCATCGATATTATGATCTTGCCTTTGGCCTTGCGCATGCCTTTCACGAGCGCAGAACCCTTGCCAGTATCATCATACAGGACCACTGCGCCAAGCCTTTCTGCCTTCTTTGCGGTGCCATCCGGTGAATGCTTGTCTACGACCACTACCTCATAAGGATAGCCCTTGATCGAACGCTTTATTCCGGACAATACCGATGCGATGTTCGCAGCTTCGTTGAAGGTCGGTATCACTATGCTGACATAAGGTTTCACAGAATCACTTGTCCTGCACTGCGTGTGAAGCGCGCTTTTTGAGCACAGAGAAGATTATGAGCAGCATAAGAATAATAACCACTGCAGCCATCGCGATGATCGCAAGGTCGAAACCGTTATGACTAGAGCCGCCGAACAGAAAGTACATCTCTGCGTTTGTCGCATAATGCTCGCCGTTGCTTTCATAGGAGACATCGACCGCTACAGGGAAAGACGCTTCGGTGTATTTGGGCAGTGTGATGTTGAAAGAGACGGCCTTCTGCATGTAAGGCCCTATCACCACGTTGGAATAAGAGGAATTAACCGAGAAGCTTGAAGGAACCTGCACATGCATTGTCGCATTGATGGTAGTGCCGAAATAATTGAGCAGTATCACATCAAATGCGCCATTCGACCTGTTGACATACAATATATGAATTGGACCAGGTGCCGAGTGATTGACAGACATCATGCATGTGAAGAATGTGGAAAAGTTAGCAGCACCTTGTGTGTAGTTTGCTATGAAATACTCGACGTAGCTTCCAGGCAGAGAGAAGTTGCGAAGATAGAAGTTCTCAGAGTATTGCGCTCCCGGAGCTATTACGGGCAGCTGCACGACGTTGTTAAAAGTGGATGCACCTGAGAGGACAGGATACAGGTAAAGGTTAGTTGCAGTGCCATTGCCTGAGTTCGTAAGATTGAAAACCAGCACGTTCTGCACAGAACTGACAATCTGTTGCGGGCAGCTCCCGGTCAATGTCACAGAGGACCCTCCAGCATATGAGACCAGCACGACTGCCAGCAGCATACCAAAAAGCATGCGCATCTTAAACGCTCTTGGCATGGCAAAGCTACCAGAATGTGCCAGCGCAATGCCAAGCAGCTTTCTCGCGCACAAGAGATCTCCGGGCGTATCTGGTCAAATTGCATTATTAAAGATAGCGTCCATGACGGATATAGCAGATAGAAATAAAAGTTTGAAGGGAAAAAGAAGTCCGATGATATCATGGCAGAAAACACTCCTGCAAGTTTCAAGGACTACGTTGCGGCTTACAAAGACAGAGTTTACAAAAAATTGTGCGAGTACATGCCAACCGGAGAGCCAAGGATCTTCAACGAAGGCATGGTGCGATGCTACGTGGACAGGAAGGGCCAGTATAGGAGACCCTCATACCTGCTGTTATGGACTCAGCTCTATGGTGGAAAGATAGACGATGCGATACTTCCTGCGGCAGTGCAGCAAGGATCGGAAGACTATTTCCTGATGCACGACGACTGGATTGACGGCAATTCCGTTAGGAGAGGAGGCCCAGCGGCTCATGTGATGTACGATCCGGCATACGCGATCACTGCAGGCAGCGTAGTCCATATGGCAACGTGGAAGATGGCAAAGGACGCATGCGATATGCTAGGCAAGGAGCGCGGCAAGAGATATTTTGACAAGTTTTACGACATAATGCTCGTCACGCACCAAGGGCAGTACCGTGATGTGCGTCTCACAAAGGAAGTCAAGGACATAACGAAGTTCACGCTTGAGGAGTACTACGCCTCGATACACGCGAAAAGCGCATATTATTCAGTGTACGGGCCGATGCAGTGCGGCGCGATAATAGCAGGCGCTGACGACGACACGGTCAGAAAGATCTCCGAATACGGAACACCATGCGGCAACGCATTCCAGATAAAGGACGACATACTCGACTGCTCGTCGACTACCGATGTGCTAGGCAAGGACATAGGCACGGACGTGAGAGAGGGCACCAAGACGCTCATACTGTGGCATGCGGCGCACAATTCGTCCTCAGGCGTGCTGGACAGGCTCAAAAATATTTATGCAAAGCAGAGGCAGGATAAAACAGAGGACGATGTGAAATTCGTGCTCGATGCCTTCAGGGACGTCGGCTCCATAGCGTATGCCCAGAAGGAAGCGGACAGGCTGGTGGCAGAAGCATCAGGAAAGTTCGAAGCCCTTACGAAGGGCATTCCCGAGTCGCAGTTCAAGGCACTCGCAAGAGAAGGGATAGGCGTCACCGCGAAAAGGAGCGTCTGATCATTCTGTTCCAGCTAAGGCAGCTAAACCAGAGAGTGCGATCGGAGATATGCTAAATATTTATAATCACACAGCCAATTAGGCCTTGATAGGATGTCTGATAGAACAACGATACAGACATACAACAAGATTGCCAAGTGGTACAAATCAAAGCCTTATCATGGGGAGTGGGAAAGGCAGTACAATGACTTTGAAAGGCTTTTGAAAGGAAAACGCATAATCGATGTTGGTTGTGCCTTTGGAAGGGATACGGATCGTTTTGTAAAAGACGGCTTCGATGTTGTTGGTGTTGATGCATCGGAAGCCATGATAAACTTGGCCAAGCGCCATGTTCCAAGGGCAGAATTTTATAAAAAGGACATGCTCACCATGAAGTTCAACAGAAAATTTGATGGGCTATGGTGCTGTGCAAGCGTATTGCACATCAAAAAGAAAGATATCAAGATGTTGCTCAAGAATTTTAAGAGCTTGATGGAAGCAGATGGAGTCTTGTTTATCTCAGTCAAGAGAGGGCGAGGCGAGAGATACCAAACCTATCCTGACGGGACAAGAAGATTCTACGCCTATTACTTTGAAAAAGAGCTGAGAAATATCCTGAATAAAAACGGATTCGATACTGTTTTGTTGTACAGGCACAAAGATCCGGAAAACAAGAACACAACCTGGATATCCCTTTTCGCTTTAAGAAAAAGCGGTTCTCAATAGATAGCCGAGCTTCATCGAATGTTTCCACTCGTGAATTGCAGATGCAGGGAGAGAGATTTGAACTCTCAGTCTAGCAAAAATTCATCTATGAAGGCGCTTCGCCTGCGCAGCGACTAATATTGATTCTCAAGCTTTCCTTTGTCTGCCTTTGTCTTATATCTGTTCAGAAAATTGTTCACAGTGGCTATTGTGTGCTTGTCATAGTTTTTAAGATAGTCTTCGATCTTGTTTCTGTTTACGGCTTTCAACAGACCGCTGTATTCCTGTATTGGAAGACGTGTTTTGTAATAAAATAGATCTATGAGCGTTTTCTCCGGATCGGATACGGATACTTTCAGGCCGCTATAATCTAGAATGTCAAAACCAAAAAAGTATTTAACAGGGGAATGATGAATTGAGACAACATCTTTTTTGTCATTAAATATAGAAATTTCTGAAGACCGGACATTCCTTAATGTTATTATATCAGGTCTTGCGTTCTGGGACCAGAGTTCCCTTATTGTGAGCGCGTAGAGAAGCCCATAATAAAAGGGTTTGAACGCGAAGCCGCACACCACATCATTTCTGTGTGTCGTGTAGATGCCTTTCGCTACGGTAAATATTTTTCCTGAACTTTTAAGGTGGGATAGTATCCTAGTCAGGTTCGCTCTCTTACTGGGTGCGATATTAAAATATGTATAGACGTCACGGTACGAGAATGCAGGATATCCAGAAAACTTTGAAAGTATCTGTTTACTTATCGTCATTCTGACACATCTTTTATCTTTTTAATCATGAGCTCAAATGTTGGTGGAAGACCGTAGAGCACCAGATTCGAAAGCTTATGCATATTTAACGGAGGTTTCTTCTCTATTTTGGATGCAAATCGCCCTAGCTCGAGTTTGGTGCTGTCTTTAATTTTGGGGAGCATACCAACAAGGTAGTATATATCATACAGATCCTGCGCTTCAGGTTGCCGGGTTTCATCCTTGTTGTGCAACTTACTATAGTAGGTTTCTATCTTCTCATCCAATAGCACCTCCGGATTTAAAGTTAGAACTATTATCTTGCTGTCGTCGACCTTGGTGAACTCTGCTGGTACGCCGGCTTTGTAATTAAAGTTTACGTCCACATTCATTTTGATGTTGGACTCGACTGTGAAATGCATTGTTCCCGTAGTGTTATCATAATTGCTGCTCTTCAGAGCAAAGCCCTTCTCCTTGAAGAACTTGATGAGCTCCTTGTAGCAGGCACTCTCTGACTTATTTCCTCTCCTGAAATAGAAGTCAATATCCCTAGAAAATCTATTCCCGGCATAGCAACGCCATATCGCAGTTCCGCCGTGGAGCACCATGTCCTTGTACGTTCCATAAATTAACTCTACGAGAGTGTCCTCGAGTTTTGCCTTCTCCAATTGCGCTTTGTCACGTATATCCACGTCATCACATAGAAATGCGTTTTATTACATAATATTGTAATAATATGTAGGTATATATAAGAAGCTTTTGGTTGTTCTGTATGTGCAGGGAGAGAGATTTGAACTCTCGAACCCCTAAGGGAGCGGGCCCTAAACCCGCCGCATTTGACCAAGCTTTGCTATCCCTGCGTCACTTGTGGTTTAGTCTTTGAGTTCACCTATTTATACTTGATGCAAAACGCAGACTGTATAGCAGTATTTTATATTTATGGCGCGCACTAATTTGGAGTGATTTTACGCTAAACACCAAGTACATACGGGACCACCTAGATGCGATAAAGGAATCGCTGCGGAAGAGGCAGAGCGACTATCCCCTTGAGGAGCTCCTGAAGCTTGACGAGGACTGGCGCGCCGGCAAGACAAAGCTGCAGAGCCTGGAGGCGCAGCACAACAAGGCCAGCAGGAACATAGCGCAGATCAAGAAAGATGGCAAGAGCATTGACGATGCAGTAGCGGCGCTGGCAGAGCTGAAGAAGCAGATCTCGGATATGGGCGGCAAGGTCGATGTTGAAGAGAAGAGGATGAATGATATACTGTGGAACATGCCAAATGTGCTTCACGAATCGGTAAAATATGGTAAAGACGAGACAGAGAACGTCGAGATAAAGAAGTGGGGAAATACCGACAAGAAGACTCCGATAGGCCACACTGAAATACTGGAGAAGATGGGGCTTGTCGACATAGAAAGGGCTGCAAAGGTTTCAGGCGCACGGTTCTACTACATGAAAGGGGACCTTGTCCTTCTGGGGCAATCGCTGGTAAGGTTCGCACTGGACGAGATAAGCAAGAAAGGCTATATGCCGATATCAACTCCGTATCTGGTCAGACGCGAACACTACAGAGGCGCAACGGGTCTCGGCGACTTTGAGGATGCGCTGTACATGGCGACAAACCCGAAAGAGGCCAAGCTTGAAGATGAAACCCCGAACGAGGAGCTTTTCCTGATAGCGACATCGGAGCACGCCATAGCGGCGATGCATGCAGGAGAGGTGTTCTCGACGAAGGAGCTGCCGCTAAGGTATGCAGGCATATCTCCCTGCTTCAGGAGAGAGGCCGGAGCGCACGGAAAAGACACAAAGGGCATATTCAGAGTGCATCAGTTCGAGAAAGTTGAGCAGTTCATTTTCTGCAACCAGGAAGACTCGTGGAAGTATTACGAGGAACTGATAAATAATGAAGAAGATCTGCTGCAGAAACTGGGCATACCTTACCACAGGATAGAGATGTGCACAGGAGACATAGGTGTTGTCGCTGCGAAGAAGACAGACCTTGAAGGCTGGTTCCCGAGCCAGCAAAAATACAGGGAGCTCACCTCAGGGTCGAACTGCACGGACTGGCAGAGCAGCAGGCTCGATATAAAATACGAAGACAAAGGAGAGAGGAAATACGTGCACACGCTCAATGCGACCGCTGTCGCGGTGCAGAGGACTCTTGCTGCCATAGCGGAGAACTACTACAACACGGACGGCACGATATCTGTTCCTGATGCGCTTATCCCGTACATGGGCAAGAGCAAGATCGCATAGCGTCCTGTGCCATGGGTGATTCTGTGAAGAGCGAGTACGATGTAAGAAGGGAGATGAAGAGGCTTAGGGCCATCAGGGGCACTGGCACGGAGCTTGTCAGCATATACGTGCCTACAGGCTTCCTGATGAGCGATGAAACATCGAAGCTGCGTCAGGAGCACGACCAGGCATCGAACATCAAATCCAAGACGACCAGACTGAACGTCCAGGACGCGACAGATAAGATAATACAGTACCTCAAGCTATACAAGGAAACACCGAAGAACGGGCTAGCGGTCTTCGCAGGCAACACCTCAAGTGTGCAGGCAAAGCCGAACATAGAGCTGTTCTCCGTCGAGCCGCCGCACCCGATAAAGGCGAACATATACAGGTGCGACTCGGAGTTCCTCCTTGCGCCGTTGGAAGAGATGCTCGAAGCGAAAGACGCATACGTGCTGCTGACGATGGACGGCAAGGACGCGACGATAGGCCTTCTCAGAGGCACGCACGTGAACATAGAGAAGAAGCTAAGGTCTTTCGCGCATGGAAAGATGAGCAAGGGAGGCCAGTCTGCCATGAGATTCGAGCGCCTAAGGGAGGAGAGCATAGAGGAGTATTTCAAGAACATAGGCGATGCGATAAACGCAGTGTATGGGAAGTACAGTTTCAAGATAAATGGCGTGGTCGTCGGAGGCCCCGGCCCGACCAAGGAGAACTTCATAAGATCAAAGAACATGAACTACCAGATAAAGGTCCTTGGCATGTTCGACATAGGGTCTACAGACGAGACTTCAGGCATGGACGAGCTGCTCAACAAGGCAAAGGATCTGCTGGTGGAACAGACTGCGATAAAAGAGAGGAAAGTCATGGAGCGATTCCTGGAAGAAGTTGCAAGGAGCGGCCTCGAAACATACGGCTATGCCAACGTCAAGAAGGCGCTGAACAGCAGGAATGTGGGCATGCTAATACTGAGCGAGGACCTGGAGCTGACGGAAGTGGTGTACAAGTGCAGCAACGAGGGTGAAGAGATAACTGCGCTGGAACAGGGCAACTTCAGGCAGAGCAAGCACGCATGCGGCGGCAACCTAGACATCATAAGCCAGAAAGATGCGGTGGAAGAGCTGATAGAGTTGGCAGATGCAGGCGGCGTCGAGGTCGTGTTCATATCGACAGAAAGCCAGTACGGGAATGAGCTTCTTTTAGGGTTCCAGGGCGTTGCTGCGATGCTGAGGCACAGGTAGATATCTCTCTAACGCAGGAATGTTTCTGATCAAGAGAGGGGTTACTCCCATGCCAAGTTAAGGCTTTTCATAAGCAGGTGCACTGATTCTTTGAGTTCGGATTCGGCCATCCCTTTATAACGATCCGTAAATATTAAAGGCACCATCGCCTCAGGAGGCATATCCGTTAGTCGGAACCTAGAGACTACTTTTGCAGCCTCTTTTATATTGTCTGGCTTTTTTGTCCTTAGAAGGCCCTCCACAGTATCCAGTACCGGTCTCATCAACTCGTAAGGATAGGGCATGTGCATTAATTCATTTAAACTTAGTTTACTTAGTTTGGACTTCGAGAATTCATCTAAAGCCTTGTCTATCAAAGCAGTGTCGGTCTTTGCTTCATTCAAGAGGACAACAATTTTTTGAACATCCCCGAATTTAGCTTCATTCTCTTTATTCTCGAACATGGAAATTTTTATAACTGGCACGGTAAAACCCTTTCATATCAGATATGCCATTCAGAGATATTTATTCTTTTCTTTCGTCTGAGCCCATTTGCGGAAGATTGGCCACCTGATTATCAGGTAAGCTGCGCAGCTATGCCGCACTCCCTTAGGAACATCAGGTCACCGGACACATACAGGGTCCCGCGCCCTATGACGGTCTCGTTTTGCGTGCTGTAGTTTATGTACAGCACAGGCATGCCTTTGCTCATGTTTATGCAGCGTCCGATTCCTGTCGTCGTTGTTGCGTTCGAAGTCGACGAGTTGTTGGAGCCGAGTCCGTACGTCGCGAATGTGCAGCTCGTCTGGTTGATTACGAAGAAGTTTATCGAACTCGATGGCCTGCGCAGACGCTCTATGAGGGCAGTAGCGCAGCTAACTGTGCTGCTGCCACCCACACCCAGAAGCGTGCCGTTGTACATCGCGAATATCGCGACGCTGTTCGCAGATACGAACGCGGTCCTGAATTCCGAGAAGCTTGGAGGCTTGGAAAGGTAAATCACCGCGATGATAGCGGCACCCAAGACTATCGCCATGCACAGCACGGCATAAAGCTGCATGTCAGACAAGCGTGCCTCTTTTTTTGATTTCTGCATTCATTCACCAGCCGAATTCGGCCACAACATCCTAATCAGACATCACGGCAAGAACAGAGCGCCAAGAGCGCATGAAGAGCCTGAAGCGGCTGCGCCACTTGCATACAGGACATGGCCGTACATGCCACGGTAGACTATGCTCGAGTTCCCGCCGCTTATGAACACGATCGGCATGCGTCCTGCGACACTGCCTGTGCACGCTCCGACAAAGCTTGAATTTGCGCCAGAGCATGTGCCGTTGGTGATGCTTATCACATACACGGTCTTGCCTGTGCTGTTAAGAGAGGCTTCGACAGAGCTTGCGCATGAGAACGCGCCAGCACCTGTGCCGTTCAGCATTATCGCAACGCTCTTGCTTGCCGTCACTGCGTTAAGGAAGCCCGAAACAGGCAGCAGCGTGTTAGCGCCGCTTGCAGCAAGATACGTCTCAGCAACATAAACGATGAGCGCTATGCCCATCAGCACGAAGAGCACGCGCCACGCCGTCCTTGCGCGCCTGTGGAATTTGATCCTGTTCTTGCTCTTCAGCCTGTGATAAACGCCGAAATAGAAAAGCAGCACGATGGCGGCGCCGATGACCAGCGAGATGGCTGTCGCGAGCAGCACGGCATTCGAATTCTTAGCGCTAAGAGCAGAGGCACCTCCAAGCGCCATGCCGATCATGGCACCGTCGAATGCCTTGGCCACTGATCCTAGATTGAACGTCATGACGCTAAGGCCGGCATTGACCGATCTCAGCTCTGACAGCACAGAAGGTAGCTGGCTGGAGTTGACACCTGCATCGATCCGTGCATTTAGTTCCTGCTGCTCAATGGAGAGTCTGGCTATGCTTGCAGGAATGCGCTCGTAGCTTAGTCCATACATGTCAAGCAGGCGATTGTTGCTCTGCTCCAGATTGTACACAGGCAGGAATGCCGCGTAGGCTCTTGAGTATGCAATGTTTATGTTCGAGAGCGCATTGACCATCATAACGTTCGCGTACGTCATGTTCTGGCTTGGGCCAGAGCCGAGTATTGTCGCAAATGCGCTTTTGAGCGTGCCCAACGATGTCGCAAGCACTGAATTGCTGAACATGTTTAGGAGTGTCTGAGATTTCTGAACGGTCAGATTGTACCGTGGCTCTGTCGCATTAAGGAATGCGCTGAACGATGCGTTCTCCTGTCTAGAGACCACAGCCAGGACATAGCCCCTTGCTATCGATGAAGAGTTGGCGCTAGTTGCGCTCAGCCCTGCGCTCGAGAGCGGCGATGCCTGCAGCGCTGTCACAGTCGACTGCATGCCAGAAAGCAGAGTGGAGTTGAAACTCACATACTTGCAAAGGCCGACGTCAACACAGTACCAGGGCTGGTTGTAGTTGCTATATGCGCCGCATGAAGCATAAAGCGATCCGAAGTTTGTGTTCGAAGGCAGCGGGAATAGGGGGTTCTGCGGCATGGCCACGGATATTGTGCTTATCGTAGACAGCACGCCAGAGAGTGTCGATATAGAGGTGCTTATGCTTGAAGGGCTTAGCGCAGACAGCGTTGAGAAGTATGTGCTGTAGCTCGCGTTGAGCTGCACATACTGGCTGGAGAAGGTCGTTATGCCGTTGACGAAAGGGTACGCGTCCTGGCTTCCAGGACCTCCAAGAGAGGATATGACTGCGCTGCAGATCGGTACTGTCCTGCACGAGAAGCAGCTGTTGGCCGTAGTGCAATTGAACCTGTTAAGGCCAGTCTCCTCCAGGCAATCTCCGATACTGCTTGAGCTCCCGTCACGGTACGCGCGCATAGAGGTGTTGAGATAGTCAAGTGTGCTCTGATTCGGGTAGTACCTGCCAAGGACGAACGGCCACAAGACTCTGCTTATGTTAGAAGATGCGAGCATGATCGAATATGCATGGCCCGTTGTGTTTATCACGACGAACCTGTTGGAACCGGCGCTTAGCTGCATTATGACGTATGTGCTTCTGCTCAGCGTCATGTTGTAGTAAGAGGCACTCTGCAGCGTTGCATTGGGTATGTACGTCGAGAGATATCCTCGCAGTGACGAGTTCAGGCCTATGCTTCCAGCGCACGCCTGAGACGCAATAAGAACGAGTGTCAACACCAGCACATTTATGAATTTAGCCATTGATTCGCCGTCGGTATTTATTGCATGGTATTGCATGGCAAGGTTTATAAATATGAGTTGCATTTTTGGAAAATTATCAGAAATGTCTTCCAAACAGAGCAGATCTATGCAGATACGCGAAGACTGTGTGAGCATAACAAAGACTGTTTATGCTGCGCACCATGCCTTGCGCCAGAATCGATGCAAGAGAGTCGAATCCTGCGCTGAAAGATATGAAGCTTCGGTGCGCATCGCGGCAATTGCGCGTCCTTGAAGCAGTGTTGCAACTGGGTATGAAAAAATAAAAGGAAAATAGAAAAGGAAGAGAAAAAAAGAAGAAAAAGCAGCTGCAACTGCAGCCGCTTTTCGGTAGCTTTTCAGCCGCTTTTCAGCTGTGTGCAGCTTGTGCGTACAACTGTGCTATGAACGCATTCGCCGACGCAGTAGTCTGGTTCGCATAGTATCCAGCTATCAGGACACGGTTTGTGCCATATGCCTGCATTATCTGCGTTGTTGGCATCATTGACACATTGTATGCCCTCTGGAGCTGTGCGCTCAGTGCGTTGACATAGCCGCTTCCGACCAGTATCAGGTTGCTGGCAGGGTTTGCCGCAGCGTCGAGCACCACGAGTGGCGTCGTCATGTTCTTCAGCAATACTGGCTCTGTTGCCATGCTGACACTTGGCGTCGCTGTGATGTTGCCTACGCCCGTTATTGCATAGGTAGACTTGCCGCTAAGCACTGGAGTCGCGTTTATCTTCGATACTGATAGGTTTGCGAACCCTGTGACCGGTTGGCCGATGCCGAATGGGCCGATTGTCCTCGAGCCGACGGTCTCGACTGTGCTGTTCGCTGGGCCTATCGCGAATTGCAGGTAGTCCTGAGTCTTTGCCAGGTCTACTGTCACCACTGATGGTGTTATGCTCGCGACTTTGCTGCCACGCTCTGACCTGAAGCCTGTCTGCGCAAGCATTGTTGTCGCAATGCTTGACGAGTAGGTCATGTTCAGGCGGTTTCCTACCGTGTTGGTTGTGCTAGCAGAGTAGTTCAGTTGGAACTCAGGGGACACTCCGACACCTCCAGATGCGTTGACTATTCCGAATGCGAACGAGTCGAACGCCACAGAGTTTGAAGGTATGGATACCTCGTTCATTGTGTACGTGAAATACTGCTGCAGACCTGCCGCTGTAATTGGCGCTGAGATTGCGGGGAATGTGCTAGCAATGTTGAATGTGCTTTGCAGTTGTCCGTTCTGTGGGTTGTAGGTCACAGGATATGTCGCTGCGCTCACCATTGCGTCGTACGATGGGCTGGATTGTGGATAGTAGATACCCGCGTTGTTTACGAAGGCGTTAGTCAGCGTGCCGAGAACCACAACGTTAGCAGTGTTGCTGCCTATTGTGTTCGCCACTACGTTTATGGTCATTGGACCTGGTAGTGCTCTCGTCTGGAGGGCTATGCTGGTTATGTTGTAGAACTTGACGTGTGTTGCTACACCGACTGGGGAGTTTTGTGTGGTTGATGTGAACTGCACAGAGTCAGAAGCCAGCGTGTTTGACGGGTATGTGTAACCCTGCAGCTGCACTGTGAGCTGCTGCGTGCTTGAGACCCACGCACCGCCCGCTCCTCCGCTAGGTCCTGCGCCTCCGAATGTTAGCACCACGTTGTCCGTTGTGCCGCCGCTAGTTGTCGGTACTACACCGGAACCAGCAACTGGTCCAGCACCTACGTTCAGGGTGTTGACTGTTGTTCCTGGACCGTTCTTCAGTTGGTATGGCGTAAGGTCATATGTGACGCTGGAACCAGTCTGACCCGCATATGTGAATGCGTTCGGTATCTGGCTTGTCACTGTGAGCACTTGCGATGCCTCTGTTATGTTGGATATACCAGAAGTTGCAGAGTATCCGGCGTTTGCATATTGTAGGTTCGTTATAGAGGATGTTGCCGCAGTCACTGCATCGAAGTTGTTGAAGGTGTCTGGCAGGAATGTGAGCTTGTATACGCTCGGGTTTTGGATGAATGAGAAGCTGCTGCCTGGCGCCATCTGCTGTATCGGCGAGGCGTTGTATAGCACTATGCCTTTGAGTGCCACTGCGTTTGCCGAACCAGAGGTTGACGATGTGTTTGTCCAGAACAGTGTTGCAGTCCATCCGGGGTTTGTTGTCTGGTTGAATGCCTTGCCGTTCGTCACGTTGAAGACGTTGGAGTAGAGCTGGACCTTTGCCCACTTTTCATAGGCATAGTATCCTGCGAACGTCTGGTTGACGTGCACAAAGAGTGTGTGTCCGCTGATGTTGAAGGACGCAGTCTTCGGCGGCTGTATTGCGGATGTTGTGTTCAGTGCGCCATTATAGTATATTGCCAGTTCGGCTGGGCTGAATCCGCTGGAGTTGACTCCAAGGTCTTGCAGCTGGACTGTGAATGGCCCGCTTGTCATGTTCTGGCCGATTGACAATGTAGTCAATGGTGACAGAGATGATGCAAGCTGGAGTCCGCCTCCGTTGATCACGTTGGATGATCCCGGGTTGCTTGCCATGCCATAACCTGTTATTATGGTCCAAGATTGGCCGAGCACTTTTATTGGCACATTGATGTTCGCCGCACTCTTCTTCATTATGTTCTTATTTGAGGCAGTTCCGTTGAACTGTATGGGAGTGGCGAATGTGGCCTCGTATGCACCGCCGGCGCTTAACAACTCAAAGTTGTTGTATGAGCTCTGCTGGTCATACACTGGGAAACCTGTTATCCATAGCGTCTCTGTCTCTCCGTGAGTCCCATAGTTGCTGAGCAGTGCTGGCAGCTGCTGGTTTGTTATTTGCATTATGTTGTCGTATTGGCTGCCTTGTTGGAATCCTGTGAAGGATACGCCTCCACCGTTGGACCCGGCTGTTGGCAGCATGTTGAATACAGGAGAGCTTCCTGAACCTGTGTAGTATGGAGATGCTGCTGGCGTTGTCGACAACGAGTTTGCCTCAGGGTACGCATAGCTGCCTGAACCTTGCAGCGTCTTTGTGTTCTGAGCAGAACCCAAGATCACTGCGCCGTTGAGCACGGAGCCTATTAGAGCACCGAAGCTATACGAACCAGTGACGCTAGACGAGCCACTGACGTTCATGTACACTTGTGGGTTAGCCAAAGTATACGCCGCGTTTGTGACTGAGACGCCGAGAACCTTCATTGCCTGCGTTGCATTGACGCTTGCTGTCACCGGAATGCTGGTGTAAGCAAGGTTGCCTATTGCCGCTGCAATGTTTGCCGCTGCAACACCATCGCTGGCTTTGGCGCTTGATCCTACAACCACCTGCACTACGGGTTGGCCACTATTGCTGATTATCGGAACGTTCTGGAAGGTCACTGGACCTGCGAACGCAAGACCGATACCAAGGAGAGCCGCACCTGCGACTACTGTTGCTATCCTCTTTGCATTTAGGGATTTCATTCTATCACATTTACATTAAGTGTGAACGCTTAATGAAAGTAAGGTATTTAAACACATGCGCTATCTATAACATTTCTTTTATAAATTCCGTTTTATACTTCGTTGATTGCCATACATGCCATATTCCTTTAACGTACACATCCCTCGAAAGGGAAAAATGACCCCTTGCGCACTGCACACCATGACCTTGAAGCTTGCGCATGTGAATGTGACACGGAAACACGTGGCACGGTTGCCTGTGACGGCACGTTCATTTATGTGGTTGTAGCGCAAGACAATATACATATACTATATATTATGCCTTGCCTGCCGTGCAGGAAACCGCATCCGCCTGTGCCGCTTGCTTTAGGGGCATACGGCCTCCAGGACTTGCGGTAAGTTTAATCGGCTTGCTGCTTTTGATAATCTCCACACCAAGGACAAGTCCGATAAGAGGCAAGCAAACATAACGTTTGCAGGCATACAACGCAAGCACCCGACAACACAAAGTTGCACGTTGCGGCTTGAAGAATCGGTTTAAAAGCTTTAACACAGTAAACCTATGATTCTGATTCCATGGACGAAAAGAGTGTAAAGAGCGAGAACATCACCAAGCACGTAAAGATACTTGCCGGGCTTCTTGAGAACAAGTATTGGACATTTGCAATAGCAGTCGCAATAATCGCAGTGAATGTGTTCCTGCGTGTGCCCCTGTTACGCTTCCAGGGCATGTTTGAGCCTGACGGCTTCTTCTACTATGCGGTGGTAAGGCAGGCCGTACAGAGCAATTTTGTTGTGAGCAATTACCTCAACATCTCAGGATTCCCTTGGCACAATTTCATCGGAGAGGCACCAGGCCTCATCTACATGACAGTAATACCGTACTTCTTCCTGCGCTTCATGGGTATTAGCTACTACACCACCCTACGACTGATTCCGGTACTGTTCGGAATACTGTACGCAATACTCGCGTATTATCTCGTGCAATACATCCACAAGAGCAAATTCTTGGGGCTTCTTGCGATGTTCTTTGTGAGCGCCTCCAGCGGCAACATCGCAAGGACTGCAGCGACGGTGTACAGAGGAGACAGCTTCATAAGCCTGTTTCTGATGCTGGGCCTTATTTTCATGCTGAGGGCGTTGAGTTCAAGCGACAGAAAGAGCAAGTACCTGAACACGGGAATATCTGCGTTCGTGCTGAGCCTTGGCATAACGGTGTGGACAGGATACTCGTTCATAATCGCAATCTACATGCTGACGCTTCTGATACTGCTCGCATACGGCTTCGTGAAGGCAGACCATGACCTTCTGTGGACGAACACGCTACTGACCGTCGGCCTGCTAGGCACTTCCCTGTTGGATGATGTGTGGGTGCTCCTGGGGCTTGGAAGGGCCGGAGGCCAGCTCGCCGGCTCGAACTTCTTCGTATTCTGGATAACAATAATGCTTGGAAACGCGCTTGCGATATACCTGATCAAAAACAAGCACAAGATAAACTTGATAGGCAGTGTCGAGAAGAGGATCGGCGTTGTGCTGGCTGTCGTAGCGGTTATGCTCGTCTTATACTTGGTGCTGTTCGGCGAGGTCATAGGCGGCATGCTCGGCAGCGTAGGCATAACCAACGCAGCAAGCAGCCCGATAGGCGGCACGACGCAGGAGCTGCAGAAGCCGTCCTACGCCTTCCTGTTCGCAAGCTTCAGCCTTCAATTATACCTTGCGCCGTTTGCGATCCTGCTGTTCCTGTTTTTCGCGAACAAGATCCACAACAGAGAGCACTTCAAGATAAAGGGCATGGCGGTTAATGTCAACAACGGCTTCCTGGTGATGTTGGCATACTTCATGATTACCGCATTTCTGCAGCTTGCCGCAATAAGATGGAATGCTTTGCTATCAGTGCCCATGGCGATATTTGCAGCGTACGGCGTGTATGCGATATTCTCGCTAGCCAAAGGCAAGATCCTTGGACGTAAAGCGTACGTAGTAGTTGTCGGGATGCTGTTTGGTGCGTTTGCCGTTTGCATCATGTATTATGATGTGGTGCCGCTGTTCACGCTGGGCAACATACTCATGGTTGCAATCGCGACCCTGATCACAGCCCTACTCGTCGGCATTTTTGCATATGATGCGTACGCAGTTGTTAAGACGCGCATGGAGCTAAAGTACGTATGCGCTGCATTCATCGGAGTGCTGCTGCTCTTCAATTTCTATGGGACGTACGTCTCTTCGTATTCATCCTCGCAGGCCGATGGCATAAACACACACTTTCTGGATGCGATGACGTGGATGAGCGGCAACACGCCAAAGAACGCAACTGTCTGGGCGATATGGCCTGACGGCTCAGTTGTAGAGGGATGGGCCAACAGGACGAACTACATGGACAGCGTAGGAGGGGAGAACGGCACCAGGATCTATTATTCTGCCCGATTCCTGTTCAACACGAGCAACGACACACAGTACCTGTACGACATAGGCAGGCCGCAGTACATAGTGGCACGAGGCTTTTGGTATCAGGAGCTCGGCGGACTGGCAGTCGAAGGCAATATCACTAACGCTAGCGATTACGGATATGCATCGCTTCCGATATTGAACATAACGCAGAACGAGACAGCAAGGTTCTACGCTTTCTCATCGCCAGGCTATCCGTATTACAGGGCAATGATGATAACTGAGAGGCAGACGAACGGCACCGACAAGTTTTTTGCATACCTTGGCGCGCAGGGAAGCAACAGGTACGCGCCGATAAAGAATGTGATGTTCTTCAACACATCAAACTATGGTTACAACATCGTCAAGACTGCAGCAGAGAACGACACGCGCAACTACACGCTGCTGATATCATACAAAGGCAACGTGATAAGCGGCGGCGCTGTGCTGGGCCCTTCGCTGTTCAACAGCAACATCTTCAAATTCACATTCCTGTGCAACCAATACGCGTGCCCGTTTGGCAGCGCGAACACCACACTCACCGCAGTGTACATAAACAACGACACAAGAATATTTAGGGTCAACTACGGCTAGGCGCGTATGTCTGGGATAAAGATGAGACCGCCTGTCTAGTTGAATTTGGTGTCAAAGGACAACTACGCATGCTTGTATCGGTAGCGTCTTGGCATGGATCTTATCATGGTTTTAACTTGACAACGAGAGCAGAGCACAAATTCGAGCAGGGCCATGGTGTTGCCTTCTGATATTCTTGAAACGGCTTCATGTGTTTGGTGCAGATCTTGACATGCCCAAAACCAATCCTTCTAGATTTTTCTTATCACTGTGAATCAGCCGCAATATAGTTTATCGTTTTATGGATAACGTATCAATCTGATTTGTTTAAATTGTCCTAGGACCTAACAAATTTTCAAGCGTACATTTTAAGTGCCCTCTTCAGCACTCAACGATCTCGCACGTGAGCGGATTGATCAACTTTCCGCCTCTCTTAAGATACCATCCCAGCTTCTGCCTGCCGAATTCTATGTAGTTCCATGCACCAACCACTAGATAATCAGGCATGTCCTTCGCTATGTCTGCTTCACCCTTAACCAGTATGCCCGCCTGCGGTATGTACTTGCCTATCTTGTACTCTGTAGAATCATAACCACACTCTATCTCCTTGCTGGTTATCCCGCAGAAATTCAGCATCGTCGCTATCTTTGCCGGAACGGTCCATATTGCAATCTTCTTGCCACGTCTTCTTAGGCCTCTTATCAATCTTACAAACCTGCGCTTTCTCTCGTCGGCCAGTTTCTGCAGCGTCATCATTTTCTTTATATCGTACAGCCCCGCCCTCTCTTCCTCGACAGTGAATCTTCCTACCGCATCGGAGGTTCCGTGCTTCTTCATCATCACCCTAATAGAGCCACCCAGCCGGTCAGGGAGATACTCTATATCCATAAGCATCAATCCAATATCAGTAGCAAGTCTTTCCATCGCCTTTATGTCCCAGACGTAATAGTGCTCCGCGTATAAGGTGTCTATCTGCAACTCTTCTATCAGCCTTTTTAGCCAGTGCACCTCAATAGATATGACACCCTCATCGCTTATCAGATTCTTCATACCCAAAAGCATGTCACGAGGGTTAGGAATGTGCGCAAACACATTGTTTGCGATCACAAGATCGGCTTTGCCATACTCGTCGGCTATACGTTTGCTTAGCTCTTCTCCAAAAAAGGCGTTTATTGTGGTAAGACCGTTCTCGTTCGCGATCTTCGCAAGATTTTTTGCAGGCTCTACACCTAAGACCCTATCAAAGTCGCCAAATTCTTTAAGCAGCTTTATCTCTGTGCCGTCGTTGGAGGCGATGACCACTGCAAAGTGCCTATTGTCGAGCCTTTTCCTCATTTTTAACGAGAGTTCTTTGAAGTGCTCTATCACAGGAGCACTGGCACCGGTAAAATAGACATAATTGCCCCCGAACAGCTTTACCCTGTTTACCAAATCAACCTGCTGAAAGAATGTGCAGTTATCACACCAGTAGTACCTCAGCGGGTAGCTCTTCACTTCTGATAGATATTTCTCCTCTACCAAATCGTTTGCGCTGGGCATTGCGCCAAGGTCAAGCACTTTGTAAAGACCCTCATTCCCACACACCTTGCACAAGTGTTTAGTCATAAGTCATCACTTTGTTTCAGCATTTATCAGATACATCGTTGAAGCCACTGGGTCATCACGGTCACAATACGGTGCTTGTGCTTCTGCCAGCATCGATGAATTCCTGCATCTTTATGAGATGCTTGTACCACTCTACAGTCTTACCTCTAAGGTCGTCAGAGTTCAGCCTGCCATCTTTCAGGGCATCAGATATCTCCTTGGCTCCATCAGCAGCCGTGTATTTCGTATTGAATCCCAAAATAGACTTCGCTTTGTCAAAGCTGACTTGATAGCTCCTCTTGTCAGGATTGCCATACCACTCATAGTCAAATGGAACTCCGACAGATTCGGCGACTATCTTCGCAAGATCTAATATCTTATAGTTCTGCTCATTAGACCCGATATTGAATATCTGGCCGTTTACTTTATCTGAATCCACACCTATTGCGGTGATAAAAGCTCTTGAAGTATCTTTTACATGAACGAATGGCCTGAACTGATTGCCATCCCTGAGTATGGGTATTTTTTTGTTCTTGATCAGGCCGAGAACCATCCCATTTACGGCTAGATCAAATCTCATCTTGTATGAGAAGCCGTAGACTGTAGCCTGCCTAAGAGCAACAACGGTAAACTTTTCATCGCAAAGCGGAAGTGCATCTTTCTCCCAGAGCACATTGCATCTTGCATATGTAGTGAGCGGATCGGTCTTAGAGGTCTCATTTAACATGCCTTCCTGGAACCCATACACGCTGCACGACGAAGCGAGAATGTACCTTTTGACACCCACTTCCTTGCTAAGTTTGGCCATCCGTACTCGTCCTAAATAATTGATGTCTACAGTCTTAAGCGGGTCTAGCTCTCCAGCAGGGTCGTTCGACAATGCAGCCATATCTATTACGACATCTACATCCTTGAGCACTGAAGGTGCGACCCATCTTACATCGTCCTTGACGACCTCTATCCTGTCTGATACATCACGCAGGGAGTCGTTACCAAAGAAGAACCGGTCCAGCACTCTGACGTCATAACCAGAGTCAATAAGCATTCTTGTAAGCATAGAGCCTATGTAACCAGCACCCCCTGTGACCAAGACTCTCAAGCAAACGCACCAAGCTGTTCCTTCAATATCTGCAATCCCTCTTTAACATTAAGGGTTTTCATGTTTGCAACCCGTTCCACCTTCTCAGTGGACATGTTGACGCTCTCCGGTCTCTTGGCTATCTGGTTCAGTTCAGGCGCGGTGATGGGAGTTATTAGGCTTTTATTCAGGTTAAATGTTTTGGCTATCTCTATTGAAAAGTCATACCGGCTAAGGCATTCCTTGCCAGTGATATGGAATATGCCAGTCTCGTCTTTCTGATAGAGCCGGAGCAGGAATTCTGCCAGGTTGTCTGCCAGCGTCGGGTTGTTGCGCTGGTCGTTCACTATCCTGACGTTCTCTTTGTTCTTGAGTTTGCTTATGAGCCATGATGCAAAGTTGACCTTGTTCATGCCACCAACACCGTACAAGACAGAGGTTCTTGCCACTAGGTAGTTCATATCCAATGCCGCAAGCACGTATTCGGCAATAAGTTTTGTCTTTGCATAATAATTCAAGGGGTGCGGCTTGTCCTTCTCTGTGTATCTGAGCTTTCTTCCGTCAAAGACATCATCTGTAGACAGGAATATGTATTTGGACCCAAAGTTCTTGCATGCTTCTGCGACGTTTCTTGAGCCATTAACATTCACATCCCATGCCTCAGTTATGTGCGTCTCACAGTAATCCAGATTGTGCAAGGCGTGCGTATCCACAACGCAATCAGGTTTTATCTTATCAATTAGCTTGAAAACACTCTCCCTGTTTGTCACGTCTAATTTGAACGCATTCTTGGCATCCACTTCATGCAGATTGTAGGTCCCAAATACGTCGAACCTGTCCTTTGCTATGCTGCCCAGCCTGCTGCCGAGCAAACCACTACAACCAATTATCAGTAGCCTCTCCACGATAAGATATTAATAACATAATATATTTAAATGTTTATAAGATATTAATACTCGATCTAAATGTGGGGCATAATACTGGCAGGGGGCGAAGGGACAAGGCTTAATCCAATTACAAGGGTCACAAACAAGCATCTTTTGCCAGTATACAATAAGCCCATGATCTACTACCCCTTAGAGTTTCTCATAAGCGTCGGTATAAGAGACATAATACTCGTGACGGGAAAGGAGCATGCAGGCCGCTTTGCAGACCTGCTCGGCGATGGCAGCAGATTCAACGTAAACATCACATACAAGGTACAGGAAGGGGCATTGGGCATAGCACACGCATTGGGACTAACAGAGAACGTGGTCAGAGGCGAACCGATAATAACAATGCTAGGCGATAATGTACTTGCAGCAAATAATGAAGAAATAAAAAGTATTAAGGAGCTGGTCACGAATTTCGGAAAAAAGGCCAGCGGCGCAGTGATATTCCTTAAAGAGGTTGAAGACCCAGAGCGTTTTGGGGTTCCGGAGTTTGACGATAACAAGAGAATAAAGAGTATAGAGGAAAAACCAAAAGAGCCGAAGTCCAAATGTGCCGTTATTGGTTTGTATATGTATGATAAAACGGTCTTCGACAAGATAAGGACATTGAAGCCGTCTTGGCGCAACGAATTGGAGTTGACAGACGTGAACAACGCGTACATTGCAGAAAAAAAGCTTGAGTATCATGTTATAAAAGGGATGTGGACCGATGCAGGAACTTTTGAATCGCTGTTCAAGGCAACTTCAATAGCAAGGGAGTCGCATATTGGAAAACAGTGATCCGATGGCGTTCAGATTCAAGAGATTGAAAATTCCTGAGGTTGTCCTGATCGAATCGGATCTGTACACAGATAATAGGGGCGCATTTACAGAAGTTTACAAAGCGTCAGAGTTCAAAAGTAACAAAATACCATGCAGATTTGTACAAAGCAGCTATTCCAAATCAAGGAAGAACGTACTGCGTGGTCTGCATTACCAGGCAGGACCAAAAGCGCAAGGCAAATTGGTAAAGGTCGTACACGGGCGCGTATTTGATGTTGCAGTAGATCTGAGGAAGAATTCGGAAAGTTTTGCGCGTTGGGTAAGCGTCGAACTATCTGAAGAAAATGGCAGAATGCTTTGGGTGCCCGAAGGGTTTGCGCACGGATTCCTTGCACTTGAAGACAATACTAGCGTGCTGTATCAGTTCACAAGAGAATACTCGAAAGCACACGGCAGAGGCATAATATGGAAAGATCCGGTCATAAATATAGCGTGGCCTATAAGGAATCCCATACTTTCAGAAAACGATAAGGCGCTACCCGAATTGAGTTCTGTGGACAATCTGTGATACACTCCAAAATCTGACACTATCTTTCTGGCAGACAGATTCTGCTCTGGCAACATGTGCTTCAGTTGCACCACAGAATATATAAATAATGACATAAGAATATTCAAGGTCAAGCACAGTCGGGCACGCTTACTTGATAAAGAGAGTATTGTGTCTGCTCGTGAGCTTGGCATGCTCTGATTGAAGGTGCACTTGCAAAGATTGTAGGTTTGATAATATGACCGTCAAAGACAAAGTAGGCAGATTCGTATACAACAAACTTAATGTAGGCAACCTGCTAGCCCCATATGCTGTACAAAAACTATCAGCAGGCAATGGGGCCAAGAGCATAGAGCAAGCTATGGATTTTGCATTCAACTTCAATTGCTTTGAAATAAGAATAGCTCCGCAGCAGGTAAGATCAGAGCTAGCAGGCCTGCTTGAGATTGTGAAAGAGCTAAAGCCAAAGACCATACTTGAGATAGGCTCTGCTAGCGGGGGCACATTATACCTATTCTCAAAGTTCGCAGCTGAAAAGGCCAAGATAATAAGCATAGATATGGGCCATCCGGCATGGCGTGAAAAGACATACAAGGCATCTGTTCTTCCAAGCCAAGAGCTTAACCTGCTTAAATTAGATTCACATGATGCAACAACACTAGAGCGCGTCAAAGGCATCCTGGCAGGTTCATCTATAGATTTCCTGTTCATAGATGGAGATCATTCATATAAGGGAGTCCGGAGGGATTTTGAACTGTATTCCGAATTGGTAGCGAAGGATGGGCTTATCGCATTGCACGACATAGCCAGGCATCCTATCGAAACCGGCTGCGAAGTGGACAGATTCTGGAATGAGATCAAGGACAAGTACAATAGCAAGGAATTGATTGAGAACCAAGATCAAAGATGGGGAGGCATAGGCGTTCTTAAGGTAACTAGGTAAGAATTTGTCGTAATCTACCTAGTGCCTTTGTAAGTTTGAATCTCGTCTAATTGCATGGTAGAATTGATCAATATGAAGAGAGTCGTAATAATAATTCTGAATTATAACGGACTAGCTATAAAGTTCAAAGGGAGAGGCATTATACAACTGTGCTTGGAGCACCTGATGCGCACTAATTACGATAATTATAGGATAGTTGTCGAAGACGACCATTCAACAGACAGATCTATCGAATATTTAAGGTCCAAGAATGTCGATCTGATAGCGCTGAAAAAGAATCTCTACCACATTTCAAGAGAGTGCAACATAGGCATTATGCATTCGCTTAGAAAATATCATCCGGATTATATTGTTCTATTGAACGACGACATTATAATAAAAGATAGGAATTGGCTCACTAAACTGGTTAATGCTGCTGAAACGACTGGTGCAGGAGTTGTTGGTTGCAATCTTGTAGAGCCGACGAATGCAGAAGAACACGAACAACAGAACAGACCATACGATCACAGAACAGATGAAGTGGAGAGTGTGATCGGGGCGTGCATGCTGATCAGCAAAGAAGCGTTAAAAACAGTCGGAATGTTCGATGAAGAGTTTCTCTCTGGCGAAGAGGATTTGGATTACTGTTTAAGGGTCAAGGCAGCAGGACTCAAGGTTATACGAAACAATCAAGTAAACCTGATACATCTGGAAGGCATATCGACTATAAAGCAAAAAGGCACACGGGTGGTGGAATGGCGGTTCTATGGTGACTCGATAAGTAAAATTCATTTTATTAAAAAGCATTATCAGACACCCGTACTCCGAAAGAAGATTTCAACAATCCTAGACTATTTCGGTTCGTGCATAATACAGAGGTATGCGTTGGATAAGAAAAGAGGCCAGTTCGGGTTTGCATTAAAGAATCGGAAACTCTGGAGATTGAAAGAGGCAACTCGCGTTTTACTGTACACACTTACGCACGAATCCATGCCAACTCAGAGAACCTTCATGAAGGCATAGAGGATAGATGAGAATACATGACGTTGCTTTTAGTAAAATCAAATAACCAGACTGCATCTGAGAAAAAAAGGATTTTCACGGGGGAGCCACGATGAAGGGCACGGCCACCATAAAGCATACAGTTTTGATCATTGAGTGGAAATGCGGACTTTGGCCTCACTGCAGCATATATAAATAACAACGCTGGATATTTAATGTCGACCACAAGTAAGTTACGTGCTCAAGCAAAAAACATACGGAGTGGCTGCTTGTAAGATTGATGGACTCTGATAGAGGAGGATGCGCTTGCAAAGATTATCCGTTCTGATATTCTCCAAAGATGATGTGGACAAGGCTACAGCCCTTATAAAAGACATATATTCGATCGCAGACCAGATTGTGGTGATAGATTCCAGCAGCAAGAGCAATCTCAAAAGGCTGGAAGCAATCAAAAAGAAGATGAGACTGAAGAAACTCGAGATATTTCACACAGTGGCACTGGGTTATGCGGATCCGCTCCGCATGTTTGGATTGCATAAGTGCAGGTACGACTGGGTGCTCCACCTTGACACTGACGAGAGAGTGAACGAAGCGCTTAAGAATGATGTCAAAAGCGTGGTAGGCAGCACAGGGGCGCATGCATTCGCAATAAAACGGTATGAGGAAGCGCATCTGAACGGAGAGACGACCTCGTTCTTCACTTGGCAGATACGGCTCTACAACAGAAATTTCGTGAGATTCAAGGGCATAACCCATGAACAGCCGATCGTGGACGGCACAGTGGAGAGGCTAGATGATAAATACAAGATGCTGCACATCGCAGAGCTCCAGGGGAAGGCTTCGCACGAGTACACAAAGATGGAGATGTTCGAGCGCTTTTCATATGAGGCATTCAACGAAAGGATACTGGACTATGCTTTCAAGGCGATGATGCCCGCCCAGAGGGACTTCAAAAAGACTGCTCTTGGAAAGGTAATATACGACGTGCTCCGCATTTATGAAGCACTGACGTTCAGGAAGGCAGATGAAGAGATAAGCAACCTTGATTATTTTACATTGTATTCGTTGAGGGACTTGGCGTTCCAGATAAAGATGCGGCATTTTAAGGCGCACCAGATAGAAGAACGGCGTTGGGAAGGCATGGCCAGCATACTGCCGAACAGGATGACCTATATCAGTAGACTCAATAAATGGCGCAGCGCCAAGAACAGCAAGGCAATATTCGAGATTGCAAAGAACATAGAGAAAGATGGGATAATAAGATACCTGAGGCTTGATGATGACGATACAATCCGCGAGCTAAATGAAAAGTATGAAGGAAAGAAGCAGGGAGTCGACCTTTTGATCAAACTGCTAGAGGACAGATACTACGGCAGAGATTCGTAGTCTAGAAATCATGGTCTGTTCATTCTCTGCGTATGGCGTTGTTGACCGAAATAATCTTTCTTTTTCGTCTCATCTTCTTGTAGAGCCGGAACATTAATTGCAGTAGACCTAAATCGTTCATTGCTTTAGCCAATGGACTAACGACGTTGAATCGCATATTGCAATTCCTGCAAGTCAAGAAAGCCCAATAGAAAGATCTGTTAACCATCAAGAAGCAATTCTTGTATAAAATTTCTTTGTTGCAGAACGGACATTTAACATTCAGACTGTAGCCACGCCCTTCTTTTTTGACTGAATTTGGCACCACATACTTCTCGTATTTGGACATGTATTTTTGGATCAGCTTGTCTAATTTTTCTATCTCTTCATCAGTCATGGACTCGGTCATGTTGTAAGTTTCGTCAGTGGCCATATTTTCCTCTATGAACGTCAGCTTATCTTTGATGACGCCCTTCTCTATGCTTCTCGTGTACATTTCGCTCTTAGGATACGGTTGTATGAAACCCAGATTCACCTGGCCCATAGAATTATCCTTCCAGTAGTTCAGTGTTTCCATGGCAGTATTCCAAGTTTCTGCAGTATCGCCAAAAATAAAATTGGCCTGGACACCCATTCTAGCATCTAACGTCATTTTGAAAGCTTCATTTATTTGTTGGGGGGTTATGGGTTTTTTCATGCTTTTTAAAACTTCCTGGCTATAGCTTTCGAACCCGTAACTTATTATTTCGCAGCCTGACGCTTTCATGGTATTCAATAATTCTTTGTCCATTGTTCTGACTGACATCTGGCAGGTCCATTTTAAGTCGTAAGGCTTTATTCTATTTGAGAATTCCACTATCCTTTCCCTTTTCAAAGAGAACAAATCGTCATAAATTACCAATGTGTTTATTTTGTACTTCTTTACTGCCAGGTCTATTTCTTCGAATACATTATCCAAACTTCTTTCTCTATACACGCTGCCAATAGAATGATAGCAGAAGGTGCATTGGAATGGGCAGGACCTGCTGGCCAATATCGGATAAACTCTTGGTTCGTCAAAATAATTATTGTAGTACCAACGGTTTGTAAATTGATTTTCAACGAACTCTTTGAACCCTAGTCCCTCCATATCTGGGAAGGGGATCTCGTCTATATTCTTAATCAGCGCTCTCTGGTTTGTCATACCAGAAGCATGGATTATGCCGTCAACGCCCTCTATGGTTTTTTTACCTTCAACCGCACCTAACAGATCGATTATGGTTTTTTCACCTTCGCCGATTACGCCATAATCTGGATTAAGCGACTTGAAAATAAGTTCTGGCTCGCTAGTTATCATTGCTCCGCCTAAGATAATTTTTGGATGGTGATTGTGATGTTCGCCAGAAAGTCTTATTGTATTGAATATGTCGCGCACCATAGAGTATCCTATCCCTATGTGCCCCGTGGCCACAACATCATAGCCATGTGATAGCTTGTCTGAAAGTATATCTGACACATTTCCTGCAGCATGATTCAGATTTAGACACTCCACCTCGTGCTCTTGCTTCATGACAGAGGATATGTAGCCCAAGCCCAATGGAAACAGGTAATTGTAGTCCGGTGTGGCGCTGTTGCTATATCTTGGAACTACCAATAATATCTTCATTTTAGACTCCCCAAACTATTGATAAGACATGCACCATCATTTCCTTGTTTAAAAACGTTGTCTATGTCGAATGCGCACACCTTCAGCGCCTTGCCTGCAGATGATATTGATAATGGAAGCCCTACAGGATCAAACCGGCCTATAACACACAGATCATAATGCATCCGCACACCATTTTTCGCCTGACTTAGGAGCCAGAGGGCAACTTTAGGCAAGCCACTAGTTGATAAGGTTCCTCAGATATATATAACTAATCTTCAAGGCGTACAAATTAGATTTCGGATATTCACACGTTCTCGACCGACAAACTTTATATACTCGAACGCATGATGCATAAAAATAATAATGGCTTTATCCTTATGTTAAAGCATGATGCCGAACACCGCACAAGATGCTATCAGAGAAGAGATACTCAAAAAGGTGAAACAGTTCTCTGACCTCAGGACAGAGCAAGAGTTTGTTCCTGGCAAGACAAGGATACCTTACGCCGGCAGAGTCTACAATTACGAAGAGATGACGACGCTAGTGGATAGTGCGCTTGATTTCTGGCTCACTGCCGGAAAGTACGCTGAACGCTTTGAGAAGGAGTTTGCAGAATTCTTCGGCACAAAGTATTGCGCCCTTACAAACTCTGGCTCGTCCGCAAATCTGCTTGCGCTTTCTGCGCTTACAAGCAATGCACTCGGAAAAGACAAGCTTAGGCGCGGAGACAAAGTAATAACCTGCGCCACAGGCTTCCCGACAACGCTCAACCCGATATACCAGAATGGCCTCATACCGATCTTCGTCGACGTAGAGATAGGCACGTACAACCCACTTCCGGCCGGAATAGAGGAAGCTGTGGAAAAAGGGGCCAGGGCAATAATGCTGGCGCACACACTTGGAAACCCCTTCGACCTTGACACTACAATGAAGGTCGCTAAAGAGCATGGGCTCTATGTCATAGAGGACTGTTGCGACGCGGCAGGTGCCAGGTGGGATGGAAAGCCTGTAGGGACTTTTGGAGATTTTGGAACTGTGAGCTTCTATCCTGCACACCAGATGACCATGGGAGAGGGAGGCGCAGTTATGACTTCCAATGCTATTTACAAGAAACTTGTTGAGTCTTTCCGCGACTGGGGAAGGGATTGCTACTGCCAAGCCGGCAAGGACAACACATGCGGAAAGAGGTTCGTACAGAAGATGGGAGAACTTCCGATGGGCTACGACCACAAATACACATATTCGAATATCGGGTACAACCTAAAGGCCACAGACATGCAAGCGGCCGTAGGGGTCGCCCAGCTCAAGAAGTTGCCGGAGTTCTTGAGAAAGAGAAGAGAGAACTTCCAGTTCCTCCTAGCCAACCTCAAGGAGCACGATGACAAGTTCATAATGCCTGAAAAGTACGCAAAGGCAGAAATCAGCCCGTTTGGATTTCCACTATCAGTCAGAAAGGATGCCAACTTTACCAAGAATGATATCGTTGAACGATTGGAATCCAAAGGCATACAGACCAGGATGCTGTTCGGGGGCAACTTGGTAAGGCAGCCTGCCTATATAGGAATGGAACAGGAACGAGTAGGAAAACTTGAGAATTCAGACTTCGTAATGAACAACACCTTCTGGATAGGCGTTTATCCTGGACTTACCAAGCAGATGCTAGAGTATGTCATAAGTGTGTTCGAGGAGTTCGTAAAAGAAAAGGCAGGCAGGTAGCAAAAAGGCTCAGTGATCAAGCGTCAGGTCCCTTGTTTTATGTAACACCGGATATATCGCATATCTGATGAACGCATCCGGCAAAGCTAATGTGAAAAGCAGTGCCATCTTCGTAAGAGCACTTATGCTGCTGTTGGACCTCACGTATGTCCTATAATTGCCCATTTCATTCGGGTTCTGGAGCATATTGATGCATGCTATGCCTATCAAGTTGATTGTTGGAAGAGCACCCACAGCCTTCAGGACCTTGTTAGGATAGTTGGGCTTTAGCTCTTCCAGTGCTGCCGGGAAAACAACAAGCCACGTCCTGAACGCAATAACCGGTATGGTGCACCGTGTATGGTATTTTATCAGCGGTTGTGCCAGCAGCTTGCCATTTTTCCCGACGATAGCCCTGAAGAAGAGCGTTGTGTGCAAGAATTCTTTCGGACCGAGATCCTCGCCCTCCATGTTGTTTAGCTCACTTCGCAGGTATCGCGTTCTTGTTATTATGCTACCCATGAACCCAGCATAGCCTGCTTTCTGTTTCAATAGCACTTTTGCATGATCCCCTTTCGAATAGAAGGCGTCTGTTCTTGCGTGGATCTTGGTGTTTTCGAATTTTCTTGAGAATGTGTCATCCCATACTTCCACATCGATCTGTATGAAATCGCATTTCGAGTCCAGATTTTTGACTATAATATCAATGGCATGCTCCTTCACTATGTCGTCATCGCCAAATATCCATGCAAATTCGGTATCGCCCATGCCTAGCAGGTTTATCAGGTTAGATGCGTACGTATCACCTAGCTTAGTCTTGTTCCTCTTGTAGAAGATGTTGCGGTATTCTTTTTTTAAAATCTTGACTGCTTTTTCCGTTTCGTCTGCTGCGCTGTTGTCAGAGACATATATTGGAAAACCGTATTTCTTTAATTGGGGTATGAAGTGCCTTATGCATTTTTCCAAGTCGTCCCTTCGGTTACGAGTTGGAATATAGATTCCGAGCTTATTCATGCAATCGTTTTTTAAACTCGGAGAGTTGCGTCCGCGAGTAGGTGAAGGGCACTCTGTGATCCTTGTAGAAGTGCGCATACCATGAAGCAGTGCTTCTCACAGTGTCCTCAAAGCTGTTTATGGGTTTCCATCCCAGTCCTTTCTTTGATTTATCAGAATTCAGCAGCAGGATCCTGTCTTCATGCCCTTTATGGCTTTTATGAATTTCGTATTTGATATTTAGGTACTTTGAAATTTCAGTTATTAGATCCAGGACTGTCTTCGCATAACTGGATGAGAAGTTCCATGCCCCAGAGTACTTGCCCGGGTCGGTATAGAGTTTCTCTCCGAGGGTAAGATAGCCGTTCAGGAAGTCCAGTACATAAGTCCAAGGCCGTATTGCACTTGGATTTCGTATCATTATCGTATCGTTAGCAGCATAAGAGCGCGCGAGATCAGGCATGAGCCTATGCTCGCCCCAGTCTCCGCCTCCGATAATGTTTCCGGCGCGCACTGTTGCAACTCCTGCATCTGACAAGAAGCTGTTCTTGTAGGATTTTGTTATCAGCTCTGAACAGGCCTTGCTAGAACTATAGGGATCGTATCCACCAAGCTTATCATCCTCTTTATACGCCACCCGTGTTCCTTTGTTTTCATAGACCTTATCAGTAGTCATGTTCAGTATAGCCTTTGTCTTGCCAGCCCTTCTTATCGCATCCAACAAATTAAGAGTGCCTATCGCATTTGTAATGTACGTATCGATGGGAGTGACATAGGAATCTAGAAGTATTGGACGGGCAGCCAAGTGAAATACCATCTCTGGTTCCTGCTTCTTTATCAACCCGAGCACTTGGTCTTTTTTCCGTATGTCGCCAGTTATATTGGTCACTTTGTCCTCAAGGCCTAGAAACTGATAGTGATAAGGATTGGAAGGTGGATTTGAAGAAAAACCAATTACATTGGCACCTAATTCGGTGAGCCACAGAGTGAGCCACGAGCCGATAAAGCCCGTATGGCCTGTGACTAGAACTTTTTTGTCCCTATAGAAATTAGAGAAGTTTGTCATTTCATTACGCTCTTGATCCTGCTATAAATGTCTGAGGCACTTATGCCGTAGCTTTTGAATAAGTACTCTTTGGTACCGGCAACATGCGTAAACTCATCTGGTAACTTGAATGGTAGGAAGCTCTGCACTTCCTTTCCAGCCAGAGTGCTTGCAACTTTTTCGGCAAGAGCACCAGTATTGTCTTCTATGGTCACGATAATCGCCTTACCCTTTGCCGAACCTATGACGGCACCATAATCAAAGGGTTTGAAAGTGTGTATTTCGAGCACCTCAGCAGTATCCTTTTCATCCTTGTTGAGCATACCCGCAACCTCAAGCGCCACCTTCGTAAGGATTCCGCTTGACACTATAAGTATCTTTTTGCCTGTTGTAAGCCTTAGCGCTTTTCCAATCTCTATCCTGAGGTCTTCGCTGTGCAATACAAGATCTTCGTTCTTTGAGAGCCGCATGTATACTGGACCTTTTATGCTGTCAATATTTTGCATGAATAGCCTGACTTCCTGCGGGTCGGAAGGGCTCAGAATTGTCAGATTTGGTAGGGCATCGGCCACTTTCAAGTCTTCTAACGGCTGGTGGGTCGCTCCTGCGTCGGCATACGCCAAGCCTGCACCAACTCCGACCATCCTTACGGGAAGATTGGGATAGCACAGGTCATCCCTCACCTGTTCGAACGTGCGGTATAGCAAAAACGGGATGATTGAATAAACGAATACCTTCTTGCCGAGACTGGCCATGCCTGCAGATACGCCAATCATGTTCTGTTCTGAGAGGCCCATGTTTCATGAAGCGCCTAGGGTAATCTTCGCGTATCTTTTCGAATGCCGAAAATCCAAGGTCGCCCGCCAACAAATAGGTAAGCTCTTTGCCTTCTTTCTTCTCCTTGCCCATTATGTTTAACAATTCGTTCACAAATGCGCGTCTCATGATATCTCCGATATGAAATCCTTTACATTGCCGCTGTTTGGAGATTTGTAGTGCCACTCCAGCTTGTCCTCCATTGACTTGACACCTTTCCCCAGAATTGTGTCTGCGATGATCAGCAAGGGTTTGGCTGAATTTGACTTCAGTGCTGCTGCGATCTCGTCGTAGTTGTGGCCGTCTATCTCCTTTACATCCCATCCTGCGCTGGAAAACTCTTTGTGGACTATTTCGGCAGTTAGCAGCGTTCTGTCGAGCCCCTGCCATTTATTGCTATCAACTATCACTACAAGATTGCTCAGGCCCGCCATGCTCGCGAAGTTCATGGCCTCAAAGACGCTGCCCTCCTGACATTCTCCATCACCCATCAGCACATATATGGTGCCGTCCTTTCCGTCATGTTTGTTGACTAACGCCATACCTGCAGCAATAGGAAGCCCGTGACCCAGGGATCCTGTGGCGACCTCGACGCCTTTCATTCCCTGAATGGGATGTTCGGCCAGCAGAGAGCCTTCCTTTCCTATAGAGCCATAAGTTTCGTCTGATATGATTCCTTTCTTGTGCAGCACGGAATACAGAGCAACTGCAGCATGCCCTTTGCTTAGGATAAAATGATCGTTCCGCCCCAGAACCTTAAAATACAGCGTTATGAGAATATCCAGACAAGAAAAATCTGAGCCGATATGGGAGGTGTTAGCCGCGGCATGCGCGACTATAAGCTCCTTTCTAAGCTCATTAGCTATGGATCTTAAATCAGGCACATTCGTCATCCCATTTTTATTCATAAAATTTTATGTTCGTGGCCATCCACTTCTTTGTTTTTTTCAGGCCTTCGCTTAGCGAATACTCCGGTGTCCAGCCCAATTCTTTACGGATCTTGTGCGTATCCGCCTTCCATATCCTGTCTGGCTCCTTTTCCCTTATTTTAGAAGACCATTCCACTTTGGCTTTTACCATGTTTGCAACATCGCCAACTCGTGACTGCCTACCAGAGCCCACATTGAAAATACTCCCGCTAGCTATATCTTTTGACTTCTTTATTATAAGTTCGTACGCTTTTGCCACATCCTCGATAAATACAAAATCTCTAACGTTGTTTTTGCTTGACAGCGTTGCAGTCGTGCCTTTAATTGCAGAATAGAGCAGACACGGCACCAGCCTGTGTTTTTCTTCAAAATAACCATAGACTGAGAACAACCTCAACGTGACTGCGTTTATTTTTCCTGCTTTGAGCAAGTCGGTTACAAGAGCTTTGGACATGGCATAATCTGTGTACGGCTCCGGTATGTCGGTCTCTCTCATTGCACCGCTTTTTATGCCGTACTCTGAACTGCTTCCCGTGTTTATAAATAGAGGGACTCCATTGCACGCATCTATGACATTCATAGAGCCGAGTATGTTCGTAGATATTATGGTGTCCGTGTTACGTTCGAAGGGGTAGCCACCGTAGACCGCACAGTGTATCAGAACGTCCGGTTTTATCTTAGTTATCGTTTCTCTTACATTCGGACGGTTCTGCAAGTCAAAGAACACCGTATCTATGTCACCCAGTCTCCAATTGTTCTTATTTCTAGATAGTGCAAACACTTCGTGATCATTTGCGAAGTGTCTTACAAGATTCGCACCCACAAATCCCGAAGCGCCAGTTATTGCTATTCTTAATCTTTCCATAATTTGACCTTATCGTCGTTGCTGTTCATTATGTCTTCGAGCTCTCTCTTGTCCCTGAGGGTGTCTACGCATTTCCAGAACCCTTCGTGCTTATAGGCATACAGTTCGCCTTCTTCGGCCAACTTCTGCAACGGATAAGTCTCAAAAGCAGTCTTATCATCTTTGATATAATCGAGCACACTTTTAGAGAGGACCATGAAACCGCCATTTATGAATGGACTGTCATCTAGCCTCTTTTCCTGGAACGACAGCACCTTCCCGTCCTTTTCAAGGTTAACTATTCCGAATCTAGGCATCCGCACCGCAGTTATAGTGGCCTTCTTTCCATGAGATTTATGGAAATCGAGCAGTTTTTTTATGTCTATATCAGACACTCCGTCACCATAGGTGAGCATGAACGTATCGCCGTCCAGGTGATTCGCAAGCCTCTTCATCCTACCGCCGGTGAGCGTGTCAAGACCTGTGTCTATGAGCGTGACGTTCCATTTTTCTCTTTTGTCCTTAATGATGTCCACGCCATGGTTAGCCATATTAACAGTAAAGTCGCTTGAGAAGCGGGACATGTGCGCAAAATATTCCTTGAGCAAATCCCCTTTATAGCCGCACGCGACTACGAAATCGTTGAAGCCGTAGTTAGAGTAAGTCTTCATCACATACCATATCAACGGCTTACCTGCAATCTCTACCAACGGCTTTGGTATGGTAGAGGTCTCTTCGCTAAGTCTAGTACCGTATCCGCCAGCGAGTATTACGACTTTCATTTTATCATCACAAACAAACCATGACAGATGTGCAACTTTTTCATATTCAGGTCAGGCATACAAAAACCTAAATAATATAATATAGATGTAGCAACACTTTTATCCCTTGACTTTATGTCACTGTGACAGCGCATGTCAATTCACCCTCGATGTTCAACTGCGCTTCTTAAAAGCATTTCGCTCATGTTATTCGCTTAAAAGCGTTTCTAAGCAAGTATAAACATGGCGTTCTGGGGATTATTGGTATCTCTAGTCGTAGACACAGCATACTCGTGGGAAAGACTGCTCATCGCGCTCGCCATCTCAATGGTGGCAGGCATGCTGCTCGGCATATTCGCAGGGATCTCGAGCAAGGCAGAGCGTATACTGATACCCCTTCTTGACGTATTCCAGACATTGCCAATACTGGCGTTCTTCCCGTTCGTGATATTCGTAATAGTGGCATCAGTTCCCAACTTCACAGGCATAGACATAGCAGTAGTGTTCCTTATCATAACGAGCATGGTCTGGAACATAGCGTTTGGCGCATACGAAGCAGTTAAAGCGCTGCCGAACGTGGTCAACGAGCTCTCAAGGCTTTACCACATGAGCCTTTTTGAGAGGTTCATAAGAATATACATACCGGCGAGCATGCCGAAGGTCATCGACCAGTCAATGCTCTCATGGTCCATCGGCCTGTTCTACCTCGTGACAAGCGAGATATTCTCGACTGGAAACAAGATGTACGAGGTAAAGTACGGAATAGGCGTGAAGCTGACAGCACTTGCGCTTGCAGGCAACCTAGCGCAATATGTATTAGGAATCGCTGTTTTCATCGTGTTCGTCATCCTGACGAGATTATTGCTGTTCAGGCCATTGCGAAATTTCTTCAACAAGTTCAACGAGGAGCACGTGATAAAGGCAAGGAGAGCTCATGCGCAAAGGACTGAGAAAGAGATCCACGCGATAAAATACAAGGTAAAGATGGCACCACCACAGATGCGCGTAAGGCCAGGGTACATACTATGGAAGAGCGGCACGAGCAGCAGAGCATTGCGTGCTCCGACACTGGAGGAGGAGCTTGCCAGGAAAAGCAAGAGGGCAAGGCGTGTCGGGCTAGAGATTTCCATTGCAGTGATAATCGTGACCCTCACCGTGCTGTCCGCGGTAGCTTTGATCAAGGGAATAGTGCACGACGAATACGTTGTGCTCGTTTCGCTCATTACGTCGTTCACAAGGGTTTGGTTCGTGTTTGCAGTTGCTTTAGCAGTTGCGATACCTCTTAGCGTGTATCTGCTGTTCATGTCAAAGCGCATCGAGCAGTACCTGCTCACATTCCAGATACTGGCATCGGTACCCGCAACGATATTGCTGCCGTTGCTTGTAAGTGCACTTGCTCATTCGCCAGACCATGCAGAGCTTGTCGCATTCTCCATACTGTTCCTCAGCGGGATCTGGTATGTGCTGTTCGGCATATTCGCAGACAGGAGCTACATACAGCGCTGGCTGTTCGAGGTACGGAACCTCTTCCATGTGCGTGGCGTGAATGCATGGAAGAACATCTACATCAAGGCCATACTTCCAGGATTGATAACTGGAGGCATAACAGCGGTAGCGGCAGAATGGAACGCGTGCATCGTTGCAGAGTACTTCACCTCTTCGGCCGTGAGTGCAGGAACTGTGATAACTGCCGTGCACACGGGCATAGGCGTACTATTGGACACGTCCCTGCAGGCAGGCAACCTCACGATGATGGTGCTGGCGCTGATAAACCTTACAATCATGATACTCATACTGAACAAAGTAGTATGGCGTAGGCTGTACGATAGAATGGCGAAGAGCTACAAGTGAGTGAATGGACATAATAACCGTCGATAAAGTGAAATACGCAATAAAGGAGTCGGTCATAATAGACAACGTGTCGTTCATAGGCAAGAAAGAGAAGTTCGTTTCTCTGATAGGCCCGTCGGGTTGCGGAAAGAGCACGCTTCTCCGTATCATAGCGGGGCTCGTACCGTCAACACAAGGCAGGGTCCTCTTCAAGGGCAGGAAGATCATAACTCCGATAAGGGAAGTATCGTTCGTCTTCCAGGATTTCGGACTTCTGCCCTGGCTAAGCAATGTCGAGAACGTGAAGCTAGGATTATCAATGGTGCAGATGAGTGACGTGGAAAAAACGCAGAGAGCGATGCGCCTGCTCAAGAATTTTGGGCTTGAGGGTTTTGAGAGCTCCTATCCAAACGTGCTTAGTGGAGGGATGAAACAGAGGGTAGGAATTGCGCGGGCAATCGTATCCAACCCGACTGTGCTCCTTATGGACGAGCCTTTCAGTTCGCTCGATGAGTTGACAGCAAACGCACTGAGAGCAGAGGTCGTGCGCATGCTACTCGACAAGAAGATACCAGTGATATCGATAATAATGGTGACGCACAACATAGAGGAAGCTGTCGAGCTCTCCGATGATATCGTGGTACTCTCCAACAAGCCAACAAGGGTGAAGGAGATAATACACATCAACCTTCCAAGGCCGCGCGACAAGCGCAGCAAGAAATTCCTAGACACGGTTGATGAGATAGCCAAAGTGCTGAAGATATAGCAAGGAAGACAGTCACCACGGGACACTCTTGATTCCTAGCTTATATGCGCCTCTGTTAGTTAAAACGTGCAGAACACCGGTCAGCACAAAGAGAAACAGCAGGCCGTATGCGCCTGGCAAATACCCAAGCGGGGATGCCAACAGAAGCGCCGCAACAAAGAAGCCGTACTGGTCAAGAACAGGAAAGTGCTTGCCGGAAGACACGCCCACACGCCTTTTTATGAAGCTGCCTAGTATGTCCCCAATTAGCGCACCTATAGACAGTAGAGAGACCATGGCAATAAGATGATAGAAAGAGATGGAAACAAGCATGTTGAAGAGGGGGTACTCTGCAGCACCCACAACAATGCCGCTAGCTATGCCCAGTGCGGTCCCGCGCATAGTCTTGTTATCGCCAAGAATTCGCTTGCCTTTTATCTTCATCTTGAAGTCAAGAGGCCTGCTACCTTTTCCAAACAACACTGGAGAACCGTTTGCGACATATGCAGGCAGTATGTAGACTATCGGATACACGAACGCCGCGTAGAGTGCATGCAAGGCATCACCTACAGGAGCATGCCCTCGGCTATGCGTTCGGAGCCTCCGCCCTTGAATTTCTTGCCTTCGCGCTTCGCATAGCCCATGACGAAATCAAGCGCACTAGAATCCGACCCTGTACCTGAAACGCAGACGATATCACCAACCTTGTTGTACAGCATCAGCAGGTTTCCAGGCTTGGCCTCGACGAACTGTGTCGCAATCTGGCGGAGAGTCTTCCTGCCGTGCTCCAGCTGCTTGACGGCAGTGCTGCCCTTTGATTCTGCAATAAGGTCGGACACTATGTATGCCATAAGTTCGCTGTCGCTCTTCTCGAGGCGCGCCTTGTAGTCCTGCAGCTCTTCGAGCCTTGCGCGCATGCCCTCGGTAAGCTTGTCCCGGTCAACGCCAGCCAGCGTTGCAAGGGAGTCTATGCTTCCGTCAAGCGCACCAATCCTGTTTATCGCAGCATTGCCGGCAACGAACTCTATCCTGTTGATGCCGTCGTGTATGTGCGAAGTTCCAATGATCCTTATCAGGCCTATTCCGGACTCGCGGCCTGCGAGGTGAAGGCCTCCGCATGCTTCAGCATCTATCAGGTTTCCCTCAATGTCGTGCACCTCGACTATCCGCAGTCTGCTTGAGGGTGCGCCATGGCCTTGGTATATCGAGAAGCCGAACTTCTTCTCGGCATCTTTTCTGTCAAGCTCTTGCACGGACACGCGTATGCCATGGGTTATGTACGAATTGGCCTTGTCCTCTATCTCCTGCACCTGTTCGGCAGTCAGCTTGTCATAATGGGCTATGTCTATGTGCGCCTTTTCAACGGTTTTCTTGGCACCCTCCTGCCACGCGTGCTTCCCTAGAATGCTCCTGCACGCGGCGCTCACGAGGTGCGTGGCCGTATGGTGCGCCATAAGGCCTAGCCTGCGCTCCCTGTCGACCTTGCAATGCACTTTTGCATTCTTCTTGAACGTGGCGCGCTTGACGAGCTCGTGGACGATTATGCCGTTTGACGTCTGTACGTCAGCAACGCCTATGCCGTCTATCTCTCCGCGATCGGTCTCCTGGCCACCACCCTCAGGATAGAATGGAGTCCTGTCAAGCACGAGCAAGTTGCCAGTGCTGAGAAGCACCTTTGCATCGGCTTCGAAAGCGCCATCATAATAGAGCTTCTTTGTCTCAGGAAGGCCCTCCGTGCTTATGCCGAGCTCTCTCTGCTTCTTGCGCTCAGCAAAGTCGCTCTTCACCAGACGTGTGTAAGCCTCTTTCGGAACATCTATCGCAGCGTGCTTCTCCTTTGCCACGGACTCTATGAACTCAGGAGTTATGCCATTGCTCTCGTATAGCGTGCGCATGCGCTCCGCTGTCAGCGGCTCTTTCTTCTCGAGCATCGTGCCGACGATCTTCGCTGCTGCGATCTTGGTGCTATCGTAGCGCGTACGTTCTATCTCGATGACCGATTTCGCAGTCTCCATGCAGTCGCGCAGGTTCGGATATATGTCGGACAGCGCGTCGGCATGGAGCTCCATTAGCTTCAGCAGGTCGATGTTTATGTCGTGTTCCTTTGAGAAGCCGAATATCCTACGTAGCAGTATGCGCAAGTTATAGCCGCCGCCCACGTTGCTTGGCAGCGCACCGTCGTTTATCGCGAAGAGCAGCGTGCGCGCGTGGTCCGCGATGGCGTATGAGGCCTGCATGGGCTTTATCACGTTGCGGTACTGGCTAGGGTCTATGTCTGCTTTCTGCAGTATGCGCAGTTCCGCAGATTCCCCATCAGTCGCTTCGGTGAGGTCGATGCTTCCGAACTCATTCGCGACTTTCGAATACAGCGAAGTGTCCGGCTTTATCCCTGCGCTCTTGTGTATGTAATCAAGCTGGCGCTTGAACACAGCATCGTACAGTGTCTGTGTGCCCGCCTTGAACCATATGTTGCGCTCGAATCCCCAGCCGACGTCGACCACCATGCCGTCGAGCTCCTTGATCTTGCCGTCTGTGTATTCGAACTGGGTGAAAACATTGTTGACGAGCTCAAGCCCGCCAGAGAACGCCTCTATGCTGGGGCCGAATTCTGAGAAATCGCCCATCGCCCAGACATCCTCTATGTATGTTATCGTCTCCTTCTTGATGCCCAGAAGCTCGGTGAGCAGACGGTAGTTGAGCTCTATAGTCCTGTCGCGCCAGTAGCCCTCTTTGGGATAGTTGAATGCAGTCTGGTTCGCCATCATGAACGCAGTCAGGTGCCTTCCGCTGACGCCCACGTTCGCGATGTCGTTGAAGCGCATGCACATCTGTGGTACAAGTAGAGGGTTAGCGGGGTACTCGAAGCTCATCTTGCCGTGCTCGATGCGCTGGAAATCCTGTATGCCTGCTATAGTATAATAGAGATCCTGTCGCCACCTGCTCACGACAGGATAGCTGTCCACTATCGCATGGCCTTCCTTCTTGAAGAACCTGGCGAAGCTGTGCCAGAACTCGGAGTAGTCGACGCTGCTAGGGTTTTTTCTTATGAAAGAGTATGGCTCATGGGATGAATCGCCGCACAGCTTCCTTGACGGGTCCGCGCTCCAGAAATACTTTCCGCACATCGAGCAGCTGCGCCTTTCGAAGCCCTGCTCCTTGAACACGCTAACCTCGTAATACTTGCGAGGCTCTTTCGAGAACTGTTTTCGTAACTCATCTTTGCTAGGCATCAAAGCACCTTTTGCGGAGACCAAACTTTGCATTCCTTCCCGAAGAACACGCAGTAGTTGCACTTCCAGCTCTCCTGCTGTGGAACAGGCAGCGATTCGCGCTCCCCGTTCCAGTACTTCAGAGAATACCGGACGATCTCCTGCACTTCTTCGTTGCTGTATTGGAAAGTATACAATTTAATTTCATTGCCCGTGAACTGGTCGATGTAGCGCAGCCGTAGCGTGTCGCTCAGGCGCAACGAGAGCATCGCCTTGAAATAGCTATCAGCGACAGCATCGACGCTCTGCTGCGCAGCGGATATATCAAGCGCACTCAACTGGTGCTTGAACTCGTCAGTGAGGCGCAACATTGAAATCCCATAGGCCTTCCTGAAATTGTCATTTGTGTAGCTTCCTGCGACAAGATCACCGAGAAGCAGCCGGTACAGGAGCACCTGTATCTTGTGCGTCATCATCTGCGATTCGGAAGGTATCTTCGGACTTGCGCGCGTCTTGTCTTCTGAAATGACCGCTATGCCGTCCTTGAACTGCAGCTCGTCAATCTTGCCGACCAGCTTGTAGCCGGAGACAGAACCGTATACGCGCACCTCTCTTGTCTTGCCTTTCTTCTTGAGAGAGTCTATCGCAACACAGCTCTCGTACAGGTTCTTGTACATCGCATCTGCATAGCTCTTGGGCTGCAGCATGACAGGGACGTTCGTTTCTTCCTCGAGCTCTTCGTGGATGAGCCTGCCGCCCTTTATCTCTGCCGTTATGCGTCGGCCGTACTTGTAGTTGAACTCCATCTGGCGCTCGCACCAGTACTGCGAGCATATGTCGGATATGCTTATGCTGCTTTTGTGCAGAGCGCTCAAAACACTCAGACGAACACCGAATAGTAATCTTAGTTCAGTCTTAAATACCATGCAGCAAACGCTGCAGTAGAATCACAGAATATGAGGTTCACGGGTTAAGTTCGGGCGGGTCTTTTGATATGGTCAGCCCGCCTACCTATCTTCATAGCAATAGCTCAGCGATTACCTCAATCATCACGATGTTGCTTCGTTTTTATAAGTATAAATACTGTGCGATGCCAATCCACAGCGTGACCGCCTTTGCTCAGAATATTTATATGATGCGTCCGAAAGTATTACTGCGAAGACTATAGGACAATATGCAAACATAGCAAAGGCATACAAATGCAAGAATCAGCGTTTACCAAAAGTAAGAGCAGCAACAACAGAGAAAGATTCCTAATGCTCGGCATTGAAGCGCTGCAGAATAACTTTTTGCGCCTCAGGCACCCATACAAGCTCAGTTTTTCGGTAACATACAGGTGCCAATCGAGATGCAAGACGTGCAATATCTGGCGGATGAAACCACAGAACGAGCTCAGCCTGGACGAGATACGCATGTTCGCAGAGAAGAACACGCACTTCAAGTGGGTGAGCATAACGGGCGGCGAACCATTCTTGAGGAGCGACATAGCGGAGATTGTCGGCATTTTTATGAAGAACTGGAGCAGCTTATATCTTGTGACGATACCCACCAACTCCCTCACTTCGAAAAACGTCATAGTCGACAAGGTGAAGCGCATGCTTGACATGAGAGTGCCAAAACTCTCGATAACGCTCAGCCTGGATGGCTACCGTGAGTTGCACGACCAGATACGCGGCGTGAACGGCGCATTTGACAAAGTGATAGCACTCGCAAAAGAATTCAAAGAACTGCAGAAAACGTACAAGAACTTGTTCTTTGTTTTCGGCTACACCATAAGCAAATACAACATCGGCATGCTTGAGAGAACCTATGAGTGCCTAAGGGATGCGATGCCTGAAGTTACCCGCAACGACATACACATAAATGTTGCCCAGAATTCCGACATTTACTACAACAACTCTTCTCTAGATATCAAGGCAGACAGAGGTGCGATCGCCAATGAGCTGCGCGAGTTCATAAACAAAAGGAAACCGACCTACGATGCAATATCAATCATAGAAGACATATTTCTCAAGAACCTAGTCAAGTATGTTGAAACGGGAAGAACACCTATGAGAAGCAGAAGCCTTGATGCGTCGCTTTTCATGGACAGCTACGGCACCGTATTTCCGTCGATAATGTGGGACGCGCGCATAGGCAGCATAAGAGAAGCAGGATATTCTCTAGAGCCCATATGGAAAAGCAGTGCGGCAGACCGCGCAAGGAAGAAGATACGAGAAGGGCTGGAGCCTAGCGCATGGACGGCGTGCGAGGCATATCAGGCAATAGTAGCAAACGCTCCGTGTTTTGCCAGCCTGCTGTTTCCTGCTGGCATAGCAAAAGAGACCAACAAGGCAGAGTTATGATGCAGTATAAAGACATAACCGTTGTGATTCCGACAATAAACGAAGAAGGGTCTATCGGCACACTCATCAAACGCCTGCTCACGCTGTACAACGGAATACGCATCGCAGTCATTGATGACGGTTCGTCCGATGGCACGCTTCAGATCGCCAAGGCATTCTCCAGGAAAGAGGAAAACGTGCACGTTTACGACAGGAAGGCGCTGGGGCTCAAGAAGGGCCTCGAATACAGCATGATTGATGGTATGCGCTTTTCGAAGACAAGGTACGTTGTGTTCATTGACGGAGACCTGCAGCACCCTCCTGAAGGTATAAAGCGCATTGCAGCGGAATTGTCGAAAGGCAGCAGCATAGCAATAGCAGTCAGGGCTTATGGATACAACACACTGCTGCACCGCACCATAATCTCGAGCGTCCTTTCGGCGATTGGCATCATGGTTTTGCGCATGCAGGGCAGCGCCACGAGCAGGGACATATTCTCAGGCTATTTCGGAGTGGAGAAATCCTACGCAGAGAAAATACTCAAACACAACAAGAAGAGGTTCGTAGGAGAGGGATACAAATTCCTCTTTGACCTTCTGAAGTGCATACCCACTGGCGAAACAACCATGGCAGAGATACCTTACAGGTTCAAGGAAAGGCAGTTTGGCTCATCCAAAGCAGCGGTCAGCCAAGGCATCGCACTGCTCAGATCCTATTTTACCTGATCCGCAATTGGCCTAAATTAAGACTATAAGCGCCTTTTTCATCACTAGCGATTCTGCACTTTGCGAACATGAAAGGAAATATTCCGATGGCTTTCTTGGAACGGCGATAAGTATGAATGTCGATGCTGTTGTGATAGCAAGACCTAGATAAAGGGGAATTGGCGTGTCTCGTTCATAGGCGTATGTCGCTTAAAAAAGTCATTTCTTGCGCTTGCGATGCACAAAGACCGTAAGAGCAGAAAGCACTATTATGACAAGCATGATGAGGGTCATTATTTCGACTGCGTTTGGAATCAGCGTGCCAAGGAAGAAGCCGAGGAGTGCCACGGAAGCGACCCATGTAAGGCCACCCAATACATTATAAGCCAGAAAGACATGGTATTTCATTTCCGCAGTCCCAGAAAGTGTAGGCGCAATGGTACGCACGATGGGAATATATCTGGCAAAGAAGATCGTAACAGGGCCATACCTCTTGAAAAAGTCTTCAGTCTTGGCTAGGTTTTCTTTGTTAAGATAATAATCCATGAAGTGCGGTTCTTTCTTAGTGAAAACAGGCTTGCCAAACTTCCTGCCGAGATAGTAGCCGAAAGAATCACCCAACACTGCAGCAAGGAAACATACCAGTATCACTTTAGGCATGTTTAGAATATTTTTTGAGGAGAGCAGCCCTGCGGTGAATAGGAACGTGTCGCCAGGGAGGAAGAAGCCCACCAATAGGCCTGTCTCTGAAAAAATCACTCCGAAAAGCGCAACATAGCCGAAGGATATCAGTATCTGTGATATGTCAACTAGCATCAGTTTTCACCGGAATGTTAAAGTAGGATACAATAATTAATAAGATTAGGTATTTGAAGCGTGGTTGTTGTATAAAAGGTTTTGTTTCCGAACCTAATCAAGGTTGGATGTTGTGAAGCTCATAAGGTTTAATGAGGAGATCGGCACGCTCAAGGTCAGAGTCGACAATCTGGAGGACTTATGGGCGATGCAGCGCGTTGTGTTCGCAGGTGATGTCGTCAAAGCAGAGAGCGAGCGCAAGTTCAAACCAGAACAGGGATCCGAAGGAGAGTTCAAGACAGTGATGATAACGCTGCGCGTTGAGAAAACTGAACTAGACAAGAGCGCAGGCAGGCTGCGCATACTGGGTAAGATCCTGGATGGTAGGCCCATGGAGTATGTTAGGATAAACAGCTACCACACACTGAACATAGCACCAGACACCGAGCTGGAGATATTGAAGAACAAGTGGCACAGATACCTGATAGATGTGGTGAAGAGTGCCGTACAGGAATCTAAAAGGCCGCGCTTAGGCATAGTTGTGGTTGATGACGAGAAGGCGCTGCCAGTATACCTGCTCGGCTATGGAATAGAGTTCAGGAAAGAGATATACAGCAACCTGAGCAAGCGCATGACACAGAAAGAATTCCGCGAGCAGGAGAAGAAGTATTTCGACGACATTCTTGCAACTGTCATGAGGATGAACGTCGATACTGTCGTGATAGCAGGACCTGGATTCACGAAGGACGATATCAAAGCCTACGCAGAAGAATCAGACGTGCTCAAAAAAAGCCCCAAGAGCATCGTTTTCGGCAGTGCGAGCAATGCCGAGCGTTCTGGAATCTATGAGATGATAAAGAGCGAGAGCATAGCAAAACTGATGCAAAAGGAGCGCATAAGCCGGGAGTTCGCGCTGATGGAACAGTTCCTTCAGGGGCTTGCGGCAGGAACTTCGAAATACGGCATTGAGAATGTCGGCATTGCCATATACGATGGAACTGCAGGCATAGTGCTGGTGAACGACAGCATGCTGTGGGACAAAAGCGTGGAGGTGGTGCTGGAAAAGGCAGAGAAGTGCAGGATCACGATAGAGATATTCAACGCGGACGACGAGGCAGGCATGCAGCTCAACGGATTCAAAGGCATCGCGAGCATGCACTGAATGCGCAGACAATTTTATGCGCATTTTTGAATGCGTATTCTTATACAAAAGCCTTAAATGGTTATCTGTATGTATATCTCTGTAATATTGTTAAAGTGAATGTTGGTAGTAATGCAGACGCTACAAAGATTTACAGCAATCTTGCGCACATATACAGGTAGCGTCAGCTCCAATTGTTTTATACCAGCATTTTGGGCTGCATAAAATTCTTCAGATTTTTGAGGTGTTTTATGTGGCTCACGCTAATACTAGAGTAAATGAAAACAAGCTCAGCAGGAGAGAGCAACTGCTAGTCCTGGAGATAGGCAGGGACAGGATAGACACTGCCTCGAGCTTTGTAGACTACATAAACGGAGCGTACGGATTCTCAAAGAGCTCGGCATGGTACTGCCTCAACAAGCTCAAGGAGCAGGGCATCGTGGAGTTCGCGAACAGGGACGAGGTCGGCAAGCCCCTGCTGCTTACAAAAGAAGGAGCACAGGAGCTGTGCTGCATAGAGAAATCCAAGAACGAGCTGCTAAACCACTTCAGCAACGCAGCATACGCCGTGATCACACAGAGTAATCCCGCATTTAGCAGATGGCCTGGGTGAGACGGGAGGGTGGTGCCGGCAAGGTGAGTGCCGGCACCACACACTTCATATGACGCCATCAACTCTGTTACCGATTATACGCACTCCTTCGTTTTTTAGCAGTGCCCCTTTTCTTTTAGTTCCGAACCTGTAACGGCCAGCCTGCCCATCACTCCGGATCACCCTATGGCATGGCACAATAAGCGGCAGGGGATTTTTCTTTAGCGCGGTGCCCACAGCCCTGCAGGAATTAGGGCGACCTATCTGTTCGGCAATCTGTTTGTAGCTTCTTGTTTCGCCTTTAGGTATTGCGCACACAGCAAGCAGTACCGTTCTATGGAACTCGCTTAGCTGGAATCTGCCAAGCTTGCGTTCTATATTCATGCGCGGACATTGCAGGCAAGCTTTTTAAATGCTATAAGAGATAGCACCTCGATAGTTATGCCTGCTAACAAGAAGCAGTATGTGTGGATGGACGGGAAGCTAACCGAAGAGAAGAATGTGAGGGTGCCGATACTTACGCATTCTCTGCAATACGGCAGCGGGATTTTCGAGGGCATTCGTGCCTATGAAACAGAAAGAGGCGCAGCGATATTCAGGCTCTCAGATCATGTGAAAAGATTCCTGAAGACGGCAAAAGTGTACTCAATGGACGTGGGCTATACCGCAGACGAGATATCTGACGCGATAGTCTCGGTGGTGAAGAAGAATGAACTTACGTCGTGCTACATACGGCCGTTCGCATTCTACAACGATGCAAGCATAGGAATAAGCCCGTTCGGAAAGAAGATAAGCATGTTCGTTGCAGCCCTGCCTTTCGGCGCTTATTACGGCAAAGGAGTCGAGACGGGCATAAGGTGCAAGGTCTCATCATGGCACAGAATAAATTCGCAGATACTGCCACCAGAGGCCAAAGCGAGCGGCAACTACATAAACTCGATACTCGCGACCGTCGAAGCGAAGCACTCCGGCTTTGAGGAAGCAATACTCATGTCATCGTCAGGATACATCGCAGAAGGCCCTGGCGAGAACATATTCCTTGTCGAAGACAACAAGCTGATAACCCCGCCAAAAGAAGCAGACATACTGCTCGGAATAACCAGAGACTCGATAATAAAGATTGCGGAAGTGATGGGCATACAGGTTGAAGAGAGAAATGTGCACAGAGAAGAGCTCTACACCTGCGACGAAGTGTTCTTCACAGGCACCGCGGCAGAAATAACGCCGGTCACGGACGTTGACGGCACAAAGGTCGGCAACGGCAAGGTCGGCATCGTAACACGTTCGCTTGCGAGCACCTATTCAGACATAGTCCACGGCAAGAACAGCGACTTCGCGAACTGGCTCACGTTTGTGTGAGCGACGCAAAATACATCAGAGTCCGGACGGTAGTCTGCAGGCAACACATCTTCAAACAGAACGCTGCCCGCCGCAAATGCTATCGCGAATGTGGCTTTGGAAATAGAGAGTATATCGTGAAATTTGCTGCTGTAGAATCAAATGTATCGTTTGTACCTTTGTCTGTGACTATTGCTTTGTACGAGAAGACGTTGCCGGTTGTGGGCGAGCTTACTGCGAGATTTTTTGAGAGCAAGATTCCTGTTTGCTGGCTTATAATGGTGTTGACTACCGAGCTGCTTCCGCCAGTAACGTTGATAAAGTTGATAGTGAACGGGCCTATGCCTCCGCTGAGCTGTATGTTGAGAGTTTGAGTCTGCCCCGATACGATTTCCGGATCGCTGACCGAAAGCGTTGCCGTCGGAACCGCCCTAGCAGTGTACGTTGTTGATGTAGATTTTGTTAAGAAATCAATTGGTGCGTAATAAACAGCCGTGTTGTTCGCTTTTGAATTAGTTCCCCCAACACAATAGATGTCGTTGGCTGCCTCGAAACAGCCGGCATAAGCTGTGCCGAATGGGAACGTAGTTGTCTGAGTCCAGGATGCAAGACCTTGTGGAGTCATTTGCGAGAACAAAACAATACCTAGAGGCACTCCTGCCGTGTTATAGTCACCTATAGCGAAACCGTAATCGGCAGTGGAGTTTGAGACGCGACCTGTGTGAGAAGCTTTGACAGGATAACTAGTGGTCTGTGTCCACTTTCCGATTCCAGACGAAGAAATCGGAGCGTAGTAAGAAACCTGCTGTTCTCCTTTATTGTTGATTCCTGTGGTGCAATATATGTTGTTATCGAACAGAAAACAATCAAAGCTTCTTATCGGGAGAGGGTAGCTTGAGGTCTGTGTCCACTTTCCGATTCCAGACGAAGAAATCGGAGCGTAGTATGCTTTGTTTGTGGTGTTGTCGCCAGTGGTTAATTTTCCACCCACACAGTAAATGTAGGTGCCGTTGACTATGCATTGCTGTTTGTAAATATTTATAGGGTATGCCGTCGTAGGCACCCACTTACCGATACCGTTAGCGGAAATGGGCGCATAGAATGCATCGGAAGTAACAAGGGTGTTTGCATGGTTTCCACCTATGCAAAAAATATATCCCGCATATATATTGCAGCTTGTACCTAAGGCATAAGCCTTGTATGTGTGCTTTGCGCTGACCGGATAGCTGGTGGCGTTTATCCAGTTTCCAACAATTCCAGAAGAAGAGAAACGTGCATAAAAGGTATTGTTTATAGTGTTTGCCGATTCTCCTACACAGTATACGTAACTGTTGTTCGGGGCACAACTGAGTGCACCTTGTCCGAACACGCCGTGACCTGGGGCATTTTCTGTCGCAACCCAATCACCTATGCCTAGCAGCTTGATTACCGTCACATTAACGGCAAATGTCCCTGTGCCCCATGAATGGCGCTGGTTGAATGAAAATGTGTCGGACATTGAATTTACTGCCATGAGTGTGTTATTACTGACAATTCCAAGAGTATTTGATATTGAAAAGCGGTAAGAGAGTGGCGGCTTTCCTCCAAGCGCGTTTGCGGTCAGGACTTGAATTTGATCGTTGTCTATGATCACGCTATTGCTGACAGCGACATTAACAGATTGCAATTTGTTACATTGTGCAGTGCGCGTATCGGTCATTGAAGCATTGGCACCTACCGGTGCAGCCGCAAAGGCGGTTATTGATAGAAGTAGCAGTAGAAATGGCAGTAATGTGAGCCTAACCATAGAGTATCACAGCAGCTTGAGCGTCGAAGTGAACTGGTCTATTTCTGCGCTAGTCCACGGACCTACACCAAGCGCGGTGACGGTCCCGGGAGGAAGCGCGGTGAGACCCGCATCGGTCACAAGAGCGCATGGGACTTTCTTGTACTTGAACGCCTTGAACAGCTTCTCCAAATCGCTCAGATCGCGCACCTTCAGGACTATCTTCTTCTCGCCGGTGTCGAGCCATTGCTTTGCGATCGTTTTGTCTGCCTTCTCAGCCTCGAAGTAACTCATCAGGGAAGCATGAGCACCCTGGGCAACGGTCTTGCCAGTGCCCATGTCCAGATCGGCGCGGACTATAATCACTTGCTTTATCTCGTCCTTTGTCTGCACAATATAGGCATGGCAGTCTGTGTTTTTATAGAATGCGGTGATGATGGGCACGTTGATTTTCAACAGGCTTTTGCAGTATTCCCATAGCAAAAGGCTCTAATAATTCATATTCTATATTCACGTGCAGAGGTGCTCGCTTGCTCGACAACAAATCCGCACTCTTCGTAAGCGGCCTGCTGAAGCAGTACTACGCGAGAGCGACAGGCATCGCTCCGAAGAACATAGCGAACAGGGAGTTTGGATTCGGCGATTTTGAGAAGAAGATAGCATTCAGGCATTATGCGTTTGGCAGTGAGAGCGATCTGAAGAGCTATCTGGTCAGGAACGCGCCACCCTATGTCTCTTATTCTGGCGCAGAATACCAGAAACCCGATGGCAGACCGATGGAGAGCAAGGGCCTGCTCGGCTCAGAGCTTGTATTCGACCTTGACTCCAGCGACATAAAGCTTGAGTGCAAGAAAGAGCACAACGATAATTGGATCTGCGAGAAGTGCCTTGAAGCGGTGAAAGGCCAGACCATCAAGCTCATAGAGGATTTCCTCGTACCCGATTTCGGATTCTCCGAGAAAGAGATGGAGATAAACTTCAGCGGGAACAGGGGCTACCACGTGCACATATCAAGCGACATGGTGTACGGTCTCGATTCTGATGAAAGGAAGGCGATAGCCAATTACATTGCAGGCAAAGGAATAGAGCTCAGCACATTCTTTCCGGCACTAGGCGTTCGCGGCGTGAGGCTTGACGGCCCGAAACCTACAGATGCCGGTTGGGGGGGCAAGCTGGCGAACGTGGTGATAGCCGCACTGAACAAAGGACCAGATGCGCTGATCGGGTTAGGGATAGAAAAAAGATACGCTAACATGCTGTACAAGAACAGGGTCGAGGTCATACTCGGAATAACCACAGGCAACTGGGACAAGGTGCGCATACCTAACAAGGCGCAGTTCTGGAGCAACGTACTAGGAAGTATAGCCATAGCGCAGAGCAGTTCGATAGACAGGAACGTGACCAGCGACGTGCACCATCTGATAAGGCTGCCCAGCACGATACACGGCGATACCGGACTTGTGGCAAAGAAGATAAGTTCGTTTAGCGCTCTTAACGGCTTTGACCCTATGAAAGAGGCAATAGTGTTCAGTGGCAGCACGGTAAGAGTTGCGACACAGAAAGTCCCAGCATTCTCAATGGGTGGAGCGCAGCTAGGGCCTTATGAAAATGAAAAACCAGAACTGCCGGCGTATGCCGCGGCGTACTTGATAATGAAGCGGCTTGCGACGCTGCTGTGAAAGGGACATACGACATTCCAGACAGCCAATCTGGTTTTCTTAGTTTTATTATGGAGTTCGTCCATTTTGGGGCGTTGTGGCACTATTCTACCCTCCCATAATATAGAATTCAGCCATACGAGCGCCAACTATCGTGAGCGTTGTCTCGGCAAACTCTTTGAACCGCCCATCCTTCTTGGCTTGCGTAATTTGTTCCTTAAACGCTTCATACCTTACTTTCACTGCATCTTCCACGTCTTTAGAAGTACCCAGACCTGCCCGAGTGGCAGCTTTGCACATATTATCGAGCGCCCTACCCATTTCCGCACGCATTTTGATATTCGGTGCATCAAGGAGCGTCAGCAGAATAGCTTCACCCCAATAATCATTTGCGACACCACGTAAAAGAATTTTTTTGGCGTCACCTTCAAATTTCGAACTAAGACCCATCATGTCGTCTGCAGCCGTCTTGAGCGCATCGGCAATGACATTGATGCGTTCTTCCAGCTTGAATGTTCCGAACGCAGCCACAGTAGCATCAGACATTGTGCTTGTGCTCTGTGCATTTCGGCCAGTGGAGGGATTCGTCTGACTCTCAGGCTCCGCAGCGACTGCAGATTTTGGATGCATATGATCACATTAAGGTTTGTTGAGCAGAAGATTTATTACTTTCTAGCAGGAAAATATTTATCAGCTACTGAAGAGGCTTGCGACGCTGCTATGAAAAGAGACGAGTGAGGCCTCACACATTTCAAAAGATTGCCGGCGAAACGCTCACTTTTCTGGGATCGACGTGCCAAAAGACAAGCTTTTTATTCTGCTGGTCTTCATACTATTGAGAATGCATGGGAGAAAGGATTCTTGTACTGGATGTCGATTCCGACAATGACCTCTATAAGAAGGCGAAAATAGCAGGCCCTGTGATCGGCAGAGGAGAGAACCTTAGGGCAGCTTCAAAGCTTGCGCTTGCTGACCCGCAAGACCCTGATGCTAACGCGATGTTCGAGGCCGTGCGCAAGTATGACGAGCTTAAGAAGAAAGGCTATTCTGTTTCAGTCGCAACAATAACCGGAGCAGAAAAGGAGGGCTATGTTGCGGACAGGGAGCTCTCAAGGCAGATAGATACGGTGATCGACAGGCTGAAGAGCGATGTCTGTGTGCTTGTGACGGACGGCACCAGCGACTCGAGAGTAGTGCCGCTGCTCAAGAACAGGATAAAGCTAAACAGCGTAGACCTGGTGCGCATGAAGCAGGCAGAGCAATTGGAGAACACATACTTCACCGTGCTTGAAAAACTCAAGGAGCCGCACTACGCGAGGATCGTGTTCGGCATACCTGCGATTCTCCTTTTGCTATTCGCACTTAGCTATTACCTGAAACTAGGATGGGAGTTTCCAGTGGCGCTCATCGGCATATACTTGATATTCCAAGGCTTCGGCCTGATGGACGCGCTGTCTGAGTCGTTCAGAGGCCTCGGGTTCAGCGTGGAGAGGCTCAGCTTCGTGTTCTATGTCGGAGCGATGCTGTTCTTCGTTATCAGCCTTATTGTGGCTTACGGGTCGTACGCCAATGCGGCAGCAACCACTACGAACGGGCTGGTCACCGGCGCAAGCTTTGTGGAAGGATTCCTGATACTGTTCCCTGTGAGCCTTGTGCTCTACCTTGTCGGCAGGGTCATAGACCTGCGCAACAAACGCATGCGATACAGAGCCATAACACAAGGAGCCTACATAGGCTACACGATAGTCGCTGTTGCGCTCATGGGCCTGGCATCAGCATGGATAGTCGGCCAGTTGTACTTCTGGGAATTCCTGCTCTTCGGAGCGGCAGGAATAGCGGCAGGCTACGGCGTCTCTGCTTTCAGCACGTTCCTGCGCGTGAGCGCACTGAGGAAAGCGAAGATGAAGGACAAAGCAGTCATCAACGAGATAGGCGCGCGCATAGGCAAGATAACGAACGTCGATCCAAAGCACGGAATCATATTCGTGAAGACAGAGTACGGCAGCGTTCTGCGCTACGATGTCGATAGGATAACTGGAGTCTCAGACAGGGTAACGATAAGATAAACAGATGCCTCTTTAGTTGCGGCCCTTACGGATAAGGCCCTTATTGGATTGCGCATCTATGGTTTGCGCATCCTCGCAATACAGGCTCGCGAACGCAGTATCTTTTTCGGTGAACGCGCACACGGTGCCGCATCTGGTAAGCACGACATGTTTAACGCCGTTATGCACCATGTTTGGTATCATGTCTCGGATGCTGCCAGGCTTCGCGAGTATCTCGGGGTCCAAGTTCTTTAATTTTGTTGTTATTTGGCCCAAGGTCATTATCTTGCCCGCATAATATGTGCCGGAATTGTTGATTCTTTTTCCTATGGACATTCGTGCCTCGGATTTATCCTGACTCTTCGCATCAAAGAACCTGAAACCTACCGCATTTGTGGGCAGGTTATTCAGAGCCCATTGTACATCCCTTCCGACCACCTCTTTCGGAGCACCTGGCTCTAGACTGAGGCAAACCGGATAAAGATATTCTATGTAGGTTTTAACTTCATTTTTTGTTTTTGTTTCTGAAGGCATCCGTACCACGGGCATAATAATAGGTTGTGAGATATTGTGAGATATATAGATATTTTTGCCATTCGACAGTTGCCGGTTTTAACAAACGAAGGCACAGATGCCAATTAATTACAAAATAGCTCAATAGTAGTCGACCCGGGCCAAAGGACATCACAGAACTCATTAAGATAAGGCGCGCTCACCTGTCGTCTCCGCGCATGAAGCACTCCTTGTATTGCTGCGTCTCATTGGTCGCGTGCACGTCTCTTTTGGATGGAGCTTCAAGAACTGTATCGCACTCCGTAAGGACATACAGGCCATTCCCTCTTGTCAATACGACTTTGTCCTCTTCGTTTGCACCATCAGCAATCATGCGGGCTGCTGCAAATAGCGGCTTAGTTGTCGCAGTCTTAAAGGGCAGGGCTTCCATTGCTTGTTTTAAGGACATCGCCTCGCCAACATAATAACTGCCAGAAATATTGAAGGCGCTAGGAAAAAGCTTCCCTGTTTCTGGCTCTACTGCATCGAAAAACCTAAACCCTATCGCATCTCCAGGCATATTCTTGAGAGCAGCGTTCACATCCCTTTCGTATACCTTCTTCGGGGCGCAAACCCCTTGAGACGCCGGGTCAAATAGAGTGGACTCATTTGGATATAAATACACTAAATAGGTTCTGACGTCATCCTTTGTTTTCGATCCGGAAGGCATTCTATCACAAATCTAATCCGCGCCTGGAGATATATATTTTTATCGTTTGGCAACTGCGATTCAAATAGCAAAGGCATAAATGCTTAATAATTGTGAAAACTGTTTGGTAGGCAGTGCGTTTTGAGCAGAGTTTAGAGTAAAACCGGATAGCGCAAAGGTTTAAATCTATGAGCTACAATAACAAGAGCATAGTATTGCATGAGCTCATCGGCTTAGATGCAGAAGTCGTGAACTGCAGCGATCGCTCACAGATAGGCGTCAAAGGCAGAGTTATAAACGAAACAAAGAATCTGCTGCTTATCAATTGCGACGGTGTGACGAAGAAAATCGTCAAAAAGAGCTGCGTGTTTAAGTTCCGCCACAATGGGCAGAGCTTTGTGGTAGGCGGCGAAGAGATAGACTTCAGGCCCCACGAGCGCATCGAGAAAAGCATGAAGTACTACAAAAAGAGGAAATTATAGGTGCAGAAATGGAATGTAACGATGTGAAGTGCCCTATCCATGGGCAGCTAAAAACGCACGGTATGGTGCTGGAAGGCATAGTTGTCAGCGATAAGGCCAAGAAGACCGCTGTGATTGAAAGGTCTTACACCATATACCTGCACAAGTACGAGCGTTCGCTCAGAAGAACTTCAAGGATAGCGGCGTACAGCCCTGAGTGCATAGGAGCAAAGACAGGGGACACCGTGCGCATAGCAGGCACTAGAAGGTTGAGCAAGATGAAATCGTTTGTCGTTACGGAGATAGTCAAAAAGGCGAGCCAATGAAATCACTTTCTTCAAAAATAACTAAAGGGTTGGTGCCAACCAGCACAATAACGTGCGCAGACAACAGCGGAGCGCACACACTCATGCTCATAGGCGTGATCGGAAGGAGCGCGGCAAGGAAAGGAAGAATGCCAAAGGCAGGTGTAGGGGATATTATAATTGCAAGTGTGAAGACAGGCACACCCCAGATGGTCAAGAAGAAAGTGCGTGCGGTCATAATAAGACAGAGGCAGACGATAAGAAGGCCCAATGGCATTCGCGTCAGATTCGAGGACAATGCAGGCGTCCTTGTGACTGATGCAGATATAGCAGTAGGCACTGAGATCAAGGGAGCGATGGCAAGGGAGGTCGTGGAGCGCTACATCAAGCTTGCAGGCATAGCATCAAGAGTGGTATGAATGGTTGGAGGACAGGCTAGAAAACAAAGATTATTCAGATTCACTGCACCGCTTCACGCGAGGCGCGGCTTTGTGCATGCACACATAGACAAAGCTACGAAGCAGAAACTGGGGATAAAGAAGAATAGCACGCAGGTGCGTAGAGGGGACACAGTGAAGGTCATGGCAGGAAGCAACAAAGGAAAGAGCGGCAAGGTCACAAACGTTAACCTGCGCACAAGCAAGATTACGATAAACTCTGTAACAAGGAAGAACGCGCGCGGAAAGGAGTATGGGATACCGATCAGCGCAAACAACGTTTATATCACGGAGCTCAATCTCGATGATAAGCTTCGCGTAAAGAAGCTCATGCCTGCACAGGGCACCGACACGACAACGAAAGCGGCGTCGAAAGAGGCAGCTTCCAAGAAGTGATATTGATGGGGAAGAAAGGAAACTCAAGACACATGAAAAGCCTGAATGCGCCAAAGTTTTTCGGCGTGCACAGAAAGGAGTGCAAGTATGTCGCGAAGCCTCATGCGGGCAGGCACACACTGGAAAGGGCAGCATCTCTGGCACTGGTGCTTGAGAAGACTGCAGTTGCGAAGAGCATGGGCGAAGCAAAGCGTATGCTGGTCGCCAGAAGCATTCTGGTCAACGGAAAGACAATAACAGACAGCAAGTATGCTGTCGGCCTTAACGACGTGGTTGAGATAACAACGGAAGGCAAGCGCTACAAGATAGACATAAACAGACAGGGCCACATGGTGCCTGTGCAGATGGAAAAGGCGGAGAGCTCTAACACTTACAAAGTCCTCGGAAAGTACAAGATCAAGAAAGGAGTCCTGATGCTGAGACTGCACGACGGTAGCGTGATAGCGGGCAATGCAGAAATAAACGTCAGCGATTCGATCCAGGTAGACCATTCAAGAAAGATAGTATCGCAATTGAAGATGGGCGAAGGCGCCCAGTGCAGGGTCATAGACGGCGCGCACGTCGGTGCGCATGGCACGATCAAAGAACTCGTGAAAGGCGGCATGAACAGGGCAAGCGCAGTGATAATTGCGCAGACGGACGGCAGCACATTCCAGACGCCGGTAAGGAACATAATGGTCATCAAGTGATTATTTGGAAGACAATCCAATGCGTGCAATAAGGCTTGACAAGGTAGTGGTCAACATAGGCACGGGCGTAGACCAGCAGCAGCACGCGAATGCGCGCAAGCTTCTGGAGCTGATAACAGCAAGGAAGCCTGCCGACGAGATTTCAAAGAAGCGCATACCAGGCTACAAGACCTCGAAGGGCCAGAAGATAGGCACTTTTGTAACGCTAAGAGGCCAAGATGCCAAGGCGCTTGCGATAAGGCTGTTCGACGCGGTCAACGACACGCTAGGCACAAGGGCGGTCACGAACAATAGCATAAGCTTTGGAATAAAGGAATACATAGACATTTCAGGAATCAAGTACGATCCTAAGATCGGCATGATGGGCATGAACGTCAACATTGCGTTCAGGCGTGCAGGTCTGCGCGTGGAATTGAAGAAGAGGCACAGCGGCAGGGTGCCAAAGTACCACAAGATCATAAATGCTGATGAGCTGCGAGAGTACATAAAGAAGGAATTCAACGTGAGCTGCACCACGACCGAAGCAGGCAGCGCAGGGAGTCCATGAAGGTTAGACAAGAAGAGAAATTCAAGGGCAGAGACGCCAGGAAGTGCAGGTTCTGCGGCACAGCGAGAGGTCTCATAAGGGCGCATGGCCTGCAGATCTGCAGAAGATGCTTCCGTGAAGTGGCCAAAGGGCTAGGCTTTGAAAAATACGGTTGATGCTATGGACAAGTTTGCTGATGCAATAAACAAGATAAAGACTAACGAGCGCATAGGCAGGGGCGAGTGCGTCATAGACTCGACGAAACTCATGCGGACAGTGCTTGACCTGCTCAAGCGTGAGGCGTACATAGACGGCTACGAGGAGTTTGTCGATAAGAAATTCAAGATGCTGCGGATAAAGCTGGCCAACAAGATAAACAACATCGGCGTCATAAAGCCGCGCTATGCCGTTCAGTGCGTAGAAATACAGAAATATGAGATGAGGTACATACCCAGCGAGAACTTCGGTGTGCTGATACTGTCAACGCCGAAAGGCATAATGACAAACAGGCAGGCCAAGGAGAACAGCACAGGAGGCAGGCTGCTGGCGTACGTATATTGATGAGAGCATGATCATACAAATACCAACCGGCGTGACCGTCGAAGTCAATGACAACGTGATCACAACAAAGGGCAGCTTGGGCACAAACACCAGATCTGCCAACTCCAAGTTTCTGACAGTTTCGAAGAAGGACAACACGGTCGTGATAGAGCCCGTCAAGAACGAAAAGCTCGCGAAGAAAGCGATGGAGGCGGAGATGTCAATGGCGAAGGAGATACAGAACGACATGCTCGGCGTGACCAAGAACTTCGAGATAAAGATGAAAGCGGTCTTCGCCCACTTCCCGATGAGCATAGAGATCAGGGGGGACAAGGTGCTGGTAAACAACCTTATAGGAGAGCGCAGCCCGCGCGTTGCCAACATACGCACAAATTCGAAGGTAGAGGCGAAGGGGCAGGACGTCAGGGTGTACGGCATAAGCAAGGACGCTGTGTCGCAGACCGCGGCAAACATAAAGCTTTCGTGCAAGATACGCAAGAAGGACGACAGGGCGTTCCAGGACGGCGTGTACTACGAGATTGAGTGATTATTGTGCAGAAGAAACAACATCCAAAGTTTAACATTCCGAACTTCGGAACATATGGCAGAGGACGCGTAAAGGCCAGATGGCGCAAGCAGCGCGGAATAGACAACAAGAAGCGCATCAAGAAGGCGCACATGGGCGCATCTCCAAGCATAGGCTACAGAAACCCGGCGCAGCTGCGCGGCCTGAAAAGCGACAACACGAGAGCAATGCTCGTCCACAACATGAAGGATCTGCAGGCCCTTGTTGAAAGAAAAGACATGAAGGAAGAGGTTGTTGCGACGATCGCAAGCAGGGTAGCAACAAAGAAGCGCTTAGAGATGACGAAGTTTGCCACGCAGCACAGCCTGCGCGTCACGAATGGTGTGTACAAATGGGTAAAGTGAAACTCGTAAGAAGGATGGCCGGCCAGATCATGGGCAGAGGCCAGAGCAACATCAGGATAAAGCCGAGCGCAATGGAAGACGTTAAGAACGTGCTTACAAGGGACGATGTGCGTGCGCTTGTAAAGGATGGAAAGGTATACGCCGAGAAAGAAAAGCACAACTTAAGCCTGTACGGCAAAAAGCTCAGGGAAAAGAGAAAGGAAGGCAGAGGCCGTGGCGCAGGCAGAAGGAGAGGAAGCGCGAAGTCAAGGATGGGCAACATGGACCACAAGAAAAGGGTCAGGGCCCAGAGGCGCCTGCTCAAGATGCTCAAAGAGGAGAAGACCATAAACAACGAGCAGTTCAAGAAGCTCTACGCGCTCGTAAGCGGCGGCACATTCAACAGCAAGGTATCGCTGCTCACCAAGATAAAGAGCACTGGAATCGAGCTCTCTGATGAGAAGTACGAGAAACTGAGGCATATTTGATGAGAATCATAAGAGCCAGAAGGAGCAACGCAAGCACGAACTACGCGAAGCGGATAGCTATGCTTAAGAGCGGCATGCCCAGAGTAGTGGTCAGGAGAAGCAACAGGCAGGTGCTTGTCCAGCTGATCGGCTACAAGGAGAACGGCGACGTAGTCCTTGCAAGCGCAAGCTCGAAGGAGCTCAAGACGCTAGGCTGGGAGCCGAGGTGCAACATACCGACAGCATACCTCACAGGCATGCTGCTTGCGAAAAAGGCCAAGAAGCTTGCAGAGAAAGGAAGCATACTAGACATAGGGCTTTTCAGGCCCGTACAGGGCTCTGTAGAGTTTGCTGCTGCGAAGGGCTCGAAGGATGGCGGCATGGCCGTTAAGTTCAATTCGGAATTCGACCCGAACAGGATAAACGGCGCGCACATCGCACGCTATGCAGCTGCGAAGCCAAAGGGAGCGCAGTTCTCGCTCTATTCCAAATCCGGCTTCGATGTCGCAAAGATCAGTGAAGTGTTTGAGATTGTAAAGAAGAAAATATCGAGTGATTGATTGCCGTTCAAAAAAAGAGACTACAGAGAGCGCGAAAGAGAGACGTTCAACATTGAGGCCTGGGAGCCGAAGACGCAACTTGGGCGAGACGTCAAGTCGCACAAGATAACCAGCGTTGAGGAGATATTCCACATGGGCAAGCCCATACAGGAGCCAGCCATGATCGATGCGCTTCTGCCAAAGATGGAAAGCGAAGTCATAGAGATAGCGAGCACGCAGCGTGCGACAAGGAACGGCAGGAAGCAGAAGTTCAGGGCAACAGTGATAGTCGGAGATGGCAACGGCCACGTCGGAGTGGGCGCAGGCAAGGACATAGAAGTCAAGGCAGCGATCACAAGCGCAGTGATAAGCGCTAAGAGACACATCATTCCCGTTATGCTGGGTTGCGGATCATGGCAGTGCATGTGCGGCACAAAACACAGCATGCCGTTCAAGATAGAGGGCAGGTGTGGAAGCGTCGAGGTGATGCTCAAGCCGGCACCAAGAGGCGTAGGCATAGTCGCAAGCGCGCCTGTCAGGAAGCTCCTGACATTGGCTGGCGTGAAAGACGCGTGGAGCTTCTCAAGGGGCAGGACAAAGGCCAAGTACAACACGATGATAGCAGTCTACGATGCGCTCAAGAGCATGAACAGGATGAAGAACATTTCAGAGATAAAGAAATGATAGCATGAAAGAGAACGACATAGTGGTTCCAGGAGAAAGGCTTGCTGCGGAAGAGGAGTACATGCACGGCAGCAACACATACGTGGAGAACAGCAGCATATATTCAAGGCTTCTCGGCAGAGTTGTGATGAATAACGGCAGCATAGAAGTAACGCCGATTGCAAGAGAACTGCACGAGATAGACAAAGGCATGATCGTAGTCGGCAGCGTCACAGACTACATGAAGAGCGTCATATTCATAAAGCTCGATACCATAAGGTCCGGGAACAAGGAGTTCGTCGCACTTAAGGATGGGAAGATAGTGCTGCCGAAGCCCAGACGGCCGGACTTCAGGCACGACAGGATGCAGAGGGGTCCCCCAATGCGCAGGCCTCAATTCGAGGAGGAGAAGCCGTGCAAGGTTGGCGACACGATGATAGCGATTGTGGCATACAACGACAAAGACGCTTATACGCTTAACATACAGGCGCCTGAAGCAGGCGTGGCGCATTCAAACTGCGAGATCTGCGGCGGCGAGATGATGCTTGCGGACATGGGACTGCTCGAATGCGAGGTGTGCAAGCACAGGGAGCGCAGGAAGGTCAGCAGCCACTACGGCAAGCCAGAAGAGATAAGAAAAATGTTTGTGTGATGCGATGGCGAAGTTTATCAAGAACGAAACGAAGGAACTTCAGCTAGAGTTTGAGAACGGGGACCTTACGATTCCTGACCTGCTAGCAGCAGAGCTGCGCGAGAACGACGGCGTCGAGTTCGCCGGCGTGACGAAGGACCATCCCGAGACGGGAAAGCCTTTGCTTGTGATAAAAAGCAAGAAAAGCGCGAAGAGCGACCTGGCCAAAGCGATAGAGAAGCTAGACAAAGAGTTCGAGGATCTTAAGGACCAGCTCTCAAAGAAGAAATAGCATGAAGAGCGGATCAAGACTTATCGCAATAGCAACAGGCCCGATACAGGAAAGGAAGCGCACTATTCTTGTTGGCGTAGTGGCCAGAGATAATAAAATAGAGGGCATACTCTCTGGCAGCATCACAGTGAACGGCGATGACGCCACACAGAACATAATCAGAATGATATCAAAGACTAGATTCAAGGAGCAGATAAGGATCATCGCGCTCAACGGGGTCGCAATAGCAGGGCTGAACGTCATAGACGTCCAGAGACTGGAGAAAGAGCTTGGAGTCGAAACAATAGTGTTCACCAGAGCGAGGCCCGATCCTAAAAAGCTAATCTACGCGCTGAACGCATTCGCAAAAAAGAACGGAATCGATCCAAATGAGAGGATAGCGCTGGTGAGGGCACAGGCCAGAAGGAAGCCGGAGCGAGTTGAAGGCTTCCACATCCAATGCCTGCTGAAGAAGTACGAGCTCAAAGCCTTTGCAGGGCAGAGCTATGAGATGCTGCGCATAGCTCATCTCATAGCGAGCGGCGTCGACACAGGGGAATCAAGGGGCAGGATATGAACAAAACGGCAGAAGCCAGAACGCAAATGCCATCAGGGAAAAAGGCAAGAGCTGCGGCCATAATTTTGTGCGTGATGATTGTTTCTGCTGCGGTCATAGTGTCGCTTCACATGCAGGGTCTGCTGTTTTCCGGTCCTGCGCCAACTATCCAGATAACCATACTTAACAAAAACGGGGAGCAGCACTACAGTGTATTCCATGCAACAACACCACCTCAATTGACAGAAGGCCTGATGAACTACACATTCCATAATTGCACACATAACCCGACATTATGCGCTAACGATATCGTAGGTGAGCTATTCTCTTTTGGCTACACCGCCAACCAATGCTTCTGGATGAAGAACACTCCAGAAGAACTGATTCAGGCATGGATTTCTGAGAACGGAACAGTGACATACACATACGATGGAATACCGTACAGCACTAATATTATCTGCGCAAATGGCTCTGCTGTTCTTGAGCTAGGAAAGAATCTCGGCATCCCACTCCAAACGGGAGATGTAGTAAGGCCAGAACCGACTGCTCACACATAGGCTTAGTATCATTCAAACTCACAGTGGCTGATGCTCCCTAGCTAGGCTTTTATAATTTGAGATGCACAGCATATATGTGGCAGATAGGCGGGAAGCCAAGGGTCTCCCATCCGCAAATCCCTTTTGGCGGGCCAATGCTGACAGCGTGCATCCGTGCGCTTGCAGAACTGTACTTAAGCGTTGAGGTTCTGCCTTAGGTGATGGCATATTATGCGAACCAGGCCAGGCCGGAAGGAGCAACCTTAAACACAATTTTGCCATGCTCTTAAGATACAGGACTAAGCAGATGTGCAGCACTTTGCATGCGTTAGGCTGTGCAATGCCAGCTTCTGCCACATTTAAAAGCATTGCAGCACAAACCAATACACATGCTGGAGTCGCCTAGTGGTAAACTCTTAGGAGGCACGTAGCAACCTGAAGCTCACTAAAGGGCGGCAGCCCGCTAAGCTGTTTGGCCCGTATAGGGCCTCCGTGGGTTCGATTCCCACCTCCAGCGCTCATGCTTAACAATGACAGTATCCGGCTAGGTCAGGTGGAGTTCCAAGTGAGTTTCGGAGAGCAGGCACATCGGTACGACACCACCCATGCACTACATTAGCAAAGACGACAATGAGCGCTACAATAACATATACTATGCCTTCGGAAGCCAGCTAGCAAGTTTGAAGAAGGCGTTGGCAGAGCCACAAAATGGGCCTGCCCGATACGACACTATACGCCTACACATACCTTATATTCGCAGTATTTCTTTTAGTTTATCTGCCAGTGCGTCTCTTGCAGCTATCGTCGCATCGATATCTTCTTGCTCCACTGCGATTGGACCGTAACTGTTATTGCGGTTATTAGGCAGTCTTATTTCCATTCTCAATACTGGCTGACCCGCTACAACAAATCCGTCGGGTATGGTAACTTGCTTATCAGCACTATCCCAGTAGTATCTTGATCCCCATTCAGTGGCTCCGGACATCAGCATATCCTTTGTTACTAATAGAGGAGTATAACGAGTGTGTGAGTCTGAACCACCTTTTAAATCATAGTTGGACCCTACTGAATTAATTTTGAATGATACTTCGAAGATTCGGCCATTATACGTGAATGACGGAGGGGGCTGCAATGTATTATACTCTAACGTAGTATTGAATGTCTCGAATATTTGCGCATAAGGCGTAAGATCTATGTTGAACCAAAGCGAATCTACATTTGTGTATGTTACATAAACGATTGCACTATACAAAGCAGCGTGAGTATCCATAGACGTGCTCACCTCAGCCTCCACTTCATTTCCTACGTATGCTTGATTTATGCCAAGCACGTATTTTTCGTCGCATTTGGTGATATTAATACTTGTCTTGAAGAAGCTTGTCCCTAATGCTTCATATTCAAACCCACCGTCGAACAGCCGGGGGCTCCCATCGTTTTCTGCCTTACGCGCCTTTTCCATGATCATTGATGTGAGACTAGGTTTGTTTCTTGCATTAGCATCTGCACCTAACATCGCCACTGCCAAACCCATAATGCCATGTTCTTTAACAGTTTCGTCAAACAATTTCTCTGTAGGCTTCTCAGAACCAGCCAGTGTTCCGGTTTCAAACTTTCTTAATGCCGCGTCTACAGCGTCCAAGGTATCTAACACCACACCACCACTATGTTCGCTGGTGTGCAGCTCAAGCGGCCGCGATACTTCAGTAAAAGATTCCGGCATCTTTGAAGGTCGCTCTACAAATGTTTTCTGAGTGCTTGTCATTAAATCCACTAAGTAAATATTAGCACATTTCCAGATACTTATGCGCTTTGTTTTTGAGCAATTTATTTGCGAAAACTTGTGAAAATGTAACCTACCTCCGTCCGCCCAGTACGTGCGCTTCGCTTACGCAGGCGCAACAGCAACAACAGCACCATGAAGCTCAAAAAAGCATGGCACGATACAGACCGTCATAGTGCGATAGCGTCAGGGCACGGCGATTTAGCGTCGGTGTTCACCTCCAGCGCCATGCTTAACAATATCTGATGATAGTATTCGGCTAGGTCAGATGGAGTTCCAAATTTACTTATAAGCTTGGCCACGCCACGATATGTCTGTTATCTCTATGCTCTCAGAATTCCAGAAAACTGCATAGAGTATGCGTATGTCTCCTATCCGCACCCTATATTCGCCCTCCCTTCCTTCCAACTTCTTGATGTCGTATAGCTCTGTAGGAACGGCATCTTCTTCAAGGGCCTTCAGCAACGCCTTCACACGTTTCTGATAATGAGAAGGCATCTTCAATACAGACTTCTCAGCCCTTTTGGCGACTTTTATCAGATACAAAAGATCAGCCCATCTTAGCTGTCAAATCCCTTCCACTTACCCACTTGCCTTTTGATATCTCCTTCTTCCCCGCTTCCATTGCCTTGATATCCCTCTTAGTGGGTTTAACCGTAGACAAGACCATGGCCTTAAGCTTCTGGATCTCAACTTCTATCTGGCTGAGCTTCTTTAGCATGACCGTCTGCTGCTTTGAGAACACCATGATTACATAGCGACTCTTAAAGATATTAATTGTTTGCTTTTAACTCTCCTTCACGCCCAGCACGTGCGTTCGCTTGCGCAGACACAACAGCAGCCTGCAGCATCATGAAGCTCAAGAGAGCATAGCAAGATACAGACTGTCATAGTGCGATAGCGTCAGGGCACGGCGATTTAGCGTCGGTGTTCACCTCCAGCGCCATGCTTATAGAACCGTTCCAGCACAGAAAGATACTGAAGATGAGTCGAGAGGGTGTCAAACACTACAGCGTTTTTACCATATTCAGTACTCACAGTTAAGAAATTCTTCTGGAATTCACCCTCGAAATTATGCCATTTGTTACATTTGAGACAAATATAGGGCAATATGTATCATTTGTATAATAATGCTAATATACTTCATCGTGCAAAATATAATTTGACGAGAAATGAATATGCAGATTGAGTGCTAAAAGGATTAGATTAGCGCAACTTAGTTATCAGTGAAAATATGCAATTCGACAATAAGGACTTCCAAACCAATAACATTCAACCGCATTCGCTACTAAGGACAGGATCCGCATCAGATCTGAGCACTATTATTTCAGAAAAAATATGCTTTGAGATGCCTGTAGGTGTAAATTTCGAATCGAGTTCGTGGAAAGGAAGGCGCACGGCCCAGCAGTGGGATTTACAGAATGAAAAAGCAAAAACCTTGGGTATTCTTGTTGAAAAGGGATGGTTGGCAGCAGAGCCATTGGACGGCGACAGCATAGTGTATCCTTCCAGGCAAGACGTCTTTAGGGGCGTGAATATCACAGTGCCTGGAACAGAAAATCCTGTCAAACAGTATCTTCTTGCGCGCACAATAGGCAAACCAAAGGCTGCTGCATATGAAAATAACGAAGGGGAAATCCCGCTAGTTACAGGATTGTGCCTATTCAGTAAATGCATGGCCTCCGCAATTACTGAGGATGATGAGACAGAATCCCTGGTGCTTTCATCTTCGCCAATAACAAAAAGAGTATCGCACATTGAAGTTAATAAGAATCCGTCCCTTTACGAGCTAGTAAGCGTTGCCCAGTTAGCATCTCTTATACTTGATATTGCAGACAACAACAAGGTCTCTGTGCACTTCAGCATACCTCGTGTTGAATACTACTTCTACATTTTGGATGCAGTGAAAGACGGCTACATGAGTAAGGAACAGGCTTCAGAGTGGTTCAAGTGCGTGGATGAGAGGCATGCCACTGTTGAGAGCATGCTTGTGAATACCATATGCAAAGTGAATAGCGAGGTAAACTTTGTTCACTGGGATCCTCTTGCGAAGTTGGGTGATTACATAGCCAATAGTGTCGAGGAGTGCAAGCAACCAGACATAGATGAGGCATTAGATATACTTGCCGATGGCGACAACGACAGCATATGGCGCTCCGCTGCAGTGAAAGAGACGATTATGGCGGGCAAATCTCCATGGATTGCGCTTGCCGACGTAAGCTGGACGATCCCATATATGGAGATAGGCACTGGTGACAAATTAGGTCTTGCAGTTGAGACTTATGATGAACAGCGACTATTAACCGATGCAGCATCCCTGTCCAAGAAGATTCTAGCTGAGATGAATGTTGAGAAAAAGCTGAAGATGGCAGCAATATACAGCCATCCGTCTGTTGCGACAATCACAGATGATGGAGGGAATAATCTGAAGTATAACCCAAGGTTATATCGTTCTGATGTGGATGTTACCGATCCATCCGAGATACGTGAGGTAATAAATAAGCTGTCTGTGCTTTACGGTGTAGAAGTAGTCCTGGATGGCCCTTCACAATCAGAAACAGTCTTGAAGGATCCTTCAGCCTACCAGGCGCTGTTGAGGAAAGGAGAAGACTAGCATGAAAATCCGTTTGACAAACGACATTCTGGCAGATATGATAGTTGGCTCTTCAATATATTCCACGGGCGGCGGCACTGAGTTATCTTTGCAACGAAAGCTGCTGCAGGGGTTGAAAGGCAACGCCAAGCCAAAGCTTATTTCGATAGACGAGCTGAAGGATAGTGATTATATCTGTACGGCATATAGTGTCGGAGCAACTGCAAACACAGGCACAGATATTACGCTCGTGCTAAGGAGCGCGATGGAAGAGATAGAGTCGCTCGTAAATAAAAAAATGTCAGCAATATTTGCAGGCGAAACCAACATAGACGCACGAGTGTTTTTATTGGCAAGCAGTATGCGACTTCCGGTAGTGGATGGTGATGCTACTGGAGGGAGGGCAGTGCCCCTGATCCAAATCGATAACTTCAATGTGCTCGGAAAAAAATCCCTTCCACTGTGTGCCGTAAACTCGGATAATGAGAGAATTATTCTGAAGGATGGCAACTTCGACGATGCAGAAAATGAGGTAACGAAGCTTGCAGCCAAATCAAAGGGCTCAGTAGGCGTAGTAGATCATTCTGTAAGCGTAGCAGATGCGAAGAAAGCGTTGACTCTTGGTATCTTCAAGCGTTCATTGGAAACTGGAAAGTTCATAAGAGAAAATCGGAAGAAGCTAGAAAAAGATGTATCGCCTTTAGTAACGCGCATAAAAGGAAGAGTTGTCATAGAAGGCACTGTGTCTGACGTTTCATTAAGCAGATCTGCGCGATTTCTGGAAGGACACTACACAATCCAGGGCAATAATGGCAAACAACTCAAGGTCTATGTCCAGAATGAGAATATTGCGTGCTGGTTGGATGGTAGGATGGTCATAGCACCGCCGGATTCTATAATAACAATAGACTTGAACGAACTGATAGGGGTGCACAACAGCAAAATCTATAAAGGGGAGAAAGTGTGCGTTGTGGGCAAAAGGGCCTCTAAACTCTGGAGGACCGCTACGGGCATTAAAGTGTTCGGCCCAAAAACATTCAAATTGAAAAGTTCACTCTGAACACCGGTTGGCGATAAGACCTGACTCATGTGAGCGTAAACGTAACTTAAAGTACTGTAGGTCTGAGGAATACGTGAGCCAGAAGCAGCTAGACGAATCATACGAAAGACCGCAGTTTTTTTGCCACTGCGTTTTCCTGGCGACCTATGTCCTCCCTGACCTTTTTCGTAACGACAGATATGCCCTTCTCTACCTTGTCCCACACCTGCACAAGTTCGTCCAACATCTTGCCGTTCTCCACGAGCTTTGCGATCGCGGCTTCTTCCTTTTCGCTTTTTAGCATATTGCGGTTTATCGCGGAGAGCTTTTTGATCCTCTTTCCATAGCTCTTGAAGTTGCCAAAAGTCGCACGCTCGACTTTATCGAATCTCCAGTTCCAGTTGCACACGTCCTCTATTGCTGATGCAAGCACATCCCGCCGCAACGGCACAGAGGTTATGTCTTTGAATTCATCGAAATCCTTTGCGCGCGCATCGGAGTATATCCTAAACAGCTCTCGGGATATGCACTTGGCAGCGTCAGCTCCGATATAGCTCTCACCCTTGAATGAGCTGCGGTCATACTCTTCTCTGAGCTTGCTGTCCCTCAGCACAGCATACGCCTCGTTTATCTTTTTTGTCCGTTCTTCAGCGCCAGCTTCCTTGCTAACGTCAGGATGATACTTCTTGACGAGCCCGTGGTATGCCTCTTTTATAGCAGAGATGTCTGCATTGTACTTTATGCCTAGAATCGCGTAGTAGTTGCCGGTCTTGGGCCTTCGTAGCTCTATTCCGAACCTTTTCGCTTCCGCTTCGAGCTTGCTCTCTGATTCCTTGCTGCTGGCCAACAGTTTTTCCAAGTTTCTCCTGCGCCTGGAAGCGTTGAATTCCCTGAATGCGCCAGCAATATCCCCGAATATCTTTGCGGAAGGCATGCGATCATATGGTTTGTGTATGCATCTGCCAACACCGTGCATTATACACTATTCGGCCGGAAAGCCAAAGCAGCAAGTATATATCAGAAAGGGCTTTAATATCTGCACGTGAAGGTAAAATGATGCCATGGATGAAAATGAACGCATGATAAACTACCTAAAAGAAAGAGTAGTCCTTGTAAACAAGAAGCTAGAGGAATCGGTGAGAGTGAAGTCTTCTGACAAGTACATATCGAACCTGCTTGGAAAAAGCGGGTACGTTTACCATCACAAGGCGATAGATAAGGGCATACTCGATCCTGCAAACTACTTGCTCGGAATGGGAGGGAAAAGAGTGCGCGCAGTCCTGATGCTGTCAGTTATAGAGGCGTTCGGCAAGAACCCCAACGACTATGTCGAATTCGCCCTAGTTCCTGAAGTCATACATAATGGAACGCTGATTCACGATGACATAGAGGACAGTAGCAACATGAGAAGGGGCAGCGAGGCAGTTCACATCAAATATGGTTTGGACATCGGTGTTAATCTGGGAGATTTCCTATTCTTCTTCCCGATGGTTGCGCTGATAGACAGCAAGAAGCTTTCAATCAAGACCAAGAACAGGGCAGTTTCGATGTATGTCAAAGAGATGCTGAAGCTCGCATTAGGTCAGGCAATCGACCTGGCGTGGCACAACCAGAGTGTTGAGCTAGAAAGCATAACAGAAAAGCAGTATCTTCAGACCGCGGCAAACAAGACAGGCTGCACATTCAGCATGGCTGCTCAGCTTGGGGGCATTGTTGCTGGCGCAGACGACAGAACCGTGAGGGCGCTGGACAGGTTTGGAAAGGCTCTTGGCATAGCGTTCCAGCTCCAAGACGATGCGTTGAATATATCGGAGAGCATCCTTGCAGAAAACAAGGGAGGGATAGGAGACGACATAAAGGAAGGCAAGATCACTCTCATGGTCGTACACACGCTGAAAGTTGCAAGTGAAAAAGACAAAAAACGGCTTATAGAAATATTAAGAATGCACACTAGCGACAGAAAGGTCATAGAAGAGTGTGTGGCCATATTAAAGAAATATGGTGCGGGAGAGTATGCCAAAAAACAGGCAGATGGATTGGCAAGAGAGGCATGGCTCTCTGTAAAAGGAGTACTGCCAAAGTCAGAAGCCACGAATTGGATAGAATGGCTCACTAAGTATGCAGTATCTAGAAATGTGTAACATACACCATGGTTTGATATATCCGAGTGACTCGAATGCCGCTTCGTGTTATAGAGCTTAGGCAGCTACTCCAGATACTTGCCATGTTCACGATCGTCCAGTTTTTCGGCCTGCTTCTTGCGACACAGCTGTTCACAGGCGTAGCGTACCAGCAGGTGCAGAGCGTACAGGTGATATCGACATATTCTGACAATCTGATATTCTATGTCGCGTACATCGTGGTGGTTTCGCTCATAATGCTGCTAGTTTTTAAGGTTTATCGCGGCAAGCGCCTGTTCACGGTGTTTGAAGCAGTTGTTGTGTTCATACCTGCATTTTATGTGTTCCTTATAGGCATAGCGTCGATATTCGGCGATGCGTATGGTACGCTGTTCTATGGCACGAATGCGACTGCGTATGTGATTGCGCTTGCGCTCGCCGCGCTCCTGGTGATAGCAAAGAACAAGATCCCTAGCCTCAGGAACGTGACTGCGCTGATAGCGAGTGTTGGCGTAGGGTTGATACTTGGCATAACGTTTGGCTTCTTTGCGGCATACGTGTTCATGGTGCTGCTGGCAGTGTACGATTTCGTTGCGGTGTTCATCACCAAGCACATGGTCGCGCTTGCGAACGTTGCCATGGAAAACAACTTATCGCTTATGATCATGGTGAACGAAGCGAAGGCCGTTCCGGCGAGCAGCCTCAACAAGAGAGAGCTGGCAGAGTACAGGAAAGAAAAGCCTGTTTTGGAGAAACACGCAGGCATAATGAAAGAGCTTGCTGAGAAAGACATGGTGCCGGTCGCTGCGCGCTCCGCACTCGGGACAGGAGATCTGGCAGTCCCGTTGATGCTGGCTGTAGCCGCATACAAGATAAATCTCAGTTTCACGCCAAGCCTTGTGGTCGTTATGGGCAGCATGCTAGGCATTACACTCAACATGCTGGTACTGCGCCGCTACAAGAGGGCACTACCGGCCATTCCGCTACTGCTCTTGGGAATAAGCATCGCTCTTGGAATCTATTTTGCAGCCATGAGACTCTGAGAAGCTGGCAAGCGGCGAACTTTGGTCAATAACTATCAAGCACTAGGTTGTGGATAGGAAGTGTGTAAATAAGATACGACGTTCTACACCTTATTCTGAAAATGAACTGTAACATGCGTAGAAAAGGGCGGTGCAGTAGTTCAGGCGTGCTGTGTAAATGCGATAGAAAAGATAACATACCGAACTAGGGAGCGCACTCGATGCAGCCCATCAGGTTTCTAGACACTGCCAAGGCACCTAGGCAGATCCTAGCCAGATTGTGCTTCTGGCATTTGTGCCTCGGGCATAAGTGAGGCGAGTTTTACTATCTTTGAAGCTATATCTGTCTCTGGAAGTTTTTCTATCTCTGACTCTCTATATGTTATCGTAAGTTGATTTCTCGCACGTAGGTATAGTGCGGATGCTTTTGTGAGCTCTGTTGTTGCATTAGTCACCGCATGGACCTTATTAGGATCAAAAAGATTGAGAATCGCCAGTGCAAAATGCGCTTCCGCTGCCTGCTTGCACATTGTGACATAATTCTGTGGGGAGCGAGGAGCTGCTTCCGCGCAAAGAGCCGCAAACCGCTCGTATGCCAAAAACGTTGGAGACATCCTTGATTTATCTTTTAAATCTAACAACTCGTAGAGCCGTACTTTATGCTCTTCCATATAGACTGCTTTAGCGTATGTTGGTGCTGCTATCCGCGCGCGTTCTACGGGCGCCCGTCCTCTGGCAGCATCAGCCTCCTGCTTGTAGTCTTGTGCCCAGTCCGACACAACTCTGTGTATAGTAGTAGTCCATTCATCCGTCCGCCCTTCCGTAGTTCTTGACGCAGGCCTATGCATATAATCACATCGATATTTGCATCGTACATAATATATATTACTTTCTAGAATGAGACGCGGGAATAGAGTAAACCATACCTCGTCCCGAACAAGTTGTAAGGCCCGTCGGTAAGATTTTTATACGTATGCGGGTCAATATGCTTGATTCAATGCGTCACTGCTTTTTAGTCATTCCAATATTAGCATTTCTGCTAATTAATCTTGTAGGGTCAACAACAGTAGGAGTTGCAACGATACGCGCGCCCGCAGTGATAGTCGGCAACAACACTGGCGCGCTGACCAGGATAAACCTGACAGTGACATACGGCAGTGGCAAGGTCGACGTGATCGGACCTGCAGAGATCGGAAACTCAACGTCACAATCGGCACAGGCTGCTGCGCACTATGCGGCAAGCTATCTCAACGTCAGCTTCCAAAACTATAATTTTACCTACAACATAACAGATGCAGGAGCCAATGTTTCCGGACCTAGCGCAGGTGCGGCGATGACATTGCTCGCGATATCGGCGCTATCGCACAAACAGCTTAGACCAGACTTCACGATCACAGGAACAATATCAAGCACAGGATACGTAGGTGTTGTCGGAGGAGTGTACAATAAGGTGGGCGCAGCGTCGGGCGACGGCATGTCTCTGATGCTCGTACCTAGCGTAGGGGCAGGCAGTGAAGAGGACATGCTGTACCTGCTCGCGCAGGCAAACTTCAACATACCCCTTGTGCAAGTCTCAAACATAAGCGGCGCGTCGCTCTACGCGTTCAACAAGAACATAAGCGGCACAACAAACGAAACGAAGTACAACTTCTATACAAACTATAACACGAATGAATTGCATGATGCTACGCTTGCCTGCAGAGACTGCAACGCTTCCGCATTCAGGCACCTCGCAAGCTCTACGTTAAACTACACAGCCCAACAGATAAGGGTTCTGAACTCCGATCCGAATTTCAAAGGAGTCGCCGCGCAGCTAAGCAGCGTCCTCAACGAAAGCAAGTGGGCGATTCAGCACAATTACCTTTACGTTGGATCAAACATCGCATTCCTAGATTATATAGATGCGTTTTATTTCAGCAACCATGACGCAAACATCAGCAGAGGTTTGCAGGTGTTGCTGAGCGCACGCAAATACTGCAATGAGCTGGTTCCGCCAACAATGACAAACGGCAATTATGAATACGTACTTGGGGCCGAACTCAGGCAATTGTGGGCAAATTACACAATAAACACAACGATAGCAGCGTACAACATCACCAACATGGATAGCGATGATATGCTCAGCAGCATATACAGCGCAGGACAGGCCAATGGATGGTGCAAGGCAGCAGGCACGGTATACGCTACGCAGCAACCAGGCAGCTCGGACGTGCAGGTGCAGCCTTCGCGATTGCTGAACGCGGTTGCGCTGGAAAAGATAAGCAGAGCGCAGGGATACGGCCCCAGCATGTACCTAAATACGGCACAGCTCGCATACAAGCAAGGCAACTATCCAGTGGCGATATTGGACGCAGACTACGCCTACGCGCTGCTAGGCGTTTCTTCCAACACGGACAACATGACAAGCAATCAAATCGCCAGCGCGGCCAGCGCTTTGCTCGCAGGAAACGCAACATACGGGGTGTGGGCCACCGAATTCTCGAAAGAAACACTATTCTACATCAACGAGTCAAAATTAGCATCGAATTCTACGCAGACGCGCGCGTACGCCCTGCAGGCATACTCTGCGGCATCGCTCGCCCAAAACATAGGTACAGACATGCTGCTAATATACCAGAGCCTTGCACCTTCAAGCGGGAGCATGCAAAACCTCAGCACAGTGACTGCAGAGGTCACCAGGCTGAGCAACATGATATTTATATTGCTTGCCGTACTTATACTAATAGCAGTTCTGGTTTCAGTGAACATAGTGCTGCTTGCGCTATCCTTGAAGGGGCAGCGCAGCATGGCGCGCCGGAACAGAAGTCAAAGACGGTCGCGCAGATAACCAATGCGATTAACTCAGTGATACAATGGGAATATTATCAGGAAAGGTATGCATCTCGTGCGGTCGGCTCTCAAGCGAGTACACCGAATTCAAGTGCCCACAATGCGGAGAAGGGGACATAATACGTGATGTGCACTGCAGGGAGATATCCAACATATACAAATGCACCAAGTGCGGCTTCGAGGGACCCTGATGTCGACAGTAGCAGTTCTTTTCAGGATCTACCCGAAAGAAGGCATGCTCGAAAAGGTCATGCAGAACATAGGAGACGCGCTCAAGCCAGTAGGCATGCAGATGGAAGACATAGCATTCGGCATAAAGACAGTGAAAGCACTCTTCAAGTTCGACGACGAAAAGACAGGCTCTTCGAACATAGAGCAATCACTGAAGGAAGTTGAGGGCGTTGAAGAAGTCGAAGTGCTGGAAGAGAGCCTCTTATAACGCATTTTGAGAGAAATCTGAAGATTTCGCGGTTTTTGACGCGCCGTAAGAGAAGCGGCATAGAGCAGGAATGCGCCTTAGCTTTTATACTTTGCAAACAAAGCATTCGCGTACGGCGTGCATGACGCGGGTGGTGCGGCATGATTGAATACATAGAGCTTACAAACTGGAAGACGCACAGGCACACTGTGATGAACTTCCAGAGCGGCGTGAATGTGCTCATAGGGGTGATGGGCGCAGGCAAGAGCTCTGTGATGGATGCTATTTCGTTCGCGCTTTTTGGCACGTTCCCGGCACTCTCGCACAGACGTACAAGCATAGAAAACGTCATCTCAAGCAGGCCTGAACGCGAAAATTCTTCTGAGATAAAACTCCGCTTCGTAGCCGATGGGAACAGCTACACGATAACGAGAGGCATAAGCAGGAACGGCGGCACCACTGCCAGGCTTGAAAAGAACGGAAGCTATATGCAGGCCCAGCCAGAGAGGGTCAATGAAGAGATAGCGAACCTGCTGAAAGTGGACTATGACACGTTCTCAAGAGCAGTATACTCTGAACAGAACAAGCTGGCATACTTCCTGGAGCTTGCAAAGGGCGAACGCAAAAAGCAGATAGACCATATGCTAGGCCTCGACAGTTTCGCTAAGGCCGAAGAGAACTGCATATCGCTGGTGAACAGCATAAAGAGCATGGTGATTGATGAAGAGAAGGTCCTTTCAGGCATAGACGCAGAAGAGCTTAAGCGGCAGATCGTGAAGCTCTCTGCCGAAAAGCAGAGGCTGAGGGACGAGCAGGAAAGGCTCGCTGCAGGATCAAAAGGCGTAAAGGACAGCATAGCGCAGCTCACCAAGGAGCTTTCCGCGCTCAAGGAGGAGCATGATGCAAAAAGGAAGTTGGTCAACGAGATCTCCGCACTGCAAAGCAGAACATCGACGCTTAAGGAGCAACTGGACAAGCTCGTAGTTCATGAGAATGACGAGAAGCTGGTGAAGCAGAAACTTGCGGAATCCAAGAAGCTCACCGAATCCGCAGACTCAGACCTCAGAAAGTTAAGGAGCGAGTGCAGCACTCTGGAAGGAAAGATTGGCAGCACAGGAACGGCACTCAGAGCCGAAAGGAAGAGCAAGGAAGAGAAGGACATGCTTGTTAGTAGGTTGAAGAGCACGCCAGAGGCACTGAAGGAAGAGTGCGCCAAAATTGAAAGTGCGCTGGGAGAGTGCGTCAGCAGGAACGCTGCGCTCAAGGCCGGAAGGGCCGAACTCGTGTCATGGATAAAAGAGCTCGGTAAAGACCATACAAAATGCCCTGTGTGCGAGAGAGACCTTGATCTGGAATTCAGGAAGGCACTTCTTGACAATAAGAGCGCGGCGCTGCAGGCGCTCGAGGCGTCGACAGCGAAGAGCGATGGTGAGCTCGCCGATATGAAGCGCAAGGAGAAGGATGCAGTAGAGTGGTACAACACGGCAAGGAATGATTCTGAAAAGATCAACAGGTACAAGGATGTCGAGGCAAACATCGAATCGCTGGCAACACAGGAAGTGCAGGCGAAGGAGCGTTTGAAGACACTCACAACAAACATAGACAATGCAGAAGAAGTGAAAGAGAAGGCAAACAAGGATCTTCATGAAATCGAGAAGGAGCTGGATGCGATAGTGAAAAAGGCTGCATATGAAAAAGAAATCGCACAGACCACAGCCACGATCGAGAAAAAGGAATCCGAGCTTGGCGCATTGAAAGTCGATGACAAAGAGATCGACGTGGTGCAGGATTCGCTCAGGAAGGAGAGCAGCACGCTTGGAGACATCAATGCCAAACTGGAGAGCAGCACGCGCATCATGTCGGAGATAGACACGCAGCTTGCAGACAAGACCAAGCAGGCAGCGAATGCAGAGGCTATGCAGGCACACATAGCGCAAAGACGCACACAGGCAAGCAATCTCACCAAGTTCAAGGACGCGTTGATAGAAACTGAGGCACTTTTGAGGAACCAGTTAGTCACGTCGATAAATAACATGATGCAGAACGTGTGGCGCGAACTCTATCCTTATTCGGACTACACTGCAATACGGTTGAACGCGACCAAAGAGGACTATGCGCTTGAAGTATGCACAGGCACCACCGGCAGCGGCGCCTGGTCAGAGCTCGATGCCATGGCCAGCGGAGGAGAGCGCAGCATCGCCTGCCTTGCAATGCGCATAGCAATGGCGATGGTGACTGTTCCGAACCTGCGCTGGCTCATACTCGACGAGCCTACCCACAACATCGACGAGAGGGGCATATCGAACATCATCGAGATATTCGGAAGCACACTTCCTAAGGTCGTAGAGCAGATTTTCATAATAACCCACGATCCTGACTTGAAGAACATAGCCTCTGCAAAAGTGTACCAACTGGAGAAAGACAAAGACAGAAACGAGCCCACAAAGGTCAGCACACTCTGACTGTCATAGGCTCTCTAGACCCAGAGAACTGCCGCCTTCTTCTTTTTTCGAAGCTTCGCCGAGGATCTGCGGACTCCTGACTCCTGTGAATATGGATATGACCTCGATTCTGCCGTTGTATGCAGGGTCTATCCTTGCGCCCCATATGACATTGGCGTTCGGCGCAGACATCTCGGTAAGCCGTCTTCCGACCTCATTTGCCTCGCCAAGCGTCATATCCTCTCCGCCACGTATGTGCAGCAGTATTCCTGTAGCGCCTTCGTAATCAACATCGAGCAGTTTGTTTTTAAGCGCGTTTGAAACGGCATCCTCGACCTTGTTGCTGCCCTGCCCTTCTCCGACGCTTATCATCGCGATGCCGCCGTTCTTCATTATGTTCCTTATGTCGGCAAAGTCGATGTTTATCAGGCTTGGCGTGTTTATCGTCTCGGTTATGCCGCGAACGGCCCTTGAGGCGACCTCATCTGCGACTTTGAATGCCTGTTCGATTGCGAGATTAGGGTATACATCAACAAGGCGCTGGTTGTCTATGACTATCAGCGTGTCGACATGCTTTCTCAGCTCTTCGATGCCTTTCCTCGCGATGTTTATCCTCACGCGCTCCAGCATGAACGGGAAGGTTACGATGCCTATGACTATGCCGCCGTTGCTCTTTGCTATGTCGGCCACAAGAGGCGCAGCGCCTGTGCCTGTGCCGCCGCCCATGCCGGCAGTAACGAAAAGAAGGTTGCTGTCCTGCAGTGCCGCTTCAATGTCGCGCCTGGAATATTCGGCTGCTTTTGCACCCATCTCTGGGAAGCCCCCGGCTCCGAGGCCGCGCGTAAGCGTCCCTCCGATAAGTATTCGCCTTATGCTTGCGTCAAGGCTGCCGAGATGCCTGCCATCAGTGTTCACAGCTACTAGGTTTGCACCGTGTACGCCAATCTTGCTCAATCTCTGCACAGTGTTGGACCCTCCGCCACCAACACCACAAACAGCTATGTTTGTCCTGAAGATTTCTTCCCCGTTTTCTGGCGCAGTAACGCTTTCTTCTATGTCTATGCAAACACCAACCAAGTAACACATAGAAGTTATAAAAATGTGAGCATACGGCGGCGTACCACGAGACACGTAGCCTTTTATACTTTAATGCGAAACCATATAACGCGAATTCTGTATATTCGACAGTATGTGATGTTATGGCAAGGCTTAGACCCGCAAGAACGTGCAGAAGAGTGAATTCACAGGCATGGGCAAGGTACTCTCTCAGAAAGCCCAAGAAGAATTACATAAGAGCAAGGCCGCACACAAGCCTGAATGTGTTCAAGATGGGCGCGGAGAACCCTGATTTTGACGTGAAAATGACGCTTGAATCACAGCAGGACGTGCAGTTGCGCTCTAACGCACTTGAAGCGGCAAGGCAGAACGCAAACAAGCACCTGGAAAAAACGATACCGGAAGGCTATATCTTCAGAGTGCTCGTCTATCCGCACAATGTGATAAGAGAGCACAGAATGGCCGTGGGTGCAGGCGCTGACAGAATATCACAGGGTATGGCCCATTCGTATGGCAGGCCGGTCTCGGTTGCAGCAAGGATAAGGAAAAATCAGGCAATATTCCTCATAAAGACGAAGAAAGAGAACGTCCCTGTAGCGCACAAAGCCTTCATAAGGGCGATGTCAAAGCTGTCCGGAGCCTACAAGATAAGAACGTCGTAAGATTAGATGCGAATTATTCTGCAGTTTCCAGAGGGACTGAAGCAGAAGGCCCTCGAGCATGCCAAAGCGCTGGAAAAGCAAGGCCATGAGGTATTCGTCTCCGCTTCTCCTATGTTTGGCGCGTGCGATCTGGCCGTAGCGGAAGCAAAAGAGATCGGCGCAGACAAGATAGTGCACTTCGGCCACAACGAATTCAAGCATGTCGACTTCAACGTAGAGTACGTGCCTTACAGCATAGACGCACCGTTGGATGTGCTTGAAGTCTCAATGAAGCATCTCCAGGACTACGGGACACTTGGCATTGTGACCACAGTCCAGCATGTGCACCAGCTGGATGCGATAAAAACCTTCTACGAGAAGAGAGAGAAGCGCGTCATCATAGGCAAGCCGTACGGTTCTTCGAAGGTGCCAGGCCAGATACTCGGCTGTGATGCAGGCAGTGCCGCAAACATAGACGCACAAGTCGATGCGCACATATATTTCGGTGGTGGAAGATTCCATCCGCTTGGCGCACTCCTTGCGACAACGAAGCCTTTCTTTGTGGTCGATCCTTTCGGCAAGGAAGTGGAGTGCATCGACAAATACAGGAAGATCTACAGCCAGAAAAGCAGAGGCAAGGTCCTGAGCTCGCTTGATGCGAAGAGCTTTGCGATAATGGTCAGCACGAAGAGCGGCCAGTTCAACATGGACCTTGCGAAAGTGCTTAAGAAAAAGATAGACGACAGCGGCCTTGATGCGCAGATAGTCGTGGCGAACACCTTTGATTTCGAGGCGCTGAACAACATGCGCTGCTTCGATGCCTTCGTCAATACCGCGTGCCCTAGGATGGCCATGGATGACACTGACAGGCTTATGAAGCCACTCCTTAGCGCGAAGGAGCTTGTCGAAGTCCTCACTATGAAGAAGGAGCTAGACGCTATCAAAAAGTAAAGGAAATAAAAGAATGAAAGAAAGAGGAAAAGAAAGGCAACTGTTCAAGTTGCCTTCACACTGAGCGAAGCAAGTTGCACGCACAAGCCGTTCACTGTTGCTGTGTTGTAGCCCGCCCATAATGTCCCGCTAAAAGATGCACCAACAGTTGTCGGTAGTCCTTGAAACCTTGTTGGACCCGAACCGCCTGATGCGATAGGTAAGGGAGATGGAGGTATGCTATTCACCGCCGAAGCACAGCCAGTCGTACCTGTCGGATCGAGATAGAGACCAGTAAGTAGCCATGCTTGTCCCGTGGCCTGACCTATCTCGACTATCGTCAGATTGCCGTTGTGCAACACCGGACCGGAGCACGTGAACCCAGCGAGAGGTATGCACGCTGTGCTCAGAGATGCCCCTGAGTTGAACACTCCCAACGAGAACAGGGACGCTAGTACCACGGCAATTATCAGAATGGCCCATCCATAGGTCATCAGATATTCCATGGCCGATTGTGCCTTTAACTGCATTCTGGCGGACATGTAAATCGGTTATATAGCAGTGCCAAGGTTTAAATGATTAGTGTCAGTTGGAGTTCGAAATCTGGCGCGATAAACCTATCACACAGTGAGGGTATGAGAAATAAAAAAGGAAAAGAGGAAAAGAAAGAAAGGAAAGGCAACTGTTCAGGTTGCCTTCAGGCTGAGTGAAGCCATCTGCACGCACAAGCCGTTCACTGTTTGCGTGTTGTAGCTAGCCCATATTGTTCCGCTGTCGGATGCACCTATAGATGAGGGTAGTCCTCCGAATAATGCTGATTCAGAACCACCAGATGCAAGGTCTGCGATAGAATCGTTTGCAGTAGAGGCGCAGCCTGTTGAACCTGTCGGGTCAAAATATGCGGTAATGCCCGTCCATGCACTGCCTGTAGCCTGACCTACGGTTATTGTCAAGTTACCCTGGTGCAACACAGGCCCGTAGCATGTGAACCCCGCGAGAGGTATGCACGAAGTGCTTAGAGAAGCCCCTGAGTTGAACACTCCCAACGCGAACAGGGACGCTAGTACCACGGCAATTATCAGAATGGCCCATCCATAGGTCATCAGATATTCCATGGCCGATTGTGCCTTTAACTGCATTCTTATGGACATGTAAATCGTCCATATAGCTATACTAAGATTTAAATACCCATTGCATTATTGACGTTTAGCGGACGTTTAAGATTTTTTACCTCTTTATTCTTCTGAGAGACCGTACTGACTTTTGACAAAGACAAAAAAAGTGATGCACATTATCGTAGCCTCCAGAGAAACTGCCCGGAGCGCAGGCGTATTTCAGAGCGTGCGACAGTGCTTTTCTGTAAGCACAACTCAGCCCATAATTGGCATTTCTTGCAAACCATTCAGGAAAAATTCAACAGGTATTTTATATATTCGCTTGTTTACTCTACTCGTGATTCGATGCCAGAGGAACTTAATCCTTTCAAGATAGTGCAAAGACAATTAGAGGACACGGCAGACATCATGCACATTGACAGCGACGCATTGGCCATGCTGAAAGAGCCCATGCAGAGCGTGACTGTGAACGTGCCGGTCAGAATGCGAGATGGCAAGACCAAGACGTTCACAGGTTTCAGGGTGCTGTACAACAATGCAAGGGGCCCAGGAAAGGGAGGAATACGATTTCATCCTGGAGAGAATATCGATACAGTGAAGGCGCTTGCAGCATGGATGACGTGGAAGTGCTCGCTTGCCAATATTCCTTATGGAGGGGCAAAGGGAGGAGTTATCTGCGACACCAAGACTATGAACGAACAGGAATTGGAGAGCTTGTCACGAAGCTACATAAGGTCGGTAGGCAGATTCATAGGCCCGGATATAGATGTTCCGGCACCTGACGTCTACACCACCCCGCAGATCATGGCATGGATGATGGATGAGTACAGCAAGATGATGGGCAAGAACTGCTTCGGCGTGATAACCGGCAAGCCCATCGAGGTATGGGGCTCGCAAGGCAGAGGCGATGCGACAGCAATGGGAGGCATGTACGTCCTCAGAGAGGCGGCAAAGGAGAAAGGTATCAACCTCAAGAATGCCACGATAGCGATACAAGGATTCGGCAACGCAGGCAACTTCGCCTTCGCACTTTCCAGAAAGCTGTTCGGCAGCAAGGTCGTCGCGGTGAGCGATTCTGCCGGAGGGATATACAACAAACAGGGGCTTGACTATGACAAGTGCGTCGAGGCAAAGCAGAAGGCAGGCAGCGTTCAGTCATATGGGAAAGGAGAAAAGATAACGAACGCGGAACTGTTGGAGCTCGACGTCGACGTGCTGATACCCGCAGCGATAGAGAACCAGATAACAGGCAGCAATGCCGATAGGATAAACACGAAGATACTTCTTGAGCTGGCAAACGGGCCGGTCACCCCTGAAGCAGACAGGATACTTGCGGAGAAGAAGATCTTCAACCTGCCGGACTTCTTGGTGAACTCAGGCGGAGTGATAGTCTCTTACTTCGAGTGGGTGCAGAACATGCAGGGCTATTACTGGACTGCAGACGAGGTCTACAAGCGCCTCGACACAATAATGACGCGCTCTTTCAAAGACGTCATGGAAACGCAGAAAGCCTATGAAAAGAAGGGCACAAAGATGAATGCAAGGAATGCGGCATATGTGATTGCGGTCGACAGGGTCCTGAAGGCTATGAAGTATCGTGGCTGGTACTGAACAGTATCACAACACACATTGCACTTGCACGCGAAGCTTAGGATACGGCTTATTCAGTGTCGTGCCTTACTAACTTGACCACGCCTGATCGCGGCCGGAAGATGTCGCCGCTGCGCTCGAGCTCGTTTATGTACTTGTTCGTGGTCGTCTCATCGATGCCATCCTTGATGGCTTCCTCTACGACGCGGGGTATGCGCGCCATGCCTTCTTCTGCCTCGAGCTTGCTTATCACAGCAAGCACCGTGTTCATCTTATCGACCTTCTCCCTTGGCATGCCGGTGAGCAGTATGTCAACGTCACGGCGCCCTCCGCGGTCTATCGCAAGGGTCTTGAGCATGAACTCACTGAGCTTGATCGCTTTCTCGGCATCCGAGACTTCCACCATATGTGAGAGACGGGTCTTTGCACTGGCTTCCGACATGCGCACAAGGCCCTCTATTTGCCTGGGGGTTATAGGCACAGTGCCCATCCTAGAACCGATCTTCCTTAGCTCTATATAGTAGTCCTGTATTTTGCTTGCTGCCTCGTCACCAAGCCTCGGCAGTATGTTTTTCTTGGCGTATGCGATGTACTTCCTGAGAAGCTCTGTGCCTATAGGTGGCCTTTCCACTTGAGCATATTCCTTGACAGATGCGAGCTGCGCGCCCGCAGCGGTGTGCTGTGTAAGTATGTGCCTTGCTATGTTTCTGTCAAGTTCGTCGTCAAGGATGTCCTTTATCGGGAATATCAGGTCGAATCTGCTGAGCAGCGTAGGGGGTATGTCAAACTGTTCTGCAGGATATATGTTGGGGTCGAACCTTCCATAGCGCGGGTTGGCAGCGGCAAGGACTGCGGTCTTCGCCAGGAACCTCGCAACTATGCCTGCTTTCGCTATGCTTATCGACTGCGACTCCAGAGCTTCGTGCAAGGAGCTTCTGTCTTCGGAATCAATCTTGTCGAATTCGTCTATGCAGCATATACCGCCACTAGCCAGCACCAAGGCACCTGCCCTGAGGGTCCACCCATACTCTGCAAACTCGTCCCTTTCTGCGACTGCAGTCATGCCTCCGCCTGTGACGGATTTGCCACTGACGTATATTCCTTTAGGGACTAAGCTGGAGACAGTCTGCAGTATCCTTGTCTTTGCGCTGCCAGGATCGCCTATGAGCAGGATGTGCATGTCGCCTCTTATGACACCGCCATCAACGAGTATCTTTCCGGGCGTTCCGCCGAACAGCTGCAGCACTATCGCCTGCTTTATCTCGTCGTGGCCGTATATAGAAGGCACGATGGACTTCGCTATGTTCTCGAAGATGTTCGGGTCTTTTGCCAGCTCCTTTATTTCGCGCTCTTCCGCTTCGCTTATCGGGATGTCGATGAATTCCCTCTGTTTCTGGACTACTGACACAGTGTCTAGGAACATCGTGTAGAGGTTCTTCTCCAGCTTGCCGCGCTGATTCCTTCTAGGGCGTATTCGTAAAATTCCTGTGATCTCTAGCCGGTCGCCAGGCAGCACGGTGTTCACGAGGTCGTCTTCGATCCACGCTTCTAGCTGCCATGTTGGTGCACTGCCCTTGAGCTTTTCAAGCGGGTCCTGCAACGATATTCTCTGAAGGTTTATGAACTGTGACTCTTCCTGATCCTGTTTCATCGATTTCCTCTTGCACTCCGGACACAGCTCAGGGATCTCGTCGCGGTCAATGCGCAGCTTGTATGTCGCATTGCAGTACGTGCACCTGTAGAAGCCAACGTGCACCTTCGGGTTTATCTCGGAACGTTTCACGATCAGCCCATCGAGAAGCAGGAGCTTGCCTATGTATTTTGACCCGACGTCCTGGACCATCGGGTTGTTGACTGTCTGACCGAAGAACCTGACATGGGGCTCTACATTATCCTTGTTGTAATCCTGAAGCTTCTGCTTCAGGGATTCCGTAGCGGCCTCTATCACATTGTCAGGCCGGTCTATGAGCTCGTTCGCAAGCTCGGGATCATACCTGCCCAGGATCTTGGAGTCTACGCGAAGGCTTCTATTATCAGGAAATGTGGTTAGGATCTCTGCTATCTCGTCCTTGTAGTAGGAGTCGAAGAAATCGTCGAACTTAGCCTTTATGGACTCGAGTTGAGTGTCCATCCTACCCCCTACGATAATAAGCTTAAATGCTTAACATTCATAAACCTTCTATAAGGAAGTAAGGACTTCCGCTATTCGGTGATTGATTGGCAAAATTTATTGTTACGGCTGCGCTGCCCTATGCTGAGGGCATAATGCATCTGGGCAACATGGTCGGCAGCGTGCTGCCTGCGGACGTTTACCACAAATATCTGACTTTCAAGGGTGAAGACTCGATATTCATATGCGGGTCGGACCAGCACGGCACACCCATAGAGGTGAAAGCACTGGAAAAGAGGGTTGCGCCAGAAGTGCTTGCCGAAGAGATCCACGGGCTGACAAAGAAGGCGCTCCTCGATTTCGGCTGCACGTTCACGCATTACGGCAAGACCAACACAGAGGAGAACAAGAGCACTGTTTATGAGATATTCGAGGCTCTCATGAAAAACAACCTAATCATAGAGACTGCGACAGAGATGCCTTACTGCAGCATAGACAAGCGCTACCTGCCCGATAGGTTCATCGAAGGGACATGCCCGTACTGCAAGAAGGAGGGTGCACGGGGAGATCAGTGCGACAGCTGCGGACACTTGCTTGAACCGAGGAGCCTGATAGCGCCGCACTGCAGAATATGCGCGAACACGAACATAGTGTTCAGGCCTGTCAAGAATCTTGCCATCGACCTGAAAACGCTGCAGCCGAAGATAGAGGCGTTTGTCAGCACCAACTCGAAGAACAAGTGGAGCAAGAATGCGGTCAATGCGCCGAAGCCATACTTCAAAGAAGGGCTCAGGCCAAGGGACATCACACGCAACCTCAAATGGGGATTCCCTGTACCTGTCAAGGGTTTTGAGGATGCGACGTTCTACGTCTGGTTCGATGCTCCGATAGGATACATTGGCATAACAAGAGAGACCGTCAAGGACTGGAGGAAGTACTGGACAGACAAAGAGAGAAAGCTTGTACAGTTCATGGGCAAGGACAACATCGAGTTCCACACGATCATGTGGCCCGGAATGCTCATTGGTGCTGATCTCGGCTACATACTTCCGACGACAATAAGGGCTTCAGAGTGGCTTACAGCAAAAGGCATAAAGTTCTCTAAGAGCAAGGGCGTTGGCCTCAACATACAGAACGCACTCGACATAGTAGGGCCTGATTACTGGCGCTTTGCGCTCATGCACCTGTACCCGGAGACAGCAGACTCTGAATTCTCGATAGCAGGATTCGTGGACATAGTCAACAACATGATGAATGACGCCATAGGAAATTTCGTTCATAGGGCACTCACCCTATACAAGAACAACGCTGACATTCTGAAGGGTGGCGCAGCAGAGTCTGAGGACCTCATCCAGAACATAAAGAACATAGAGGAATCTTATGAGAAGAGCTTTGAAAAGCTGGAACTGAGAGAGGCACTCTTCAGCGTGTTAGAGCTTGCGAACTACGGCAACGAGATAATGAGCACAAGGGAGCCGTGGGCGATGGCGAGCGGTGCTAAGACCGACGAGAAGAGCAGAAAGGAATTCGTAGAGATAATGAACACGCTGCTCAGAATCGCAAGGGACATCGGCGTGCTGCTATGGCCCTTCACACCTCATGCCAGCTCCAAAATATGCGCTTACTTTGGCATAAAGCAGGCCACGTATGCAGAGCTCAATAACAAGGTGGCTGTAAACCTTGATGAGCCGTTAAGGCCTGTGTTCAGCAAGATAACAGAAAGGGAACTTGCACTCCTTGAGAAGTTCGCAAAGGAATAAGCACCATCAGCCGACTTTGCTTCCCGGAGCTAGAGGCTTGTCAGGCCTTATGAGCCGTACATTCTCACCTTCCTGCGCGGCAAGGAGCATGCCTTCGGACAGATAAGCGCCGACCTTCTTGGGCTCCAGGTTCGCGACAACAACGATGTAGCTGTCCAGCAATTCTTCCTTCGTATAATAACCACGTATGCCAGCCACTATGGTCTTGATGCCCAGTTCGCCAAGATCGACCTTGAGTAGATACATGGGCTTCCTTGTATCGTTCAGCTCATCTACGGCCAGTATCTTGCCTATGCGCAAATCTACTGCACCGAATTCGTTTATTGATACCATAAAAACACCACAATGCATTAAGCTTCAGGCATAATTAAAAGCGCAGATAATATTAAACATTATTGTTAAGGTACTTATCTTGGACTGTGAAAAAATAACGCAAAGCGTGACGGTATCATCATGGTGCACAAACCAATAGTTGTTTTGATCAGGGATGGCTGGGGCTATCGCAAGAATCAGGAATTCAACGCGACTGTACAGGGAGATTGCCCGTTCACGGACGAACTCATGAAAATGTATCCGAACACGCGCCTTCATGCCGCAGGCGAAGCGGTGGGCCTTCCTGAAGGATATCAAGGAAATTCAGAAGTCGGCCACATGACAATAGGTGCAGGCAGGATATTGCTGCAGCCGATGGTCGCGATAAACAGGGCAATAGAAGACCGGAGCTTTTTCAAGAACACGGCTTTGCTTGGAGCGATCGAGAACTGCAAGAAGAACAACACGAACCTTCACATACTAGGGCTTCTCCAGAAGGAAGGCGTGCATGCGCACCTGAACCACTGCATCGCCCTGCTGGAACTGTGCAAGGAGCACGACTTCCCAAGGGTTTTCGTGCACGTGATATCGGACGGCAGGGACGCGCCGGTGAATAACACGATAAAGAATGTGAGACTGCTTTCGAGAAAAATGAAGGAGCTCGGCATCGGCCGCATAGCGACAATCTCAGGAAGATACTATGCGATGGACCGGGACAAGAACTGGAACCGGACGAAAGCCGCGTACGATTGCATCGCCGAAGGCAAGGCCGAGCGCTCGTTCGATGACCCGATAAGCTGCTTCAAACAATGCTATTCGACGGGCGAGACCGACGAGTTCATAGTCCCCAGGAAAGCCGCATGGTATGAAGGCATCAAAACAAACGACTCTGTGATATTTTATAATTTCAGGACCGACAGAACCAGGCAGCTCACTAAAGCCATGATCGAGGAAGGGTTTGAGGGCTGGCAGAAGAAGCCGCTGGAAGTATATTTCGTGGCGATGACTGAGTATTATGCGCCTATGAATCGGAGGGCGCATGTTGCTTTTGTTTCGCAAAACATGAACAATCTGCTCGGCACGGTGATAGCGGACAACGGCCTGAGGCAGTTGAGGATTTCCGAGACAGAAAAATACGCGCACGTGACGTTCTTCTTCAACGGCCAATCGGAACAGCCGAACAGAGGAGAGGACAGGGTACTGATCCCAAGCCCTAAGGTGGCAACATACGACCTGAAGCCCGAAATGTCTGTGTACGAACTAGGCGACAGAATAGGACAGGAGATAGACCGGAACGTGTACGATATCATAATCACAAACTTCGTCAATGGCGACATGGTGGGCCACACAGGGATCTGGCAAGCGATACTCAAGGCTGTCAAAGCTGTAGACGACAACGTCAAGAAGGTTGTGGACAAGACGCTTGAGAAAGACGGCGTTGTGCTGATCCTTTCAGATCACGGCAATTGCGAGAACAAAACAGGAAAATGGTCGACATCACACACTATCAACCAAGTACCATTCATCATGGTCAGTAGTGATCCGTTGCTGATGAAATCCAAACTCAAGAAAGGAAAGGGCCTGAAAGATGTTGCACCGACAGTCTTGAAACTGCTAGGAATAGAGAGGCCCAAGGAGATGGACGGGGAGAGTCTTTTCTAATAGAGCAACGCCGAAGTCATTACCCTGGTCGGAGATAAACCCCACCTTCAGGCTGAGGAGCGAATCCGACACATTCTTTGTTGCTCAGGGTTTTACCTTTTTCTGACCTGCCCTCCAATAGGCCAATGCACCTGACACCCAAGAAATCAATAATCCAACTCCAACTCCCCGAAAGTATGCATTTTCTATCAGATGCCCGATTAAGAACGCAGGTATGCTCACGACAAATCCCAAAAGAACCAAATAGAACAAGGTCCTTTTCCAGATATTTTTCCCTTCCACGTTTTTCAACTCGTGTCTTGATTTACTTAGCACCCACCTCTGCCTCTTCTATCCGTATCAGTTCATTGTGTTTCGCTGTGCGCTCGCCACCTATCGTGCCAGTCTTGATGTACCTTATGCCAAGACCTACAGCAAGATGCGCTATCGTTGAGTCTTCGGTTTCGCCGCTCCTGTGAGATATCACGGTCTCGTAGTTGTGCTTCTTCGCGAGATCGACCGTCTCGATCATATCAGTGAGCGTACCGATCTGGTTCGGCTTGATGAGCACGCCGTTTGCAGCACCGGCCTTTATGCCGATATCGAGCCGCTTCTTGTTGGTGACGAAGAGGTCATCGCCGACTATTATTGTATTTTTGCCTATTCTCTTCGTGAGCGCGGCGAATCCTTCGAAATCGTTCTCTTCGAGAGGATCCTCTATGATCTTCAGCGAGAACTTTTCAGCCATGTCCGCGATGAAATCTATCTGCTCAGACTGCGTGCGCTTCCTGTCTTTGTATTCGTACACGCCGTTGTTGTAGAAAGAAGTCGCTGCGAGGTCTAGTGCAGAGCCCATGCGTATCCCAGTCTCGTTGCTTGCGTACTTTATAGCCTCAGATAGCGTTTCTAGCGCACTCACGTCATCAAGCGCAGCCACCCACGCCTTTTCGTCGCCAAGACCTATAGGATAGTCCGGAAAACGCTTCTTTAGGAGCTCTCCGGTCTTTTTGTGCGCCTTTGCGTTAGCGAATGCCGAATCGAAATAATTGTTGCCCATTGCAAGCGAAAGGAATTCCTGCATTGTTGTGCCGTTGATCGCATGCTTGCCCCCGCCTATTATGTTCCCAAGAGGATGTGGCATCACGGCGTTGCCGTTTTTCAGGATGCGCCGGTACAGCTCAACGCTTTCAGACTTTGCGGCAGCCTTGGCAACAGCGAGAGATGCCGCAATGGCTATGTTGCCACCGATCGAGGAGAAGTCGGCAGTTCCGTCGATGCTGTGCAGGAGTTTGTCGAATGCACTCTGGTTTAGAAGATCGTTGCCCACCAGCTTCTGAGCGACAGACGACCTGAACTTTGCGATGCCAGCATCTATGCCTTCCTTCGGGTATTCTTTCACTTCGAATGCGCCCTTGCTTGCGCCTGAAGGTGCAGCGGCACGACCCATAGCCCCGTCGCTCGCCGCAATATCTACCTCCACGGTGGGATTGCCTCTGGAGTCTATTATCTTGCGTATCTTTACCGAACGTATCTCTACCATTTTAACAACCCAAAGATACTGAGCCCACAAAGGTATAAATACATTGGATATATTAACGATATATCAATTCTCAACCATCTGTACGTTTGTGATATCATGAGCCAGTTTAGGAAGCAACATCACGGAAGATCGAACACGAAGAGTTCAGGCAACGGAAAGAAACGGCTTAAGTTCAGGGACAAGCTTAGGAGCGAGAGCGGCAACTATTTTGTTGCAACCAGATTGGCAGACGCCAACAGCCTTACGCACATCAGGCGCAAGGGCGGTGCTTCAGGAATAAGGCTGAAAGCAGCGGCATTTGCCAATGTGCTGACAAGCAGCGGCTACAAGAAGGTAAAGATAACAAGGATTGTAGAGGCTAAGAGCAACAGAAACTTTGCAAGGCAAAACATAATCACGAAAGGGGCTGTTGTCGCGACCGAGCTTGGCAATGCCATTGTGCTAAACAGGCCAGGCAGGGAAGGCACGATAAACGCGAAGCTTATTTGATTGGGTGTTGGATTGCCTGTCCGTGTCTACGAATGCGATAGATCCGAAGCAGATGCGCTGAAGAAAGTCCTGGAGTACGACCCTTACACTGATGCTAGCCTCATACCTTCCGCACCAAGAAGCGCAGACAAACCTGCGGACAAGCTCACAGAGAGCGAAAAGAAAGAGGTCGAAGAGTATGAGAAGAAGGCGCAAGAGGTGCGCGAGAAGCTGAGCAAAGATCCCAGGGCACAGACCATATTTGTGAGGCAGGGATGCAACCTGAAAGACGGCGCAATAGTGGGCCTGAATGCGAACAAGCTTTACCTTTACGTCAATGCTGCTGAGGATTTCTTCCCAAAGGCAGAGCAGCGCTTCAAGAATGAGTTCAAGACCATCAAGAGAGCCGAGAAGAAGGATGAAGACGCGGTAATCGCAGCGATAAAGAAAGATGAAGACAATGCAGGGTCAGGCTTCGGTTCGATATTCGGTGGTTAGCTGCACATACTTGAAATCGATTCGCTATCCAAAGACCACATAAACATGATATTCGAAATGGCAGATTCCGCTGCGCAGAAAAAGAATATTGATGTGCTTAAAGGCAGGACCTTAGCTTTGCTCTTTACTTTGCCATCTACGCGCACAAGGCTCTCTTTCTCTGTAGCGATGACACATCTTGGCGGATCCGCAATCTACATAGACGAACACAGCTCACAGATGAAGCGCGGAGAGACGATAGCAGACACTACAAGAATGATCAACTCCTACTGCGACTTCATAGCGGTGAGGACAAAAGAGCACAAAATGCTGCTCGAGATAGCGTCAAACGCCACGGTGCCAGTCATCAATGCACTGACAATGCAGGAGCACCCTACGCAGGCGCTGACCGACATGTACACGATACTGAAGCACAAAAATAAAGAAAAGTTGTGCATAGCGATGCTTGGGGACATCGCCCAGAACACGTTCAACTCTTTGATGATAGTTGCAACTAAACTGGGAGCAGAAGTGCATTTGATAGGGCCTAAGGGCTTCAATCCTGACCAGAAGTATGTCTCAATGGCATCACGCTACGGCACGGTGAAAGTCTACGACTCGATAAAGGAAGGCGTTGCAGGTGCGGACATCGTTTACACAGACACGTTCACCAGCATGGGCACGGAGAGCGAGGCAGAAACAAGGAGGAAGCTCTTCGCGCCGTACCAGGTTAACGACAAACTGCTCTCTTACGCCAAGCCTGACGCGCTCGTGATGCATCCGCTGCCTGCGCACCGCGGTGAGGAGATAACCTCTGAAGTGCTCGATGGCAGCAAAAGCATAGCATGGGAACAGGCAAGAAACAAGCTGGCCATTGCCCAAGCGGTACTTCTATTCCTTTCAGAAAAACGTTAGTGCAACCTCAAAACGCGCGCGTTCAAGGCACATGAAAATGCTTAAGTATCTAGATCAGAGCCATACTTGTGATCAGGATGAACAAGGCAATTCGGTACAGTTCAACGCAGTCGGGGTCAGAGATTTCTGGCCGTTGGAGGCCAGAAGAACTACTCGACTCTCAGTTTTTAGCAAACCTGATGAAATGCGGAGAAGTCCAGAAAGGAGGGTGGTCTGCATATCTCAATAAGGCACAGCTAATGCGAGGTGAAGATGCTCAGAACGGAGAATGGTCTGCGTATTTCAATAAGAACCCGTGCCATATACGTCTGGGCAGAAATATGCATGACCGTCCGTTAATAGACATAGAACTTGCACCAAAAAGCAACATGGTGACTTCGATAGCGTCATATATCGTTTCAAGCAAGCCAGAATTTGCAGGTCTTGTTCTTGAACTTGAGAATTTGGAGATTTTCAGGTCTGAAAGTGCAGAGAAACTTGGTTTCAAGCCTTCAGAATTGAGTGCGGGCAGGCAAACAGCAGAAGGACTTTTAAAGATTCTTCATCTCAACGCTTACGATATCTCTTTGTTGCGACCAAGCTCAGAATATGCCGGAAATAAGGACAATACGGTTTTAGTGCTTCAAGATGAGTCCGTAATAATTGAGTCCGGACATGGAGTTTATGGACTTCATACTTTCGGAGCGAGCTCATGTTCTATACTGATAGTTGTATCAAGAGATTCAAAAGGCACGGTCAAGAGGGCAGGATTGGCGCACATTGATTTTGGGGTGCAGAAAGAACAAATTATACGATTTTTAAATATGGCAAAACTAGGGGATATTGATCCTGAAATCTATGTCATAGGCGGAGACAAAGAAACAGCTTTGCATGTCTTGGAAAGCTGCGAAGCAATAAGGGCGCAAATAAAATTTTTCTGTGCCAATTTGGACTTGTCAAGGTCGGATGCTGCGATAGTCGATTTCAACGGGACAGTCTATTATGGCAAATTTAAAGATTTGCTTGCATTGTTAAATGAAGAAGGAGCAAGACAACGCCTTGAGATGTTCAAGTCGCAAATGCTGCGCTGACACGTAAACCTTCCAATCAGCAGTTTAACTGCCTGAGCTCAATCATGTTGGAATCGGTGGAGGCGTTGCAGAAGAGTTCGTGTTATTGAATATGCTGTTTGGGGAAGGCTGGCCTGACGATGCATTGCCTGTTGGCGTTGTTGTAGTGCTGTTCACGGATGTTGAAGACGTATTGGCAGTAGTTGTATTGTGGTGCGCTGCCATGACCATGGATGTCGAAGTGTTTACAGCAGGGCTGCTCGCAAATATGTAGAGATATGCCAGAATCAGAATTCCGATAGCCAGAATAACAAGAAGTGCAGGCAAAAGAGGACCATGTCCGCTGCTCGGAAGCGGCACAGTATTAGAAGCAGCAGTTTCTGGAGCCTTGCCTTGAGGCATTTGAGGCATATTAGGTGCAGAGCTTTGGACAACATTCATAGAAGTATTTGCAGCAGCACCAAGAGCAGTGCTTGAGATGTTATTCGAAGATGGATTCACAGGATTGTTTTGAATATCACTCGAAGTCGCACCCGAGGCAGCATTCGTGTCTTTCATATCGGCGTCCATTTTCTCACTCGTTTTTCATGGTGGCGAAGGAGGCATATTGTTGTTGCCAAGGCTGCACGCACTGGACACCTTGATCAGATACCCAGCTCCGGAATGCATACCAGTTTGGTTGTTTGTTGATGAAGTAGAAACATCGTAGTAGCTGTTCGATGACGTATTGAAGCCTACAAGGCGTATGGCGTTGCATGAACCTGCGATATAACTGAAAGCCGTAGGTGCTGCTGGTGCGCCTATACTGCTCCAGCCCGATGATAACGACGGCATAATCGAATATGTCATATTAGAGCCGAAGAATGTCACAGAACACGCGCTAGTACTCCTCACCCAATAGCCAAATCCGCCGCTAACGCTGCTAACCTTCCTGTAACTGCCATTTGCCAGCTGCCATATCGGGCTGGAAATCATTCCGGACTCGCAAGTCGTGTTGTGCATCACTGCGTACGCCATGGGCACGGAGAAAAGGTTCCAGCCCCTGTTAAGGGAGAGGGTGTATGTAATATACCGCGGTATGGTCACAGTGGTTGTAGTGATTGGAGGGGTTGGAGTAATCGTAGAAGAGAGATTCTTTACACCAATACTAGCCCATCTAGAGACGTTTCCTGCGTATGTCGAGTTCAGGAACAGGATGAAGCTGTGCTCATCAGTCGTAAACTTCGTTGTTGAATGAGGCAGCAGAGTGAAAACATTTGTCTGCACAGTGTTGTAATACATCACAAGTGTTGCAGGACTAATCCCGTTTGCATTTGCAGCGCCAAGGTTCTGCAGCTGAATTCTCAACTTACCGTCGATCAGGCTGTTGCCCACGTAAACAGTTGTCAAAGGTATTGTGAGATTTGAAAGAGTGTTAGTTGGAATTGTGGTTGTTGAAGTGTTGCTAGGCGCGGTAGTTTGTGATCTTGTTGTTGCTGACAGGTTCCTTATACCTATCTGCGCCCACTGTTGATATGATGAAGATGAAGAATTTGCACGCGAAGAGTTTGCGGTTGCATAAGAGTTCGGATAATAGGTCTCGTTAACGAACACTAGGAAGCTGTGGTTGGAAAAGTTGAAGATCATAGTTGAAAAGGGCCTGATTGTTGCAATCTGTCTCTGTGCCCCATAGTATGTGGCAGATATTTGCACGGGAACATTGTATGTGATATAATTTCCTGACTGGTTGCCGAGAAGGCTTGTGAGCTGCACCCTGAACAGACCGTCTGTCAGGTTCTGTTTCAGGTAGAGCTTTGTTAGCGGTATTGTGAGATTTGACTGGGATTCAGAGAAAGCGACGTTGCTCATCATCGTTGCAGCCACCAGCACTAAACCAAGCACAAGAGGAATATGTTTGAAGTTCATTGTATCGGAAGTATTGAAAAGCGATATTAGATATAATTTTTGGTTAGTTGACTAGGCACGAAAAACAGAAAGAAATTGTTAGTTCTTACTTTTTAGCTGCTTCTTTTGCCTCAGAGCATATCTCATTAACGCACCACCGCCTGTTTGTTTTGTATGTAAAGCGATAAAACCGTTGATAGGGATCGGGTATTCAACAGCCGCAAAGAATGGGCAAGGTATATATATGTTTCAGGCGTATCTTATTACGCTTTTTTCTGTTGTTTTCATTGGTTTATTCTATGAAAATTCCTGCTTGGAATTGGATGTAGTCTTGAGTTGTGCAAAGAGGACCGCACAACGCCAATAAATAAGTAAAAGGCTAAATAGACTCCAGTCGATGCTGCTGGAGAACACCGCTATCAGATTTCGACAGCCATGCAAGTCAGCCCTGCGACTTCGCAGGACGGCGAACGGCTCAGTAACACGTAGTCAATCTAACGCAAAGAGGTGGATATCCTCGCGAAAGTGAGGTTAATACACCATACGCTATTGCACCTGGAAAGAGCGATAGTATAAAGGCGCACGAAATGTAGTGTTGCCACTTTGCGATGAGACTGCGGCGGATCAGGCAGATGGTGGGGTAACTGCCCACCATACCAATAACCCGTAGGGGATGTGAGAGCAAGCGCCCCGAGAAGGGCACTGAGATAAGGGCCCTAGCGCTACGGCGTGCAGCAGGCGCGCAAACTTCACAATGCGCGAAAGCGTGATGAGGGGAATCTGAGTGGATAACTTTTAGTTATCCTTTTGCCAAGTATATCAAGCTTGGCGAATAAGTGCTGGGCAAGACAGGTGGCAGCCGCCACGGTAATACCTGCAGCACAAGTGGTGTTCACGATTATTGGGCTTAAAGCGCTCGTAGCTTGCATGTTCCGTCTTGTGTGAAATATTGGTGCTCAACATCAATGCGAGCACGAGATACCGACATGCTGGGGAGCGGGTGAGGTCAGGGGTACTTATAGGGGAGGGGTTAAATCCTGTAATCCTATAAGGACCAACGGTGGCGAAGGCGCCTGACCAGAACGCATTCGACAGTGAGGAGCGAAGGCTAGGAGAACGAATCGGATTAGATACCCGAATAGCCCTAGCAGTAAATTATGCAGACTCTAGTGTTGCACGTGACACGATCACGTGCAGTACCGTAGCGTAAGCGTTAAGTCTGCCGCCTGGGGAGTACGGCCGCAAGGTTGAAACTTAAAACAATTGGCGGGGGAGCACCACAAGGGGTGGATGCTGCGGTTCAATTGAACTCAACGTCGGAAATATTACCAGGAGCGACGGCAGTATGAAGGTCAAGCTAAAGACTTTACCTGACAAGCCGAGAGGTAGTGCATGGCGATCGTCAGCTCGTGGTGTGAACTGTCCGGTTAAGTCCGGTAAGCTGGTGAGTAATTGGCTAGAAGGCTCGCATTGAATCCAGATATATGCTACATGCTTGGTCTGTACGCAAGCAATTTGCGTGCAGAGTCGGCAGTAGTGACAACAGTGGGCAGCGATGCCCTTGTCGAGCGCTTCGTCAAGATAGCAGTTCAGCAGTTGGGCATAGAACCAGGAAAGATCCTGATAAGGGACCTTGGTACGCGCAAGAGCGCGTTTTTCTATAACTCTAAGCTGAGAAAGCATCTTGATAACGCATTGGAGCGCAAGGAACATATCTTCAAGTACAGGAACGAGTATTCGGCCAGTTATTTTGCGGCTCTCTTCGACTGCAATGGAGTGACAGGCGCTAGCGGCACATACATAATCCGCCTTAGTGCTTTCGATTCCCTTCTTCTTGAGAAGCTGGGATTCCACACATTGACAAAGAGAGGCAGATGTTACATCGCGAACTCGTTAGACTTTATGATTTTCATAAAGCCTTTTAGCATATCAATTGCTCATCAGCCCGGTTACGAGCAAGACCCTTGCTGACAGTTGCAACCTATCCAGCGATGGGTAGGGCACTCTGTCGGGACCGCCTCTGTTTAAAGAGGAGGAAGGAGAGGGCAACGGTACGTCAGTATGCTCTGAATCTCCTGGGCCACACGTGGCATACAAAGGTTGGCACAATGGGATGCAATACCGAAAGGTAAAGCAAACCCCCTAAAACCAACCCTGGTTCGGATTGAGGGCTGAAACCCGCCCTCATGAAGCTGAAATCCCTAGTAATCGCTTGTCAACATCGAGCGGTGAATCTGTCCCTGCTCCTTGCACACACCGCCTGCCAAGTCACCCAAGTGGGGTCCTAGCGAGGTTGTGCCTTTGGCATAATCGAGTTAGGATTCTGTAAGGAGGGCTAAGGCATAACAAGGTATCCGTAGGGGAACCTGCGGATAGATCACCTCAAATATCATTTAGTGTGCATAATAACAGCAATCGAATGCGGATCCTCGCATAAAACTCAAGACTACATTCTTTTTCTATTTTTGTTTTGAATAGAAGAGACAACAAGCCAGTTGACACGATGGACATCACAAAAGCAGCAAGATGTTTTGTCGTTGTACTATTTGTAATGCTGATGCTGCCGGTAGCATTCGCAGGCACGTGCAACATCACCAGCAACACATGCAAGCTGAATTCATCGATAACAATCAATGGCATAGCAGTCAACGCTACAGGCAAGACGGGAAAGCCGGTGTACATGACAATGGCTTATGCGAACGGCTGCACCCACTGCGAAGCGCTCAATAACTACATAAGGAACCTGAGCAGCACATACGACATACGCGTGACATACGTGAATGCGGTCACCAATCAGACAGCATTGACGCAATATCTCAGCACATACAAAGTGCCGGCAGGCGGCTGGGACACGGTACCGATCCTTTTTGTCAACGGCATGCACTGTGTCGGCGATACCGAATGCGAAACGTTCTTGTCATCGAACATAGAGGCATTCGCCAAGAATGGCACAAGCCCACAAACGGCGTCCGGTGCAGGACTGAGGGGCATAACAATAGCAGAGCTTACAGGCCTTGCGCTTGTTGATTCGGTAAACCCGTGCGCCTTCGCCGTGCTCATATTCTTGCTGTCGACGCTGTTCATGAGAAACCCGGACAAGAGATACAGGATACTGCTTGGGGGGATCGCTTTCGCACTGGGAATATTCACGTTCTACATAACAGTGGGCATACTCCTCGTTCTCGGGATAAGGTCGGTGCTCGCCATATCAAATCTGAAAAGCATCTACGTCTACGGCGCGTTCGGAGTGTTCTCCCTCATACTTGGCGTGTTGAACCTCAAGGATTACTTTGCATACGGTAAATTTGGATTCATCATGGAGGTCCCGAGAAGCTGGAGGCCGAAGATGCTTGGGACCATGGACAAGATACTCTTCGAGTTCGCTTCTATACCCGCATCATTCATCGCAGGAATAGTCGTCACCGCTTTTCTTCTGCCGTGCATAACCGGACCATATTTCGTCGCAGGTAGCCTGTTGAAGAACCTGCCGACAGGCACCGCGATACTTTGGCTTGTATACTACAACTTCCTGTTCGTGCTTCCCATGCTGATAATAACCGCATTGGTATACTTGAGTTTCACGACTGTAGAGAAGGCTCAGGAGTTCAGGGAAAAGAACCTGAAGAGGCTGCATCTGCTTGCAGGTGTGCTGCTCATCATTGTAGGTATAGTCATACTGCTGCAAGTAATAAGGTAGTGGCTGTGTGGCACGGGCTAGTGAATGTGCCCCTGAGCATCAAAAATGTCATTTCTTATAAATGTTTTTCCATTGAAAGTAATCGGAATACTTTCTCCTTGCACGTTGTTTGCCTGAATGTGCAGATGTGGTCCAGTCGTTCTTCCCGAGTTGCCTACTTTTCCCAGAGGCTGTCCAGTTATAACCGATTCCCCTTCAGAAACAAGTATACTGCCTTTTTTAAAATGAAGCATGCTGACTCGCGCCCCCGAACACTCCAAAATAACATAATTCCCATGAGATTCGTTTTCATCTCTTTGCATAATGGGCATATCCTCTGAAGAATCATTTGCCTTAAAAACAGTCCCACTGCACGGCGCATAAACTGTTTCATTGAAAATATAATAATCAGACAAATTGCTTGAAAAAAATCCCCGTCCACTAAATCCAAGAGAATCTATTTTAATTATGTCATACGCATATTTCTGTGCTACGACTTCATTATGACTATTTAATGCGGCATTACTCCCTCCTTCCGCAAAAAAATATTGCCCATTCTTCAAAGGAAACTCGAGTTGTACTGCATTCACAGGGTAGAACGGTGCCATAAAGCAAGTAATAACGGTAAGCAGGAACAAAACTGACATTATTAGTAAACAAGTATAATAAAAATAATCTTTGATTTCAAGTTTCTTAAATAAAGGAAGTTTTTTCTTTAATTGGATCATCCATACTTTTTGAAAAGAATAAATACTAGCAATCAGAAACATTATCGGAAAAATATATCTTAGATAATAATTGATTCCAGCCCAAGAAATTAAAAAATAAATCCAGATAATGAATGATGCACTAAAAATAAAACGTGAAATCCAATCAAATTTTGATTTATTTTTGCCGACAATTTGCCACAAAATAATCAAAAGTGGAAAAACCAGCGAAAACAAATAAAATGGAACTAGCTCAACTATTGCCGATGGATCCATATTGACTAATAACGCTAAAAAACATAAAAGAGTATGTCTTGGGTGAGCTTGCCGAAATCAATGGATTGGACTTACGCAATCATCTGATTGCAAAAATGGAAGAGATATAAAGTAGTATCAATAAGATTACTGTATGATTAAGAAGAAGAGTGCCCCAACTAGCTTGTTGAAACTTGCTGCGCTAGTCGCATTCCTTTATCTTATCGAGATCGGGCTTATTCTGTTGGGCATTATTCCCCCATTTCTCACATATTCCCCTGGCAACCTCCTCTTTTCTTTAGCCACGATTGCAATCGTGATTTATGCAGGCACCAAATCCTCGAAGTTGGGATTGAATAGGGCGGCATTTAGCGGAGCGATCCTCTCGTTTATAGGGGCTTTTCTTATCTCCGTGGCTTCAGTAATCAACGTACTCTATATACGCGTAGCCCTACTGGGAGTATCAGTCGAGAATGACGCCCAGCTTCTTGTGTTTCTTTTCTCTCTGGTTTTTCTGTATACACTGACCGGTGTCATCATCGCCGTACTTGCCGCAGTTATCAAAGACAAGATTAGTCGGTAGTTTGCCCCCATAGCTTCTGCTTTCCTTCCAAGTCCACAAATCTCCCCCTTCTTCCATACATCGTTACTTTAGGGGCAGAAGAACTGAAGAGGCTGCATCTGCTCGCAGGCATACTGCTAATCATTGTAGGCATAGTCATACTGCTGCAAGTGATCAAGTAGAAGCTGACCTACTTGGTAAGTGTTAGAAAATTGATTTGTGCTGGCTTTATTTAGAATATTCGACAGTTTCAGAGGCATACTGCGACGCTATCAGCACTTTGCCTGTGCCGGCTTTCACCTGTCCTATTATGTCTGCAGCAAAATAGTTCCTTAGCGTTTCTAGCGCTTCTGGTGCGAAAGATTCTTCTACTGCAATGACGTAGCCTACGCCGTTGTTGAATTTCACATACATTTGGTCTGAGGGCATGCCCAATTCGTCATGTGCGTACTGGAAGATCTCTTGCGGTCTCAGATCGTGGTCGTTTCTTACATCTATGTCAAGATCTTTTTTCTCCGGTATTAATTCTTTGAGTTTCGACATACCTCCGCCCGTTATGTGCACCATACCGTGGATGAGTTCGCCTGCGATGGCTTCGCCCTGCTCTGCAGACTCTATTAATGCCTTTACAGCTGGCAGATAGACATACGTTGGTCTTGTCAGCTCTTCGCCGATTGCCACGCCCCAAGGAAGATTCGTTTCCATCAACAGATGTCGCCTGTCGAACAGCTCCTGCCGATAGAAGCTCAAACCATTGGAGTGTATGCCGTTGCTTCCCAAGCCGATTATCAAATCGCCGTCTTTTATATTGGCATGTATTTCGTGACCCTTCCTGACATAACCTGTTGCGGTCATGCTTATGTTGAAGCCTCGTAGAGTATTGATGATTGCAGTCTCTCCGCCACTGATTATTATAGGATAAGAACTGCCGTCTGCTTTCCAGCTGTTCTCGATCGCAAGTTTGGTGAATTCGCTGACGATGTTGAATATCATATCTTGGCGCTCTTCCTGCATCTCTATCTCGTCCTGGAACACTACAGGAACAAAGCCACCTTCGATCAGGTCATCAACGACCATCGCGAAAACATCATGAACGCCGTATGCTTCTGAGCCCATTGACCAGTGCAGCAGACCCTTGGTTCCTATGCTGTCAGTGCAATTCATTTCGTAAAAATTATTCCAATACGCATAGTTCCTCTCTATCATGAAGCGCTTGCCATAAGGCACAGTAATCATTGGCCCTTCTTCGGGATGTGCTGATCTTATGAGCTCGCGTATCTGATCGTTGAAAGGCTTCGTAGGATCGTAAATCTCTTTGCCTTCACGCAACGCAATATCTGTCGGCTTTTCCGTTGTTTTAGTTTTATCCACCTGGCCACCAGTATACTAAATACTGAAGAATAGATCGAGTAGCAGGTCACTGTCGCGAGTGCGCACTATGGATTCTTTATCTTCTGGTTTTTCGTCCTTGCGCAGTTCTATTCCTGTCGGAGTTTGCTGCTTGTCGATATCGAGTTCATAAAGGCCGTCATGGAGACGTATCAATTCGCCCTCTTCTTGTTTTCCTTTTGATTTTTCCATAGCCTCATCCACTTTAGAAACATTTGTTTTACGGTTGACGCTGCAGGTAGAGAGTGTGCTGTGCGCGCTATACTCTTCTTCCCCTTCTGCCTCCAGGTCTTCTTGTTGTATCTGTAGGCATCGGAGTGATATCCTCTATCCTGTTCACACGTAGGCCGCTTCTTGCAAGAACTCGAACAACTGCTTGAGCACCCAGTCCAGGAGTCTTTGAACCATGGCCGCCAGGAGCCCTTATCTCTATGTTTATGTTGGTGACCCCCTTCTCCTTTGCAGTAGCTGCAACCTTGTACGCTGCTTGCATTGCAGCATAGGGCATGCCTTCTTGAGAGTCGACATCGACCATCATGCCGCCGCTTCCGACAGCGATGGTCTCTGCACCGCTAAGGTCTGTAAGCGTTATTATAGTATCGTTCTTCGAGGAATAAACGTGAGCGACAGCAAGCCTTTCGGCTTTAGGCTTTATTGCAGAAATCTCCAACGCCTTCGCTTCATAATTTACTGTGTTCTTGACCACTTTCTGCTGGGTCTTCGCAGTCTCCTCTTTTTCTTTTTTTGACGCAATCTTCTTCTTTCCTGGCATGCAATTACTCCTCGTTTTATATTTCAGTTCATTCAGCCTTTACATCCTTGGATTCCGTAGCTGCTTTCTCTGCAGACTTCTCTTCGGCCGGCGCAGCTGGCTTTTCTTTCTTTGCTATGTCTATCGGTTTGTAATAACCGATGCTGCCCTCTTCCGAAGATTCAACAATATAACTCGGCTTCGTGGTCCTCTTGCCTTCTATAGATATAAAGCCGTGCGTGATCAGCTGTCTTGCCTGCTTGATCGTAGTGGCCAGACCCCTCTTGAACACCAGAGTCTGAAGCCTCCTTTCAAGCAGCACTTTAGGATTGAGGTCAAGTAAAGAATCGAGAGTTGCATCCCTGTTTGCCACTATGCCAATCTTGGATAGCCTTTCTGTCATGAGCTTGCGCGTTTCCTCAAGGTGTGACGAAGACCCTGAAAGCAATATCCTTGCGTTTCTCCTCACCTTGCCTATCTCAGACGAAGCTTTCCAGAGTTCCTTCAGATTCTTGAGCCCGTACTCGGTCATCAATGCCCGATCGTTGCTTATTCTCTCGACGTTCCAAAGCTCTTTCGGCCTTTCGTACTTTCGCCTGTTTTTGTTTGGTGCTCCGATAAACTCACTTCTTTGCTGTTGGTGCAGCGCCCTTGCCCTTCGCCGCTCCGGCTGCCGGCGCCGCTCCGCCCTTCGCGTTGTCTTTCTGCAATGCCGCAGCCTGGGCTTCCTTCACTGCCTTCTTTGTCACGCCGACAGTCACGCCAGTCCTACCCGTTGAACGGGTGTGCTGGCCCCTGACGCGTTGGCCATACTGGTGCCTGAATCCGCGCCATGTCCTTGCATTGACGTCTCGGTTTACGTCCTGCCTTATTGCAAATATAAGATCGTTGCCTGAAAGATACAGACCCTTGCCAGAATCCATGTCCTTGTTCCTATTCAGCATATAGCTAGGGATCCCTGTACTCGAAGGATCTTTTACTATGCGCTCTATGCTCTGTATCTGTTCCTCACTAAGCGAACCTATAGAAGTTTTCCTGATTATTCCGAGTTTTGCTTCTACCTCGTATGAAAGAGCATGTGCCATGCTAGAGCCTATGCCTTTTACTTGGTCTAGAGCACGTTCTATGTTAAGTGCACCGTTGACATCCTTGCCGACTATGCGCACTATCGAGAGAGCGCTGCCCGCGACCTCGTTCCTCGACTTGGATTGCCTTTCCTCTTTTTTCTGTTTTTCGTCTGCCATTCAAACACTACGCCAGGGCTGGGATATTCAGGTTTATCTTTTGAACCCAGAAGGCCCCGAAGAGCCATACGCTGGCTAGAATCTTTTCCAGGCGTACGCGTTGCCGGATTCTGCCACCCTGGCAGCGTAAATGTTATACTGCTAGGTGTATTTAGCACTTTCTTAAGAGCCAATAACTATTGTTATTGTGGATTTTTAACTATATATGGTGGGTCACTTAGAGGGATTGATGATGGTGCAGTTGACCGCAAACACGCATTTGCACTTTTTAAGGGCGTTGAAGAGCCTTCTTGTGCCTTCAGCGCTCGTATTTACGTCGAGAACGTCTATGCATGTGCCGGCGCTGTGGCGGTGCAGTTCCGCCTGTATCGAATCCTCAAAGCTGTGCAGCAAATCAAACACACGAGCCTTCTCGTGCTTCTTGTAAGTGAGCACGAACACGCTCTGAACATTCCCGGTCAGAGATTCCAGAGTCTCATATTCCTTCAATGCGCCCAGTACTGCGTTCCTGAGCAGTTTCGACCTGCTCTTGAATCCGAGAGTGCGCTGTATCGTGTTCAGCCGTTTGAGAGTTGCGTCGTCTATGGATATGCTAAGTATCGTCATTTAATCAACAATATGCTTTTATCGGAAAGATTAATAAGTTTTCATGATTTAGTTATTAACGATTTAATGGTTGCAGCAGACAGATATGCGGCGATAGGGATCGTGGCCGTCGTGGTTGCAATTGTGGCAATCGCAGGCCTTGCTGTGCAAGGCACGCATGCAAGCAGACCAATTTCAAACCAGAGCGCAGGCAGAGCAGTACAAATCGTCGCGGCAGAGAATTTCTGGGGAAGCCTTATGCAGCAGATCGGAGGAAGCCACGTCAATGTGACGAGCATCGTTACTGATCCGAATGCTGATCCACACGAATACCAGAGCAGCATCGCCAATGCAAGAGAGATAGCAAAGGCCCAGATCATCGTAGTCAACGGAGCAGGATATGACGACTGGGCACTCAAGCTCGTATCAGCAGAAAACAGCACAAGCCAAACTGTACTGGATGTCGCCAGCCTGCTGGGAATGGCCAACGGCACCAATCCTCATTTCTGGTACAACCCGTCTTACGTGAATGCGACAGTTAAGCAGATGTACACAGACCTAGTCAAAACAGACCCGGCAGACGCTAGCTATTATCTGCAGAGATATGAAGCGCTTAATGCATCGCTTGCGCAGGTAGACAGCAGGATCTCAGATATCAGGCGGCAGTTCGCAGGCACCAGGGTGGCAGCAACTGAGAGCATCTTTGTATATCTGGCGAACGCTACAGGCCTTGATCTGGTGTCACCCCCGGAATTCATGAACGCAGTATCAGAAGGCGTAGACCCGCCGGCGCAGAGCGTTGTGCAATTTGAGAACCAGATTGAGAGTGGAAACGTTAGCGTACTTGTATACAATGAACAAACAGTAAATCCGCTCACGCAGCAGATGAAACAAATAGCTTCGCTGCATAACGTCACTGTAGTCGGCGTGACCGAAAACATCCAGCCTCCGGACAGCACATTCCAAGCCTGGATGACTGCTGAACTGCTAAACCTGCAGAGCGGCCTCAGCGCAAATGTGCTTGAGAGGTGAGTAAGGATGAAAACCCCGAACACCAAAAGAATGCAACCATCGATGCCAAAAATGGTGGTCGAGGCCAAGAACCTTGCAGCAGGCTATAGGGGAAGACCTGTCTGGCGCGATGCTAGCTTCAGAGTTAATCGAGGGGAATTTGTTGCAGTCATAGGCCCAAACGGAGCAGGCAAGACAACACTGTTCCGCCTACTTCTTGGCCTGCAACAGCCAGTAAGTGGAACGATAAAAGTGTTAGATACACCACCCAGGCGAGGCAATCCTAAAATAGGGTATGTGCCCCAGCGACACACCATAGATAACGAGAACAACATCGAATGCCTTGAACTGCTCCGCCTTGCATTCTCTGGAAATAGGTTGGGGTTTAGTTTATCGTATGGAGAGGAGAAGAAAGCTGCAAATGATGCATTGGACAGAGTCGGAGCTACAGAGCTCGGAAACAAACCTCTTGGTTCGATGTCAGGAGGAGAATTGCAGAGAGTCTTTCTTGCAGAGGCACTGGTCAGCAACCCAGAGATGCTGCTTCTTGATGAGCCTTTGGCTAGCCTAGACATAAGGAGAACCAAGGAATTGGTGGGTGTGATAAATAGAGTTGTCAAATCGCAGAATGTTACCGCATTCCTTGTGGCACACGATATCAACCCATTAATACAGTTTCTTGACAAGGTTATTTACATAGCGAACGGCAAGGTGGCGGCAGGAACACCCAAAGATATATTGACTTCCAAGAGTCTGACAGCATTGTATGAAACGCAGGTCGAGGTCCTGAAGGATTCTAGAGGAAACATTGTGGTTTTAGGCGGCGGAGACCATCATGGGGATGAATGATATGACATTCAGCATAAACCTAATCTCGGATCTTCAGCTCATCTTTCAATACCAGTTCATGCAGCATGCGTTCGAGGCAGGCACCGTTGTTGCAATCGTAGCAGGGATAATAGGCTACCTTGTGGTCTTGCGCAAGTCATCATTCGCAGCGCACTCCCTTGCAGACATCGGTTTTGCCGGAGCGGCAGGAGCTGTGCTTCTTGGAATAAATCCTGTTTTCGGCCTATTATTGTTTACCACAGTGAGCGGTGTTGGAATAGCAGTGCTAGGCAGGAACGCTGTGCACCGCGATGTGGAAATAGGATCAGTCCTCGCATTCACTTTGGGCTTGGGCGTTCTGTTCATAAGCCTTTATACGGGATATGCGACAGAGGCATACTCCATCCTGTTCGGGGAAATACTGGGCATCAGCAGCATTAATGTGGCAATAACGCTTGTTGCAAGCCTGGCCATTCTTGCCGTGAGCACTCTTGTATACAGGCCGATCCTGTTCGCTTCATTAGATGAGGATGTCGCAGAAGCAAAAGGCATGAAAACGCTTGCACTTGGGGTCATTTTCATGCTACTGCTAGCCGTTGCAGTGTCTATCGCAGTCCAGGTTGTTGGCGTTCTCCTCATTTTTGCATTGATGGTCACACCGGCAGCAACAGCCATCAGGTTGACGAAGAAACCACTGTACGCCATAACGATTTCCATACTTATCGCCTTGTTAGCGACATGGTCTGGCCTCTTCATTTCATTCTATGAGCCATACCCTGTGAGCTTCTTCATAACAAGCATAGTTTTTGTGCTTTATTTGATCGTGAGAGTATTTTGCCCGAAATGATGCCGAAATGAATTAACATATCCAGAAAGAGCGTGCTCTGAGTTTTTGATTGTTATGGGGAAATGAGCGCCATCATCACAGAATAAAGCTTGTTCAGGTCTGCGACGGTTATCTTTTCTTTGTTTGTGTGCGGATTCATCACGGAATTGCCCAGGTTAATGCATTCAAGGCCTTTGTCCACGAAAACGTTCGCGTCGCTGCAACCCCACGAGGTAGTTATGTTTGTCTTTATCCCGCTCTTTTCAAGCTTTTTAGAAGCATACTCGACCAACTTCCAACCCTTATCTCCAGGATGGTAATCATAACCACCATTCTCCCTAACGAAATTCGTTTTGTACTCGATTCCTCTTTCGGATTTCTGCTTAAGCAATGCAGAATCGATGGCATCTTTGTATCTGCGAATGCTTTCCTCTTTCAGAGACCTCACTTCGCCCTTTGCAAGAACCTTACCAGGTATTGTATTCCTCACGCCCCCGCACGTCACAATCCCTATGTTGGCTCTTGTGTCTTTTGACACTGCACCGAGGCGGATGTCTTTTACAAACGACGCGAACGCTATCAGAGCATTGTTTGCGAGCTCTGGAGTCGACGCATGAGATTCCTTTCCTATGATCTCGATATCGAAGCTCTCGTAGATGGGAGAGCTTGATATTATCGTGCCTATAGTGCAGTTCACCGTATCAAAACAGAATCCACGCTTTGCTTTCAGCCTTTTGTAATCAAAATTCGCAGCACCGTAGCTCCCAGTCTCTTCGAATCTTGTTATGAGTAGCTCTACTGGAGCGTGCCGAGCGGCCTTACTGGCAGACTTCATCATTTCTAGCATAGGAGCAAGCGCTGCTTTGTCATCGGCACCCAATATAGTGTTACCCTTTGGAATCAATGTGCCGTCTTTTATGATAGGATCTATCCCTCTGCCAGGCTCAACCGTGTCCATGTGTGCGGACATGAAGATGGATTCGCCTGTTCCTTCAATGCAGGCATAAACATTGCCGAATTTGTCCTTTTCGACTTTTGAATAGGGCTTTAGCCCTGAAACTACAAAATCAGCCACCTTTTCCTCTTCGCCAGAAGGAGAATCTATCCTCACAAGATCAATGAATGTCTTTACAACGGCATCCATTCAAGCACGTATTGGAATTGGTGGATAGTAGTTATTATCTATGAGAAGCTTTACAAAGGCTTCCGGCGACCCTCCCACCAACTTGCCTAGACCGTTATTTACGGATTCTGCAAGGATAGGATTCAAAACGAACATCACGCATTGACATATTGCCTCGCCTTGCACGGGGACAATGCGGCCGTTGAATGCTTCCAAAACTTCCGCATTGTCTATCCGTACGTTGCAAGGCTCACCATACTGGAATCCCATCCCTCCACCCCTCCCAGGCGTGCAAACGCAAGTCAATGGCGCCAAAAATGGATACGCTAGATGATTGACAAACTCAATTTTCAGATTCAGATGATCCGAAATATGGGAAACCGCCTTTACAAAATATAGACTTTTTGTAGTGCCCACGCCAACAATCGAATTTTCAGCATGATTCTGCAATTCAGTATGATGAGTCCAGAGCAGACTGTCCAGCATCTTCTCAGAGCAGCGATTTTGCCTGAATTGAGGCGCCACTATTGCGCTTCCGAGCTCAATCACTTCTGGAAAATTCGGCTTCAAACCCAATTTCTTTTTCATATTTGAGTCAAGCAGACGTGTGAAACTTAGGTGCCCTGCGGTTTGGCCATCCACTCCGAGAACAACAGAATCACCCTGATTAAAACGCGTCTCGAGCATTTTGCTTGTAACAGGAAGCAAAACATGATCTTTGTCAGCCTCTTTTCTTATTAATTTAGTTATTTCGCCAAAGTCTGGAAAGAATGATGCGGATCCGCGTGTAGAAAAGTGAACTACCTCTACAGTATGATGTCCTTCTGAAAGATCGACATGTGCTGGCTGATTCTTGGGCATTGCTAAGTCGCCTTATTACGATTAATATAGTTGTTGGCGACTCCCTATTTAAATATTCGTATTTATATTACGAATATCGTACTACTTGAGAACCATGCTCGTGTTGGTGTCCATCACACCCTCGACAGCACGTATCTTCTCTATCGCCGCGTTTATTTCCCAGACGCTAGAGCTCTTGACCAAGCAGGCTATGTCGTAGTTGCCGGATATCTCGTAGGTCATGTCCACGCCGAGCTTTCTTATCCTGTCGGCTACCTTCGTGGTCGAAACCGAATGAGACGTCGCGACGAGGACCAGAGCACCAACTTCAGTCTGTAAATCTATGGTGAACCTCTTTATGACCTTATCCTTCAAGAGTTTCTTCACGCGCGCCCTTATTGCACCTTCTGTCATGCCTGCTTCGCGTGCAATCTTAAGGAAAGGCGTCCTGCTGTTGGCGGAAAGCTCAGCGATGATCTTCTCATCGAGCTTGTCCATGATATACCACTACTCTACGTCCTTTTAAGACTTACCTTATCGATCAGAATTTGCATAGGACTTGGAAAGTTCGCAATTGACATTTCAACAAACATTAGCAACAAGCTGAGCTAAAAGGCAGATATGAATATCTGGAACTGTGCTCGTTGGTACGATAAGATGGATCGACACAAAAAGGCCGACGACTCACAAGACAGGAATCTCGATGGTTTGATTAGGAGCTTGAACACTAACGAATTTCGAAAGGGTACGCTAGAGAAGCTTAACAAGACGTTAGATGATACAGACTTGGGAAGAGACGACCTTGAAAAAATTATAAATGTACTGAACACCACCAATTATTTGACGAATTATTTGCGATGGATAGATAATATTGAAATCAGACAAAGAGATGGCAGCGATAGCCTTGCAGATGCAACGAATGACACTACAGAGATTAAAGATCTTTTGCTTAAGGCGCTGCAACTCAAGGACCTTTGCGAGGCAGTACTTGTAGATCCACTCTTCAAAAAACTAGATAATTTGGAGAAAGATATGGAAAGAGATCCATCTATCGATTTCGTAACTAAATTCTGCGAGCTTCTGAAGTCAGGAGCACTTTCTCTTAATTTTGACGACACCCAGAATTCGGCAGAAGTCCCGAAGGAAAGTGAAAACGAAGAGCTTTCAAAAAAAGTTAAAGATGTCGAGCAAAAAATCAGCGAAATGGCCAGCATCATGGAAGAGGCAGTGGAACTTAAGAAACGCAACGGGACAGATGAAGAGCCAAAGGATCACACAGAGATTCTTGAGAAAAAAGAAAAGCTCGATGGCAAGATTCGAGAGATAGCGGATGAGGCGATAGAGATTGGTGGTGAAATCAAAAAAGCAGATACGACAGGCACCCGCACAGCATCAAGGGTCCCCCGTATATCAGAGGATATCAGACCTGTTGGACTGCGCCGCCAACAAGAAGATTCCAAGAAGTAATGGCTGGAACGACCTTTAAGCAAATTTTCGGGCCCGGTGGGATTTGGACCCACGACCTACGGATTAAAAGTCCGCCACTCTGCCATGCTGAGTTACGGGCCCCGGTAAAGATTCTAACTTTAGTATAATAAGCTTTATTGTTATCCTAGAAATGCGAAAAACCGTTTGTGCAGCAAAGCACGGCACATATTTAAGAATATCAGCTTCAGTTATATTTGGTTTAATGAAATGTAAAAATTTGTGTTTTGCAGCTATATTTGTAATAGTGTGCGAGGCTGTCGGAGTACTGGGATCTGTCGTGACAGTGGGTTCGATCACGAAGTGGTACAATCTGCTAAACAAACCCTCATTCGCACCGCCAAACTGGGTCTTTGCTCCTGCATGGCTGATACTGTACGCCCTGATGGGCGTGGCTGCCTATTTTGTTTGGGAGGAACGCAAGAAAAAAATGAGCGCAAAATACGTCAAACAGTCGTTGAACCTGTTCAGCCTTCAGCTAGCCCTCAATTTTCTATGGTCTTTTCTTTTCTTCGGAATGCGGTCGGCACGGTATGGGCTGATAGAAATCTTTGCCATGTGGCTTGTGATTATAGCGACAACCATAGAGTTTTACAAAGTTTCAAAACGCGCGGCCGCATTGATGGTACCATACATAATATGGGTCACGTTCGCCATGATGCTGAACCTCTTCGTATGGATACTCAATAAATAGGAATCGAAGAAAAGCAGGCGTTCACTTGCTCTGTATCCTACTGAATGCGATATCAGCAATAGCTATGAAAAATACCGCAATTGCAAGAACAGCCGCGAAGTCTAGGTAGACGGGAGTATTGTGAAGGCCCACCAATGCGCCCCGCATTCCATCCACACCGTACAGCATCGGATCTATCGCCGCTAGAACCTTCATCCACAAAGGCGCGTTGGACAACGGGAAGAGTGCGCCGGATAGGAAGAACACGGGCAGTACAAGGAAGTTGATCACGACATTGTACCCTTCTATGCTGCTTATCGTGGATGCTATTATCAGCCCTATAGCAACAAATATTGACGACACAATTATCATGAAAAGGGCCGCAACCATCAAGCCTGTTAGGCTCAGATCCTTTAAGGGGATCACACCTGCAAGTACAATTATCGCAAGCACCACGAGCGCAGACAGCAGCGACACTGTCGTGCTGCCGGCTATCTTGCCCAGTACGATGCCCACTCTAGGCACTGGTGTGACAAGTATTTCCTTGAGGAAACCGAACTGCTTATCCCACAAGACGTTGACTCCGGAAAATATTGACGAAAATAGTATCGTCATGCATATTATGCCGGGCGCCATGAAAGTTATGTAGGGAATGCTCTGGCCTGATGCAAAAGTAAACGCAGAACCGAATCCGACACCTATTATCGCGAGCCATATGAGAGGTTGGCCTCCAGAGCCCACTACTCTGGATCTCGATTTTATGAACCTCAGAATCTCCCTGAGCCACAGGGTGTATATCGTTTCAAATACGTTTGCCATGTCATCTCCTGCTGGCGAAGGAGCCCTTGAGCTGATCCGTATTGCTCGCGGTTTCTTCGCGTATCTCTTTGCCTGTCAGGTTTATGAAAACATCCTCAAGCGTGGGCCTACTAAGTGTCGTGTATTCTATGTCAATGCCTGCGTCTTTGGCCAGCGAGATTATCTTGGGTATCGCCTTGCTGCCGTTCTTCGTGGTTATCTCCAAACCGTTAACGTATTCCTTTATTGAACCAAACAGCTTGCTCTTTTTTAGAAGCGCCATCAGCTTCTTTGGATTCGAGGCACCCACTTTTATCACATCGCCGCCAAGTGAATCCTTCAGCCTTTCTGCAGTGTCGAGCCTTATGATCTTTCCGTGATCTATTATGGCAATCCTGTTGCAGATAGCATCAGCCTCTTCCATGTAATGTGTAGTCAGGAGTATGGTTACCTTCTCTTTTTTGTTCAGCTTGACTATGTAGTCCCATATTTTGCGCCTTGTCTGAGGGTCCAACCCTATGGTGGGCTCATCAAGGAACAGCACGCGAGGGTTGTGCACAAAGCCCCTGGCTATCTCAAGCCGTCGCTTCATGCCGCCAGAGTAAGTCTTGACCTGTTTGTTGGCCTTGCTCTCGAGCTCGACGAGCCTGAGCACTCGGTCTATCGAGTCCTTCTTCTCCTTGCCTTTTATGCCGTACAATCTTGCATGGAAGTCGAGATTTTCCCTTCCGGTGAGCTCGTCATCAAGGCTCGGCTCCTGAAAGACGATACCTATCAGCTTTCGCACAGCGTCCTTGTTCCTGACAACGTCCTTGTCGTACAGACTCGCAGAGCCGGAGGTGAGCTTCATTATCGTGGACAATATGGATATCGTCGTGGTCTTGCCTGCGCCGTTGGGGCCCAGCAAGCCGAATATTTCGCCTTCATTGACTTCGAAAGAGATGCCGTCTACTGCGGTAAAGTTCCCGAATTTCTTAACAAGGTTCCTTACAGAGATTGATACTATACTCTTTTGACCGTTCACGCTTTCACCAGCATGCGCATCATCTTTCCCTGAAGAAGGGGAATGGCTCGGCAAGGTTCATCACTCGCAAGTATATCATTGCCTTTTCGGTGGTGCTGCGGCAGAACTCCACAGAGTCGTTAAGGTAATTGTAGCGCAGATATCCGAACCGTTCTTTTGAATCAGAGGCAGTGTATGCGAAGGTCCTGGTGGCCCCGTCCCTGAAAAGCGCGAATGTACCAATGATGTGCTTGTCCTTGTAGAAGAACGAGTACATCCGAATTGACTCGGTCCTTCCTGAAGTGTCGCTCACGATAGACTTAACAAGCGATGCAAGGTCCTTCACCTGGACAGTAGCTACTTCATCACCAAGCTTGTTTTTTATCGTGTACAGGCTGTGTGAGATCTCGACCACAGGTATCTTGTACTTCCTGTAGTCTTCAGGGGACAGCGGCACTGAATCCTTGAACGCACAATCCTCATCTTCTGCGCTCGGGTTGTACACTAGCATGTCACCCTTCGAATCTACATCGATACAGTATAGCAATCGTATGCCGTCGAGCTTTTCTCCCAGTGAGAATAGACGGTACTTGCTGCCCTGCTTTATAGCGTTTATATGGGAAGCGCCACCGCCAAGTGTGCACGTGCTCCTAGCCAGGTCGATGAGCGCGTTCAGCTGCACGTAATAGCCGTATGAAGGTTGGTGCTTTGCCTTGCGAGTCTTTGCCATGCGATCACAGGATAAACTTATGCGGATTGAGCGTGCACGAGCAAACGTACCAGATACATGATGGCATACGCAGGCTCATATATGATCGGGAACGCAAGCGCACCCTGGCCGAGTGCCTCATAATCGTTCATTATGCTTGCGCCTATCTTGAGAGATATGCCAGTTTCTTTGTATATGCGCGGGCTCGATATCGAGCTCACCCTGAGCTTCATATTGTAGACTCCAGGCTCATCCTCATATACGCCATACACGAACTGCTGCTTTGTGCTGTGCAGGGCTATGACGGTCTGCGTCGAGTTCAGGCCAGGAAGCCCGACAGAGGATATGATGAACGGGCTGTCCGATACGCCGGTGTTGTTTATCTGAACATACACGCTTGCGGATTCACCAGGACCCGCGCTCAACTCTGTAGGATGAACGTAGAGCACGAACACGTCAGGCGTAACGTTGACATACGCCTTAAACTTTAGGCTTCCTATCTTCGAGTAGTTGCCGATGTTTATCGCAGTCAGGTTGAACATGTAGGTGCCGTTGCTTGCGTCGGGTGCGACGGTTATCTTCGCCGAAAGTGTCGGGTTATAGAGTGAGGAGTTCTGCACGAGCCAGCCCGCTGGGACGTCGGTTGCGACAAACTTGTTCCAGCCAAGGTTCAGCATGCTGCCGGAGCTGCCGGTCGTTGATGCGGATATTGTTACGAAGAACGTCTGGCCCGGACCGACCTTTCCGAGATATATGCTGCCGTTGTTCTTTACTGTCGCATTGTACGGCTCCAGTATGTTAACGTAGGACGCGCTCGAGATGCACGCAAAGATGACGAATGCCATCATCAAGGCAGGAAGTATGAAGCGCATAGAGGGTATTCTTTGGTTAGGTATTTATACTCTTTTGAGTTTGCCGCTACGAAGCATTCGCAGCAGCTCGTTGAGGTTGGAGTGCAGCTGCGGGAAAGTGCCCGTGTTCACAAGCACGTAATCTGCGGATTTTATCAGCTTCATGGTTCCAAGGGCCACATTCTTGCGGTCGCGCCACTCGAACTCCTGATAGCTGTTAGCTTTGATGCCGCCTTTCCTGTCAACGATCCTTTCGTATCTCAGCTTTTTGGGCGCAGATACTGCGACCACCACCACTTCCGGGTGAAACTTGCGGATGTATGCCAGCTCTGCAGGATCCCTTGGGCCGGATATGACAACGTCGCCCTTGGAGCTGGCTATCTTCTTCGATGAGAGCTTCGCCACGACATCGCGGCCGAATGCCTTCTTGAGGTTGACCACAAAAAGCTCTATGTTCTTTGCATTGATAGGCATGCCACCTATGCGCATGAGCTTCTTTATCTGCGAAGAGTGCTCCACCATGGTGAAGCCGTTTTCTTTGAGCATGCCACCGACCGTGCTCTTGCCGCTGCCGGGCATGCCTGTCAGGCATATCACAATATTTCCTTTGGCCATAATATCTCCATTGAGCGTTTTAATCATTTGCCGCGTTTTCCGCGGCTTAGTTTGCCAAGAATTGCATCAAGGTCGGAGTGAAGCTGCGAAATCGTGCCGGTGTTTGCCAGATTGTAGTCTGCAGAGCGTATCACCTGCAGCATTCCAAGGGCCACGTTCCTTCTGTCGCGCCACTCGAACTCTTTGTAGTTGGCAGTCGGTATTCCGCCCTTTCTGTGCATGATGCGATCGTATCGCACGCCCTTCGGCACCGAAAGAGTGATCATCGCAACGTTCGGATTGAGCGTGCGTATGTATGACAGTTCTGAGGTGTTGCGAACGCCTGAAATGACTACATTTCCTTTGGAACGGGCCACGGCTTCCGCAGAAAGCTTCGCGAGGATGTCTCGGCCGAATGCCTTCTTGAGCTTTACAGTGAACTTTTCCCTGCTGTGGATGTCGACTTGCGTGCCGCATATTTCCATGAGCCTCTTCAGCTCGCCGGAAAGTTCTACAAGGGTGAAGCCTCTGCTTTTCAGCATCTCCGCTACAGTGGTTTTGCCGCTGCCAGGCATGCCTGTCAGGCAGATTATTATTTTCCTCATGATATCACAATCAAGCGTACTTTGCTGTGAACGTTGCAACCTGCACTATATTATTTTTGCTGTTCGGCAGGCTGGTTATTGTGAAGTTCAACCAGACTGCGCCGTTGAAGGAGTGGCCGGGCGAACTCCTTGCGACGCCGGAACCGCCGTAGCAGTAGATCTTCAGTATTGTTGTATTGCTGGAGTACAGCAGCACGCCGTTCGCTAGCGCACCGTTTGGATAATATTGCGAAGCTGTGATGGCATTGTACCCGACATTTGTGTTGCCGAAAGCGGGCCCCGGCGCATTGCTTGTCGTGTTGGCCTGGCTCGAGCACGCTGCGCCTGTCACATTCATTGTCGCGCCTGTCGCCTGAGAAAGCACTATGGTAAGCACGCCGCTGTCAGCCTGCATCGATGCGCCAGTGCACGAGAAAGACGGTGCAGCATTACAGTACGAAGGGGCGAGGAAGTTGTTGAACACGCCGAGCTGCGCCACAGATAGCAGCACTATGGCTATGACGATCAACGCCATACCATAAGAAACCATGAAATCCAGCGCCGCTTGAGATCTGCGCTGCTTTTCCACGTTATCACTGTTGCTGTTCGTCTTCGGAATTTTGCTTGCCCACCTGGAGCTTCACGCCGCTAGAGTCCCTAGTTATCCGGACATCGAGACGCTCCCCGGCAAACAGCCTGCGCAGTTCGTCGTACGTGTAAGAGCCTATCTCCTTTGAGGGCTTGCTCCTGCTCTTGAGTATCTCGTCCCTGCGCTGCTTTATTGCAGATATGCTTGATTCCTCATAAGCCAACGCAAGGCGCGGTATGTCATTGGCGTCGAACATGCCTTCAAGGTCAAGGTTTATGGCCTTGTAGCCTTCGTCCTGTAGCACGAACGGCATTATCGCGCTGAATTCCCTGCGCAGCTCTTCCATTGCCGCACCGACATCCTCACGCACACCGGCCACAACAAAGGCGTCGCTGTTAAGGAACCCGATGAATATGCTCTTTTCCTTTATTATGTCCTGCATCAGCTGCGAGACCAGCCTTATTATGAACATTGCGGAAGTGGGGCTTAGCCTTCTGGCATAGTCGTCAAGATGCTCTATGTGGAGCGTGCCCATCGTGTTGTGCGCGCTTGCATTCAACGAGCGCTCGACCTCTTCGGATATGCGCGCCTCGGATGGCAGGTCGATCAACGGGTCGAAGCGCTTGCCCTTCTTTTTAAGGAATATAGTCACCAGGCTGCGCAGCTCCTGAGGATCGAAAGGCTTCTTTATGTAGTAATCCGCACCGTATTTGATGCCCTTGAACCTGTTGCTCGTAGGGTCCATGGCGCTTACAAGTATGACGACAGTCCTGGCAAGGGCGCTGTTGCTCTTTATCTCCTGACATATCTCGAGACCATCCTTGTTAGGGAGCATCAGATCGAGAACCACCAAGTCAGGCGCGTGCTTCTTTATCTCGATCATTGCCTCTGCGCCATCATACACCTGCTTTATCGCGAAGTCCTTGCCTATCGATAGGGCCATCAGCTTGTTTATGTTTTTGTCGTCTTCAACTATGAGCACGTTTCTCGGAGATTCCTGCTGCAGCATGTAGTACATCATGATGCCTCCAGAGCTGCGTGATGCTATCAGCTTCCTGCTTTCAAGCGTCGATAGCGCCTGGGCAAGCTCTTTGGTGTTCATCCCCATATTCTTCAAGGCATCATATAACTCGTCCTGCGAGGCCTGCTGTCTCTCGTTGATTACCGCGAGAATGCCGCCCAATTCATTCTCATCCTGCATCTGGTCACCGGAAGAATATGAATGAAAAGGAATATTATATTATCTGTGTGCGCTGCGGCGATACATTAATCTTAATGTATAGCACTCCATCCGCCTTTTGTTGTGTCTATATGGGCAGGCGCATCTCATACCATTCAAACCCACCATGTTCTGATTTTGACCGGCCTAGCAGAACAAAACCATACCTTCGATAATATTCGACCATGTTTTCTTTGCAGATTAGCAGTATGTTCTTCTTTCCAAGTTTTTTTGAGATTTCAACGAATTTGCCCATCAACAGTGCAGAGATGCCCCTTCCCTGAAATTCTGGAAGAACTGCCAAGGAGAATATGACAATGTTCTTACCGGACGGGACGTGACCGATCATGTCTTTGAATCTTTCGTCGGCTATGTCTTCCTTGTCTGTCGAGGCACTGTTTATTATGCCCACAATCTGGATGCCGATTTCTGCAACAAGAAAGCCCTGAGGGAACGTTTCGATTCTCTTTTTTATTCGTTCCTTTATGGCACCTTCCGAAGTGTAACAATTAGATTCTATGTTAAAGCAACGATCTAGATCAGCGGGCATTACCTGCCGGATTATTATTTTCAAGGGTATTCCCTTTTGGCGCTTGTAGAATAAGGATGAAAGCACTTATTAAAAAGCTTATTGACAATACAATACAGGTTGTGTTGATGTTTCGCCAAAATAATTCAAACATGAAGGCACTGCAGGTCCCAGTTGCGAAAATCGCAATAGGGGGTATCGTCATTGTAGTTGCCGCACTTTCGTATATGATGCTCAACGGAAGCAGCATAAACACAATAAATTCTGCAACCACGCTCAGCATCACAAAGTCTGCAAGCGCATTCAGAATGGGCGATTACACATACGGGATAGCGCTTGCTAAGGCAGTTCCGAGCAGCAACGTGGCATACATATATCTCAACAGGCTTCCGGCGTTCATGAACCCGCTGCTCAACGTGACAGTTTACACAGGGCAAGGAACAAGGATCAATGCAGGCACATCTTTTGCCAACATAGAGCTCCAGGCAGCATCTGTGGGCAGCAACTCTGTGGCACTTACAATAACTCCGATAAGCACAAACCTGCAGATAGCGCCAGACAGCGCATACATCTCGACCGTGCGCACATCCTTGCAGAGCTTGCAGCAGAACGGCACAGCAAGCGGTTCGCCGACATCCAATACGGCTAACACTGCGGCCAACGCCATAACCACAACGTCTGTCCTGAGCACATCCACTACGACAGTGACAGCAGGCAACGTAACCAGGTCAGAGATAATGGCAGCACTGCAGAAGAGCATATATTACCCATTGATGGTCAACTACAGCAGCATTTACGCGAACACTCTAGGCTGCACGCCGGTAATGTACAATGCGACATACACCATGATAAAGGGCAGCGCCCCTGCGGGATTCAACACATTCCAGAACGTCAGCCAGTACGTGCCGTATTCGCTGTACAGCAACATAACTAGCAACGGCGCTGGCGTATATTCTGTGATTTATCGCACCAGAACGATAAGCACGCAATACAACAATTCTGCCGCACTGACAATAAGGATAAATGCAAGCGCAGGGATCATCGTAGGTAGCGGCGTGTTCAGTGGCGTGTTCATGGGCCTGAACCATACACAAGTGAGCAACGGATACACGAGCATAGCGGGCATAAAGAGCGCGTGCGCGGCCTACATGAGCTGATCCGCACTTCTTTTCTTCGACTTCGGCTTGATGGGCAGGCTGAACCAGAATGTGCTGCCCCTTCCTTGTTGCGAGGTGAAGCCTATTCTGCCTCCGTGCAGCTTGATGATCTCTTTTGTTATGGACAAGCCAAGACCTGTGCCCGCACCGACCTGCGTCACCAAGTCTTTCTTGGGCGCCTCGTAGAATTTCTTGAATATCTTGTGCTTGTCCTCGTCGCTTATGCCTATACCGGTATCGATCACGTCGACCTCAACCGTCCTTTTGCTCTTCTTGAAAACTTTCACCGTTATGCTACCGCGCTCTGTGAACTTCACAGAGTTGCCTATGAGGTTCACGAGCACCTGAATCAGCCTGTTCGGGTCAGCAGTGATCTTCGGCACATCGAAGCTGGTGTTCCATGAGAACTCGAGATGCTTATTTGTCGCTGCGTCGCGCAGAGCGGTTATGCTGTGGCTGTTCGCAAGCTCGTTCAGATCGACTTCTTTCAGCTCAAGCTTGACCTTGTTCGCTTCCAGCTTCGCAGCGTCGAGCACCTGCTGTATGATCAGCATCAGCCTGTCGGCCTCTTGTGTTATTGTAGAAACGTAGTTGCGTTGCTCTTCGTTGAGGGGGCCGAACTCACCACCGTATAGAAGAGAGGAGAAGCCCTTTATGTTCGTCAGCGGCGTCTTGAGCTCGTGGGATATGTTGTATATGAACTGGGACTTCAGGAAGTTGTTTGCCCTTAGCTTGTTGGCTTCGTTCGCAAGTTCCTTTATCTTGCCCCCCTGATCCTGAAGGAGCCTCTTGGTCTCAAGCTCTTTCGCGAAGATGACATAGCTTGCGTCCCCGTTCACATCCTTCACGAGCCGCATCGAGCATGATGTCGAAATGCGGCTGCTGTTCTTGGCTATGAAATCGACATATGAGTTGTCCACTTTTGTGCCGTTTATAACGTACTTCACGTCGCGCTCGAATATTGTTGGTTCGGCATATATGCTCTTCACGTCCCTTCCTATCAGCTCGTTCCTGGAATACTGGAGCATCGCTTCGACAGGCATGTTGCACTCCTTTATGTAACCAAGAGTATCCATGACGATCACGAGCTCAGAGGTGTTGCTGATGAAATCCTCGAGGGCGGCATTCACTGCAGAGATGTAGCTCTCTGCCTGTGCGTTAGTGAAAATGAGCACATAGCCCAGAGAATAGTTTGCAAGGGCGTACCGCAGCTTGGTCGACGCAGTCTTGATTCCATTGACATCGAATGTCCCGTGAAGGGGCTTGCCGTTGCTCATCGCAACGTCACGTTTGAACGCATCGCGCTCGTTCTCTTGCAGCATGCTGACGAAGCTCTTGCCCTGGAGCATGTCGCCGTTATAGCCCGTTATGCTCGAGAATGCGTTTGTCGAAGTTACGATGCCAAGATCGCGGTCTAGGACAAGGACGCCTATCTGCCCGCTGCCCTGCATCGCAGACGCCGCTGCACTCAGCGTTTCAAGATCGGTGATGTCCTGCATTGAGATGTGAAGCAGCTTGTCGCTTATCTTGCTCGTGCTTATGTTGTAGACGCGCTCTTTGCGCTGAACCTTCATGCCCTTGCCTGTCAGTGATGCCAGCTGACCGAAGTCCAAGCCTATCTCACGTACAGTGGCATGCGCAGGCAAATCCAGCATCCGTATGGCCGCACTGTTAGACTTCACCACAGAACCGTCGGTAGAAACGATCATTTGCGGCAGGATAGAGTTGAATGCACCGTTGAAATAGTTCGCGATGCTGAGATTCCTGCTGTTCTCTCGCTTGTACATCAGGGCAAAACCGACAAGATACGCACCGAAAGATATGCTACCTGTGACCTCTTCCGTGAATTTGTTTTCAGACGTTGAAAGAAGCCTGAGCACCGCTATGAGTCTACCGTTAACTATGACCGGCACGATAGCGCAGCTCTTGTAGCCTTTGCTGCGGTAGTTGATCAACTCTGGGAATGACGAGAACTCGCTCAATTGGTTGTCTATGTAGGGCTTGCGCGTGTTGAAAAGATAGCCTTCAAGCGTGCTGGACGGCACCCTTTCATCAGACATGCTATCCATGCTGACCTGTTCGATTCCGAACGTGTTCGCTATAACACTCGAGAAATGTTTTGAGAGCTCTTCATCATTGGTGGCGCTGCTAAGTACAGGAATCAATTCGTTAAGAAGTTTTTTTACAGAGGCATCGTCCGCCATCGCCGTCGCCCAAAATTAACCAAAATACAATCTTGTTGATTGCATCTACCATCTTAAGCAGCCAAGATATTTAAAATGGCGCACGCATATTATGACTGGTGGAGAGGGCATGGAACGCATCGAGGAAATGCTGGTGGGCGCCTCGAAGGACTTCGATCTTGCGAAGCGCTACAAACAGGCAGGGGAATTCACCATAGCCGTGCTGCTCTATACAGAAGCCACAGAAAAGGTCCTCAAAGTCCTTTTCATGCGCGAGAACAGAAAGGAACCGCCTATCGGAGCATCGATAGAGTATCTGGCGCTGAAGGCGAGAATGCCAAAGGAGCTGTTGGAGGACACCGCTCTGCAGTATGCGGACAGTGACGACCAGGTCAACGCAGACAGCAGGGTAGAGGAACGCGCGCTCGATATGGAGATCGCGGTGAAGAGGCTTCTGGACTATAGCATGGCATACGTATTGGCCTGAACCCGCACCTGGAACGCGTTTGGATAGATATTTTGCTCTAACATAGAGTACGAAAGTGCGCGCTCTATGCGTGTGCATAGTGAATTATCGAATCTTGCGGATTGCCGCTAGTTAGTGCAACTTTTGCACATACACACACCAATCACGTAGGGAAATATTCCATCACTGTGTTGGAAGGACCGCAATTGACCCAGTAGACGTTGCCGCCGCTGACCACTATGCCAGAAGGGTTGTACTGACCTGCGGCAAGTGGAATGATTGTGCCTCCAGAGTATTCCATAATAGAACCACCGACGGGGGCAGTCCAGTAGACGTTGCCGCCACTTACGGCTATTCCCTCAGGAGAGAGTTGATTTGAAGCAAGAACGATAGGTGTGCCGCCGGAATACTCCATTACATTCCCAGTATAACCAGAACCACGAGAGTTTGCCCAGTATACATTACCGCCGGTGTCGACAGCAATATCTATAGGACTTGCCTGCCCAGTAGCTATCGGCGCAACAGTGACGCCGTCGTACTTCATGATGTTGCCGCTCCAGGCATCTGCCCAATAGACGTTGCTGCCGCTGGCCATTATCCCATATGGGCCACTCTGGTCAAAGGCGATGGTGTTGGTTGTGACGCCGTTGTACTCCATAACACTGTTGCTGCCGAACAAGTTAGTCCAGTAGACGTTGCCTCCGCCGTCTACTGTCACAAATTGAGGGAAGTTCTGACCTGTGGCGATGGTGTTGGTTGTTACGCCGTTGTACTCCACGATATTGCCAGGAGATATAGAAACATATGCATTGGCCCAGTAGACGTGGCCGTTGCTGTCGACAAATATGCCCTGTGGATCACCTTGCCCAGTAGCTATCGGCGCAACAGTGACGCCGTCGTACTTCATGACATTGCCATTTGGGTAAGCGCTATCGGTCCAGTAGAGGTTACCGCTGGAGTCGGCAGCTATGAAGCAAGGATAGTTCTGATCTGATGCTATAGGACGTTTGAAGTGGGCCGTTTCGCTCACCGCACTCGAAGGCATAGTAAACAACCAGGGATCAGAGGTGCTTGGGTTAGAGGTGAATGAAGATGTGCCAACCCACGCAGAGAAGGTATATCCTGAACTTGTATCTGCAGTAGCCGTAAGAATGATATCATTTCCAGAGACATAGTTTCCATCAGAGCAACCACCAGAATGGGTTGGAGAGGCATAGACAGAAGTGCCTCCTATACTGTATGAGAGCGTGAGAGGATAGCAAGTTTGAGATCCGCCACCGCCGCCACCTCCGCCCCCGCCGCTGCCACCGGATCCTGTGCAAGTATAACCTGCCTGGCACTCCACCACAGCGCCAGAACCGCTGTCTGCCCAATAGACGTTGCCGCTGCTGTCGACGGCTATGCCCGCAGGCGCGCTCTGCCCAGTGGCTATCGAATTAACTGTGCCTCCAGAATATTTCATCACGTCGCCGGAGCCCATGTCAGTCCAGTAGACGTTGCCCCTGTTGTCCACAGCTATGCCGAGAGCGCCAGTCTGTCCGGTCGCGAGGGGCCTTACTGTATTCGAGCTCGCAACATATTCCATCACGTCAGCAGATGAGCTTCCAACGTTATCTAAGCTGCTCAGGTGAGTGTTTATCCAATAGACGTTGCCGCTGCTGTCGACCGCAATCAAAAGCGGGCCATCCGCTGTCGCTATTGTTCGATCAGAGCTGCCAGAATGCTCCCGGATTTCACTTGAACCAAAGTCAGTCCAGTAGACGTTGCCGTTGCGTGCAGCTATGCCGAGAGGCTCGCCCGCTCCATGCACAAGAACACTGGCCACACTACCAGGGTACACCATCACGTTGCCGTCTCCAGCGACAGTCCAGTAGACGTTGCCGTTGCCGAAAGTTATTCCAATAGGCGATGATAGTCCAGAAGCGATATTAGTCGTCCCACCAGAAGAATGCTTCGACACGTTACCAGAGTTCATATCGGTCCAGTAGACGTTGCCGCTGCCATCTACGGCTATAAAGGCCGGATTGTCACCATTGAGATCGGTAGCAAGCGGCGTCACAGTATTCGTGCTTTTGACATACTTCATAACATTAGCATTGTCTTGCGTGGACTCTGTCCAGTAGACGTTTTCACTGCTGTCGACGGCTACTCCGAATGCGCTGTTCTGCCCTGAAGCCAATATTATCAAATTTTCGGATTGAGAGCCGCCACCACCGCCTCCGATTGTTGTGGTGCCGCCACCGCCTCCGCCACTTCCAGAACCAAAGGCAGCGACCCTGGCATTCACCGACCCAATTTGCACCACAAGGCCTGTTTGACCGTTCTGCGCGTACTTCATCCAAAGCGTTCCGGCAAAAGGAGTGCCAAGTGCGTTAGATGATAAAGGGCATGGGAAGTCGACAGTCTGCTGCGAGCCCGCACCTAGCGCAATCCCGTTTGCTATAGTAGTATAACTTGAACTTGGAGGGGCAGCAGAGCCGCTTGAACATGCGACACCGACAACATTTATTGGCTGTGAAGAGCCTATCGTTGTGGACAAAATACCGTTGGAAAGCAGGACAGGGTTTGTGCACAGGTAGCCGACCTGTGTTACACAAGAGGTGCTTGAGGCCGCGCCAGTGCGAAAGACGCCCAAGCTGAACAGTGCGGCAAGCACGACAGCAATGATGAGAATCGCCCAGCCGTACGTCATCAAGTATTCCATAGCGGACTGAACTCTTAGTTTACGCTTGGGAGCGTTAGACATTTTCACACCCTTGATTTTAATAGTAAAGAATCAGCCTACTTAACCTTTTCCTCTGTGTTTTTATACAGTGAGCGCACAATTAATGTGAAATGACCGTCAAACAGATATTCGAGGGAGTCTACTCAATAGACGGCAAGCTAGCCACATTGAACCTCACAAAAGGCAAAAAGGCGTACACTGAGGAGCTTGTGACGCTTGATGGCAAGGAGTACAGGCTCTGGAATCCATATAGGAGCAAACTTGCAGCTTCGATAATGATAGGATTGAAGCATTTCGCATTCTCGAAGAGCAGCAAAGTGCTTTATCTCGGCGCAGCGACAGGCACAACGTCGAGCCATGTCAGCGACATAGTCAGCACAAATGGACGCGTGTATGCCGTAGAGATATCTGAAAGGTCTATGCGCACGCTCATCGAGGTGTGCGAAACCAGAGAGAACATGATACCCATACTTGCCGACGCACGAGAGACGGAAAGGTACGCAGACGTGGTGGACATGTGCGACATCATGTACCAGGACGTGTCAGCCAGGGACCAGGCAGATATCCTTTTGAAGAACAGCAGATTCCTCAAGAAGAACGGTTATGCGTATTTTGCGATAAAGTCGCAGAGCATAGACGTGTCAAAGGACCCAAAGGAGATATACAAGGGAGAGCTCGACAGGCTGAAAGGCACGTTCGCCGTGCTGGAAACCATGAGCCTGGAACCCTACGACAGCATGCATCTCTTCGTCGTGCTGAAGAAATTGTGAAAGCGTTAAGTTTTGAACGCCAAAGCAAGCACGGTGCGCTTGTTATTTAAGAATTGGCTTGCATTACAAGAAGATTGAGTGATGCCGTGAAACTCGACCAGTACATAAAATACCTGGCGGTTTTGTTCAAGGCTCATCGCAGGCTGATATGCATTTACTGCGGCACTAAGACCGCTGCGCTGAGCGAGCTGTGCATGTGCTCGAACTGCGAGAACATTGCACGCAACGACAGCAGGACATTCTCGAGTAAGGATCCGATACTGGACGGCAGTCTGCACCTGATAGAAGAAGCGACAATAGAACAGAGGTATGACATCGCCATAGAAGAATATGAAAAGCTCGAACAGTACAAAGATGATCCTGCGCTGCTCTATGCGAAGGCGCTCTTGTACATAAAATACTCGAACCACGAAAATGCCAAAATAAGTTACGACAGGCCGGGATTCATGGAGGAGAATGTTGCTGTGGTCGAACGCTCGTTAAGCCTTGCGTCGACAGCGAAGGCGTTGCTCGCAAAAGCGATAGCAGCATCAAGGTGGGAGGCCGCTCAAGGCAACAACTCGATAAGCAATCTATATACGCTTCTGCTCGCGCAGCTCAAATTTGGAGAGTTGAAAGGTGCGCGAGAAAGCCTGGATGAGATAGAAAAGCAGGGCAGCCCGCTCATATACAACTACGCCGCTATGATCTTTGAGTCGCACATGGACAACTACGTCAAAGTTATGGAGCACACCGACGCGATAATAAGCAGCGAGGAGGTGCTTGTAAACGCGTTCTTCTATGCAGGCCTGGCCCTATTCAAGCTTGGCAGGCAGGACGACGCAACGAAGCTACTCACAGCAGTTAGTGGAATGTCTTCCAATAGAAGCGTACCTGCACTGGTTGCAGAAATAAGAGCGGCAGATCTTATTTGGATATGAATATGAAGCGCATTTCCTTCTTGCTGTCCAGTATGCAGTAGCCGAACCTCTCGAATTGGACTATGTCGTGCTCTTTGAGCTCAGAAACGTAAGATTCTGCATAGCCTTCCAGCACAGTAAGGCTGTCCTTGTTGTAATGCCCATCATCGTCAATGATTTCACCAGGAACCATGACAGTGCATTTTACTGCGTGTTCTTTCGAGACCCACTGTATCACTGCGCCTTCGTTGCCGCGCTCTAGCCTCGCTTTTGCAGGCGCAGACTTACTCTCTATGCTGATTTGAATGAAGTCCTTGAGGCGTATGACTGAGCCTTCCTTCAAACCTTTGAAGTCGTCACCTGCGATGTAGAAATCGCTGCCGACTTCGTATTGCCGATAGCCAATGTCGTTTGACGGGTGCAGCCTTAGCTTCACTTGTGTCTTCTTGGCGTTGGCCACGCTGAGTTCTTTCGGGTCTGCGACAAAATAGAGATGCTTTGCCAGGGAATCTATTACCTTTCGGTTCTCCGCCATCAAAGCGGACATCTCCATGACGCTGTCGACAAGGCTCATCCCGAACCTGAGCACGAAGTTCTTGATAGCTAGTGGCTGTACGCCACGTCGCCTGAACGCCATCGCAGTCACAAGCCTCGGATCGTCCCAGCCGGTAACCATGCCTTCCGCTATAAGCTTGCGTATCTCACGCTTGTGCTGCGCTGTGCCCTTTATCTTCAGCATGCTCTCCAGGTGCAGCTTTGGCACGCGCATGCCAATATCCTCTAGTATTTTTGTGCACAGCTCGTTCCTGAGCTCGTATTCCTTGCCTCTTATTACGTCTGTAACGCCCATTATCGAATCTATCACAGGAGTGTTGATGTCATAGGTAGGCCATGTATGGTATTTGTTGCCCTGCCTGTAGTGTGTGATGTTCTTGACTCTCGCAAGAGTGGGGTCTCTTAGTGTGGTATTCAGCGAGCGCATGTCGCCCTTGTAGCGAAGCACAGCTTCGCCCTCTTCTTTCTTGCCCGCAAGCATCTGCTCGAACTCCTCGAGGTTCTGCGCCATGCCGTTCGACCTGTGTAGGCACTCGATGCCCTTGAACCGTTCGTCCTTGATTTTCTCTGATGTGCATCTGCACACGTAAGCCTTGCCCTTCTTTATCAGCTTGCGCGCGCAGTCGTAGACTTCTTCTATGTGGTCGCTTGCGTAATACTCCTTATCGAACTTGAGGCCGAGCCACGCAGTGTCTCTCTTTATGCCCTCCACATACTCCTGTTTGCATTTCTCTGCATTCGTGTCGTCAAAATACAGATAGAGCTTTCCCGCGTATATCCTTGCGAATTCAGACGATAGGAACGCCTGTTTTATGTTGCCCAGCTGGATATATCCTCCAGGTTCTGGCGGGAATCGCAGTATGACCTTGCCTTCCTCTGCGCCTTCGAGCACCATGCGCGGCTTTGAGGTTGTTGCAGTCTTGATCTCCGACTCCTTCTTGAATTCTTCTTCGTATTTTGCGTATTCGAGCATCAGCTCGTCTTTATCCATAAGATTTACTTGCTTTATGATGTTAGATACAATGTCGCGTATATGCACGAATTGATTTTTTTCAGGACGTAGTTCCGCTATCACTTTGCCGAAAACGCTATCGAACGCCGCCTTTCCATATTCCATAGCGTTCTTTATCGCGTATTTCCTGATTGTACTTTCTACATCATTGCTCGTGGACACATCATCACGTGTAGTTTAGTCTTACCTGGTTGTTGTACACGCTGCCGTTCGCAGTGATGAGTGCAAACACAGAAACGTTTATGATCGAACCCACAGACTTGAGCCGGGTAATGCTCGCAGAGTAGTTTCGCCTATTGAACATGATGTTCACAGGATAGCTGTTCACGTACAGTATCGCATTGGATGGCAGAAGGAGGTGCGCTGACGCAGTTATGTTCGAAAGTGCAAGCGCAGGAACAGCACGTATGTTCTGTTGCAATGCGTATGCATCTATGCCTGAGAGCGTGACCTGATAGTTGTCCCCTATGCGGATATAGTTGCTTATGGAGCCGTTAGTTTCCATCACTGACAGGGTAGCATTCAGAAGCTCTATGGTGCTGTTGCTCTGGTTGTGCAGCGCTATGTAAGCGCCAGCACTGTATCCAGTTATTGTTGCCTTAGATGCGCCTATCGCAAGATAGGTAGCTGGTGCCTTTGTTGTGGTGGAGGTCGCACCTGCAATATTTGATGATGATATGTATGAGGAAAGGAATATGAGCGCAACGAAGAGTGCACCCAGAAGCAGCATCAACTTTTGACCATTGCTTTTTTCCATAATATACACTGTAACAGGTTCGGAGTGCAGTTGTTATATTCAAACAGCCAACAGACACTTCCAAAGCCTTGCACATCAAGCACAATTCTTTTTACCGTTAATGGCTATATACCTAGCGGCTAGAGCCCAATAATTTCGTGTTTCGGTCACTATTCGACAGGAACATGTCTGAAAAGACGGAGATCTCATCCTCTATGTCGCTTATGCGTGCATACTCATTTGGCTGGTGCGCAATGTCATCGCCAACACCCCAAACTGCAGCGTCGAGACCCTCGTTTCTGAGAAAAGCGCCGAATGTTCCGCCACCTATGCCGACCAGCCTTGAATTTGTGTTGAGCACTCTTTTGATTGAGCCCTGTAGAAGCCTCACAATTTCTGAGTTTGATGCTGTTGGCACAGACTCCATCCTGTTCACCACCTCGAGGTCTATCTTCGCCTTGCACTTGTGCGCCATCCTGTTTACGTCAGCCAATACGCTTGAAAGCTTGTAGTCCGGCATCACCCTGAAATCAAAGTAGAACACCTCCTTGCCAGGTATTATGTTGATGCTGTCCGTATTCTTCTCGTGTTTTGTCATCTCGAACGTGGATCCATTCGGAAATAGCTTGCTCCTTTTCGCATAATGCTTGTGAAGATACGCATCGACATCCAGTGCAAAATTTGCGGCTTCTTTGAATGCGTTCAGACCTTCCTCTGGAGTGCTCGCATGCACCTGCTTGCCTGTCACTGTCACCTTGAGCCACACCATGCTCTTTTCGGCTATCTCGACCTTTATGCCTCTTGGAGACTCTATGTCAGGGACTAGGAACATGTCGCCCTTCTTGAAGATGCGCTCCTTCAGCAGTTTCTGCACGCCGTACGCGCTCCCTAGTTCCTCGTCAGCAGCCAGAACAAGACCGTAGTTGTACTTCAAATCCTTGCCCATCAGCGACTTCAGCGCATACATGCTCGAAAGCACACCCTGACCGTTGTCCTGTGCACCCCTACAATAGATTTTCCCGTCCTTCACGACGGCCTTGAACGGATCCGTTTTCCATTCGTCAATGTCACCTTCGGACACGGTATCTATGTGTGCAAGGATCCACAGCGTTTTTTGCCTGTCACCATACTTGACCACCAGGTTCGACCTTGTCGCATCGCGTTTGTCGATATAATCATACCTTGTCGGTTTTAGCCCCCAGCTTCGCAGCACTCCCTCAAGATAGTCGGCTCTTTTTGCTTCGCCTGTGCCTCCGGACTCGGGAGATATCGATCTTATCGACAGCATTTCTTTCGCTGTTTCTATCAAATCATACCTGTACGCAAAGCCAGCCATCATATCACCAAAAGGCTTTTTATCGTTGCTTAATAAATCTATATCTGATTGCATGAGTTTCAAAGACCAAGATTTTCTGGAAATAGAGTATAGCGCGTGGAATGCCTCAGACAACAGGCTCGTCTCAACTACCGACGAGAAAAAGGCGAAGGCAGAGGACATTTACGACGGCAATGCCGTTTACGGCCCTACACTGATCATTCTCGGCTCTGGAGGCACGATAAGCGGGCTTGACAAGGAACTTAGGGGCATGGGCCTCGGCGAGACGAAGAAGTTCACATTTGCACCTTCTGAAGCTTTTGGAGACAGGCATGAGGAGCTGGTGAAGGTGATGCCGCTGTCCGCGTTCAGGTCACGTGAGATGGAGCCTTATGCCGGAATGCGCGTGAACATCGACGGGACCAGTGTCATTGTGAAGAGCGTCAACTCGGGAAGGGTCGTCGTGGATGCAAACCATCCATATGCAGGAAAGAGCATCACGTACGAGGTAAAGATAGTGAAGAACATAACAAGCGAGAGTGAAAAGATCGAGGCGCTTGGCAGATCTTACAGCCTGAAGCCCACGAACACGTCAGTCAAAGGGGACACAGCAGAAGTGAGTTTTGGGGGCAGCGTGAACAAGGATTCTGATTACTTCATAAACAAGGCACGAATGCTCGCTTCGGTGTTCTCAAACCTGAAGAGCGTAGAAAGGGTGCTAGTCCACGAAGAGTACATAAGGCAGAAAGAGAAGGGCGACAGCAACAAAGACAATGCAGACTAGCCCTTTATGTTGATTGCGTAGGTGCTTGCTAGCTTGGCGTTGAGCTTCTTCGCTATTGAAGACTTCTCAACGTTGAAGATTATCGCGTAGCTGCGCCATTTTGTCGTCAGCTCCTTTGAGCCGCACGAGGGGCACACGTCCCCATGAGTTATAAGCAACCTGCAGTTCTTGCACGCTTTTTCTTCCATGATATCACGCTTTCTTCTCTCTCTTCTCTGACCTTCTTCTCGGCTGCCCGCCGCCCTGCAACTTGGACCGCATCCTTTCGTTCTCGCGCTGCCACTCCTCCTTGCCCAGACCGTCCGGCCTCATCGTCAGGGCTATCTTAGAGTCCTTGACCGTGTTCTTCATGCTGACAGTAGAGATCTTTGCAAACACCACGTCGCCGCGCTTCAGGCTTCTGCCACTCTTTTTAGATACAAACGCTGGCGTCTTCTTGTCGAAAGACAGGAACTCGTTAGTCACCTGGGAAACGTGCACGAGGCCTTCCATAGGACCTATCCTTATGAACGCACCGAATTCGACGAGCTCTGTGACTTCGCCTGCAACTATCTCTTCAGGATATGGCATGAAAGCCAAAAGGTCGAATGAAACGTTGTGGTGCGTGGCAGGATCGCCAGCATATATGGCGCCGTCACTTATTTTCCTTATGTTGTATACGGCAACAACCACGCCGAGCTGCTTGTCGATTGTGCCCTCATACTTTTTCTGCAGTATCGCTGCAGCTACCTCCTCTATGTTCTTGTTGAACTGCTCTGGAGGCAGCCTAAATGTGTCCTTTACTTCATATATCGCATACAAACAATCACCGCAATATCTTCATCAGCCGGCCACTTATCGAGAGCTTGAACACCTCGACACCCAGGCCATGGAGCCTCTTCACCAATGCGGTATCATTGGTTATCACGGTAGAGCCTTTGTGCCTGCCGGCAACGCGCATTATGTCGAGGTCTGCATCGCTGAGCCATTTATTAGAGCCTTTAATATTCTTATATCTTAGCTCCTGAAGCGCAATCCTTGCAGAAGCGCCAAGCCTGCCCCTGTTTTTCGAAATCTGGCGCAGCTCGTTAACCACAGCACCTGAAAGATAAAGGGAATGACCGTGCAGCACGTAGCGCACGACATCGAAGGCGTTCCTCCTGTGGGAGAAGCCGAACAGGATTGAGCTCGTGTCTATTATCGCCAACTTCACTTTGACACCGTTTTAAACACCGTTGAAGATAGAATCAAAGCCCGAATTTCTCCTTCATGTATTCTTTCAATACGACCGCATTGTTGTGCTGAGTTTCCTTGGAAGAATAAACAAGAGTCACCGTCGAGTTTAGCCGCAGCACCATGATGAGCTTACCAACCGCTTTCTCGTTCTGTTCTAACTCTTTCTTGTAGCGGGACTTGAAGGTCTCCCACTTGTCCGGCGAGTGAGAATACCATTTGCGCAGGTCATCGCTCGGCCCGATGTCCTTAAGCCATATCTCGACATTGGGTGAGCTGCGGCGCAGTCCTCTTGGCCACAGTCTGTCGACCAGCACGCGGATTCCGTCGGTAACACTGTATGCCACGTACACCCGCAAAATCCTTACCATCATCTCGCTATATCGTATTCAATACGACCATTTAAATCTGTTTGTGTGTCGAGGAGCACGCTTGCCGCGCAATCACAGAAAGCCTTAAAAATTCATTCGTCGTAGATAGGAACTAACGGCGACGGTGAAAACATGAGTATTTTGAATAGACTTGGGAAAGGCTTGGGCCTCTCTACAAAAGAGCTTGATGTAGAGGAATACATGAATGCTGCGGAGATGGATGACGTTGACATAATGCACGAGCCCGCAGAGCACTATGTGAAGCCTGTTGCGCTTGAGCAGCAGGGCGACGTCGAGCAGATAAAGAACGAGCTCGCACAGGGCAACATTGTTCTCATGAACATCAAGGAGATGTCAAAGAGGCCGAACACCTTGAAGACCATTGTTGACGACCTGAAGGAGGACGTCGAGAAGATAAACGGCGACATCGCAAGGATCGACGATGAAAAGATACTCCTGACGCCTAAGAAGATAAAGATCATAAAGACTAAGAAGAAGGTTTCTGAGTAGTCCTGTCAGTCGCTGAATCCGAGAGCGCGACAGCAAGGGCATTGACTTCTTTCCTTGTTGGTGTTGCTCTCATCAGCACATGCCTGAACGCCATTGAAACCGTGGCCTTGTCCTTTATCTTTTCATCATTGGCTATCATGCGCTCGAACAGATTCGTGATGCGTGACTGGTATTTCGAGTCGGCATAGAAGCCGTGCATGAAAGCATACTCTTCTTCCAGAGCAGGCTGTGAGAGCACGTACAGAATTATGGCTAGCGCATGTGATATGTTCAACACAGGATAACCCTTGTCGGTGCTTATGAACACTGTCGCATCGCAGCTTCTCAGCTCCTCTTTGCTAAGGCCAGTATCGTCCCGACCGAGCAGCAGCACTATGCGACGCCCAGCCTTCGAGTTCCTTTGCACGAATCTTGACGCGTCTTTCAGAGAATAGACATTGCGCAGCGATGAACTGCTCTTGCGCCACAGTCCGGTGGTGCCGATCACAAGCGCACCGGCACCTATCTGCTCTACGCTCTTGCAGACCTTCGCGTTTTCAAGCAGTTCATGCGCGTGCTTCGAATACTGTATTGCGCTCTTGCCCAGATGGTTGCACCGCGGATTTATGAGGTAGAGCCTGTTCAGTCCGAAATTCTTCATCACCCTGGCGATATAGCCAAGGTTTATCTGGTACAGCGGTTCCATCACAGCTACTTCAAGGCGCACGAAACCAACTTGCTATAATTGCACAGAATCAGTGCAGCTTAAGCAGACTTTTGCAAGCTGTGTTTGCAACGCATATATAGCTTGCGCTATGGGGACACGGCACAGACTAAATATCTTGCCATTGATATTCGTCCCGATCGTATGAAGTATACGGATTACTTGAGATTCTGGATCGATGTTCTCATGCACCCTGGAAAGGCCACTAAGCACGTGATGAGCATAAGCGAAGCGCTAAAACTCTACTACAGACTTTCGATAGTACCAATGGTGCTTGGACTAGTTGTCGTGTGCGTTGTCGGGGGCTTCAACCCGTTCGGCGCGTCATCGAGAGGAACGTTCAGAGCGATGTACCCTTCGTTGCTGTTTGGCGTGCGCAGCGTTAACAGCACATTAGCAGGCATCGCGTACTTGATGCTGCTGTTTCTGGCGCTAATTCCGATAGACATACTGATAAACAGTGCAGCATACCATCTGATCATAGGCAAGCTGTTCAGGATATACAATAAAAAATACAATAGCGTGGTAACGGCGGTGCTGTACGGAACGCTCCCGTCTTTGCTTGTGTACTGGCTCTATCCGGCAGGGTTCTTCGGGGTGATAGTAGTAGCAGTATTCGGACTGTGGGGACTAATCGTAGAGATAATATCTTTGTCGAGCCAATTGGGCATGAGCAGATTAAAGACGCTCGGTACGTTCGTACTCTACATCGTGATAGTCGCTGCGATCGCTTTTGTGTTCGGATTCGTGTTCGCAGTGGCAGCAGCAAAGCTCTAAAGGAACGGCAGGATCGTTATCAGGTTCACCAGCACATGCGCGAAGATGCTCGGATACAATGAGCCTGTCTTCTTGTAAGCATAGCCTGAAACTATGCCAAAAGCAAAAGCCGCGATGAGCTCGGAGATTGAAGAATATGAGAGCAGGTGCGGTATGGCGAACAGCACCGCACTTGCAAATATTCCAATCCTTGAAACCAGGAATCCGCGGAAGAGCACCTCCTCGTTGATCGGCGCTATCAGGAAAGAAAAGACAAGGAAGTACAAAGGCATTCCAGTAAGAAGCTCAGCCACATTGGTCGGCAATGGTATGCCGGTCATGTCCGAGACCCATTGAAGCAGAAGCCCAAGGAGCGGCACGAACACGAAGATGCACACACCTATCAGCACATTCTTTGTGCTCAGGAACTTTCCGGATAAGCCGAGCTCGTCAGCGATCTTGCCTAGCGTCCGGCCCTTGATGAGCAGGTATGAGAGCACTGCAAAAGAGAACACCAACGACAGCGCAATGGAAGCCAAGGCATTCAGCGTGTCGGAAGAGACTATGTTGTTGAGATAGAGCTCCGAAAGCACAGGCATGCTGACTATAAGAACAATCAGAACGGAATAGAACGCATACCTAATGGCCTTGGGCTCCCCTTTGGCCCTTCGCCGGGCACGCTTAGAAGTCAAAGTGTTCACTTCTTCTGCTTGAACTCTGTGTATGAGCACTTGCCGCACGTGTACCGATTGGCATGTTCAGCCATGCGCGAGTTGCACTTCGGGCACATCTTTCTCGCCTTGTAGGTCTTTATGACCTTTTTCTTCTCCTTCTTCTCCGGTTTTGCTGCTGGTTCAGGCATTCAAATCACTAAATCTTTTCATCATAGTAATTACTTACCCTCCTTCTTTCTTCGGGGCCTCAGCTTTCTTGCTGCCACCACTAGCGTGCTTGCGCTTCTGGCCAGTCACCCTGTCCAAAAGGTAGCGCGGTTCGTAGCGCTCCATGAGTTCCTTAGTCTCATATGAGTGGGCGACAGCAGAGCTATCCTTTGAACCGAAGTGCTGGTCTATCTTTACAATGATAGTGCTCTCCGGCTTAAGGTTCAATGCCTTGCAAAGCTCGGCGTGCACCTCTACCCTTTTAGAAGTGCTTCCGCTCTGAGTTATGCTGAACATTATGTCCCTTCTGCTGAACGTCTTGTTCTCAGTGTTCGATACTATCTTCAATTCCATTTTCATGCACCCCCTAATACTCTTGATATGGCACGCTTGCCCATCGCTTCTATTGTCTCGACCTCATTGCCTGCGATGACTTTGCCAGTAAAGTCCTCTGGTATCGGAAGATCATATACCTCATAGGTATCCGAATCCATGAGCTGCGCGTTGTTCCCGGTCACAGAAACGACCTGCGCCTTCTTCTTCTTAAGTATCGGCACCTCAACGTCGGCGTCGCTGGGCTTTATTATGATCTTCTTGTGGCCATCAAATATTCCCATGCCTGTGATGCGCATCTTTGCAGAACCATGCTTTCCCGGGGCGCTAATCTCTATCTGGACGACCCTGCACGGCACTCCGTCTATGAGCACATACCTACCTTCTCTGAGTTCCTTCGCACTTAAGTGTTCCACTTCATCTTCTGGCATTGAAATCACATATCGAATAAGCATTACTGAGAAAATATAAAAATACGGGCTTTGCACCTGTCAGGCGCGCAGCCCTTCAAAGATTTACTGTTCAGAGAGCCCATGACTCGCTACATCACATGCTTTCTATGCCTTTGATGAAGCTTGCGTCCATCGATCCCGAGCTCGCTATGTGCTTCGTGTTGAATTTCGGGGTGACGCCTGTGATCACAGACATGACGTTTATCTGGTCTCCGAGCTCCGGCATCAGCCTTGCACCGAAGATCACGTTTGCCCTTGGGTCAAGACCCTCTGTAACACCAGCACCGACTCTTGTAGCGTCCTCTATTGTCAGCGATTCGCTGCCCGAAACGTGCACGAGCGCGCTCTTTGCACCTTCCCTGTCAACTTCCAGCAACGGGTGGGCAAGAGTGGACTTTATCGCTTTGTCGACCTTGTCCTGACCTGAACCATGCCCGAGGCTTATCGTTGCAGTACCGGCATCGCGCAGAACAGCGCGCACATCCGCGAAGTCCAGATTTATCAGGCTTGGGATCGTTATCGTGTCTGCAATTCCCTTAACTGCGTTTGCCGCAACGTTGTCAACGAGCTCGAACGCCTTCTCGACCTGCAGGTTTGGCGCATAGCTGAGCAGCTTGTCGTTCTCTATCACGATTGTCGTGTCCGCATTCTTGCACAGTTGCTCAAGGCTCCAGTCTGCCTTTGCTTTCCTGCTGCGCTCCAACGAGAAAGGATATGTAACGAACGCAACTACCAGAGAGCCCTGTTCCCTTGCAAGCCTGGCCACTATCGGTGCAGAGCCACCTCCGGTTCCACCTCCAAGACCAGCAGCTAGGAATATCATATCATAGCCCTCTATCAGGCTCATTATCTCCCTGCTGCTTGCCTCTGCGGCCTTTGCTCCAAGCTCAGGATAGCCGCCGACACCAAGACCCTGCGTCAGCTCCTTGCCTATGAGTATGCGTTTGTGAGCACGTATCATGTTAAGGTGGTTCGCGTCGGTATTCATTGCGATCGTTGTGGCGCTCTTTATTCCGCGAGTGTAGAGCCGGTTCACAAGATTGCTACCCATACCTCCGAGGCCCACGACAGCGAGCTTTGCGATAAACTCATTTTCTTCCATGTTCATAGATATCCACCTATTTAACCAACAAGCTCCAGATCGGAGTAAGGCTGCTTGCGCGCCTTCTCTTCCAACCTTCCAGTCAGGCTTGAGCCCTTTGCGCCAGCGACGATGGCCACTATCTCTATCTGGTCGTCGTAGCCCGGTATGAGCCTTGCGCCCCACTTGATGTTGGCCTTCGGATCCATGCGCTCAGATATTATTTCCCCGGCCTTTATCGCGTCTCCTATAGTCATGGAAGCGCCGCCTGATATGTGTATCAGTGCACCTGAGGCACCCTCAAAGTCGACATCAAGCAGCCTGTTCTTCAGGACAGAGTCGGATGCACTGTTAACTTTGTCAGTGCCACGTCCGCTGCCTACTGCTATGAAACCAACGTCGCCATGTCCCAGTATGCTCCTGACATCAGCAAAGTCTATGTTGATAAGGCTCGGCTGTGTTATCGTCCATACAAGTCCGCCTATCGCCTTTGAAACTACATCGTCAGCGAGTGCGAACGCTTCGTTCATGGGCAAGTTCGGAACAAGCTTGACCAGCCTGTTGTTGTCCAGTATGACCACGGTGTCGCAGAACTTCCTAAGTGCCTGTATGCCCTCTTCCGCCTTGACCTTCCTTACGCGCTCAAGGTCGAACGGGTATGTGACCATGGATATGACTATTGCGCCCTGCTCCTTGGCAATTTGGGCAGCAACCGGCATTGCGCCGCCTCCTGTTCCGCCACCCATACCTGCGCAAAGGAATACCAACTGTGCGCCGTTGAATGCCTGCTCAAGCAAAGGCCTGTCGACTTCGGCAGCTTTTGCACCTATCATCGGGTCGCCGCCTGCGCCAAGCCCTTTTGTCAGGCTCTTTCCGATTAGTATTTTCTTGATTCTCTCGTCGATTATCTTGAAGTGCTGTGCATCCGTGTTAACGGCCACGAATTCAGTGCCCTTCACACCGACCTTTATCAGCCGGTTGACGATGTTGCAGCCCGCGCCTCCCATGCCGACCGTAACAATCTTTATCTGTGTAGAACCGAACGCCTGCTCGGTCTCCTTTGACTGGTCCAGAACATCGCTCACGAAGTCTCCCATCTGATCGCCTGTGCCGTATTCGTCTGACAAGCCTTAAAAGCTTTTTGTTAATTTTTATAATAGAGGCATTCCCGAGAATACAAAAGTAGAAATGTTTCTTCAAATATGAATGCGTGTAGTCAGGTAAATTTGATTTCGTGCTGTAAATAAAAGATACTTGTAGAACAGCACAGCACCATATAGCATAGTCCAGCAGGAATTACGGCACTACACGCTCATTTTGGCGAAGGGCTCGCAAGCGTGTAGTTTGCGAGCATGCTGCCCGAAGAGCCCATGACGACATACTCAGAATAGTTCGCATCATTGGCGGTGTAGTTGATCAGCCAGACGCTGGTGAAGTTTTTGCCTGTCGGAGTTGCACCACTGCCAAGTGCAGAGAAGAACTTTGCCGCGACGCGCGTGTTATTGTAACCGAAGGCGTCAACGTAAGACCTCACCCGCACTGGCGACTGGTTGTAGCTCATCGCGATTGCTATGTAAGGAGAGCTTATCACGTACGAAGGAGCTGTTGAAACGCCATATATCACACAATGCGATGTGTAAAGGTTGTCTACGCTAGGAACAAGATTTGTGGCCGGATAATCAAAGGCTTCTATAAAAAGTGTTGGGCAGGGCCTGCTTGCATTGTACACGACGCTCAGAACGATATCCCAGCTTCCGGACTTCAGTGTTGAAGATGAAACGTTGATGACCGTTATGTTTGCGCTTGGGTTGTTATCCCGCATGTCGCGAAGCACATATTGCACGGCCTGCTGCGAAGTCAATGGGCCGGACATCACATGTTTGGAAAGGAGGAACACAGCAGCTGCCAGCACTATGACGATGCCCGCCACTATCGCCACCCTTCCGAGAAGTTCCATGTTGCCCTTTTCACTGGAAAATTATAATAATGGATACTTTCAGGCGTCCTGCACACTATAAATAGGTTTGCGCACAATTAGATGGGAGCACATGGCAGATGATGAATACTACGCATTGCTGGACAGGGCTCTATCTAAGCTTCCGGGCCTTACCAAGGAGCACTCGGATTTCGTAATTCCCAAGGCGGACCTGTTGGTGCAGGGCGCCAAGACCATGATCAGGAACCTTTCGGGCATAGCAGACATTGCCAGGAGAAAGCCCGAAGACATTTCGCGCTACATGAGCAAAGAGTTTTCAGTGCCTGTTAGCATCGAGGAGCAGAGGTTGATAATGAGCAGTAAGTTCTCCGGAGATGACGTCGACAAGCGCATCAAGAAGTACTTCGAGGTGTATGTCATATGCAAGGAGTGCCACAAGCCAGACACGCACCTTGAAGCTGCAGAGCGCGGAATGTATCTTGTGTGCGACGCATGCGGAGCAAGATATTGGGTCAAGAACTATTAACTATTAAAAACAAAAACGCTAGAAGTGTTAAAATGGCAGGATTTGGAAGAAGAAGTTTCAGAGGCGGAGCGCACAAGAACAGGAGGGGAAGAGCACGTGGAGAGGAGGTGGTCCAGGCACTCAAGATGCCTGCACAGGATGAGCGCATAGGCAAGGTTGTGAAAGTTGCAGGAACCACAAAGTTCCTTGTAAGGTGCAACGATGACAAGGAGAGGTTATGCACGATACCTGGAAGGCTCAGAAGACACTTCTGGATTAAGGAGAATGACATTGTTATAGTCAAGCCGTGGATAGTGCAGAGCGACGTGCGCGGCGACATAGTGTGGAGGTACAGTGTGCTCGACATGAACAGGCTGAAGGATAGCGGCGCGCTGCAGAACCTATGACTATGACAGCAAGAAGCCAAGTAGCATGATGTGGGGACAGCAATATTAAATAAAAGAAAAAGCACAGTAACATACATAGCAACAGCCAGGGGGTAAGATGCCACTTAACGAGTTTCTCATCGAGTCAAAGGTATTCGCAGACAGAGCCGTGCTCTCGATGCACTACATCCCGAAGAAGTTGGTTTTCAGGGAAAAGGAGATCAGCAACATAGAGAAGGCGCTCGCACCCGCTCTAAAGGGGGAGCGCGGCAGGAACCTTTTCATATACGGCAGGACCGGCACAGGCAAGACATCCTGCACGCACTACGTCATAGACGAAGTGAAGAATCTCCCGAACACCAAGACCAAGATATCTTATGCTAACTGCAGGATATACAACTCAAGGTACAGAGTCTTGAACAAGATCGTCAGCGATCATCTTCCGACATACGCCAAGCGCGGCTACAGTGCTGTCGACCTGTATGAGAAGATAACAAGCTGGATCGAAGAAGATAGCAAGACGCTCGTTGCCGTGCTGGACGAGATAGACATGGTAAGAGACCTGGACGACCTCGTGTACACGCTTACAAGGATAAACGCGGACATAAAGGCAGGAGGCGTCACGATAGTAGGCATATCAAACAAAGTCTCGTTCAAGGACGAACTGGATCCGAGGAGCCTGTCGACTTTGTACGAAACGGAGCTCGTCTTCCCATCATACTACGCGACAGAGCTTTATGCGATACTCAAGGAGAGGGTGGCCCAGGCGTTCAAGGATGGCGCAGTGAGCGATGATGTTCTCCACTATATAGCATCAATGGCCTACAAGGAAGGCGGCGATGCGAGGCTGTCGTTGAAGATCCTCTCGGAGGCAGGAGAGCTTGCTGACGAGCATGGAGCAGAGCATGTCACGATGAAAGAAGCGGAAGAAGCCGCAAAAGTTGCAGAAAGGGAGGTGGTCTACGACCTCATAGTCACTCTGCCTGAACACTACAAGCTTGTGCTGTACGCACTAACCAAACTCACGCTTAGCGGCGGATCCTACAAGAAGCTCACGGACGGCACAGACACGTACCTCTTTAGCGGGGAAGTGTACAACAGGTACAGGAGCATAGCCGAAAGCCTGCACAAAGAGCCGAAGAGCGAGCGCTGGTACAGGAAATACCTGTCTGAGCTCAGCATGCAGGGACTCATACTCTCGTTCGAGTCAGGAAAGGGCATACGCGGCCACACGAAGCTCATAAAGCTAGTGTCCCCTGTGCAGAAAACGCAGGAGGTTCTTGAGAAGGACCTTTTCGGCGCAGAGCAGAAAGCTCAGGAGAAGCAAAGCTAGGTGTTGCGTTGGCTTATTATGACATAGCCCTGCAGAGCTGCAGTCTGAACGCGGAACTCGAGTCCACTCTGGGATTCGAGCAGATATTCGTCGCAGGGAAAGACGTTGCGCTGATCGGCGCAGGCAAGAAAGGCAATTTCTCCGGCGCGATAGTTGCAGGAACTAACAGCAATGTTCTCTTGGAAGCTTCACGCAGCGGTGCGCGAGCGCTGGTAATCGAAGACATGCACATAGATAGAAGCCTTATGGACACGATGGCAAAGAAGGGCACCGTCCTGTGCCTGTCCATAAGCAGGATAATATCGAAAGATGGCATGGAACGGTCTAAGGAGATATTCTTGATGCGAGGTTTGTTCAACTATGCCAGAAGTAAAGGCATCCACGTGGCTTTCGTTAGCCTGGCAGCATCACATATTGGGATATGCTCTTGCATGCAGTTGATCGAGTTCGCGAAGATGATAGGCGCAGACGAACAGTATGCGCGGTACAGCATAAGCACCGTCAACAAGGCGATAGTAAATGGGAATGAAGATTAAGCGTAGATACCTGTTGGTGGAGTGCACCACTGCTACGGACAGCAAGAGTAGACAACTTTTCGAACGTGCTCTTTACAATGCGCTTCTCGGGCAGATAGGCGCCCTGCACTACCACACCATCAATCCTAAGATAATGGGATTTGTGAATGACAGAAGGTTTGTCATTCGTGCAAGCCTTGAAGGGCACAAGGAACTGGCGCTGGCGCTCGCGATGATAAAGAGCTTGAACAGTACAGAAATCGCATTCTACACATTGAAGAGTTCAGGCACACTAAAAGCGCTGTTGAAATAGGAATAGTGCGGCGTCGTTGATCAGCAGGGAATGAGTTACGGTAATCTGGTACTATTGACCATCAAGCAGAACGCTCATTTCTTTTAAGCCTTGTTTTTCTTGCCCAGGATTAATAGATAGTAGATCGCACCGGCCATTATCACTATGACTATTATTCCTCCAATAAGGGCCCACGTGAATGCACCGTACTTCTGGGCATAAGGCACAGTAGTGGTAGGCATGATTGAGGTGGTTGCAGGTATGGTTGTGCTGATGATCGTTGTAGTTGTTGGCGTGATGGTCGTTGTGGATATTGATGTGATTGTCGCGATGGGCACAGAGCAGATGTCGACCGTGACCGTGTGCAGTATAGGCAGGTAGCTTATGCTCTTGAGCATGGCTGTGAAGTTGAATGCGGAAGTGGTGCCTATTCTTGCCGGATTGTTGGGCATTAGCAAGTACGTGATGCCGTTTATTATCAGCGATGCAGAGCTAGACCCTATCGAACTCGCAGTAATTTCAAAAGATGTGCCGTTGAGCGAAACAGTCTTGGAATTCGGCACGGACATGTTCGATATCTCATAGCATGATGACGTTATCTTGGTAACAACAGGGCCTATGGGTCCGCCTGCGCCACTGCCGCCACTTGAACTCCAGCCCGTGCTGCTGCCTCCTGATGAGGGCTGCACAGAGAATAGGCCAACAATAGGGTCACCGTTGAAGCTGAAAGAGACACTGCACGGAGCTGTGGTCGAAACACTTGTCGGAGTTATCGCAGACCATGTCGCACCGCCATCCTTTGATATGAACGGTGTCGGTGCAGAGGTTACGCTGCACGAGTAATAAAGCACCGCATTCACGGTTATGTCGTTTGATGATGCAGGATTCACATACATAACCTCCACTGCAGAATGGCCAGGGTTGGAAGGGCTGCTCGATGTGATGTTCTGCACCACCACGTTGACGCTTTCAACTGCGGTGTTTGTGGTAGTGAATGTGAAGGATTGACCCAATATGTTTGTGGTTACCGGAACGTTGTTTGTTACATTCACGCCTAATGAATTAGCAGGAGCGCCATTGAGGAGTATTGTGGTTTGTGATGTTTGCGGCACAAACACAACAATCTGAGCAGCTGTGACCTGGTTTGCGGAGACCGCTGTTGTGGCCGAGTCTTTGACACCTATGCAGTAGTATGTGCTGATTGTTGGAGAGACAACGAACGTCGTTGACTGTCCAGAGACTCCCGATGCCGTATTTGCCACAGTAGTGTCAGATGAACATGTTGAGGATGAACCTGAGAACAGCGTTACTGCGAAGTTCGGTGCGCCGCCTGTCCAATTTGCGGTTATCGTATTGGACTGGCCATTGGCTATTGTTGCGCCAGTTGTTGTCAATGATGAGAGTGTGTTGTACATTGTCCACGATGTTGACGGTATTGAATTGAATGATGTGGAAACTGAATCACTCATCACGAAGTTTCCGGTCTCTGTGCCTATCTCGTTAGAGGCAGTTGTCCATGTTGATGATAATGATGTGCCTGTCTGGTTAGGCATTGTAATTGTGTTTGTTATCGAACCTGTGTTCGTTATGATCGCGTTTCCTATGTAGCTCGGCGTCCCTCCTGTTATTGTTGCCGTGATGGTCTGAGTCTGGCCGACATCGACCTTCGCACTTGTCGGCGTTGGCTGTGATATCGATGGTGCGGCGTTGACCACAATCTGGACGGCAAAGAACTGGTTTGCTGACATAGCTGTGGTTGCGCTGTCCTTCATTCCGATGCAGTAGTATGTGCTACTGGTTGGAGAGGCGACGAATGTCGTTGAATGCCCCGAGATGCCTGATGCAGTATTAGCGACAGTGGTGTCAGATGAACATGTCGAGGATGAACCTGAGAACAGCGTTACTGCGAAGTTCGGCGTGCCACCTGTCCAACTTACAGGTATTGTGTAGCTCTGGCCGTTGTCGATTGTTCCGCCGGACGTTGAGAGAGACGACATCAGCGAATTGACACCGAATGTGTTGGTCGTTGATGCAGAGCCACTTACGCCGTCTGTAACTGTGAACTTGATCTGAGGCGCGCCTAGAGCGTTGTTCGTCTGAGGCACCCGGAATGTGAATGTCGCAGGCGAAGTCGTGATCATTAGTGAGTTCGCGATCACGTTGCCATTGATCGTGTTGGTGATGTAGAAGTTCGCCGTGTATGGAGATGTGCCGCCTGTCCATGAACCCGTTATTGTCTCGTATTGCGACTGATCTGCGATGTTGTTCGATGACCAGGCGCTTGTGATTGATATTGCGGGGTTTACTACTATTTGAACTGCTGTGACCTGATTCGCAGTGTTGGCCACGGATGCGCTGTCATTTACGCCTATACAATAATATGTGCTGCTGGATGGGGAGACAACGAATGTCGTTGATTGGTCCGAGACGCCTGATGCAGTATTAGCGACAGTGGTGTCAGATGAACATGTCGAGGATGAACCTGAGAACAGTGTTACTGCGAAGTTCGGCGTGCCACCCGTCCAACTTACAGGTATAGTGTAGCTCTGGCCGTTGTCGATTGTTCCGCCGGACGTTGAGAGAGACGACATCAGCGAATTGACACCGAATGTGTTGGTCGTTGATGCAGAGCCACTTACGCCGTCTGTAACTGTGAACTTGATCTGAGGCGCGCCTAGAGCGTTGTTCGTCTGAGGTACCTGGAATGTGAATGTAGCCGGTGACGTCGCTGCTGAGACTACACCGGAAATTACGTTGCCATTGATCGTGTTGGTGATGTAGAAGTTCGCCGTGTATGGAGATGTGCCGCCTGTCCATGAACCCGTTATTGTCTCGTATTGCGACTGATCTGCGATGTTGTTCGATGACCAGGCGCTTGTGATTGATATTGCGGGGTTTACTACTATTTGAACTGCTGTGACCTGATTCGCAGTGTTGGCCACGGATGCGCTGTCATTTACGCCTATACAATAATATGTGCTGCTGGATGGGGAGACAACGAATGTCGTTGATTGGTCCGAGACGCCTGATGCAGTATTAGCGACAGTGGTGTCAGATGAACATGTCGAGGATGAACCTGAGAACAGTGTTACTGCGAAGTTCGGCGTGCCACCCGTCCAACTTACAGGTATAGTGTAGCTCTGGCCGTTGTCGATTGTTCCTCCGGACGTTGAGAGAGACGACATCAGCGAATTGACACCGAATGTGTTGGTCGTTGATGCAGAGCCACTTACGCCGTCTGTAACTGTGAACTTGATCTGAGGCGCGCCTAGAGCGTTGTTCGTCTGAGGTACCTGGAATGTGAATGTAGCCGGTGACGTCGCTGCTGAGACTACACCGGAAATTACGTTGCCATTGATCGTGTTGGTGATGTAGAAGTTCGCCGTGTATGGAGATGTGCCGCCTGTCCATGAACCCGTTATTGTCTCGTATTGCGACTGATCTGCGATGTTGTTCGATGACCAGGCGCTTGTGATTGATATTGCAGGATCGACTACATAAGCGCCTGAGTAGATAGAGTTGTATGTGTTCGGAGTGGCATCAGTTACTGTAACGCTCATTTTCTCTGGAGAGTTAGAGACGTCGACGCTTGTGAGCGGGAAGGTGAGTGTGTTAGTAGATAGCGCGTTTGTGAACATGTAATTTTTCACTATCGCATTCGAGATGGAGTTGACCACGAGCCAGTTGTAGGTGTAGGGACCGTTGCCGTTGCTCGCCGTTGCTGTGAAAGTCTCATACTGACCCACGTCCGCCGTGGGACTGCTCGGACCTGAGGTGATGGCGACCGATGGTGCTGTGATGAGTGGACCGTAGAAATCTAGAGGCATATTCCCATCGGGCTGGAAGACACGAATTCTCGCCCATTGAAGGAATAGACCTGGATTGCCTGCACCTATTGCACTCATCCCGATAGGGCTCGCAGTCCCCCCACTTCCAGAAGGATATTCGAAATATGCATTAGCGTTCGGAGCTTCGAGATCCTGCGCACTGGCAAATACATAGTTTGCAGGAAGGTAGAAGGTATATAGCGAGGGAGAACCTTGCGTGTATGTGGTAGGGGCATTGGCTTCAGATCCAACCCCATTTGCATAGAGGACAAAGGTGTTGCTGGCTGCTTGATCAGCGTAGTCGATTGCTGCTCCGTTTATGCCATTTGATCCGATATAACCAAAGGCCTCAAGATGACCAGTTGTCGCAGTTGGGACAGTTACCTCCATCTCCAGAAGCTGCGTCCAGTCTAAGCCGAAGTTTGAAGTGGTTAGGATATTCCCACTTGTCATTATGACTCCGTTGTCTTGCGTCACTCCGCTTGCAACCCATCCGCTCGGCGTTGAAGTCCCTGCAAAGTTTTGGTAGAGCGTCGGGAACACTAGTGCGCCGTTGTCATACTGCGCATAGGCGCTTGAGAGCACAGGAGACTCTCCCCACGAGCCTATGCTGTTGAAGTTGTTTGTAGATGTAGAGTAGAATCCAAAGTATATGCTGTTGTCCACAAGCCAACCACTCTCTGGAATCGTGCACCAGATGCCGAGAATGTTCGAGGTGTATAGGTTGGAGGTCTGTTGTTCGTTGAGCACGTTGCCAGCAAGCCAGCAGTCATATGGAGAGCCAGATACGCCGTCGAATACAACGAAGTTCTGCATGTTGCTTGCTTCACGGCTTTGATATGCACCTGCATCGAAGTGAAACTGGGCTTGCGTGTTTGCATCCATTGCTGTGGTGCTAGTGGATGACAAGTATGCTGGCATATAATAAAGGACGCCTTTTGGAATGATGACGTTGGGTGTGTTTGAAAACAAGGATATTACATAGACTGCTCCGACGTTCCCATCTCCTACATAGAGGGTGTTGGTGGTGGAATTGATGTAGAGAGCTCCTAAGGTATATGAGCCAGTAGTTATCACAGTCCCTATGGAATTGTCGATGGTGTTGATGGAGTAGATGGTGCCTGTGCCCCACGCGCCTGTGTAGAGGATGTTGGTGGCGGGATCGAAAGAGAGGGAGCCTATGGCCGGTGCAACAGTAGCTATCGCAGTGCCTACGGAATTGTCGATGGTGTTTATTGGGTAGATGTTGCCTGAGCCCAAATCTCCTGCGTAGAGGATGTTGGTGGCGGGATCGAAAGAGAGAGCAAATATTGCTCCTGCTCCAGTAGTTATTGTAGGTCCTATAGAATTGTCTATGGTGTTTATGGTGTTGACAGTACCTGACAAATCACCTACGTAGAGGGTGTTGGTGGCGGGATTGACGTAGAGAGCCAATGTCATTCCAGCCCCAGTGGTTATCGTGGTGCCTATGGAATTGTCTATTGTGTTGATTGGGTAGACGTCACCTGAATAAAAATCTCCTGCGTAAAGGGTGTTGGTGGCAGAATCGAAGGCGAGAGCACCTATGCTCGATGCACTAGTCGCTATTGTGGCGCCTATGGAATTGTCGATGAGGTTAATGGGATAGATGTTGCCCGAGCTCCAATCACCTACGTAGAGGGTGTTGGTGGTTCTGTCGAAGGCGAGGGAGCGAATATTAGATGAGCCAGTGACAAATACATTTGTTGGAATTGGAGCACTGCACACCAGATGCAAGAAGCTGGACAGCAGCATAAGCATAAGCAGCAGAGACGCCTTTCCGATCTTTGTTGTCATATCACGCGCTTTTTACCAGAACCGTAAATCCAGCCTTTCCACGTCTTGCATTTTCAGCTTGGGAAAACCGATACTCAGACCTTACCTGTGCAGACCAGTATTTTGCTAAACTGAGTATGCTTAAATAGATTGTGTTTCTGATGTACAGTCTGTTTTGAGGAGCCGTTTTGGAGTTTTTGTGCAGTGCTGTGCTGGATGTGAATCGAGACGGAATCCTACACATTGAAGAGCTCAGGCACACTAAAGGCGCTGTTGAAATAACTGCGACTCTGTTTGTAAAGGGAAAGTAAGCTTGAAGCTTGCTCACCGGCGCATCAGGTCGCGAAGCAGCGCGTCTTCAGGAAATATAATGTAGGCACCATTGCCAACAGAGCATTTTCGTGAATCGTCAAGATAGATGTCATACCTTTCTTTGAGCGGGTACATTCCTTTTGTGATTGCGACAACGCCCCACTCGGATTCGCGCGGAAGCGGATCCGGGAGGTGCACGTATGCAAGATTCTTGAACTCTCGCCCGACATCTCTTTCATACATTATAGGACTAAGCGTCGTGTGCAGATTCTCGTCCTCGTTTATCAAATATGGACCATGTGTCGCGACCAACGGCCGTTCGAGCAAAGGACAGGAGTGCAGAACAACTCCAATGTGCTCTGCCACCCATCTTGTGGAAGTCATCAAAACACGGTGTTGCATGATTTCGTCAAGGCTTTCCCTGTTGCGCAGAACATCGGATAGAGTGGCGAGCCACGATCCGCCATTGTTTGGAGACGATTCGAGAAGCTGCACCTGCGTGTGCGCATCAGAAGTGACTAGAATCTGGTTGTTTTGAATTTTTGCATACATAAAATCATTGCCAACGGCTTGAGTGCTCCAGATATATATACCTGCTTTCTTTGGATTCATGCCCGTTTTGAATACAGGGCACTAATCCACTCTATTCAGTTTATAGCTCAAACGCAGTTCGTTTGTGAAAAGTTGCAGAATTGCTCACATGCACAGTTCCAGATTCTACCATAAAAATGGCAAATCTGGCTGGCCAGTGTCTCTCGTGAAGGAATATTAGAAAGAGTTATAAATGTTATATCAGAAAATGATGCACTAATGCTTTGCATTTAATCATTGGATGGTGAACTGATGTATCCTAACATACAAGCGTATGACCGCGGGGTCATGTTCAGTCCTGACGGAAGGCTCTTCCAGGTGGACTATGCAAGAGAGAACGTGAGGAAGGGCGCAACAGCCATGGGCATAGTCGTGGACAACGGCGTGGTGCTCGTAGCGCACAAGAACATTGTAGAACCTCTCGCAGTCCCTAGCACAGTGCAAAAAATATTCCGTGTTGACTCGTTCATAGGCGTTGCGTACAGTGGCATGATATCAGACGGCATGCACCTCATAGCGCAGCTCAGGAACAAAGCTCAGTCGCACAGAATGGTTTACAACGAGACAGAATCAGTTGAGATGCTCACGAAGGAGATATCAGAGGAAATGCAGGTCGCAACTCAGTACGGAGGCATAAGACCTTATGCAATATCTCTGCTTGTTGCAGGCATAGACAACAGCCCTAAGCTGTTCGAGATAGATCCGAGCGCAGCGTATCTCGGCTACAAAGCGGAAGCAATAGGCGCGGGCAAGAAGACAGCCGAAGAGATACTTGTAAAGAATTACAAAGACAACATGTCTGTTGATGATGCGATAAATCTTGGCATCAGCATAATCAAGAAGGTACAGGAGACAGGCAAGCTGGATGAGAACAACATAGACATATCCACGATAACTAAGACTGCGGGATTTGCCACATTCACTCCTGACCAGATATCAAAGTACATCTAACCTCCCTTCGTTCTTTGTGGTATGATGCAACAGAAAATAGTAACAGTCAAGCTTCGTAAAGGCGGTGAAGAGTTCGAGCTCCTTGTTGATGCAGGCATGGCATACGAGTACGTGACAGGCAAGCGCAGCGATCCTCTAAGCGTGCTGCAGACAGAAGAAGTGTTCAAGGATGCACGAAAGAACGAAAGGCAGAACATCGAGAAGATAAAGAAGGTGTTCGGAACAACTGACATAGTGAAGATAGCAGAAGTCATACTAAAGGAGGGGGATGTCCCGATGACAGCTGAGCAGCGCAGCCAGCAGACAGAGGAGAAGCGCAAGCAGATAGTAGACATAATATCGAAGAATTCGATAGATCCAAGGACGAATGCACCAAATCCGCCAATGCGTATCGAAAACGCGATGAAAGAAGCGAAGGTGAACATAGATCCGTTCAAGAATTCCGGCGAGCAGGTAGAAGATATCGTCAAGAAGATAAGCATCATAATGCCGATAAAGTTTGCAACAGTAAGGATGACCGTGACAGTGCCTCCGGCATTCGCAAACCGCGCCTTCGGTACGCTAAAGAAGTTCGGCATGAAGTCGGAACGCTGGCTTCCAGATGGCAGCCTGCAAGCGTCGCTCGAATTCCCTGCGGGAATGCAGAGTGACTTCTTGGAGCGCATAAACAACGCAACACAAGGGCAAGCAGACGTGAAGATAGAAAAGTGATTGTACGAAAAGACTCATAGTACCTGGAGAACTTATAACATCGAAACCGATAAGGCTGGACAATTCATTCGTCAAGGATGGTTCCACCTATTCGAAGACGTTAGGAATCTACGATGACCGCGAAATAGTGCCATTAGAGGGCACATGGAAAGCCAGTGTTGGAGATTCTATCGTAGGCATAGTCAGCGAGGCAAGGACGAATGTCTGTTTTATTGATTTGTCGTCATTTGTGCGCGGGCTTGTGGTGCTGCGCAAGTACGAAACCGGACCAGAAAAGGGCAGCGTCGTAAGCGCCATAGTGAAAGACGTTGAGAACAAAAAGACCGCGATACTGGAAGGGACACGAGAGCTGCACGGCGGCGTGTTGATAAAGGTAAAGCCTGCAAAGATACCAAGGATCATAGGAAAGAGCAACACGATGATCAACCAGATATCAAGCTTGACGGCTTCGCACATCGTCGTGGGCATGAACGGGCTCATATGGATCAATGGCGGGAACAGCAAACTTGCGATCGCTGCGATTGAGCGCATAGGCGAGGAAGCCCATGTACCAGGCCTAACGATGCGCATCAAGGAGATGCTCGAGAAAGAGAAAGATAATATTGATATTGAAAAGGGAATTATATGAAAAGCAACAAACCGGTCCTGATAGTGAACAACAAAAGGCTGGACGGAAGGGATTTCGACGAACTTAGGCCAATAAACATAAAGGCAGGAGTCATCGAGAATGCTAGCGGATCCGCTTACGTGGAATGGGGCAACAACAAGATACTGGCCGCGGTTTACGGGCCAAAGGAAGTCACTCCAAGGCACATGACAGACCCTTCGAAGGCGATAATAAAATGCAGATACACCATGGCACCGTTCTCGAGCCTTTCTGAGCACGGCAGAAGCGGGCCTTCGCGAAGATCGACGGAGATATCGAAGGTGGCAAAAGAGGTGTTCGAGAACGTCGTGTTCCTCAACGAGTTCCCGGGCAGCGAGATAGACATATTCATAGAGGTGCTTCAAGGAGACGGCGGCACGCGTGCCGCAGGCATAACAGCAGCATCTGTGGCGCTGGCCAGTGCAGGCATACCGATGAGGGACCTTGTGTATGCGGTGTCAGTGGGCAGAATAGACGACAAGCTCGCTCTGGACCTCAACATGATAGAGGACAACTACTCGGATAGCGACATGCCGATAGCTGTCGCCCCAAGAGACAACGACATAGTGCTTCTGCAGATGGATGGAGGTCTCAGCAGGGAGCAGCTGTCAAGATGCATCTCGATCGTGTTGAATGCAGGCAAGGACATATCCAAGAAGCAGGTCGAAGCGCTGAAGGAAAGCTATGAAAGTGTGTCAAAGAAATATGAGGTTAGATGAAAATGGATAGCATAGATATGATAAGAGTCAATTATGTGAAGAGTCTGATCGCCAAGAACACGCGTGAAGACAGCCGTGGCTTTTACGACTTCAGGAAAATAAGCATCAAGACCGGCACAATGGGAAACGCGGAGGGATCGGCGCAAGTTGATCTCGGCGCCACAAGAGTGATTGCAGGGGTCAAGATAAGCCTAGAGAAGCCAATGGAAGACACACCAGACCAGGGCAACATGACTGTCGCTGCGGAGCTTCTGCCGCTCGCAAGTTCAAAATATGAGACAGGCCCTCCAAGCCCTGACGCGATAGAGCTTTCGAGAGTTGTTGACAGGGGCATACGCGCCGGCAACTGCATAGACCTTAAGAGTCTGTTCATAGAGCCTGAAAAGGCATGGGGCGTCTACATAGATGCGTATGTGCTTAACTATGGAGGGAACCTGTTCGATGCGTGCGAGATTGCAGCCATGAGCGCGCTGCTCAACTCCAAGATGCCGATATACGAGGATAGCAAGGTAATACGCGAGAACCTTAAGCAAAAGCTCAAGATAGACAACATAGTCACATCCACCACTTTTGCAAAAGTAGACGGCATGATACTGCTGGACCCTTCTAGTGACGAAGAGACTGCATGTGATGCAAGACTCACAATAGCGACGGATGGAAGCAGCGTGAGGGCTATGCAGAAGGGCTTAGGAGGCAGCTTCAAGGTCAAGGAGGTGGAGGAGCTCGTCGACATATCATTTAATAAGCATGTAGAACTAAAATCTCTAATAGAGAGAAGAGAGTGATTGTACGGCAAATGCTAGCATAAGATACGGCACAATAATACGGAAGCGTTTCGCTCAGATAAAGAAGGATAAGCGCACGCTCTACAAATGCAACGCATGCGGGAAGAGCGCGGTGCGAAGGATAGGCACTTCTATATGGAGGTGCAAGCACTGCAGCACCACGTACGCAGGCGGCGCGTACACGATGAAGACCCCTGCGGGCGAGGCCGCGAAGAGGCTCATAGAGGGCATAAAGCAGTAGTTGTTCCTGGAAATGAATTGTATTGAAGTGATCTAATGGCATACGTATGCGCACACTGCGGCAAGCAGATAAAGCAGTTTGACAATTTCGTCAGATGCACGTACTGCGGATTTAGGATACTGGTGAAGAAGAGACCGAACATAGCGAAGGAAATATCGACAGATTGATTATACGCGATAAAAAGAAGAGGCAGGTGAATATGAAAGTTCTTTTCGTTTGCGGGGACAACATGGGAAGGAGCCAGGCAGCAGAAGCTCTGTTCAATCTGCATGCAAAGACAAGCAAGGCAGAGAGCTGCGCTGGAAAGCTCGAGATCAAAGAGAACACCACACTTTCCGACATCAAGAATAACAAAAAAGTCGAGGATGTTGTCAAGATACTGAAGAAAGACTATAACATAGACATAAGCAAGAAGATGGCCAAGCCATTCAGCATGGATATGACGAATAACGCAGACATTATAATTTCGATGTGCTCTGAAGGCGAGTGCCTCAACATACCAAAAGCAGAGCACTGGGATGTTCCTTACCTTCCCCCACTAGATTTCAAGGGTAAAGAGGAGGCAATCAAGGCCCTCGACGAAAAGATCAAGGATTTGTTAAAGAGGATAGGAGACTAAGCTCTTGCAGAAACCGACCGTTTCAAAAGCCTTAGAGGCCAAGAAAGGATATAATGAGGGTTCTTTTTGTTTGCGGCGATAATTTAGGTAGAAGCCAGGTTGCCGAGGCGCTGTTTAACCTGCACGCGAAAAGAAGCAAGGCAGAGAGCTGCGCTGGCAAACCTGAAGTCAAAGAAAGAAGATTGCTTGTGGATGTAAGGCACAAGTCTGTAGAAGAGTGCCTGGAGATAATGAAAAAAGATTATGGCATAGACATAAGCAGGAAAGTCTCAAAGCCTTTCAGCGCTGAAATGGTAAATGATGCAGACCGTGTAGTAATTCTCTGCTCTGGTTCGGAATGCCCAGACGTACCAGGCGCAGAGCATTGGGACATACCAAAGCTGTCGCCTCTTGACTTACATGGAAAACAAGAGGTTATCAAGACCATTGGCACTAAGGTCAATGAGCTACTGAACAGAATCGGGGACTGAACTGATCCGCAGCTATTTGGATGATCCGCTGCCCACGATTATGGTTTCTGAGACGCTCTTCACGCGCTCATAGAGCACGCTGTTGTTCGCAAGCAGCTTCGCCGTGTTCTGGCTCCTCATGAGGTCGTCTATCTTTGTCAGGAGCAGGCTTGAGACTGCGCCGTTCTCGAAATTAAGTATGATGTCTTCGACATAGCCTATCTTCTTTCCCGTGTTGCTTATTATCTGCTTGCCGTATAGTTCCGACAATAGGATGGTCATCGTTTCACCTGATTCGCTCTATATGTTTCATAGCATAGATTCTTATTATATTCTCCTTGAGTTCGTGTATGAAGGATTGCCGATCCTCTTGGAGCTTTTGCACGAACTCCTGCCTATCTTTTTCGATGGCTTCGTGCTCCTCTGGAGAAATGCCGTGCGCGCTGCCCAGCACCGATTCGAGATGCTGCAAGTATTGAGACACTGTAAACTCGAGATATTCTTCAGTTATATGGTAGCTTTGCTTGTTGCATGCCGTGCAGCAGTATATCGGCATGACGGGAAGGCTCCTGCTTGATGATATAGAATCTGCAGACCTTACAAGGCGGACCGCGCCGCAGCTAGGGCATGGTTTGTTCAGTTTCACCTCTTCGTAAGCCTTCTCCAGCACACTGGACGATGCAGCACCTAGTGTAAGCCCTATGCACTGCTCTGATGTCGTGTTTTTGAGCAGTTGCTGCGTCAGTACTGCGCCTTCGCAATCGAAAGTGGTTTCAAGAGTTCCGCCGACCTTATCCTCCCAAAGCATGAAAGTCTTCCTGCCTCGATTGCCGCATTCTAGCAGCACCTTGCCAGCGCTCCTTGCAATGAAAGCCTCACCGTCTGTCATTCAATCGCCAAATTTTATTCCATAGGTGTCGATGTCGTCTTCGAGGACAGACTTCCTGCCGCTGGCTTTCGCCCTGTTCACGGCATAGCGTGCTATCTTCTTCGCCTTCTTCTCCAGCATGCGCGCTAGCGCGTCAGCGGCAGCATCGCTTATCGATATGCCGTTCCTGTTCACCATCCTCTTTATCGTCTGTTTTGATATCATTTCAGCACTCAAGATCTTCGTCACAGCGTGAGCTCAGCTACAGTGCGATATTCATCATTGTAATTGGATTGGTTACAACCAATAAATAGTTTACTGTGCTGCGCATTCCGCATAGGTATTTATATTTTAAGACGCGGAATTGTTCGGTGTTTTTGTGGGGATAACAAATGTAACCGACGCGAACTTTGAAGCTGAAGTTCTGAAATCCAAGATACCTGTGGTGGTCGACGTATGGGCACCGTGGTGTGGGCCGTGCAGGGCGTACGGGCCGATAGTGGAGGAGGTCGAAAAAGAGTATGCTGGAAAGGTCAAGTTTGTGAAGCTTGATGCTGATGAGAACGACAAAACCACGCAGAAATACGAGATAATGAGCATACCGACAACGATGCTGGTAGAGAAAGGTCAGATAAAGGCGGTGAACGTAGGGGCCATGCAGAAAGAGGCCCTCAAGAAATGGCTGCAGAGCAACCTATAGACAAGCGGCGAGAGTGTATGGAAATGCAACGAGAGAATTTTGATAAAAAAGAAGAAAAAAACAAAGAACAGAACGGCACGCAGGACACGTGCATGAGCATAGCAGGAATAGATTTTGTCCGTGAAGGGCGTGACGCTGACATCTATTGGATATCAAAAGAGATCCTAACCAAAAAGGACATTGAGGCGCTGGCGAAGGGGATATTGAAGACAGAATTTTGTATTGCTAACTATGCCGAAGATGGGCGCGCGGTCCTAGTTGGAAAGAGCATTGAGGGGGACACACAACATCCAGATGGAGAAGTGCAGACCGGTAACAATTACAGGCACTACTTGCGATCGGTCACGAACATCTGCTTCACACATGGTTTATACACGGATGAAGACGAAGATTGACACGCCGGCGTTCGAACCGCTTGCAGTACTGAATGTGAGGATATCAGGAGGGCTCGTGAAATTCCAACTTGGTAACTTGGGAGTCCATACAATTGAGTTCGAGAAAGAACTTTCTTGCCTCTTGATACAAGGTAGCAGCAATTCTTCCATCATCAATAGCTGGTGTCAGCACCAAAGGAAGCATCTTTTGCATTGAGTCTAATGCCTGCCCTGCCAGATTGTTTAGTTCGGAATCTACAGATGGAATTTCTAACGCTCTTTCTGGCTCTAACGTATACATTCTAAGGGCATAATCGCGTGCAATAATATTAGTCACATGGTGAAGCGTAGCATCCTCATCATTTCCCATAGACGCCTCAATTGCATCTATAGAAGAGGGATGATTTTCACTTCCCATCAGTCTAAACTGACTAGACACGAAGGACATTATACCATCTATCGGTCTTTCGGCCCCGGCGATGCTTTCGTTTAACTTTTGAACAAACGAGTCGTTTGAATTCAGGAGCCTTGCCTTTAAGGTGAGCATAGGTTCAGAATTCGAAAGCAAAGGAATGGAAGCAAGTAAGGCAGCTTCAAGCAACATAGTTGATCTATCGTTTGAATTTGAATGGGCCATAATATTTAGACATGTATTAACACGGCCACTAAATGTGTCAATAATACTCTCTATGAATTCCTGTCGTGGATTTTCAAGCGGACGCGCGTTACGGATAGTATCATTTATCTCATTTACAGGCTTGGCAAAATTTATTAACAAATTGTTGCCGTTGTTAAGTGTAGCTTCGCTGATTCGAGGAACAACATAAAGCGAACCCTTAGCAGCGTGATTAACCCTCCCTATAATCTTAGCAAGCACAGGATCGCTTTGCTTTTCTGCATTAGCAAGCGTCAGGTTTTCAGATCGTGAGTTCTTTATGTCATTTACTACATGTGCTACTCCCTCCGCAAAAGGCTTCACATAATCCTTTGAGCTAGCAACTTGGCCAATGGCTTGGAACGGTTGAGACACTATCTTTTGAGCATCCAGAGGCACATGATCACCATAACTCTGCTTTACGCATATAAATATAACTTTTGCTTCTGAGTGCCATACTGTGGGACCTCAGAAGATCACAGAACATCTTTTGTCCCCTGCACCTGCAGTTCGGCCAATTGAAGCGTAAGGGCTTTGATTTTTCCTTCAACGTCACGCTTTGTTTCGCCATCATCCATAATCTTCACAATTTCCTCGTACGTTTTTATTTCATCGGCCATCAACATGGAGGCGTTTTCGGGAAACTTATTTCTTTCCTCTGCAAGCCTATTGACAGTCGCAAATAGGTCTTTAATTGTCTGCACGTTAAGTATGTGACGCTCCCATTCTTCTAAGCCCGCAATAGTATCCAGAATTGGTGCGTTGTCAGATCCGCAATGCTCTGCTAAACTCTTCCATAGATCTTTAGCAGCAGTGACGAAGCGTATATCATAAGGGTGCATGTTTGCAGCAGATAATGCTTTCCAAGCTGAATGTTCCGTAGACTCGTATTCTGAAAGAGCATTCAGCTGTACCATAACGTCGTCAACTGCATCTTCTACGACCGAAGGCGTACGTAGCAGTTTAGAAGTATCTGTAGAATTTTCATCAACCGATCCGGCAGAATTGGCAATCTCCAGTTCATTCTGAGATAATAGGTCCCGTCTAATATCGACAAGGTGTGGCACAGGACCTTGAGCGTTTCCAGGGCCGGGAAGATTTTCAACATTCAGCCTATCAAGGGTACTTTCGTCTCGAGATGCACGATCTTCTGCACCTCTTTTCTCCTTATCAACGGGCATATGCTCAGGCAGTAGTATATACGGCATAGGAGATATTTATGGGTATGGCAATTTTGGGTCATTGAATTGGTATATAAACCTTTGCATTATGGGGTTGTAGATCTAGAGTTCTGACTGGCATAGAATCTATTCTTTCGCGAGGGAGGATATGATGGATCCATTTTGCCTGTTTTCTCGCCATCGATCTGACTGTTCCCAGATTAAGTGTTCGCACGACCACTTTATCGCTAAGGGCACTTATCCGCTTTGACTATAGGAACTTATTTTGAGATAAGACAGCTAGGAGTTATAGAGGAAAGTCATAAGTATTTAAAAAATAAACCGATTGTGATTAAATGGAGAGCACGACAGTACAAAGGAATATTCAGAAGATCGCAGGTTTTGATTTTGTAATGGTCAGAACAGGTACAGGCGTGTGCCGGGTATCAGATAGGGCATTGACCAGAAGTGATTTGGAGAACCTGTCGAGTTCGATAGCGAACACTGACTTGCATGTTGCTAATTATAAGGAAGTGGCAATAATGTACCGCTCAAGCCTCCGTGCAGGGCAAGTTTCTTCGTTTGAACACGCGTTTGAAGAAGGCGTTGCGACTTGTGACATAGGGTTCGAGATGGACGAAGCAGGGCCGTATAAGATCCTTGACCATGACATCAAGACACTGTTGGAAGAACAACAAAGATGGTTCAACCTAACAATTAGGGACGTAGACGACATAGTAAAAAACAAACTATTCGGCGAAGCAGAGTCAGACAGGGTTCTGCTGCATTCTGGAAAAGGCCATGTGACCCTTAGAACGATGAGCATTGGCGGCAATGCTTATCTCGAAATTTCTGCAGGATCCATTTTCAAAGGGGATGATAGAGGTCACGTTATTTTGCTTGGAAATACAGAAGAAGCAGCAGCACGGCAAGGCAACAAGGAGATGCCAACGAACAACTATGAAGACCTTATGAGGAGAGACCCTGACACCTTCATAGGCAACCACAAATATTGCAGATAAATACAGTGGGCAGGTGTGCCTGCCCAAAAGTCATATATATCTCCTGCGCAGTAAATATCATACAAGGCAAAGTGAGAGTGATGACGGACCAACACGAAGTGTGCAATCATATGCACATATTGATGGCTGCTGTGCCTTGCAACTAAGGCCAATCATAGCAAGAGCTCTCAACAAAAACCAGATTCTGATTCTTAATGCAGTCAACTCTAACACAGAATACCGAATATACAGCACAACCGCTCTTCTGAACAAACTAAGCTCGGAGCGAGGTGTGCCGACTTCTACACTAAGACTAAACACGAGCATACTCGAAGAGTTGGGCCTGATAGAGAAGAAGTCGGCCATGCTTACTGAGATTGGAAGACTGATACTTTCGATTATGATGTGATAGAATGACAAAAACATATTTGGTTACGAAAGATCTGGTAGAAACGCTGAGAAACAAGTACGTGCTGGAAATACCAGACACTCTAGCCATTCAAGTCAGAGGCATAGAGAATGAGTTCCTAAAGAAGTTCTGGGAAACCATCGATTTGCCGGAAAGTGTGGAGAAGAAAACAGTTGATGCACAAGAACTTGCGCGTATGCTTTCTGAAAAGCTCACTGGGCTGCTAAGATGTGAATCCAAATGCAACGACTACTACATAAGCATGGACAGGATATACCTTCCAGAAGCCCCTGCGTTCTTGGAAGTAACAAGGATCACAAACCGAGAAACTGGAAAGTATGAGATAGGGCCGCGCGCAGGCTGCGGCCCGCTTAATGCCCAAATAGCAAGCATGGGATTAGACCGCGGAAGCAAGATCACACTGGCAGACGTTGGTGCGTTCAGTGGAGGCACGCTGAACAAAATCTGCTTCATGTTCGAACAGCAAGGCATAACAATTTCCAACATATGTTTAGGCGTCGCAAATTCTGCAATTGCCACGATAGAAGACTCTGGCATAAAAGACACGCTTACTGTGGCGCTTTGGTTTGATTTTTACGAATGGATAGAACTAAGGAAGCTATTGATTGACGGGAGGCTTGTAGGTGTTAGAAATGATGGCATACGGGAGTACATACCCTACTATTTGGGAGACCTGGAGGATTGGGCCAGCATACCTGCAGACAAAGTGGAAGAAACGGCAGAGCTATGCAAGACATATAGTGAACGGCTCATTTGCCTCCTTAGAGAGTATGGGACATCTGAACGCGAAATAAAAGAAAGAATAGGCGTTCCTGTCAAAATGACAGGTTAGGTTTAAGTGAGTAACCATTGTAAAAGATAGATACACGTAAGTGTTTAGCGATACGGTCTAACAGTATTTGAATGGTTGAGGCAATGAGAAGATTACAAATAGGAGTGATGGGATCAGCAGCGGATTTAAAATATTCAAAATCTGCTGAAATGGCAGCGACAAGGCTGGGGGAGTTGATAGCAAAGAACAACGGCATACTGATATTCGGCGCAGAAAAGGATGGCGATTCACTTTCAGCTGCTGCTTGCAGGGGTGCAAAAAAGGCAGGAGGGCTCACAGTCGGAATAACATATAATAAAGGAAAGGACGTACGGCAGAAAGAAGATGTTGATGTGATAATTCCGTGTGGATTGGAGCGTGGAGGCGGCAGAGAGTTTGTATTGACGCTTGCCTGCGACGCAATAATAGCAATAAGCGGCGGCTCTGGAACCCTTAATGAAATAGCTGTAGCGTACCAGGCAGACATCCCAATAATAGTGCTTGGCGGGTTCGGAGGCTGGGCCGAAGAGCTGGCAGATAGATATCTAGACGGCAGGAAACGCAGAAAGGCCATCCTTGCCAAGACACCTGATGAAGCAGCAGGATTGGCGTTTAAAGAAGCCGGACTTTATGCCAAGAAGTATGATGGTGCATAAACCAAGTAGTTCTGGAAAGGACTCTTGTAGAGCATTACCGCAGGAACCGAAGTTATTGCGACCCATCCATAATAAAAAGATTCTCAGAGAAAATGTAACTACGTTGTGATACAGTGCCAGAAATACCCTTCCCACGTGGAGTTAGAGACCTGATGCCGAATGAGGCACTATTCAGAAATGAGCTGCTTAAGAGTGTAGAGAGCACTTTCCAGCTCTTCGGCTTTTCCGCCATTGATACTCCGGCATTTGAACCGCTTGCAGTTCTGAATGCGAAAAATGCCATTGGAGAAGATACCAAGTTGATATACGAGCTAAAGGAAGAAAACCTTGGCCTCCGCTACGACCTCACAGTGTCGCTTGCACGCTACATGGCCATGCACCAAGAATTGCCGATGCCGTTCAAGCGCTACCAGATAGGCAAGGTCTGGCGCAGGGAGGAACCTCAGAAGCTGAGATACCGGGAGTTCACGCAGGCAGATGCAGACATAGTCGGCGGAACCAGATCGCTTGCTGATGCAGAAGCGATAGCGGCAGGGGCGTACGCGCTAGAAAGAATAGGCATCGATTACGTAATAAAGATAAATGACAGAGCGCTCATGGAGAAGGTGTTTGAAAAGATAGGCGTAGACAAAGAGTTGTTCGTAGGCGCCGCAAGGGCTATAGACAAACTCGAAAAGGTAGGGGAAGACCGGGTGTCTGAGGCTTTGAGAGGCCTCGGAATAGGCAACGACGCTGTGGATGGCATAACAGAACTGGCAAGGCTTGGCGGATCGAACACATACAAAATGTCGTACATAGACGAGCTGCTCGGTGATGAAAAAGCCGCGAAGGATTTGAAGGACACACTTCTGGCGCTTGCACAGTACAGTGTGCATGGCGATGCTATAGTCGACTTCTCTTTGATGAGAGGGCTCGATTACTACACTGGAATCGTGTTCGAAATCAAGGCAAAGAGCGACCTGATTGGACCATCCATTGCTGGCGGAGGCAGGTACGACAACCTTGTCGGCATATACGCAGGCAAAGCAATGCCAGCTGTCGGAGTTTCTTTAGGAATAGAACGGATACTTCAGTTGCTTAATTATTCCTCATCGACAGAGTGCAGCTATGCGAAGGTCTTCGTCGCATACGTCAAGGATAAAAACTACAGCTACGCATTGAAAGTGGCAAATACGCTAAGAGCAAAGAGCATACCAACTGAGATAAACATATCATCACGTAACCTCGCAAACCAGCTCGCGCATGCAAACAGCTTGAAGATAAAGTATGTGATAATAATCGGCGATGTCGAGGAAAAGGCCGGAAAGCTAAAGCTGCGCAATCTTGTGAGCGGGGACGAGCAGATTATCGGAGTTGAAGATGCTGCAAATATGATAAAAGGGGTTTGAATGGCAAAATCGGATGTTGACGTACTGACAGAAGAGAAGGTTGGAAAGGGCGGAGTCCTCGCTAAGATATATTTTGACATGCAGAGCAAGAACAGGGAGGAGATACAGCCGGCGCTTGTGGAGCTCATAAACGAGCATCTGCTAAAGGAGCGTGGAGTGGTCTACTGCTACGGCGCTGTTGACGAACCCATAGAGCAGGGTGGTGTGTTCATAACCAACGCAATAGTCACGGTGCTCGTTGAGAATTTTTTAACCCTTGTGAACATCGCTTTCAACTACTCGCCTGCCGGTGTGGAGATAATTAAACCTGATAGAGAGATAAGTTTCAAGCCGTCAGAGCTGCAGTCGATGCTCCTGGACATATCGCAGATTTCAATCAATTACTCAAGGTACGTGCTTGAGCACGTCCTAACTCCAGAGGATTTGACCAAGATAACTGCACAGCTCGAGAACAGGAAGGTAGTTGGCAAGCAGCTCATGGAGAAGAAAGAAGAAAATAAAGACGGGCAGGGCAGCAAGTAGCGCAGTGCGGCAGTCAGTTGCCAGCAGCATACCACACCGTGCCGTGCTCGGTATCCTCCAACATCACCTTGTAGTCACGCTCCAGTTCTGACCGTACAGCGTCAGCCTTTTCGAAGTCCCTGCTGGCCCTTAGAGCATCTCGTTCCCTTATTAGGGCGTATGCCCTGCTTGGAATGCCCTTCTTGTACGAATCCTGCGTGAGCAAGCCAACAACATGAGGCAGGCCAACTACAGAGTCCATCACAGTGTTCTTCGTCTTTGCACCGATGCCTTCCTGCGTGTCTGCAAGTACCCTCAGGGCGTTTATTGCCGTTATAAGATGAGAGAGTGCAAGCGGCGTGTCAAAGTCGTCATTCATGGCCTTTACAAACCCGTTTGAGAAGCTCTTCGCTATCTTCAGCGCTTCAGAATCTGTATTTTCGTTCTCTACATCTTTCATATTATAAAACAGGCTGAGCGCAGAATACATGTACCGGAGCGACTTCCTCGCATTATCGATTAGCTCGTCCGTGTAATCAATGCTCTTTCTATAGTGTGTCGAGAATATCATGTAGCGCAGCTCCTCCGCGCTGTGCTTGCTGAGCACATCCCTTATGGTTATGAAGTTTTTCAGGCTCTTGCTCATCTTCTGGCCTTTTATGTTCAGAACTCCAGAATGCAGCCAGTATTTTACGAACCTGTTTGTACCGAAGGCCGCCTCTGCCTGCGCTATCTCGTTGGAATGGTGAGGGAATATGAGTTCGCTGGCGCCTCCGTGCAGATCGTACTCAGGTCCGAAAATCGCATAGGTCATTGCAGTGTCTTCTATGTGCCATCCAGGCCTGCCTTCAAGCACCTTCTCGCCGTCAGGGAATTTGATCGTTATCTTCCAGGATGGCTCATCGGGCTTTGCTGCTTTCCAGAGTGCGAAGTCGTACTCGTGTCTCTTGCCTTCCTTTGGTTCTATTCTGTGTTCCTGCAGCATGTCTATGCTCATTCCCGAAAGCTTGGTGTAGTCCTTAAATCTTGCCACATCATAATACACGTCACCGTCAAGATGGTAGGCGTAGCCATTATCTGCAAGCATCTGTATCTGCTCTTTTATTGTATCGATATAATCGTGCGACCGCGGAAACATGTCTACGGATTCCTTCGCTCCGACCGCATGCAGATCTTCCAGGAAACGGGCCTCGTAATGGCGCGCCAGTTCGAAAGGTTTTATCCCGCGCTCTTTTGCCCTGTTTATTATCTTGTCTTCGACATCTGTTATGTTTTGAATGTACTTTACCTTGTAGCCGAGGTACCTTAGCCATCGCGCCACTATGTCAAAATCGATGTATGTTCTTGCATGGCCTACGTGCGCATCATCATACACAGTCTGACCGCAAACGAACATGTTCACGGACTTGTCGTGCAACGGCACGAACTTCTCTTTCGACCTTGAAAGGGTGTTGTAGACAATCAACGGCACAAAATCACTATTTTTATTCAATATGACGATTTATTGTATAAAGCAATTATTCTTTATAATTGATTGTGCTTAGATAACGCTCTCCGCGGTCTGGCAAGACAGTCACTACACACCTATACCTCTTGAGCAGTTCTCTTGCGGCCAGCATGTTCGCCCCAGAGCTTATCCCAACCAGGAGTCCGTGTTTCCTTGCCAGCTCTTTGGTCATTGCGATTGCATCATCGCCGTTTACAGTGACGACCTCATCGATGATGCTGCGGTGGTCTGCCACCAGTTTTGGGATAAATCCCTCTCCAATACCTTGTATGCGGTGCGCTCCAGGTTCGCCCCCTGATAGTACGGGGGATTCTGCGGGCTCGACTCCGATTATCCGTACATTGGGATTCGCTTCTTTCAACGCCTTTGCGATACCAATTAGCGTTCCGCCAGTCCCTATCCCGGCAACGAATGCGTCAACCATACCTTTCGTCTCGTTTATAATCTCCTTACCAGTACCCTGCCTGTGCGCTTCTATGTTGTCTTCGTTCTCGAACTGTCTGGGCAACCAGGCGTCAGGGTAGGCCTTGATAAGTTCTTCGTATTTTCTGATAGCGCCACCCATGTCTTCACCTGCAGGCGTGAGCACCAGTTCGGCCCCGAACGCTTCCATCATCTTCCTTCTTTCCACACTCATCGATTCGGGCATGACTGCGGTGAATTTGTACCCCTTTATGGCGGAAATCATGGCGAAAGATATCCCAGTATTCCCGCTTGTTGCCTCTATTATCCTGCTTCCAGGTTTTAGAATGCCTCGTTCCTCCGCTTTCTTAACCATGTACCAAGCCATACGGTCTTTTATGCTGCCAGTAGGGTTAGTCGTTTCCAGTTTTGCCAGTATCCCATCTATTTGGAGCATAGGAGTGTTCCCTACCAAGTCCAGCATGCTATTTTTGACGTTCATGAAATCAACATTTATTCTAAAATGTTTTGACTAAATAAGCCTATACTTAAATACTTCTCGCCATTATCTGGCAGTACGGCCACCACGATGCCGGCATTGTTCAGCGCAGCCGATTTCTTGAGCGCGACATACAGTATTGCAGCAGAGCTCATACCCGCAAATAACCCTTCTTCTTTGGCCAGCTTGCCTGCCAGATTGAGAATATCAGGCATAGTCTCACCCCCTATCTCTATTATCTCGTCAAAATATTTATCGTCGAACAGAGCGGTCGGATTGGACTCTTTAGGGTTTCGTAGGCCGTGTATGCTAACGCCAACCTTCGGAGTCACGCCTATGATCCTTATATCTTTGTTGTACTCTTTGACTCGCATGGAAACCCCCACGCCAGTACCTGCTGTGCCGATACCCATCACTATCGTGTTCACTTTTCCATCAGTTTGATCAAGAATTTCTTTGCCCGTAGTTTCATAATGCGCTTGTATGTTTGCAGGGTCTCCAAACTGGTTTATGTCAACATACTTGTCAGGACTTTCCCTTAAAATTTTCCGCTTAAGTTCTATGGCTCCGGACGTACCTTGTTCGGCCGGCGAGAGGATAAGTTCTGCCCCGTACGCCCTAATTATTTGTCGTCTTTCCATGCTTGCAGATGCAGGCATCACTACTGAAACTTTGTACCCTTTTACTGCGGATATCATTGCAAGCGCTATACCTGTATTGCCCGACGTCGCCTCCAGAATGGTTTTTTCGCCGTTTAATCGTCTGGCGGTTTCTGCAGAGTTAATCAGATACAGTGCGGCCCTGTCCTTTATGGAGCCGCCGATGTTGTACCACTCCAGTTTTGCATACAATGTGGCACCATCAGGGTTCGCAGACCTTATCTTTATCATCGGCGTTTTCCCTATGAGATCGAGTATGCTGTTTACAACGGCCATACAATCACCCATTACCCTGAAAAAGGACTAGAAGGAAACTACTGCGCGTCCTGGCTTGCCCTGCGTTCAATACATATTTGACTCTGTAGAGCATCTGCATTGGCGGGACATCACGTTCACTGCGGTCACTATGAATATTAAGGTATAAAAAGATACTGTACAGCAAAACGGCTCCTTGTGCACTCTATGTGAAGTTGTATGTTATGTTTGATATGATTCCTTGCTGTTGTAAGGGCCTTGCTGCAAGAACAAAGTCGCCGACGGCTATGAAATGAAGCTCGCTTGATGTGCTTGCAACAACCCTTATGCGTACAGCCTTTCCAGCAAGATAGCTCAGATCCATAGTCGCATTTCGGAAGGTGGACGCCGCATTAAAATCAAGGGACGTGTTGTATGTGTTGTAGTGCGCAAGTATCTTAGGGGTGTTGTTCTCTAGCACTTCCAGATAAAGGAATTCGTCGTCAGGACTTATCACCTTGAAGTTCACGAAAGGTTTTGAAGGATTCACTATGAAAGGACTCGATGTGATGTTGCCGGGGCCTGTTGAAACACCGCAGTTGAACGTCGTCGCAAAGAATGTGCCATTGTAGCCAAGCCACGGTTCGCCGATATAGCACATCTTTTTGTTCGCTTGGGTCAGGTTAAGAGGCATGGTGCCGAAGCCTGCATTCGTGACTTTCCATCCTACAAACGTTCCGGTGCCAAAATTTCCATTATAGATAAAGTTTCTGACTATGGTTGGAGGTGTCGTGGTTTTGTTAAGGGTCAGGGCAGCATTGCCGCAGCTTCCTCCGCCAAGACCGGAGCGCAGAGTTACGTTATATATTTGGGCCGGAAGCGATACATTTTCATAAAATGTTTTGCAGGCATAAGTGGAACTCTGATTCACATAAGTAGTGTTGCCTGATGTTATGGTGACGAGCTCGGCACCAGAATTCCCAGCAGCAACCCACATGCCGATAAGACCGCCGGTCCATCTACATCTCCCTGTCGTGCTGGAATTTTCTGCAGCAAGGTTTAGATTGAAATTGCTGCAGCTGACCACGGATTGTGAAAAATTAAATATAGTGGTGCTGCTCGGTTTCGAGGCATTTATTGTTGTGCTATTGGACCCGATCGACGTGGTCGTGCGTGCAGGTTTTTTGAAATAAGCGTGCACTTCGACGTAAGCAAGCGCACCCATGATGATGAACAATATGATGAAAACAGGAATGCCCTTATTCATGCAGACTCACGTGGTTATATTAAACAAGCTAGATTAAAGCTTTTCCTTTCTGTGATTTGTTTCGGTTTGATTATACGTTTCGCACTGCACACCATATAAATAGTTTTGCATGAAGAAATAATGCGTAATGGTGCTTATTTGGGAAGCATACCTAGAAAATGGAAAAAGAAAGGAAGAATGCGCTGGAAGTGGAAGAAGAAGCGCCGAAAGCGATTGAAGAGAGCTCAGAACCGCAGAGTAGGCAAGCTGTAGCGTTCTGGGCTTGTTCTGCCTACTTGCATGCATGTGCATGGAAAGCTGATGAAGGAGAGCGGTAGCGCTCTACTTTACAAGCACCTCTAGCACAGTTCACCTTGTCATAGTTACAATACCGTAAGCTGGACTAAGGCTCTGACAAAGCATAAAATATACGTAAGCTAGGCCGTGCAGCCTACTTTACAAGCTTCTCCAATATGGGATATGCTTCGTATATGCGCTCCTGCTCAAGCTGCTGGTACAGCATGTAGATGATGCCCACAGTAAGCAGTATGCCCATGCCGCTCCCTATGGCACCTGTCAGCGTGGCCAGTGCGGAAATAAGCCCAACGGCTATGCTGCCTAGAACAGTCAATGAAGGCACGTACTTGTTCAGGATGTTCTCAACTATGCGCGGATCCCTTCTGAACCCCGGTATCTGCCACCCCTGATCGCCTATCTGCTCTGCGAGGTTCTTTGGGCTCTGGCCTGTGAGGCCGACCCAGAAATTGCCGAACACCACGCAAAGTATGATGAGCACCACCGTGTAGATTATGACGTGCATCCACTCGGGAACTGGAACAACACCACCCCACGGAAGGAAGAGCTGTGTCGTTGTGGTCAGCAGGTAGGTAACGTATGGTCCGTAGCCTCCGATGCCACCATATGAGGCAGAGTACGGCAGAGGGAAGTTTGGCGATATCAGATACGTGATGCCACCACTCAGCTGCAGGCTTGTGGCACCTGTCGCGGACATTACAGTCCTGTAAAGTGCGAGGAACTTGGCCATGTTTGCTAATGGCCCTTTCACGCCGTTAAGGACTCTGAACCACACGGTAAGGCTGAGCTCGAGAGAGGATGTTAGTATGACAGGCAGCACGCTCACATACAGAAAAGGTATCGGTAACCTGCCACCTATTCCGCGCATTTGCTCGAACGCCAACGGCAGTTCCACCTTCATCTCGTATATGTAGATGCTGACAAGGAACACCAGAATCGCGAAGAAAAGCGGACCGAATGCGATGATCGCGTTAGAGACCGCCGCAGCGCCTCCAGCCTGTACTGCCTGGATGGCTTCTGGCACCAGTATCTCGAATGTACCAGCAACTATGGCATAGGAAACTCCACTTGCTATGAAAAGGTTGATCCCAGATGTTACGCCGTATTTGCTCATCAGTTCATCCAAGTATATGATGAATATCGATCCGATGATGAGCTGCAAGACCACCATGCCTAGAACAGAAGCGTTAGCTATCGGCACGTAGCCCGTCGCAACGAACACATAGGACTCTATGCACGCGAGTGCGATAGCGGAGAGCTTCTGAAGGCTCTGGAACCTAGCTTCCTGAGCAGGGTCTGACAGGTCAAGGTCCACTATGCCTGAGCCCTGAATGAGCTGAAGGACCATGCTTGCGAGCACTATAGGGCCTATTCCGACAGTTATCAGGCTTCCTATCTTTGCAGCGAAAATGATGCTTATCAACTGAAGGAAGGGTTGTGACACGGCAGACCTGTTCACACCGACCGCAAAGGTGTTGTAGAGTAGGAAATATACTGCGAGTATGCCCGCAGTCCAATACATCTTCTCCCTTATTGAGAGAGGAGAATCTGGGCTGCGTATGCTCGGTATGTACTGAGATATGCTATCCATGAATTCTAGAGCCATCAATGCACCTTCCTTTTTGTTTGTTTGGTCTTTCTGAACCTTACGGTGTATGTACCGTTATGAATTAAACATGTTGCGTTCATTGCAGCACCTTTTGTAGCGTTGCGTATAAAACCGTGCAGAAACGCAATAGAAAGATCCGTGAATTCCTTCCTGGAGTGGAGCTTGTCAAACTGAAGTGCGATGTCGAACTTGCCGAGCATCTTGATCTTTGCTACCCCGAAGTTCAACAATTCGACCGATTTCTCGACTGTTTCGAGCATGTGAGATTGGGTCATAGTTTCAATCCCGAGCTCAGAAGCCAACCTGGCACCGAGGTAGTCTGCAATCGTCCTTATCTCGGAGAAATACTTCTTGTCCAGAAGCACCAGCGATGAAAGCGCATAGTATTCGCTTGCTATGCTCTGGTCTGGCGATTCGGTGTAGCGAACCTGACGCGATAGGTCTTCAACGAATGCGCCGAAAGCGGCATCTATCGCGAAGTCGTTTGTATCATAAGGATTGCTTGAAAGATTGAACTCGCATCTGTCTTCAGCGTTGCTCGAGCAGGTCTTCTCTGCGATTTGCAGGAGTTGACCGTTCGATGCAGTCAGAAAGCCGGAGATCATTCCAGCCTCAAAGGAGTGCGTGCTCATGCCGAGAGACATGCGCGGCATGTCATGCATGCCTATCATTATCCTGTTTGGGAAAGCATGATACGTTATGCGGCCAAATCCGGCGTGCTCAAAGAAGGAAACAATGTCACTGACGCTCTCCTCATAGAGCGTGTATCGTTTCGACTGGGAACACAGCTTATATAAGCTTCTGCCTGCAGCTATGCCATGCCTATAGCTCAATGTGCGCAAGCTTGGAGTAGTATTCGCAATCAAAGAATAGAACGTAAGGGCATGCTTGCTCACTCTGCCGCTATTGTGCCCAGCCATTATGGTCTTAAGCAGTGCGGTTTCGTAGGTCACATGGTGTTCCGGTAGCGCGTAGTGAGTTTCGTATCTGCGCACTGAACTCGTTGTACGCCCGGTCCGCCTTACTTTTTTTGTTTTTCTTTGCATGACCATCAGTGTGTCAGTTTCCTTGCGGTGTCAGCCCCATAATAGACTCCAAATGCATTATTGCCGGGAGGGAGCACACCGAGGCCGCATTATTTATTGCAGGGCACGCCTCGGCCACATACACGTCCGCGGCGGCATATTCCTGGTAAGCAAATGTTGTGTTGAAGTTCTTAAACTGGCCGATTATCTGATGGTGAGTCATGTATGATAAGGGTGGTAGCGATGCTGATCGGTTTGCAGTCTGGTTGCCGAACACTACAGCATCAGCGCCGGTGTTTATCGCAGTGCCCCACAATGTGAATGGAGTTCCAGTGAATAGGTGGGTATTGTTCATGAATGCCATGGCTTGCCGATAGTTTTGGTTCGGAGAGTTATTTACAAAATATACCATCGGATTTGCGCTATGGACGAAAGAGAATCCCCCAGATACGTTAGAGACATATTCTGTAGAAAAGAAGTTCAGGGAACTGCTGTTGTAGTGGTTGCCGTATTCCGCTATCCCTTTTGAAGTGTAGTTGTACACATCCCAGTAAAGCGTGGGCACATCGTAGTCGCCAAAAGCGCTGTATCCTTTGTAGATTGCACTGAAGCTGCCGAAACGGGAGAGAGCAAGCGCCATCGCCCATCTGTTCTCAGCGCAGTAAACGCACGATATCGCACCGATGTACACCACACTTGGCTTCCCATTTATGACCAACGGAGAGACAGGGGCCATGCGATGCACAAACACCGAACCAACATATGTGTTATTTTGCATGCTTTCCCCTGGAAAAGACAGGTTTAGAAGCATGTTGCCTGCAGTTTCAAAATTGCTGTTAGGTGCATTGTTAATCGACGAGAGCTCCTGGCTGCTCAGAGGCGCATCTATGCCTGTGAGCCTGTGTCCTGCAGGCTGGCCGTTTATCAGCACAAGAAGCGATGGGTACAGAAGAGCCAGAGCAAGAACGACCGCTGCCACAGCAAAAATCGCAGTGGTTATTTTGAAAATCCTTAGTTTAGACGCTAGAGCATAGAGCTTTGATTTTTGGGCTTGTTTTCTGGGCATGTTACCGGAACACTATATCTTCTTTGTTATAAAAACTTTTGCAGAGCAGTGTTGTTATGGTTCTGAACGTAAAGGAATCAGAGCAGACTTACGCAAAATCCCTGTTGACCAAGATGCTTGAGCGGGAAGACGAGACAAAAAGCATCGTTGAACTCGCGGATGCGCACTGCCATCTAGACCTAATCAAAGACGTTGCCGTGATAAAAGAGACCATCGCGTACGGGGTGGGCACGATCATAACTGACGGCGTGGACACGGCATCTAATGCAAGGAGCATCGAGCTTGTGGATGGCGAGCACATATTTGCAGCGCTCGGAATAGACCCTGAGCACGCGATGCTGATAAAAGAAGACGAACTTAATTTCAACATTGGGATGATAAGGAGCAACGCGAGCAAGATAATAGCAATCGGAGAGATAGGTCTCGACTACAAGGAAGCAAAGACCGATCCTGAGAGGGCATGGCAGAAGCGCGTATTCGGCAGTTTCCTCGACCTTGCGGATGAGCTGCACCTGCCGGTAAGCGTGCATTCGAGAGGCGCGATGGAGGACGTGATAGAGATGATCCAGGCGCACCGTCCAGAGAGCACGCACATACATTTCTTTGATGGAGATGCAGGGCAAGCCAGGATGGTCGATGAGCTCGGATGCATGATATCGGTGCCGCCTGTAGAGTCTAAGAAAAGGGCCGAAGCGATAAAAGAAATGGCGCTTGAGCGCATAATGGCGGAAAGCGATTCTCCGATCGTGGGAGCCACCCCACGCGATGTTGAGAGATCAGTTCGCACAGTCGCCTCTGTGAAAGGCATGACCTTTGAGGGCGCCGCAGAGGTGCTGACACACAATACGAAAAACTTCTTCAATACGCAGAAGATAGGGTTGAGATTTTGAATAGTGAATGTTCAGTAAGGGAAGACTTCGTTTTTGGTAAAGACTAGAAACTTGAAAAAGTCAAGATTGACGAAGTGGCAAGTCTTTGAAGAACAGACGATGCGTAATCATATATAGCTTATTCGCGCATAAGATGTAGGGCTCGTAGCTCAGCTTGGACAGAGCGGCAACCTTCTAAGGTGCTCAAAATGCATCAAGGAGTAAGTTGATGGTCGTGGGTTCAAATCCCACCGGGCCCGATGAAATTTGCAGATGTCAAGCTTCGGGTTCGAATCCGTACAATGCAAAGCAAGACAAGCCTGAAAAGGCGGGTTCTGGTGCGTTCGGCTCCATCAGTTTGCATGAGCACTCCATGCAAACCTAGGCAGACGACACTAGTTCAATCTTCTGTTCTTAACACTCCCTCAATTTTCGACCTGATTTTGACCCCAACCACCACCAAGACAACGCGCAGAGGGCCTTCGTCCGCAACGAGGTCGAAACGCGACCCGATGAAACTGGCAATGGTGTCCGTAAGTACGTTCAGCCACAACGGGTTCTTTCCTGGATAAGCATAAATCGTCTTTTCCATGTCGCCCTTTCCTTCTACGAGCTTGCCTTCATTATCGAAAGTACACCAACCTGATTCCTTGAGACCTTTTCCATCCAGATGGAACCATTTTCCCTTCAATCGCGCCTTTACGTCCAGGTTTCTGTCTATAAGTACAAGTGCTTCCTGATAAGTCAGGGGCCTTAGGTGATTGTGCTTCAAAAGTTTCATAGACTTGGCATGATTTGCCTCGGTTTCAGATACGAATACGCCAGTATTGTTTACTTCCGTAAACTGTGTTTCCGTGATCGCTTTAGTTTTGGGCATTTTATCAAAGCTATCTATTACCATTATCTCCGTTTGTCCAGATACGCATACTATTGGTTTTCCTGACAGTTTATTTACGACTCTTTGTTGAAAATAACCCCATCTTTCGTCCAGCACGATCGCTTCGAGCACGTAGAGTGTGCAGCAAAACCTGCTTAAGCAACCCTAAACGATCAAGTCCCTAAGCGCAAGTGGTTCGTATTCCCAATCTCGAAGTTCTTCCATTCTAGATCGGCTAATCTCAGTATCTACAGTACCACATAAATCGCATGCAATTTTGTGCAGCTTATATGATGCCTCTTTATCATTCTTTATATCAAAGCCTTCAACGCTTATTTCAATATAATGTTCCTGGTGATTGTAGGTCACTACGACATAAATACCGTTTTCGGCTTCGGAACTGTGGTACACATCCTCAAAAGGCTCACGCATTTTGTAAGGAGTTTCGTTCTTTGGAAGAATGCCTCGTATGTTATCCAATTTATCCTCAGGAACCTCAAACCTGTAGAATATGGCACCATACGCACTATTGTAGTGGTATATAAAATTTCCCATATATTGGGCCGCCTGTTCATTTTGCACTTCTTTTTTTGTAGTATCAATATGGACTTTTCCTGTAGTTGGCACAGTATCACAGTAATGTTCCGTATTTCCAGATATTTCTATGTTTCTGTTGCCCAATTCCAACGGCGCGGAAGGCATAAAAGCGCACGCACAAATATACTGGATAGAGAGCATGGAGGAAAGCGAGGAGAAGGATATAAGGTATGTCCTAGAAGTCATTTCACCAGATAAGCAACGCTATGATACGCCTGGAGACTGGGTGCCAGGCAAGCCGGCCAGAATTGTCAGTTCAAAAATGGAAAAGGAGGATTACGAGTTCCTCATCCTGCTTCATGAACTTATAGAATATCACCTGTGCAAAAAGAAAGGGATCACTGATGAAGCTGTGGTCGAGTTCGACAAAAAATTTGAAGAGGACCGCAAAGAGGGAAAGCACTCTGCGATGGAAGAGCCAGGAAACAGCCCGCAAGCTCCGTACAGGGACGAGCACGTGTTCGCAACAAAGCTAGAAAGACTAATGGCGAAGAAGTTGAGCGTTGACTGGGAAAGATACAGTGAGGCAGTGCACGGAGTGCCCAAAGAAGAAGGAAAGAAACATTGGTGGATATTCAAAAGATGAATGGCAGGACTAGAAATACCCCCAGCTGAGCAGCATGTCGCTGTCCCTGAACCATCTTTGACCTATGTCTGAACGATAGAACATGTTAGGCATCATGACATTCTTGACATTCTGGTACGTTTTCTGTATCGCTTCTGACATTGAAGGGCCAGAACCAGTGACTACTAGCGCATAGCCAGACTCTCCTGCAATGTACCAGTCATTACCTATCCTTTTCACTTCACCTATGTGTATCCCGTCAAGGCTTTGGTGCTTGAACAGGATAGCAGCGCCTTCAGAATATTTTTTGAATGCCTTTTGGTCTTCAAATGGGAAAGGAGGTATTGCAACAACCACGCCAAGCTGGTATCCTTTCTTCGCCTTCAATTGCGCATCCTTTCCATGCGCAAGATCGTATAGGAAAGCACCCCATTCGCTGGCAATCCCTTCCATCTGGATGCTTATCGTAGGGTAGCCGAAGCGTGCAGTCCATTCCAGAGGATATATTCCCCTGCCATTCACTATGCAGTTTATGTCTATGTAACCCACATAACCGCTAGCCACAAGTCTTTCTTTGGTCTTTAACAGCGTGTTCTCGAATATCGGATTGCTTTTGGTCCAGTACATCGATGTGCCCATCTCTCCTGTGCTTGGACCTATTTCATCAGGAAACAGGTGCTTGTGCTCAAAGTTGATGTTAACCGGGGTTATGAAGTTTTTCCCGTTGAAGAAGGCACCTACTGCGATTTCTACACCTTCGGCCACTTTCTGGATCAAAAATTCCTTTATCTTTTTGGACCACATCGCCTTGTAATGCTCAAGGACCTGCAGGACATCTATGCCGTTCTCTTCGCGACCAACGAACAAGAGTTCCTTCTCGTCCTGTATCTCGCCACTCGGCTTTATCACATACTTGTCAGGATTAGCCTTTACGAATGCTATTGCCTCATCGAACGAAGTGAAATTGCGATAAGGAAGTATCGTTACTCCAGAATCCTTCAGTTCGCTTTGGCCGAACTTTCTGTCAAACTCAAGCCGGTCAGTATATGTTGAGCCGCCAACAACGAACTTTCCGGCTTTTCTCAACTGATCTGCTTCTTCTCCGAAACCTACGTCGTCAAAAAGGATAACATCGGCCCAGTCTTTGTATTGCACCCAGTCATCGATCTTTTCTATAAACCCGTCTCCGACATCCTTCTCGGGCTGATTTTTGCAAAAGAATTTGACTTCATGCCCTTCCTTTGTTATCTGCCACGCAAGATCAGAAGAAAGAGCTTCTTCAGTGACAAACAAGAACTTGTATTTCTTTTTTTCTTCTTCAACGGTCGTGGTCATCAGATCGCTTGACTTTTCATGATTTTATGTATAAATCGCTGAAAACTTTTAAACCTTCTTGATGCTTGTGCGTATTGCCCTATCAGTCTTACATCTCATCATAGGATTTCAGGATTATGTCTGCGCTGTCGATTTTTAACGAACTCAACAACTTGTTCAGAGCTCTGATTCCGCTTTTGCTTTGCGGCACGGTGACTTCTACAAAATCACCAAGCTCTGTCGTATTGTCCCCTTCTGTTTTGCAAACGCATGTGTCCACGCCGAAAATGAGTCCATTGTAGAAGTACAATGTTCTGTCTTTTGTGATCACCTTGGGTTTTATGACATACACAGACGATATTCCCTGCTCGGTCTTGCGGTCTATCTCGAATTCGAACTTATACCGTTCTACTGCGTAGTTATTTGGCAATTTTGGGCCCTTGTATGTAAAGACGGTGCTTTTGTTCTCCTTGCGTATTCGTATCATCTCTTTAGTGCTCGCGAAAGAGCCGTCTTGTGGGACATAATAATAGTCTGTCTGATTCACGCTTGAAAGACGGCTTGCTCCAATCTTTCGCAAAGCTTCGGGATCTACACTAGCCCTGTATTTCCTCTGAATTTCTAGAACACCTGCACTTCCCGCCTCTTGATGAGGATTGTAGTCGTTGTCTATTATGATATCTGCGTTCTGCCTTGTGGGCGCTATGTGCACGCCATACATCGGTTCCACAACATTTGTCATGTATTGCATAGAACGCATCGGTACTGAAAACAGATTATCCCTTTTACTGTCTCTCATAAGACGCCGCATTATCCTGCCGTGAGATCCGACGTCAACGAACACTCTTACGTCACCCTCTCCAGCAACTTTTTTATTGAGCGCGAATATACCTTCGAGTATTATTATCCTTTTCGGATTGACCCTTTCATTTCCTGTCCTTTCGCCAGTCTTAAATTCGTATATCGGCTTCTCTATAACTTTACCTTCTTTCATCAATCGCAGGTGTTCTTTCAGAAGATCGAGATCCACAGCATCTGGATGGTCAAAATTAAGGCCACGTGCATTGATGCGGCTTGCGCCTATGAAATAATCGTCGATTGAAATCAGAATGGCCTTGTCCTTGAACTTTTCTTTTAGTTTGCTTGCGATCTTTGTTGTTTTGCCAGAACCGGAACCGCCGGCGATCTCCACAATTATCGGATTTGGACTGTTAGGTGCTAACTCGGTTATTCTGTCAAATATGCGGCTTATGCCTGCCTCTAGAGACAATCTTGAGTTTTGCTTTTTGTTGAGCAAATCAGCAGAAGAATCGCCAGCATTGTTTTTACGGTCTGTCACAGCATCGCTTTAAAATTAAATGGTTTAGAAAGAGCTTTCACTTTTGCTCAGGAACTTCTTGAGACGGATTTGCAGTTTGGACCGGCACAGCAGACGGCTTTCCGCCGCGTTTTTCTTGCTTTTCTGTTCGTACATTGACAAACTGCAAAGCGACGTCTTCCTCTTGACTGCTTTCTGTCCACGCCTTTATATAAGATGCAATGTTCCTCAAAGGTTTTGAGAATCTGTCGGTCATCAGGTACGCGTTGTCTTCGTGCTTGAGCAGCCCAACCTGTACACCGTAGTCCAGGTACCTCTTCGCCGTAGCTATGGGTATGTGCTTAGGCACTTGCTTAAGCCGTATTCCGTTGTTTCTTTTAGCTTCCAAGAGCAGGAGCGCGAACCGATACGCCTCGGTTTCGTTATCGAAGAATATTTTTGCGACTTCTCGCACCCGTACGTTCTTCAGTTTCTCTTTAAGCGGAGCATCCTCGAACTCCCAATACTTGATCGACAACCAGGCACCCAATTGGTATTTGTACGCAACATCTATTTATTATTGCCGTTGGCTGCAAAGAACATGCTTAAATAGTCTCCCCGAGAGTAGTCGTACAGTAACAAGTGACTAAATGGCGAAGAAAATTGCGAAGAAGACGACAAAGAAGACTTCAAAGAAGACGTCTAAGAAAGGATGCAGTTGCTGTTAAAGCAGGAATAGTCTTTACTATTCCTGACTTTCTATTTTTGATGCATGCCGCATAGACTGCCATGCGTGTTGGTCAAGACGCAACATCCACGAAAAATAAATGCCAGATGAGGGATAGTCACTTGGCATACATCGGTGCGCTTTTGACTTCGTGATAGTATTGTATAACTTTAATGGCCCCTACGACTACGTCAGCAGATTCATTCGTGTTTCCAGTTAGGCCGTACAATGCAATAATTATACGATCTGAATGCTTATCCATAGTATAGAGGAAATTCGCCACGATAAGCGGTGTAGAGGATCCGTCTTTGATTGCAGCCACTATCATTTTTGCAGCGTCAGACTCTTCTTTTGATATTGTTATACTGGGCATAGTATTTCCATAGACTGTTCCAGATATTTAGGTATTGTTATTTATGACAAAATATTTGCATGATTTTGTTACTTTGGTACTCTAAATTGTATAGCGTTCATGATTCTGACAAAGGACGAGACAAAAGAGCTGCAAGGTAGCTGCAGTATCTGTACCATTATTTCTCTTTTAAGATAAGGCCAGTCAAGTACTCATTAAATGCACATTAGCCAGAGCACACCACTTGAAGGGCAGTAGCCAAACAGGTCAATAAAAATTATCGCTAGAAGAACCGCGCATCAACCCAGTGTGCAGCAACTTGCGCGAATTATAGCAGTGCTGAAGCTCGTCGCATGCATTTTTATATAGCCCCGCATATTCTTGGGATTTCAATCGTTTGCACGCAATAGTAATAATGTGATCTGCAGTTTCATCAAGCTTATGAAGAAAAGTGTCCACTATGGTATTAGCACGGAAACGTCCACTATCTACAGAGGTTTTGATTGCCGCTTCAACTTCAGAAGCTTTGCTTTCAATTATTTTGCTCGGCATAATATTCACTTGAACATCTGGTTTTCAGATATTTAGGTGTTGCTATTCATGACAGTGTGTTTGCAGAATTTTGTGGTTTTGTAAACTCTCACGGCGTGTAGAAATGCTAAGAGGTCAAGAGCACTAGCAACTAGGGACGGCCGTATTTCCATAAAGAAAAGGCTAATGGCGAATTCCTTGTAGGTGTTTAGGCCGAACAACTCAATAGATAGATTTTCTGCAAAGGCGAGTCCGAAGGGCGGAAATATATAAATATCTCCATAAACTCATCGAATCCGATGGTATAATGCCTAGCGATAAGAAAACGCATATAGCCGAAAATAAATCGGAGCCAAAGGAAAAGGTAGAATACACTCTTGTTAAGGACGCTGTGTCGGACATCATATACTCGGAACAAAGAGAGGGAGTAATACTTACCATACATATTGAGGATGAAGACACTTTCAAATCATTAAACGGAATTTTAAGAGGTGTAGAAGAATTTGAGATTCACATGATGGGTAAAGAGCCTACTGGAAACGAAGAGTGTAATGTTGGGGAAATGAAAGACGGCGAACAAGTTGAATGGTTTGGACATCTATCGTTTATGGTAGCATCGAAGGGCAACATTCCCACCATCAGAAAGGATATGGAAGACCTAGCAAACGCGCCTGAAGGAGAGCGTGCCGATGAGTAATAAAATCGTGACACTCACATTAGACCCGAAAACCTTTTCCTGAGACTACGGTCGCCTTTGAGCATGTTGAACACTTTCTTCATCTTGTTGAAGTCAGAGATCAACGTGCTAACATCAGATTCGGAGGTTCCGCTGCCGGTCGCTATGCGTTTTATCCTGCCAGACTCATGCAATAGTCTATCGTTCGTGCGCTCCTCTTTTGTCATGGAACCGATTATTACCTCGTACTTTTTGAGTTTCCCTTCGCCTTGTGCAACCACGTCTTTTGAGACATCAGGAGCTCCAAGCATGCCGAATACGTTCTTAAGGGGACCCATCTTGCTCATAGCCTTGAGCTGCATGTAGAAAGACTCGAAATTCAGCTCGTCAACAACGGTTTCTTCTGGCTTTATCCTGGCCTCCTTTATCGCTTCTTGCACGCTGGAAACCAGTGCGCCTATGTTTGGTATACCGAGCAGCGAACCAATGTATTTGTTTGCGTCGAACGGCTCCAGATTGTTCATCTTTTCTCCGGTGCCTATGAACATAACGGCAGTGCCTGATGCTGCGGTGGCGCTGAGGGCACCGCCGCCTTTCGCAGATCCGTCCATCTTTGTTATCAGCACTCCAGAAAGCTTCACTGCACTGTCGAATTCCCTTGCCTGCCTTCCGGCAACCTGACCAGTGTCGGCACTTACAACAAGCAGCTTCTCGTCAGGAGAGAACACGTCGACCACGCTGTGGAGCTCATCAACAAGCTGTTCGTCGAAAGCACTCCTGCCGCTGGTGTCGCATATGATCACCTGCTTGTCCTTGAACTTTTCAAGTGCTTGGTGGACTATGTTGGCAGCATTCGTCTCTCCAGAGACACCAAAGAAGGGCACATTCACCTGTTTCGAAAGAGTCTCTAATTGCTCGTAAGCAGCCGGCCTGGAAACGTCACAGCAGATTAATGCAGCACTCAGACCCCTATCCTGATAAAACTTCGCGAGCTTAGCAGCAGTTGTGGTCTTACCAGAACCATAAAGGCCCATCAGCAATATCTTCTGTTTCTTGAGCACTGGCTCATGGGACTTGCCGACAAGGCGCACCAGCTCATCGTACACGATGTTAGTTATGTAGTCTTTAGGAGTCACGCCTTTTGGGACACTGCCTTTGAGCGCCTTATCTTTTATGTGCGAGGCGAAGTCCTGTGCCAGACCGACCTCAACGTCTGCGCTGAGCAACGTGGCCGCCAACTCTTCGCAGAAATCACTTATCGTGTTCGCATCTATTATTGTGGATCTGCTCAGCTTTGCTATAGCTTGGCGCAGCCCTTCCCCTAGGTTCATGAATACCAATAAAATAAGCCAACCCGTATATAAATAGCTTTCCGGAACATAATGATGCGATGTTGAAACTCATAATTGCACAGTCGAATCTGACGCTCAAGGGTGGTGCCGAGAGAGTAGTGCTGAAGATAGCCCAGCACTACGATGCGAGCATCTACACGGTAGAGTACGACAAGAGCAAAACTTTTGATGAATTCAAAGACATCGATATAAAAGCCATCGGAAAGGGCGTGCTTTCAAAAATATTGCCTTATGGAAGGGTGGCGCAAGGGCTCAGTTACGGGATGGCGTTCTACAATCTCAAGCTCAAGGAAGACTACGACGTGATAAATGCGCACATGGTACCGAGCCACTGGATAAGGAACAAGAACGAACGAGTCCTGTGGTACGTGCACACGCCGTTCAGGGATGTCTATGACTTGTACGAATTCCGGATGAGGTTGAAAAAGTTCTACCAGAAGCCGGTCCACTGGGCAGGCATAAAGGCAGTGAGAGGCATAGACCAGAATGTTGTGAAGCACATAGAGGGCATACTCTCAAACAGCTACAACACGCGCTCAAGGATAGTAAAATATTACGGCAGAAAAGATGCGACTGTGCTCAATGGCGGCGTCGAGTATGAGAAATATTCCAACAATGGCACAGAGAAATATTTCCTGTATCCGGCAAGGTTCTCCCCTAACAAGAGGCAAGAGTACGCGATGGAGGCTTTCAGACTGTTTGAAAAGAAGATAAAAGGCTACAAGCTTCTGCTTGTCGGACCAGTGTCTAAGGACAAGGCGTATTACGACTACTATCTGCGCATTGCTGAAGAAGCAAAGAAAAGCAGTGCAATCAAGATAATCAAGGATGTTGACGATGAAAAACTCAAGGACCTGTATTCCCGTTGTGCTGCTGTACTTTACACACCTGTGAATGAGGATTATGGGCTTGTGCCTCTTGAGGCCATGGCGAGCTCGAAGCCCATAATAGCGGTGAATGAGGGGGGTCCTAAAGAAACAGTAGAGGACGGAAAGACTGGCTTCCTTGTGGACAGCGAACAGGCGATGGCAGAAAAGATGGCCGCTGTTGCGGAGAACCCGCAAATCTCAGAGGAGTTAGGTAAGAATGGCAGGAAGAGAGTGATGGATAGCTACTCTTGGAAGGCGTTCTTCAGGGAGTTTGACAAGCACCTTAGGGATGTGAGCAAAAAAGATTAGGGTTTGTTCCTTTCCCTGTCCTTTTCCTCGAGTCGCTTCTTTTCCGCGAGCCTCGTCTTCTCATCTTGAGGATTGAGCTCTATTACATACTTTGACACCACTTTTGCCACATAATCCAGGACGCGGCGAATGTTCGCCTCTGTGTTGGTGCCCGTGCATATGAGCTTACCGTTCTTGAACAATATGATCTTGGACTTTGGCTCTGCCACTCTGAAGATTGCGCCCGGGAACTGCTCAGGCTCATAGTCGACAGCTTTAACATCCTTTGAAAGTGCGTAGAGATCTATGATTGCATGGAGATCAGCACTAACGACGATATTCTGCACTTTTATCTGCGGGACTGTAACGCGCTTTGGCTGCGCTGTTGAAGGCTTTTGAGGCTCTTTTTCAGACATCTGATCACCACAAGTGTTAATAGATGTGAACGCAAGACTTATATAGAGATGACACATGGTCAGCACATGAAAAAGAGTGTCGTAATAGTCGGGGCAGGAGTTGTCGGACTTTCGCTAGCGAGGGACCTCGCTTTGAAAGACATCGATGTTACCATCTATGACGCAAATAAACGCATATTTGAAAATGCTGCAAGAGCTTCAGGGATACTCTCTGTCAATGGCCTTCAGAGGATAGCAATACCATACAAGAAAGCAGAAATCAACCGGCTCGCTGGCGCCGTGCTTCATGCAGGAAATGAGACTTTACGTGTAAAGGCACCACGCACAATGGCACTTGTCATAGACCGATGCAAACTTGCTGAAGAATGCCTTGCAGAAGCCGAAAAGGCAGGAGCAAGAATAATAATGGAACGAAGGCTCTACAAGGAAGAGGCAGCAAACATTGCGAAAAATAAAGACGTTGTGTTGGTCGGGGCTGATGGGGCAGTGTCGACAGTTGCGAATGCATTCTCGTTTCCGTCGATCAAAGAGTACATACTGACGTACAAAGTGGAATATGGAAATGCAAAAGTGGATGACACTGACATTGTTGACATGTTCTTCTCCAACATAGCAAGCAGGTTCTTTGCCTGGACCGTGCCGTACTCTAAAGAAAAAGTGGAGGCAGGAATAGGAATAGGGTATTTTGCCAAGAGAAACAGTGCGGATGCATTCAGAACTTTTGAAAAGACGAATAGCGTGCTGATGAATGCAAAGCGTGGGAAAGAATGGGCGAGCATAATACCTTTGGGCTGCAGAGACATCACTGTAAAGGGAAATGTGGCGCTTGTGGGCGACGCTGCAGGACAGGTCAAGGCCACCACAGGAGGCGGCATAATATTTGGAGTGTCATGCGCAAAGATACTTTCAGATGCGATAGAAAATCATATCAAGAAGGGCACATCTCTTTCACATTACGAGCACGCCTGGCGCAGGAAGTATGCAACAGATCTAAAGCTACACGATATGCTGCATAAGTATTACTCCGGAATCGACACCAGAAGCTTTGAGCACCTGTTCAGGATCTCCAAGCTTTTCGGAGCCGAAACCTTCCTGAGCAAATACGGCGACATGGACAGACCGAGCGCAATGATCAAGAAGTTCTTCCTAAGGGGCCTGGCCAGATAAAGTGCTGCACTCCGTCTTCTTTGCCACAGCGTTTCAGTTAGCACTAGGTTTGTTTTTAATGATACTTGACTGCGCTTCCGTAGACTACTTGTTGTAAGTATTACGAAAGGATTTGACGTATTTTTGCAATTTCTGCTCTGCAATCTCTGCTTCTTTTAATGCATCATTTGCTTGCCTAATATGCTTAGGCGCCATCGAGGCTGCAGCTAATACATCTCTTGCACCTGTAACATTCGTAGGTGTTAGTTTTTGCGTGGGCACATGTATGCTTGACATCTCAGTTTGAAAGCGCTTGCGTGCATCAGATATCTTAGAACTTAGGGTTTGATAATCGTGTGATTGCGCTATTGCTTCTTCAAATCTGACGTCAGCACGTACACCCACCAGAAGCGTACGCACATTAGCAAACATACTGTTATTTCGCGTCTCCAAATCTTTTTTTTGGAGCGTCAACACACCTACCCCAAGATTCAACAAACTATTTAATCTAGCATTGTTAGTATTAGACAAATTGCCTTTTATATTTTCAATTGAAGCAGCAAATTTTATACGTGTAGCTTCGGGCATAGGCTTCATTACGTCTGTCAGAAAGGCTTGTATTTCTTGTACGCGTACGCGCTCGGCCAATGTGCTATGTGCCTTCGGTGCCGCGCCATCATGTTCTGTCTCGCTTGGCGATTTAGTCGCATTTACACGCTCCATCATAACCACCAGGTACAACACGATTTTGATGTTTCAGATATTTATATACATAGGGAATGCAGCACATCAGCCTCAAAATATGTTTCTTTCGTCAAGGCAGGGAGTTTATCTGCGCTTGACTTGTGGCCTGGCTTACTGAAGATGCATTCAGCGATATCAGGATGCTGCTGCCGTTAGCGGCAGTGAGATTCGCGTAAACGTACAACGGTATGTTGTACTGGGCTGAAAGGCATGTGTTGAAGTTGACGTTAACCGGTGTTTGAGTGGCAGAATTGCCGTCCACTAGAGTGCTGTTAACGAGCATAGACCCAGTGCCAGATACAGAGAAGCAGGGTTGCCCGTCGTACAGCTTCACTCCGTAAGAAGACATGGTTATGCCGCTGAGACTTGAAACGTTTATGAACACGTTGGCGATGCCAAGCAGCTGAGACCATGCAGAGCCGTTGTAGGTCTGGACGCACTTGTAGCCGTTTGTTACGTTGTTACTTTCGATGGTGTCGAATACGGAATTTGGATCGGCCTTTATGCACAGCGTGCCCTGCATGCTGCTCATATTTTTAGAGATCATCACGACGCTCAGGTTCCCGAACGGCTGCAAATCTTTTATCGAAAGGGCCATTTTTGTGTCATTGTAGTATTTAGTGAATGAAAAGCTGATCGGGGGGTCTTTTTTGATTACGATCTGGCCTGTGTAGTTGACTGCAAAGGTTTTTGCAGCATTAATCTTCTGGGTCAGAGTGCCCTCGAGCACAGTCGAGTTCAACTGCTTTCCTGAAGATACTGTAGAAACCACTGCACCAGGAAGACTGCCATAAGTTTCGTACAGGTACGCAATTATGACCGCGAGCATGAGCAATACCGCCAATGACGCCAGCAGGACTTTGTGACCTTTGCCTTTTTTGGCATTCTTGCTTTCGTTATCTTTAGCCATGAACACACACAAATATCTCAAATGACAAAGCTAAAATACCGATGCTCAGGGCAACCGCAATACCGCAAAGCGTTCAGACGCCCAATAGTGCCTTGCTCGCAATCTGCGCCACCGCTATTATTGGTTGGGGATATACGCCGAAAACCAGCAAGATTACCAGCGCAGACAGTACCACAGCCGCAACAACAGGTTCGGTCTTTATGGCGGCATGTCCTTTTGTGGAGTACATCGCACTCACCAATCGGGCATAGTAGAACATGGAGATAAAGCTGTTCAGTATACCGATCAAAGCAAGAGCCAGCAGTTTTGAGTCTATAGCGCTTGAGAAGAGCAAGAACTTGCCCATGAAACCCATAAGGGGAGGCATCCCTGCCATCGAAAGCACAAGCAGCGTCAGCGACGCAGCAGCAAACTTGTTCCTGCCATTAAGGCCTCCATAGTCGCTCAGGGTCTTAAGGTTGTTTGATTCGAGCCACAGAACTATTGCAAATGCACCGATGATCATGAATGCGTGTGCAATAATCTGGAAGATGCTGGCCTCTATGCCGAACAGCGATGCAGCTGCAAGACCAATGAGCAGATATCCAGTCTGAGATATTGATGAGTATGCAAAAAGGCGCTTTACGTTTTTTTCTCCAAGAGCCGCAAGATTCCCGAAAAACATGGTCATCACAGAAAGGCCTAGTGCGATTGAAGAGAAGGTGGTCTTGTATGCAGCAAATACAACAAACAGAATCTCAAGAAGCGCAACGAATGCAACGGTCCTGTTAACGCTGGAAAGCATCGCTGAAACGTATGATTGTGCGCCTTCGTAGACGTCAGGAACCCATAAGTTGAAGGGGAACACCTCGGCACCAAAGCCGAGCGCGACCACAAACAAGACAAGTGCAAGGACTATAAGGGCGTTGCCGCTTATGTTTGGATTTACGCCTAGAACGCTAACGCCCATCTGTGCGCTGTATGGAGAGATAAGAACAAGCGCAAAAGACAGCACCGAGATAGACACCGCACCCATTATGAAGAATTTTACTGCGGATTCCAGTTGGTACTTGCCAGAAAGCAGCATCATCAAGATAGTCGGCACAGCCATGAGCTCAAGGCACACGAGAAGCAAAAGCAGCGTCGATGCAGCAGGCGCAAGCACTGCACCTGAGAAAACAAAGCATAGCATGAGCAGGTTCTCGGCATACGCATTCGAGTATCTATAGGAAAGTGCGTTAACCAGCAACAGTGTCAAGGAGGACAGAAACGCAAACAGCATGGAAAAGCCATACACCCTGAATGCGCCAAAAACAAGCGTGTCGATATTGGCGCTAAGAAGGTATGTCGATATGACCGCGTCTATCGCAAGAATCGCGCTGCTAGACACGAATGCTGTAGATTTAGACCTAGTAAGCACCGCAGCCATTGACATTGCAACCAATAGCGGCAGAGTGTACAAGAGCACACTAGACAATAGCAAAACAATAGCCAATCAATCACGTCTTAAGCAGGCCCAGCAGGATGTATGGGAAGATGCCAAATAAGAATATGAATGCCAGCAGCAGCGCATAACCAAGATACTGCGGCGCACCTATCAGTTCGGTGCTTGTGGAGTGGCCTTTTGCCGAGAACATCGAGCGTTCAACAACAAAGCACATGTATGCGCCGACAAGCAGCAGAGAGATGAGCGATATCGCGCCGTAAGCCCCGAACGCACTAACGGCACCAAGAAATACGAGAAGATAGCCCACAAAACCCGTGGTTAAGGGGAATCCGACGACCGCCAGCGCACTCACAATGAACGCATACACCGTTTGCCCTGCATCGACAACGGCACCCTTGATAAGCCGGATATCCCTCTCTCCAAAAATGTGCTGAATTGACCCTAAAACAAGGAACATCAGAGCAGCGGCCAACCCTTGGGAGAACATAGCGAATAGCGCGCCGTGCGTGCCGATGACATCGGCAGAGCTTATGCCGAGAAGTGCCACACCGGTGCAAACCATCGAGGAGTACGCAGCGATGCGCTTTATGTCATTCTGATGCAATAGGACAAGTGAGGCATACACGGAAGATATTGTAGCTATTGTTGCGGCCAGCACAGAATATTTTGAGGATATCGGAAGCATCGTAAACAATAGCAGCATGCCGAATGTGCCGAACTGCGTAAATATTCCAGATAATAGCATCGATCCCTGGGTCGACGACTCTGCGTGCGCGTCAGGAAGCCAGAAGTGGAACGGAAGCATCGGCATGTTTGCCATGAAAGCGACGAATAGTGCTGCGAATATAAGCGCTTGGGTTGTTTCTGGTATACCTGCAGCGGTGCCCGTTATGTACTGTATATCGAAAGAGTGCAAGGGTGTATGGAAATACACTAGCAGTATTCCAAAAATCAGGAGCGCCCCTGCAAAGAGCTCATACATCATGAATCCGATCGATGCGTGTGCCCTGTTCGCGGAACCGAGCATGTTGATCACAAGAAACATTGCGACGACTCCGATGCTCCAGAAGATGAACAGCAGGAACAGATTTGCCGAGGAGAAGAAGCCTATGGCAGCGACTTGGAAGAGCTCAACAAGCATGCTTTCCGCCTTGGGCCTGTCGCTTTCAGGACTGCCAGACATGGATGTTGCGAGCAAAATTGCAGAAGACATTAAAAGCATGATGAGAGACGTTGCATTGACGCTAAAGCCTAGCGATATGGATAGAGAGCCTATGTAGGGATAGCTCTCGTTGAAGTGTACGCTTCCAGCATGCATTGAGATGTAGAGCATTGAGACTGTTGCCAACAGCGCAATAAACGCGGCACCGACAGCGATGCTTCTGCTGTATTTCTCGTCAAGCACCGATGTCAGCAAAATGGCAAGCACAGAGGATGCGAGCATTATGGATATGAAAGGGATCATCTCACCACACCACTAGAAGGACCATCACCACTATTGCGCCCACGACCAACAAAGGCACGTAAACATCTTCCCGTCCTTCTGTCATTATACGTAGAGCAGATCCAAAGCGTGCGGCAGATCCAGCGCTACGTCTCATGAACAGATACAGTGCGTGATCGAAAACATAAACGACATTCGAGATCGCAAGCACTGCGCGCGCAACATACTGGTAGAAAATGTTGACAAGCACACCGTTGTACATCACAGCATACAGGCCGAGATGCTTCTTCATGTTGTACGGATTTGGATGAAGATACAGAACGTATGCAAATGCAAAGCCGGCTATTGCGGCAGCACACTCGATTATCACAGTCACAGACGCTGCGTTCAGCACGACCTTGCCGAAAGTCACAAAGAATGCAGGCAGGTACATGTACATGTGCGCGGAAAACGACAGCATTGTCAGCACTGCATGTGCATAAAACAATGCAAGACCCTCCAAAGCAGTGTTTTCAGAGGCGAAGCCAAGAGCGGCCGTGCCAAAAGTCCCAAGAAATTTGGGCAGGTACATGTATGCGAATGAAGAAAACACAGTAAGAGCCTCAAGCGCGTAGATGGGCACCATTATCGATATCGGCATTGTACTGTATATCCCTTTGATTTCACTGCGTGCGCCTGGGCGCATCGGCACTAATGCCCACTTGAACGCATATATGCTGCTTGCCATGCTCACGAGTACAAGGGCGGAATACACGAACATGTTCGATGATGCTGCGATCCCTATGCTTGATGATGCAAAAAATCCGCTAAGTGGAAACATGCCTGCGACTGAAACTGCACCTATTAGCGTAGCCAGAAAAAGAGGAGAGTGCAAAGACGGGCTGCGAATCCTGTAAATGTCGTCCTCATTGTCATTCGCGAGCATCATGGCACCAGCGCACATGAATAGCAGCGCAGTATAGAACGTCTGCACGATGAAAAGCAGCATAGCCGCGGACAGGGCATTGAAACCCAATGCGACCACGATTAGGCCCAGGTTCCCTATCGCGGAATACGCAAGCATGCGCTTTATATTGCTCTCCGCCAACGCGTTTGACACACTGAGAAGCGCAGTCACCAATCCAGACACAACAAGAAGTCCAAGAAGGTCGTATCTTGCAAAAAGAGGAAGCAGCACGACCAGCAGGAACACGCCCGCTTTGGGCATCGTTGAAGAGAGGAGTAATGCCGATGACGGCGCAGGCGCTTCCATTGCATCGGGAAGCCATTCGTTGAATGGAAATTGCGCAGATTTGGTAAATGCGGCCACAATCAGCAACATGAGCGCGAACCCGACCTCTGGTTTTGATGGCGCTTGGAGCACTCCTGCAAAGCTAAGCGCCCCGTACGCGTTCCAGAGCAGCAGCATCGCGACGAACATAAGGATGTCGCCTAACAGCACGATTGTCATTGCCTTCCTTGCCGCGCCTTGGGCCTTGGCATTGGCATGCCAGAAGCCTATGAGCAGATAACTGGCAAGGCTGATGAGCTCCCAGCTTATTAGAAGCGTGATGAAGTTTGCAGATATTGCGAACAGCATCATCGATGCAGCGAATATGCACATCTCGAAATAATACCTGCCCTGTTCGCTTGGTACCTTCATGAAACCTAAGGAGTACACGAACATTATCATGGTTAGCGCTGCAACAAGAAGAAGCATGAGCGCATTCAGCTGCTGCAGCTCGGTCATGATGCTGAAAGTGAAACCTGGAACACTGAACCAGGTAATGGTTTGAAGGCCTGTGTTGTTCATAACAAGGTACAGAGCGAGAAGCAGGCTAAGGACGCTTGCAAAAAGGGAAACATAGCCAGACATGTGCCTATCGTTCAGCAGCACCGCGATGAGCGCAGCAACAAGAAGCGGCACGGTTACGAGTATAGTGAGCATATCAATGCCTAAGCTTCGAAAGCTTCGTCAAGTCCATGCTCGAGTTCCATTTTGCCGTATAATGATACAGCACTATGAACGCCATGGTTTCTGCAGACGCAACAGACCACAATGAAAGCAGCAGAGGGAGCACGCTGCTTGTAGAGCTGTAATAGAACAGCGTCACTGCAAGAAGTGTGCTAGCGAGCAGCATCACCTCTATAGAGAGCCCCATCATAAGGAAGTGTTTGCTTGATGTGACACCTCCTGTGCCTAGCGCAAATATGGCAATACTCAGTGCTATGAAATAAATTGCTATCATCCCACTCGCCTCAGCAGCACTATAGTGCCTGTTCCTACTCCGAAAAGCATGAACACCAGGACATAGAGCATAGTAATGTTTTGTGAAAGGCTTGAAGCTATAGCCTGTTCGGAAAGCACACTACCTTGAGTGCCAAGAAACGTGGCATGTGATGCTCCGTAATACATAGCTGCAAAGAATCCAAACGCGAGCAGGGCAAGAAGTACGCGGTTTATGCGCAGATGATTGTGGGCATCTGTGCTCGCTACGGCCACAATCAGATATGTCGCAATTCCACCCACCATGACAAACAGCTGCATCAGCGCAAGAAGCGGCTGTTCAAGCGTGAGAAATATCAGTGAGACAGCAAAGAATGCAGCTGTAAGAGAAACAACGGCATGCAGCTGTTCCTTCAGCAAGAAGAGCATGACAAGTGACACCAACTCGAACAGCGAGAGCACGACAAACAACGCAAATTGCAGCATCGAACCACTAGTCCAGCTCTTCAGGCCTCTTTATGAAATCGCGCCTGTCGTAGCGCTCCAAGCCATCATAACACTTGGTGAGCGTCAGGCATCCTGTCGGGCACACCTCCTCGCACAAGCCACAAAAAAGGCAGCGCTCCAAGTTTATTTCTGGCATCTTCTTTGTGCCGCGTTCAGTATCCGTATCGACCATCGATATTGTGCTGTTGGGGCATATGAGCGCGCACGACGCGCAGCTTATGCACGTCTTCATGTCGAGCTTCTGGACACCACGGTAATTGTCAGCAACAATCGCCCTCTGTTCAGGGAACTCGAGAGTTGACGGCTTGCTCAGAATTTCGCGCACCACCTTTGTCACTGGATTCTTCACCATCTACCTCACGAACAATATGAATGTAACTAATAAATTGACCACTGCAAGCAGAGTTAGGTACAGCCAGCTCATCCGGAGAACTCTGTTTATTTTCATCCTCACGGTCGTGACCCTGAGCAATATGATGAGAAGCGCAACCAATGCGACCTTGGACATCAGGACCAAGAACTGGGGCACAATGGCCATGCTGTTCCACCCTCCAAGGAAAAGCTCTGAAATAAGCAGCGAGCCCACGAAGAGTCTTGTGTAATCGACCAGCGCCGAAAGGCAGTAATAAGGTGCAGGCACGTCTGTAAGCCGGCCTGCTATCAGCTCGCTGTCCGCTTCTCCGAGGTCGAAGGGAGGCCTCTCGAGTCCAGCGAGCAGCACCACAAAGAACACGATGAATCCGATAGGCATCATCACAACGAACCACATTTGCCGCTGCATGCCGACAATCGTGCTCATGCTGAAGCTGTTGGCCAGCATGGCAACAGATGCAACTACGAGCAGAAGAGGTATCTGGTAGCTGGTCTGCACGACTGCGGACCTGTAAGCCCCTACGGAGGCGTATTTGTTGCCGCTGGTCCAGCCTAGAAGGAATAACAGCAGCGGCAAGAACGAGAGCAGCACAAATATTGCAAGCATGCCAAATGTTGTGTTCACTCCGATGAAGGCGCCGTTCATAGGGATGAGCACAAGAACGACGAACAGCAGGGCGGCGAGCAGAGGCAGCGCTGCCTTGAATATCGGCTTGTCCGCATTGTCGGGCATTATGCCTTCCTTTGACATCAGCTTGAAGAAATCTGCAACGTTCTGCATCATGCCGTATTTTCCTACGTATGTAGGGCCGCGCCTGGACTGTGAACGTGCGACGGCCTTGCGTTCTATCCACACAAAGAGGAAAATGAAAATGAAAACCAGCAGAGTCATGATGGCCGCAAAAGCGATAAGCGATAAAAGCAAGGACATATCCGCAAGAGCCGGCTTCGAAGCTACGGAAGGGGCAAGCGCATCGTATATTGAAGTGTAGTAAGCGCTCACCGCAGGAGAGCCGATCTGAGGCATAGAACTAGATGGAAACTTGCTTTTATATTACTATATGAGATTACTATACGAGTATGGTGCTTGCATGGTGATAGATGGAAAAACTGCCGAGATACTGCGGCAAGGTTACGCAAGGATAAAGGTGAAAAGGGCAGGCATGCTTCAATTCCAGGTGTTCAAGGTCAAGAGGGCAGAAATTGGCGGAGAAACCTTTGTTGAACTTTTCCTAGACAGGCTGTTGGACATGAGCGAGATGGTGCGCGTTGCAAACGAGACCGGCTTGCCGGTAGAGGCGGAGACCCGGCGCGTGTTCCCTGAGGGCAAGGGCGCAAAGGACTTTACAAATCTTTAGTGGAGCGCCTGGTTGGTCACGTTTAGAGTTCCGGCTATTGACTGGGTAGAGTTCATGTACGTGTAGTTCATGGCAAACGCGTAATTCGTGTAAAGGCTTGCGATTGTGCCTACCGGAATGCTTATGCACGCCACAGAGATGTTTACGTGGCTGTTGCCGTTGACGGTTACGTTAAAGGTCTCGTTCTGCCTCAGACCAGGGGCAAAGCAGGACAGCGTGTTTATTCTAAGAGGTTTTGGAAACTTGTTGCTTATGTTGAGGTATGCGGTATTGTATGAATAGTCGAAACCGGTGACGTTGCAGCCTATCGAAGCGTTTCTTAATGAACATGTATTTTTGAACGTGGACTTCCACGTGATGATGTTGCTAACATTGAGTGCGTTTAGAAGCTCTACGCCATTCACGTGCGCGAGGGTTAGATCGCTAAGGTTGACTAGAGAATAGAGACTGAGCCTGTACGAGTTGGTCAGCTCGGTCGTGTTCACCATCCCAAAGTTGCTCGCGTTGCTTGTCGGATGCACATAGACAGAGCAGACGCTCACGTCATTACCTGTATAGATGAGGCCTCTGCATAGAGGTCTTGTCCCTTCGAAAGAAGTAGTGTTCTGGACTTCGTTTGTAAAGAAGCCGTGTGCGTTCTCGAAGAAATCCACTATTGAGAGCGTGTTTCCGTATATGAGCGAGGACCCTATCGAAGAAGAGTTAATATAGATGAAATGCTGCTGGTACGCCACCATGCCTTTATTGGCCTTTATCTGCGCCACAATCGTGTTACTCTCTTCAGACACATACTTTTTGCCCGCTATGTCCAGGCATGTGCGTGCATGGCTGTTGTTGAAATAGGAGAAGATTTTTGTCCAGCCACCACTGTACAGGTAGCATATGCTCGTGGTGCCGTTGACCGCAAGGTAACCCACATTGGTGCCATTTATGCTAGTGTTGAACTGCCTGAGGTAGAAAGATGAGAGAACGTAGTTCACAAGCGATGGTTGAACCTCTCCCTGTATCCACATAGAATAGGCAGTCGTGTTGTCCGCATACCTGACATAGGCTCCGTTGGCGGTGCTTATGGCCACATAGAGATTTTCGAACAGCTTGATTAGCACATTCCGTGCCGGAGAGAACAGATTGGTAAAAATGCTGACGTTGTATTTGCTTGCGGTCGCAGCTGCGGCGACAAGCCCGGTAGGGGTTAGCGAGAAGCTCTGAGTGTATGTGATGTTGCTGTTGGGCAACGATGCATACACGTCAGGTTTTTCAGTTTGATTTATCACCATAGAAACTGAGCTCTGCACCGCGCTCCTGTCTTTTATTGCTAGCACATCTGCAGGATCGGCAACTGCAGAGAAAGTGTAGTTGCCAGGGTTAAGATAAGTATAGTTATCGACCACTTGCACCGTCCTACCAGCAGGCACATCCACTGAGCTGTAACGAATAGCGGAGCCATCCATATAGAAGCCGACGGTCAGGCCCTTTATGCTTGAACTGCCTTTGTTTGTGATGTTGACCAAAAAGTATGATGTCTGGTAAGGATACGATACGGGAGTGTTGGTGCTAAGCGAGACAGATACGCGGTAGTTTTCTAATACGTTGCGCCCAACAGTCTGAAACACATTCACGAGAAACGCAACAGCGACCACAACGACCACAGCCAGCACAAAGTAAAACAGAAGGCTTGTGCGAGAGGTCTTTCCCTCTATTTTAGAGTCATTTGCAGAACCACTATTTCCTTTCATAACCATCATCTTGTCCTGAGAGCTTTCATCGCTATTGTGACCTTGTCTCTTATCGGCCCAATCTGCATATCAAGATAGTTCTGTATCCATGAATCGGCATCGTACTTGTCCCCTATGTCGGGCCTCAGCAGGAAGTACTTGCCCTTCTCGTTGCTTATTATCGTAGCTTTCTTGAGTTGCAGCAGATGGTACCTAAGGGTCTTCTCATTTATTGCACCCCAGCTCTTCCCGATGTATTCTATGAGCTCGGGCACTGTCGGATCCTTCCTGTCGGTGAACTGAAAATACAGTATAGCGTCGAGCACGGACACCGCGCTTAGCCTGGTTTCGCCAGGGCTTATCACACCAAGCGCGAGTGCGAGCCATCTGACTATGGACCTTCTGGTCTCCATGACCTCCTTTGTCATCTGAAGGTTCCTCAATGTAAGCTCGCGCTCGATTAGCTTTGCTTCGTTCACCTTCATGAAAAGCACATGCGAAAATCTCAATTCACCTATAAATATCTTTTGTGAACAATCAGATTATGGCGAAGATGCAGGTCACTGTGAAATTCGACCCGCAGACGCTGAAGTCTTACAAGAGAAACGACGTCACCATGAATCTCACCTTGGAGAATGTGGATGAATCCAAGCTGTACTGGTGCGAATGCGAGATTGCAGTGAAATCGCCGTTGTCTCTGGCGATAGACTGCGAGCTCGATGCCGGACGAGCAAGGATAGGCATAGTCAAGCCTTCAGAAGGCAAGAGCAAGCAGATAAAGCTGTACACGAGACCTAGCAACTTTCCGGACAGCTACAAGGTCGGCATCACCACCTATGTCTATGAGGATGACGGCACCATAGCGGAGAGGCTTGAGCAGACAGAGAGCATAGTGTGCGTCTGATGCCGAGAACCTACAGGATAAGCAAGGGGAACGACTCTGTTTTTGTGACTATAGACGATAGCGGAGCATACATAATAAGAGATAACGCTGGCAGAAAGGTGTTCCTGTCAAGATACCAGGCACAGCTCATGAAGTTTGGGATAGAGAATCTGCTGAAAGACACATTCGAGAACGTGGACACCAAGGATGTTGTTGTGGAAGAAGTGAAGTACAAGGAATAGCTACAGCAATTGTGTCTTTACTTTGCTTGCTGCTTTGATTTACTATGCTTTCCGAGTACCTGGCGCGGCTTCCTGCGCATCACCGCGCCGTTCTTATAGCAGCGGCTTGAGCAGTAATAGCTGATGTTCCCTATTTTAGAAACGAACATTATGCCTGTGCCCTTTCTGACTTCCGATAAGCAGTAGCTGCATTTCATAAAAACGCCTACTTGACTTTTATCTCTCTCGCTTCTCTGCTTGTGTCAGGAAGCCTTATCACATCGCCGATCTTTACCGGACCCAGAACGTTCCTTCGTATGATCCTGTTGCTGTCTTTCAGTCCTGGCGCAGGAAGTATCTTGCATGACACAGAGTATATCTCCCCGGATATGCCCGTCTTGACTTCTCTAACAACATCGATAATCTCTGCCAAGTAACCTTCGAACGCTACAACCTTCTGCTGCGGTTGCGGGTTCTGCGGGTTCTGCTGGGGTTGCTGCTCTGCTGCCATATATCATCACGATTGTTCAAGCCTTAGGTGCTGCTGCGGCCTTCGGCGCTTGCTCCTTTGCAGGCTTCGGTGCATCCTTTGGTGCAGATTTGGCCTGTTCCTTTGGAGCGATGCCAGACACTCTTGATACTATGTCCTTTATTTGCTGCGAAGCCTTGCCTGCGTTTTCCACAGCGATGGCTGCGCACGAAATGTTCATGCCTATGGCCTTGCCAAGGTCTGTCTTGCTCGGCACGTAGGAATAAGCGATCTTCTTCTGTTCGCAGAGAACAGGCAGGTGTACGACGACCTCTTCAGGGTCGACATCTGCAGCTATGACAACAAAGGAGGCGAGTCCGCGCTCTATGCTCTTTGTCACTTCATTAGCACCCTTTCTGAGAGTGCCTGACTGCTTTGCTAGTTGCAACGCCTCGTAGGTCATTGACGCTACTTCGTTGGATACCTCGAATTTGACATAAGATTTTGGCATAATAACACCGTCGGATTGCTTCATCCAGTATTATCGTATCGCAAAACGAGAATGAAAGCTATCTCGCAGTATGTAGTATGTTATATGGTGCAAAAGCTATAAAGCCTTTCGGCATGACCTGATTAAGAGGAATCAGTCCATGTACAGCTCTGGAGCAGGCACTTCTGTCGGCTGGCCCTTCCTCTGGCGTATCTCTTTCACTATCTTGTTCTGCAGCTCCGTCGGCAAGCGCTCGTAGCCTGAGAAGTCATAGTACCATATCGCCCTTCCCTGTGTCATGCTTCTTAGTTCTCTTGAGAAGCCCTTTATGACTTCGGAAACTGGCAGCTTTACGGTTACAGAAGCAATGTCGCGCTCCTGCTCTACACCCTGCATCTGTCCGCGCTTGTTCTGAACGAAAGATATCACATCGCTAAGATACTCCTGGGGTATGTTTATCGTGAAGACTTGTTTTGGCTCCATCAGAACGACGCCGGCATAGAGCATACCGGCCCATATCGGACGCCTTATTGCAGGCATTATCTGTGCTGGACCTCTGTGGACAGGGTCCTCGTGTATGGTCGCATCTGTTATCGTTGCCATCACGCCGCTGCACTTCTCCCTCGCCATGGGGCCTGTTGCAACTGCTTCTATGAAGCCGTCGACCAGAGTTTCCTCTACTTCATTCATGTACTGAACGCCGTGCGTCTGATCGACAAGGATGCAGTTGTTAGAAACATACATCACACCTTTTGCCACGTCACGCTGAAGCCCTGCGGCAATCATAGCTTCTACGGCAGCCTTGCCCTTCGGCTTGCCGTCGCGTATAAGACCGCTGTCCATGGCTTTGAAAACTGTTTCGCTTACAGGCTCAACCGTGACATAGAACTTTGAGTGCCTGTTCGGGGTCTTTCCTTCTATAGGGCCTATCTTCTTTTCTATTGTTTCAAGATAAACCACAATAGGTTCGCTCGTAGTTATCTGCACTCCGAAATCATCCCTGAGCTTAGTCTCCACTATCTCAAGGTGGAGTTCGCCCATTCCACTCACGAGATGCTCTCCTGTGTCTTGGTTTATCTCGACTTTTATAGTCGGGTCACCCTTGGAGAGCATGCGCAAAGCCTCTATAAGCTTGGTCGTATCTCTGGAATCTTTTGGCTCTATCGCCTTTGTGACCACGGGTTTTGAGTAGTGCACTATCTGCATGAAAGGCTCTATCTGCGTCTCGCTTAGCGTTGTACCGACAGAGATGTCCTTGAGACCCACCACAGCTGCAATGTTGCCCGCAGGCACGGCATCGACCATGACCTTGTCGTGACCCATGTAGACTCCGACCTGCTGCACCTTCTGAGTGTCACTTTTTCCCGATATGTGGAATTCGACTCCCTTCTTGACAATACCTGAGAATACCCTGCCTACTGCAACTTCGCCACTGTGCTGATCATACATCATATGGAATATTACCATGTTCGTGCCGGCCTTCGAATCGCACGCGAGCATCGCCTTGCCTTCCGTGCTAGTAAGATCTCCACCCCATATCTGAGGTATCCTGTATTTCTGGGCCTCCATCGGAGAAGGCAGATGGTCTATGATCATGGCAAGAGTCGCTTCATCTATAGGAGCAAGCTCCTGAAGCTTCTTGAGCCCTTCATCGCCTTTCATCGTAAGCTCAAAAATCTGCTTGAACGTTATCTTGTACTTGTCCATTATGTATTTGGAGATCGCCCACTTGTCATAAGCAGAACCAAAGCAAACGCTGCCTTTCTCTACGCTCACGTTCCACTTGCCGACAAACTCTTCAGCAGCATACCTGTCGATCAGCTTGTTGACTTCGTTTATCAAATTCAGCAGACGTTCGAAGGTTTGCTCAGGCGTAAGCCTTAGCTCATTGAGAAGCCTGTCGACCTTGTTTACGAAAAGGACCGGCTTTGCCTTCTCCTTCATGGCCTGTCTGACCACCGTTTCGGTCTGAGGCATGATCCCTTCGACGGGATCGACTACGAGCACGACGCCGTCAACGGCGCGCATCGACCTTGTGACGTGGCCTCCGAAGTCAACGTGACCAGGAGTGTCTATGAGGTTGATTATGTAGTCCTTGCCCTTGTATTCGAATCCGAGAGATATGTTAGCAGATTTTATAGTCAATCTACGGTCCTTCTCTATGGCTTCGTAGTTTGTGTAGAGCACATCTCCGGCCACAGTCTTTGATATCAGACCCGCCCTTACAAGCAGCGAATCCGTAAGCGTGGTCTTGCCATGGTGAACGTGAGCAATTATCGCCATGTTACGTATGGCGCTAAGGTCGCTCATCAATGAAGTTATCTCCTCTACGATGTACTCTTTTCTTGCCATAGAATCAGCCTTACTTGGCGCTGCGAGCCATACGCTCTATCTCGTTCTTGCGCTTGAGTGCGAAGCTGTTTATGTCTGCGTTTGCAGCCAGCATGAGCTCGTTTGCAAGCGCCTCGGCAATATTGCGCTTGTTGCCGAACGCGCCTATGATAGTTGCGTGGGCAACGTTTCTAAGTGCGATGTCGAGCCTTCTGCTGGCGCTTATGTCAACTGCGACATTTGAGGTTATCCCGCCGTATACGACGTGCGTTGTGTCCTCGATCGGCGCACTGTTTTCAAGCGCCCTAATGAAAACCTGGACAGGGTTTTGACCAGTCTTTGCGTTGATTATATCGAACGCTTCTTCGATGATCTTTATGACCTTCAGTTTCTTGCCCTGGAGTCTGCCCTTGGTACGTATGACATGGCCGCCAACCTTGCTGCCCGTGCCTCCGCGCATGAGCGAATTCTCCAATCGCTCAATAATACCGGCATTCGCCTTGGAGAAGGGGTTCTGGCTTAAGCGCCTGCATGCAAGAGGATATTCTGCCTGCTTAAGGTTTATGTAATTCTTAAGGCTCAGGTCTGCGACCTCGACATCGTAACTGTACTTTTCGAAAAGCATGTGCTTTGTGGGCATGCCTTCCACGACAGCAGTGGTGCTCGGTTTTGCTTGCCTTTTCGCTTTTGCCTTTGGAGCTGCATTTGCCGAGGCCTTTGCGTCTTGCTGCGCAGCATCTGCCTGCGCAGCCTGTGCCGGCGCAGCCACTTGAATCAATTGTTCTTCAGCCACATGATCATCTCTTCGGCTTCTCCTTCTTGCCAGACCTTACCAGCCAGAGGTTCACGCCGTTGACTTCTGCCACTTTGTACTTAAGCCCGGGTATTGCTCCGAGCTGGCCTCTCTGCGAGCCTCCAAGGCCCTCTATAGTGACCTCGTCGTGCTCGTCTATGAAGTTTATAGATCCGTCGTAAGGGACAAAAGCGCCAACCACTTTGTTGTTCTTTATGAGCTGCACCTTTACGCACTTTATTTTGCCAGAGTTTGGTTGCTTCTGGTCCAGTATGAACTTCTGCAGAACTAGGGCCTTTGCGCGCGGATTCATGCCCAATGCGTCGTACTTCTGCTTAAGCCTGAACACCTTTCGCTTGTACCATTTCTTGAGCAGGCGCTGGTGCCTGCGCTGCCTCAAAAGTTTCCTTGCCGCAAATTCTCCATTAGCCATGTAATCAATAACTCTCGTTAAGTATGTTCGAGTTGCCCGGCGATATCACCGAAAGAGCCGCTACAGAATACGGCTTTCCGCACACAGCGCCGAGTTCGACTGAAGTGCCTTTGAATTGCAACATCCTCATTCCTGAAAGCTTGCAAAGGTGCACAAGGTCCTGGAGGAACTCAGGCTTGTTCGGAACGGCCACGACCACCACCTTGGCGGTGTTGGATCTTATCGACGCCTTGACGCCGTTGATTCCGAGGCGCGCCTCTCCGCTGTCTACAGCTAAGCGTATATCATTGGACAAATCTGCCATGAAATCAGCACCGAAAAAGTATAGGTATTGTCTTAGCAAAATATATAAGTGTTCGTCTAGCATATGCTCTCGAATCATATGCCCATACTGAGGAGACTGGCAGTGCTGGCCAGCAAAAGTGGAGGGCAAAAGGACAAAGCCCAGTCGGCTACCGAATACCTTGTAACTTATGGCTGGGCCATCCTGATACTGTCTGTGGTTCTTGTTTCGTTGTTCGTGCTCAACCTGTTCAATCCCGCCACGTTTGCACCAAACTACTGCGTATTCCAAGCCTCAGTGGGCTGCCAGGTAGAATTCCTAGACCACGCCAGCGGCGATCTGAATGTAACCATAGGGCAGGCGCTTCAAACGCCGATAAATGTCACTGCACTGGGCTGCAACGACCAAGGCACAATCACAAACATGATATACTATACACCAACGAGCAACAACATTTACATGGATATAGGCAGCAATTATACATTCTCGACAATACCGTGCTATCAGAACGGCGCGGTGGTTTCCGGAGCTGTAGGAACGCTATATACAGGATATATTGTTATGCAGTACACCAACCTGCAGACAGGCCTACAGCATACCGCAATAGCAAAGATTTCGCAGAAGCTGACATGACGATTAAGCATTGGTGTGTAAATGAGAAAGGCAGACATTGCAACCGCGTTCAGGATCATAGCCGTGCCTGTGATAGTCTATACTGTGCTGCTGAAGACAAACCCCATAATTCCTGTGGCATTGTTCATTGCGGCGCTAGTGTCAGACGGCATTGATGGCTTCTTCGCCTTGAGCGAGATAAGCAACGGAAAGATAGGCTTCGGCACATATGTCAGGTACGCGTGCGGAGACGAAGCAGCATCAAGGATGGTCGCGAGCTACAAGCCAAAAATAGAGAAGACGGCAAAATACGGGCCGAGAATGGATATCGCTGGTGACCGCATGGTGGAGTACTCGCTCTGGATGCTTTTCGTTTACACTAGGACCATTCCATTCTTTGTGATACTGTTGATACTCACCGTGCACTCTGTGGCAGACGCGCTCATGGGCGGCAGGGGCACATCGTCAAAGATCAGGACACGCATAGCCAAGATAGTGTACACGTCAAAATGGAGCAGGCTTGTCGCGAACGTGCTCAAGGCGCTGACGTTCTCATACCTGATGTTCGCGTACATATCCGGCTGGAGCCTTGCGATCGGTTATGTGCTTACAGCTTTGCTTGCAGGGTTCGTGACCTTGCGTGGCACCGCGGAAATCTATGAGTGCTTACAACCCTGACTATTTCCGCAATAGCTTTCGGTGCGGTGTCGCTCTGCCGGCACGCTCATGCGGCCAGTCTTCGATGAAAGGAACGTTGTACGCATAGATCAGGGACACATCAAGAAGGATGTACCGTTCCTGTGTTTCGCAGAAGCTGCGGTAAACAATTCCTATATGCTCAAAAGGGGATCGCACCAAATAGCGAGCAGTGGAATCCGAGGCAGAACTTGCTATGTCAATCGGCATGCCCGTATTTCCGTCCTGTAAATACCAGCCGTTTTCCGTTGGAAAGGAAAGAGCATAGGAGGCCTTGCCTTCAAGAATCCACTTTCCAAACTCCAGTTTCCCACTAGGGCACGTTATTGAAATTGTAGAATTGTCCAGGACAAGCGCAACATCCTTCATGTTCTGATAATCTTTTGGAACTTTAAAGCACCCAGATCCGGATTTGACGGTCTCGCCAAACACCTCGTTTGGGCCCTTGTACACCACTATAGTACTAGTAGCACACGGATTAGACCAATGGTAATCAAAGGGAATGCTGCCGCGGAGGATTGCGTCGACCAGACGGTTGTCTGCGATGTCATTCTTGTTATTAGCCAAGTGGAATAAAATATCGAAGCCCGAGACCTTTTCTTCTATTCTTATACGTGGCGGCGCGTACGATATGCCCTTAGTCCTGTTCATCATTTTATCACAGCAGTATCGCAAATTTCCAAATATAATATACTTGCCCCTTCAAAGGAAAGGTATAAGAACATTAATTTGTGCAAATGAAAAGAAATATGTGAGTCTATGGTATTAGAATTTGCTTTCTTCGCAGGTTTCGTATCGTTGGCCACCGCGTTGGTGCTCGTCTTCTGGATTTCAAAGCAGAAGGTAAAAGATAAGAAGATGCAAGAGATATCCGATGCCATCAGAATCGGATCAAATGCTTACCTAAAGAGGCAGTACAAAACGATAAGCGTGATTTCGCTTATCTTGGCAGTCATACTTTATTTTGCCTTTGGCATTAAAACATCACTCGCATTCGTAGTCGGCGCGATAATGTCGCTGCTCGCAGGGTATGTCAGCATGGCGGTCGCAACTAGGTCGAACGCAAGAACAACATACGCAGCAAATTTTGGAGTGAACAAGGCAATGAAGGTTGCCTTCTATGGCGGCCTGGTGATGGGCCTGTTCAACGTCGGATTGAGTCTGATAGGATTATCGAGCCTGTTCTTGCTTTATGGCAATAATCCGTCATTACTTGTCGGTTTCGGTTTTGGCGCATCGCTTGCGGCGCTGTTTGCCCAGCTTGGTGGAGGAATATTCACAAAAGCGGCAGATGTGGGTGCTGACATCGTAGGTAAAGTAGAGGCAGGCATACCGGAGGACGACCCAAGGAACGCTGCAGTCATTGCAGATAATGTCGGCGACAACGTAGGAGACGTCGCTGGCAGGGGCGCAGACCTGTTCGAGAGCATGGCAGGAGAGAACATAGCAGCAATGATCATAGGATTCTCTCTGTATCTGCTCACCAAAAACTTCTTTTTCGTCATATTCCCATTGCTTGCAAGGTCAGTAGGAATATTTGCTTCGCTGCTCGGTGTTCCGTTTGTGCAGGCGAAGGAAGGCAAGGACCCGATGGACGCTCTTAGAAACGGCCTGATTGCCACAGTGGTCTTTGCAATAGTCGGATTCTATGCACTCATTAGGTACACAATAACAGACTTCAATCTATTCTTGGCGAGCATGGTCGGCCTGGCCGCGAGCCTGCTCATAGTCTTGATAACAGAGTACTACACATCAAAGGCGCACAAGCCAGTCCAGGAAATCGCAGAAGCATCAAAAACAGGGCATGCTACAAACATAATAAGAGGATTTGCAATTTCTCTTGAATCTCCAACGGTACCCGTTTTGGTCGTCGCGGTTGCAATCCTGGTCTCATACTACTTTGGGACACAGTTCGCTGCTGCAAATGGCATAAGCGCAGTCTTGGGAGGCATATACGGCACTGCTGTCGCCACAATGGGCATGCTATCAATAGCAGGAATGATCCTTGGTCTGGATGGATTCGGGCCGATAGTGGATAACGCAGGCGGAATAGCTGAGATGTCCAACGCCCCTAAGAAGGTAAGAAAAACGACAGACGCGTTCGATGCAACAGGAAACACAACAAAGGCGCTGACAAAAGGTTATGCGGTAGGCTCTGCCGGATTGGCTGCAATGCTGCTGTTCCAAGCGTATCTGCAAGTCACACACATAACAATAGTGGACATAGTATCGCCACCGATACTGGTAGGCCTATTCATCGGAGCGATGCTCCCCTTCGTATTCGCATCATTCGCGATACGCGCAGTGGGAAATGCTGCGTTCAAGATGGTCGAAGAAGTAAGAAGGCAGTTCAGGGAGATAAAAGGCCTGATGGAAGGAAAAGCAAAGCCAGACTACTCAAGAGCAGTCGACATTTCTACAGCGGCTGCACAGAGGGAGATGATAATCCCTGGCTTGCTGCCGGTCGTAGTCCCGATAGCCTTGGGCTTTACATTGGGTGCTGAATCTGTAGGCGCATTCTTGATCGGAGCAACCATAACCGGCTTTATCCTGGCAACGCAGATGAACACTGGTGGTGCTGCTTGGGACAATGCCAAGAAGTACATAGAGGAGGGCCATATGGGTGGCAAGGGCTCCGAGGCCCACAAGGCAGCAGTTACAGGTGACACATTTGGAGACCCGCTGAAAGACACAGCAGGACCTTCCCTACACGTCTTGATCAAGCTGATCAACACGGTCTGCCTGGTGTTCGGACCTCTGTTCGTCATGCACGCGCTGCTCTGATAAGGCACGGGAGGCACAGCACATTGCCTGGGCTTCCTTTTCTTTTTTATTTTAGGCATTTAGAGTGTTAGGCATGTATTCTACGAGATCTGAACACATCATGGAAAGAGTTTCTGAATCCGTGATAAAAGCGGCGTTGCCGAAAGTTGATATCGGAAAGCTTCTGGACCGTGCAGCGGAAATCAGCGACGAAGCGCAGGTAGTCCAGTTTTTCAACAGGGAGGCAGTGGCAAGCAGGGAACACGTTCTTGGCGCATATCTCAATGCGCTGATCGCGTTCAGGAACCATACAAACAGGGCGCGAAGCATAGGTATTGAGATGCTCCTCTTTGTTTCGCTCACAGACCAGATAAATGATGCGCTGAAAATAGCAGGGGCAAAACCGGAATCTGAAATGATAGTATTTGCAAGCAGCACAGACATGTTTTCGAAAATAGCTCCGATGCTGAAAGGCATTTCTGATTTCAATCAGAACAGAACACATCAGAGTGCAGTGTTAGAAAAGCTTGGAATCAAGAACACAGGCGATGCGTACAGCAGCATAATGCAGGCTATGGCGATGTCACGGCTAGGCCCTTGAGCCATAGCCGAGGTTCATTGCAGAGTGTATCGACTCTGCCTTCTTTTGTCCTATGTTATCGACTTTCATGAGTTCTTCCTTGCTCGCGTTGAACACGGCCTTGATGCTTCCGAAATGCTCCAGGAGCAACTTTGCAGTCTTTGGACCCACGCCAGGAAGATTGCCTATTATTCGCTGCTGTAGCTGTTCGGGCGTGTGTGCGCGAACGCCGCCCTTAGCCGAGGGCTCCCTTGAGGCCCCGCTCTGCTCCCTCTTTGCGATGCTGGTCAGCACCTCCGCAGTCTCCTTTGCACTGCGCAGAGATATCGAAACGATGCCGTGGTCGACATACAGGGCGGCAAGAGCGCCGCTCATGACAGTGCTGCCCAATCCGAACTCTGAGCTGTCTCCCTCTATTATGAGCATTGGGAATTCGTAGCTCTCCCGCAAGCGCTTGATCTGGTCGAAGAGCCTACCATTGATTATAGAGCTTTCAAAATCGCTGATGGTCTTGCGCTCAACGCACACCCTATCCGAGAGCACAAAATCACCTACGTTCAGCATCTGGACGTCGACATCCAAACCCTTGGACTTGAGCGTGTCCAACAGCTCTGTATTCCGTTCTCTTGTATCTACTATCACTCTTGGAGCTTTCATTTTATTCCCCTTGAAAACGTTATGTTCATTATAGCGACTGTGCCCTGCTTGGTAGGCATGAAGAACAGCGAGTTGCCCACACTCCCTGCTTCAAGCGTGACAGGCACTTCGTAGCTTTGCATGCGGCTAGTCAGGTTGAGTAGCGCAATCGTCTTGGTTGTACGGCCGAATTGCTCAGACACATACATAATCTGAGGCGAAGACGCTATGGCCCTTATCGTTATCGTAGTGTTTACAGGATAATACTTTTGTGATTCGGTCGCGTTATGTATAACAGATGCGTTTGCATATGGCGCGTACACAACGACCGCACCGGACTGATATGGCACCCACATCTGCCGGTACGTGCCATTGAACGGTACAAGCATTGTGCTCCACTGCGAAAGTATCGGATAGGACACGAAGCTTCGGAACATTGAATTGTTTGTGGCCTTTGCCGTGCTGAATGCAAGCGTATAGTTGTCCGAGTATACGGGATTTCCGAAGACATTGAAGAGATAGTTTGCCATCTTGCTAAAGTCTGTTTTATTATACGCGTTCTTATCCAATACCACGAACTCCGTATTGTAATTGAGCAGTGTGAGGAGTGTTTGGTTTATTGAGTTCTCGACAACAAGGTTCTCATAGCTAAGGTTGCCATATTTCATGAGATTCTGATCCTGCTGCACGAGAGGTATGTAATATAAAGACATAATATCCGTATCGTTCGTTCTTGATGCGTAACCTCCAACCAACGGTTTGTGCGATACGCTGGCGTAGTACGTGGCTTCGCTAACAGAAAGCGTCGAATTGTAAGAGGCGCCTGATGCAGGCAGCTGCAGTATCGAGAAGTTGCCGGGCACTGTGGCTAGCACCTCGTACAGATGAGGTACGCTTATGCTTGTAGCAACCTGTGCCGCGACGATCGAGTTTAGAGGAAGACCGTTGCTCTCGAGTACAAAAAGGAAAGAAATTATGCCAACCAAGAGCAGCTTGTTGTGCCAGAGCCTTTTTTTGTCAGTATGCGCCTTCTCCAGCAGCATCGCCAACCCGAGAGAAGCGAGTATCGCAAGGAACACTGTGGTGAGGAGATTGAACCTTCCAGGTTCACCGATAAGGTTTATGAACGGTACAATACGATAGAGGGAATACAGGTCTGGAATTTTGTAAACTGCGCCGCCTAGTTCAAAATATGGCCCTAAAGAAAGCAGGAATGAGACCACGGCTCCGGCAACCCACGGCGCCGCCTGGCGTTTCTGCTTGTAAACAAAATAAGCAGAGAGAAGCAAAGCAGTGAACGTAAGGTATGCAGTTCGTTCGGCTGGAATTCCGGCATATATAGTCAGGTAAGTGCTTTTTGTTAAAAAGCCGAATATTCCGTTGTAATAGCTAGGAACCACAAAGGACAAAAGATCCGAGCTGCGCAGCACACTGTATTGGGTGCTGTTCGTTGGATTTGGCAGAGAAACGGTTCCGCGGACCAGTGCGGCAGCCAAAGGGACAAACAGCCAAGAGCCCATTATAAAAGACGCTGCGATGAAGAGCGTAATGTTTGAAGCGAAGTGCAAACTGAGTACGTGTTTCCTGTTCTTGCTGAATGCCACATAAGCGGCGACAGCAGCCACAAGCAGGAGTGCGAGCATCAGAGTCTGGTCGTCACCGCCAATCAGCGCAGAGAGCGCGAATGATGCGGCCATACCGATGACATTAGTGCGCGTTCCTTCGCGCACGGTCTTTATAATGAAATACAGGAACAGAGGCACGAACATTATGTTCAGGAAGCTTATGTGTGCATAGGCCTGCGCTATGTGGAAGCTGCTGAAGGTGAACACAAGGCCCGCAAAGAATGCCGCATATGAGTTCTTAGTCACATACTTTGCTAACGGCAGCATCCCAAGACCGGAGAGCACGAAGCTAAGGAAGAATATGCTGTTGTATGCGAAGACAACTCCGAATGCCTGGAACGGTGCAGAGATTAGCGCAAGAAGCGGGCTCAGCACCTGATATATGAGGTTCACGCCGATGGGCCAGAAGAGAAGGCCTGTATGATATATGCTGGTGTGCAAGTTGAATATGGCATAGTTCACCCACCATATGCCCCAGAGATTTTGGTACGAAGTAGCTCCAGAACCAGGAGTCATGGTTTTAATGTTCAGCGTCAACGGATAGAAAATGACGAGCGCTATGAGCAGATATGCTACTGCCGAGCACGCGTAGTACTTCCAATTAAAATTACATAGGACGGTACTTAAATGATGTATTGCTTTGTCCATGATCTCGCGGTTTGTTCGTATCTCATTAAGCCGGAAGCCGCGCGCTATTTAACACACGTTAAGCAGGACGCATCCGACACAGAATTTCAATGGAGAGGTTGTGCAATAAAGTTATATATAATGTATCGGTGGCGACAACACAAAAGCTATTTATAAGATGGCTGTCACAATCAAGTGACTGTGCTATGGCCATGGACAAGAGAATTCTAGGATATGCATTGCTCGCATGCCTGTTGGTCGTGGCGGCGCTACCTGTATCACACGCAACGTACACGGTGTCGCACCTTAATGTCACGCTGACTCTGGATAAGAACACGAGCGCGCAAGTGACAGAATTGCTTACAGTGGAGTTGAGCAACAGCTCTGTGAGCCAGTACCTGACCAACAGAGTGGCGCTCAACCTGACTCTTAGTGACTGGCAGGCGTTGATAGGGCCCTTGCTAGTGCAGCACATAATAAACCCGAGCACGAGCGTGCACAACTTCAAGCTGCTTCCTGGTTCGGTGATGAATAACAACGGGATCAACACAGCATACATAATCATGAGCTACATCGTAGGCAACGTGACCAGCGTCAACCAGACAGCTCCAAGGACGTTTGTGTACGAATTCAACCCTCATGTGTTCAATTTTGAGCATGGAGCGAGCGGGCAGGTGCTCAATCCGAACACAACACTGACGATAATCATGCCGAAAGGCGCAACGATAGACAGCGTCTATCCGCTGCCAGACTACCCACCATCTGCATTCACTAGCGGTTACAAGAACACAACAGCAATATCGTGGTTGTACAGCGAGCCCCTTTCCAAGTTCAACATCACGTTTGTGATCACTGAAAGCATACAGGCAGAGGTTGCAAGCTTCTTCGTAGGCATATACGACACACTAGGCGCATTCATCTACGTGATAGTGGCCATCGTGGTGCTCATGGTCTTCCTGTACAGTTATCTTCGTGTCAGGTAGTTTGGTGATTCTTTGCATGAATATGAAGTAGAGATTTTGAAAACCCTCAAAGAGCAGAAGAGAGCAGATATAGCATACTTGGAAGACCATCTCAAGCTCGGCAGGGATTCGGTCGTATGGGCTCTGGAGAACCTTGCCAAAAGCAACGCAGTCAACATCGCAAGAAAGAGTGCCCATGGAATCGAGATAAGTGAAGAAGGAAAACGCTACCTCAAAGAGTTTCCTGAAGAGTCTTTGATGAAAGCGCTTGAAAAAAGTAGCATGCCCCTTGAAAAGATCGATGACAAGATAGGACTCATATGGGCAAAGAAGAATGGCTGGATAGACATAAAGGGCAAGGATGCCCTGCTTTCAAAAGAGGGCGAGCTGATCCTATCCGGAAAGAAGGAGTATGCGGCAAGGAAGCTGCTCAACGATCTCAACAGCATGCACGGAGATGCTTTGGAGCGTCTGCTCCTGTCAAATAAAGAGGGGGCACAGTTGCTCTCGAACAGAAACCTGATAAAACTTAAAGAGAGAAGCGAGATAATCGATGTCTCGATCGCCAAAGACGGATACTCGCTGCTTGAGCAGGAAACAGGAAAGGGCATAGGGCAGCTCACTCGCGAGATCATAAAGAGCAGGAAATGGCAGACAGATGGACTGCGCAGCTACGACATAAATGCGCCGACCGAGCTGGAATATGCGGCACGGCTACACCCTTTGCACGAGCTCATCGACAAGATACGAAACATCTGGATCAGCATGGGATTCATGGAAGTGACAGGACCAGTGATAGAATCTGCGTTCTGGTGCTTTGATGCACTGTTCGAGCCGCAGGACCACCCTGCAAGGGAGATGCAGGACACGTACTTCCTGTCGAACCCAAAGACGATAGACATAGACGATATTGAACTGCTTGAAAGAGTGAAGGAAGCCCATGAGAAAGGATGGCAGGAAGTATGGAGGGACACGATATCGCAACAGGCCTTGCTAAGGACGCAGGTAACTGCAACCACGATACGCCATCTTAGAAAGTTTGCGCTTGAGAGCAGCGGATATGAACCGATAAAAATATTTTCCGTAGGTAAGGTCTTCAGGAACGAGAGCATAGATTACAAGCACCTTGCAGAGCTGCACCAGTCAGACGGCATGGTCATAGGCGACGGGCTCACGCTTGCGCACCTAAAAGGCATACTGAAGGACTACTACGGCGCGTTGGGTATGGAGATAAAGGTAAAGCCGTGCTATTTCCCCTTCGTGGAACCTGGGCTCGAAGTGAGTTACTATGACGAACGCCTTGGAAAGACAATAGAATTGGGCGGGTCAGGCATTATAAGGAAGGAGATAACAAAAGCGATGGGCACTGATAAGACCGTACTCGCCTGGGGCTTGGGCGTTGAAAGGATAGGAATGCGGCTTATGAATCTTGATGTTATAAGTGAGCTCTACAACAACAAAGTTGGTTCGCTCAGGAACAGAAAGGAGTTGTGATAACTTGGCCTCAATAATATACAAGTATGCTGATTTTAAGAGACTGAACATAGACGCAGAGCTGTTGCTAAAGGAGCTTCCCCGTCTTGGCGTTGATGTTGACGATTCTAATGAAGATGAGATAACTCTCGACATAAGCCCGAACAGACCGGACTTATTGGATTTCACCGGATTCGCGCGTGCCGTATTGAACTTCGTAGGCAGGAGGGAACCGAAAGAGAACACATACAAGATAGACTTGGAGCCGCTTGTTGATATAAAAGCTACACCTGCCGTGAAAGATGTGCGGCCATTCATAGCTGGAATCGTAGCGAAGAATGTGGACCTTACAGGCAACAATCTGCTCTATTTCATAAACTTCACCGAGAAGCTGTGCGACACGTATGGCAGAAGGCGCAAGAAGTTCGCAATCGGCCTGCACAACTTCGATGTCATAAGCTCCCCGCTTGTGTACGATGCGGCACATGAGAAGGAGTTTGTTCCTCTGGGGATGAACAAGAAGATGCGTTTCGAAGAGATAATTGCAAAGCACGCGAAAGGCATTGAGTACTCATACACGCTAAAGGACTCGGAGGAAGGGAAGTACCCGTATTTGGCAGACGCAAAGAACAACATCATGGGCATGATACCGATCATAAATTCGGAATTCACAAGGGTGACCGAGCAGACAAATAACTTGTTCGTTGACATTACTGGAACTTCAAAGCACGGTGTAGACCAGGCATGTCGGTTGCTTGCGTGCTCGTTCGTCGACATGGGCGCTAAGGTGCATCCGTGCACTGTCAGTTATGCAGCAAAAAAAGAAACGACGCCGACATTGGAATACAGGGACATCAGGGTGAAAATCTCAACGATACAGCGAACATTGGGAGTACCGATAGATCCTGATAAGGTAATAGCGCTTGCTAACAAGTTGGGCCATGTCGCAGCAAAGTATGGTAATTCGCTTCTTGTGCGTGTCGCACCCTATAGGGTCGATGTACTGAACGAGCAGGACATCATAGAGGACATTGCGATAGCTTACGGCTATGACAGGATAGACCCTCTACCTGTGCTCGGTGCCTTCCAGGGGATTCCTGACGAGGCGATAGAGTATGCAAACCGGATAGCAAGGACCATGGTGGGCCTAGGATTCATGGAAGCGATGAACACATACCTTACGAATGAGAAGGTGAATTTCGACGGCATGACGCACAAGTACGATGCGGAAGGCACAGTGAAAGTGTCATATTCCAAGACCGAGAACATGACGATGCTGAGGACCAACATACTGCACGAGCTGCTGCAGAACCTGAGCGAGTCCAGAAGTGAGCGCATGCCAATGCGTCTGTTCGAGATAGGAAGTGTGTTCTCGGTCAAGGGTGGAAAGGCCGTGGAGGGCAGAAATATTGCATTCGTCAGCGAGCATTCAAAGGCGAACTTCTCCGAGATAAAGTCATTCACAGAGTCTGCGCTGAGGTACATGCGCATTGATAACTACACTATTGAGGATGCGCACGACAGCGCGTTCATAGAAGGCAGGTGCGCTGCCATAAAGGTGAAGGGCAGAAGCGTCGGACATTTCGGAGAGCTTCATCCGAAAGTGCTTGAGAACTTCGGCCTTGAGGAGCCGACCGTTGCGGCAGAACTGGAGCTGTTGTGACATGCGGGTGCGTGCTAAGGAGTTACGCCTTGTCTATTCCGAATATATCTGAAAGCATGCTGCGCTTCTTTTTGCTTTGCGCTTCTGAGGTCATTTTTTCCTTCTGGTATTCGTCCTGCCATACCTTAAACTTCGCAGATTTGGATTTGCGTGAAGCTGCGCTCTTTTCAATGAATGATTTTTCCATTTTCTTCCACTCATCCAAAGTATAGCCGTACGGAGCACTCTTCCTTATAGGTTGAGGGAAGAACGCGCAGGAGTAGAACTGTCCATAATAGTCAAAGTCTTCATTCTTGATGCTGCCATGATGCGTGCCTACGCCCTCCTTTTCTAGGAATTCGATAAGCCATTCTATATCCATCTTTGCACCGTTGTTGTCTGCATCGGCAGGATTGTAAATAACAGTTATCTTGAGTTCGTTGAAGTCGACTATCGCTTTAATTACTGTGTCGAGACACATCAACCGGTACTGTAGCCTTGCAGAATGCTGGACGTCGATAAGATCCTCTTTTCTGAGGTTCGAGAATACCGCCTTCTTTATAAGATGATATGGGATTTCGTACTTCTTGCCCTCTTCGAATACGAACAAGCTTGCGCCTTTCTTCATGAATTTTTGCTCGTTTGCAGGTAATGTATCGCGATCCATCTTGGTCACGCTTCTTGTGCATCCAGCTTTGCTTTATCATGCGCAGTGCTTGGGCCAGCCACGGTAAAGGCTTTTGGTCCCTTGCCTCCGTTGACTGGCAGTGCAAAGTAGTCCTTCAGGCCTGTGTATGTGTGCTTGTACGCCTTTGTTTCCTGCAGCTCACTGACGCTTCTAAGGTACTTCTCTTTTGCGTACGTCCAGCCAGGATGAGCCGCCTGCCATGCGCTTTGAGGTATGCTGAATTGCCTCTGTACCTTATCCCTATAGATTTCGGGGAACACGTTGAACGTGCAGAAGGGCAGTATCTCCCCGTCAGGCATGGCGTAGCTTACGGCGCATTGCTCTACTCTCCGTATATCATAATTATACTCGTCTTGGAAGTGCATCATACCCAAGAACAGCATCTTTGACTGTATTGCGCCCATGGTCTTGAAGTCGCGCTTCGTGAGCAGCGTAGCGAGCATTTTGCCAAAGTCGAGGCCCTTCGGCTGCTTATCTTTGTCTATGAATTTGTGGATGCCGATGAGCGCCTTTGCGGTTATGGATCTTCTAGCCAGCACGCCTTTGCCGGTCATATCAACTACGGCGTTGCGGAGGTGCCCCATGAGCCCATCGACGTCCAGGAACTCTGTGATGGGCACTATCTTGCCGTTAGGGTCTATGAAAAGGTAGCACGCTGCACCGCACGCGAAGTGCACAGACAGATCGTATTTGAATTCACCAGTTAGAGCCTCTGCGAACTTGCTTATATCGCCAGCGCAGGGCACCGAGAACCAGTGTTCTTTTCGTATTACGCCATTCGTCTGCTCCTCTATCAGTTTTATCGCACCCGGGATCGTTATTCGCTGCTTTTCACGCTCCCTTACAGGCATTCTTCCAACAAGAGAAACGGGCTGGAAGTTCACGGCCCTGACCACGTCGCTGTTGTTGACCGCGAAGTTTATTATCGCGCCGAGTTCGTTGTCATTAACGGTCCGTATTACCGTAGGCACAAGCACACACCCCATCGACGCTTTGCGCACTGCATCCAGAGCCAATGGAATCTCCCAGTGGTTCTTCGGGTTTGCCCTTGCGCTGACACCATCGAAGCTCATGTAGAGCGTGCTCAAGCCAGCATGCCTGTAATTGATTGCCAATTCTGGATGCAGGCCGATATTTATCCCTGTGGTGTTCAGCTGCACTTGGTCGAAGCCCTCCTCCTTTGCGAGCGCGATGATTTCAGTAAGATCTTCTCTCATGGTCGGCTCGCCCCCGGTCAGCTGAATGGCGTTTGCAGGTATTGGCTTCTGATTCCTAAGATTCCTGAAGAGCTTCCTCAGCTCATCAATCGATGGCTGATACACACTGTCGCCCTCCTTGGCGTAAAAGAAGCAGTACCAGCACGCAAGGTGGCACCGGTTGGTGACCACGACGTTCGCCAATGCCGTGTGCGACTTGTGCCTCTCGCAGAATCCACAGTCGAACGGGCAGTTTGCGCCTTTCGTCGATGTCACAAAGTTTGGGTTGTCAAATCCCCGGCCGGCATAGCCGAACTTCCTCATGCGCATGTACATGTCGTAGTCTTCCCAATACTTTTCAACTGTCCACTTGTGTTCAGGGCAATACTTACGGATCATCACGTTGTCGCCGTCCCGGTAGATAGTGCCCTCTATTATGAGCTTGCATTCGGGGCAAACGGTTTGCGTGCTCTCGATAACAGGAAGCTTGGCCATCTCTTCGGGGCTTCTACAATAAGGAGATTGCACTTGTACGCTTTCGCCAATGCCGGCTCCGCTCGCTCCTGCCAAGTGCTCGCGCTGTGGGTTTTCTGGCGTTGCCATCCCTGATTTACGCGTTTGGAAGCTATTTAAACAGTGTGGGCGTTGAGTTTTACTATCGTTCAGAAATTGCAGATTTGCAGACGCATCAGACCAATGAAAAATTTCTGATGCGGCACCGGGCGCAGCACCAGGGAAGGCGTAGAAATTCATTCTATTCCGAACGTGTATTTCAGGTCCTCGATGATACCTTTGCCTTTGGGCTTTGGAGGTTCGTCCGATTCATCCTCTTCGTCCTTTTCTGCGCTCTTGCGTTTCTTTTGCGAGGGCTTCGGGCTTGTGAAAGAGATTAGATTTTTCAGCGCGTCAGGGCTCAGCTGCGGCATACGCCTTGGTACAGGCGCTTCTTCCTCGGTGCTGCCCTGCGCAGAGACACCCAGCCAAGCTTCCACAATGTCACCAGCAACGTCATCATCGAGATTGTTGCCGCTGAGAACGATAACGTTTGCATGTGCCTTTCTTGCCGTAGCAGCCTCTTTGGGGTTCTTGCAAACTGCAGCTCTGAAAGCGTTGTTCCTGTTGGTCTCTATGCTGGTTTCTATCGGCTGCTTTGATATCGCAACAATAAGGTCAAAGCCGCGAGCTTTATTGTCCAGCATGTCGTCCACGAGCTCATTGTAGTCGGAAGAACTGTGCTCGCTCATTATAGCGGTGTTGCCGACAGAATTTATGAAATTGGTGAGCCTCACTGCGTGCTCATGATTGTCCCCGAGAACATAAACTTTCATAGAACAGCCTCGTTAATTTCTCCCATAAAGGATTATTAATCTTCCTCTATCAATAAAATAGAAGTTTATGAGAGGACGTGAAACGTCAGTAGTGTGCGCTTCCTGCGGAAGGAAGATACCTAGGAACAAGTCAGTATCGGACGAGAAGCCTGTCCGTTTCGGCACGGACCTGAAGACGGCACAAGATGTGCGTTTCTTCGAAAGGCTGAAAGTGTATTACTGCATAAGCTGCGCAAAACACAGAGGAATATTTGAAAAGAAGAAGAGGCAAGCAATAGAGAGAGCTAAAAGGTTATTGTAATGCCGTTAAGCCCGGAAGACCTGCTCATCTTCAAGTCAAGGGCAGGTGCTAAAGAGCAGGCGAAGCCCGCTGCAGCAGAACGTCCGAGGCCACAACAACCTAGTCCTATCGAACAGGCGAAACCACAGGCAGCACCGCCTCAGGCACCCATAAGAGAAAAAGTAGAACAGGCAGTGCAGGCATCCAGCACAGAGCAGGCGGAGAGGCTGCGTGCGCTTGAAGCAGCCGCATCAGCTGAAGAAGCAAAGCTGCATGGTCCGGTTAGTGAGAAAAAGATGCAGCTTGAATCAGGCACTGAAGGAGCAAAGCAGCAGTTCTGCGCCTGGCACGCGTGGAGGCCAGCCTACGCCGTGTGCAACTACTGCCATAGGCCTTTCTGCTACGAGGATGTAGAGGAGCTCAACAACGAGTATTACTGCTTGGAGGACATAGACAAGGTTTCAAGGCATGCCGAGGGCGTGTACACCAAGTACAGCAACCTGAGCTTTGTCGCCGCGGCGATGCTTATGCTTTCGTTCACTGTTTTCATACTTTTTGCCAACGCGCAGCTGGCATACGTGATAAATGCTGTGAAGACTGTTGGTTTGCCATCGTTCATCGCCACCATTAACACCAGCTACGAAATCCTAATCCTTGAGGCAGGGCTCACGCTCGTCTCGCTCGTAGCAGCTGTCATGATAATAATGCAGTCGAAGAAGGCGTTCATACTTGGAATCATCGCAAGCATCGGAAACATAGCGCTGTTCAGCTACCTATTCCTTGGAAGCGGAACCCTGTACATCGCTGTGATCGCAGCGATATCGTTCGCGGGACTGATTTCACTTGCATACTCGAGGGTAACATACGCTTCATACGCGACCGAAGCACCGTATGCAGACCTAAACCAACTAGCAGCTGCGGAAGCACAGAAGGCAGAAACAGCCTGAATTTTGCTACTTTATCTCTATGGTGTCGCCGTTCTTGGGCGCATACGCCTCAAAGCCGTCAAGCTTTAGGTTCTCTGCGAGCTGCGTTGTGGATTCTGAATCACCGTGGATGCAAACGACAGTCTGGGGACTGCTCGCCTTTATGTACTTATAGAGGTCGTTCTTGTCCGCATGGGCAGAGAAGTCATAATAGCTCACAGGCGTGTCTATCCTCCTGATGTCGCCATTATCCACAATCCTTCCAGCATCAAGCAGCATCCTGCCGTTGGTGCCCTCGACTTGGTACCCCGTAAGAAAAATGTATGAAGCCTTGTTCAGCTTTGTTATATAGTCCAAGACAGGGCCGCCATTGAGCATGCCACTAGTCGTGAGTATTATTGAAGGTTCGCTAAGAGCAGCGTAACGGTCGTCGCGCCCTTCTATCAACGTGCATGAGGACACAGCCCTTGACAGGAGCGTTTCTTGTGTAATAAACTTAGGGTACTTCAGCACTATCGAGGTCGCAGACTTTGCCATTCCGTCAAGGTACGTTCGGCTCGCCAGGCCGTGCTCATACAGCGTCGTAAGGATCTCCTGACTGCGCCCCACGGCAAACACCGGAATCAGCGCCGTGCCGCCATTGTCAAGCACTTCCTTGACCTTTTCTATGAACTTGTTTACGAGCTCATGCACGTCTGGATGAGTCCTTGTAGCGTATGTTGACTCAGTAACCAGCACGTCACTCTTTACAATCTCAGCACCTTTGTGAAGGCGCTGTTCGGCAAGCTTGAAGTCACCAGTGTAGACTATCCTTTGGCCTCTCCGAGTTACAAGCGTTATCGCACTCCCGCTTATGTGTCCAGCGTCAAAAAGCTCTATGTCAAAACCGTTCGATTCTATGCCAGAATGGTAGTCTAGGCCAACGAACCTGTTCCTGAAGCTCTTCAACTGGCGCTTGTGGAAGCGCTCAGACTCGTGTTGTTTCTTGGCTATTGCCATAGAGTCCTCGAGAAGCAGCAATGAAAGATCCAGCGTTGGTGTAGCACCTATTGTTGGAGGGAACGCCTTGTTGTAGAGTGCCGGCACAAATCCGCAGTGGTCGAGATGGGCGTGGCTCAATGCAACGGTATCGACTTCTGGAACTTCAATAGGATATTCTGTCTTGTGGTCGAGCTTGACCCCATAGTCAAAGAGCATCTTCTTTCCATCATCTAGAAGCACAGCAGATCTGCCTACTTCTTGGGCACCGCCCAGAAATCTTAGTCGCATAAAACCATTTGACTTAGAATACGTGGAATGGTCGCAATATTCTCTGCAAAGTTAATATATGTTTGTTTCTTTATAGTAGCATGCCTGATGAGATTAATTTTGTAGACCTTGCCGCACTTACAAGGGTAACTCCTGATGCCGTTGTTGAAAAGTTTGGCAGTGCCATAAACTCTTCCTTTTTTGACGCATCCAGCATACTCGCCACGCTTAAGCAGAAGGGCATGATCGACTTCACAACCGCATTTCCAGGCCAGAGCGCAATAACCATCACGGATCTGGGCAAGCAGCTGCTCAACGAAGCTCATGACAAGGCCAACACGCCGTTCGACCAGCTGGATTTGACAATACTATCACAGCTTTCGGCAGGCAAGCGCAACGTGCAAGAGCTGAACCAGAGCGTAAACGTGACTCAGAAAGACTTTGCTTTGAGAATCTACAAGCTGGCGCAGAACGCGTTCCTATCATATGATATGAGGAACGGAAGCATAAGCATAGCACTCACAGAGAAAGGATTCCTTCAGGTCAAGTCTGGAATGCCGCAACCTATGCAGGCAGCAGGTCCGACAACCATACCACAGGCACCTCAGGAGATGCAACAGGCTGCACAGACCGCACAGCAAGGCACCGCCCAACAACAGAGCCAACAGAAGACTGATGCCTCGGCAGCGTCAAAGAACGCGAAATGGCCGCAGATAAACAACTTGAGTGACTTGGAGAAGAAGATACACAATGGGATAATTCTCAAACAAAGATACACGATTAGCGTCGCGGTCGCCATCATACTTGTCGTAATCGTGTATTCACTCATCTTGCTTAAGATCAAAATATAATAGTTGATGCGATGCAACTGCTCGACTACATGCAAGCCAGAGAACTACTCGGTCGCTACGGAATACGAAGCGTCGATAGCAAGTACGTTACAAGCGCCGATGACGCTGTGAAGTTCGCTTCGAATGACGACATCGTGCTGAAGGTGATAAGCGATAAGGCGCTGCACAAGGCAAGCCACGGCTTGGTCGCACTTAACCTCAATTCTGAAGAGAAGATAAGAGACACGTACAAAGAGTTTGAAATAACCGCACGAGACCTACGCCCTTACAAGGTCCTGGCACAAAAGATGGTGGGCAAGGGCATAGAGATAATAGTAGGAGGCAAGACAGACCCTCAATTCGGAAAGGTACTACTGATAGGTCTCGGAGGCATTTACGTTGAGACTTTCAAGGATTTTGCGCTGCGCCTGTGTCCGATAAAGAAGAACGACGCACAAGAGATGCTTCACCAGCTGAAATCAAGCAAGATAATCGCGCCAAACGATGCAGCGGAAAGCATGATAGTGACGCTTCTGGAAAAGACATCAAAACTGTTTATTGAAAACAAGATGGATGAGCTTGACTTGAACCCGGTGATACTGCACGACGGCATGTACGACGCCGTAGACTTGAGAATGTTGTTTCAATGACGCAAAAATACGCAGACCTAAGCAAGATAATGAACCCGAAATCCATAGCCATAATAGGCGCGACCGAGACCCCGAACAAGATCGGGCACGTGATAATGAAGAACCAGATAGATGTAGGGTTCTCAGGGAAGATATTTCCGATAAACATAAACAACCAAGGGACAATTCTTGGATTCAAGGCATACAAAAGCATTCTTGATGTGAAAGAGAAGGTGGACCTCGTCGTCATTGCAATACCTGCACCAGCAGTTCCAGCCGCACTCGAGGAATGCGGCAAGGCCCATGTAGGCGGAGTCATTGTTATAAGCGCGGGTTTTGCAGAAGTCGGCAACGTGGAGCTTGAAAAAGAGCTTGAAAGAGTCGCAAGAAAGTACGCGCTGCCCGTAATAGGTCCGAACTGTCTCGGAGTGATGGATCTCAGGTCACGGATAAACACACTGTTTCTGCCATCATTCAAATTGGACAGGCCGAAGATCGGAAACATAAGCTTTGCCTCGCAGAGCGGTGCGGTCGGCAGTGCGGTGCTCGATGAGATGATGCATGAAGGGTTCGGCCTTTCACGTTTCATATCCTATGGCAACGCTTCGGTCATCGATGAAGTTGACGTGCTCAACTACCTCATGGAAGACAAGGAAACGAAGGTGATAATCTTCTACATAGAGGGTGTGAAGCGCGGCAAGGAGTTCGTAGAGATTGCTAAGAAGACCACAAAGACAAAACCCATTGTGATAATAAAGGGAGGCATGAGCGATACCGGCATGAAGGCGGCGCATTCTCACACTGCGGCTCTTGCAAGCAATTATGAAACATACGATGCAGTGTTCAGACAGTTCGGATTTACCGTAGCGAAAGACCTGAGGGAGCTGCTCAACTACGCAAAAGTCTTATCAGGGCAGCCGCTCAGCACGGGCAACAGAGTCGCAATACTCACGAATGGGGGAGGAATGGGCGTGCTTGCAACTGATGCTGTCGCAGAAAACGGCCTGCAGCTTGCACAACTATCAAAAGAGACAGAAGAGACATTGAGGAAGAACATGCCGCCGATAGTCAACATATGCTTGCCTCTGGACGTTGGCGGAGATGCAGACGATAAGAGATTCGGTGATGCGTTGGACGCTCTCGAAGCAGATCCCGGAGTTGATTCCTTGGTGGTTGTCGGGTTGTTCCAGACACCTGGGGCAGATTCAAGGGTCGCTGCAAAGTTGATACAACATGCAACAGGCTCTAAGAAGCCCATGGTCGTGATCAGCATGGGAGGGAACTACACCGAAATGCACAAAATCATGATGGAGAGCGCAGGCCTGCCAGTTTATTCTTCCCCGTATGATGCTGCCAACTCACTCTCGGCCCTGATACGCTATTCTCGCTACAGGGAGATTTAATGATAAAAATCAATGGCAGAATAAGAAGTGTGATAGCCAGAGATAAAAAAGTGATGTTCACCACAACTAGGGAACATTACCCGTTCGTTGCGGACCATGCATCTGGAGACTATGCCTATGACATAGCAGGAAATAGGTTCATAGACTTCTCAAGTTTCATCGGCGTGTACACGCTGGGAGACAACGCCAACAAAGAGATAAGGCAGGCGGTAAAGAAGCAGGTTGACAAGCTCATGCATCCTGCATTTCTGGACTTCTTCTCAGAAATGCCCGTCAGCTTTGCAGAGAAGTTAGTGACAATGTTTCCGAGCGGGTTCGGCCGCGTGTTCTTTTCCAACTCTGGCGCGGAGGCGATTGAGGACGCGATAAAGCTCTCCAAAATATTTACACATAGGCCATACTTGCTGGCATTCTACAACGCATTTCATGGGAGGACAATGGGCGCTTTGGGACTCACAGCGTCGAGAGCTATACAGCGAAAACACTTTGGGCCGCTTCCGAATGTGATACACGTTCCATACCCGAATCCATACAGGTGCCCATTCAACACAGACAGTCCTGACGATTGCGCTGACGCATGCATCGATTATATAGAGAACACTGTCCTTGCAAAAGAGGCTCCGCCGGATGAGGTAGCTGCCGTGTTTATGGAACCAATACAAGGCGAGGGCGGCTACATTGTTCCGCCAAAGAGATTTGTCCAGAAATTAAGAAAGCTAACCCAAGACAACAACATATTGCTTGTCGATGACGAGATCCAGGCGGGCTACATGCGCACAGGAAAGTTCCTTGCGCTTGACAACTTCGGAGTTGATGCGGACATATACACGATGGCAAAGGCACTCGGTGGCGGAGTCCCGATAGGCGCTACAATAGCAAGGAAATCTCTTGGGGATACTGAACCTGGAGAGCATGCCGGCACGTTTGGAGGCAATCTTCTTGCAATGGCTGCGGCAAACGCATCGCTTGATTACGTAAAGAGGAATATGAAGAGCCTTCAAAGAGGAGTAAGGACCAAAGGCAATTTCATAATGAAAAGATTGCGCGAGATGATGGATGATTATGAAATCGTCGGCGACGTCAGAGGAATCGGGTTAATGATAGGTGTGGAGTTTGTGAAGGACAAGCAGAGCAAGACACCTGCGGTTGCAGAGCGCGGCAAGATCGTGGATGGGTGCTTCCGCAATGGATTGCTGCTGCTGCCGGCAGGATCCTCGACAATAAGGCTGATACCGCCAATAACTATGGTGCAGGAAAACATAGAGAAAGGTTTGGATGTGCTCGAGAGCGCAATAAAAAACGGGACCACGAAATGAATGTGTAGGAATATGCCGATTTTATGCCATCGGCAGAGCAAGACTTTTATACTTGCATTCATCAAATAATCCGTCTTATTTATGACTAATGTTTTGATCTGCGGCGGAGCAGGCACGCTTGGTTCAGGCCTTTCTCGCTTGTTTTTAAACAAAGGATATAACGTATCTGTTCTAGACATAGTTCGCTATGATGAAGCATGGAAACTCTCTGACGTCGGCGTCAAAGACAAGATAGAATATCTCTGGAAGTCCACAATAGACATAACCGAAAAAGACCTTGATGGCGTCGACATTGTTGTCGATTGCGGCCTTGCTGTCGCGGACAGACCCGAAGGCACATTGTCTCCAGAGCACACATTCCTTGGAAATGTGCTGCCGCCCCTTCACCTGCTGAAAATTGTAAAGGACATGAAGAAGAGGCCATTCATAATATACCCGTCTTCGTTCAACGCCAGATACGGGCACAAAGTAAACACGACCCTTACCGAAGAGACATTCCCACTACCGTCGACACCATACGGCTGGACCAAGGGCGCTGTTGAGCTCCTCTACCAGACATACCACAGAGGCTTTGGAGTCCCTATTGTCATTGTGGTTGTCGGAAGCGGATATGGGCCAAGGATGCGTTCGGATGAGCTTGTTGGCCGCTACATACTCCATACACTTCAGGGCAAGAAGGAGTTCAAATTACGATCTCCAGAAGCAAAAAGACTGTGGTCTTATGCTGATGACTTCCTTGCATTTTACGATAAGCTGACAGACAACATCGAAGCGTACAATGGAATGTCACTCCACTGTGCAGGCAACAAAGGAGACAGAATAGTCACCAACACGGAACTCGCAGGCATAATCAACAAAATAGCAGAAAAGAGAGGGCTCAAACCGATGTCCGTTGTTCCGATGCCGTACGAAGATGGCGAAATGATAGACGGAAAGCCCATAGACTTTGATGTGGATAGCAGCAAGACAAGGCAGCTGCTCAAATGGGAACCAAAGGTCACGTTAGAAGAGGGATTGTCCGCTACAATGGACTGGTTCTCGAAGAGCATGGACAGCTACAAATAATGCAGTGTGTTGACATGTAGACTTGCCATAGAGGCGTAAGAATGGAGCGTGCTAAAAAATTAACAATAATAGTGCCAGTATACAATGAAGAGCGGACCATAAGGCAGATTCTCAGCAGAGTCCTTAAGCAGAGTTGTGTCTCCAAAGTCATAGTCGTTGACGACTCAACAGACCGGAGCCCGGAAATAATCAAAGAGTTAATGAAAAAAGACAGCAGAATAATACCGATGCATAACAAGTATTCAAGAGGAAAGGGATCGGCACTGATAACGGGCATGGAAAAAGTTCGCGATGGCTTAGTGCTGATACAGGATGCTGACCTAGAATATTTCCCAGAGGATTACGAAAAACTGCTAAGCAAGTTAGGAAACAATAATGCAGTGTTCGGTAGCAGGATACTGGGTAAGGATGTTGGCCACAGGTACAGGATGGCAAAGCTCGCAAACATAGTCATGAGCATGGCCTTCTCTTTATTCTTTGGGCAGAAAATAACAGACATATACACTTGCTACAAACTTTTCGACAGAAAAATGGTAGATCCTAGAAAGCTTCGTAATCGCAACTTCCTGATAGAAACAGAGATTGCGGAACAAATAATAAGGAACGGCTACAGGATCGATGAGGTGCCTATACGGTATAATGGGAGAACATTTGAGGAAGGAAAGAAGATACACGCCATGGATGGAATAAGCGGCCTTCTTTTCATAATAAAGGAAGGTTTCCGCTATTCGATGGGCAAATAAGTTTGTAAGTCTAGTCCTCAATTCGCGCCGATGAATCACTTGCCTATAGTGAGGTCCTCTACGCCTATTATCGGATAGGTGCCGCTTATGTTGTCGGTTTCCGAAACAAAAAACAGGAAGTTCGTGCCCTGATGCAGACCCGCGCTGAACGAGAAGCTTTGCAGTGAAGTGGTCAGATTCAGTATGGAGATGCGCTGGTTGTCAAGATAGACATATTCCTGCCGCGACCGCGTTGGCGAGAGAGCGCGAACGCTTATGTTGACAGCAGTATAGTTAGAAGAATATACGCTGACATACGCCGTGTTCAGTCCGAACCACGAATTAAGGTAGTCCTGACTGCATAGTGAAGAAGACCCACAGATGACAGGGCCTGGTTGCCATGCACTTCTAGGGTCGCCGACAAGCACCGGAGCGAAAGCAACAACGGATCCTCCAGCAGTTCTTGTCACCTTGCTAGTGGAGAAAACGGTTATATTGTTACCCTGATATACTGGTTCGCCGAGGAAGGTAGTAAGGTAAGAATTCAGCTGCTGAAGCTCTGTTTGGTTGTACGCACTTCCTATAACAGAAACAAAACCAACATTGTATGATGAGAGGAAGAACTCGGTCGTGTTGGTGTAGTCCTCTTTCAAAGGAGAGCCGTACACAAGACCTTTGCCGTCCTGCAAATAGTATGCTGAGACCAAGAGAGGAACATCGAAAAGCGACAGCACCTGTGTGGTGTTTACCCTTGGAAGGTATCCGCCAATAATGGGCTTCTTTAAAGCAGTCTGGTAGTAAAGTTCCATTCCAGGATACAGTTCCAACTTTGAGCTTGTGTAGTTAGGTATGGTCGGCAGCATCAAGACAGAGAAGTTGTCGTTGAGGGCACCTATCTGATAGTACGCTTTGGGTATCGTGGTGTTGAGTATATACATACTGTTAAGCATTTGTTGACTCGCCGGCCACGGGTTGTACTCGAACAGTATGAGCGCAACAAAAATCACAGGCGCGTACTTCTGCACACCCTTCTTAAAGTTTGATGATTCACCATCGTGATGCGCAATGCCAATAACTTTGAATATCGTGCCATCTAGGTTAGTAACACCTATCGCAGCAAACATCGCAATGAAAAGTTCAAGCAGCATATCGAACCGGCCGGGCTCCCTGAGCACATTGAACAAGGGCATATGGTGGTATAGCAGATAGAGACCTGGCATGGAAGTGATGTTGCCTCCTATCTGCAAATACGGCCCAAGGGAGAGCAGCCCAAAAAGTATGAGCGCCACAAGATAAACGCCAGTATCCTTGAAGTGTTCACGGTACTCGTGCAGCAGCCCTATCAACATCAGGACGATGACGCTGTATCCGATGTACGTAGTGCGCTCTGCAGAGGATATAGCGATGAGCTGATGGACAGAGATGCCTGTAAACATGTTTAGCAGACCATTGTACGTGCTTGGAATGAAGAAGTTGAACAGATCTGGGCTGTAGAGCTCGTTTAAACCAGTAGTTGCCTGCGAGTTCATGACAGAGAGCACGCCCGAGTTAAATGAAGAGAGTATCCAGAATATGAACGGAGATGCCAGCACCATGAACACGAGAATCATTACTGCAAATGACATTGCGAATTTTTTGTTGAGAACCTTGTGCCTGTGCCTTTTGTCTGCAGCAAAATATGCAAGAACGAAGAGTGTAAGAAGTATCGCCATGAGGCCCTGCTCTATGTCCCCCATAAAGGTCAAAAGCACGAAAGAGATGCCGGCTAGTGCAGCATGTAAGTTCCGCTTTTGGTCGTTTTCCACCATATAGACGAACAGTAGTAAGAACAGTGGCAGGAACTCTATGTTTGTGAACTGAAGATGCCCAAACGCCTGTATCGTGTGTATTGGGCTAAATGAGTAGATTAGACCCGCTATGAACGATGCTGTGCGGTTCTTAGTTACATGGAACGCAAGCGCGTACGTGAACAGCCCCGCAAGCACAAAACCTATCAGGAATATCATGTTTAACGCGAAAGCGAGGCTGACCGGCTGAAAAATCATGCTGACGAGGCCCGCGATAGGAGCCAGCGTCTGCGTATCCAAATTAGCACCTAGAGGATAGAAAAGATAATTGCTGAAGTATGGACTGGAATGGAGCGTGAACATTGAATATGGAACCCACCACAACTCCCACATACTTTGAAAGGTATCGCTGCCGGTACCGGGTACCGCCGTGGTGATGTGCAACGTCATCGGCCAGAAGAACACTAAAGATATCGCAAGATAACCTAATGCTATCAGAGCATACTGCTTCAGAGCTTTCCTGTCAACGTCGATACCCAGCATGAGAAACACGAGTAGATTATCTCAAAAATCTATAAACCTTCTCACTTATTTTTCTTGAAGGAAAGGATCTCACTACCTGCGTTTTCGAGTTGTATCCTTGCAGTGTCCTGCTTTCTCCTGAAGCCTGAAAGGACAGCTTCGGCGAACCTGACGCTTCTTGTGGTGTCGTAGATCTGCCTCATCTTTTCGAAATATTCTTCTGCTGTAGATTCGCGACCGTTTCTGAGCTCCTCCAGGATCTCGCGCTTTAGTTCTCCCATCACATCCATAAGGCCAAGCAAATATGCCTCTTGGTTAACATTAGTCTCATGCTGTGATGGCACCACTCCTTTGTCAACTATTCCATAGAATATTCTTGCTTCTGCATATTCCTGGCAAGCCTGGCGCGTGTAGTACTCGAATTCTGCGCCGAACTTGACGGCTTTCTTGACATCGCTGTATGCGCTGGCTATCGTCTTCTTCGCCGCACTCTTGTTTCCGCTGTGCAGAAGGGTTATGGCCTGTGCAGCGTTCCGTATTATGCTGCGGGTGAGGTCTGTCACGCTGTCGAACGACTTCTGCTTTTTGGTCAGATAAGCGCTTATGTTGTCTATGTCCTGTTGTAGCTCTTTCATGGTCTCATTCTCATTTGCCTGCCGTACCAATAAATATATTGCTCTGCGTAGCCCGCCAGCTTACCGAACCGGTCCTCGGCGAATTCGTGAATTTCGTCAAATTTCTTTTCCTTGCCTCTAAAGTACGCAGCCTCCATAGTCCTCTTTACCCATACATCTATCGGGAATGCCTCTAGCTTGCCGTAGCCCATCAGGGCTATGCAGTCAGCCACCTTATCTCCGATGCCCGGAATCTCCATCAGCTGTGCCTTTATCTTGTCGTAGCTCTTGCCATTCAGCTTGTCCAGGTCAATGTTGTTGGTGCAGAAGTCTGATGCGTGCACCAGATATTTTGCACGGAAGCCGGCGCCGCACGACATGAATGACTTCTCGGTCGCTCTCACCAAATCTTCACAAGCAGGGAAGCGCCTGCCTTCAACGAAGCCGGCATCGCCGATTATCGGAGTGCCAAATGTGTTTATGATGTTGTGCACGATCATCGTTATTCTTTTAACGTTGTTTAGTTGTGAGATGATGAAGCACATTGTAGTTTCCCAAGGATCATTGAGCGTCAACCTCATACCATAGTATTCCTTTATCGCTGCGCGCATGAAGTCGTCGGTTCCGATGCTCCGGTATATCTTCTTCATGTCGTCCCTAAGGCGAAACCTGCGTACAAGCTCTTCCTTTGCACTCCGGGCCCCACTACTATACGCAGCCACCCTGCATTCGTGATTGTCGCCCCTGAAAACAGCAGTCATCATGCCAACTCCGACAGGATAAGAGAGGATGCTGTCAGCATAGTCATAATCGGCGTAGAACGTCAAGGGCTGGGCACTTTCGAAAGTGTGCCTTATGTCGAAGTCCTTTACCCGTATCTCTTGCAGCTGCTGGGCGCACATCATATCTCGTTTATTGGTTTCCTGACCTGTGTCGTGTCCTTTATGCTCCTTACAGTGACAGTGTTGTCTTCGAGGGTCTGGAAGTCCACAGTTATAGAATTGAGCACTCCGATCTCGTCAGCTCTGGCGTAGCGTTTACCTATGCTGCCAGTCTGGCTATAATACGCGCTTATGCCCCTGCTCGCCAATGCGCGGTTCAGCGCAACGGCCTTCTCCGTTAGTTTGTCGTCCTTCTGGAGAGGGAACACTGCGTAGCGGTATGGTGTCGACTTCTCAGTCAGTAGCAGCAATTCCCATCCGCGCTTCTCATCCATATACAAATTATTCGCAAGGAGCGTCCAGAACAGCCTGTCCAATCCGAAACTGAGTTCCACCACATGAGGTATCAGTTTCTTGTTGTCGTTGACCACACTCATGTCGCTTTTCGAGAATGTCTGATGGTTTGATAGGTCAAAATCGGTCCTGTACGCGTTGCCGGCAACCTCTATGTAATCGTCGTCAACGTGCACCTCTAGGTCTATGTTGCCCTTCGAATAGTGGGGAAGCTCTTCCGGCATCATCTGTCTGAAACGTATGGACTCTTTTGGGAATCCAAGACTTAGCAGGAATTCCTGCTCGATTGTGAGAAGGTAAGCGAACAGCTTGTTCGGTATTATGCCGTCGTGCAGCGCATCCCCTACAGGCATTTCTGCAGCATCGGCATTTGACTTCTGCTGCTCGCGGGTAAGCATGTTCAATTTCATTGCACTCAGAGCCTTCTCATCTACAGGCTCGTTCGCTATGACAAGGTCTTTGCTCTCCGGGTCAAAGAAGAATTCCAATTCCATCTGTAAGAATTCCCTCATGCGTATGAGCTCCTGCCTTGGAGATATCTCGTTCCTGAACGCCTTGCCAGTCTGGCCTATGCCGACCGGCAGCTTAAGGCCCGTGTTCCTGAATATCTCCTTGAAGTCGATGAATATACCCTGTGCAGTTTCAGGCCTTAGATAGCCCTGTATTGCCCTTAGGGGGCCTATCTTTGTCCCGAACATGAGGTTGAAGACTTCGACCTTGGGCAAGGGTGTGCCGCATTTCTCGCACTTCGCATTGTTCTCCTTCATAAGGCGCTCCATTTCACCTATTGGAAGCACTTTTATCTTGTCAGCCATTGCTTTGTTATTCTGCCCCGTGAACAACGCTTCGAGCAGCTTGTCAGCCCTGTGGCTGTAACCGCATTTCGCACAGACAGCGATAGGATCAGTGAACTTCTTCAGGTGGCCGCTTGCCTCGAACACTATCTCTGGAGATATCAGAGTGGTGTCGATCTCGACATTGCCGAGACGCTCTATGAAGATGGAACGCCACAAAGATTCAATGTTGTTGCGTATCCTCAGGCCCACAGGCCCATAATCATAGAAGCCTACCAGCGTACCGTATGGATTGAACGCAGAAAGTATCAGGCTGCGCCTCACGGCAAGATTGGACAATGACTCTAGTTTTTGCTTGTTCATAAAAATGCCTTAACACGAACAAATAGCTCGTTTCCGAATGATATTATATGCTTTGTGTCTAATAATTATAAAGGGATTAGTTGACGAAGACGAGTTTTGAACAGGCGCGTGCAGCGATGCTCAAAAACGCGAAGGAAGGCATAAAGAGCGCCTACGCTAGCGAGGAGTATCCTTTAATACAGGCGATAAACGCTTACCTTGAGATAAGCAAGGCATACAACCTCTCATTCGAGAGGCTAGGAGAGTGGTACGGCCTATACTTTCCGGAATTGAAGATAACAAGCCCGAAAGCTCTTGCAGATCTGGCATTGGTGCTCAATGACGTTACTGCGATAGACAGGGCAAAGATTGCTGGAGTGCTTAACGATGAAAAGCGCACTGACGAGACATACGGCAAGGCAGTAGCGACGATGGGAAGGCACATGAACGGAAAGGAACGCGAGGCAGTGGTGCGTTTTGCGCAGCTCTCCAACGAACTTGCCGGAACTCTGGATGTGCTTGACGCTTACATAAAAAAGGTCAGTACGGAAGTGATGCCGAACACAGTATACCTCACCGATGAGAAAATAGCTGCAGAACTGCTGAGCAAGGCAGGCTCTCTTGAAAGGCTGGCGACGTTGCCGGCGAGCACGATCCAGCTACTAGGCGCGGAGAAGTCGCTCTTCAAGCACATCAAATTCGGAAGCAAACCTCCTAAGTACGGATTGATATTCAAGATGCCGGAAATAAGCGGTGCTCCGAAGGACCAACGCGGCAGGATTGCAAGAATATATGCCGCAAAGATAGGCATAGCCCTCAAGAGCGATTACTTTACGAAGAATTTCATAGCCGAGAAGCTGAAGGCTGACCTGAAAGCGAGTATTGAGAGAGTAAATAGATCAGAGCCACGAAAAAGAGAGGACAGACCCTGGCAAAGAGGGTCTCAACCTTGGAGAGGCAGGCAAAGGCAGCAGTCTGGAGAGCCAAGACAGTGGGTGCAGGAGAGACCGCAGCAAAGAGGACCCAGACCTTGGGAAAGACGGACAGGGAAGCCTTGGACGCAAAAACCAGGGCGCAGCGAGCGGAAGAACAGCAAGCGCAAGGCATAAATGAGCTTTCGTTAGAAATATATCAATCCTAGTTGATGAATTCTATGGCCAATGTATACGAAACTAAGGCTTCGACTGTGATAGATGCAGCGGCAGAAAAGCTGAAGGGAAAAGTGAAAAAGCCAGCTTACGTTGACTTCGTCAAGAGCAGCGCGGGAAGGGAGCGGGCACCCATAAGCCCCGACTTCTGGTATGTGAGGTGCGCCTCGATACTCAGGAAGGTGTACCTTAACGGCCCTGTTGGCGTTTCAAGACTGAGGACATGGTACGGCAACAAGAAAGAGCACGTCATACACAGGAAGCACTTCATGAAGGCAGGCGGCAGCATAATACGCGATGCGCTTATGGAGCTTGAGAAGCTCAATTACGTGAAGACCACCAAGGCAGGGCGCATAATAACCCCGCAAGGAAAGTCGTTCCTTGACAAGGTTTGCAACGAGAGTGCTGCAGGTGCAAAGTGATGGCAGGAGAGGAAGACGAACAATACCAGAAGCGCATGCGCAAAAGAGTCACGGAGGCGCTAAGGGCGGCTCAGTTAGAGCAGCAGAAGAAGGAAATCTTGCGCAGGTTCCTTGACGGCACAGCGTATGACAGAATGATGAACATCAGGGTCTCGAACCCGGACCTCTATGACCAGCTTGTAAGCCTGATAGTGTCGCTGGTGCAGAGCAATAGGATAACGGGCAAGATGACGGAAAACCAGCTGAAGTTGCTGCTGGCAAGAGCAACATACAAGAAAGAACCAACAATATCGTTCAAACACAAGTGATAATGTGTCAAAGAAGAGTGCGTACAGGAAAAGAAGGCTTGGCAAGAAGCTCAAGCAAGCAAGAAGAATGCCGCTTTTGGCAAGGCTCAGGACTCACAGGAGAATGGAAAGTAACGCTTTTTCCAGAGACTGGAGAAGGACCAAGCTTAGAATAAAGGATGAATGACATGGCAGGCAAACTCATTACAATAGGCATAAGGCGCTACCTTGTTACGCAGCCGAGAACGAAAAGGACAAGGAAGGCAGCAAAATACATAAGGGAGCGAATATCCCACTACATGAAAATAGATCTGGACAAGGTCAAGTTCAGTAAGGAGCTCAACGACATGATAACGGCGCGTGCACAGCGCATGAAGCCCGTGAAGCTCAATATTGAGATAGACAAGGGCATCGCCACTGCGACGCTGTTCAAGGAACAAGCTGTGCAGCTGAGCGCGACAAAAACTGCTGCGCAGAAGAAACAGCCTGCGAAAGTCGAGAGCACGGCACAGGCAAAAGGCGCAACACAGGCAGCAACAAAGGAGAAACCTGCAAGCGCACGTAAGAGCCCAGAAAGAGCTGCGGAGAACACAAACATGGAAAGCACAGTGAAGAGTCCTGAAAAGGAAAGTAGGAAAGCGGACCGTAATGAAAATCCGCGGAAGTGAGAAGGTGGAAGTTGCGAAGCATAGGGTGCATGGCAGCGATTTTGTAGGCGCCTATGTCATCGCAAGCGACAGGTTCGTTTTTTGCTATAAAGGTATCGAGAAGCACATCAAAGACATGATCTCCAAGATACTTTCGGCAGAGCCAATAGAGATGTCAGTCTCTGATTCTCATCTTATAGGTATATTTGCAAGGGCAAACTCCAACGGCATTGTGCTCTCAAACCTCACAACGGATACGGAGCTTGCGCATCTGCACTCGCTCAAACTAGGCATAAACATAGGAGTGATGGAGAGCCAGCTGAACGCCATAGGAAACAACATACTCGCAAATGATAAGATCGCACTCATAAACTCCGAATTTACAAGCGAAGAAGCCAAGCTCATAGGTGAAATTCTGGGTGTTGAGACAATCAAAGCGGAAGCTGGCGGTTTCAAGACAGTAGGTGCAAACAACATACTTACGAACAAAGGCTGCGTGCTGAACAACAGAAGCACAGAAACGGAAAAACACATCATGGACAGCGCGTGTGGGTTCGAGTCGGTGCTGTCGACTGCGAACACAGGCTCGCTCGCGATAGGACTCGCCGGCGTGGCAAACTCAAACGGCATCGTCATAGGAGAGGCAACGACAGGTTATGAGTTGAACAGAATACTTGAATCTCTCGAAAAGAGGTAGTGCATGCATGGCTGACAAAAAGAATAAAGAGGAAACAATCTCCGAGCTCGACGAGCTCAGGTACGCTAGGCAGGTATATCAGAACCAGTATATGCTCATCAACAACTCTGCACAGGCAGTGCTTCAGGAGATGCGGGAATTGGGCGCATCTCAGCGTACGCTAGAGAACATAGAGCTTTTCAATGGCAAGGAGTCACTCATCAGCACCGGCGCAGGAGTCTATATCAGGGCCGTTGCAAACAATGACAGCAAGGTGCTCGTCGAAGTCGGCGGCAACTATGTGGCTGAGAAATCGGCGGATGAGGCCAAGGCTTTCTTGAGCAAGCAGATCGAAAGCAAGACAGCGGTATTGAACAGGATCCTAAAGAACAAGAAAGATCTGGAGTCTGCACTGATAGACATCGAGTACAAATTGGATAACAGCGAACTGCAGGTATAGGTATGTTTGAGGGACTCCGGAAGAAGCTCGCAGACACGATAAAGGGCTTTGTAAAGCACGAGGAGGTAAAGGTAGAAGCTGAAGAACCCGCTGCAGAGAAGCAAGAAGTCAAAAGCAAGGTCGAGACAGAAAAGGCACCTTTTCCTGAAGTGCGCACAGTAGAAATAAAAAAGGACCTCAAGGAATTTCACACCATAGAAAAGCATGAAGAGTCACACGAAGTAGAAGAGCTGAAGGTGAAGCCTGCGGAGCGAGCTCCGGAGAAAAGTGAAGAGGTACACAAAGCAGAAGATCGCAAGGCGAAGGAGGCGCCAACCACTGAAAAGCATGAGGAAATTCACAAGATAGAAGAGCATAGAATGAAGACAGCGGCACCTGCACAGGAAAAACATGAAGAGAGGCACATAACAGATGAATTGAAAGCCAAACGCGAAGTGCAGGTTAACAAAAAACACGAAGAAATGCACAGGGCAGTGATAGAAAAGGAGGTAGAGGAAGTCGTTGAAAAACACGATGCAGGACCAAAGATAGACCTGAAGCTTACTACGAAAATAAAGAAAATATTCGTCAGGAAGATAACGCTGAGCAGTGCAGAAATAGATGGTTTCGCCGAAAGCCTGAAGGAACCGATGTTGCGCTCTGACGTATCATACAGCACCACTGAGGAGTTCATTCGGGATCTGAAGGGCCAGCTTACCGGAATGGAACTAAGCTCAGGCAAGATAGACGAAGAGGTTACAGCGGCAGTAAGGAGCGCTTTCATGCAGATACTCGAAGGTAGCAGTCCGAAGCTCGGACTGGATGCGATGATAACGCGACGAATAGAAGAAGGGATGGCACCTGTCAAGATACTTTTCCTTGGGCCGAATGGCGCCGGCAAGACAACGACAATAGCAAAGTTGGCATACACTCTCAAGGCTCAGGGCGTTAGCTCGGTGATCGCCGCTAGCGACACGTTCCGCGCAGCAGCCATAGAGCAACTGGAAATCCATGCGAAGAAGATAGGCGTTTCGATAGTAAAAAGCAAGTACGGCGCAGATCCGGCAAGCGTCGCGTTCGATGCGATAGCACACGCGAAATCCAATGGAGTGCAGCTTGTTCTAATAGACAGTGCTGGAAGGCAAGAAACCAACAAGAGCCTGATAAAAGAAATGGAGAAGATCGTAAGGGTGTGCAAGCCGGACATCACAATATTCATAGGCGAGAGCACGGCAGGTAACGTGATCTCTGAACAGATAAGCGAATTCGGCAAGTACATACACATAGATGGCATAATACTGACGAAGCTAGATTGCGATGCGAAAGGCGGAAGCGCGCTGTCCATCGCAAAAATGACAGGCATTCCAATCCTGTTCTTCGGAATCGGAGAGGGCTATGATGCGCTCATACCGTACAGCAGCGAGTTCGTGGTGAACGCGATACTCCCGCAGGGCGGATGACATATTGTCGTGGTCAAACTTTCTACTGTGCATTTGGAATGTTTTGTTTTGGACTATTTAAGAAAAGCGCTCATCGGCAAGACGGTTTACTTTAGGGCATTGAAATCAAAGTGATCGACTTTTGTCCCAAACGCACAACCAAAAGAGCGTATAAATAGCTCTTGGATGATATTTATTGTGCTTTTAAAAGGTGACACAATGGTGAATGCAAATAGGCAAATTTCTGAAGAGACAAAAGCAATAATTCTAGAAGCCATCTGGAATGGTGCGCTTTCGGACTCTGCCCGTGAAATACTGCTCAAGTATGAGCACCTTGTGACTGCCAACGGGCACATAAACCAGAGAGTTGCCATGGCATGCAATCCAAAGGCAGTTGACATGGTCACTGATTCAATAGGACACTGGGCACTTAACGGGTTGATAAACGCTTCAGAGATAATTAGCTGCATACCTAGACTCGAACGGCTAAGGCGCTATGGAATAATAGATGACACTACTGATTCTATAATAAAAGAACGTGCAGTTGTGCAACTTAAGGATATCGCTTCGAATATGAATAATGTACCGCATAGGGATCTAGTTTTGGATATGTCTGAGAAGTTTAATTTTCTACTCAGTTTTTCTATTGTAGCCGAGGGCTTTCACATAGGTAGAAACGGTCTTTCGTTACCTGCAGCAGGTTCGTTGATGCCTATGCTGATTGACATGGTCGCGACGCTTGAATCACACGAACCACAGAGAGCAGAGTATCGTGGGACTGTTGCGATGTTTGTCTCTGTAGTAATGCCAACGGATTCCGACGTGATGATGCTCCGTACTGCGCTTGATAACAAAGGGTTGCAGAAGGCTCGCATAGACCAGATATGTATCGAACTTGGCTTGCAGACTGGTCATGTTGCGCCGGCATAGGATCTTCTATCGTTTCGCCAGCAAGCGAGAACCGATTGTCGCGCGCCACGCGAACGCTCCTGCAGCCCCATGCTCTTTCAAAGTCTAGCGTCAATACGCTTGCGTACAATCATGTGCAATTCGGCTCTGGGACAAAAGCCAACCATAACTCGTTCTGAAAAGGTTGTACAGTAATTTGATGTAGATTGAGGCATCAAGGCATGAATTCCTTGTTCTTTATCTTGTCCTTGATGTAGTCGTCGACAAACGTAAGCCGGGGGCCCTGCAGCGCATCCTGCTCCAGCTTCGTCTTTGTCTTTATGACCTTGTTGAGCTCCTCGACCCACTTGGCGTGCTTGTTTATCCAGGAATATTCGAGCATCTCTTGCGCACGCTTTAGGTCGACGTCAGTGGCTTTCATTGTAAGATCCTTTAGGAAGCTGTAATGCTCGATATCAGACATCGTCACGCCGATGAATCTGGACTCCGGGGTCGCTATAGACTTGCCCATGTACGCCAGATTGATGCTTCCGGTCTTTATAGTCCAGTAGATGTACCACCCCCAAGCATCAGCATCGTTGAAGACATATACTGGCAGATCCGCGTCTGCAAGCTTCCTTATGAGACGCCTTGTGCCCCTTGATGCCTGCCCTTGCGGAGATATCAGTATGCAGTTCTCCTTTTTCCAGAAGCCGTCCTGATTAAGGAGCTGCCAAACCGCGTCCTTCTCCACAACAAGCACATACTTGGCTTTCACATCTGCAAACTCTATGTCATTGTCAACGTCGCTAGGTATGCCCCAGCCACTTCTTCCGTTCTTGCTCAGGTCAAGCTCGTTGGTCTCTCCGCCAAACTTGTCGATCACTTTCATGTTGCCTGCCGCGCAGCCCTTTCTGTTGGCGTTGAGGTTTAGATCCTCACGCTTCAGGTTCAGCGCGACCTCAAGGTCTTCTATCAGAGGGTTAGATTCTGCCTGCTCGTTGAATATGTTCTCGTCTATGTCTTCGCCGAGAGAGTACTTGAGCTGGTAGAACAGTCCCCTTATCGAGGTGCTAAGGTTCTCGCGCACGAACTTGTGGCATTTTGCAGCTATAGCAATCGTCTGCATGAAGCGCTTGCTCTGCGCGACGTTCAGGAAGTTGCGCTCTTCGGATGCACCTCCGAGCGCGAGGTAGCCGTTTTTATCATTATATATGATGTTAGATCTTGTCCTTGCGAGCGTCACGAACTTCGGGTTCCTGCTCGCCTCGAGATCCTGGACTATGTCATTGCCGAACTTCTCAAGGATTGCCTTGGAGTCCTTGCTTTGCTTCGGAGGCTTTGGATCGGAAGTCATGATCACACACCAGACTTCTTGTTAAGCTCACCGATCAGCTCCTGCTTGCGCTTGCTCGGCTTTAGCGAGTATTCGAGCACCTGCGCCAGCGTGCTTGCAGGGATGAGCTTTATGCTTCTTGAGCATGTCCTTGTTCAGATACACATCATCAAGGTTGCTTTTCGGCACTATGACAGTCTTAAGGCCTGCATTTATCGCAGCTTCGACCTTCTGGGTCACACCGCCAACAGGAAGCACCTCGCCGCGCACGGACAGCGAGCCGGTCATGGCAAGCGACTGATCCACAGGTATACCTTCCATGGCAGAGATTATGCTTATTGCGACGGCCATGCTTGCGCTGTCGCCCTCGACACCCTCATAGGTCTGCAGGAACTGCACATGCATGTCAAAGTTAGAGACGTCGCTGCCCATGTGCTTCTTTATTATCGCGCTGACGTTCTTCACTGCTTCGTTGGCTATCTTGCCCAGACGTCCTGTTGCTATGAACTTGCCCTCGGCTCTGGAGCCAGCAGGAGTCACCTCTGCCACTATAGGCATGATTATTCCAGAGGACAGCAAGTCTGAAGAGCCCATCACGGCAAGGCCGTTCACTTTGCCTATGCTGAAGCCCCTGGTCTCGAAAACGCGATAGTCCTTGCTGAAGTCTATGTACTGCGATACTGCCTGCGACTCTATGGGCTTTGCGAGCGCCTTGGCGCCAAGCACTTCTTCTTTCGTAACAACCTTCTTGCCGCGCTCTATCGCAAGGTCTCCAGCAGCCCTTACGAGACCGCCAAGATCCCTCAGTATTAGCGTAAGCTTTCTTTTCCTGCCTGCACGACGCCTCGCCTCCTCTATCACTTCGTCAACTGCACTCTTGTCAAAGTGCGGTATTTTGCCGTCCTTGTGGACCTCTTGCGCGATGAACCTTGTAAGTACGTCCCTGTTAGAGGCGTTGTCGTCCATTGTCGATTCCATATAAACTTCATAGCCGTAGCCGCGTATCCTGGATCGCAACGCAGGCCGCATATTCTCTATGTCCTGCAGGTTTCCTGCCGCGACAAGTATGAAATCACAAGGTACGGGCTCTGTCTTTACCAGCGCCCCGGAACTCATTTCGCTCTGGCCGGTTATCGAATATTTCTTTTCCTGCATGGAAGTAAGAAGCTCCTGCTGTGACTTCGGATCGAGGCTTGAGACCTCGTCAATGAAGAGCACTCCTTTGTTCGCTTTCTGTATTGCTCCGCTCTCTACACGCAGATGCGCAGGAGTGCCCATACCTCCGCTTTGCAAAGGATCATGCCTGATATCGCCAAATAGAGCACCTGCCTTTGTTCCGGTGGCATCGATGAATGGCGCGTGCGTCGAGCCTGTGTTGTCGACTATCAGCTTGGGTTCGTTCGACTCGAACATGCCAGGCAGGCCCACCCTGCGGACAAAGCTGCTCATGAACAAAAGCACAGACCCAAATATCATAATTCCTAGCATGAGCGCTGCAAGCACCACAAGCTCATAGCCCTTTATGTAGCCGGTGAGCGATATGCCGAAAAGCACTATGACGAGCACGATTACGACAGGCGCAACAATGGAGTTGTTCTTGCCGAGCATGGCCCGCGCCTTCATGCGCTCCTTCTGCAATATGAGCCGGCCTTGACCGTCGCCAAGCTTCTCTCCGTGTGCAGGATTAGGGTATGTCTTGACTGCATTCACGAGCGGCTGATTCTCATCGTTCTGGTTTCTGTAGACTAGAATGTCTTCCAGTTCAGTCGGGGGCAGCATCTCAGCCATCGCCTGAGCCAGCATAGTCTTGCCTGTGCCTGGCGAACCTACAAGAAGCACGTTTCGCCTTTGCTTCGCTGCCTTTTTGATTATCTCGGTCGCGTTCTTCTGCCCTATGACCTGGTCTATCAGGTTTGTAGGGATCTTTATGTCTGCGGTCGTCTTGAACCTAAGGGGCATATCTTCATAGACATTCCGCCATTAGGATATAAAAATCCAACTGGACAAACCGGGCACTTGCTTATTGCCCGTAAAAACCAAAGGTTTTAAACCTTGAAGCTCCAAACAATTAACACAGCATAACGGTGAGCTTATAAAAATAAAAGACATAAACGGCATGCCTGACGACGCTCTTGCCAGCACGCGCGACCAGCTTGTTCTCGAGTTGAACATAGAGAAGAGCAAGACAGCGTCTACTGGAGTTCAGAGCAAGATAGTGAAGATACGGGAGATCCGAAGGACAATAGCAAGAATAAACACGATACTCAAAAAGAGAGGTGCCAAGAGTTAAATGCCGGACATTTGCCCTAACTGCGGTCTTCCATTAGAGATTTGCGTATGCAACGTACTGGAGAGGGAAACCGAAACTAAGATAAGGGTCTATACCAAGAAGGCCAAGTTTGACAAGTTCGTCACAGTGGTTGAGGGAATAGGCCAGGACGAACTGGAAAAGACAACGAAGAACCTGAAGCGTATCCTTGCGTGCGGAGGCACGTCCAAACACAACATAATAGAGCTGCAAGGCGAGCACAAGCTTGCGACCAAGAAGGCGCTGATAAGCATAGGCTACAAGGAATCTAGCATAGATGCAGCGTAGGCGTTTGAATGCCCGTCCTCGGGATAGAGAGCAGCGCACACACATTGGGAATAGGCATAGTGGACAACGGTCGCATCCTGACAAACGAGAAACGCATGTACAAGATAGGCAACAAGGGAATCTTGCCCATGCGCGCTGCCGACCTGCACATCAAGAACATGCATCCTGCGCTCGTAAAGGCCCTCAGAACTGCAGGGCTAGGCATGCACGACATAGAAGCGGTGGGCTACACAAAAGGACCTGGCCTTGGTCCCTGCCTTGAAGTTGGCATGCTTGCCGCAAGGAGCATAGCGCTGCGTTATGGAATACCAATATTCCACGTGAACCATGCTGTTGCGCACATAGAGATAACGAGCCACATGTGCAAAGCAGAAGATCCTTTAGTGCTTTATGTCAGCGGCGGAAATTCCCAGATACTTGCCATAGTTCAAGACCCGAAGAAACATTACCACGTTTATGGCGAGACGTTCGACATAGGCGTAGGGAACATGCTTGACAGCTTCGCAAGGAAGGCAGGCTTCAGGAAAGCGTGGGGGTCAGAGGTTGCAAGCGCCGCGCAGGGCGGCACCTACATCAGCATGCCATACACGGTCAAAGGCATGGATTTCGCGTTCGCAGGACTTATGACGAATGCGGTGAAGATGCTCGAAAACCATAAGTTGAGAGATGTCGCGTACTCGTTGCAGGAAACTGCTTTCTCGATGCTGTGCGAAGCGACAGAAAGGGCTCTGTTGCTAACCGGAAAGAGAACACTAATAGTGTGTGGAGGTGTCGCACAGAGCATGAGGCTGCAGGAGATGCTAAAGCTTGTTGCGGCCGAACACAAGACACGATTCGGTGTCGCACCGAACGAGTTCAATTCTGACAACGGCGCAATGGTAGCTCTTGTGGCCGAAAAGATTCTGCGTTCTGGAGTCAAGCACAGGATGGAGGACTGCGGAGTAAATCAGAAATACCGCGTAGACAAGGTAGCACTGGAGTGGAAATGATGGAGTTGATAGCAGAAGGCGCAGAGGCGAAAATATACGCAACTGAGCTTCTTGGAAAAGAGGCCGTTGTCAAAAGGCGCATTCCGAAAGAGTATAGGGTAAAGCCGCTTGATGACGCATTGAGAGGGCAACGGACCAAGACAGAAGCCAGGGCGCTTGCGCTCGCATCGAATGCCGGAGTTAAGACGCCTGCATTGCTGCTTGTTGACGGTTTCGATATATACATGAGTCGCGTTCAAGGAATAAACCTCAGCAAAGTGCTCGAACAGGGCAAGAGCAATAGGGAGCTCGCAAAGATACTTGCCGATGTTGGAAAGTACTTGGGGCTTATGCACGCTGCAGGCATTGCGCATGGAGACTACACGCCCGCAAACATAATGGTGAATGGAAGTGAAGCTCGTGTTATCGACTTTGGTCTTGCAAACACTTCTGCCTCTGTCGAGGAAAAGGCGCTGGACATTTTGCTTATCAAACGCTCATTGCCTAGCACTGCCTTCTCAAGTTTCATGGAAGGCTACAGCAGCACATACGCAGATAGCAAAAGAACCGTAGGCAGACTGAATTCCATAGAGAGGCGCGGCAGATACCAGACAAGAACCCTGACTGCCACATAATACATTCGGTATATAATCAAAGGGTAATGCACTCAATGCGCAACTATGCTTTCCTGGCTTGAAGAGCAAGAGTAGGTTTTAGAGCATATAAGGCGGTCGATCACTTTTATATAATCTATATCTTCATAAGCAATATCTAGCAACCTGACACGTCCAGTGCCTCTAAAATGAGCATCAATTTCAGCCCGCTCCAAAACCATACGGTCGGGTAGTATATCCTGCAATCGGGACTGAATAGTGAATTCGCCGTTGTTTTTATGGAATCTGACTTCGAGAGTATTATTCACATAAGCCCTAAGGCGTTCCATCATTTCAGCAGTACCTGTTACAGTCGTTGCAGCCATATCATCCACACGTACAGTACACAAGTCCAGATAGCTAATTTCTGCCAGGACTGATCACTTGGAAGCTGCCCTCAGGATAACACCAAATAAAAGGCTTTTTTGAAGCAGCTGGCACACTTTCTTCCTGCCTTAAAAGGCCCTGTTCGTTTAAGACCGACCAGGCAGTTTGTATCGCAGATATTAACGCTGGGCTCCTTATTATATAAAGATGATCCTCTGCATGTAAATTTGGCGCGTAATCAAGCACATTACGCAAATGCGCTCTCAGCCAATTCAAATCACAGTTTAACAATTTAATATCGTCTAGGAGACAAGCATCCCGTGCGGCCGCCCAGTAAGTATCGACTTTTTCAAAGTTTTCCAACATCCGAATCATAGTCGTGTAGTTCTCCGTACGCACGATTGCGTTGATATTATCCAAGTGTCTTTCAATAGCAGCAACATCAGAAAGCACTCCATGAGATATGCAGTCATTCATTGCATGGAGTTCACGCGGATATAATTCTGAATTCACACCTTTCAGGCATTCGAACACGGCAAGCAGCTGCTTGACAGTTTCGCAGGCACACCCGATGCTTTTGAAGGTGGACACGTCTGGTGCGCAATTAACTTTGACCGCAGAAAGCAGTTCGTAGACTTTGTCCAGCCTTGTCGCCACATCGACGACACCTGGCGCTTCTTGCCTATCAAGAGTACTGACTAACATGTAATCAAAGTTATGGTTTAATTGAGGAGATATATATAACTTCCGATTAGCCATACGAAACATATAAATACGAGTAAATCATAATCCGATAGCGTATATTTATGATGGACTCTAAAGTGCATGACATAATTCTTGTAACTGGCGCAAGTGGAAGAGTCGGGAGGCGCCTTGTTGATGCGCTTGTTGAAAGAGGTGAGCGCGTACGTGCACTTGTAATGAACTTTGATGTAGCACCCAAGAACGTCGAGGTTGTGAGAGGCAGCCTTCTAGACAAGAGCGTTGCGATTGAGGCAGTAAAGGATGTCGACGTGATTTATCACCTTGCAGCAGTATTGGACTACAATGCCCCGAAGAGTAAGATGTTTGAAGTAAATGTAACAGGCACAAAGAACCTGGTGGAGGCAGCGCATGCCAAAAAGTTCATCTACTTGTCTTCGACAGCGGTTTATGGCTACAATACCAATTCATCAATAACAGAATCTACGCCATTCGCACCATCCGGATTCTACGGCAAGACAAAAATGCTTGCAGAAAGACTTGTGTTGGACAAACAAGGAATAGTTGTGCGCTCGCCGGATATCTTCGGCAAGGGGTTCCAGGAGGGCTACGAGTATGTGCTCAACCAGCTTCAGAAAGGCACGATGCCAGTCATAGGCAGCGGCAACAACAGAATACAATGGATACACATAAGCGACCTGATAGATGCGCTGCTGCTTGCAAAAGACAGGGGTAAGCCGGGCGAAGTGTATCTAGTGGCAGGGAAGGAAGCAAAACCGCAGAAAGAGCTTCTCGAGCTTCTCACAATGCACCTTGGTAAACAGCCACCTAAAAGGCATGTTCCAAGCTGCGTGGCTAGCGCGATGGCGCACTACGAGGCGTTAACAGCAAAACTTAGAGGGTCAAAACCAAAAGTGATACCGGAGCACGTAAGCAAGATAACAAGCGATAGGGTTTTTGACATATCAAAGGCGCGGCAAGAACTGGGATTCGTGCCGCGTGTAGGGTACGAAACTGCTGCAAAAGAGATTGTTGAGGAGTACATGCAGAAAAGTGCCAAATACGAGCGCAGCCTAACAGCAAGTCAATAGTATTTTATCTTTTCGCTTCCTAGCTAAAGCGCGACCGGTAATTTCAATGGCAGAAATGCTTAGCCCTGATGATGAGGAGATATTGCGCTTTATTGAAAGCGCAAAACCCAAGATTTATGTTATAGGTACTGGAGGCAGCGGAAGCAACACAATAGCCAGGCTTAGCAGCATCGGCGTGCAGGGCGCTACGCTCGTAGCCATGAACACCGACGCAGCGCACCTCGTGAAGATAAAGGCAGAGCGTAAGTTGCTAATCGGCAAGAAGCTGACACGTGGCCTTGGGGCTGGCAGCGACATACGTGTAGGCGAAGAAGCCGCTGTAGAAAGCAAGGAGGAGATACGTCACCTATTAGGAGATGCACAGCTTGCATTCATAACCTGTGGCCTTGGAGGAGGCACAGGCACAGGCTCGATCACCACAATTGCGCATGAGGCAAAAGAGGCCGGTGCGCTCACCATAGCAATAGTTACATTGCCATTCTCAAGTGAGGGCAAGATGAGGATGCACAATGCGCTTGAGGGGCTTTCAAAGCTCAAGAAGGTAGTCGACACTGTGATAATAATACACAACGACAAGCTGCTAGCCGTTGCACCGGACCTGCCGTTGAACATGGCATTCAGAGTGTCCGATGAGGTGCTTGCTAACGCAGCGAAAGGCATAGTCGAGATGGTCACGAAGTCGGGAATGGTCAATATAGACTTTGCAGATCTCAGGACAGTACTCAAGGAGGGTGGTTACGCAGTCATAGGAACCGGCGAAGGCGTTGCAGGCAGCGACGGGACAAGCAGGGCAGTGGTCGCTCTAGAGAACGCGATAAAGAGCCCTATGCTTGATGCGGATCTCACGAACGCAAAGAAGGCACTGGTGAACATAATAGGCGGAGACAGCCTCACACTAAGGGAAGCAGAAGCAGTATTCCAAGATATCGCTGCAAGGGTCAACAGTGACGCGCTCGTGAAGTGGGGCGCAAGGATAGACCCGGAGATGAAGAAAGACGCGCTCAGGATAATGATAGTGGTCAGCGGCGTCGATTTCCCAGAGTATGCGGAACAGCGGATAAACGAGAGCATCAAGAGAATGGAGGAGATCGACCTCGACGAGGTCTTCGAGACGGAAAGAATGGAGAAGTAAAAAACGATTTTTATCTGTCACGGCTGATCGTGATTTCACTTCCAGACCAACACAGTTATAGGACTATAACATTATCGCGACCTATGATGTGCATCAAGCTGTCTATCGCATATTTGTGATTTCCAATTCCGTGCAAGGAGGCACATGCATTGCGGATAACCTTCACAGTCACGTGCGCATCGAAGAGGTCCATCGCGGTTTTGATTATGCAGACGTCAGTGTATATGCCTGCAAGGAATACTGTCTTGTAATGCTTTTGTTTATGAAAGCCAGCAGCACCTTATTCAGCACCGTGTAGCCACTGTGCCTAAACTTTCTAGCAGTAACATCTCTGAGTTCTTTGAATAACTCCTGCTCTCGTTTTTTCTGAAACCTTTTCCACTTCAGGCTCTTTTCAAACATTGAACCTTTTTTGTTCTCGAAACATGAGAAAGCCACATCGCCGTCGAAATTGCAAGACAGCCATTTGATTTTTGGGATTATTGCTTCGGATTCTTTGAATCTGAAACCCTCCTGCATGTCAATTATCAAAAGTAAACTGTCCACAGAAGTTATTGACTAAGAAAGGTTTATAACTGGTTATTTTGTTCTGGGTCGAAACTCCAGTAATATTTTGGCACGAAGTAAAGTGTATATACCAAGTGGTGCAAAAGCATATGGTGGAATTGTGCAAGGATTAAAAGAAATAGGGTTGGACACTTCAGTAGCGGAAGCAGCGACTAAATTTGTGAAAGTTGTGAGAGAGACTTCAACTACAATAGAGGATCAGAGAATAAAAGAAGTACTACAAAAAATAACATTCCAGGACTTTAACATTATTGAATTCTCTAGAAGTCTAAAAACAGCAGCAAATGCAAAGGCGATGGATAGAGAAGGCTTTGGTAACCTTGGGATTGCACTTGGTATGGCTGGTGTCGCTGTGAGCGAGTATGCTGTAAATAAAACAGATCTGAAAGCAAAGAAATGCATAGACAGCATAAATGGCGCCACAGCCGCTGTGAAAGAAACAGCAAGGCTGCTGTATACAACACATCCGGTATAGAACCGTACTCGGCTACGTCCGCAGGTGCGAATCGAACATAGCTCACACTAAGCCTTTTTCTTTATGAAAAAGAGATGAGAGAAGCTTGCAAAATACAGAACCTAGCTTACGCTGGAAAGAAATCTTTTTCTTTTTCCATCCAAGAAAAGACAGACCTAGCTTACGCTGGGCAGTTTTTCTAATAAGAAAAAAGGATGAGGAGAAGCTTGCAATTTAGGACTTTAGTAACGGTATGTTCGCAAATCGCTTGCGCTCTCTGCTTATGCACCCGTCCTATCAAAGTCGTCTATTGCGACCGTCCTAGTGCCTCGTTTCGGGTATAGCTTCGTCCTTAGATGCTTTCAGGACTTATCCATATGGCGCGTGGCTACCCTGCAATGCAATCACAACAGGTACACTAGTGGCGCCGACCCCCCGTTCCTCTCGTATTGAGGGGATCTTATCCTCTAGCACTAACACTCCCAGTAGATAATACCGTCCTGCCTCACGGCGGACTGAACGCAACTCACGTGGGTTTTTAATGGGCGAACAGCCCAACCTTTGGCTGCTTATGCACAGCCGGGATAACCCGAGTCCATATCGATGTATCAAACCGCCGGGTCGATGCGAACTCTTGCCGGCGACGAATCGATTACCTCCAGAGTAACTTGTTTGACAGCATGGGGCCCCATTAAAAGGGCACACCAGAGCTCATTAAGCCCCTGTTTCCAGTCTGCATTCCACGCTTTTCGGAATACAGTCAGCCCTGCATTTGCCTTTATGCTTTACCGTCGGGTTTCCAACCCGCCTAAGCAGAGCATTGATCACTTTCGTTTCATTATCGAAAGCGACCGTCCAGTCTAACTGCCCACCTGCAGCTGTCCTCTTTCGAGTAAGCTGCAACACACGCTAAAAGTGGTGTTACATTGTCGCTCACGCCGCGCCTAAACATGGCGGTCGACGCTCCCACTTACGCTATGTATAGCACATATTGCAACAACTACAGGATGCAGTAAAGCTTCATGGAGACTTTTTCTCCCACTGAGAGATCGCGGCATATTCACCGCGCTGTAAGTTCACCGGATCCAACGTTGGGACAGTGGAACAATCATTACGCCCTTCATGCAGGTCACCTATTAAGTGACGAGGTATAACGCTACCTTAAGAGGGTCAGAATTACCCCCGCTCTTTGCTAGCGCTTATTCCCATTGAAATGGGTTTTCACGTACTAGCGGTGAGCAGGCGTCACCCACTGTGCTTGGCCTTTCGGCTTTGCGGTGAGTTGTGTTTTAGATAAACAGTTGTTGTTCCCTGGTCAGTGACATCTGCGCTTACAAGGCGCAGACATGGCTTATCGATAACTTACGCCACCAATTTGCCGAATTCCCTAACGTTGGTTATTCCGACACACCTTGGCTTTTTCAGCCAGCAGCACCTGTACTGGTTCTAGGTACGGACTAGGATGATCGTTGCAGATTCCCTTTTGACGTGCTCAGGAATTCATTCCAATAGTTCATTTAGCTGCTTCTCCTCATAACGAGACTCTGCAGCCGTTTGCACTTTCTTGCGGAACTATCCCCAAACTTCAGAAATCTGCCTTGCGTTGCCGCACCTACATCCTAGGGGCTGGGATATTAACCAGCTTCCCTTTTGCCATTTTGTTATTAGCGCATGGCTTAGGATCGCCTAACTCTCCGCTGACGAGCGTTGCGAAGAAAACCGTGTGCTTCCGGTGTACGGGATTCTCACCCGTATATGCTGTTACTAATACCAGGATTATTCACTACCACATGGTCCATGCGTCCTTTGGGACGCACTTCTTGCCATGAGGCACGCCTTCTTACCAGTGCTTGCGCACTCTAAGGTATCGGCACCTGACTTAGCCCCGTATATTTTAAGCCAGCAATGCCTCTACTGGTACGCTATTACGCGTTTTTTAAAGGATGGCTGCTTCTGAGCCTACCTCCCAGCTGTCTATGACATCACAAGCCTTCAATGCACTCAATCAGGATTTGGGGGCCTTAGCCTTAGTTACCGTCTTTCCGGTCTCGCCACGCTAGCTTACCCAGCGTAGCCGACTCCCGAGGTCTTAGCAGCGCACGCATTCGGAGTTCGATAAGCCGAGCGGTGCCTTTCGGCACCTTTTCGGCTAGTCGGTCGCTCTACCGCATACGCAAGCTCGCCCGGAGCTATCCTAAAGATACTTCAGAAGGGACCCGCTATTGCCATGTTCGAAAGGTATATCGCCGCTACCCGCAACTCACCCAACAGGATATACCATGACAGGTTGCGGACCTCCACCAGGCGTTAGCCTAGCTTCGTCCTGGTCGCGCGTAGATCACAATGGCTTCGGGTCGTATACAAGTGACTCAGGCATTTTCATACCCTGCATCTCGAATCTGCATGCTCTCGCTTTCGCTTCGCCTTTCGGCTTGCCACTCATATACACTCCCTGGCTCTTGCTTCAAGAAGAATGACAAGACACTGTTCCATGCCTTTCGTTTGATGCTTACGCATCTTCACTTCAAGGCACTTCATAACTTTCGTGCCTTATCTGTGTGTAACCACCTAGTTTCAGATCTATTTCACTCCCATACCATGGGTTCTTTTCAACTTTCGCTCGCGCTACTTGTACGCTATCGGTCTGTAGTCAATATTTAGGGTTGGGGTTTAATGCCCCCGTATTCGCTCCGCATACTCAAGCGGAATTACTCTTTCGCAGTACATGATCCATCAGCACTACGCCTACGAGGCTGTCACTCTCTATGGCCGCACTTTCCAACGCGTTCGACTCGCCTTTTGGACCCCTCCTGCACCACATCTCCACGCCTTTTGCAAGGCAGGATTCGGTTTGCCCTCTGCAGCGTTCAATCGTTTTACTAGCTGCATCGAATATTCTTTCTTCTCCTGCGGGTACTAAGATATTTCAGTTCCCCGCGTTTGCGTGCATCTCTGCACAATTCAGCGACCCCGGGTTCACAGCCTGACTTGCGGCTACCCCAGGATTATCCCAGCTTGCCAGGGCCTTCATCGCTACTACAGCCTAGTCATTCCCTAGGTGGCTTAATATTGCAAGCTTCTCCTCACATCAATCATGCAAAAGCACGATCTCATAGAGCATACCCTCTTGACGTCAATATTTTCATCAAGCAAAAAACAGGCTCTCGAATACTGTCGACTATAAGAGCTATGCGTGCCATAAAGGCACCAACATTATTTAGTCCGCAGAAGGTATAAAAAGCTTATTGGTCCGACTGAGACTTCCCGTAACCGGATATCGTCGCAAATATGTGCGGATTATGCTTCTTTTCACAGTTTAGGAACTCTCCCAATCAATCTGCATCTTTGTCCGTCTTGTTTTTGTTTCGGATTCTTCGGTTTTTCTTAGAAGTTTATCTTCTTTACCAGTATCTCGCACCCAAACTACCAACCCTCGAATACTTCCGAAGAGTTCACCAGCTGAAGCTACACATAGCCATTCCCCAAAGCCTTTGAAGGTGACTCGTACGGGGGTGCTCGGGTCACCTCCCGGAAGTTCCCATGCCCTCTTTGATTCTGGTAGAACATCAAAAACGTCAAGGGAATCTAGAAAAGCTTCTTGCTCGACCTTGGAAAATGAATTCCACGGTTTATCTAACAAGGGTTTGCGTGCACCATTCTCAAGTAGTTCACAAGGCCCGTAATACAACTGTTCGGTTTCACCAGTTTCACTAGTCATGACCCAGTATTTATGCAACAAATCCAGGACGGTGAGATTGGTTTCTTTTAGGACTGCCAACACCTTGCTGTCGGCGATGTGCCATCCTGGCATCGTTTTTGTGGCGTCTATGGCCTCAGCATGCGTTATCTTCTTTGTTGATATTCGACGTCACCGGTTGTGAAGAACAATTCTGCGTTTTTAGTTTGATGCATATAATCGCAATAAATATGGCTTATCGTCTAGATACACATACCTTTGGTTTTTGGTTGCTCTGTTGACTAATTATTACGCCATCATTTGATTTTTGATAATGTTTGTCGTCATATGGATTTTGGGAGGTTCTGGCTCTCCGAAAGGAATTAGTCAACAATGCAGTTTTTGCAGTTTATTTGCTGTATTTTGTTGAAATGTAAAGTAGACTCGGGCATTTATTTTCATAAGCTTAGCGTGTCGAGACGTCAAAGAGGCAGCAAGAGTTAAAAGCCTTTTTAGATGATAGGCTCTTCATGGTGGTACAGAAGGGTAAGAGGGGGAAGTACGCGCGAGAGCTCGAAAAAATAAAGGAGATGCACGCGCTGAACAATATACTGGCCAAGGGTGACGTCGAGAATGCCCTGCTGTCAAGCGGAGCCAAGGATTCCGAGCCTGTAGACGAGAATGTGGCCGATGCCATACTCGACAAGCTCGAGGAGGAGAAAGGCACCAAGGACATGGCCCTGATGAACAAGCTGGTTGAAGGAGACAAAAGGTCAGGCTCAACGAAAAAGAGGCATGCTGTGGCAAGAAATGCAGCTAAAAAAGCCAGACACGGCGCGCACAAATCAAGAATGTCAGGGATACTAAAGCTGGAAAGGCGCATAGTGAAGAAAATACGTAAGCGCCATTAAGGCTAAATACGCTTTTCTCTAAAGCCTATACCAGGGCTCGTGGCTCAGTAGTAGAGCGTCCGATTTGCATGTAAACTTCTTTCAAGAAGTTTAATCAAGAACCAAAATATCGGAAGGTCGCGGGTGCGATCCCCGCCGAGTCCATCTTTTTCCTCAAAACGGCGTGTCATTTCAACAAAGTTTAGTAGACAAGCTGCAGAATAGGCTTTGGGACAAAAGTCAACCACAACCCATTCTGAAAAGGTTGTGTAATAACGCAATGCAACTTATCGCGGTGTCAACCCTCTCGTCCAGTTTCTGCCATATTTTCCAACCCACCATTCTTTTGTCTGTGGAGAAACCGCTTTCTGATTTCTCCCTTCTATAGTATTCAATCAGATGATGGATGGGATCGTTCATCAATCCTCGAAATATGTTTCTCCATCTCGAAGTGCCGTTTATTCGTGTGTTGCTCTTTGGAAGTATATATAAGATTGTTTTGTCGTCGAAATACTTCAAAGTGGATTGATAACTGTAATACCGGTCTAATCTTGTGCTATTAACCATTATCCCTGTGGTCTTCTCTACTTTCCGTAACATCTTGATTGCATTCTCGAACGCTTCTTTTTCAGACCGCACGCCTGAACCGTAACAGACGTATAATCCCGTCTTAAGATCCATGAGATCAAATGAATACACAAATTTCCTGTATCCTTCTTTATCGACTTCAGTTCGGTAGTGTTTCGTCACCGTGAGCGTGTAGCCTGTAGCGTCACCTGTCGTGTCAACTCTCTTGTCGCATTTTCGTTTTACGGTCAGAATAAACATGTTGTGAAGAGTCATCCGTACAAGTTCATCCGAATACAATCTTTCAATCGTCTTGTAACTGATGTCAATACCACAAAACGCTCCGAAAAGTGACATCAGTCCGGCCATAGGTCGGTTGTTCTTCGAAAATATGGACTTGAGAAGCAGGGCAACGACCTTCTGTTGTAGAGACATCTTCACAGGCCTTCCAAAATTTGAGGTTTTGATATCGATAAGGTCCGTCGCGGATTTTGCAAGACTACGCAACTCTCTTGCGACATATCTTATTCTGCCGGCATATTCTCTTTCGTATTCTTTCCAATCAACAGATGTTTTTGTCGATAGTTCACCATAGATTTCTGTCAGCGTCCTGAACTCTTTGAAAAACCTTCTGAACTGTCTGTTCGTTAGTCTTTTGTTCCTTTCCATCGTATTACTATTTAACAGGAATATATTTATAGTTATCTATAGATAACTATTATAGAGTGAATAAATGCCTAGAAAAATAGAACTTAAAAAAGGAAACCTTACACTTACAGAAAAGAAAATAGAGGGTTTCTTAGAACGTGTGGTGACTCCGATAGGCACATCGGCTAAGGCAGACGTACCTAGAAGATACATTGGAAGACGGGTTTATGTTGTAATAACTAAGAACAAAAGGACTTCCGTGAAAGATTAAGATTGCTGACTTTTGTCCCAGAGTCTGCAGAATAGATGATAATAAATATTTGAAAATACAAAACACTATACGCGATGAAATGACCTCAACCACAAGAAATCACGGAGACGCACAAAACAATAACACAAATATTAACGCTGCACAGAGAGGTTTGGTTCCTAGGACAGACACATCTGAAGCGGATAGAATAGAGAACACATCCACAGCGACGCTAATAGACGAGGGAGGTCGATGGTTTAGGAACCTTGATAACAACAGCGAGTTGTTGCTACTGAACTGTGATTCTTGGTGGCGCGTTTCTCCAGGCACAGTCTTGTTTCGTGAAAATGGGACGGGACAGGTAATTGCCGGTAGAGACTACATATCTTCGAATGTCAGAGGGGGCTGTTTGGAATATGGCATTCTAAGAGAGCATACAGAACAGCATCACGAAGAGATACGTGACAACTTGAAGCCAATCGCATAGAGAGCATAACATGAAGCTGCACTATTTTGCAGTTTGAATGCGAAGTAAAGAGAGATTTGGAAGGGGGTGCCTTTTGCTTTGTCCTGAATGCGAAAAGCATAAAGAAGATTGCGCATAGAGATTTATCTGGGGGTCGTGGTGGATGCTACCAAAGGTAAAAAAGATGCAGAAAATGCACGCGTAGGCATTCGACTGCCTCCAGAATATTATGGCCCGGAAGGTATAGAACTCATAAAGGAATATTGGAACTATGAGGACGATCGTGCAAAGGTTCTGCATGACAAGATGGATGAGGTAATTAAGGGACTGAAATCAATTGCGTCTGGCCCAGTAGGCTCAGGTAGAATCCCAGACATAGTGCAAGCCGAATTTTTGGACTCGCCTGAAGAAGTAAAGGTTTCACATGATGCAGGCGATTCCAAGGCACTGCAAGAACTTTTGAGGAGCCAATCAACAACAAATAAAACATGATAGTATATTGCGGTGTGTGAACTTTTTTATAGCCTGTTGCGCAATTAACCTTATGCAACGCACCATACATGATAAAATGAAACTTGCAGCTTTGTTGCGCGACGTGCGCAAGTCAGTTTCTGAGATTCTTAACAGGCCGTTTACAGAGCACACAGACCATCAGGTATTCAAGCCTGATCAGAAAGTGCTAGCACTGTGGGCTGCAGACTGCGCAGAGCATGTACTTCCCTATTTTGAAGACAAGTACCCAGAAGACAAAAGGCCTAGAAAGGCCATCGATGCATGCAGAAAGTGGGCAGCTACAGGAGTTTTTAATATGGCAGGCATACGCAAGGCTTCGCTTGACGCCCACGCTGCGGCACGTGGAAAGATGGAGTACGATGCTGTTGCTGCAGCCCATGCCGCAGGTCAGGCAGTGGCCACTGCACATGTTCCAACGCATGCATTTGGAAGCGCAGTGTACGGCATCAGATCGGCAGCCGCACATTCAGGCAACGCAGACTACGGACTTGTAAAGGAGAGGGAATGGCAATTGCGTTGCCTGCTTAAATATACGAAAAGCCGTAAGGCGTATAGCAAGTACCACGTGACGCGTACACAATAATGCAGCTCTACGCCAGGCTTAGCTGCACACCTTCATATTTCTTGTAGTTTCTTTAGCCGCTCCGATTTCTCTTCTTCGCTTTCGTTACTAGCAGTACTTGGTTGACTCCTGAGAAATCTTTCAATATCACTCTCTCCAAAACCGTGTTTGGTCATTTTTTTGAGTTGGCTCGGTGATAGCTCATCTCCAAACTGCCCTTGTAGGTGTTTCATGTTGCCCTTGGCCATAGAATCGAGAGCTGATATGACGCACGGTATATTTATACGTTTTGTACTGAAGGCAACGTTAGAAGACGGAAAGAACACAAGTATAAAAAAGACACACCCCCATGCTAATATGTGGTAAAATGCGCGAACAATGCACTAATGCGACAATTGCGATTCTAATGGCAGTGGTAGGTGCGGCATTGCTGTTCTGCCTCTTGGCTCAGCCGATTCACCTTTTTGGAATGCACACTATTACGGTTACAGCAACAGGCTATGCAAAAGCAGTTCCTGCAGAGGTGCAGATTTACATGTACGCAAACGGCACGGGAGCCTCGGCTGGTAGCGCCGCCGCGAATCTTTCGTCGACATTGAGTTTGCTGAATGATACTTTGATGAGATACGTGAACGGAAATGAAAGCAACATAACAACTGATTCATACACGATTACTAAGGTAAATGAGACAAACATGCCTTACCTTGCAGTCGAGTACCTTCATGTAGTTGTGAACACCAAAAAAGCTGGAACGCTGCTAGGCACACTGTCGAACATGTCTAATGTCTATATAAACAACGAGTATGTTGAGCTGTCACCTGCACAGGGAGACCGCCTAAAGAGCACAGCACTTTCGGAAGCGATTGCAAACGCAACGTCGCAGGCCCGTGCAATCGTTGGTCCGAATGTTGTGATTACGCCTATCAACATAACGGTGAGCACGTATGGAGGGTATCCGATATATTATTCTGAAGGTGCAGGCGGAGCCACAACTTTAGGAGTCAACCTTGAATTCTATCCGGGCACCACCGAAGTGACTGGAACAGTCACAGTAATATTCTCTTACAACAAGTAACAGCTAGGCCTCATTCTTTTTGATGAAGGAGATGTTGGCCTGTATTCGCTCTAGCGTCTGCGTTATAGCCCTCTTTACTTCGTCAGGAGCATTCGCCTTGACACCAAAGAACTTCTTCATGTCATAACAAATGCTGACGTCTTTGGCAGAGCTGAATAGTTCGATAAATCTGCGATGCATACCGACAGGATACTTTCTCAAAATAAACTTCCAATTCTGCTTTAACCAACTCCAGAGCAGGGAATGGGCTTCTGGATGGCTAGCTTCTGAAGAGAGCACGAAAAGAGAATCCTGCAGCCTTACCGATTTAGATATCGAAAATGACATAACATCGCGCGCATGCGCCTTGTCGCTGGCAGCACCTATTGCCATCAAGAATAGTTTCTTCGCTTCAGGGTCATCCGCTCTCAGATAGAGCTGTTTCATAGCACTGTAGGTTCTGTCTGGATCTGAACGGACTACATTGACATACACTGGAAGGCGCAGATCCGGATTTATCGCTCTCTTTTTGTCCAGGAAGGCCTTGAATAATGACTTGGATTTTTTGATAACTTCATCGTATCGAATTAGGCCCAATAGTGAGATGGAAGAAGCGCGAAGCATGACTGTCAAAGGATTGTCATCCTCTTCGGAATCCCAAGTAAGCCTTCCCAACACAGCCTTGCCGTATGATGCTGCAGCAGCGTTTGCTTTAGCCTGCATATTTGTCCCTTCCAATATTGTGCAGAGCCAGATTAGATGCGACAGAACTCCAAAATTCAGTAGCTGCGAGTCAACCATACAGTATTTTGTTATAAAATCGAAGTACTCACTTACGTGCATCCTTGCAGAACGTGCAAAGAAGAACAAATCATTTTCAACACCCCAGGCATCTCGATCCTGAATAATTCCTGTGCGGATTGCTTTTCCGAGCCCTTCCAGGATATCTTCAGGGTACGAAGCCCTGTAGAACCCTAATTGGGATTGGTTGAGCTTTACCCATTTGTTGCCGCCTATTTTTATGCGCAAGCGTTTTTTGAGCATCAGAATACTGCCTTTAGAACCGTCCTGCATTTTGTAGCTCAAGGGTATTGGCCATGCATCGCTTTTAAGCGCAGTTGATAGTGTGAGCCTGTTCTGGACAAGGTCGAGTGTACTCTTTGATTGCGACACTTCTACCACAGGATATCCAGGCATCTCTATCCAGTTCTTTGCGATACATTCAACATCACGTATGCCCCGTTTCCTTGCCTCGGCGCTGATCTCACCCCATAGCTCTGTTTTTGTGGCATTGGAATATGAATTCTTGCTGAGGAAGTTGTGCAGCCCTTTCCGGAAAACTTCAAGACCAACATAGTTCTCCAACATGTAAAGTACAGAACCACCTTTCTCATAGCTGATGTTGTCAAAAATCTGCTCGATCTCGGCAGGATTCTTCACATTGACGCTTATCGGGTGTGTCGAAATGAGCTGGTCAGAATTCATAGCCACAGACACTGCTTCGAGAAGGTATTGATCATCCATCTTCCATTCAGGAAATACAGAATCAAGCGCCTTGCAGGCCATGAATGTTGCAAAGCTCTCGTTGAGCCAGAGGTCGTCCCACCACTCCATTGTAACTAGGTCTCCGAACCACTGATGGGCCAGCTCATGCGCAATCACGCTCGCTATGCTCTGTTTCGCCTGCAGTGCACTTTTCTTCTCATCACCTAACAACCGAACTTCGCGGAAGGTGATGGCACCCCAGTTCTCCATGGCACCAACGGCAAAATCCGGTACCGCTATAAGGTCGATTTTTGGCAGAGGATATCTTATCTTGAAATAATTCTGGAAGAACTCCACGAACTTCACGCCGAATCCGAGCGCCATCTCTGCCTGTTTGATGCGTCCTGGAACGGTGATCACTCCGACTTCTATCTTCCCTAGGCGTTTGGTTATGCGCTCGAAATTTCCTACGCTAAAGTAAAGCAGATAACTGCTCATTTTCGGAGTTATGTCAAATTCGACAAGCTTCTTGCCGTTGTCGATATCGGACTCAATTTTTATAGGCATGTTGGAGATCGCACTCATGCTGCGATCAATCGCCATCGAAAGGGAGAATGTCGCCTTGAGTACAGGCTCGTCGAAACAGGGGAATGCAGACCTAGCGTCGTTGGGCTCAAACTGGGTAGTGAGCAGATACCTCTTCTTGCCCTTGTACTCATAACTGCTCCTGTAAAAGCCATAAAGCTTGTCTTCGTTGCGCCCTGAGAAATTTATGTCGATCTTCACTTTGCCCTTCACTCGATGTAGGAGGTGCAATGTGATTTCCTCCTTGACCTTGTTGATAGACAGCCGAGCACCATACGTCCGTCCACCTGATGTCGCAGATGCAGAGAGTATCTCAAGATTTTTTGAATTCAGAGTTATCCGGTCTGTCGATTTCCTGACGAAGACATGAATAGTTTCCTGACCATAAAAAACAAAGGTGGAGAGATTCGGCTCTATCTTTATCACATAGTGTTCGGGTATGACTGCATCGCCTAAAGACCACGCGCCCTTTTGAATCATACAATCACACTAGCAGGGAAAACTACTGCACAGTCTTTGAAACAGGCACTTCATCAGTCGTGCTCAGAGAATGCCTTGTTCTGCACAGGATCATTATTGCGTACCCATTCCATGAGCATTGCTGCATGCTCTTTTTCTTCGTCTCTGTTGTGCTCAAGGATCTTTCTTAGAGATGCGTTCTTGGTCAGGTCTATCCGTTCCTGATACCAGTCTATGGCCTGCAGCTCTTCGACCATCGATTGCCTGGCCCTTTCTAGATCCTTAGTATCTTCACCGAGCTTATTCCAATCCTCATACTCTGTCATAAAATCAGGCATTAATGCCAAAGATAGCTTAATAAGCAGTTGGTAGCCGCACCAACCTAATACTTTACGCTGTACGCCTGTGCATACGGAATGTCATTTATTCTCTTGACGTGCCCTTTTTCTATAATCGAGTTTTCTATTGCGGCACTAACAGCTTCTTTGCCTACGGCGTTGACTGAGTGTATTGTTTCTGCGTTTATGACGTCTTTGGCACTTCTTGACATCTACGAGGTCACCCTTGTAGAAACCGGAATAGTCCTTTATGTTTATTTCGATGTCGCCTTCAGTGAGCACTTTGTCTATCAGGTCGGCATCACACATGGCGAGAATCACGCCGTTGTCCGTAGGGTATTTTTTAATGTAGATCATTCAACCATATTTGTAGAGGAGCAATGTTGCGGCCAGATACATGACGCCATACCAGGCAAGCCACAGGCTGCCAGTAATGTTATTGAAATAGAATGCCACATAGCCGGCAGCAAACATCACGGATGCAAAACCTATCTCGGCAGACGTGTTGGACAAGGAGAGTGCCGCACTGTGCCTATCGCGCTCCCTGACGTTGCGCCATTGCATTGAAGGACTAACACCCAACATTGCCGCAATAGCTGCTTTAAACCGAACTATAGCAAGCGCAAAGTTTAGGACAAAAACCATCATACCCTTGCTTATTGATTTGAAATAGACTTTTGTCAGCAGCACTGGCACCATAAGGGACAAAAGAAACGTCGAGAAACCCAGCAGCTCCACACCCTGGTACATGCTGTTCGCCTTTAGTATTTGTGGTATTGACATATGTGCGAACGCAAAATTGGAGAACACTATGAAAACAGAGGCAACGGTGGATACCACCAGGATAACTGAAAGATAATTGAGGCCGAATCCGTGAGCCACATAGTCGACTTTCGAGATATGCGGACCCAGTTGTGACTTCTTGGAGAAGATTTTATCAAGAAAATACCTCAGAAATTGTGTATCTCCATAATTGTAGCGCCATTGCTGCCTGGCGAGCGCAGTGAAGGTAGTTATCGGCGCACCGTAAGCATATATTTTCGGTACGTACAAGCCCTTGTAATTGTTGACATCAGATTCGAAGCTGAAGAAGGTGTCTTCCACCACGTATTCAGGAAATCCGCCGATCTTATCCAGTGCTGATCGGCGTATCACACCACAAGATCCTGCAAAGATCGCCGTGTTGTTGAACGCCCTTGCAGGCTGTATGAAAGTGAAGAAGAAGTCGTCGAACAGTTTTATCGAATCTGAGAAGAACGTGCCGTTGAAGCTGCTTTTTCTGGTCTGAACATATGCAACTTGTTTGTCTGAAAAGTAGGGCATTATCTCCTTCAGGAAGCTCTTGTTTGTGAGATATTCGTCAGCGTCAAATATCGCGATGAATTCCTCGTTTGCGCGCTTAAGCATGTTGTTGAATGCGCCTGCCTTAAATCCAGATCTGTCGTTACGATGCATGAACGCTATTCCGTTGCTGTTGCTGAAATTGCGCAGTTCCTCCACAATATGGGGTTTAGTGGAGTCATCGGCAATGTAGAAGCGTATCTTGTTTTTTGGATAATCTATGCTCTTCAAATGAAGAAGGTTCCTCTTGACCATTCCGACGTTCTCATTATAGACGGGGACAACGATAGCAACAGTAGGGAAGTCTTTCATGAGGGGAAGGCCTTCGCTTATACTTTTTATATAATCATTGTAGAAGTACGATCGATAGTACAGCATTGCGGAAGTGATGTTGAAGAATCCGCTGACTACCGCCAGAACCAAGAACATTGCGGCAAGCAACATCATGCTCAGGTCAGTGGATGTCAAAAGCATATACACTGCGAAGGCGGCACCGCTGACTGTAAGCACGGCAAAAAGAAGTACAGTAAATATCCTAAAGGAGAACTTCCCGGCAACTCCACTAGTCGTGTCAACCATTATATCTTACCCGCAATGTGCACCGTTAAAGCTTAAGATATATTAATTACGAGCACTAAGGCTTTAAGCGATTTGCTTATTAGCCAGGGTGGCGGAATCCGGCAACGCGCCAGTAGCATTATGGCGAAACTCGAGATCTGGTTGCCGCCTCGCGGCATTTTGGGTTCAAATCCCAACCCTGGCGCATCCATCATAAATATATAGCCTAAAAACGCGACCATGACAGGCAGTACGTCGTTGTGTACAGGAAGAGTATTGGTAGAATTAAGTTGGGCCAACAAAAAAGTTATATATCTGAACCACACGACATCTGCATTGATATTTGTGCCCAGTATTGAAAAGAAGTCCAACACTAAAGCGCAAGAAACGCCAGTGGAAAAAGACCTGGATCCACTCTTGAGGAAAGTAATGGACACCCACGAGTACTTTGACATTCCTGAATCGGAACTCGCCATAGATTTTGGATTGGACGATAAGGTCTTGAGTGAAGAGCTCCAGGAACGTGCCAATGAAGAGAGAAGAGATGTTTTCCTCGTAGATCTGTTTACCAACTTGTTCGGATCAAGCAAAAATGGGAAAAAGGAGGATCAAGCCAAGCCAGGAATGTCATTAAAATAAGGAATGGTCTGAAAATGCACCAATAGACATTGTAAGCATTGATGGCACTAGAAGTTGCAAATCAAACAGTGATTTCGACCGCCTTCTCTCTGCCTTTGAGGCCGCGCACTATCAATACGTGCGATTTTGGGACGTTAAAATGGCTTGCCAGCATTTCTATGAGCCTAAAGTTGGCTTTGCCTTCAGAGGCACGGGCATTGACCTTGGCCTTGTAATTTGATTCATCCAATTTGATGAGCGCTGCCGTCTTCGCGTTCGGAGTCACAGTGACATTTATGCGCATGGTATCAGTTGCCTTCTTCGCTTATCTTTGAAGCAACAAGCTCGTCCAGCAGCACTGTGGCGTATGATCCTGCTGGCAACTCGAACTTCAGCACGGCGTTGTCTTGGCCCGTCTCTGACGAAATCCACTTGTATGGGGCGAACAGCGGCCTGAAAGCGCCTTTACAGTTCAATTCTTTCATATGGTCCAGCTTGAACGACTCGAGACTTATCCCAAACGCTTCCAGAAGCTTGCCTTCCGATATTGTAAGCTCCTTGGTATCATAACCCACCATGTTGCCCACTAGGAAAGCCTTACCCATTCCAGAATTGTAGCGGCACACGGTTTTGATGTCCGGGAACCCGTAATTGTTCGGCAGGCAGACGAGCTCGTCCTCCATTGGAGAGGTCATCCCACTCTCGACACGTTGCACCAGCTCTTCGTTGAATATGCGATCCTCTACTGAGTGCACAAACATGAGAGAGAGGGACCTTGGTAGCTTCCTTATCGCATTCGCATAGTTTCCAGGGAACCTCGACAGGTATTCGATCATTGTCCTTTCGTATTTGAGATATCTTGGAAAGTATTGCAGTGCTGCCTTGAAATCTTGTGTTTCGGCCAGTTTGTGCCTGGCATCGACAGCGTCCTGCCGCTGCTCGTTGTCTGTGTCTGTCAGGAACTTCATGGCCGCGCCTTCGAAATCGGACTTTAGTATCGATATGCCTATGTCGACGTTATTGTTTCGAAACCCGAATCTCTGCTCTCCAAAATAGTTCGGAAATAATCCATTGAGCGCGTTGAGCGCATTTGGAATATTGTCCTGGCCAGACGCGTTCCTTACTGTTACTGTGAACCTGTTGCCTAACAGGCCACCTATTTCTATCTGGGTGTCGCCGGCCCATGCACCGTTTATCTCGATGTCCTTTATGTGGATGTTAGCCAGTTGGGATGGCACTGCCGCGAACGCACTGCATAATTGGGTCGATACGGCCATCCTGTCTTTTGTTCCGGCAAAACCCATAGACCGAAGCCCTCTCGCAAGCTTTTTGGATACCTCTCTTAGGGCCTGGGCCGTGTTCCAGTTCCTTTTTTGCATGATGAATATGCAGAACTTGCCTTGCTTCTCCTCGATTCCAAGCGCGCCCGGGTCGTATTTCTTGCCCACTTCTAGAACCGCACCTGTAGGCACTATTTCCTCAACTACAAAATCGTCAGGTGAAGACTTTACCGCACCTACCATGCGGTTGCCTTGATAGAGTCGTCTCAACATCTACACATCGTACTCTTCGCCCAGCCCGGGTACGATTACCCTGAAATTCTTCTGTATGTCATTGCTCAGAGCCTCAGACTTGCCTTTTTCGCCGTGAATTATGAAAACGTTCTTCAGCATCTTTATGGACCTTATCATCGCTTCAAGGTGAGGTCGGTCAGCATGGCCTGAAAGATGATAGCTCCTTACTTCCAGCTTTATCGGCACCGTGACATTTTCGAATTTGAGAGCAGTGGCTCCGTTCTTCAGCGCACGTCCAGGCGTCCCTTCGGCCTGATATCCGACAACGACGATCTTGTTTCCAGGGTTTCCTGCGAGTTTTCGCAAGTAGAATATGACAGGCCCGCCCTTGAGCATGCCGCTCGTCGTCACTATTATGCTTGCGGTTTCTTCGCTTGCAGCCTTGCTTCGTGCCTGGCGCGTCTCAATAGGGAAGAAATTGCTGCTCTTGAACGGGTCAGAGTCGCTCATCAGTATCTTTCGCTGCAGCTCCTTCCTGCAATATATCACATTGTGCCTGTGTATACGCATCGACTTGTTTATCATTCCGTCGATATAGATTGGGACCTTGGGCAGTGCCCCTGAATTCATAAAGTCGTCAAGCAGCAGAAGGACCTCTTGCGCTTTTCCGACTGCGAAAGAGGGTATGATCACCTTGTTCCCGTTGAGGAGCGTTTCCTTTATGTCTGTGAGCATGCTGCTTTGCGACCACCCCTTCAGAAGGGGCTATGTCTTCCTTCGCGCCGTACGTGCTCTCCGTGATTAGCGTCTCGGCAGTGATGTTCTTGGTGTCTGCGCCATCAAGAAGCCGAGTCTTTGAGAGATTTATGTCTCCGGTATAAAGCAGCCTCTGCTTGCCATCGCTGACATACAGCATCGCGCTTCCGAGTATGTGGCCTGCAGGCAACAGCGTTACATTCAGGTCTTTGACTTTGACAGTCTCGCCATACTCCACTATCTCATAGCTCTTGTGCATCCTTGCAAGGCCATCCTTGCTTACGTTGCTAGGATTCGATATGTGCATGTAGTCTGCAATCATCACATTAACCAGCTCGAGCGTAGGCTTAGTGGCGTACACTTTGCCAGTATATCCTGCGCTGAATATGTGCGGAAGGTAACCGCTGTGGTCCAAGTGTGCATGCGTTATGAATACCGCATCGATGCGCTTGAGAAGCGCATCTGGTATTGTAGGGAGCTGTTCTGTCTCCCCTAATTTTATTCCTGCATCAAGAAGTATCGAGGTGTTTCCGCTGCTTATCATTATACAGCTCCTACCAACTTCCTGTGCTGCTCCGAAAAAAGAAACTTTCAATTACTCATCCGATTCTTATCTACTTTATACTTTACTTTCTACTTCCCTATCTTCTTTATCACAGCTATATCCTCAAGGTTGATCGTCTGGGGCGCTGCGGTTGCTTTGTTTGGTTTGCGGACGGCTTTGTGCGTGTTTGTTATGCCCAGAGTCTTCTTGAGCTCGAAGTAGAGTTTGTCTATCTTAATGTCCAAATCTATGCATTCCTTCGTGGAGCTCGCCATGATCTCCTTCTGCTTCTCAGCATCAGATTTAGCTGCTCCAGCCTGCGCTTCAGCCGCAGTGGCTCTAGAGCCTTGTCCAGTTCTACGCTTACTTCATTTATGCGCTTTACGAGTTCGCGTTCGGCGCTCAGGGACGATGCCTCTGTAGAGATCTTGAACTCCAGCGACTTTTTGAGCTTCTTTAAATACACGACTTTCCCATTGGCGGCCCTGATGTGTGCAGGATTTATCATGGCTTCGATGGCCCGTGCCTCTGCCTCTTTGTAGGGAATAATGCGCTTTGCGTGCCTTGATAGGCCTATAAGCTTGCCGCGCTGCTTCCTCAGCTCGTATATCTGCTGCATCAACTCGTTTGCATGCTCGTTGTGAGACTCCTTCACGAGTTCGTTGAGAGATAGTTTGCCTTCTTGGACCTGCTGGACTTTAGCAGCCTCTTTGACCGGCTGCTCTACGTTCTTACTTTCCTTCTCGGTACTCTGACCTACCTTAAGCGCTTCGCTTTCGACCTTTATAGTTCCATTTTCTGTCAGGGAATCACACTATGATGAATTTCTTGAACCTTCAATCGCTTCCTTATAGACGTCAAGCAACAAGTCTGTTGTGCGTGCTATCGAGTACTGCTTTGCAGTATTAAGCATTTCATTATAGGAGTCTATGTGATTTAAAACCTTCTCTATCTTTTGTGCACACGAGTGTGAGTCTAAAGGAACGAATTTTTCGCCATTTTTGCCGTTATTTATGAGTTCTTTCAGCGCCAAATAGTTTGCGCCGACGACAGGTTTGTTGCAAGCCATGGCTTCTATCGACACGATCCCTTGTGTGTCGAACGTCGAAGGCAGGCAGAAGAGATCGCAGGCTGCATAGTACTTTGGCAGGTCGTTGTCGCTTATGAAGCCGACGAACTTGACGTTGTTGAGGTGCATGTTCTGCGCCATTCTCTGATACAGCGGAGCCGCGGGGCCGGTGCCGCCTATTACGAACAGTATGTTCTTATTCTTCAGAAGCTTTGCGGCCCTTAGCAGGGTGTCTATGCGCTTCTCCTTGCTCAGCCTGCCGACATAAAGCACAATCTTCTGGTCGCTGTTCCTGATGAGGCTTGCCCTAACAGCGCTTCCGTCGACTCTGCGATTGAACCTTTCGAGGTCTATGCCGTTGGGCACTGTATGGATGTTATCGATGCTATGCCGCTCCAGAATTCCCTGCATGGTGTTACTCGGGGATATTACCTCGTCACACTTTGAATAGAAGAAACGCGCATAAGGCCAGGCATACTTTACCAGAAGCTTTATGAGCATCTTGCTGCTGGTAGTGTACTCCTTTATCACAGACTTGTTTGTAAAAAGTGTGTGGAAAGAGCCCACTATCGGGATCTTGTTGGACTTCGCAAAGAAGAGCGCATACATGCCGAGTATGAACGGTGTCTGGGCGTGAATCACATCTATGTTTATGCTCTTCAGCTTGCTCGATGCCATGAACGGGAATAGTGCCAGATTGTACTGGGGGTACTTCTTGAAGCGCATGCCGCGCATGACGAAGACTTTCTTGTCCTTTTCGACCATACGCTTTGTGCTTGCATTGCCGCTGGCGAATATGTACACGTTATGCCCGCGCCGCTCGAGTTCCTTCCTGAAACCAAGCAAAGAGGTGACCACACCATCGGTTGCAGGTAGAAAAGAGTCAGTAAAAAAAGCTATGTTGAGCGCATCCGCCATGAAATATCACTGTAGCACAACCGCATCTCCGCCTGCTTTCTTTATCTTTTCGATTGCTTTTTCGGAGAACGCATGTGCTTTTATCGTTGCCGGCTTGCTTATTGATCCATTGCTGAGCACCTTGCAATTCTTGAGCACTATTGAAGGATTCTGCTCTGTGGAATTGCAGATCATTCCGTCTATCTGGCGCAAGGTTATCTCGTCTGGTTTCTTTGGCTTCCAGTTTGAAAAGCCGTGCTGCTTTATCAGCCACGGCGCTTTAGCGGTCAGAAATGTGAACTTGTGCTTCCTTGAACCGGCCATGCCCACTCCGCCGCGGCTTCCCTTGCCTCTGGCGTTCTTTATGTTGCCTGCACCCCAGCGTCTTGTTCCCAAGTACTTTCTGTTGCGCTTCTTGCTTCTTACGACCATAATCACACCATACGAGTTATGAGTTCATTTATTGCAGCACCGGCATAACCCAATGAACCGCCCTGCGCATATCCCTTCTTTGTGCTTCTCCTATAGCCATGCCTTGGCCCATGAAGCATGAATGGCATGCTTTTCCTGAGCTCTTGGAGAGAATAGCTGCCGTCCAGTACCGCTTTTGCATCGACGCCGCTTGCGTGCTTGCCAAGCAGCTTTTCGAGAGTCGCGTTGTCGATCTCGCCATACTGTATGTAGTTGTTGCACTTCTTCAGCATCCCCATGTATGCGGCGTTTGCCCTTATAAGAGCGCATGCATTAGGTTTGCCTAACCTAAGCCTGGCAAGGGTCTCGGCCGTTGCGGCACGAACTCCGACTCTGCCACGTATTCGTACCGCTGCGACTAGTTTATTATCCAATTCTTTTCCAGCCATAAAAAACGCTGTATTCAGTTGAAAGTATCACGTGTCGAAGATATATATGGCTTTGCATCAAACGCCAATAGTGTGAAAAGCTGGCACAAAAGCATTAAGTATCTAAACTCGACCTCTGCTACGTAAGGAGTTCTGTAGAAAAAGCCGGAAGCAGATCCTATTAAATCTGTAGAAATAACAGGCCAACAACACAATATGTGATATCATGCCAAAAGCGATGCCCAAATTGCGAAATGCAGATATTAACGTTAGCGACTACACGACACTTATACCACCAAATGCGCTCATACAGGATATACCCGCAGGGCGAGCAGCAGAAAAGACCGTTAGAGACTGCAGGCAGACGATCACAGATATATTCGAAGCTGCGGCAGCAGGCAGAAAGCATCCGATAGTCGTCATAGTAGGCCCTTGTTCCATCTTCGATATCGAAGCTGCAAGGAAATATTCGGATATGCTAGCGGATTTGGCAAAAAAAGTTGCGCCAGAGATTGTGCTTGTGATGCGCACTTATTTCGAGAAACCTAGGACAAAAGGAGGTTGGAGAGGTGTGATTTACGATCCGCACCTCTCTGGTGAAGAAAAGATAAATGAAGGACTGCACATCGCCAGAGGTTTGTTAAAGTATAATGCGGATAAAGGCCTCCCGTCTGCGACAGAGTTTCTAGACCTGAACATACCTCAGCACATCGGAGACCTTATATCGTGCGGGTTTATAGGCGCTAGAAGCTTGGACCCTGTGCACCAATGGCTAGCTTCAGGCCTATCCATGCCTACTGGAGTGAAAAACAACACAGCAGGCAATGTGGAGGTGGCAGCCAATGCCATACTTGTATCCAGGCAACCTTGTGCATTCCCAGGAATAGACATGGATGGACGGGCTGCGATTGTCCATACTCGCGGAAACCCGCACACATTCCTAGTACTTAGGGGAGGCGACAGCGGCCCTAATTACGACAGCCCCAGCGTAGAAAACGCTCTGAGTTTGTTATTGCATAAAGAGCTTGAGCCCCATAAACCGCTTGAACCGGCCATAATGGTTGACTGCAGCCACGGAAATTCAGGAAAGGATTACAGAAAGCAGCCAGGGGTCTTTGAAAACGTAATAGGACAGATAGTAAATGGCAATACAGGAATTATGGGATTGATGCTGGAATCCAATATCAAAGAGGGCAAGCAAGATATTCCGGAAGACCTTCATGGATTTGACCGTAGCGCGTTAGATACTGAGAAATCAATTACCGACTCGTGTATCGGCTGGGAGGAGACTGAGAGGCTCATCATGCTTGCTTATGGCCTATTGGCTGCACGTCGTGATTGAATGGTCACAATAAGCAAATCGGATGGACAGACGACGCTAGGGATAACCTTAAGAAAAGAAGAAAATCAGTCCTATCCTATCATAATCGAAAACGGACTTCTATCCAAAATACCCGAAGATTTGAAAGAAAGAAACTTGGGAGATCGAATTGCACTTATAACAGACACCAATGTGTCTGCCATTTATGGCACCTTGCTCGAAAAAGGCCTTACTGATGCGGGCTTCATGGCTAAGCGCATCGTTTTCCCTGCAGGAGAGCAGTCCAAGAGCTTCGAGGTTCTCGAATATCTTGTAAATGAGCTGTCCGCCAGTGGTTTTGGAAGGGACACGATAATAATGGCTTTAGGTGGTGGAGTTGTCGGGGATCTGGCAGGATTTGTCGCCGCAGGCTTCAACAGAGGAGTTCCACTCATCCAGATACCAACAACATTGGTAGCACAAGCAGATTCTTCAATAGGAGGAAAGACCGGCATCGACACAAAATACGGCAAGAACTTATTCGGCGCTGTCAAGCAGCCTGAGATCATATACACAGACCCTCTGGCGCTGAAGACGCTACCCCCCAAACAATACGCTTGTGGTGTGGCAGAGACGGTCAAACATGCGATAATATGGGATTCGACTTTCTTCGATTATCTTGAGAAAAATACTGCAGATATTTTAAGAATGACAGATGAGGCCTTGTTTAAGTTGGTAGAAACAAATTGCAGAATCAAAGGGACTGTTGTAGAAATAGACCCTTATGAGAAAAGTCTGAGAAGAATACTGAATCTAGGGCACACCATAGGTCATGCTGTTGAGATGTTGAGCAATTACACTATCCCCCACGGATACTGCGTTGCGATGGGCATACTCCCTGCACTAAGAATAGCAAATGAAATAACAGATTTCCCATTAAGGGACATAAGCAGAGCAGAGAGATTGCTTGATAAATTCCATCTACCTACGAAAATACCTTCGGGAATAAAGGTTGGAGATATAATAAGAGCCACAATGTTGGATAAAAAGGCATCAGGAGGCAAAGCGAGATACTGTCTCCCTATAAAGATAGGGACGATGGCACGGTTTGAACGCCAGTATGTGACCCCTGTAGATGAGGATCTTGTTAGACAGGCATTAGATTTCTCAAGAAATAGGTCTAGAATCCTAACTTCGAAATGATTGACGCATTGTTTTGCAGCAGATTGAGCAGAAATGCCAAACAGCAACATGCTTTCCCGCCCAAAGGCAGTACACACATATCGTAGACAGGTTTAGCTTCCAAGTTCGGAATGGGTTTGGGCAGTACCCTGTCCCTATTACCGTCTGGCGATAGTATATGGAAAACAAAGTATATATTCCTTACTCATGACAGGCCTCTAGCGCACGAAACGCAAATTCCACGCTTACCCATGTGCTTCTCGCACACAGGCCTACCGCACAGCTTGCAGGTCTGCGTCGCGATTCTGCTGCATATGTGGCACAGTTTTTTCACATCCATGACATCACTTATTTTGAAATGCCCATATCCACGACATCTCCCAGCAAATCCTTGGCGCGGTCGTATGAGAGAGGCTTGAGACCCCTCTTCTTTGCATAAGCGCACTGGTACGCTATGTAGCGCTCAGTCACCTTGGTTGCAGGATTTATCGCCTTGCATTTTTCTATATACTCGACTATGGCCTTGGTCGCCTGCTCGACAGTCATTCCGCGCGAGTTCACAAGATAGGGCGCGAGTATGAGATTGACAGTCCTGTGCCTCACGTCAGGTATGGGAGTGGTGAGCAGCTTCTCCACCCAGCTTGACGCGCCGGCTGCACGCACTTTTTGCGTGGTGTCAGCCAAAGGTCTTATGCCTTTGGCGTATTCGACCACTTCTTTTGGAAGCTGTTCTGTGCCTATGGGAAAGCCTTTGCTCATTCTGCTGCACATCGCCTTCTCGAGAAGGGCCAGCGCCCTGCCCAGTTCAAGAGACACGAATCCGTTGCTTAGCTTCTGGTTGGAAAGCTCAAGCTCTTTTGAATCCTTCGATAGTGCAAGGAATGCGTCGAACCGTATCGAGAGTGCAAGCGTTTTGCTGAAAGGTTGCACATTCATAGGTATTCCGAGCCCCTTCACAACCTCTTCTATCTCCTTTATGTCTGAACTGGAAAGAGCAATAGACGATCTAGCAGCCTCCGCAGTACAGTATTGCTTGATCAGGTGTCGGTTCATCGTAGCGCTCAGCAGCATCCTGGAGTAAAGGTACGTAAGCAAATAATCGGTCTTGGCACTTGTCATGCCCGTTGCCCGGTACGGTAGGCTGCCGTTCAACGCATCATTGATGTGCTTCTTGCCCGCCTCAAGGTATCTGCGGTCCAGCTTGATTTCGCCCATCTCTGCAATCAGTGCCTTTGCCTCGTCTGAGAAGGGGTATTTGTAGGCAAAATCCAGGATCTTTTGGTCCATTGCAGACACCCACAGCAGAACTAACACGCATCAGCAGATAATTATAACTTATCCCGCCGTAAATATAAATAGGGGGTTGTAAGCTAACCTGGCAGACGGCTAGCCTCGGGCGCTAGTAATCTGAGTTCAAATCTCAGCAGCCCCATTCTGCTTTTCAAAAACGAATTGTGTAAAGAAGCAGGAAATACCAGAAAACTGCGGCGAAATTTATCCGAGCTGCTCACTCGTCTGTCTGAAGAGAATGGCAGCTATGATCGTCATTATTATTGCGAAAAGGATTAGCGCCAGACTGTCCACAACTAAAATATTGAGAGGTAAAGAGCCTTTTATCATTATATCTCTTACCGCGTTTATCGCATAGTACGTCGGGTTCACTATTACTGTGGATTGCAAGAAAGGTGGAAGAAGATTTATAGGAATAAAAGCACCTCCAATGAATGAAAGCGGCAAAGTCACAGTTAGCGATATCAATGCATAGGTCTGCAGCTGCTTAATTCTTGATGCTAGAGCCACAGAAAGCGCACCGAAGCCCAAGCTGGTAAGGAGTATTATCCAAAGCAGTTCCACGAAACCGAGTGCACCAGTTGTAATCTTTGCTCCGAAGAGCAGGCCCACACCCAGACCTATGTAAGCGCTGAAAACGGATTGCATGGTACCGTACATAATCTTGCTGAGCAATATCGCGGACCTGCGTATCGGAGCTATGATGAAAGCCTTGAGGTTGCCGAGTTGTCTGTCGCTCAGTATGGTAAATCCAGTTCCGAATACAGATCCAAATGCAGCCACCATTATAATAATCCCGCCAACAGCGTAGCTCTTGTAGTTGTTACCAGCACCATAGACATAGTTGCTTAGTATGGACACTGTGCCTGGAGCGGCAGAGCGCGGTGCGCTTTGAAAGGCAACACGTGTGTCGAACTTGGCAGCCAGAAGAGTAATGAAATTGCTCACAACATCTGCGGATTGCGGCTGGGAGCCATCAAGATACACATAAACATCAGAAGTGGCGTTTGATGAGAAACCTTTAGGAATCACCACAACAGCATCTATGCTGCCTTGTGAAAGAAGCCCCATAGCCTGCTGTTGTGTGGTATAGCTGATGATTTTGATGTTGCTACCAGCTTGCAACTGGTTTATGAAGCTCAATGCGATTGGTCCGTTGTCATAGTTGACCACCGCGATCGGCACGTTCTTTGGAGTGCCGCCTGCTGCACTCATAAATATGATGAACATGATGGGAAATATCAGAGCCCTCAGGAAGTTGGCAACTATGCTCTTCTTGAAAATGAGCATTTCCCTGAGGAAAAGTGTGTAGGTGTCTTCTAGCATGCTCACAATAATCTAACTCGTTTTTAGCAGCATTTATTTCCTGCCAGAGAATTTCATTATTGCAAGTTCTGATGCCTTCTTCTGAATACATGTTTGTCCAAGTTTAAAAAGACATGTAATTATTTCAGGATTTCGACCAGTTAGCAATAACTTTGGTGTGACGCTGCCCACTGCATAACAAGCAGCAGAGTTAATCCCAATACGGATTGGGGCCTTGAGTCGGCTTCTTGGAGTCAAAATCGGAGCTCCTTAAAAAGCCATGGCGAGCCTCGTCTGTGGTTTCGGCACTGATTGCTTGTATAGGAGTAGGTTCATCGTCACGTACAAGGACAAACTTGAACCTAGCAGTTTTTGGATCAGATTCAGCAGATATGCTTATCCCAGGAATCCGGTCATAGTTTATGAAAACGCCTTTACTTACAGTAACTACACCTTCCCCTTGGTATGCCCACACTCTCCTCGAGTCAGGAAGCAGAGCCCAATATTCAGGAGTTACGGGAGTGATGTCTCTTGACCTCGGATCTCGTTCATACGGCCCGCTAAGGGCGCTGCAGATGTCTTCAGTCATGACTTCGCATTTGTCCAGCAATTCCAGAACAGCCTTGTTCACGGACTTCTTATCATAAGCGAGGAAAGCAAGTGTGTCGTAATCAGCTACGTGCATATTTACTCCTGAATTTCGTAGAGACTTAACCGTGGCTTTCATCTCATTAAACGTCATTTCTTTAACAGGTATCAACACTCCGTCAAACTCATGTAACGACGCACTGCGTTTACTGAACATTTCGGCCATTCATATCACGAATAGGTGAGTGTTTATTCTGATATATAAATCTTGCTTTTATGAACTGCGTCTGAAGCGCTTTGACAAAAGCCGAGCGTGCCGCTGGTGCGTGCACAGTTTTTAGACGATGTTCTCAGATACAGAGCGGACAGCCATATGCTTTTATTCCTTTATTGGCATATTAGTGCACCGGGGTAAGCAGATGTTCGAGTTAAAGATAGACGACGCACGATACTGGAAAGCCTGTATAGATTCTATAGTGGGCCTTATTGACGAGGGCACGTTTAGCATAACGAAAGAGGGGGTTTCTCTAAAGGCGATGGATCCATCAGGAATAAGCCTTGTCTCTTTCTCAATACCAAACAAGGCGTTCTCCAAGTACGATGTGGAGAAGACAGCAACAGTCGGACTTAACATCGACAACCTGAGCAAGATACTCAACAGCTCTAGAAGTAACGAGCAGCTCGTCATGAAAGAGAAGGACAACAAGTTCACAATAGAGTTCATAAGCCAGAACAGCAGAAGGCGCTACAGACTACCAATGATAGAAACCAGAAAGGAAGCCGTCGACAAGGAACCGAAGATAGAGTTTGATGCGGTTGTGGAGGTTAAATCAGACAATCTCAAGGAGATGCTAAAAGACGCGAACCTGCTTTCCACATACATAGGCTTCAAGACCGACAATAACTCATTTGTTGTAGTGGCTAAAGGCGATGCAGGCGAGCTCGAGGAGGAGCATTCAGGCACTGCAGACGCAGTGAAGAAGATAGATGTAAAGAAGCCCACAGGCGCCACTTTCAATCTGGACTATCTTGAAAGAATGATCAGCGCATGCCCACAAAGCTCGAACGTCGTCCTGTCGCTCAAGACGGAGGAGCCGATAAGGATAGACTACAAAATAGGAGAGGCTGTGCTCGCGTATTACCTGGCACCGTACATGGAATCATAGACGAAAAGGAAATTCCGAAGTTGATATAGAATGAGGCTCTTGATATTCATAACGCCGAAGGAGTTTCGTGATGAGTCAGTTGCAAGAGTCAAACTTTTCCTTGACAGATGGAACGTCGAGAACAAGATAACAAGCTATAGCAAGAAGGATTGCGTAGGCAACCATGGCGCAGTTTACGCTCCTGAAATAAACACTGGAAAGGTGACTGTAGACGACTATGACGGCATAGTGCTTGTGGATGGCAAGGGAATTGAATCTTACAAAATATACGACTACAGGCCTCTGCTAGACCTCATACTAGCATTCGATAACAGGAAGAAGGCAATAATAGCTGTAGGAAACGCGGTAAAGATACCTGCTAGGGCGAACATCATCAGTAACAGGAAAATTGCAGTTGCAGACGATGAGACAAAGAGGCTCGTCCAGCTATTCCGTGGCATGCCTTCTGAGCAGGGCGTAGAGATAGCTGGGAACCTCATGACAATCAGCAGCTATGTGCAGATAGATAGCGTGATGCCTCAGATCCTTCAGAGCATAGGCGTAATATAGATGCCTGCAAACAAGCGACTCCTATCCAGCGAGATAGCAAGCGAGCGCATCGACGTATTATTTAAGCTTGCGAAAGAGTGTGCAGCCACAGACATGAAAATGTCTAGGGAGTATGTAAGGCATATTAAGAGACTGAGCACACATTCCAGGATGAAGCTGCCAAAATCGGTAAAGAACAGCGTGTGCAAAAAGTGTGATTCGGTTCTGATTCCTGGACTGAGCGTGTCTGTCAGAGTTGCAAGCAGCAAAAGGTATGTGGTCTACAAATGCCTTGCGTGCGGCACAGAAAGGCACGTGCACTACTGACGCAAACTTAGCAGTTTTGATAGCTCGGCCACGTCGTCAGGCATGATCTCCGTCCTGCCCGTGTATCGCTCGTTGTATGGCCTTTTTGGATACTTCGGTATTACATGAACGTGAAAGTGGAACACGGCTTGGCCTGCGTCTCTCCCTGTGTTTGTGACCACGCTCACGCCTGTCGCGTTGAGCTTGTCTATGCACAGCGCAACGTATCTCTTTGCGACCACGAACGCATGCTCAACTATCGGATCAGGGGAATCCAGGATGCTCTCGTTGTGACTTTTAGCTATCACAAGCACATGACCACGCTCTGCCGGAAACTTGTCAAGAATAACAAAGCATGTTTCGTCCTCGTACAACGCAGTTTTTAGGCCTTGATCCCTCAACGCACAGAAAATACACTCTTCCATAAAACACCTCAATTCAGTTGCGCATGCTTCTTTATAGCACCCATCCCTTTCAGATACGCGATTATCGCAGTCTCTACACCCGCCTTTGCCTCAGAAGGCGTACTGCCTCTTCGAGCTATGCCCAACTCATCACAGTACGCGACGTAGTCTGACTCGTTTTTTGCGATTATTATCGTAAGTTTTGTCTGTATGTAATCACAGGCGCACGCAATTTTAAACTAGGCACATTTAACTAAGTTTCGCTCAGACTGGCAATAGCGGAAGTACCCTAAACTGCAGCGTCGAGACAAGTCACCTTAGTCAAAACAACAAGAAACATCAATCACCAGACGACTGTACGAGCATGCCTGTACATTAAACAGCAAATATGAGGTATTTAGTTGCGGTAGATATCAGCAAAGATCGTTCCAACAAATTTTCTCGATGAAATTGTCAAAAACGGCAGAAATATATATCTGGAAATTATATACTATTGCTAGATAAAATGGCCAGCACAGAAGTCACAACACAGCGAAAAATACACATAAACGTGCAAGATAATGTTGGCGGATATGAGGTTTTGGCAACTTTGCACAGGCAAAATGCGGAGGGTACAGAGCAGAGTAAAAAAATAGCAGACAACAAGTTCGTGGACGGATGCTTTCTAAGTCTTGAATATAGCAGCCACTTCCATCCGGATGAGCCGCCAGATAGGTATGTATGGATCCGCTCCTCAGCACCAATGCCACAGTATGTGTGGACTAGCACTATAGTGATACATGAAGCGCCCGGAGTGCCGTTCGGAAGAGAGGTCAAATATTGTGGTTTGATATTTGAGGTGCCGGAACAATACCAGGGCATGGTAAATATGGCACTCTTACTTGATAGCTCCACAATACATTTAACAGAACTGGAGCGCACCGAGCCGGAAGAGCAGATGCTTCCGATGATAATCATAGATGACGAGGGATTCCGTGTGTTCAGGCAGGAGGAAGACAAAAGAATGCGACTTGATGGGGATGTGTCAAAAGTTCAAACATATCCTGCCGTGAGCGGTTACTACGAAATTGATGAAGATACGGGAATACCAATAGATATGCCCATTTCTGACGACGCCCGGATTTTTGATGATGTCCAGCAGCCGCGTTTCCTTGAGCGCATCGATGGCACATACATAGGCCTTGTTATTCGCAGCACATCTGAGCATTGGCTCATACGGTTTGCAAACCCCAAATACGGATTTGGCGCCTTTGTTGTCTACGAAGGACCAGATAGATTGCCCCAAGAGCTCATTGCAAACGCGAGGACATGCCTAGAAAGATCATCTAAGACTACAAAGAAAGAGCTCCTGAAGTTGTTAAGAGATGTGGTCGATACGGCAGAGCAGGATGATTCTAATTAGTAAGCAGAGATGGGCCCGGGGAGATTTGAACTCCCGACCTACGGCTTTCTTATTCGTGAAACTTTTTTGAAGTTTCTTATAAGACCGCCGCTCTAACCAGGCTGAGCTACGAGCCCACGTGATGCTTAATTACGAACAAAATATTTATGCCATTCGCTGCGTCAATATCACGGCATCGTGTAATTGTTGATGACCCAAGGCGCTTTTGGAGGCACAGGCGGCAGCGAGCCGGTGAAGTTATTGAGCTCCAATATCCGCACAGGATATGTTCCGTTCACGAAGTTGATGCCCAATGTGTTTGTGGGATAGACCTGCGTGAATCCTGGTAGCGATCCGAAGAAGAACGCATTGTAGAAGTTTGATGTGTAGAACTGTGATGGAGCGTTGGTTATCGTATAGTTTGGAGCGTTCGGAAGGTAGATCATCAGATACTCGACAAACTGCGTTCCACCTATATTGGCCACGCCAAGATAGTCGCTTGCCTGTATGACTGCGTTTATCTTGGTGCCTGTGGTGTTGTACACTGTAAGGACGCCATTCTTGTTTGGCGTCGCGTTCACACATACAGTGGTGTTTGAAACAGAATTGCCTATGACAAGGTATCCGCTGATCAGAATGCTTTTGCTCGTAGATATCGAGCAGTAGTTGTTAAGGCTCTGCTGCGCCGAAGAGGTGTTTGAAGATATGAGCGCAGCCAAAGGCAGCAATGCGTATTGAGGGTCATGCGTCATTTCGCATTGTGACGTGCCAAGCATGTACGGCACTGGTGGGTTTTGTTCTTTGCCTTGCGCAGTGGCATATGCCATCGATGTGGCGTTGATGTTCACACATGCAAGGAAGTTAAGGGCCTGCCATTTTGATATCAAGTCCTGATCCACCAGAAGATACCTTGATTGGTTTTTGTTCATGTAATCGGCAAGCGCTTTCGGAGTGTAGTTGTACCTTGATCCAAGAACCAGCTGCGCTGCAGTAGCGTAGTCCTCTTTTGCCACAGAGTTGTCTCCGCGCAGGACTGCGTTGCCGTTGCCGAACCAATTTATCCAGTCGCCATAGTCCCACCATGAAAGGACTCTTGGCGCATTGGGCCCGACGTTTCCTCTTATCCAAGCCATCGCGTTGAGCCAGTATGCAGGTATTGCGTTGCAGTACAAGCCATAGCCCATAGAGTTCCCGCTGTTTGAGATGATGTTGCACGCTTTCGAAGCGTTTGACATGTACACAAACATTGCGCTGACGGCTTGGCATATGGAACTCATCTCACCATAGAAGAACGTGTGTATTGATGTGAAAGAGAATGCAGCCAGAAGTATGCATATGATCACCAAGTCCCTGTTGGTCTTGGTGCTTTCTTTCTTTATCTCATACCGGTACAATAAGAGGTACGCAATCGCAATCAGCGTCAGAACAAAGCCGAAAACGAAGAAAAGGCCGACAAGGACAGCTGCCTGAACTTCGAAGCCGTGCTCCTTGTATATTGCGCCTAGATCATAACGGCTGTCTTCATGGACGTGGAAGCGTGTAAGATATATCAGAGACACCAGCAACGCAACGAACATCAACCCAAGCGCAACTGTAGTCGGCGGATTGAAGCTGTAAAGTGCGAATGAAAGCAGCAAAGAGGTAAAGCCCAGTATGAATGCGACCAGAAGCACCACATCCCAACGCTTCACGTTTGATGATTTGTAGCTGTTGTACTTCAGAAGGTAGAACACCTCACCTAGCATTATTCCGAAAAGCAATATGTAAGCAGTCCCGAAGTGGGGCAAGTACTTGACTTCTGAAAATCCTGCGGCCATCAGAGGAAGCGCCACTGACATGTAGAGTATTCCTGTCTTGCTCTTTCTGAACCCTATAGATAGGAATATGAGTGTGATTGAAACCAAGCATACAAGCCACACGAAGACAGGAGCCACAATCGAGTTGCCAAGTGAGATGTTTGGGGAACCCAAGGCTCCGAAACCAGCGCTTGAAAAGTCATAGAGCGGGCCTGTTGGCGCGAATTCCTGCACAGTCATGAACAGCGCTTTTGACGGTGTGGTGAATCTAGTGCTAAGCTCTATGTAGCTCATCACGGGTTTTCCTAATCGTGTCGTAAGGACAAGAATTGAAACCACAAGCAACATAAGCATCATGAATGCAAGGTTAGTGAAGAAATTCGACTCCTTGATGAGCACTTTGTTCTTTGCCAAGAGCTTCGGCACAAAGTCGATCACTGCAACAAGTATCAATGCAAACAAAGGCGCAGCTATTATTATCGGAATGCCTATTATGCTTGACAGGTTGCTCTGCAGGGTGGCCTCGTACGGCGCATAGAGCGCATAGAACACAATCACAATCGCAAGCACTATCGCGTTCATCTTGTAGAAATCGTAAAGAGACTCTCCACGCAATATGTCGATGATGCCCTCTAACACCACATAAACTGCAAGAACTCCGGCAGTCACAGTGTAATAGTGGGCACCTAAGAATGTCGATGCGAATGCTATTCCTGCGAGTATGGCGAACCTTTTGCTCTTTGGATTCTTGATGGCAAGCATGTATGTCGCGAAGAAGAAGAACAGGGTAAATATGCCCCACGGCTCAACGAGCTGCTCTCCTGCTATGAAAGTAGTGAACAGCACAGGCATCGCGGCAGTGAGGCCAGCACCTATCAACCCTATCACAGGGTCGTATTCGTGATAGAGCAGCATGAATATTGTAAAAACAAGCAGTGCTGCTGTTATAGGAGGGTATATGCTTCCGACATAGCTCATCAGGGAGGTGCTGAATGTAGTGTAATGGAACTTCAACGAGTTTGCAAGGCCGTACCAGTAAGCCTCGAGGTACGGCACTATGGGCTGCAGCCTGTGGTTCGTGCCAGCGGCAACGATCGGCCAAGAGCTAGGGTCGAGGAGCAGCTGATGGCCGTACGTGAGTATGTACTCCGAGTCCATCATGTCGAAGTACGGGTCGAACTCATAGAACTTCGGAGCTATAACTATGCTCTGCATCCTGGTAAGGAACGTGAGCAGCATCAACACAATCAGTATGCCCCACACAATCTTTTCAGTATTGGATTTGCCGGTGTGGTGCGCCTCGCTGCCGGCAACATTCTGAAGCTGCGCTTCCTCTTTCTTAGCAAACTTTATGAAATCGCCGAATACGCCATCCTTGTAGCATATCGCTGCACCAATTACAGTAAGCAGAAGGGCATTGACCTCAAACAAAGGCAGTGAGAAGGTGAACAAGTGTATGTAGTTTTCCAGATACGCCTCAAGCCACGTGAGAGTGGCCGGTGCTATAAGGCCGAAAGTAATTCCTATGACCGCTATTTCGAAGGAACGCAGTCCGGTTTTCCTTAGAAGTGCGAACGCAAGCAGTATTCCAGGCACAAACAAAGATAGGAATGCGATTATGCCCGCCGCTATTAGACCGTACATTAGCACACAGCCCTAATCAGCTAGTAAGTATGTACCTTGGAATTTCTACCTTCTTCATCTCCACGCCAGGGAACACAGTGCCTGGAGGGACGATCCTGACTTTGATGCCTATGGCACCGTATTTTGGATATGCAGAAACGTGCGCCTCGTTGACTAGCTTCACTACATCACCAACCTTGGGTATGTAGCCGACGACCTTTCTTATGGACTTTGCCCTTGCGCCCTTCGCCGCGAGTTTTCCACTAGCAACTATCTCGACTCCAAGTGCGCCGTTCTCCATTATCTCCTTAAGCGTTGATTGTATGAGCCTTCTGGGGTTTATGCCGCGCTCGAGCCTCTCTGCAATGCTCTTTGCCACGAGAAGCGGCTCCAGCATCTTGTTCTCGACTTCCATGACGTTTATCTGTGGATTCTCGACTGAAAAGTTTTTCTTGACAGCCTCTGTAAGCTCATTGATCGTGCTGCCAGATCTTCCTATGACGCGCCCAGGGAAAAGCACATAAACAGTTATGCGGGTGAGCACTGGAGTCTTCTGGATTTCGACCCTTGAGAAACCTGCACGTGAAAGTGCCTGTTCCAGGTATCTCGCCAAGCTGAGTTTGATTATCGAATCATCTATGAACTTTTGCGTTATTGCCATTCATACACCTTTTGAGCTTGTGCCCGCAGTTGTGACCTCGGCTTTGTGCTTGGCCGGCTGAGTCGCAAGCGGGGCCTTCTCAGAAGCAGACTCCACCACAGGAACATTCTCCTTATCACTTTTAATCATAACAACGGGTTTGTTTGCAGCAACCGGCTTCTTTCTTTGCTTCTTTTCGGCTTTGCCGACTTTCTGCCTTATCGTCTTGCTGAGTCTGTTATAGTCAGAAGTTATCCCAAGCTCTATCTTGGCGAATTCGAGATCGCTGAATCTCGTGCTTCCGGGGCCATACCTTCCAAGACCGAAAGCGATTGTACCCTTTGAAGGGGTCCTGCTCACGACAAGCATCTTGTTGGCAGATGAGTGCACGACATACATGTCGAACGCGTCAACGCCCTTGCTCTTTGCCGACGCGAGCGCATTGTTCAACAGTTTCTTTACAATCATGGCACACTTCCTCGGCCACCTGCCCTTGTTGCCGCCAAGCTCGTGCCTGCTTCCCATGTATTTGTTGTTGTGCCTGAACCTAACAGGCTTTTCAAGTTTTATAACGCTGTCCAGGATCTGCATCGCATCGTCAGTGCTCTTGTACCTTATGGCGTCGCAGACGGCTTTAAGATCCTTGTAGCTCGCATTGACATCCCTGAGGCTCGCAAAAACAATGTCCTTCCTGTCTTGATTGAAAGAATAGCTTGTCATTTGACCGCCAAGAACTTGCTGCCGCGCGTAGCCCTTATTCCAGGAGCGGAGTGCTGCACGTGCTTTGTTGTGTGGGAATACTCGCCGAGCCTGTGGCCCAGCATGTTGGTGTTTATGTAAACAGGCAGGAACTCCTTGCCGTTGTGCACCTCAAACCTAAGGCCCAACCATGATGGCAGTATCACCGCCTCGCGCACATGCGTCCTTATCGCCTTTGTGCTGTTGAGCTTCTTGCGCTTTTCGACTTTTTCTATAAGCTTCTTGTACGACAGACCGTTGCGCTTGATGCTGCGCCGCATCTTTGACTTTATGAGCTGCGAATATGCGCTGCCGCTGACACTTGACATGTCAGCCTGCGTCTTTCCCCTGAAAAATACTTTTTCTGGCATTATAATTACCTCTTTTTCCTGCCCATACGTCTAGCTCCGATATTACCGACCTTCCTTCCAGGCGGCGCATTCCTTGATGTGGAGCTGCTTCTGCCCTTGTGGTGCTGCTTGCCTCCGAACGGATGGTCCACAGCATTCATCTTGACTCCTCTGCAGTGAGGCCAGCGCCTGTTGAGCGGTTTCTGAATATAATAAGCCTTGCCTGCCTTGACTATCGGAACGTCAGTCATGCCACCCCCTGCCAGGATTCCGAGCTGTGCCCTGCACTCGTTGCCCAGTGTTGCAAGGCTCTTGGACGGCATTGTGATTGTGGTCTCTGTTTCGGTGTGCGCCGCGATGTACGCTGCGCTGCCGGCGCTACGGGCGAATTTGCCACCGTCGCCTGGCATTGATTCTATGTTGTAAACGGGAGTTCCTTCGGGTATGTCCCCTAGCTTAAGCACATTTCCCAATCCATAAACTGGCTTGCTGCCGCTTATGTGGACTTTGTCTCCGACTCTGATGCCTTCTGGAGCAAGCAGGTAACCGCTGGTGAGGTCCTCATACAAAATCTCCATGAGAGGCGCAGTGTGGCCTGGATTGTTTATGAAGCGTATGACCTCTCCGACGACATCCTTGCCACTGTTGTTCGGATAGCTGACGATGGTATTGAAAGTCCCTGGCTTCTTGGTGTAGGCGTTTGAGCCCTTACCGCGCCTTTGCTGCTTTAGCATTTTACCCATAGCTTACCAACTTCAATTTCTCTGCAACGTCGCTTGCCTTATATTCTTTGGCAAGCTTTATGAACGCTTTCTTGGTGTTCCTAGGTAGGTTTATCGTGGCGACACGAACCACTTTAACTCCGAACATGCGTTCGAATTCCTTTGTTATGTCCGTCTTTGTTGCCCTGTAATCGACAATGTATGTGATGATGTTCGACTTGTCCACTAGACCAACGGCCTTCTCTGTTGAGATTGGGTGCTTCAATATGGACATCAAATCACTTTGTGGGGATGTATCTTTGCCAGAGACTTCTCGACGCCCTTTACAGCGTCTTCACTCCATAGTGTTTGCCGTCCAGGATTTCCACCTGGTGCGAGCTTGCTAACGGTTATGTTTGAAATCGTGCATGCGTCGACTCCCGGAATGTTTCGTGCAGCCTTGATGGCATCGCATTCCTTGCTTGTTATGAACAGAAGTGCATTCTTGAAGTGGCGCCTGACCGCACTGCGTCTGCTGCCGCGAATCTTGGGATCGTGGCTCTGCTCTATCCGCGCAGAAAGCTTGAGCTTGCCGAATATCTGCATGATTTCCTTTGTCTTCTTCACATTCTCTATCGCGTTTGAGACTACCAGCGGTGCCGTGCTTTTGTTTGAGGCAGTCGCAGCTATGGCACTCGCGAGCGCTATCTGGTATTCCTTCCTGTTTATTCTTTCAACGATTATTTTATCGACCATGTGCGGATGCGCACGCCTTCCCTTAGTTGCAGAAGGTATTCTCTTGACCTTGCCCTGTACGCCACCTCCAAGTTTCTCTCGGGGCCTTATTGCGTGACCCATGTGCCTTCCTGATCTGAATGAATGCACTCGACCAAAGTATGCGGCGCTTGTTTGCATGCCCGCAAGAGTATAATGCCCCTGAGGCTGCAGCCTATAGGATTCTTCCGAGATGACTGCCCTCCTGATAACTTCTGGGCGCAGTGGCGAAGAAAACACTGCTGAAAGCTCCATCGAGCCCTTTATGCTGCCATCTATACCATATATGTTAACCGCCATGACTTCACTTCGCTATTGCAATGTAAGACAGTGATGGTTCCTTTATCTCCTTCTTGAAGTTTCGTATTGCTTTTCGTACACGGACAAGGCCCTTTGCAGGACCAGGAACTGAACCACTTACCATAAGGTAGCTGTTTTTAACAACGCCATAATTTGTGAATCCCGCACTCGGATTTATGCTTTTGTCTCCAGAGTCGCCTATCTTGAATATCCTTTTGTTGTGCTCAGTCCGGTAGTTGAATCCCATCTGACCTTCATGCGGCACGGTGAACAGCATCTTTGCAGGAGTTGCAGGACCGAGGCTTCCTACGTGCCTCCTTTTTCCCGTTGCCTTGCGCGGCTGTCTAGAGATGCCGAATCTCTTTATGACACCGGCCCACCCCTTGCCTTTGCTTATAGAAAGCACATCGATGTATTCGCCGTTCTTGAAGATGTCCTTTGCAGTTACGTGCTTGGAGAGCAGCCCTACTAAGAAGTTGAATTTCTCTTCGACACTCTTGCCACCAACCGGTGATTCAAACCTAACAGGATGGTGCTGGCCTATTCCTGTGCTGTCAGGATGCGCCTCCAGAAGCGCAGTGACTTCGGAGAATTCGTTTAGACGAGAACGCAATTTGTTGAGAGCCTCCTCGCTTTTTCCCTGCTTTCCTGATGAATCGTTTGAAAATTCAGTGATAGCAATTTTGTAGCTGGTAAGCGGGTCTCTGCCGTAGAAGCGCATCCCATAAACACTTGTTTCTGGAATCTCTAGGACCGTGAATGCCTTGCTTATCTCTGCTCCTTTCGTTACAGATTCCGAATCGTCAACCATGGCGAGATGAGACATGCCCACCTTGTACGCGACGATGTTGCATATCATCGGCGTAGCTAAATTTGGTGCAGAGCGCATTCTAGGCAGGCGCTGTTGTGCGCGCCTATGAGGCCAGTACTGCATCGAGCCCCTACGCATGTCATTCACTAATATTAATCCTTAGCGCAAGAGAAGCAGAATGTCCTGCCGTCGTAACTTCTGCGCCGTATTCTTTATAGTCCATACCCTTATATACCTTTTTGTGTGTGGAGCAATAGAGGAAGTGCATCTGATTGTCAGCGAAAGCCTATTTTTCCATAATACGAGCAACCGTTTAGTAACTCTATCAGAACACCATCAGTAAAAGTCGTAAACCGACGTGTATAAATACTGGACGTTATGAGTTAATACTAGTGAGAAGATGGTACTGACCAACGCAAAACAGCATTTGACTGATGATTTCCAGCTTCTGCGTGGAGGTTCTCTTGTAAAGACAGATCTTACCGCACTTGGCAGAATAGACGCCACCCACGAAGTAATAGAGACATATGAACGCATTCTGAGAGAGGCCATGGAACGCCAGAAGGAGCAGATACTTTCTGTAGCTCCGAAGAGCATAGTAAAGAGCAGTGAAGTTGAGGCTTGGACGGAGTATGTCAAAGATGGAAATTTGCGCGAGGTCGAAAGAGTGTTTATGGCATTGGAGGCCCTTTCAGAAGGTATGAGACCTGCCGATGCTGTGGATGTAATTGACAAACCCCAGGGGTTGGAAGGCGAAGATGTTGAAAAACTTATAAGCGAAGTCGCCACACAAGTATCCAGATTCGCTCCCGATAGGAGATGGGGCGATAGCTTTGAATCGCGCTTGATAGAAAAGTGGAACATAGAGTAGAAGCAACTCTTAAAGAACGTAATAAGACACAACCACAGACACTAAGTATAGCCTTCCTTAAAAGTTAGACAGTCTATTTTGGATAGAGAGACGCACGTCTATAGGCTCCTGTATCACCTGGCAGGTGTGCCATAAAAGAATTATATCTGCCTTTTATATTAACGCGAAATATGCGACATTGAAAGGTCAGGGGCGTTGCCGTTGGTGCATATGCTCTTTCTAGGATCCGCACGCATGCTGGCTTCTATATATCCATTCACTTGCAGCGTAGTCTCAGCACAGTATTTTGGATATGTCGCAGATATGACCTTATTTTCATATAATATTTCTTTATGATCTGAAGAGAATATTTTGATTATTGCAGAGCGTATGCCTAAGAGAGTAACAAACGCGCCATCGAGAGACACTGCATTGGAAGTCAGGTCTGTCAAGATGCACCACTTCCCGATATGTCGGTTCTCCTCAATCATGTCCACATAAACAAAGCGTTTGACATACGCATGCAACGCATTATACTCTACAACACTCATTTCCAATAATTCTTGCCGCTCGCTCGAGAGTTTTGTAGTAGGTTTTGCAGTAGGCATACAATCAAGTAATGGGTCTTATTCTTCACATATTTAGCAGTTACAGTTGTGTTTGGAGTATGACACTAATTTGAAAACAGTAAATGCTCGATTCTGTACGACAGCACGTACACAGCATAGGCAAAACTTATCTGCGCAGATGCTTTCTCACTACGTTTACTTTCGCAGGCACCAAATCTAATGACTCGACACTAACTGTGGGGCTCGCGTCGTCGTACGCTTGCACTTCAAAATGTAAATGGCCCCCATATGATGTGCTATTTGTGCAGCCTATCTCTAGTGTGACCTGGCAAGTGGCCTCCCCAGATGAAAAGTTGACATTCTTTGGTTTTGCGTAGAAGCCATTCGGCAATGACTCGCCTATCGAGAGGCTCAGATCAGGGCAGTAATCTGCAAATGCTTTCATTAATTCGGGTGAATCGCCAACTAACCCGAAATAAGGATCCACCGGAACCCATACATCATTACCAACCCTGAGCTCGACCCAAGCATGACCGACAGATCCGAAGCAGTTTCCTTCTTTTAATATTATGCCGGGGATTCCTGCGGCATCGGCAAGTACAAGCAATGCTGGCGAGAGATGTCGGCATTCACCATACCCTTTTTCGATAAGGACGGATAGAGGGATCTCAGGATGGTGACGGCTTACCTGCGCCAGTATGTTGTTTGCGACCCACATTGCCCGCACAGGATCAGTTGTCAATAGTTCCTTAACTCTGTCGTCGGTGGCAGGTTTCACATAGTCATAAAGAAGTGCCAACAACTCGCGCGGGCGGTGCTGAGCGTCTATTTTCATTAAGCGTTTTGCTTCATCAAATGCCTTTTTCAGGATTGGAGCTTTGGCGTCAATATCAACCCGCACTGCGTCGGCAAGCACCATGCCAGGGATTATCACTGTTGGAGTTTTCCTCAAAACGATTTGAAATTCCAAATGAGTAGAAGCCTGATCAAAGCAGACGTCGGGGAGATCCACAACTCTTGATTTGCAATTTCCATGAGGCTTGCTTGATGACATGACTATCAGAGGAATAATACGTATTTTCAGATATATATATGCGTGAGGTTCCGTTGGTGGTTGTTTTTAAACTGCAAAGACGGCTGCCGTGCTGATTAACGTATTCTGGTTGAGGCTATGACCTGCAGCCTTCGTAGAACTGCATTGGTCGATGCAATCAGCGCAGTCACATCTTTTGCACTAACCTCGAACTTTAAGACGTTACCGGTTTCTTTAACAACGATTGCGCTGCGTTTGTATGCTTTTGCAGTGCACGAAGCCAGTATGCGAGAATAATTGAGCGAGGGATCTTTCAGATACTCTATTGTGACCCGGGCCGTCTCAGTCGCTTGCTTCTCTAACGAGTGTTTTTTTTGCATCCTTTCCACCTCTTTCAACATAAAGCCTCGTCTTGGTCGTTTTTAGGGCATACTCGTTGCCCCACACATAGCCATTGCCAAGGGCTTTGGCCTTGAGCACTGCAAGTTTCTGGGCCCTTTCGCCGTTAACGATTAACACATTGCTGAAGCCTTTTGATGATGCACAAGAAACGATGGATTTGATGCTTTTGGCCCCTCTCAGAACCACAAAAGGGTTCTCGAAAAGGGCTCCGAGCCTATCGCACGTGCCCAGAAGAGCCTTTCTTGGCATTCTGATGTTTCTCGAGAACGTTATATACGGCATGGCCTAATACCTGGCGGCAGTTCTAGCTGCACTTCTTCTGCCAGGCCTTAGTTTGTTTGTGCCTGCACCTTTTTGAGATATGCCGCGATGCCTTCTGCCTGCCATTGTAAGGCCACGGTACGCCCTGTTGTGCTGAGCCAGTATTCCAGCGTACTGCGGATCGGTCCTTATCGAAGAACTGGACCTGTCTAGGAGTATAACTTCGTAGAACTTTCTCTGACCAGTATCACCTACGAAGTATGAGTTCAGCACTTCACAGTTTGAGAATCTTCTTGCAGCACGCTCTTCTGCGATGGCCTGCAGAGACTTGTTGTACGAGTAGAACTTTCCTGACTTTGAGGGCTTTCTGTGCAAGTGCTTTTCGTGCCGCGTGCTCTTTCCCTTACCGACACGCACCCTCGCAACAAGTATGCCTGGTTTTGCCTTGTAGCCCAGTTCTCTTGCCCGGGCTATGTTGATTGGTTTCTCGACTTTGACTATTGATGGCGCAGAATTCCATACCGCCAGGCGCTCCTTATAGAGCTGCGACCTTTCCTTGTAGCCTTGCCTGAAAGCTTCCTTCATTGAATTGTACATGTTCATAATAGCACGTATTGGTTTTGACGACCAACAATTTATTACTTTGCACAAAGTTATGCTGCCAGGATTCGCATTGCCGTTTGAGTTCAAGAGCCTTACGAATCTCTCACTGCCACAGTATTCAGTGATAAAGAGTTAAATACTTGGCGATATGGGCAAAATGCGCACGAATACCATAGCTAGCCCTGTAGAAATCCTATTATCGACATAGAATTAAGTTTCATATATCGGTAAATATTGTATACAATGTCGATCATTTTCAGCTCTCTTCTTCGTAAACGCAAAAGTCTGCTATGTAATTCACTCCCAAATTTCCTCTTTTCTACAAAATTCACTGTTTCTACCTTACTTCTTTGATGGTACTGTCGAATTGGAAAGTGCAGAAGTAACATTCTCCGGTACTTACCCTTCATATTTAACCCAGATTTTACTGGCCTCAGAGGTATTATTGATTTACCACCTATTACTTCACGTACAAATTCGTGGTTTGCCTCTGAATCATATCCTTTGTCTGCGGTTACGTTTCTTATCTCAACTAATTCGCTACTTGCCTCTACAAGCGGTTTAAAGTCGATAGTATCGTGTCTTGGCACTTGTCTGGTTACTGATGCAATTATTGCCGGATTATTTGTGTCTACGGCGATAGAATGTTTCATGAATTTCCTACGTTTACTTAATTCAACTCCAAATTCTGCCAGCCTTAACCTATAATAATAAGACATGTAGTTCTCACCGAATCCAGTTCCATCTACTCCGACATTCGCCGTTTTTGCCTCAAATAATTGATACGTCTTAGACAAAAGGAATTCCAACACATATGCAGGTATCCTGCTAAGAAATTTCTGCAATGTTGTAAAATGCGATACTGATTTTTCAAATCGAAAATAAGTCCATAACTCCTTCAAGAGATCGGTTACATCACGATACGGTTTGTTCTCGTATTTCATCAACAATATTGCAACTGCATGTTGATATTGGGTATATGTTTTCTTTGAAAATTTTCCAGAATATGGCCTAAGCACCCGTTTCACTTCGCGAAACGCAATTTCTACAAATTTCTTATATTTAGAGTTCCAATTATCTACTATCATTTTGTCGCCAAAAACAGAATGATAGGAGGGGTTTATACCCCTTCCGAAATAGTGGAAGTGTCAGACATTTACGACGTCAGGAGGATTTCTACAGAACCACCATAGTTAGCCCTGTAGAAATCCTATTGTCGACATAGAATTAATTTTCATATATCGGTAAATATTGTATACAATATCAATCATTTTCAGCTCTCTTCTTCGTAAACGCAAAAGTCTGCTATGTAATTCACTCCCAAATTTCCTCTTTTCTACAAAATTCACTGTTTCTACCTTACTTCTTTGATGGTACTGTCGAATTGGAAAGTGCAGAAGTAACATTCTCCGGTACTTGCCCTTCATATTTAACCCAGATTTTACTGGCCTCAGAGGTATTATTGATTTACCACCTATTACTTCACGTACAAATTCGTGGTTTGCCTCTGAATCATATCCTTTGTCTGCGGTTACGTTTCTTATCTCAACTAATTCGCTACTTGCCTCTACAAGCGGTTTAAAGTCGATAGTATCGTGTCTTGGCACTTGTCTGGTTACTGATGCAATTATTGCCTGATTATTTGTGTCTACTGCGATAGAATGTTTCATGAATTTCCTACGTTTACTTAATTCAACTCCAAATTCTGCCAGTCTTAACCTATAATAATAAGACATGTAGTTCTCACCGAATCCAGTTCCATCTACTCCGACATTCGCCGTTTTTGCCTCAAATAATTGATACGTCTTAGACAAAAGGAATTCCAACACATATGCAGGTATCCTGCTAAGAAATTTCTGCAATGTTGTAAAATGCGGTACTGATTTTTCAAATCGAAAATAAGTCCATAACTCCTTCAAGAGATCGGTTACATCACGATACGGTTTGTTCTCGTATTTCATCAACAATATTGCAACTGCATGTTGATATTGGGTATATGTTTTCTTTGAAAATTTTCCAGAATATGGCCTAAGCACCCGTTTCACTTCGCGAAACGCAATTTCTACAAATTTCTTATATCTAGAGTTCCAATTATCTACTATCATTTTGTCGCCAAAAACAGAATGATAGGAGGGGTTTATACCCCTTCCGAAATAGTGGAAGTGTCAGACATTTACGACGTCAGGAGGATTTCTACAGAACCACCATAGCTTACAAAATCACAAAGTTTGGTCAATATATGGGCTATAATGGTAATGGCTATATATGTAAAACTTCAAAGTATGTTAGAGCACAATGAGCAACGAAGAGAAGCGTAGAGAATGGCGTAATTTGCTTAATGGAATGTTCGGACCGGCTACTTTGGACCGGTTGACGGGAATGAACCCTCACAATCCTAAACCTACTCTAGAAACGCTTAGTAAGGAGCAGTCTGATGATGCTAAGGCTTTGATGATGGGAGCCAGGGAGATGGTAGGCGACTATGTACCGTCAGCATGTGGAGATATAAAAAGACTTAAAGACAGGACTCTGTCAGAAGAAGATAAAATGAAGTTGGTGGACGGAATAATATTCAAATTGGAGACCGCCACAGACATTTTTGGCACCATAGAGGTGGAGGATAAGGCGATAATGTGCCCGGAGTTTGAAAAGCAAACTCAATACGTTATCGACCATATAGTTGAGATATGCAATGATTGGGAACATTGTATGACGCTGCCTGAAGAAGAAGGCAATGAGTTGGCACTTAAAGTCATGGATGAAGTTAAAAGAATAGAAAAGAGCCCAGATGTAGAGGAGGCCTTCAGAAGAGTGCAAAACATAATATCACTCTGTGAGAAGATAAGGATGCTTGACGATAGTCTGCCTCAAGAGGAAAAAGACAGTTTAGTTTCTGAAATTTCAGAAGGCATATACGCGATACAGACCCGCAACCTATATATACAGGTAGAAGAGTTGACCACAGTAAATGATTTGCTCAGAGACGAACACATAGACATTACAATAACAGATGATGAAGATTCAACGCAGTAGAGAGGGCCATCTGTTGATACTGTTGCAGAAGATACAGAACAAAGTCAGCCAAATAAGCCGTCAATGAACGCAGATAAGGACCGCACAAAATGACCATATCCGACGCTGTATGGTGTCGTACTTGACAAATACACAAAAACTTGCAAATAAATTGGCACAAAGAAGAGCATATAAATAAGAGTTGCATCATAAATAATATCACAGTCAACAAGGCACAATTATGGCAGTTACTAACAGAACCCGTAAAACAGACAAAACACGAAGAAAAACTAGCAAGGCAGATACAAAAAAACCGGCACCGAAGAAAGCCGCATCCTCAGGGGCAATCAGGAAAGAGCGCAGAAATAACAAAATAGCAAAACCAGTAAAACGCGCCAAAAAGACGATGCTTGAAGGAGATTCCACCACAAGGGACAGAGTAGAGAGCGCAATCAAAGCAGATGCAGGTAAGAAGATTACGTTGGGACTGCCTGGCGCTCCCGAAGCGAAAGAAGCCATAGACGCTTTGCTTGGAAATGATAAGGGAATAACCTACCTCAAAAAGAACGTCAGCAGAAGCGTTGCTGATGTGATAAGCCTGCTCACAATAGCCAGGACCGACGAGTATATTGCAGAAAAGCTATGCATAAAGATAAATGCCGTAAGGCGCATACTCAACATAATGCAAAACTACGGAATAACAAATTACTACATATCAAAGAACAAGAACGGTTGGCTTTCTTTCGCATGGTATATGAACACGAGCAAGCTTCCTGCATTTTTGGAATATGTACGCGGCATAGAGTCTGAAAAGTCCATGATCGAAGAGAACTGCAACGACTATTTCGTCTGCAACAGCTGCTATAATGACAACAAACTCATATTCACGTTTGATGCCGCTTATGAAGCAGGATTCTCGTGCAACGCCTGTGGAAAGAATCTGGACAGGTTGGGAGGTAAGAATGATGTTGAAAGGCTTTTGGATGAAAGTGCACAGGACGTAAAAACCTTGGAGCGTCCTGGTATAAAATAAGAGTGGCAGACACCACCAACACCGCACAGCTTACTATTCCTATTCTACATCACAATATTGAACATGCCTCCAGAAACGGTTAATAAGATTGTGATACATAACAATACAAGGTTCTGTGCAGACAGTGTAGTAAAAGATTCCTAGATATGTATATGAAAAAGCGAGGTAGGGTAGTCTGGAGTGCCCGCCGGGCTCATAACCCGGAGATCAATGGTCCAAATCCATTCCTCGCTACACTGTACACTTCCGGTATTCTGTTTGCATGGTTCAATATTTAATTTATTATATGTTCAATATTTAATTTATTATATGTTCATCTAATCATATGTATATTATATAAGAGATGAACGAATACCGGAACTGTGGTGTCTATGGAGGACTATATGAGTTATGATTATCTCTGGCAACTTTGCCAGAAAGAGAAGCAGACAAACCAGCTTACGCTAATACCAAAGACTTTTTATGAAGACATATCCAACTTCATAACGTCTCTGGATCCCAATAACGAAAAGAGCATGCAGATAAAGACCAATGCGATAAAGATGGTCAACGAGCTGTTCGAAAGCAGGAAGCAGAAAATATTGTTCTATGTTGCGCACAGCAGGTCGCTGCCGCAGCCGATCTGCACCATAGAGTCAGAGTTCTATGATAATATACTACGGATAGTGAAGTCGAGCAAGATAGTGTTTGAAGGTGCAAAGGATAATCATATGGCACTAAAATCGCTTGTCGATATCCCCGAAATAATGCTGCCTTCCGGGAACAAACTGGGCCCACTTAAGAAGGACCAGCTTCTGAAGGACAAGTTTCCAGATGCAGACTTGAATTTCCTTCTGGCAAATGCAATTTGCGCTAATTCAGAATGATGTGATAACGTGGAAGTACCAAAAGAAATTGTAACATATTGTCCGAAATGCGACAAGCACACGGTGCACACGCTTGTGGTGTGGTCAAGGAAATCACAGCGAGGGCTTAGTAAGGCAACACGCCAGCACAAACGCCAGATCAGGGGTTATGTCGGTAGCGTAGAGCCGAAGCTCAAGCCGAAGAAGCTGGGCAAGCACCAGAAGGCACTACTTAAATGCAAGGAGTGCAAATACACTGTCGAAAGAGTGTTCGGAGGAAGAACAAGAAAGAAGCTAGAGATCAAGCATGCACAGTGATTGAATGGCAAACGTCCCGAAGGTAGGCGAGCACGTAATAGCCTCCATTTCAAAGGTGGCTAGGTTCGGCGCTTACTGCAAGCTGCTAGAGTATGACAATCTAGAGGTGTTCCTGCCTATACGTGAGGTCTCGTCCGGCTGGATAAAGAACATAAGAGAATATGTGCACGAAGGGCAGAAGGTCGTGTGCAGCGTGCTGTTCTATGATAAGGAGAAAGGCACGATCGACGTTTCGCTAAAACGAGTCACACAGAGCCAAGCCAAGGAAAAGATCAGGGTATACAATTACGAGAAGAGGCTTGCCGCCCTTTTTGCCCAGTCGGTAAAGATGGCCGGCATGTATGAAGAAAAGCAAGCACTAATACAGAAGGCACTCTCAGAGTTTTCGACGTACACTGCCTTGATGGACAATGCTATCAATGATTCCGAAGAATTCAAGAAATCGACGCTGCCCAAGAAGATCAAGGATACACTTTTGGAAACCTATGAGGCTAACAGGAAGAAGCGCCAGTACATCGTTGCATACAATATGCGCCTCTCTACATTCAATACAATGTCTGGCATAACAGAGCTCAAAGATATTATTGCGGCCGTGAAACATCTAGGGATAGATGTGAGCTACATCAGCGCACCCCATTATAGGTTGGTTGCAGAAGGTGAAGACTATTCCAAAGCAGAAGACAAGATAAAGCAAGCTGCCCAATTGGTTCAGTCCAGACTCAAGAAAGGCATATTTGAAATAGAGAAAGAAAAGCTCAAGAAGGCAAAAGAGGACCTTCTAGACATTTCACAGGCATGACCATGAATCCAAAAAAGACGACGATAGTTGTCAGGAAGGCTGTTAAACTCAACAAACCGATAATGCTTGTTGGCATGCCGGGCATAGGTAATGTCGGAAAGCTGGTCGCTGAGCACCTGAGGCGTGAATTCAAGGCAACGAAGTTCGCAACCCTCTACTCCCCATATCTGCCTGACAGGGTCAACATGCTCAAGGATGGCACGGTAAGAATCTCACACAACAGCTTCTATCTATTAAAAGCAGGCAAGGCGTCCAAGAATGACATCGTCATAGTCACCGGAGATGCCCAGGGTGTCTCCTCAAGAGGCAGGTATGAAATAAACACGAAAATTGTGGATTTCTTCAAGAAAAAGATGAATGGTACTTTCATATACACCATCGGAGGCTACAATGCAGGTGGTGAAACTTTTGTAAAGACTCCTAGGGTGTTCGGCAGCGCAACAAGCAAGCGCGTTGTCGATCAGTTCAAAGGTTCAGATGTTGTGTTCGGGGAGACCAAAGGCTTCATAATGGGCTCGGCGGGTCTCGTCATCGCGTTTGCCAAGGTGCACAGGATAGATGCCATATGCTTGATGGGCGAGACCAGTCTGCTCGATGTAGATGCTAGCGCTGCAAAGGCTGTTCTCATTGTGCTTGCAAAAAGGCTGAACCTTCAAATAGACATGAGCAAGCTTGACAAAATCATAGAGGGCACTGCCAAGTTCGTGAGGGAGCTGGAGCGCCAGGTCGGTGTGAGCGCGCAGCTGGAGAAGTTCCACAAGGAGCCAGAGGGCCATCCCTCATACATACGCTAAGCAGTCATCATCCTACAAATGTCGGTCTTTTGGACATCAGCATTGGCATTGGTAGGCTGGCCTTCGGCATGCCGGCTGTTTTATTCTCTATAGTTTCGGCCAGTTTCGATAATGTTGATTCCTCCAACTTCTTGCTATCTCTTGTCCTTACTGCCATCGATCCTGATTGGATCTCTTTATCTCCGACAACGCAGATATACGGGATCCAATCCTGCTCGGCATTTCTTATCTTTTTATCCATTGAGCTTTCGCCGTCATCTACATCTGCCCTTATGCCGTTCTGTGCCATATCCTGTGCGAATCTTACACAGTGCTCGACATGCTTGTCTGACACAGGCACAAATCTAACTTGTGTGGGGCTAAGCCATAGTGGCAGTTTAGGGATTTGCCCCTTTCTCTGCTTTATTGCGGCTAGCTCAAGCAAGGCGTAGATCACTCTTTCTATGGCACCACTCGGAGAGCAGTGCAGTATCGTCGCATTTTCTTTTTTACCTTGCGAGTCTACGTAAGTTATGCCGTACCTCTTGCTGTTTTCGTGGTCTATCTGTACCGTTGACAATGCAGAAGCCTTGTCCATTGTATCGACGACGTTGAATTCGAATTTTGGGTCGAAATACGCATACCTGAAGCTCCACATCTCTATCAACGCGGGTTTTTTGAGCTTGTTCTTGACCAAGTCCGATACAAACTCCTTGTTCTTCGACCAGAATTCTTCTGTAAATCTTATCGCAGCCTCATATTCTGTATCTTCTATCCCAATCGAGGCCAGCACTTTCTGGCAAAACCGAAACTGCTTACCAAACTCGTCCTCTGCCTGCTCAAGGTTGCTGCAAACAGTGTGCATATCTGGCATCGTGAAGGCGCGCATGCGTTTTAACCCAACAACTTCGCCACTCTTTTCCCTCCTAAAACTGTATCTGGTAAGCTCGTAGACCTTCAGGGGTAGTTGCTTGTACGACATTGTCGTGTCGTGCATTATCAAGAACTGGCCGAAGCAGGCTGAGAATCGTAGGAAGAAGTCCTTATCGTCTGACTTTATTATGTAGTGTCTCGCCGGAAATCGTGCCAAATAATCCTTGAAGGCAGGATGCTCATAATCGTACATTATCGGTGTCTCTACCTCCACCGCGCCATACTGGGCCGTCATTTCGGTTACGTACTTCTCAAGCAGGCTTTTGATAAGCCGTCCGTTCGGATAGTATCTCATGTTGCCAGAGTCTGAACCGGGTTCATAATCCACAAGCTGCAACTTGCGCATCAACTTTATATGCTCGGGTATTTGTTCGTAGCTTCTTACCTTTTTTATTTCATAATCGGCAAATTTTCTGAGGTTCTCGAAATTTGTAAAATCAAAATCCTCTACCTTGGCAAGTTTACCCTCAGTGTCCAGTATATGCCAGCTGGACTTCACTTTTTCTTCATCATTTAGTGCATTTGATGGCATTTTATCACTTATCGTGCTAACGCTAACAATATCGAAAAATCTGGCCCAGATTTGTGGCTGATCAGTTTCTCTGCCGAAGAATAAGCCAATTCAAGAATCATGCTGTTTGGCAGTGACCACGCATCCAATTCACACATAGTCATCCACGTAAAGCTTTATAGTGTTTTTGTGCAACGCACCGCACACGTCGTACGAAGCCAAATAATTCAAAATAGTACGTGCAGTTTAGATGTTTATAAAAACCTACACGTTGGATATCTGAATGCTTCTGTTAGAAAAGATGATGTTATGGATTGGACAAAACTTGCAGATGATGCTGCTGTTAAGAAGGTCGCAGATGCCCTCACAAAGAGGGGTATGAAAGTTCAGATTGTCAAAAACAAAAAAGAGGCAATGGAGCTTATTCTAAGCCTTATACCACACCATGCCGAATTAACATGCGCAAACTCTATAACTCTCGATCAGATGGGCATGAACGACGCCATTATGAATGGTGACTTTGTTTCGCTTAAAGAAATGCTGACTATGGATGGCAAGGCATATGCTCGTAATGATGCGTGGAGGAAAGCAGTGACTCCCCAATATGGAGTGGGAAGCGTACACGCCATAACAGAGAACGGGGAGATTGTGGTTGCATCTTCAAGCGGAAGCCAGTTGTCCTTCTACGCGTATACTGCAGAGAAACTGATATTGGTTGTTGGGGCTCAGAAAATAGTCAAGGATCTTAATCAGGCCCTGGACAGGATATATCAGTACACTCTGCCACTGGTGACCGAACAGGAAGCGAAGATGGGGCTTATCGGTACAGACGTGAACAAGATTCTCATCGTAGAGCGAGAACACATACCAGACAGAACGACGATAGTGCTGGTCAGAGAAAGGCTAGGTTTCTAGAAGTGCCTATCTGTGTTGAACCTTCAAAGTATTAAAACACATTAATAGGGCCTTTTAAGCCAACAAATTAATTGCGCCAGCCGGGATTTGGACCCGGATCGCTAGCTGTTTCCAATATTATGGGAAGCTAGTATCTTAACCAGGTTGGATCACTGGCGCATCAAGAGCGATATACTTTTCAGCACTAACATATTTAATCGTGCCAGGGTTTGGCGCATGCACGATGTAGGGGCTATGGGCTAGATCTATAGTGGATGTGTCTGATCCTGCCTGACATACTTTTTTATTTTAGTGTTCCGCATTATTCCAAAGGTAATTTGTATGGGGCTGTTTGGAATCGGAGACGGAAAGATGGAGATGCAGATTGCTAATGTAAATGTGGCGCCAGGTGAAACCGTGGAAGGCGCTGCCACACTGACCTTAAACAAGGACGTCAAGGGCAAAGAAGTCCTTGCAACACTATTTGCAGAAAGGACTGAAATACGCTACTATAATGGAAAGCGTAATAGTAGCCGCGTTAGAATGTATGCAAAGTCCGAAACGCTCGATACCGAAAAACTCTATACAAAACAAGACAGTCCGTATCAGTACAAATTCAGTTTTGTTATTCCTTTGCTTCAGACTCCTCAGACTAGTGCGGCCCCCTCGGGAGCACTTGGTGCTGCCCTTGAGGTTGTGGGAGTGCTGAATACGATTAGTGGGAATAGTGTGGAATATAGTCCCGCGTGTTGGTATGTTATGGTAGAACTAAAGCACGAAGCCATGCTAACTTTTTCTATCTCAAAGATGACAGAGATAAACGTGGCTGCACCACCACAACCTGGTGGTGGGGCAATTACAAACTAAAGTGACTAAATGGTCAAGCCAGAATGGCTCACAATACGGCCAGCTTCTACAAAAGAGTATCAAAACATCAAGGATTCTATTGCTGTGTTCGGACTGAACACAGTGTGCGTTGAGGCCCACTGCCCCAACATGTCTGAGTGTTGGAGTGCAGGCACTGCGACGGTCATGGTTCTTGGAGATGTGTGCACAAGGGGGTGCAAATTCTGCGCAGTTAAAAAGGGTGCGAAAGGTGAACTCTTAGATTCAGCAGAACCGATCAAACTTGCAAATGCGATACGTGGTTGGCATCTCAAGTATGCAGTGATAACTTCTGTGTGCAGGGACGACTTGGAAGATCAGGGTGCTGGGCATTTCGCGGCGTGCATACGCGAAATAAAAAGATTAAACCCTAAGGTCATGGTCGAGGTTCTAATTCCTGATTTTCACGGCGACATAAACTGCATCAAAGCCATTGTTGACGTAAAACCTGACGTTATAGGTCACAATATCGAGACCGTTGCAAGAATATCCCCTACAATACGAGACCGCCGTGCTTCCTATCTGCTGTCGTTGGATGTGCTTCGGACTGTTAAAAAACTGGATAGTGATATGTTCACAAAATCTGCAATGATGCTGGGCCTTGGCGAGACCGACGCCGAAGTTGTTCAAAGTATGAAGGATCTCCGTATTGCAAATGTGGATTTTCTTGCACTAGGCCAGTACCTGCGGCCTTCTGTCAATCACGTCGAAGTAAAGGAGTATGTTGCGCCTAAAAATTTTGACGCTCTTCAGAAGGTTGCAAAAAAGCTTGGGTTTCTGTATGTCGCATCGGGGCCTTTTGTTAGAAGTTCATACAAGGCGCAGGAAGCATTTATCAAAGCCATGATTGGTCTCAAGAAGCGCTAACGCATGAAGTTCCATACATCTGTCTTGTACTCGTTTTGCGCAAGGTCCTCAATCCTTCTAACTTCTTCAGGGCTAAAAGTTTCGATTTCGTAGTCTTTTCCTTCGGTGAAACTCTTCAATAGCTCTTTGTACACGTTCTCTCTTGTTATATTTTTATGTTCAAGAACGCAGGTAACCCTCTCCCGTGCGCTATTTATCATCTTATCTGAGATCTTCTCCTGGCTTACTTTCAACACAGAGAACATTTTTTCAAAATTCAGACTGTAAAGTATTGTTCCGTGTTGCAACAATATCCCTCTGCTTCTCGACTGAGCATTTCCGGATATTTTCCTGCCCTCAACTTCTATATCATTTATCGGAGCAAACTGCGCATCTATTCCAAGTGCGGAAAGTGCCTTTATGATCCACCCACAGATGACTTCATAGCTCTCTATGATGTTCTTCGGAAAGAGCGTTTCAGGTGCGATTACGCTGTAAGTCAGCTCTCCCTTCTCATCATGGTACACTGCACCGCCGCCTGTTTTTCTCCTAACATAGTCCACTCCAGACTTCTTACATTCCTCAACATCTATTTCGTCTAGCATCGACTGGAAGTGGCCTATCGACACTGCGCCTGGCTTCCAGGTGTAGAACCGCATGGTGGGCATGGCCCTTTTCTCCACTATCTCTTTGCTGATTACTTCATCAGCAGCCATGTTGAAATAGGCATCATGCTCTTCCAATCCTATAACACGCCATATCATTTTATTGCCATTTTTATGGTCTGAGCTATTGCATCCGGGGTTATTCCGATGAACTCTATATTGTTGCATTTCGCTACGTTGTGTATCTTCTCTGAAAATGTACCAGCATCTTCGTTTACATACATTCCTACAACCGAGGTCTCTATCTTAGGAAGTGCATCTTCAGGAAATATGAAGAAGTCGCCGACTATCTGAAGTTCAGATATCTTATCATCATATTTGAGCTTCACAACCAGCAGTTTGCCTCCGGGCACCTTCTGCTTCGCAACACCGTCCTTCAACATCGCATCATCCTTTTCTCTTGCCATGACTTTCCAAGAATTCCAACAGCTTGTTTATAGCAATACGCCTGTGGCTGATCAAGTTCTTCTCTTTAGAATCCATCTCCCCAAAAGTCTTACTGTGTCCTTTTGGTATAAAAATAACATCCCACCCAAATCCGTTCGTGCCTTTTGGATGCACGACTTTTCCAAACACACGTCCTTCGAAGAAGTGCACGCCGTCTTTAGCGCCAGCGTAGCCTATTGTGCATCTCGCCTCGGCAGAATACTCTCCAAAACTGTCTGCTATATGGTAAATGCCCTCTGGGCCTATTGCCTTCAGGAACCACTTCACCAACGGGCCTGGCATGCCATTCATACATCTTAAGTGAAAAGAAGTATCCTCTACTGCAACATCTCCTTTTCTGTGTTTCATACCTTCGACAAGTTTTTCACGTATTATCTTTTTGGAATCCAGGTCCTGTATCTCCGGCAGCTCCAGATCCAACTGCCTGACGTCTATGTCTTTCAGGATGGCTTTAAATTCTGAAAACTTGTCCTTGTTGCCTGTTATCAGATATAGCATGGTATCACTCGGCAGATTCATACACGATGGTTGTATTATTTACGTGATCTAGTTTTTATGATTTTTACTAAATAACTGTATCTGTTCTCCTGAATCACTCTTAAACGGAACCCTTGTTCCGCACATAGATCAGAAAGAAAATTTATGTTGAAATTAATCCAGCCAAATTTTGCACCAACCTGTTTTTTCCATACAGGTCTTTAGCTCTCTGTAGAAGTATTTGGTATTCTTTAGTGAATTGTTTAGTTTTGCAGAGATAGCTAAGATCTGCCCGCCATCTTTAAGCAATCTTGAAAGAATTTTTAATAATTGTCTTGTTTTATTTACCGAACCGCCCATGCCCATGTTGTTCTCGAGAAACGTGATTGTATCAAACTTGTTTTTCGAGTGAAATTTAAAAATGTCTGCAACGAAGCAATTATCACATCCCTTCATTCTGGCAACGTCTATCACATTTTTGGATATATCTATGCCTTGAACATTGCCTTTTTCTGATAGTGCCGTGATGTAATTTCCAGTACCACATCCAACATCTAAAATATTTCCACGTGATAAGGAGGTCAATCTTTTTTCTAGTTTTGACAGGCGAGTGTGCTTTCTAAAATATCTATTCAATTTATGTTCATGTAGATTACCTTTCATATCTCTGAAATAAAACCTACTTTTGTCTCCGTAAGCATACGCGCGCAGGGCTTCACCAAACAATTCCATTGCTTTTTTAGGCGCCATAGCGTCTTCACACTCTACCAAATCTGTAAATCAGGTTCCATTACATTCATCAGCTTATTGTGCAAGGTATTTAACCTGCGTTGATGTATGTATCAAAGGTGATCTTACGAGGAGCATCAAATCAAAACTGAAAAGGTTTTTCAATAACTCAAAGGTTGACGCTCTTGTCCTTGTAAATACCACGACACCCGACCCGAATTTTGTCTACTTCACCTGCTTTACAAGCGGACTGTGTGAAAACAATTTCCTGGTCGTAAAGAGAAATCATGCCAAACTTTTCACTACTGCGCTGGAGTATGATACTGTAATGGCGCAAAAGCCAATGGGGGTGGAAGTGATAAAGACAGAAACCACGCAAGAGCTTATCGGCAAGCTGCGCAGAGAATTAAAAGGTAAAGCAGTTGGTCTGAATTACGGCTTCCTACCAATCAAATATTATAACTTCCTTAAAAAGGAGGTCAAAATACTGAAGACTGTAGATGCTACAGCTTCTCTAACTGCTACAAGAGTGGTAAAGGATGCAGATGAGATCAAGACGATGTCAGAATGTGCAAGGATTGTCAGACATGCCCTGTCAAAGATAATGCAGTTTGCAAAGGAAGGCATGACCGAAAGGCAACTCGCGGCCATATTTAACGACATTATGATAAAACGTGGGGCACAAGCCCCGGCATTCAAGACCATAGTTTCATTTGGACGTAATTCCGCATTTCCCCACCATTTTCCAGATGACACCGTATTAAAGAAGAATGACATAGTCTTGATAGATGCAGGAGCAAAGTACATGAACTATCGTTCTGACATGACCAGGACCTTCATATTCGAGCCAGACAGGAAGAGTGCTACTTACAAGCGCATCATAGCCCTGATTGATGTGGTAAAACTTGCTCAAAAGAACGCAATGGCTCTGATGAAAGAAGGCACCGTTGGTAAAGAAGTGCATCTCTCTGCAGAAAAAACCATAAACGAGGCAAACGGCGGAATCTACAATCACAAGTTCATACATTCAATAAGTCATTCCATAGGTTTAGAGACTCATGACGGAGAAGTGCTCAATCGCAACTCTAAACTAGTACTGAAGAGTGGGATGGTTTTCAGCTGCGAGCCTGGAATATACCTTCCCGGCTTTGGCGGAGTGAGGATAGAAGATGATGTTCTGATAACAGAAAAAGGCAACAGAATGCTCTAAGAGCAACACTTATGAAACTTTTCAAGCATGCTTATTTAGGTAGCTTATATGGCCAATAAGATGAAGATACTAGCCTTTGGTGCAAGCCTCAGAAAAGGATCGTACAGCAAGATTGTACAAGGTTCTCTTGCCGCTCTGGCTCCTGAAAATGCTGTTGTCTCTGAATTCAACCTGGAAGGAATACCTATTTTCAACCAAGACCTCGAAAGCAGCCTGCCGCCCAGAGTAAAGGCGTTCAAGGCTGCAATAGATGGTGCCGATGCGATTGTAATCGTCACACCAGAATACAACTATTCTGTGCCTGGATATCTGAAGAATGCGATAGACTGGGCAACGCGGCCGTACGGCAGCAATTCATTCGAGGGCAAGCCCGCTGCAATAATAAGTACCTCTCCTGGGATGCTTGGAGGTTCAAGGGCAAATTACCATCTCAGGCAGTCTTTCGTATTCATGAATGTGCATGCTCTCAATAAACCCGAAGCGATTATATCACAGGTTGACCAGAAGATAAAAGACAATGCGGTTTCGGACGAAAAAACCAAAGACACGCTGAAAAAGCTGCTTCAGAGCCTTGCATCACTTATAAGTGAGTAGTTTCGACCGGAAACTAAACTCATACTCTTGTCCCGTCAATTGTCTTGAGCATCCGGAAGTGCTATAGCTTTAGAACTCACAAATATTGTGGTGTGAGTGTATGGTTGGTAAAAACATAGATAAAGTTTCAAAGGATCTTATAGCGGCGCAGGTTGATCTGCGCGGCGGAGTGCCAGAGCTTGAATTGCTGAGACGGGCTGATTTGACAGACGCAGCTAGGCAGGCGGCGCAAATTGCGGCACAATATGTGGTTGAAGGTTCAGATGCGTTCAAGAATGCGGCAGGTACTTATAGGAATGTTGCAGATGCGCTGAAAGATGCGAACGATATTGAAGGTGCAAACTCCGCGTTAAAAACTGCAACAGACATCGAAAATGCCATGACGATACTTAGTGTTATAGTCAAGCCTCCAAAAATAGGAGAAGAAGACGCCAGTGGAAACGTTAATGAAACCTGATCTCCTGGTGCGTAAGCAGCTAGCTTTATCACAACGGCTCGAACTTGTACTGATAATGTATGAGGTCTTCCTTAGCCTCAGTACGCATCCTCCTGAAAACCGTCTTAACCTTCCCTCCGATCTTCACTTCCACTTTGGTGTCTAGTATGTGCCCTTCGACCATCGGACCCTCATCAAGCTTTATGAGCCCTATTATGTACGGTGCATCCTCTTCAAAAGCTTCAGGTGGCACCATTACCTTAGTAAACGAGTATATCGTGCCATTTCCGCTGAATTGCTTTTCTACGAGCTTCGATTTTCTTCCACAGTTCTTGCAAACGACTCTTGGAGGGAAATAGTTAGTGCTGCAGTTTGTGCAGCTGTTCCCGCCCAAGTTGTACCTTGAGTTTATCTTTCTCCATATGCTCGCTGGTGCAGTATCCATTTCAATCGCCTCTCTTGAATATGTGTACGACGGCAGTGGCTCCGCTTCCACCAACATTATGAGTCATCCCTATGTCTGCCCCGTCGACTTGCCTGTTTTTGGCATCTCCTCTTAGCTGCCACGTTATCTCGACTGCTTGTTTGACTCCAGTAGCACCTACCGGGTGCCCGCATCCTTTCAAACCTCCGCTGGTGTTCACTGACACCTTCCCATTGAGCGCAGTTTCGCCGTCCTCTATGGCCTTCGCAGCCTTGCCTTTCTGGTAGAACCCGAGATCCTCCATTGCAAGGATCTCTGCTATCGTGAAGCAGTCGTGAACTTCCAACACGTCTATATCGTTGGTGCTGACTTTAGCCTGTTTGTAAGCGTTCTGTGCCGCAATCTTCGTTGCCTTAAGCTCTGTCACGCTGTCTCTGCCCGCAAGCCTTAGCGTGTCGCTTGCCTGCGCGCTTGCAACTATCTTGATAGGTGTGTCGTTGTACTTCTTTGCAATCTCCAAAGGTGCCAGCACGATAACGGCCGCACCGTCCGATATCGGAGAACAGTCGAGTAGCTTCAGCGGATCTGCGATTAGCTTCGACTTCATGACGTCCTCAATGGTGATCTTGTTCTTGAACTGCGCGAACTCGTTTTTGCTCGCGTTCTCGTGGTTTTTCACAGCAACACTGGCAAGCTGCTCCTCTGTGGTTCCGTATTCGTACATGTGCCTTTTTGCAATGAGTGCATACAGTCCAGGGAATGTTATGCCCTGTGAAAGCTCCCACTCCTGGTCACCTGCCCCTCCAAGTGCGGTCGTGGCTGCCGAGGCAGTTATGTCTGTCATCTTTTCGACTCCACCTACAACCACGATGTCGTGTATCCCGCTAGCGACTGTGATGTAGCCAAGCCTGAGGGCACTGCCTCCGCTGGCGCACGCGTTCTCCACTCTAACTGCTGGTATGTTGTGGAAACCAAGCTGGTCTGCTATCATGGCTGCGGTGTGCTCCTGGCCTGTGAAGCTTCCAGGGGCCATCGTGCCACCGAAGAGCATCTCAATGTCTTTGCTTGAGATGTTTGCGTCCTCAAGCGCAGCCAGTCCTGCCTCTTCCATAAGCTGCCGCATCCCAAGGTTCCATCTCTCTCCGAACTTGGTCAAACCGACTCCTATTATTGCAACATCTCTCATCAAAACACTACTCTTTCTTTATGGCCCTCTTGTTCTTCAGGTAGAACGAATAATCGAGATACGTCTTGTTTTTGGTTATTATCTCTTTTACAGGTATGATATTCTTGCGCTTTGCGTCTATGCTCTCCTTCACTTCGATGGCGAACGAGTCGCTTCCTGCGCCGGATCCGAAACTTGTGACAAGTATCTTCTGGCCTGGCTTTGCGATGTCAAGGGTCGCCGCAAGGCCTATTAGCGATGCACCGGAATAAGTATTCCCTATCATTGGCGTTATCAGGCCGTTGATTATCTGTTCATTGGTGAACCCCAACTGTTTTGCGACGTTCATCGGGAACTTGCCGTTGGGCTGGTGGAACACTGCATAGTCGAAATCTGACGGTTTGAGTCCCGTCTCCTCAAGAAGCATCTTTGTTGCGCTTATAGTGTGGTTGAAGTAGCCAGGTTCTCCTGTGAACCTTCCCCCGTGAGATGGAAAGCTTGCACCCTCCTTCCTCCAGAAGTCCGGCGTGTCGGATGTGAAGCTTACAGTCTTCAGTATCTCTGCTATGTTGTCTTTGCCGCTTTTTCCAAGTATGAACGCAGCCCCGCCTGCACCGGCTGTGTATTCTAGCGCGTCTCCTGGCCTGCCCTGTGCGGTGTCGCTGCCTATCGTCATGCCGTAGTTTATCATGTTGCTGTCTACAAGGCCCATCACAATCTGCATACCTGCTGTTCCTGCCTTGCACGCAAACTCAAGATCTGCGGCCATGATCCTGTTTCCAGTGCATAATGCCTCCTTTACTATAGTTGCTGTAGGCTTCACTGCATAAGGGTGGGATTCCGAGCCAACATAAACGGCACCTATTTCATGGGCATCTATGCCAGCGTGCGTCACTGCGCGCCTTGCAGCCTCTACAGCTATCGTAGCTGCGTCTTCGTCCTTGTCTTGAACACTTTTCTCTACGATGTTAAGGCCCGACTTGATGCCCTCCACTTCCTCGTTCCAGACCTTCGCTATCTCCTCTGCCCTTATCCTGTATATGGGAACGTAAACGCCATACCCTGCTATTCCTGCCATTGTTTCACCTTTGCTCCTCCAAGGTCTCAAGGACCTGCTGCTTCGTAGGGTATGGCTGGTTTATCAGCGGCCCGTTCTTTAGCACAATATCCATCTCGCTGTACGTAGGCCTCTCTTTCTTGTAGAACAAGCCTATGGGTATCTTCGACCAGCCAGATCTTTCAGCTTCAAGCGCTTTTTCAACCGCTTTGTCCATGTTTGTTGGGTCGTGGCTCTCATCAAGCTTGTACACTCTCTGCTTGTACCATTCATTTGTGTTCAGGTTGTTGAACGTAACGCAGTGGCTCAGAACGTCTATTATCGCAAATCCTTTATGCAATATTCCCTCTTTTATCAGGCCTGCCATATGCACAGGATCTCCAGCATAAGCCCTGGCAACGTAAGAAGCGCCAGATGCGAGCGCGACGCCTATCGGGTTTTCTGGCGTCTCTATCGATCCCAGAGGTGTTGACTTGGTCTTCGCACCCATCAAGCTAGTTGGGGAAGTCTGACCTGTGGTCAGCCCGTATATTTGGTTGTCTATCACTATGTATGTCATGTCAATGTTCCTTCTTGCGTTGTGCACAAGGTGTCCTACCCCTATGCCATAACCGTCTCCATCCCCTCCAACTCCTATTACCGTAAGGTCATCATTTGCCAACTTGGCTCCTGCTGCAACAGGAAGAAGCCGTCCGTGCAGGCTGTGTATTCCATACGTGCTGAACACGTGGGGCATTGCTGAACTGCAGCCGATTCCGGAAACTATCAGTACCTTCTCCTTGTCTATGCCTAACTGTGTGAGTGCGCTGCGTATTCCTGCATAAACCCCATAGTCCCCGCAGCCGGCACACCATATCGGCTTTATTCCCGATGCGTAATTCTGGTTAGTGTTTGTCATATGATCATCATTTTGTCAGCGCAAGAGCGCTTTTGGCTATCTCCTCTCCAGAGAACGCCTCTCCGTCGTACTTCAGTATGCTGCCCATCATGTCGGTGCCGGTAGCCAGCTTTATCACCTGCGCCAGCTGCCCCGTGAAGTTTCCTTCGACATTAATGAGCTTCTTTCCGTTCAGGAGGGTTTTTGTCCTCTCTTTGTCAAGGGGCATTATATAGTTGAACAGAACGATGCCGAATTTACGTCCCATGTTTTTGAGTATTTCCGCCGCTTCAAGCACCGGTCCTGTTGTAGATCCGAACGTGACAAAGAAGTAGTCTGCACCATCATTGATGATTTTAGGCACGAATATTTTTTCCTTCTTGAGCATGGTTTCTATTTTCCTCATTCTTTTTTCGTGCATCAGCTTTCTCATCTTTATCGATTCCTCAAGGCCTGCAAACGCATCGCTTACCAGCTCTCCATACTCGTTGTGCTCGTCGCTAGGAGCGACATGCTCACATCCCTTTGTCCCTGGGAATGCCCTTGGCGAAATCCCATCCTCTGTAAGCTCGTATCTTTTGAACTTGTCAGGCCCGCCGTTCTCTTTGACCACCTTCCCCCTGTCTATGGTTGCGCTATCCAGGTCGAAATGTTCGACGCTCGCAACGCACTCTGAGAGATACTGGTCCATCAATATTATGACAGGGACTTGGTATCTTTCTGCCAAGTCGAATACCTCTGCACCTATCTTGAAGCTCTCTTCCACGCTTGATGGTGCCACTACTATTCTCGGAAATTCTCCTTGCGAAGCGTGCATGGCAAAAAGGAGATCGCCCTGCTCATTCTTTGTCGGCAATCCTGTGCTAGGTCCTGTCCTCTGCGAATCAATGACCACTATCGGCGCTTCGATCATTCCTGCAAGGCCTAGGCCCTCTACCATGAGAGAGAACCCTCCCCCACTAGTGCCGCACATCGACCTTACGCCCGCTACAGACGCGCCGATGGCCACGTTTATTGCAGATATCTCGTCTTCTGTCTGCTTGAAAAACACGCCTTTGTTTTCATGAGCCGCAAACCACGTCATCACGCCGCTTGCCGGAGTCATAGGGTACGCGGCGTAGAACTTGCAACCTGCAGCATATGCCCCAAGCGAAAGTGCCGTGTTCCCATCAAGGAAATACCTGCGTTTCCCATCCCCTGACAGTGTGTATGTTTTTTCTACACCAGCATAGCCATATCCTTGCGTAGCTGCCTGTATGTTATCATTGACTACCTTATCCCCCTTTCTCCCGAACTTTGCCCTCAGTATTTTGTCAAATTCTGCGATATCTGCGCCTATCAACTTGAGGACGGCGCCTATCGCAACCACATTCCTGATTATGGGGGTGCCGCTAACCTCCATGGCAATGTCAAGCATGGGAAGCTTCACTAGCTTGAAATTTGATGCGTCAAGAGCGCTAACGTCTATTTTTGAAGGATCGTATATCACTGTGGCATTTCTGTTAAGGTTGTTCTTCTGATGTAGTATTGCGTCCTGGTTCAAGGCTACAAGTATGTCTATGCCATTTCCATGACTGTGCAGCTCGGCATCTCCAATCCGTACTTGGTACCACACGTGCCCTCCGCCAACTATTGACTGGTATCCTCGGTATCCGAAGACATGCAATCCGTTCTTTGCGGCCGCTTCTATAAGCAAGGCTCCGCTGGACTCTATGCCTTCTCCATTTGCTCCTGCGATTCTAACAGATACGCTTGTCATGAAGAATTCAACTGCCGGTGTGTCAAACACGGCCGGTGAACATATTGAACCACGTTAGCTCTTTAAAGCTAACTTCGCGTTCGACAATCGGCAAACACTAATTGCCCCTTTTATAGGTTCCAGCCTAAAATTTTCATATGGTTTTAATGTCAGATGACAAAATAGACGCCATAGTGCAGGATTTGCTCGATAAGAAAATCAAACTCCACGAAGTGGAGGGTGTTGTCGGCAATGACAGTACCGAAGCAACGCGCGTCAGAAAGCGGTTTCTGGAGAAGAAGTTCGGTGTTGAGCTGAAACACATCGGTTCTACAACAATAAACATCAACGATGCGATAAACAGGAACATAGAGAACCCCATAGGTGCCACACAGGTCCCCTTGGGCTATGCAGGGGACATAAAGGTCAATGGCGACAGCGCAAATGGCAACTACCCAGTTCTTCTTGCAACTACGGAAGGGCGGCTTGTGGCTGGCATATCCAGAGGCATCTCTGTGATCAACAAGGCAGGTGGTGCAAACACCATCGTAATCCGTGACGGGATGGCCCGCGACGTGCTTGTTAGGGCTCCCGACGCAAAAGGCTCCAGCAAACTTGCGCGTTGGGTAGAAAGCGGCGAAGGCAATGAGTTCTTTAGGAAAGCCTTCTCAGAAAGCACATCCCATGGCAAGTTCGTCGAGGTGAGGCCGTTCATTGCTGGCAGGGATGTCCACTTGAGATTCAGGGCGACAACCGGTGCTGCGATGGGCATGAACATGGTAACAATCGCGGCCAAGGGTGCCGTGGATAAGATGGTGCCTTATTTAGAAAGCAAGTTTGGGCTGCACATAGATGTTTTAAGCGAATCGGGAAACATGTGCGCAGACAAGAAGCCCTCTTACATAAACTTCCTAGAGGGCAGGGGCGTGTCTGTGACTGCAGACATACTCGTGCCGAGGCCGTTGGTTGAAGATATATTTAAAGTCAAACCAGAACTCATGGTTGAACTGAACAAAGTCAAGAACCTGACAGGCTCTGCGCTTGCAGGCTCTCATGGCTTTAATGCTCATGTTGCAAATACGCTTGCCGCGATGTACATTGCGCATGGGCAAGACGTAGCGCAGATAGTTGAGGGTTCCATGGCCATAACTGATGCTGCGATGGTTGGAGACGACCTATATGTTTCGCTCCTCATGCCTTCTATAGAAGTTGGCACTTATGGTGGCGGTACGGCACGAGAAACGCAGAAGGAGGCCCTAAGCCTGATGGGCCTTTACGGCTCTGGCGATGCAGAAGGGAAGACAAGGCTTGCATTTGCAGAAGTTGTAGTTGCGGCATGCCTTGCCGGTGAGTTGAACTTGCTGGGTGCTGAAGCCGGCATGGATCTTTCAAAGAGCCACAGCAAAATAAAGAGATAAAGGAGATAAGCGTTTCCTGCGCATACTGTCTGCTTGATTGGTGTGCCGATGCGGAACGAAACCCGGCTTGTCTTAGCTTCAACGTCACCGAGACGCGATGCCATCCTTAACCAGATAGGCTTGGATCACGTTTCAGTTGCCAGCGAAGTCGATGAAAAAAGCATAAAGATCACATCTCCGCGTGCGTATGCCCGCACTCTTGCAGTTTTGAAGGCGAGCAGCGTAGCGCCAAAATTCAAAGACTCTATAGTGATAGGTGCCGATACTATCGTTGTACTTGATGGCAAGGTGCTCGGCAAGCCTGAAAGCGAAGAACACGCGGCAAGCATGCTCCAAAATCTAAGCGGAAGAACCCACACTGTCATAACTGCCCTCTGTGTCATTGATACTAAGTCCAACACTAGGGTTGTGAAGCTGGTTAGCACTCGCGTGAAATTCCGTAAACTGAATAGCAAAGCAATAAAAGAATACGTGCGCAGCGGAGAACCGCTAGACAAGGCTGGGGCCTATGGGATACAGGGTAAGGGTGCTGCCCTGGTTGAGAGCATATGTGGCGACTTCTACAATGTGGTCGGTTTGCCTGTTCCTGCGCTCATGAGCATCTTGGAAAGGCTAGGTGCCCTTCCAAGAAGTGCATAGTCTCTGTTTCTACTTCCTTTAGTTGTAGCCCAGCTCACGAAGCTTTTTCATTATCCTCTCTCTTGCGACTCCTCTTCCTGCCCTTTCGTGCATGCCAGGGCTCTTATTTGGTGTCGTATCGAGCGTAGAGCCTAGAGATGTATATCCCTTATCGTATAGTGGATTGTGAGGAAGGCCGTTTCTGTCAAGATATTCCTTCACGTCGTCCCTTGTCCAGAATAGTATTGGATGTACTCTGTCGTGTACGGGGTTTGATCTTGGCGAGAATATGCTTTCCTTTGCGCGCTCCTCGTGCTCCACCCCTCTTATTCCTCCAAGGAATGCGTCGAGATTCAGGGTCTTTATTCCCCTCACCATGGGCTCTATCTTATGGTGTTTGTTGAACTCCAGCGTAAACTCTGGGGTTCCAAATCCATACTTCTTCTTAAATTCCTCTGCCTTGTCCGTCCCTGCTCTAACGGTCGTAAAGCTTTCGAAGCTCCAGTCCTGTCTGAGTTTCTCTATAAACTCAAAAGTCTCTGGGAACTCGTATCTGGTATCGACAAACAGGATAGGCATATCGTGCTTTATCTTCAACACGATGTGAAGCATGGCCTCGCTGTCGCCTCCACCGCTGAATCCTACTCCAGGATTTTTGTATTTCTTTACTGTTTCTTTGATTATCTCTTCAGTTTTCTTTATCTTCTCGTCCAACGAGAGATTTAGCAGCTGTCTCACTTCAGGACGCATCAGCTCGATGCACCTTTCAGTTCGGCCCTCGCCGAATTCTGCATCTTCCGGTGCCTCTCTTTTTGTGTCTTCTTCTTTCATGGAATCATCTTGTTATAACATGTTATAACATATGAGTATATAAAGCTTGCCGGACTTTGGCCGGATTATCTGAACTGACAGAGTGCTCACAACTCTGGTTCCAGAAGACGTATATTATGGCGAAGGCTGCCAGGCAGTGCCGTCCTGGCCAAAGAAGCGGTTCAAATGAACCAATGTTACTGCTTATTGCCGCCATGCGTCGGGATTATTGCCCATGCAATGATGTACGCTATGATGCCAGCTCCGTACATCAAACAAAACACTACCCACAATATTCTTATTATTACAGGGTCTATGCCAAAGTATTCTCCCAGGCCTCCACACACTCCCCCTAGCACTTTATTTTTTTCAGATCTGTATAATCTCTTTATTTTTTCTGGCATTAACTCTCCTTTTGATAAGAATTACTCTCGTATTGTTTAATTTATAGCTTCACTTTTGTTCAGGCACAACCTGTTTTTATTTCGGTTTAATGAACTCAATAAGTTCCGACTTGCCAGAGAATATGTTCTTGCTTTCTCCTGGATCCTTGGTCAAATCGTACTCTTCAGTGCCATAGTGGTGGCTCGTCTTGCATAGATTGCAGAAGTTGTCTCTTGCAACGATGAGCTTCCTATCATATGTCCTGACTGCTCTCACATCATTAGCCATGGCATCAAAAAGCAGAATCTCATTTCTTACTCTTTTACCGTCTTTTATCAAGGGCATAAGCGATTTTCCGTCAAGTGCAACAGTTTTCTCTCCCATAAAATCCAAGATCGTAGGCACTATGTCCGTGTTCTGGACCATTCCATCTATTACCTTTCCGCTTATGCTAGGCAACCTCATGATAAGAGGTGCCCTGACAGAGCCGTCGAACAACCCACAAGTAGCAAAATAGATCCCGTGTTCGTGTATTACATCACCATGATCTCCAAGGATGACTAAGATGGTATCATCAAGCAGGCCGTCTTGCTTCAGGAACGTGTATAGTCTGCCTATTTCGTGGTCGATGATTTTTATCGTATCATCGTACTTATCTATGACGTCTTGCACAGAATAGAGTTTCGCGGTATCCATCTTCTTTTTCACATACTCTCGGTATGCTTCATCTTTTATACTGCCTAAAATCTTGTCTGATTCGTCAGTTCTGCTGCCCTTGTATGGTGTATTTGGAAACGGGAAGTGGGTATCCCAAAGATGCAGGAACGCAAGGAACGGCTCCTTGGCATTTTCGATTTTTGAGATTGCCAAATCAACAGTCATCTTGGTCGGGGCAAACAGACCTTCTATTTCCTCCTCATTCTCTTTGTAGTAATCGAATCCTTTGGTAAACCACTCTCCGAGCCAGTCAAAGCACATCGTTTCGTAGCCTTTTTCTTTCAGGAAGCTCGGAAGCCAGAATTTTATGTTTTCGACCTGGTCGTACTCTTCGGGCTTGGTGTATGGAAATTGGTGAATGACTCCGTGAGTGCTTGGGAGAAGTCCTGAGAATATTGTCGTCACGGCGGGTGCAGTCCCGTTCGCAACAGAAAAGTGGTTCTTGAAAAGGATTCCGCCCCTGGCTATTTTCTTAAGGTTTACGTCCGTTTTCTTCTCATAGCCAAACAGACTCATGTGGTCTGGTCTGAACGCATCGATAACTATTACAATTATGTTCAGTTTGCGCACGTTATCACCGTTGTCTCTCATGTTCAAGCAAATATGAAAATCACGGTAAGTATCAGAGTGAATCCTTTTATATGTGCAATGTGCTGACACTTCATAACATTATGGGATCTTTATGGCAAAAGAAAGCACAGAGAAAAGGAGATACACCACAATAACTATACCTACCCCTCTTTATGAAAGGATACAGCTCAAGATAAAGAACACAAGCTTCTCGTCAGTATCCGACTACGTGACGTACATTTTAAGAGAGACTGGCTCTGAAGTTGCTGTGAAGAAAACCAGCAAGAAGGAAACAGCGACAATAATAGAGAAGCTAAGGGCGCTTGGATATACTTGAATTAAACTACTAACATCTTCGGTCTTCTTATTCGTGACCTTATTCTGTTTTGCGAGTTAGTGGACAATCAGGGCGAATAGCAGCACACCAGAAAGGCCGCCGCAGATGCCGCACAACACGTTAGACGTGTACTTGTTACCTATGCCTTTCTCCTCATAATAGCCAAGCATAGAATCCACAACACTGCCCACAAATCCTCCAAAGAGGACACTCAACACTGCGCTTGATGCTAGTGGTGTTGATGCCATATAGAGTGCCTGAAGCTGATTTATTATCAGCACCATCATCAGCGCAACAAGTAGTGACGCCAGTATGCCTGAGAGCAGGCCAAGCAACGTCACTCCTCCTGAAGTGCCTCTCTTGACCTTCTTTAATGTAAAGATCATCCTTGGCATACCGTCGAGTATGCCTATCTCGCTTTCAAATTTATCTGCGGTTATCGCCGCAGTGCTGGCAACGAAGCCAATTACGCAGAGTGCCTGTGCCCTTCCGGTGCCTGTCATGGCAAACGCGAAGAATGCTATTGCTGCAAGGAGTGGCGGCAGGCCGTTCGCGAGCACGTTCTTCACACCTCTCCGGTCACTTTCTATTCCAAAACGCCTCTTTTTGTAATCGTGACCAACCTTTGTCACGAAGGCAGAAAGCACTAGAAAAAGGAGCATCGTAAGTATGAAGAATGGGCCGAATCCAAGGCCTAGAAGCATGAGGGCGATTCCCATAGTCACAGCAAGCGCGAAGCCCTTTTTATCGAGAGTAAGAAACAGCATATAATTCCATTTTTATGAAACTAACAAAGGTTTTTAAGCTTATTTTTGGATATATTGGTACGGGTTCTATACTGTAGGAAGGTCGTGAAGAACTGGTCGCCTTGCCAGCGTGCTTCTGAGCACGTTGGCACTCTTCCTTTTCATGTTGCATTATATGTCTCTAAAACGCTTATATACTTATTCTACGCTATTACTATCGGTGTTTCTATGCCTAAGGACAAAGGAGTAAAAGAATTAGAAGATCTTCCGGGCATAGGAGAGGCTACCGCCGATAAGTTGAGGACAGGTGGTGTAGACAGCATCGATAAGATAGCTGTAATGTCTCCTTACGAGCTGAGTGAGCTTTCAGGGATAAATTCCGAAGCGGCAAAGAAGGCAGTGCAGGCCGCCCAAGAAGCCACCACTGTCAATTATGAGACTGGCGACCAAATTCTTAACAGAAGGAAAGAAATAGGCAAGATCACAACAGGCTCGAAGGACCTTGACGATCTCATAGGTGGCGGGGTCGAGACCAACGCCATAACTGAAACGTACGGCAAATTCTCAAGCGGCAAGTCGCAACTCGGATTCCAGCTTGTGGTTGCGGTCCAACTTCCTAAGGATAAAGGCGGCCTTGAAGGCAACGTGCTGTTTATCGATACAGAAGGCACTTTCAGGCCTGAGCGCATAGAGAGCATAGCCAAGGCCTATGAGCTTGACCCTTCAACAGTGCTTGCGAACATCATGGTCGTGCGCGCAACTACGACTGAGCAGCAGATCCTCTCCATAGACCGTGCGGACAAGCTCATCAAAGAGAAGAACATAAAGCTTATAGTGGTGGATTCTCTCACCTCGCTGTTCAGGGCAGAGTTCGTCGGCAGGGGTGCACTTGCCGAGAGGCAGCAGAAATTGAATCAGATGATCCACAGGCTGCAAATGCTGGCCGACACGCACAGCCTTGCAGTGTACATCACAAACCAAGTGATGGACAACCCTGCAATACTTTTCGGAGATCCTACGACGCCGATAGGCGGCAACGTCCTGGCGCATGCTGCTACCACAAGGCTTTATCTCAGAAAAAGCAAGGAGGACAAGCGCATAGTTCGTCTTGTCGACTCGCCAAGCATGCCTGAAGGTGAGTGTGTGATAAAGATAACTCTCAACGGCGTGAAAGACTGATCGGCGTGCTCTTCATAAGTTTCTTCGCCGCGGATTTCATGGATTGTGTGCAGGAATGAGTTGGTATTTGTGCTGTTCTTAGTGGGTATAGGGCTGTGTGAAGACGACATAACTTTAAAGGCAAAGGATGTGTGCAGCAGATGCGATCTGTTTCTTGAGCGCTACACAAGCCTTGTAGATGACAACCGCATAAAATTCATCGAAAAACTTTTCGGAAAACGCATCCAGCAGCTAGATCGGGCAGACATGGAAGAGGATAACAAGGTTATTCTAGAGTTGGCAAAAAACAACGACGTTGCGGTGCTGATAAGCGGAGATCCTCTCGTTGCAACAACACACAAGATTCTGTACATAGATGCCAAGAAGCTCGGCATAAAGGTCGAGGTCGTGCATGCAGCATCGGTGATGAGCGTTGCCATAGGTGAGAGCGGTCTCGACTTCTACAGGTTCGGCAAAGTTTGCACGATACCCAAATGGCATGTACACTATTCGCCTGTATCTTTCTACGAGACGATACGACTCAACATGCAGAACAACGAGCATTCTCTGGTGCTGCTTGATTACGACCCAATAGTTGAGAGTTCGCTGCAGATGCCTGATGTCGTAAAGGAGCTAAAAGCAGCAGAATCTGAATACAAGTCTGGCATCGTCACCAGCGAAACGATGGTCGTTGTCCTTAACAACCTCTCACAGTCGCAGGCGGTCAAGGCCTTTGTGAAGTTTGGCGAGCTCGAGAAGCTGAACATTAATAAAGGCCCAACTGTAATAATTATTCCTGCCAAGCTCACAAGCATAGAGCAGGAGGTCTTGGACAGCATATATCGGTGATTTGATGCCTTTGCAACTAAGTTTCGACAAAAAAACAGGAGGCATCTACACAGTAGATCAGTCCACAAAGGATGTGCTGACTAGCGGATACTTTGGAGTTGCTCATGAAGATAGGCTTTCGCTCGCGCCTGAAGAAGGCCTCTTCTTGATGGATGTTAGGAATGCCGTGTGTGTATCTGCGAAGGAGGAGAAACCTCTGTCTTTCAACGAGATAGCCCAGGAATTCAGCACGGGAAATAAATTCCTAGCACGCTATTTCACATACAAGGATTGGCGCGATCGTGGACTCATAATAAAAAAGCCGGATCACACCTCTGCCGAAGGGAGCGTTCTTCCTGTTAAGAGCTATCGCGCCTCAAAACTGAAGCTTAAGGACTATTCAATGGATGGGGTTTTCTTCCCTGCAGACATGATGACGATAGTGGATGATGAGGTGCAGGGCAAACTCATCTACGAAGAGCACTGGTTCGGTCAGTATGGGACCTATAAGACCAACGACCATGGCGTGCTGAACAAACTGGACGTGTATGAAACCCTCTTTCTCATAGACTGCGACGTCCTGCGCATCAAGAACTTCAGCCGCAAAGACATAGCAGAGCTTGCAAGCAAGCGCAGATCCGATTTCCAGAAGCTCTATGACGTGTACAAGGACTGGCGCAGCCGCGGCTATGTGATCAAGACCGGATTCAAGTTCGGGACCCACTTCCGGGTGTACTTTCCGCAAGCACAACCGATGAAGAAGGACGAGAGTTGGGTGCATTCGAGGCACGTCATCCATGTATTTCCAAGAGACGCCAAGCTGCTCATATCAGAATGGGCCCGGGTTATCAGGGTCGCCCATTCTGTAAGGAAAACTTTCATACTTGCGATACCTGGAAAAATCAGGAAGAAGCGCCTTGCGATAGATTTTGTGCTTTATCATAGGAAGGGCAACGGCATAGAGACTCCAAACACCGGAAGCCCGAGATATGCGATGCTTTCTCTGAGCGAAGAGGAGTATCTTGGCGGCAGCGAACTTTCTGCAATAATCAACGATGCAGGAGAGCATAAACTGGAACTTATAATTGCAATCGCAGACAGAGAGACCGCTGTGACATATTATAGGGTCAAGAAGATAGAACTTCAGGGCAGCGAATACGAGTATTATGAGATAGACTGGATGCAGCCGTAGGTGGGCATGTGGCTGATTCGAAAGTTTACTTGATTGTTCATGGAGTAGTGCAGGGTGTCGGATACAGGCATCTTGTGCGCACAATGGCGATACGGCACAGCATACGCGGCTTTGTGAAGAATGACGAAGACGGCAGCGTAGGCATAGTTGCGATGGGTCCTGCGGACGAATTAGAGCAGTTCATTCGCGATATAGACGTGCACTTTTCTGCCGGGCCATCTGTGGTACATATAGAACGGCCATCAGAAACTCCGAAAGGCTTCCCAGAAACGGACTCAATCGACAAACAGTCAAGGTTTATGATAATAGAATGAGCGGGCCCGGGGGGATTTTCAGAACGCCTAGCTTTTGGCTGGGCTTTATTTTTTGAACCCCCGACCTACCGGTTAAGAGCCGGCCGCTCTAACCTACCTGAGCCACGGGCCCTGATTAGCTTGACACGCACAGGCTTATTATTCTTTGTGGAGACGAGCCCTTTGGCGGCGAGGACATTCCCGTAGCAGTCTTTGAGTTACTTCCTTTTGCTCTTAGTTATAGTGATCACAAACACGACTGCAACGAGCAGAAGTGTATAAATATTTGCCAAATACTTGTTTAGTGTGGAGGCGTTTACTGTGGCTGCAAAATACAAAATTGGGCAAGAAAGCGCATGGCTTACCCTGGAATTCGAAAAATGCATAAAATCAAACAATGTGGCATGCTGGGAATTTCAGGTTAAGACACTCTTAAAATTCGACTATCGCATTCCAGAAGCAGTTGTGGCAGTAATAAACGAACTAGAAAATCAGCCAAAAGAAGTGCCAATAACCATAACCCCTGCAATATTGGATAAACTTAAGGGCGTAGATGTGATTGATAGGGACTTTACAGTGACGCTCGTAGGTACTTATTATATACGCGGAGATGCGTTCTTGGCCGCATGGAATGCGAGAAGTATTATGCTCTGTGAAGACATGCTGGCGCATATGACTTTTGACAGCGCAAAGCTTCCGAAGCTTAGAAAAGAGCGGTAAGGTATTGTAGCCGTGTTCGTTCATTTCTTGCTTTTCTTAACGAAACCATCTATGATGTCGTCAAACTCCGTGCCTTTCGGCTTTAGCTCGTAGCTAACCTGCACTATTGGCTTTGTCACATTTATCAAGCTCCTGAGGTTTATGGGGGTTGCAGACACCACTACGTCGCAATCCGCGTTGTTAACAGTGGCTTCCAGGTCACGCACTTCTTTTGGACTGTATCCCATAGCAGGCAGCTCTTGGTCAAGCTTCGGGAACCTTTCGAACACCTTTTTTATTGAGCCGACTGCATATTTCTTTGCACTGATGATTTCCTTTGCACCATACGTCTCAGCAGCAACCCTTCCAGCACCAAACAGCATGTTGCCGTGCGTTATCGTCGGACCGTCCTCTATGGCGAGCACACGTTTTCCCTTTATGATCCTCGGATTGTCCGGAGTGATAATGGAGTCTGCATACACTAACTTTGCATTTCTGTTTATGGAACGCAGATTTGTATCCAGTCTTTCCAACTGTTCCTTTGTGGCTGAATTTACCTTGTTTATCACCAGAACATCCGCCATTCTGACTGACGTCTCTCCCGGATAATATGAAAGCTCATTGCCGACCCTCAAAGGGTCTGCGACTGTTATCAGCAGATCGGGCTTTATGAACGGCAAGTCATTATTGCCTCCATCCCATAAAACTATATCTGCTTCTTTCTCTGCTTCACTCAAAATCTTGGCGTAGTCCACGCCCGCGAACACCACAAACTTGTTTTTTATGTGCGGTTCGTATTCTTCCCGCTCTTCTATCGTTGTTTTGTGTTTTTCCAGGTCCTTTAGCGTTTCAAATCTTTGCACAATCTGTTCCTTTAACACCCCATAAGGCATCGGATGCCTTATCACTGCTACTTTCAAACCAGCGTTGCGTATGCGGCTTGCTATGTATCTGGACGTCTGGCTCTTGCCGCTGCCTGTCCGAACTGCGCAGACGGCTATCACGGGTTTGGTCGACTTAAGATAGGTGTGTTCTGGAGCAACAAGCCAAAAATCAGAGCCGTTTGAGTTCGCTATGCTCGCCTTGTGCATCACCTCCACATCGTCAAGGTCGCTGTATGACTGTACGCACACATCTACCTTGAATTTTTTGATCAACGTGGGCAATTCCGACTCATCAAATATATTTATGCCATCAGGATATAGCGTACCTGCAAGCTCTTTCGGATACATACGGTTAGATATGTAGGGTATCTGCGCCGCGGTAAACGCTACCACTTCGTATTCGCCATTATCCCTGAACAGCATGTTGAAGTTATGGAAAGCGCGGATCTATGCAGACCTATCGCGTCCTGCTGCCCCGATAACGATGACCTTTTTTGCCATATCATTTCACCATTTCAATCATATTCACCTAGGAATATACAAACTTTATATCTTCCGAATTTTTAGAACGCGCTTGCTTATGCATTGGCATCGCTTCTGTATCGTAAAGAACAGACAATCTAAAGACGCCTGTATTGCTATCAAGCTTCGTAAATGCGCACATTCCGAAGATTTAATAACATGTACTTAATATCTGATAATGTTTTGAATGCATGGGAAAACTAAGAGATCTCAATCTGCCATGGAGTATCTCATGACGTACGGCTGGGCGATTCTGGTTATTGCTGTCGTACTTGCTTCTCTGTTTGGGTTGGGCGTGTTCAACAGCGGTACTTCTGTAGTCGGCACCTCCTGTTCATCACGTATCGGCTATCTGTGCAGCAATCCAGTCCTGCTTTCTAACGGTCTGTTGTCCACAACAATAGGCTCTTCACAGCCGATAACTGTTACCGGTGTCGCATGTTCTAGCGGTTCTTCCTCACCGTCAAGTTTCAGCTCTGCGAATATAGCTCTCGCTGCAGGCGCACAGCAGAATGTCGACTTCCCCTGCTCACTATCTTCAAATGCGCTGGGCACGCCTTTCGCAGGAACATTATGGATGCAGTACGCGCAGAACGGCCAAACTGGTCTTGTGACGCAGGTTGCATCGGTGAATGCCAAGGTCGCTGCCTTTGGTTCTGGAGGTGGAGGCGGTGGTACTACGACCGTAGGAACTACAACCATAGGAACTACGACCACACCCTCATCATCCACATACTCTTTCTCTGCGACAGCAGGATCTGGAGGCTCAGTGTCGTGCCGTTCTTCAGGCTCTACAATACCATGCACTGGAAACTACGCAGCAGGAAACACAATCACGATTAACGCGATACCGAATTCGGGCAATACATTCAACTACTGGACAGGTACGTGCGCAGGTTCAAATCCATGCACGTTCACAATGCCCGCAAATGCAGTTGATGATTCTGCGAGCTTCTTTGCGACGTCATCATCAGCACAGTATGTGGCGCAGTTCGACGGAGAGAGTGGTGCCATCAGTACAGGAACGACTGATTTCCCTTTCACCACAGGCTCTCCAAATTCGTTCTTCACTTGGGTCTATGTGGGCGCAACTCAGGGCCTTTCTGCTCTATTTATTTATGGTGGAAGTGGTGGAAATGGTCCAGAAGCGATAGCCCTGAATGTCTCATCTACTCATGCAAGATTGGACTATCCGGATGGGGCTGATTATGAAGCTGCGCCGTTCACACTTAATTCATGGCATTTTGTAGGTTTCACATATGATGGCGGAACAACGGTCAACTTATACGTAGATGGCGGCTCTCCAGAAACGTACACAAACGTACGGCAACAAGATGTAGGAACTAATCCGTCTTTTATAGCATATATCGGAGGTGTGGGTGCTCCAGTGTATGGTTATTACACACAAGGTTACATGTCAGATGCCCAGTTCTACGCCACAGAGCTTTCGTCAAGCAAGGTGCACGCCCTGTATACTGAGGGCATGGGTGGTACTGCAATGCCTGCATCTGACTTGGTGGGCTGGTGGCAACTGAACAACAACGCGAATGATTATAGCGGAAATGGCAACACGGGCACTCCGTCGTCAGGCGTTACCTTTGTTACAATTGCAAACGTCATTCCTTTGAGTCAGATAACATACGCTTTCTCAGCAACTCCTGGCTCTGGTGGTTCGGTGTCGTGCCGTTCTTCAGGGTCGACGATACCTTGCACCGGAAACTATGCTGCAGGAAACACCATTACTCTTAATGCAATACCAAGCTCGGGCTATGCATTCGACAGCTGGACAGGGACTTATTCAAACAGCCTTAATCCCTGGACGCTTACACTCCCTGCAAATGCGGTTACTGAGACTGCAAACTTCATTTTGACAACACCTCAGTTGCGCACAATAGCCACAGGGCAGGTCGCTCCGATGAGTGTAGTGGTCGACAGCAGCGGCAACGTCTACTGGGGTGGGGAAGGGGGTAATATAAAGGAGCTGCCAAGCGGCCTATCCGGCAACGACAATATCATAACGGTTGCATCTGGACAATCCAACCCGAATTATGTTGCAGTTGGCGATGGCAACATCTACTGGATAAATTTGGGCTTTTCAGACACCACCAATGTGGTGGAATACAATTCAGGAAGCCTCTGGACGGGTACAGGAACTCCTTTGGCATTAGCAGCAGGCAACAGCAAAGTCTACTGGTCATACTGGCCTTACTCTGGAGACAGCAGCCTCATGGAGTATCCTGGCGGCACGCTCTACACGGCACATGATGTCCAGCCCTCTAGCATAGTGGTCAGCAACGGCAACATCTACTGGACTGATCCAAGTGCTATTAGGGAGTACACCTCAGGAAGCGTCGTAACGCTTGCGACAGGACAGGACAGCCCTAGATCGGTAGCTGTAGACAGCAGCGGCAACGTCTACTGGGCGAATGACGGTTCTTACCCCAACGTTGGCACCATCATGGAACTGCCCAGCGGGAAGATTGGAAACGCCAATGTCATAACGCTTGCGTCGGGGCTGAACCAGCCAGGTGCTTGTTGTGGTTCTGGCTTTGGAATTGGAACGGCAGTTACTAATGGCAACGTCTATTGGATTACAGATGACTCGGAAGGCCACGCAAGTCTCGTGCAGGAGATGCCAAGCGGTATGTCAGGCAACGACAATGTCATAACAATTGCATCTGGACAGAACTACGCAGATAGTATAGCGGCAATCAACGGCAAGGTATACTGGGCAAACCTAAACGACGGTACCATTATGGAGTATTCGTGATGCGTTTGGGCAACAGAGTGACACATACGGGTACTGGTGCCGGAGGTGCAGGAGGCAGTGTGACGCTTACATGGAATGGTTCTCCTTCACGTATTCCGTGACGTCTGTTCTGAGGTTGATTCTGCAAAGCGCTGACCGATACAATCATCTACAAAAGAACAGAACAAACATCAATATCCACGGCAAACGTTGTGTTATCAAACTATGCGTTGTATGTGTGCCGTGCATTTCGCTTTTAGTTTGCATCTATGTGGATTTCTTTGGCGGCTTGCCAACAACGGGTATAGTGTTCTTGCATGCTGGACACCTGTTCTCACTATCCAATTTCCACTCTGTCAAATTGAGCCCGTAGCGTCCTATGACAAGTTCGCCGCATTTTGGACAATATGTGCTCTCGTAATGATTACCCGGATCATTACCTATGTAGACGTAGTTTAGGCCGTTTCTTTTTGCAATGTCGTAATGTGCCTTGAGCGAGTCATAATCAGTCTCCGGTACATCGAGCATCTTGTAGTTTGGAAAGAATCTGGTGAAGTGGATTGGTGTGTCTTCGCCTAATTCATCATGCAGCCATCTTGTCAAATTCCTGCACGCTTCTAGTGAGTCTCCGACTCCTGGCACCACCAGGTCCGTTATCTCTACATGTATGCCCACTTTTTTCAATTCACGAAGTGCCTCTTTTATCGGGTCGCTTGATAGTATACCACAATACTTCCTTACAAAGCTCTGCTCTCCGCTGCCTTTGAAATCCACAACAACCGCGTCTATTAGGCCCTTCATTTCCCTCACGGCTTCTTTTGTCATATAACCATTCGTCACAAACACGTTGAACAGTCCTTTCTTATGTGCTATCTTGGCAGTATCCAGCGCATATTCTATGAATATTGTGGGCTCATTGTACGTGTATGCCATGCCTTGCGCTCCGTCATTTAAAGCGCGTGCAACTGCGTCTTTTGGCAAAAGTTCAATACCAACTTCGCAACGTCTCTTCGAAATCTCCGGATTCTGGCAGAACTTACATCCAAAGTTGCAAGAAAGAGTTCCGACACCCAACACATAGCTGCCAGGCATGAAATGGTTGAAGGGTTTCTTCTCTATAGGGTCCAACTGAACTGCTGCAAGCCTTCCATAACTATTGAGGTATAACTTTCCCTTTACATTCTGCCTGAGATAGCAGAATCCATATGAACCGTTTGGTATCTTGCATCTCCTTGCGCAGGCAAAACACTCTACGTTCTCCTCTCCTTCAGGCTTCCATAATCTAGCTTCTTTTATCATCAGAATGCATTGGCGTTCCATGTATTTATTCATTGGCATCAGTGCTTTGTAACAAGTTAGAAAATATTAAAAAAGCAAGCGTTTTTAGCCTAGTTTTCATATTCATAGAAAGGGATTTAAGTACCAAAAACACAAGATAATAAAAGCTATTTTAGGCCTGATTTTAATGGAACTTGGAGAATACACCGCAAAGGACATTATGGTTCTTTCCGGACCGCAAGGAATACGGAAAAGGCCGGCGATGTATATAGGCTCAACCGGTAGCAGAGGGTTCATTCATTTACTTTATGAAGTGCTGGATAACGCCATAGATGAGTCTCTGGCTGGTTATGCAAACACCATAACAATAACGCTTGAAAAAGAGGAAGATTCTGATACTGCCGAAGTGAACGATAACGGCAGGGGCATACCTGTCGACATAATACCAAAAGAAGGGCGCCCTGCGCTCGAAGTCATACTTACAAGCATCCATACGGGTGCAAAGTTTGAAAACAAGGCATACAAGGTTTCAGGGGGCCTCCACGGCGTCGGTCTTACCGTAGTCAACTCTCTTTCTGAAAAGACCGAAGTCACAGTAAAAAGGAACGGAAACGTCTACTTTCAGACGTTCAGCAGAGGCGCTCCAGTTACGCAACTCAAGATAATCGGCGCCTGCCCAACAGAAGAGCGGGGTACGACCGTAAAGTTCAAACCCGATGCCGAGATCTTCTCAACAAAGACTTTTGATTCATTCGAGCTTACAGAGCGTCTAAAGGAGTTGGGATTTCTGAATCCTGGCATCACCATAAACTTAATAGACAAGCGTGAGCCCGGAAACGAGCATAGGTTGACTTTCTCTTCAAAGCGCGGGATAGCCGACTTTGTAGACGAGATCAGAGGCACAAAGGAACCTCTGACCAAGCAAATACTCATAAACAAGGAGGTCGACTCGGTAAAACTAGAGCTTGCAATACAGTACGTCAACGACTACAGTGAGACGCTTTTGTCTTTTGTGAATAGGATAAAGACACAGGATGGTGGAACGCACGTGACGGGCTTCCATACTGCACTGACAAGGGCGATAACTAACTACATGCAGAAAAACAAGAAACAGCAAAAAAGCAATGCGAGTATCGAAGGTGACGACACAAGAGAAGGGCTCATTGCGGTTCTGTCCATACTCATGCAGAATCCTGAATTTGAAGGTCAAACAAAGGAAAAGCTGGGAAACATATCCATCAAGAGCACAATAGACGGACTGGTCTATTCCGCGCTTTCCACATATCTCGAAGAGAATCCTGCAGACGCGTCAAGCATAATGCGCAAAGCTCTTTCCTCTGCCGAAGCCCGAGAATCTGCAAAGAGGGCACGTGACCTTGTAAGGAAGAAGAGCGCCTTTGACGGAGCACTGCTGCCCGGAAAGCTGTCAGACTGCACAGAAGGCGATCCAGAGAAGATTGAGTTGTTCATAGTGGAAGGTGAGAGCGCAGCCGGATCTAGCAAACAGGGCAGGGACCGCCATTTCCAGGCTATTCTGCCGCTTAAGGGAAAAATACTTAACGTCGAGAAAGCTTCAGACGAAAAAATATTCAACAACGCAGAACTGCACACACTGGTTACCGCGTTGGGCACCGGAATAAAAGAAACGTTCAATCCTGACAATGTTAGATATAAGAAGGTCGTAATGCTCACAGATGCTGACGTAGACGGTAGCCACATACGTACGCTTCTGATGACTTTCTTCTATCGCTACATGCGGGCCCTAATAGACCGCGGAAACATATACATAGCACAACCACCCCTCTACAAGGTCTCGAAAGGCAAGGAAGTCCATTATGTTTATTCAGACAACGAGCTAAACGCAACGCTCAAGAAATATGACGGCAATGCAACCGTGCAGCGTTACAAAGGTCTCGGAGAAATGAACCCAGAGCAGCTTTGGGAAACTACAATGGATCCTGGAAAAAGGGTGCTCAAGAAAGTTTCGATAAAGGATGCGCAGCTTGCTGATGCGCTATTCACCACGCTTATGGGTGTGGATGTAGAGCCTAGAAGGCACTTCTTAGAAGCTCACGCAAGCGAAGTGTCTTTCCTTGATGTATGAGTGTTTAAAATGGCCGAAATAATTGACGTTTCTATAGAGCAGGAGATGCAGACCAGCTACATAGACTATGCCATGAGCGTCATCATAGGCCGAGCTTTGCCTGAAGTGCGTGACGGATTGAAACCAGCACAACGTCGAATCCTCTATGCGATGTACAAGCTCAACAACATGCACTCACAACCGACGAAGAAGAGCGCAAGGATTGTCGGTGAATGCATCGGAAAATATCATCCTCATGGTGACGTTGCAGTGTATGAGACGCTTGTAAGGATGGCCCAGGATTTCAGCATGAACTACATGTTTGTCGAGGGTCAGGGCAACATGGGATCCGTAGACGGTGACCCTCCTGCCGCGATGAGATACACAGAGGTGCGTCTTTCAACAATCGCCGAAGAGGTGCTTTCTGATTTGGAAAAGAAAACGGTCAAATTCATTCCAAACTTCGATAACACAGAGGAAGAGCCCACAATAATGCCTTCGAGGATTCCAAACCTGCTTCTAAACGGCGCAGCGGGAATAGCTGTCGGTGTGGCTACAAGCATAATGCCCCACAATCTCTCTGAACTGTGCGACGCAATAAACGCATATGTGGACAACCCGGAGATAAACAACGAAGGACTGCTAAACTATGTGAAGGCGCCAGACTTTCCTACAGGGGGCACGGTGTTCCACAACACACATCTTACGGAGTCATATCTTACGGGCCGTGGCACTGTCACCATCAAAGGGACTGCAATAATCGAGGAGAAGAACAATAGGCAATCCATAATAATAACAGAGATACCTTACACTGTCAACAAATCCCTTCTTGTTGAAAGCATTGCGCACCTGGTTTCAGAGAAGAAGCTAGTCGGAATCTCTGACCTTCGCGACGAAAGCGGCAAGGAAGGCATGCGCATTGTTATTGACCTGAAGCCCGGCACTGCTTCCGACAGTGTCCTGAATTTCCTATATGCTCACACACAGCTCCAGATATCCCTGCCTGTCATGAACATAGCCATACTGGGCAACAGTCTTGTCACGCTGAACCTCAAGCAGTACTTCAAGACATTCGTCTCATACCGCCAGGAAGTGATAAGAAATAGGTGCAATTACGAGCTTGGAATAGCTCAGGACAAGCGCCACATAGTCGAAGGCCTTCTTGTCGCGCTAAACAACATAGACGGCGTCATAGATTTGATAAGGAAGAGCAGGACCTCAAAGGACGCCCAAGCGTCTCTGATAGAACAGTACAAACTCAGTGAAAAGCAAGCTAATGCGATACTCGAGATGCGGCTGAGCAGGCTCACAAGCATGGAGGTGGAAGAGCTCAACCATGACCGGGAAACGCTCACAAAAGAGATAGACTCACTGCAGAAGACACTATCCGATGAACGCAATATCCTTCAGATCGTCAAGGACGAAACAGCAGAGATAAAAAGAAAGTACGGAAGGCCACGGCGCACCAACATAGATTATAATGCCGCTGTTCAAGAATTCACTAGAGAGGATATGATAGTGGATGAAGAGACAACAGTCATACTTACAAAGAAGAACTACATAAAGAGGCTGCCCACCAGTGCATACAAGGAGCAGGGGCGCGGAGGCAAGGGCATCATAGCCATAGAGTTAAACGAGGGCGACTTCGTCAAATCCGTGGTGCCGTGCATGCTCAAAGACTACCTGCTGTTGGTTTCCAACAAGGGCAGGGCATACTGGCTCAAGGCGTACATGGTTCCTCAGGAAGGCAGGTATGGGATGGGCAAGGCCATAGTTAACTTGGTGAAGCTGGGCGAAGGCGAGCGCGTTCACAGCATAATAAACACAAAATCCTTCTCAGGCACATATCTGACGTTCATAACAACAAAGGGCAGGATAAAACGCGTTGCGGCAGAGCGTTTCTCAAGACCAAGGGCAAGCGGAATAATTGCTATACCGCTGCTCGACGGCGATGAGCTTGCCGACGTGTGCGTTTCATCAGGTACATTAGAGCTTTTCATAGCGACAAAGCGCGGAAAATCATTGAGATTCACAGAGTCCGGCCTGCGGCCTATGGGTCGTGTAGCGCACGGCGTAAAGGGCCTGCGCGTTGCGCCCGAAGATTCGGTTGTCAACATAATAGCTGCACGCAAAGGTGATCTTCTAGCTTCTGTCACGGAACTAGGCTACGGTAAAGTCACCGAAATCGACAAGTATAGGCTTCAGAAGCGTGCAGGCAAGGGCGTCATCAACATGCATCTCAAGGAAAAAACAGGCAACGTTATAAAAGTGCTGCGCGTGGAAGATGGAGACAATGTGCTGCTAGTGAACTCTAACGGTCTGTCTATAGAGTTCGAAGTTTCGAGCATACGAAAGACAGGCAGAAGCGCTAGCGGTGTCAGGCTGATGCGTCTGGAGCGCGGTGTCAAAATAGTTGACGCCCAAGTCATACCCAAGCGCAAAGGCGTGGCCGAAATCAAATGACCATTATGTTTTTATTCTTGGAACATGCGCATAAATGTGCCGTGCGCTGCCGCTATGCGTTGTGAGTTGATCATATGATACGTGTACTTTCGATAGGCAAGGAAACCTACCATAGCAACTACGAGCTGTGCCTAGTCGCAAGAGCGTTTGGGGCGTCTGGATTGGTCTTCTCTTCCCGGAAAGATCCTCGATTGACTAAACTGATGCGCCTCAACAACAGCAAATGGGGTGGCAACTTTACTGTGGATTTTGAGAAAGATTATGTGAAAGCTATGGATTGCGGCAGCAACTACAAGAAGGTGTACCTCACAAGATATGGTGTGCCCTTGCAGGACGTGATCGGAACTCTAAGAACTTACAAGAACCTGCTGCTGATAGTAACGAGCAAGGAGGCGTTCCATCCCGCATACACAAAAGCCGACTTTAGTGTAAGCATAACGACACAGCCTCATAGCAGCGCTTCTGCAACAGCAGTGTTCCTTCACGAGTTCTATAGCGGCAGAGAGCTCGCAATGCGCTTTGAAAATGCGCGTTACAAGATCTTACCTTCAGAGAATGGCGCTCATGTCCAAAAGGTCAGCCGCAGCAAGTGACAGTGCTATGTTTTCAAGTGACAACAATTTTCTATGCAGACCAGTATTTCCTTGTCCTTATGTAGCTCTTTTGTGCCTCAAGTAGATCCATGAGAAATAGGTTCTCCTCACGCCTCAACATCAACAATGCCCTTGAAGCCGTTTCTGGGCCTACCCCATAAACAGACAGCGCAACAGCTGCTCTCCCGCCATACGAATCAAACAGGCTGGCATACTTCATCATCTCCCTGAATTGCTTGTTTTCCTGGGGGCCCAGCTTCTTTCCGTTCATGCGCTTCTTCACCACTTCCACGTATTCCGGCTTGTTTAACGAGACCATCGGGCTGTTACAATTGGGGCAGAGTAGCTTTTTAGATTCGCGTATGTCTGCCAGGCTGCGTGAGAACCGGAGCCCGCAATACGTGCAAAGCAGTTCTATCTTCTTTGCAAGGACCTGCCCTGCAAAAGCTTCAACAAGTTCGCTGTTGGGCCTGAGCGGAGCAACAAGTTCCTTTGTGTAGTATGCGGCATCGAGCATTATTCGAGTGATCGGCGATGCAGATTCTAACCTGACCGCTTCGACAGTGATCTTTCCAGAACTGATGCTTCTCACGAATTCCCGCAGCGTTTCCATGTCAAAATAGTTCTGCATGATCTCTCTTAACGTCTCTTCATAGGCTGGACTTTCTTTCAGCACTTTTATCAGTCGTTTTGCCATCGATGCCGATATCGATGCGCTTTTGTCGATTATGCCGAACAGCTTTGCTATCACTATGAACCTGTACCTGAATAGTTCGGTGCTCGTAACCGTGCCTTCTAGTACTTTCACTATGCTCTCCAGATTCATGCCTTTCAGCATATCAACGAGCTCTGTACCTTTTTCAGTCTCTACGAACACCGAGTATGGCGATGCCCTGATGTTTATGCTGCCGCCAATCCGTGAACTGAGTGCGTATGCGAGGAGCCTTGACAGTGCCTCGTTCGCCTGTGTGCCAAGATATGTGTGAAGCACAGCACAGTTTTCAAGCAACTCCACAACGACTTTGTTATCTGAAGACGAGAAGCAAGCCCTCTGCCCTTTCAGAATGCGCGCTATCTCTTCGTCGGTGTCTGTGTCTCCGCAGTGGTTTTCGTCATCGAACCGGCTGATCAGGTGCATGACGCGCTGTGCCACGCCATAGCTCACCGGTATGTCCTCGCCACGCCAGTCGGGCACCGCGGCCTGTATCTCTGCGCTAGGTTCCACGCTTACAACGTCGTTGTCTATGCTTACGACCTTCCACGGCAGACCTTTTGTAATGAACGTGGACCCTTCCTCTATGTTGCTAGCCACAAAGCGTTCGTCAAGCATCGCCACGAGCCGGTTGTCTGCAATGCTCCTGATCGCTATTCTCTTTACGTCTGGTATTACGCTGAGGTGCTCATAGTAGTACATCCGTGTTCTTGCGCCACTGGTTACTACCCTTCCGTCAAAGCCTATGAGGCTCTGCTTGCTCATGAATGTGAGCAGTTCGGTGAGTTTATCACTTCCGAAATCCTTGTACAAGAAAGAGCGTCTAATCAACTCGAGTAGCTTATCCAAATCGATTATGCGCTTGTCGAGCGCGATGCCGCATATCTGGTTTGCAAGCACATCCAGCGCATTAGCGTTTGGCTTGAACGTCTCTATTTTTCCTGCCTTTGCGTTGCTGTACACTGCTATTGCCTCGATTGCGTCGAGCGCATTCGTCGCCACAACCGCTCCTCTTGCCACTGCTCTTTCCCTATGGCCGCTTCTTCCAACACGCTGCATCAGGCGCAGGGCTTGCCTTGGCGATCCATACTGCACGACCAATCCTATGCTGCCTATATCGATGCCGAGTTCGAGCGAGCTTGTCGCTATTATGCTCTTTAGTCTATGCTCCTTGAACGCGTTCTCTATCGCTATTCTTTCGTCCCGGTCAAGTGAACTGTGATGCACTCCGATGCCCCCAAAGTGCATCTCTTTATCTAGATAGATGAGCCTGCTCCCCAAAGCCTCAACAACCTGCCTTGTGTTGGCAAACACTAGGGTGGATGTCGATCCGGCGATGTGCGCCGCTATTGTTTCCAATCGTGCGAGCGCGTCGTTGTCAAGTCCAAATCTTTCAGAGAATTCCTTTAGCGCCCTGCTACGCTTCCGAGGCAGTTCCACCTTTACTTCGATGCCTTTGCGTATGTCAACATCAGCTTTTACACATTCACGGTCTCCGCAAAGGAAATGCATCGCATAGTTCAGGTCTCCTATGGTGGCACTCAACCCAACCCTCTGGTATCCTGGTGAGAGCTCTTCAAGTCTCTCAAGTGCGAGCGAGAGCTGCGTACCTCTTTTGCTGTATATGAGCTCGTGCAGTTCGTCAACTACTACTGCTTTTATGTTACGCAAAGCCGTACCCATGCTCTTCGTAGGTAGCATGCTCTGCAAAGTTTCCGGAGTGGTTATCAGGAACATGGGTGCCTTTCTCGCCTGTTTAGCCCTTTCGCTCTGCGAAGTGTCTCCGTGCCTTATCGCGACACTCACGTTCATTGTTGAGCAAAGGCTCTCAAGCCTGCTAAGCATGTCCCTATTCAACGCCCGCAACGGTGTTATGTACAATATTTGTACTCCTTCTTTGTTGTTTTGCGCTATAGCATTCAAAAGCGGCAGCACGGCTGCTTCCGTCTTGCCAGAGCCTGTAGGTGCAACAATCAAGCAATTGCTTCTTCTAGATACTATGGGTATTGCAACTTTTTGAATCTCAGTGTACTCTTTGTACCTGCTCAAAAATTTTTCATATATGTCGGGCAAGAAAACACCTGTCTGGTGCGCTTTTGATATTGTTGACAAGCATGCTACTGTGTGTATTTGACTGTTCTGTATCTTGCGTTTAAGGATCTGAAGGCTAGCGCAATTATGGCAATACCTGCAAGTATTGCTGCTATGAGTGATGGGGTGATTAAAGTCAAATAGGCATCGGAACCTTCTACAGTGTTTATGCTTTCTGTCAATCCAAAGTATTTCACATATCCTTTGACATAGCCGTACGGTATGTCTTGCAGTGCCAGATGCCCATTCTTGCCTGTGTACATCACAACCTTGGTGCCGTTCTTGAATGTCGCGTTGACAGTTGCGTTCACCGGAGTCCTAAATACGCTCATCGTCGAAATAACAACGTCATAAACGGGTGTTTTGATTCCTATGGTCTCTGGGGCATTTACATCCAAAGCATAATTCATAGCCACTATTGTGTTTTTGTAATACATGTATTCTACGTTGTACTTCTTGTTTGCAAACAGAAACAAGCTATCGTTGACTATTTTGTTTCCGCTTATGTTGTAATACTCTACATTTATCGAGTTGCCGTAAGCATCTTCGGCTACGAACCTTACCATATATTGCTGGCCGAACTGCGCACTTATCGTCATCGGTCTGTCCGCAACTACAAACGTCTTGGCACTGGAATTTCCATTGCTCCATCCCGTGAATGCAAGCCTTGATAGATCTCCTGTCGGAGCATAAATCCCCTTGATAGATAAGTTCGCCCTGCTGTTTTGGTCGTACCATCCAGTACCTGTAGTGTTTCCATACGAAGAATATGCCGCGATGAAATACTGGGTGCCCCATTGCACCGCTATGCTTCTAGGTGCGTCCATCAAAACTCTTGTTGGATTGGTGTGCGTACCGTTGCCCCATCCTTCGAACGCAAGCCTTGTGCCGTTGGATATGTTTATTGGGGTGTTTTCTACACGCAGCGTAGCGGTGCTGTTTGCATTATACCATCCTGCGCCACTGGTGTCGTTGTACTGGTCGTTAACATTAAGATAGTACTGCCTCTGCCACAAGGCAGTTTCGGTTATGTTGCCGTCCATGATCACAGTTGCGTTCGTAGCATTGCCAGTGTACGATCCGATTCCTATGCCTTTCCAGCCTACAAGAATCTCCCTAACATGTGCGCTCGTGTTTATTGCGCTCGGTGCATGTAGCGTCACAGGAACGTACGCAGAATAATTGCCACTTCCGGTCAGGTTGGCATACTGAGATACTATGGCAAGCGAGTATCCCAGCTGCCATAGCATCGTTTCTGATTGTGTGGGCAGACCGGATCCCACCTCAAAATAATTGACGTTATGGTCCACTTCCTGTACGCCATAAACATTTGGCAGTGTTTTTTCGCTTCCTATGCCGTAGCCGATTTGCGAGTATGCGCTAGGGATCTGCACGAAGCTGTTTCCGTTATAAAATGTGGCATCCTTAAATCTGACCACTTTCATTACAAAACTGTCTGTTTGCGTCTGGGCGACCTCTGCAATAATGCTAGGAGCGTTCTGCCCGGACGACGACGTCCCGAGATTCGCACTTCCTATCTGTTTGTTATCGAAATAGAAGTTCCATGTGTTGCCGTTTGATTTGAAAGCGTATGTGTTGAATGTTCCGTTGTTTCTGGCCGTTCCGTCCCCGCCTATGCCGCCGTAAAATGTGCTCTCGTCTGATCCTGAAGGAAAATATTCCCAAAACCACGTGGGCACTCCTGCATTTATGTATGTTTTGCCGGAGCAACTGGAAGGGCTACAGTATGTGGGGTAATATGCGCTCTGGTTGACTATCTCATAACCAACTTGTACGAATGCGTCATTCGCAAGGTTTTCGCCAATCCAAAATCCCAGCGATCCGTCTGAAATGTTTTGGTATATTGTTTGGATTGATACACTTGCTCCGTAGTTCGATGCTGAATTGTCGCCCCCCGAAGCACCGCTCTGCAGCCACACTTGTCCGTGTGCGACGTTTGCAATCACCAACATTGCAAGCAGGACTGCAGCACTATATCTTTTCATAGTCCATCCCCATCCTTTCTAGCTCCTTCAATATTTCTGAACGCTCTTCCGACTTTAGGCTTTTCCACTCTAATATGGCAATATCTGCCTTTATGTCTGAACGCTCAACGGCCTGCTCAAGCATATCCATGTGAAAGTTGTATTTAGGCATTATGTGCGCAAAGGCATACTTGCCCTCGAATGCAAGCTTGGTGAACTTTTCAGGATAGTGCGTGCCGCCTATGCCTATTGCGACCTTACCATAATCTACTTTGTCTGTTTCCAGGAAGTCCGAAACGGATTCTGCAAGTGTTCCTGCTAAGTCTTTACTGCTTATTGCTTGTGCGGTTCCCCCTATCTCCACAAAGAACGAAGGCGCATTTGTGAGTGGCCCGTGATGTGTCGCCTCATAGGTTATCGGCAGGCTGTCCTGCTTCTTGCGTATTGCATTAAGCATAGATAGCATATTAGCCGGCGAAGATACGCTCAGCTTCTTCGGCTCGCCTCCAAATCGCGCATCATTCCCCCAGTTTCCTTCTGCATGCACAGTATATGCAGCAACACCTCGCTCGCTGCTGTGCATGCTAAGGAATACCGCAAAATCATCTCCTATGGTCTTATCAACGAAATTAGAATCCGTTAAGCTTCCGTGCATCTCAAGCATTCTGGTTTTGCCGAATTTGAAGCTGCTCATGCCCTCTTCAATACCTGCGTCCTCAAACGGAAGCATGTTCTTCAAAGCCATTGCTATGTTGGTAGATGTCTCCTGATCTGCCGAATATATCAAACACGCCATGCAACTATCCTGCTAGAATATAATACTAATCCTCACAACTTTTATATGGTGCACTCGTGCTCTACAATTATTTTGCATTAGCATTTTTTGCCGCATTCGGACTGCTTCTCCCGGCAGCCTACTTGCTACTGTCAAAACTTTTACGCAACAAAGCCCCAGAAAATCCAGTCAAGAACGCACCATTCGAGAGTGCGGAGGAAAGTATCGGAAGCGAACGCGTCATAATGCACGAGTACGAGCCATATTTTCTGATCTTTCTTCCATTCGAAATGAGTCTTATTGTGCTGTTCTTTTGGTCGTTCGTATCCAGAATAGCTCCAGTAACTGTGGGAATAGCAATCATGACTATCATATCTGTATCTGCTGCACTTGCCCTTTTCGGATATAAGCTGCTGGATGGTACAAATGGTGGGTGAAATGAACTCTCAAAGCCCGCATTTAGACTCGCAACAACAGATGGAACGTCTCAAAGTCGGATTGTCTAAGCACAGCCAGGTGCACACTAATGTCATGTTTGCAAAGCTCAGCGACCTCACCAGGTCCATGGCAAAGCCCGTGATAAAATGGAGCAGGGCAAGGTCTCTTTGGCCGATGCAGTTCGATCTTGCGTGTTGCTCGATAGAGTTGATGGACTTCGGGTCTTCTACGATAGATGCTGAGCGCAAGGGGTATTTTATGTTCAGGAAGACTCCACGACAGACAGATGTCATGATTGTAGCCGGTTGGGTTACCAAGGCCGTCGCGCCCAAATTGAAGCGCCTATATGAGCAGATGGCGAAACCCAGATATGTCGTTGCGTTTGGAGAATGCGCGATATGCGGCGGGCCTTGGTGGGAAAGCTACAACATCTTACAAGGTATAGACCAGATTCTTCCTGTCGATGTGTACGTCGCTGGATGCCCGCCAAGGCCTGAGAATTTGTTTATGGCGCTGATGAAGCTTCAAGAAAAAATAAGTGGTAAAGTTGTTGGAAATACAAAAAGAAGCATTAGTGAGAACTTTAGAGGGTCTGAAAAGTAAGGGATTTGACTACCTGAAGAAGATCACGGCAGTGGATCTTGGGGACCATCTTGAAGTGCTCTATATGGTCTACGATACCGGGGCGAGGCTCGATGAGGTCGTGATGGTAAAGGTGCCTGCAGTCCGTGCGGAGGTGCCGACGGTGTTGAAGCTGTACAAAGCTGCAGACTGGTATGAGCGTGAGCTTTCTGAGATGTTTGGGATAGAAATAACTGGTAGAGGCGCAAAGCGTCTTCTTCTAGAGGAATGGGATGGCACAGAAGCGCCACTTAGGAAAAGCTTCAGATGGGGTATGGATCTTAGCGCTCCTGGTGCATATGCAGAAGTGAAGTGAGAACAATGGCTATGATGCACATCAACATAGGTCCTGTACACCCGAGCACACACGGCCCGATCAAGCTTGTCGCCTATGTCGATGGCGATACCATACATGGAATAGAGACTCACATAGGCTTCTTACATCGCGGTGTGGAGAAGTTGATGGAGAACCGGATATACATGCAGAACACAGCATATATAGAGAAACTAGACTACATTTCTCCTTTAAGCTGGGATGATCTTTATGTTTCTGCAGTGGAACAAGCCACTGGTACGCAGGTAGGTGAGAATGTCCAGTACCTTCGCGTAATATTGCTGGAGTTTCAAAGGCTGGCTAGCCATCTTCTTTGGCTCGGAACTTTCTGCAACGACCTGGGGCAGTTCTTCACAATGTCCATGTGGACCTTCAGAGAGCGTGCAAAGATACTGAGGCTGCTGGAGGACGTCTCCGGCAACAGGATGTTCTACATGAACCTCAGACTGGGGGGGTTTAGTAGGAACGTGCCAAATGATTTCACAGAAAGGGCGTACGCGCTCTCAGACTATTTAGAGCAGAAGATATCGGAATATCCTGAAATGCTAGACGCAAACCCCATATTCATGGAGCGTACGAAAGGCATAGGTGTCCTGAGTAAAAAAGACGCGATTGATTATGGCGTGTCAGGTCCTGTGCTGCGCGGTTCAGGAGTTGCTGATGATGTCCGAAAATCCAAGCCTTATTACGTCTACGGCAAGCTAAAGTTCTTGGTGCCCACCAACAACACTGGCGACTCTTATGGACGGTATAAGGTAAGGTTTGAGGAGATGCACCAGAGCCTAGATATAATACGTCAAGCTCTAGACCAGGTGCCGGAATACGGCGACGTGACCGGCGAAAAGGTAAAGCTCCGCACAAATGATGCGAACTCTTCTCCTATCATAGTGAGCAGGGAGTTGCCACGCGGGGAAGGTATGATATACATGGTGCCTGGAAAACGGGGTCCATACCGGATATCTCTGAGATCTCCAGCATTCGCAAATCTTTATGCGCTCGCAAAGATGTGCGAAGGAGTAAAGTTCGCAGATCTATTCTCAATACTTGGCAGCCTTGACATTATTCCTGGAGAAATCGACAGATAGTGTGCTTTGGGCTTAAGAACTGCCATTCCAATTTGGATTAAGCTTGTACAGCATTGCTGTGCCGTTCTTTGCGTAGAGCACATATTCCCCGGTTTTTATTTCACTTGAAAAACTCAGGTTTCCAGAATTCGAGTCGTTTGCAAGCAGGCTTATGTTGGTGTTATTGTCTGTGATTATGTACTGCGGTGTGAACCATCTTTCATAGCGGAAAGTACTGTCAGATCCTATCACCTCGAAATATTTTCTTGCGCAAACATGTGGCATCACAAAATCTGGTGCCATGAGTGATGCGTTTGTAGGTACTATGCTTATCACATAATTAAGGTTAGAATAATTTTTTTCCCTTGGGGCATTGACCTGAAGCAGAAACGACTGGCTGTAGCTATCAGAAATTGGAGATCTTACTAACATAGGCTCCATAACCGTCAGTAACATAACAAAAGCGGCAATCGAGCTTACAAACACAGCTCTAAATAACGCACGTTTATTGTGCGCTTCCATCAGCCTTTTCATGGTTAACAATGCCGCTACTATCACACCTCCCAATACCAAGCCGAAGTACTGGCGCCATGTAAGTGTAAAATACAAATTACCTAGCAGCAATACTTCTATCAGCCACGGCGAGGTAAGCACAACGCTTATGATGGGGTCCAGCACCGGAGCGATTCCAAAACCAAAGAACACTACAACAAAAGCGGCTACAATATAATATTCCAATAGCTTCAGGTATGCTGGATTCGCATAGTTCTTGGTACCGTTTATGACACCAATAAAGTCCTTGAATTCTCTTATGTTTATGCTAAGTACTTCCATAGACGGAGGCAACCCTGCATACCCTGATACATATGCTTTTGCCAAATGCGACTCGATAAGGCTGTAACTGGCCAAGGCTGCCAATGAAATCAGTGCGATGGTTATCGCAAACCGTACACTTTCGTCCCTTGCCCTTTTGTCCTTTGTGTACCTCATTTCGTACAAAACCAGTCCGACACCCAACATCAGGCCCAAGAACGGTGCCACTTCCATTGTGCCTAGTAAAAGTGCCAAAGAAACCACCATCCACTTCATTTCTTTCTTCATGTAGAAGTAGAACGTGAGGATATAGAACAGAATAATCAAACACTCGGCATGAAATTCGGCTATTAGCATGCCGTGCATTCCGGGATTTAGGAAGTATGCTGCGACGAGCAACAGTGCCAGCCCCTTGTCTTTTAGCAGGTCTCTGGCTACAAAAAACAAGACCGCGCCTGTTAAGGACAGCACAACAACCTGTATGAACAGCAAAGTCAACGGAGATTGGAATATCGCGTATATCGGAAGCACCAGTAACATATCAGGCGCAATGTGGTTACCAAACACCAAATACTGGAATCCCCAAACGATGTTCGAGTAATGTAGATGATAATACATTGGGTAGACAAACGAACCAAAGTCTCCATACTCGTGGAAGGTGTTGTACGCATTTACGGCATACAATGACCAATATATGGTGCTTACAGCTACGAAAAGAGCCATCACTGCAAGATATATGTCTAGTCTTTTCTTGTTAACGGCTTTCTTTTGAAAGGAGCGAGACATAAAATAACTGCCTTTCTTATCACGGTAAGGTTATAATATGCTTTCAATGGCGTACAAATCTAATTTACACATGCTTTGGCAGCCGTTACTTGTACCCTGGGCTCAATTTGTACAGCATTGCTGTGCCGTTCTTTGCACAGAGCGTGTACTCTCCCGTCCGTATCTTATCAAAAAAGCTCTGGTTTCCAGAATCTTCCGGATTCGCATTCAGGCTTATGTTTTTGTTTAGGTCTGTGAGTATGTACTGCGGTGTGAACCACACCTCTGTGATATTCTGTGTAAATCCTATTTTTGTGTTATTGGTATACTGGCCTATCCCTTCAAGATATCTCCTCTCATAAATGTGCGGCATCACAAAGTATGGAGCCATAAGCGATGCGTTTGACGGTATCTTGCTAATTACGTAATTCAATTCGGAATAGTATGCCTGCTGCGTCGAATTTACTTGGAATAGGAAATCCTGGCTGTAACTGTTCGTGTTCGCCGAAAATATGAATAAGGGTTCCAACGCAGTCAGAAGCAAAACGAATACTATGATCGAGCTTATGAACAACGTTCTGAATACTGTGCGTTTTTTACGCGGACCCATCATCCGTTTCATTGTCAGCAACGTTGCTACTATGGCGCCCCCAAGCGCAAAGCTAAAGTACTGGAACCATGTAGTTACGAATTCGATCCTACCAAGAACGAATATCTCTACGAGCCACGGTGATGTCAGCACCAAACTTGTTGCCGGATCTAGCAGCGATGCGATACCAAACCCCATGAACACAATGATAAGGCCCGTGACGACATAGTATCCCCAACGCATTAGTAGTATTGAGCTAACGGGTCGCGCTGTACCGATTAAGATTCCTGCTAAGTGGTTCAACTCTCTAGGGTTTATTCCCAGAACCATGATGGATGGAGGCAATCCTACATAACCCGACACATACGCTTTTGCCAAATGCGCAGTGATTAGATTATAACTGATAAGTACTGCCAATGATATTATTACAATGACAAGTGCGAACCTAATGCTCTTGTTTCTTGTTGCATTGCCCTTTGTGTGCAGCACTTCGTACAAAACCAGTCCGACACCCAACGTCAGGCCCAAGAACGGCGCCACCTCCATCGCACCTAATAAAAGCGCCAAAGAAACCACCATCCACTTCATTTCTTTCTTCATGTAGAAGTAGAATGTCAGGATGTAGAACAGTATGATCAGGGACTCTGCATGGAAATCGAATATGAGCATGCCATGCATTCCAGGATTGAGGAAGTATGCCACGGCAAGCAGCAGTGCCATCCCTCTGTCATCAAGCAGGTCTCTTGCGATGAAAAACAATACAACTCCGGTTACGGACAGCACAATGGCCTGTATGAACAGCAGCGTCAGAGCGGATTGGAATATCGCGTATATCGGAAGCATCAACAGCAGATCAGGGGCTATGTGGTTTCCAAATATGAGATACTGAAGCCCCCAAACTATGCCCGGATAATGTATGTGATAAAACATGTCATAGGCGAATGCCCCTAAGTCTGAGTACTCGTGAAAAGTTTTGTACGCGTTTACCGAATACAAAGACCAATATATAGCATTCACTACTGCGAAAATAATGGTCAGTACGAGGCAGATATCTATCTTGTTATTCCCCTTGCCTTTTTTTCCGGAAACTGAGGCCATAAAATATACTCCATTTTCTTATTGTGTCAAAGTTATAAAGTTTTTGGCAAGACTAACCGTGGACCTTCCGTGCTATCTGTTTTCTGTCAATGCTTCTGTAGTTGCAGACGCTGCTCGCATTTACGAAAGTTTATTATTTCCGGGTGTTGTGTGTTTATGTGTGGTAGTATGGAGTCTAAAAATGATAGGATGGACTACAAGATGAAGATGTGGAAGATGCGGAAGGAGATGCTTGACTCTATGAATGAGAAGGAACTTCGCGCATTTATTACGGGCTATATGCTGGCCGAGTCTAAGATACTGAGGAAACTGGACTCAAAGTGTCACGGCGGCTGCAGCTGCGGTTGCGGGTCAGGATGCGATTGTGACTGCGGATCAAAGTGCAATTGCAAGGACGGTTCATGCACTTGCAATGGCGAATGATTCTGCAATATAAAAAGGCCAAAATGGCTTCTCAAACCAACGGTATGTGGTGCCATACAAAACCGATGCAGTTCAAACAGCATAAATAATTTTGTGTGGATACTATTACCATGGACAGGAACGAATTAGAAAAGATGACAAAGGAGTATCAGCTGCTTCAGGACCAGTTGCAATCGCTTGCTATGCAGAAGGAGCAGTTCATGGCCCAAAAAGACGATTACAAGCAGGCGCTTGCAGAGATAGAGAAGACAACGGGTAAGATATATCTTGCAGTTGGCGGAGCCATGGTTGATGTAGCTAAGGATGCAGCCCTAAAGGATATAAAGGATAGGCAGGAATCTGCGGAGATGCGTCTTGGTATTGTGAATAGGCAGTACGATGAACTGTCTAAAAAGGAGCAGGCGCTCCGGAATGGTATAACTACTGCGCTTAACGAACTAAAGCAAGCATGATAAGATGCGTGCAATCGATTTCGCAGAGCTGGAGCGCACAGTACTTTCTCACAAAAGCACACGCACAATGATAACGTTCCACTCGATAGGCGACACCGATTCGGTTGCATCAGCATTTTCACTAGCAGAGTACTTTACCAATTCGACCATAATCTCTCCAGACTTTATAACTTCGAACTCAAGACACATACTGGAACGGCTCGGATTTAACCACGGTGCCATAAAAACCACCTTCGATGATGAGGCAGAGTTCATAGTGATGGTGGATGTGAACAATTTCGAGGACTGTGGGACTCTCAAAGGGAAGTTGGCTGGAACCAACAAGGAGACTTTGGTGATTGACCATCATACTGCAAAAGATGTCAGCAATGGTTCATTGTCTGCATTCGATGACGAGACGTACAATTCGACTTCTAGCATAGTTTTTGACCTTCTCAACGTGCTTGGATTCAAGATAGATTCTAAAACGGCAGAGCTGCTTGCATCAGGAATAGTTTCGGATTCTGCAGAGTTCAAGAACGCATCGCCTCACACGTTCGTCCAGATAGGCAAGCTCCTGGACATCGCGAAAAAAGACTACCAGACATTGGTGCTTGATATGAGGCATACGCCGGCACCTGAGAACAGAATGGACGCGATAAAGAGCCTGTTTAATTCAGAAGTTATGATAAGGGAAAATCTTGTGTTCGTCATAGGCAAAGGCTTCCGTGCAAACATAGCCGCTGACGACGCTATCAAGATAGGTGCCGACGTGGCGCTGTTCTACTCTATAGGCAGCAATGAGATATCTTTTTCTGCAAGGGCCAGACCCCTTCTAGACAGAGAAAGAAATATGCACCTAGGCAAAGTGATGGTGGCTCTAGCCCCGATAATAAACGGGCACGGAGGAGGCCATCCATGCGCAGCCGGTGCCTATGGGCGCGACAGCGGCGCAGCTCAGGCATTTATCAACAGCTTCATGAATGTGCTGCTGAATAGAAAGACTTGATCAAAACACGGCAATAGAATTGGTCCGATGGCTGCAATCTATTAAGCTTGCAATCACATATATTGATGAGTCCATGAAGCTTGCCATCATATCTGACACACACATAGGCTGCGATCGTTTCGGAGAAGATGCTCTGCTGCAAGCGAAGGAGGCGCTGGAGAAAGCAAGCACCGTTGCAGATGCGATACTGCTTCCCGGAGATATCTTCGACAAGCGTTTTCCAAAGCCCGAAGTCTTAGCAGATGCGATAGACCTCTTCAGGCCGCTTTCGGACAAGCAATGGCCTGCAAAGGTTACATCATTCAACTCAAAAAGCAGCAAGGTCTATACAAAGTTGCCTATCATAGCGATATCCGGCACGCACGAGCGTACTGCTGAAGGTAGCGATAATCCCCTAAGCCTTCTGGGACTCGCCGGTTTCCTGATAGATACCAGTGAAGCCACAACAATGCTCGAAAAGGATGGTGAGCGGGTTGCAGTATTTGGCTTAGGTGGCCTATCTGAGGACCATGTAAGGGAAAAGCTGAAAGAGCTGAAACCCGAGCCCGTAAGCGGCGCTTTCAACATTTTCATGTTCCACCAGTCGCTGTACGAACTCCTGCCATTCAATGAAGGCTTCATCCGTTACAGTGAGCTACCGGAAGGGTTCGATTTGTATCTGTGCGGCCATATACACAACAGGGTCGAAACTTCAGTTTACGGCAAGAAGCTGCTAATACCTGGAAGCACAGTGCTCACCCAGTTCAAAGACGCAGAGCAGGAGAGCAAAGGCTTCATACTCTTTGACACTTCTACGTATTCTTACAGTTTCGAGCGCATAAACTCGAGGCGCTTTGTAGTGAAAGAGCTTCATTTCGAAGGTGCCACTCCTGCATCCGTTTTGAAATCATGCGAAGCTGAAGTGGGGTCCCTGATTTCCGGTGTAAACGACAAGCCGATAATAAAACTGAACCTTAAAGGCACGATTGGCGAAGGGTTCTCGAGTGCGGACTTGGGCCTTCGTGAAATGGCGTCTAATTACGCTGGAAAAGCCCTGCTCAGCATCGACAGTTCTAAATTGGTCAGCCCTGAAGTTGACGGAAGCATAGACGCAATAAGGGATGGAAAGTTCGGGGGTCTAAGTGTCAAGGAGCTTGGGATGAGCATACTCTATGAAAAACTCAAGGAGCACAAATTCGATGGGTCTGACACTCAGAAGCTTTTTGAGATGCTGAGCGATAACTCCAACAGGGAAAAGCTGTTGAAAAGCATGCTGGAGTTCCTCAATGTGCCGCAGTAGTCTGCTTCTTTTGCTCTATTCCTAGTGTTTTGTTCACAAGTTCCTTCTTGCTGGTGTCTATGATTTCGTCAAGGAACTCCAGATGTGCCACGTTGCACCTGCGCTCCTTCTGCCTTTCGGCCGTTATCACATTGACGAAGCTATCGTCTACGATCTTGGTTATCACCGCTCTGCTGCCTGCATCGCGGCCGTACTTCTTTATGCACACCCTGCCAACCTGCAATATAGCGTTTGTCATTTGAATCCTCCATTTTCTCTTTCAAGTGCAAGCAATGATATCATTGCGACTTCCTCTTCTTTTGTGAATCTCTCCGTGTTTATCTCGATGTCGAAGATGCTGTGGTCCATTATGTCTATGCCGTATAGCTTCTTTATGTTTCTTGTCGTGAGCTGGTCTTTCTTTTTTACCTCTTCCCTCGCAAGCTCGATGCTCATCTTCTTGTCTAGGGCACGCCTTCGCACCCTCTCTTCAAAGCTCGTATTCAGCCATATCTTGAGCGTGGCGTCCTTGACAAACCAAGGACCTAGCCATGTTGACACGACACAGTTGTTGTGTTCTGCCAGCTTGACAACTTCGCTGTCAAAAGCATCAGCGAACTTCTTGGTCGAAGTTGTTTCTGCCAACCTGGTGTTGTCGTCCTTTGCATCCTTGGTTTCGTCCACGAAGCTCTTGAACGAATCCATGGATTTCTTTGTGATGTGCATTATGCCGAGCTTCTTAGAAAGCTCATCGCCTATCGCTGTCTTTCCGGTGGCGCTGAAGCCGCTTATGCATATCCTGATCATAGAGGCTCACTAATGGGACAGGCGCTGCAGCACGAAGGTACGCTGCCTTATCCCTATCTCGTCAAGTCGTATCTCTCCTTGCTCGACTCTGTTGCCGAGCTCTATTATCTTTGCAGTGCAGTTTGGGCACAGAGTGCCTCCGAACAACCTGTTTGTGGTCCTCCTGCTTTTTCCGCCTTTGATGCTTATTCCGTTGAGCTCTGCCCTGCACACGGCGCAGTGCGGCAAGGCGCTCTTGGCCCTTCTGTAGTGTATCACCTTCCTGTGTGTTGAGGTTACACGCTGAACTTCTCTAAAACTTGTTGATCTATGTCTTGGAGCTGGCATCACAAACACCTAAACAGTATTATTTTGCACGGAACCGTTAGAATTGGCCTGCTTGAGTTCATCAGAAGCTTTCTTCTTGTCATACGCGAGCACCACAAATGAAGAGGCCAGGCCTAACACAAAAACTGACATAAAGAACAAACCAGACACTGCTGTCTTGCTTGTCGATGCGAACACCTGCGGCATGAACACCAACAGGTGCGGTACAAGCCAGTAATAGAGCACTAGGAATATCGGAAGTATCGCGAACATCGGCTTGAACGAAGACATCATGCTTTTGGACATGAGCGGCATTAGTTCTGCTTGCTTCGCCCTTATTGTCTCCTGTTCTGCATTGCGCTTTACCAGGTCGTTGAGTTCTTGAGATATCTCCTTCATACGCCTTTGTATTTCCCTTGTTTTCTTTGGGTTCGTCAATGTCCTTTGCAGTATTACTGATATTATTGTGTATGCAAGCGCAATTACCACTATCCAGATTTCTGCGTTAATTGGCATTGCCGAGGTTGTCATATGCACTCACTCCAATCTTTTCATCTTGTCTTCATTGAATATGTACTCCAAGTACTTCCTGAGCGTTTTCTCGCTTGCATCCTGCTTGTTCTCTTCGTTGAACAGCACGAATAGAGGTACGTTGTATTTCTGCGAAAGCGCGGAAAGTGCAGATATGTTTATTATCTTCTGCATTTCTATCGCATCAGCCGTTTCGACCTCTCTACGCCTTTCCTTGTCCTTTTGGCGCCTGCTCAAGATGTCTGCAGTAGGTGCGTCAAATGTTATGAGCGCCCTGAGCAAGCCCTTTATTCCTACGACAACGTCTCCAGGCAGTCCTGGCATATACCTTCCATGCTCTCCTATGCTTGCGTGCGTGTCTATGATTATGTTGCCATCCATCATGGCTATCTCTTTAAAGGCTTCGCGTATGAGCTCCTGCCTTTCATCGTTGGTCTGATAGCGTATCTCGTCCCTGTGCTTGAAGTAGCCCCTTTTCACGCCAAGTTCGAGCATCATGCTCCCTATGTTCACGAACTTGTACTTTCCATCTTCGTCCTTTGTCACGCGGTCTATGATTGTGGACTTGCCCGCGCCAGGGATGCCTACTATTATTACGGCTTGCATCTAGATCAACTAAGACTCTGGCCTTGCTCAGTCCTCTCCGCCCATTCCGCCTTCCATGCCGGGGCCACCAGGACCTCCTCTTGGTGCCTTGCCCCTTGAGCTTATTATATCATCGATGCGCATGATTATCTCTGCGGCTTCGCTTGCGCTCTCTATGATCTGCTCCTTCACTTTGAGGGGCTCGAATATTCCCAGCTTGTTCATGTCATTTATCGTGTTCCTGATCACGTCTACGCCATAGGCGCTGCCTTCCTTGCTCTTGTGCTTGCTTCTCAGCTGCACCAGCGTGTCGATCGAGTCCATGCCAGCGTTCTCTGCAAGGGTCTTTGGAACTGCCGCTTCGAGTGCATCAGCGAACTTTTGTATCGCGAGCTGCTCTCTGCCTCCGACCTCTGCCGCATAACTTCTCGTTCCGCCTGCAAGGTCCATCTCTATGCTGCCGCCGCCTACTACATAGTAGCCGCGCTCGGCTATGCTCGAGACGGCGCCAATGTCATCAGTTATAGAACGCTCTGCCTCGTCAACTACCTGCTGCGTGCCTCCTCTTATGAATATTGTTACGCTCTTCGGGTCCTTGCACTTCTCTACGAACACCATCTGTTCGCCGCTGATCTTTCTCTCTTCGACGATGCCTGCGAACCCAAGGTCTGCGCTTGACAGGTCTTCAAGGCTTGTAACGATCTTCGCCTTTGTGGCCCTTCCGAGCTTCTCGATGTCGCTCTTCTTCACCCTTCTAACGGCCATTATGCCTGACTTTGCCATGTAGTGTTGCGCCACATCGTCTATGCCCTTCTGCGTGAACACGACGTTTGCACCGCTCTTTACTATCTTCTCTACCATTTCTTTGAGCGTACGTTCTTCCTGCTGCAGGAATTCCTGCATCTGGCTTGGGGCGGTTATTTCTATTCTTGCATCAGTCTCTGTCTTCTCTATCTCTAGAGCGACGTCAAGCAGTGCGATCTTCGCATTGCTCACAGACTTTGGCATCCCTGGATGCGTCACCTCTTTGTCTATGACTACTCCGTTGATGAGTTTTGTGTCGTTGACGCCTCCTCCTGCCTTCTTCTCGATTTTTATGAAATCGTGATCAACAACGATCTTGCCATCTTGCTGCGTTGTCATAACCTGCTTGACTGCACTTATGACAAGCTTGGCTATGTTGTGCTTTGTTTCGTCGTCTCCAACGTTCTTTGATCCCATGGTGACGAACGCTATCTTCTCAAGTATCTGCTCGTCGTCAAAGCCCACCTTCCTTGCCTTCTCAATCAGGATCTGCCTTGCCTTGTCAGCAGCGAGCTTGTATCCATTTATTATTGTGGTCGGGTGTATTCCCTGTTCCACAAGTTCCCCTGCGGCCTTGAGCAGCTCTCCCGCAAGTATGACCACTGTTGTCGTTCCGTCGCCGACCTCCTTATCTTGGGTCTTTGCTATGTCTACCATTATCTTCGCGATAGGGTGCTCAACGTTCATCTCATCAAGTATTGTCGCTCCGTCGTTGGTTATCACTATGTCTCCGAGATCGCTAACGAGCATCTTGTCCATGCCTTTTGGGCCAAGCGTTGTCTTGACTGCGCTTGCGACTGCCACAGCAACAGCTATGTTTGTCCTTTGAGCATCTCTGCCCAATAGCCTAGTAGAGCCTTCCGGAAGCAGTAATACCTGCTGACTTCCCATTTGATTTTCTGGCATTTTTACCACCTAATAATCAGAACATGTCACAAAATCGAGTATGCACTCTCTTTTGATAAAACTACACTAGTTAATGTCGGGATTAGGTATTTATACCTTACTGACGAGGCATTTGTATAAAGGGCACGGAAAAGGCATATATATCTTCCAAGCCAAAATGCTGGTGATCTCTTGTCTGATAATGCAAAGTCAAAACACCATGCTGGCGGGTCTCACAATGTCAAGGCCGGCTCAGAGCACGCGCCTCCAAAGCCCCTGCCAAATACGAAGCCTCTGGAGCAGATGTCAGAAGCGGATGTACTGAAGATATTAAAGGCGTCCCGACCTAGCGCGGAGTCGAAGAAGCTGCTTGACGAGAAATTGGCAGAGCTGCATGCGCAGGGGATCGCTCTTGAAAAAGAGATATTTTCCAATATGGAAAAACACATTTCCGATCTGTTAAAAGGTGCTCAAAATGAGCCTGCCGAACGGGCCGCACTCGATAAGGAAGAGTTCGTCCTAAGGCATCTGAGGGACCCTTTTGGTGAACTTTTAAGCAAAATGAAGAAAGAAAACGCTGAGATGGATCACAAAATACTCGCGTCTGAAGCAAAAACATTCCAGTATCTTGCAGATACCTTTGCAGATGCGCTTCATAAAAAAGTTAAAAATACGGCGCGTTCGTATTCTGATTCTGCAGACAAATACCAAACTGCGGTGTCATACTGGTTCAAGTTAAGGATGTTCGAGCAGGCGCACAAAGCATGCGGTCTTGCCGCGGATATGTATGTGCGTGCAGCTGAATCTTTAGAACATGAAGAAGCGCGCAAAGCACCGAATAGCATTACCATGTACATAAGTGTGGGTTCCAAACCTGTGCTGTTTTCAAAAAAGGAGTATGAAGAAGCTGCCAAAATGCACTGGCTGGGTGCACTATGCTGTGCATATGCTGGCAATCTGAAAGCCGTGAATGAAGAGCTCGCTAAGGCGAGCGCCTTATTTAGGAAGGCAGGTATTCCGCCGTTCTATCTCAAACCTGAGGACTACAACTAATATCACACTTCTATTTTGGCTTATATAAACTGAAATAGGAATAACGGAACAAGCGCATATCGTATTAAATAGCTTTCTGCGCATAAGGTTATGCTTTGTTAAGTTTTAGGTGTACGCATGAAAATAAGCGATCTAAAGGTAGGAGCAAGTGGCGTGTCATTGCAAGCTAAGGTCGTTCAGAAGGGCGATCCAAGGGAAGTGGTGACGAAATACGGCAAAAGGCTGAGCGTGGCAGACATAACTCTGCAGGATGATACAGGCTCTATAGCCATGTCTTTGTGGGGCGATGATATTGATACTGTTGATGTCGGTGACACAGTCGAAGTCGCAAATGGCTATGTAAATGAGTTCAGGGGCACACCGCAGCTTTCAACCGGCAAGTTCGGCAAGATAACCGTCGTGGAGAAAGGTGCTGGTGGCAGTGCTTCAGAAGGCTCCGAAGAAAGTGCGGAGGCTTCTGACGAAGATGCCTGAGCAGTTCTATTCCTTACTTCTTTTTTCTATTTCTGTATTCGTGCGAAATCAATAGTGTGAGGTTTCAAGGAAAAGCTTCTCGTATTGCTTGGCTATCTTATCCCAGTCGTGAAGCTTTACCATCAGTTTCCTTCCGCGCTCTGCAAATTCCATTGCTTTCTTTCGGTCGTCTAGCAAGAAGGACATGCCCTTCTTAATCCCCTTCACATCTCTGGGCTCAGAGTACATACCACAATTCAACATCATTTCTGGTATCCCACCTACCCTTGACGCGATACAGGGCAGCTCGCACGACAGCGCCTCAAGTATCACCAGCGAAGCGGGTTCATACAATGAGGGCAGAGCGAAGACTCTCCCTACGTTATAGTAGTATGGCAGCATCTCTTCACTTATTCCGTTAACAATGCCAAACCTTTCCTGCAGTCCAAGCTTGTAAGCCGTTTTGTACAGGCTTCTGTTCATGTATCCTGTGCCTATCATCATCAGGCCGATGTCTCTGCCTTCATCTATCAATTCAGAAACGGCCCTTAGTAAGTATTTCTGCCCTTTCTGCGGAATAAGCCTGCCATTCGTAACTATGGTGTCATAGTCTAGCTTCAAACTCTTTTTGATTTCCCTTACTCTGGTATTATTTTCAAGTTTCCTGAACCTCTCAAAATCGACTCCATTATACACCACATGTGTCTTCCCTCTCTCTTTCATGGGCACAGTGGTTTCCACCACATTCTTGGATATTCCTGTTATCACATCTGCGCTGTGCATTAGGGTCCTTCCCCACATCATGTCATAGACGTGCCCTAAAGAGTCAGTTGTTTTGTCTATGCCTTTTGGCAAGGCATTGTGTATCGTAAGCGCGAGCTTCTTTTTTTTGTTTTTTATGATTCGTACCGTATCGCTGAAGAACTGGTATCTGTTGTTTATGTGATATATGTTGCACTCCTCTTCAGATACTGCTTGCCGTATGCCCTCCATTTCCACGAAAGGCATCGGCATTCCTGGAAGATGTATGTATTTTGATTTGAGCCTCACAACCTTTATGCCGTCTATATCCTCGACATAACTGTTTCTGTTCGGTGGTGCTGCGACTATCGCTGTTATGTTGTGCCGCTTTGCAAGCCTCTTATATACCTCATACAGTACCTTCTCCGTTCCGCCTGCGTATGGATAAAAGAAAGGATTCAGCACGCACATGTCCATTCAGCCACCTGACGTTCTAACAATGCCTATGCCTTTTCATATTGAAGATTTTTATACATGGCGTGTTTCTGGCCATACTGGAATGGGCTCATATGAACCTATATAAATCGTTTCAACATTAACAAAGGCGATGGAAAAGAAGAATATCGTGATGCTGCTACTTGATACTGCGAGGATTAGCGATGCGTACGACAGCCGTGTCATGCCTGCCGTTTCGCGCATCGCACGACATGCGTCTGTATATTCGAATGCCATAGCCCCTGGCACATGGACTGCGACTTCCCATGCGGCGTTCTTCACAGATCGCAGGGTTTCCGAAATACCCCAAGTGTCCAGGGATTTCTTCAGATGTCGACCTGGCATCGACCCATGGCTTGTAAGATTGCAGTTCCTTCCTGAAAATGCGGAAACGCTAGCTGGCAAGATTTCCAAACTTGGCTATACTTCGACTTTGTTGACGAACAATCCCTTCTTGACAAGCCTCACAAACATAGACGCTGGATTCAACAAGACATATGACATCTGGATGGATTCCAATCTGAAGTACAACAAATCACTCGTTGACCGTGTCTCATTCATAATCAAAGGCGGAGCGACTGCCAGAGAGCGCATGTACAAAATAACCAATGCGTTCACGCAACTCATGCCTAGGCCTGTGCTCGATTCGCTGTATCTTCGTCTGAGGAACAGGCTTACCAGAGGCGTGGCATCGGCGGATGGCACTTATCGGCTTGACAGGGGTGCATCAGACGCGCTGAAAACTCTGAAACACCATCTCACCTATGATTATGATTACAATTCAAGCTTCATTTTCATGAACTTCATAGAGCCCCATGAGAACTATCCTGCAAGTCGGTCAGTCCTGCAGGATAAATGGCTCTATCTGAGTGGCATAGAGCCGCTAACAAAGGACATCGTGAACAAACTCCATGCGGCATACCTGAAGCGCCTGCGCTATCTTGACGGCATAGTCGAAAGGACGATAAGCACTTCGAGAGACCGTGGTTTGCTTGACAATGCCGTTGTTGTGCTGGCATCAGACCACGGCCAGCTTTTCGGAGAGCACAACTTGCTTTATCACGCACTACCTCCCTATTCTGGCATAGCAAGGGTGCCGCTTGTCATCGCCAACTATGAGGGTGGCAAGCAGGTTTCAGATCACAAGACGATTGATAGTGTTGTGAGCCTTAATTCCATTCACAAAGCCTTGCTTGAAGTGGCCTCCGGAAGAAATGCCGATATGTGTGCGAGCATGCGTAAAGAGGCGTATGCGGTCGCCGAACACACGGGCATATGTGAGGGGTGGGACGAACAGTTGCTGTCCATGCTGAAGCGCAGGTCAAACTACGCCAGGCGCATATACAATACCAAGTCTTTCTGGAACAGGCATGCGACATCCGTATTCCACGGCAGGTTTGAGCTGATGCACTATTTCGACAACAGGAAGGATGAGCTCTACGACCTGGAAGCGGATCCGGGAGAGTACGACAACATGATCGACCGCAACAGGTCGATGGCCAACGAGATACTACGGCACTCTAACCTGCGGCCTTGATTTTTGCTATGTAGCCTTGATTGCACACGGTAGATTGTTTGAGGCTAGCATTGGACGCGCATATTTCAGCAGTGAAGACATCAGCACTGCCAATTATGGCTTGAGCTACAGGTGAGCTGGCGTTGCTCAGGGCTGCAGTGATCTCTACCCAATTCATTTTGGTTATGGCCTGCGGCGATCACCAAAGAGCCGACCATCACGCTATTGTTTGCAAAGTCTATGAACGGGATGCTTCCTCGCAATTCGGATGGCAACTCTGCATTGTTCAGGTTATATTTGTCGAATGTAGTGTTTTCTGCCATGTTCAGTGTCTGCAGCGGCTTATTGTCTTTTGTCATGACTTCTACACCAGTGAAATTCAGCAGCACGCTAGAGTAGTTGGAATTGTAGAACGTGAATGTTGCAGAGTTCGGATATATGTCGCTGGCGCTGGACGTCATATAACGCAGTTGAGTGAAATTGCCGAATCGCATCAGTGCGACAACGATGCCCCAACGCGTTATGGAACAATAGGGGCAGAAGTCTGCTCCGACATACATGATCTCTGGCTTTCCCGCACCAACAAGCACAGGGCCGTTCACAGGGAACGGTTCTGAAGCCGAAGTCCCTATGCCTATCTCATTCGCTAGGGTTTCGTTGTTGGCTATGTTATGGAGCTGTGCCATCAGAACAGGACTCACCCCTTTGTCGTCGAATGCGGTTATGTTGCTATTGCCTTGCATTCCGAGAAAATAATACAGAACTCCTGACGCCAACAAAATTACGGCCGCAACCACGCCGAATATGTATTTTTTTTCCACAGCACCAACTTTTACACTGAACTTCAATCTAAACATCACTATAAATATAATACATATGGTACAAGCTCTATGGCTGCAAGAGGTGCCTATGTGAATAAAAACAACTGCGTGTTCTGCAAGATCATCACAGGCAAGATACCATGCTACAGGGTCTACGAGGACGATACGCACATTGCGTTTCTGGACATATTCCCCAACATAAAAGGGCAGACTTTGGTGGTGCCAAAAGAGCACCTCAACAGCTATCTGTTCGATGTTGACGTGCACTCTGTAGGAAATCTGATGCATGCATCAAAGCGTGTTGCGAAGCTCCTAGAAAAAGGCCTTCATTCCAAGAGAGTTAATGTAGTGTTTGAAGGTACTGGTGTCAACCATCTCCACGCAAAGCTCTATCCGACGAATGGCGTCAATGATGCGCGCTTAAGGCATATTGTGGCGGAAGAACGGATTTACTTCGAGGAGTATCCTGGCTACGTGACTACTTTGATGGGTCCAAAGGCCAGCGATGAAGATCTGGAAATGACTTGCAGGGCTATCAAGCGTACAAAGAGCTCGAGACAAAAATAGAACAGCTACGGAGATATTCTCTTCCGATCTCTTGGGAACATCGAGCATTCGCGGATGTTTTCAGCACCAGTTATCCTCATTGCGAATCTCTCCAGTCCTATGCTCCATCCTGCGTGCGGCGGTGCCCCGCACCTGAACGCATTTATGTACCAACTCTCGAAGTGCTTTGGATTCAGTCCCTTCTTCTCAAGGGATTTTATGAGAAGCTCTGGCTTATGTATGCGCTGTGCACCGCTTGATATTTCAAGACCCCGGTAGATGAAGTCGAAGCTGTTTGTCAGCTCCGGGTCGTCTGTTTTTGGCATGGAATAGAATGCTCTTATTGCCGTAGGGAATTCCTTTATCACCACCGCTTCGCCAAACTCTTTATGTATTGCCATCTCATGTTCCCTTGTTATATCATTGCCGAATTCCAGGGCATGCCCTTTTTTGTGCAGCTTATCGATGACCTCCGCATATGTGACTGTCTTTACTTCTGGAACCCTGAGTTCAGGGGCCTTCAGCGTTTCAAGATCCTTTCCATTCTTTTCCTTGACCTCTTTTATTATCGATCTCACCGTTTCTGAAAGTATCTTTATCACGTCCTCATGATCTGCGAATCCCATCTCTATGTCCATCTGCGTCGACTCAGCCAAATGATACACAGTGTTTGATTTCTCGGCCCTGAAGACTGGCGTTATCATCACAACCTTGTCAAGCCCGCCTATGACCGCAAGCTGCTTGTACAGTTGCGGAGACTGCGCGAGATATGCCTCTTTCTCAAAATATGCGATTGGGAATAGTTCGCTTCCCCCTTCGCTTGCCTCGGCTATCATTGACGGCGGCCTTATGGTCACAAAGTCTTGCTTTCTAAGCACATCCAAGAAGGTGTCCATTATTGTTGACTCTATGTTGAATATCGCAGTTGGCTTGGCTCTTCTGAGGTCTATGTATCTATAATCAAGCCTCACATCAAGCTCAACAGGCACCTTTCCTGTAACTTCAAACGGTATGTTGGTTGAGAGTGGATTGAGGTTCACAATCTCCTTTGGCACAATCTCAAAGCCTGCCTTCGCCTCCTTGTTTGCCTTAAGCGTGCCTACAACCCTGACAACGCTCTCTTTCGGAAGTGCCATCTGCTCAAGCAGATTATCTTCGGTATCCCCTTTCTTTCCTATTATCTGCACTACTCCTGTCCTGTCCCGCAGCAGAAGAAACGTTATCTTGCCGGTCTCTCGCACTTCATGGACCCATCCAGCGAGAACTACTTCCTTGCCGTCCATGTCTGCTGACAGCTGGTTAACGTAATTGCCCCTTATCATTCAAAACATCCTGCATCATCTCGGCAGTCCTATACCGGCCTTAACGAAGTGGTTATGCCTTTGGCACTGCAAACAATTAAAGCTTTTGTCGGCGCTTGATACCAGCAGTGTTTACACATGCCTGACTACTGGAAGATAGACAAGGCGCTCCTGGATCGCATATGCCTCATAGCGAAGCTAAAACTCACAGACAAGGAGAAGGAGCTATACATGAAGCAGTTGTCCGATGTGCTTAAAGTCTTCAAGCAGCTTGACGAAGTGAAGGCAGACGTAACTCCGTCTTTCCAGCCGTACAAGGTTGAGAATGTGTGGCGCGAAGACCTGATTGTTGATACTAAATGGGACTCATTATCGAATTCCAAGAAGACTGAGAACGGCTATTTCAAAGGCCCGAAGATTGTTTAGATGCCCGGAAAAATATTGTCAGTCAAAGACCACATACAGGCTGCGAAAGCAGGAAACATTGCTCTCGCCACTTTTATCAAAGACGTACTTGAAAGATCAGAAGAGATACAGAAGAATTACGGTCCTTTCGTCACGATAAACAAGTCAGCAAAGGCGTCAACCAAGAAAGGCGCTCTCTTCGGTCTTCCTATTTCGGTGAAGGACTGCGTATGCACAAAGGGCATCCAGACGACTGCGGGCTCTAAGATACTCGAGGGTTACATGCCTCCGTTCAACGCGACGTGCATAGAGAAAGTCGAGGCTGCAGGCGGAATAATAATCGGAAAAACCACACAGGACGAATTCGGCTTCGGTACGTTCAACGTTAATACAAAATACTCGATACCAAAGAACCCGTTTGACACAGAAAGGAGCTGCGGAGGAAGCAGCGGAGGTGCAGGGTGCCTTACCGCCGCAGCGGACTTCCCACATGCGGCAATCGCAGAATCTACTGGAGGAAGCATAACCGCGCCGGCGGCCTTCACCGGTACTGTCGGATTGACTCCGACTTATGGCAGGGTTTCGCGGTACGGCCTTATTGACTATTCAAACAGCATGGACAAGATCGGTGTCATAGGAAAGTGCGTCTACGACACAGCGCTCCTGCTTTCAGTCATAGCAGGTCACGATGCTCTTGATTCAACAAGCAGCACCCAGCCAGTGCCTGACTTTACAGGATTCGTAGGAAAGGATGTTTCAAAGCTTAGGATCGGCTTCCGAAGGAATACTTCTCAGAGGGTGTGGACAAGCGCATATCGAAAATGGTGCGCGAGACCGCGAGCGCATTTGAGAAAATGGGCGCTTCTGTGGAGGAGATCGGGATGCCTATGACGAATTATGCGCTGCCTTCGTATTATCTGATAGCGATGAGCGAAGCTTCGACAAACCTTGCGAAGTATTGTGGACTCAGGTATGGTGCGCAAGAGGAGTCTGAGACAAACTTTGAGGAATACTTTTCGAAAATAAGGTCAGAATCGTTTGGGGAAGAGGCTAAGCGCAGGATACTTCTTGGCACGTACTCGAGGATGGCTGGCTTCAGGGACGCATACTATCTCAAGGCACTCAAGATACGAACAAAGATAATAGAAGAGTTCAGGTCTGCGTTCGGAAAGTTCGATGCGTTGCTTTCCCCGTCAATGCCGATATTGCCTCCCAAATTCTCAGACATAGCGAAGCTCACTCCGATACAGAATTATGGTATGGACGTGCTTACGATAGCTCCGAACATGTCTGGAATGCCAACTCTCTCAGTGCCTATCGGCACGATAGACAAGCTTCCAGTAGGTGTCCAGTTCATAGCAAATCAGTTCAATGAAGGTGCTCTGATCGCTCTTGGAAGTGCGGTCGAGGGTTTGAATGGCAGTCATGATAGGTCTTGAAGTACACGTGCAGCTCAACACGGAGAGCAAACTCTTCTGCAGCGACAGCTCCGACCTCAGGGGCAAGCGGCAGAACACGAACACCTGTCCTGTATGCCTGGGCTTTCCAGGATCAAAGCCTGTCCTCAACAAGCGTGCGCTCGAGCTTGGCATGTTGATATCCCTTGCACTTAATTGCAAAATTTCCAATACATGCTTCTTCTCCAGAAAGACATACTTCTACCCTGACATGTCTAAGAACTTCCAGATAACGCAGTACGAGGAACCTCTTTCCACAGGTGGTGTGCTCGACCTGAACGACGCAAAAATCAGGATAAGGCGCGTCCACATCGAAGAAGATCCTGCAAAGCTTGTGCACATGGGTGGGGACATAACCACCGCAAAATACGTGCTTATCGATTACAACAGGTCAGGAATGCCTCTGGCAGAAATAGTCACAGAGCCCGACTTCGACAGCCCGAAGCAGGCCCGCATGTTCCTTGAGAAGCTGCTTTCCATACTCGAGCACCTAGGTGCGTACGACTCTGGCAAAGAGGCAACGATACGCGTCGATGCCAACATATCATTCGATGGTGGCGAGCGCGTAGAGGTAAAGAACATAACTGGATTCGAGAATGTTGAGAAGGCATTGAACTTCGAGGTCATAAGGCAGAAGGGTATGGCCCGAATGCAAGTGAAGGTGGAGCGAGAAACGCGCCACTTTGACGCTGACAGGGGCACGACCGTAGGCCTAAGGAAGAAGGAATACGAAGAAGACTATGGCTACATATTCGATCCTGACCTTCCTGTGATAAACATTACAGATCAGTGGGTTGCTCAAATGAAGCGCGACATGCCGGAACTTCCGGACCAGCGCACACGCAGGTTCATATCAGAATACAAAATACCTGAGTATGTGGCAGGAGTGATAGTTTATACCGACAAGCACCTTGCTGACTTCTTCGAGGAGTGCTGCAAGCTGTACGGAAATCCTGACAAGGTATCTAATTGGACTGTCAACTACCTGCTCAAGAGTCTTAACTGGCGCTCCGAAAAGATACGCGATTCCAAGGTCAAGCCTGCTACCTTTGTGGAGTTTCTGAAGCTAATCGACGACAAAACCATCACCGAGCGCTTCGCCAAAGAGCTGATCAAGACATATGTTGATACTGGCGCAGACCCGCGCGAACTCATCAAGCATGAAAAAATACTTATATCTGAAAGTACATTGAAAGCGGCAGTAGAAAAGGTTCTGAAAGAGAATAAAGCGGCAGTTGATGATTTCAAGGCAGGAAAAGGAGAAGCGATGCAGTTCCTTATAGGAAAAGTTCTCGCACTGACGAACAAACAGGCGGACCCAAATCTTATAAGAAAGACTCTGCTATCTTCCCTTAAGTAGATGCCTCAGTAGCTCAGCAGGTAGAGCGCCTGGCTGTTAACCAGGATGTCACAGGTTCGAGTCCTGTCTGAGGCGCCTTGAATATTTGCAGAAGCGGAAGATTATTTAATCCGTAAATGCAATCTCACTCAAGCCTCGGTAGTGTAGTGGTCCAGCATACGACCCTGTCACGGTTGTGACCCGGGTTCGAATCCCGGCCGAGGCGCTTCTTCTTACTATTTATTCCTATTTAGAAAAGCATGCAGCACTCTCATCATCCTTACAAAATCACAAGATTTCACAAACAAAACACATAAAACACACATATAAATATTTCCTAACTCTTTATCTTATTGGTGTGATGAAATGCCAAACACTACTGTATCAGTTAATGAATTCAAGCTAAACCAGCTCGGTGTCTCCGCCAGTGTAGTGTACTTCACCTGCAACGAAGGCATAGGCTATGTTAATACTAAAGGGTACATTGCACTGATTTTAGAAGACAAAGAGAACAGGTGCAACACGATTAATTTTGGCAAGTTGCTGCCCCGAACCTTTTCAAAAGGCCATTTGAGAGAAGATGCTGATTTCGAAGTCGGTGTGCACAACATTCATATATTAAAAATATTTCCTGCCTCTAGCGTGCATGACAATATCGTGAAGCAGTTCGACAAAAAGATGCAAGAAGCATGGGACGAAGTTGATCAAAACATACAAGATACTTATGACGGTTGGCATGATTGGGCTACAGACCGAATGAAGAGAGAGGGACTGCCTCTGCGTAAAGGCGAAGAACCAACTTTGATGGAATTGTGGGAACTGCCGAGAGACCCGCATAATCCTATTCAAAATTGACAAATAAGCTAGAAGGCCAAAATAAGCATCGGCAGTTTTTACTGCTTGCATATATCATTAGTAACTGCCTATTCTATGCGAGTTCAAAAGTTCACTACGATCCTTCTTGGAACGTAGCTACGCTACTTGTGGCACTGCATTTTCCTTTCTTCGTGCAACGTATTTCATGCCATGATCAATAACGTTTTAAATATACGAAAGCCATAGCTAGCGGTGGATACATGAATCCAAGCATAAAGTCCAAATTGGCCATACTGATGGGGATAATCATCGGCATTACGGACATCTACTGGGCATACACGGGCCGATTCTATGGATCTGGGCTCGTTCTGGGTGCTATCATATTCGTAGCAAACCTGATGTGGCTCTGGATAGACCTATCTTTTATGAAGATGAAGAAGAGATAGACGTGCTGCTGTCACAGTGGTGCCTGCTGCATTCAAGCGAACCTGCAAAGCGGCACAACCGTATCAGGAGCGTCCTTCATATAAACATATAAATAAGTTCTTCGTCAAGAAGTATAATCCTACTTGTTGCCTTTGGGGTGAGCCTATGCAAGATGATAAGAAACTAGACGATGTCATAGCGCAGATAACAAAGCAGATGGAACAACTGATCAATGATACAAGCGTTCCTAGGAACGTGCGGAGCGCGATAAGCGAGGCCAAAGAGAAACTGAACAGCACTGAGGAAGGCATCGTGAGAATATCTGGCGCGATATACTGCGTTGATGCCGTAAGCACCGATATAAACTTGCCTCCACAGGCGAGGACCGCGGTGTGGAACATATTGAGTATGCTTGAATCAATAAAGGCTGATTAGTGTGCCAAGCGCTGCGCTCAAGGAGCTCGTGGCGAAGCTCTCGAAGTCAGGCATACTGCTGAGCGCAGGTACAGAGTCCTTCGAGATAGAGGAATCTGGAATAGAGAACATATCCTCGAAGCTGATAGCTCGCCACAAGGACGACCTTGGGCAGAGTATAGTCAGCAAAGAGGAGCTTGACAACGTCGTAAAAGAGCTCGAGCTTGAGAAGAGTCCGGTGATTGTCGAGGCAATCCATGAGCGCGGCTTCAAGTCCGTGGCTGCCGACATTGATGCACAGTACAGTATCGATGCTGCGCACGATGATGTCTCCGATGGCACAGTGGACTGCTTCGTATCCCACTTTAGAAGCAGGTTCGGGAAGATACGGGTTATATTGGACAACAGAAGCAACCTGCCTAGGATGGCGCCAAATCTGGAAAACCTCAAGATGTACACCAACGGAAGGGATGTCACTGCTCTCGGCATGGTCTCTGACAAGCTAACCACAAAGAACGGCAATCTGCTCGTAAATATTGAGGACGAGACGGGGTCTGCAAAGCTAATTTTCATGCATGGAAACTCACCTCCTGCCACTGAGTTGTTCGTGCAGGCAAACTCCATAGTTACTGACGAAATCATAGCCGTTACAGGCAAGATATCTGGCCCGTTTGTGATTGTGAAGACCGTGGTCTGGCCTGACGTCCCGATAAAGACGAAGAAACAGGTGAAGGAAGATGTTGCGATAGCGTTCATATCTGATATGCACATCGGAAGCAAGCTCTTTCTCCAAGACAAGTTCATGCGCTTCGTGAACTGGCTGAACGGTGGCGTAGAATCTAAAAAAGAGCTTGCGAGCAAGATAAAGTACGTGGTCATAGCTGGCGACGTTGTGGATGGTATCGGGATATATCCAAAGCAAGCCCAGGACCTTGCAGTGCTAGACATCTACACTCAATACAAGATGTTCACCAACTTCATAGACGCGATACCTGATTATATTCACGTGTTTGTGCTTCCGGGGAACCACGATGCAGTGCAGCTAGCAGAACCTCAACCTAGCATCTCCAAAGAGCTGCTTGGAGGTTTCTCAAAGGACAACGTTCATTTCGTTCCGAACCCGTGCTACTTGACTCTGCACGGCATAGAGGTGCTTGCGTACCATGGTGCTTCACTCGATTCGATGATACGCGCCGTGCCAGGTTGCTCCTATGCGTATCCTGAAAAGGCGATGACAGAGATCCTTCGCCGCAGGCACCTGTCTCCGATATACGGCTACAATGCGATAATGCCTAGCAACACCGACAACCTTGTGATAGACAAAGTTCCCGACATACTCAACATGGGGCACCTGCACAGGAATGGTCTGAGCAACTACCACGGTGTGAACATACTGAACAGCGGAACGTGGCAGGACAGGACTGACTATCAGGTGCTACTGGGGCACATGCCTACTCCGTGCATAGTGAGCGTCTTCGAAGCTTCTCGTGGCGATTTCACAAGTGTAAACTTCAATGGTTGATATCTTGCAAGTGGACGACTATCTCGAGGTGCTTCAAAAAAGCTTCAACGGGGCATTCACTATCGCGCAGCAGTCGCGCTCTAAGGGCTACGATCCTGAGAACTTCGTGGAGATAACTCCTGCGCCTGACCTTGCTTCCAGAGTTGAAGGAATAATCGGTGTTGCTGGCCTCGCGCAGATAATAAGATTAAAGGCCGAAGGCAGCGCCGGAAGCGAAGCCCTTGCGTTTGACGTGGCAAAGGAGATATGTACAAACGACAAGTTCACGTCTTACAAAGTGTCTGATAGGCTCACACTCGCGGTGCGCACCGGCCTAGCTGTGCTGACCGAAGGCATAGTCGTCGCCCCTACAGAGGGCATACAAGGCATCGAAATCCACAAGACTCAAGAAGGTGCAGACTATGCTGCGATAGTATACTCCGGACCTATACGCAGCGCAGGCGGTACCAGTGTCGCACTATCTGTCGCGCTCGCAGATGTTACGAGAAGATTGTTGAATGTTGGCGACTACAATGCCACGCAGAGCGAGATCGACCGCTATGTCGAAGAGATACCCATATACCACAGCAGGATACATCTGCAGTACCTGCCCAGTGATGCTGACATAAGGTCCATGGTTCAAAACTGCCACGTTTGCGTAGACGGACTTCCGACAGAAGACCTTGAGGTCAGTGTGCACAGGAACATGACCAGGTTCGATGCAGAAGGCAAGCCACAGCCTGTCACCAACAGATTGCGTGGTGGTGTCGCGCTTGTGATAAGCAGCATCGCGCAGAAGGCAAAGAGCGTGCTCAAGCACACCAAAGCCAACGGTCTGGACTGGGTGTGGCTCAACAATGTAATAAAAGTAAACAAGGGTGCCACAACACAGGTCTCATCAGACAAGGCCGAGTTCCTTCAGGAGCTAGTCGCAGGCCGGCCTATATTGGCATATCCTGGTGCTGCAGGCGGCTTCAGGCTGCGCTACGGCAGGTCACGTTTTACAGGCATAGCCTCGAAAGGCTTCAGTCCGGCAAGCATGATAGTGCTAGATGATTTCATAGCGTGCGGCACGCAGCTTCGTATAGAGAAACCAGGCAAAGGTTGCGTCGCAGTGCCTGTTGACGGCATAGAGGGGCCGTTTGTAAAACTTTCAAATGGAGATGCGTTGAGAATAGACAGCGCACAACAGGCCCAGGAATTGAAGGGCCAGGTTACAAAGATCATATCAGTAGGTGACATGCTCGTTACCTATGGCGATTTCAAGAAGAGCAACACGCCGCTTCTGCCCACTAGCTACGTTGAAGAGTTCTGGACCGAGCAACTGAAGGCTGCCGGCTATTTGGAAGAACCGCCTGTTCTGCCTTCTTTCAGACAGGCGTTTGAGCTGTCTGAAAAGTACGGCGTGCCCATGCACCCGCAGTACATTTATGATTATTCCGAAGTGTCTTCAGCCGCGCTCATTGCCCTTTTACTGGCTCTTCGTGACACAGATATGGCAAAGTCGGGCACCTTCATATTCGACATATCAGGCATAGTTCTGAACAAAGGCGAGAGCTCCGCCAGCGTAGTTGCGACTCTCGAAAGGATGTGCATTCCTCACAAAGAGACAGAATCTAGTGTCGAGATATCGAAAGATCACGCGCAATCCCTTCTATCCTCGTTAGGGTTCGTAAAAGAGAAGCAGCTTTCGAAGCCAGATCCTGATCCGAGTTCATATGCTGCCAAGAGCCCTCTGGAGATTGTGAACACACTGGCTCCTTTCAAGGTCATGAAGCGTTCAACAAGGATAGGTGGTAGGATAGGTCGACCTGAGAAGGCAAAAGAGAGACGTATGCAGCCGGCGCTGCACGCGCTGTTCCCTATCGGGAACATGGGCGGCAACGACAGAAGCCTTTTCAAACTGTACAGTTCGGAGAAGCGAAAGATCGGCAACCGTGGCGTAGAAATTGATGTTGCAAACTATCGGTGCGCTCTGGGCGGTGAGAGCATGTGCCTACCCTACTGCAAGAAGCACGGCGCACGCGGAGTCCTTGAGCACACATGCATGAACTGCGGCAGGAAATCCACAGGAAGCACGTGCACTGGATGCAGCGGCAAGATAATCGCGAGCAAACGCAGGTCTGTGGACGTTTCAGAGATCATGGACGGGGCGCTCGCAACACTTGGAATGTATTCTTTGCCTAAGGGCTTCAAGGGTGTGAAGGGGCTCATAAACAAGGATCGCATACCTGAGATCATGGAGAAGGGCATACTCCGTGCCATGAATGGCGTCCTTGCCTACAAAGATGGCACTGCACGTGTCGATGCAACTGATGTGCCGATAACCCATTTCTATCCTAGGGAGATTGGCGTCAGCGTAGATCACCTAAAGGCTCTAGGCTATTCTCTCGATTACAAGGGCAACGATCTTGTTGATGATGCACAGCTGGTGGAGCTCATGCACCAGGACGTAATCCTGAACAGGCAGTGTGCAGAATATTTGTTGAAGGTCGCAAAGTTCGTGGATGATCTTCTGTCAAAGGTTTATGGTGCAGATCATTTCTACAACGCAAGCACCATAGACGACCTAATCGGCCAGCTCGTGATCACACTATCCCCGCACACATCTGCAGGCATGCTGTGCAGAGTGATTGGTTTCACCGACGCGAAGGTCGGCTTCGCCCATCCGTATGTGATATCCGCAAGAAGAAGAAACTGCGACGGCGATGAAGACACGACAATACTGCTGCTGGATGCTCTTCTCAACTTCTCCAAAAGGTACCTTCCGACAACCATAGGTGGCACCATGGATGCCCCCCTTGTACTTGTCTTGAGAGTCGACCCTAAGGAAGTCGATGACGAAGTGCATGATATGGAAGTAGTGGAAAGCTACGGTGTCGAATTCTACAATAAGACGCTAGAATCGGTATCTCCGTCTGATGTTCATGTCGAGCTCGTGGGGAGCCGACTGGGCACGGGCAAGGAGTACAGCAATCTGTGGTTCTCCCACAAGAGCAGCGTTGACGTTATAGCCCAGTCCCCAAAGAGAAGCATCTACACGAGGCTTGAAACGATGCACGATAAGGTAGAGCTGCAGTTCTCTCTGATGGATCGCCTGTACACTGTCGACAGGCAGGACGCTGCAAGGAAACTCATACTCAGCCATTTCATCCCGGACCTCATAGGCAACATGCACCTCTTCTCCAAGCAAGGGTTCAGGTGCATATCCTGCAATGCGAAGTACAGGCGAGTTCCATTGGTCGGAAAGTGCACCAGGTGCAACACCGGCAAGCTTGTGCTGACCGTATCAAGAGGAGGCATAGAGAAGTATCTCGGGATGGCGATAGATCTGGGGAACAGGTACGATCTCGAACCGTACATCAAACAGAGACTCATGCTGATAAAACAGGAAATCGCAAATGTGTTTGGCGGCGGGGCTGAAGGCATGGGCGCTCCCGGGCACCCGACAAGGCAGTTCAACCTTGCCAAGTTCATGTAGCCAAAACACCAGGTTCTCGTAATCACGCGCGCATACTGCGCGACCATCAGTCTCTTTCTGTTATCCTCTTTAAGATCTGCCTTGGAGTCATAGAGGCGTCGATAAATGTAAAGCCTGCCCTGCGCGCCTTTTCATAAGAACGATTCATTCTTTCAAGTATCGATTCTCTTTGCGCGTCGGTCTTCCCAAAGCTGTTTGTCCTTTTTATGTGCTGCAGCCTGCTCGATATGAGCGCCGGGCTTGCCTTCAAATAATATGCTTTGTCAAAAAGATGCACGAACCCGTACACATTCGAGGATGTGCCGAACAGGAACACGTTCTTATTGTGTCTGAGAACGCTGCGAAGCTTTCTGCCGCTCCAAATCCACTTGTGCTCTTGTATCCATTTTTGATCAGCCTTGGAATGGTTGTATCTTACACGCCTTCCGTTCTTGTCGATCCACTTTCCGAGCCCCTTTATCTCATCAGCATCGTATGCGTTTTTGCCTCTTTTTTTAAAATATGCTGCCAGATGGGTCTTGCCACTGCCCGGCATCCCGACTATCAATACGTATCCCTGCATAATGCATCGTCACTCGTGATTGCTTGCGAAGACATATAGAATGCAACTACTTCTTCAGCGCTTTTGCGATTTCATCGGCTTTCAAGGTGTTCATAACCCTACCTTTCGTCAGCCAACCTCTCCTTGCGGTACCGACTCCATACCTGAGATCGATGAAGTGCGAGGCTCTGTGCGAGTCGCTGTCTATTGCGAACATCAACTTGTAGGCAGCGGCCCTCATGACGTTGGTGTCGTTCAGGTCGAGCCTGTCAGGGAAGCTGTTTATTTCCATAGCAACATTGTTTCTCTCCGCAGCTTCGAAGACCTTATCTAGATTGATGCTGTACGCTTCTCTGGTGCTTATCATCCTTCCAGTTGGGTGACCCAGGACATGCACAAGCCCGCTGTCCAAGGCTCTAACCACTCTTGCGGTCATCTCATCCCCTTTCATGCTGAAGCTAGAATGAACAGAAGCCACAACGCAATCCATGGCGTTAAGTGTTTCATTCTCAAGATCCAGGCTGCCATCCTTGAGTATGTCGACCTCTGCACCCTTGAATATCCTGAATCCCTTCAGCTTATCATTAAGCTTGTCCACCCTTCCAAAGTATTCCATGAACTGCGCATCGTTCATGCCCTTCTCGATTCGGAGGCTCTTAGTATGGTTTGTGATTGCAACGTATTCGAGGCCTATACCCATCGCGGCATTCACCATCTCTTCCAGAGTGTCATTTACTCCTTCGCCCATCGCGTGCACATGCAAGTCACCTTTCAGATCTCCCAACTCCACAAGCTTAGGTATCTTGTGCTCTTGCGCAAGCTTGACCTCCCCTCTCGCTTCGCGCATTTCCGGAGGCATGTACTGCATTCCAAGCTCACCGTAGAGGTCCCTCTCTCCCTTTAACGGCATGCTCTTGTTTTTGCTGTCGAAAAGCCCGTACTCGTTGAGCTTGTAGCCTTTCCTCACGGCTATTGTTCTGACCTCTATGTTGTGGTTCTTGCTCCCTGTGAAGTACTGCAATGCCGCTGGCAAGCTCTCCGGTGCTATCACTCTCAAATCTGATTGTACTCCTATCTTGAGCCACACTGTAGTTTTTGTAGGCCCCCTGACCAGCGTGCTTGCAACCTCTGGCATCGAGGTGAAGAAATCCATGACTTTGGAGCTGTTGTCAGAGAGCGCAAGTATGTCTAGATCTCCAACGGTTTCGCGCCACCTTCTTGCAGAGCCTGCGATGAGCGCATCCTTTACAAGCCCGCTTTCCTTGAGCTTCTTTACAATGTTCTCAGCAACAGGCAGTGCATCCCCGAGCAAGAGCCTGCCCTTGCTGGCTTCATGCAGCGCTATGCCCTTCTTCATGAGCTCCTCGCTCTTCTCGCCGAAGCCCTCCAAAGCGCTTATCTTGTGAGATTCTATGGCGTTCTTCAAGTCATCAACATTCTTTATCCCAAGGCTCTTGTACAGCGTGATGGCTTTCTTTGCGCCTATGCCCTCTATGCTCGTCAGCTGTTTCATGTTGATGGGATATTTCTTCTTGAGCTCCACATACTTCCTTATCTTTCCTGTCTTGAGATACTCCTCTATGTGGCTGGCAAGCCCCTTGCCTATTCCTGGCAGCTTCATAAGACCGTCTATACCGTGATTTTTGTATATGTCCTCTATGGGTTCCTGCATCGTCCCTATGGTCATCGCTGCCTTCTGGTAGGCGCGCACCTCGAACCTCGTACGCGGGTCCTCGTCGACGCTCAACATGTCAGCTATCTCTTCAAACATATCTGCTATTGCTCTGTTCTCCATCAGCATAGCATTGCACAGGAACTCTTTTATCTTTTCTATTGCAAAGACGTATGGATGGGGATAGATAGTTCGCATGAAAGCGCGGAATTCGAAAAGGAACATAGGCTGCGCCAGCTTTATCTGGCAATCGTGATGCGCTACAAGGAGCACATAGAGGAGCACGAGCACCTGTCGATCGCAGAATTGCCGTCAATGGTCACCGTAAAGGATGAGAAAGTCATTGCGAAAGCGCAGGAGATAATGAACGGCTTCGGCGCATATGACTACGACAAGAATTTTTATGACGCAAGCGTGCGCGCGTTTGAGTTCGTCAAAAATTCGATCGGAGAGGTGGTGTTGCCTTTGCAGTTCTGGCTTATGCCAGAAGAGACTCTATCTTTCATGATGGGCGACTTGCTTGACAGGACCATACTGCTCTGCGCATTGCTGGTGCTTCTGGGCAACCCTTCATCAAAGGTTTTTGTGAAGATGCAGGGCACCGCACGTGACTCATTTGTGCATTGTGAGTTCAACAACAAACTGTATGTTTTTGATATAAGCAACGGGATAAGTTCTTTCGGCAGCAAAAAGGCGATGCTCGATTTCCTGGTCATAAACGATGACACAATCGCATACGAATTCAACAACCAGAGCTATGCGGACGTCGCGTAACATCTGCTTTGCTTATCAAGTGAACGTTATTGTTGCGGTGTTGCTTGTGGTGCCTGCCGTGTCTCCCAGTGACGCGGTTATTTCGACAGTCGCAGGTCCGTTTCCGCCCCATATGTATCCCAATGCGCTGCCGGTTATGTTTGTTGTCGTTGCCAAAGGCTGAATATCAAACATGCTGTTGCTCAACGAGACGCTGACGGTTGCGCCGACTACCGGGTAATTTCCAAACATGACTTGCGTGTAGAACGGTATCCTTGCGTTGCCATGGCTTACGGGCGTGTTAGGCGCAATGACGTATATTATGTAGTTAGAAGCATAGGGAAGTATGGTTGGCTGCTGCTCAGAATGGGCCGAGAAGCCTCCTGAGTAATTCATGATGGGTGCCGATGTGCAGTCTCCTGTCGATGTGTAGTTGCTCACAAGCCCACAGTATGCCGCGTTAAGATAAAGATGACCATTGGCAAGCGCGCCCAGATTCAGGTCCAGGTCCGCGGGCAACTGGCTTGTTGTGCATGACATCGATCCGCCTGGCAGTATGAAATCTGGCACACAGCTGACTAACGCGGTGCTATGGCCGTTTATGCTTGCATGGAACACTGGTGCGTTTATCGGGAACGACTGTGAATTAACCAAGTATACTACCAGTACATTTCTGCTTAGAATGATGTCTGTACAGCTTATGCCGCTATAGAAATTGCAAGTGCCTGGTATTATGTTTTGGGGCAGGGAAGTGTACGCATAAAGCAGCGCAATTGCGACTGATAGCATGAGCAGGGCCCATCCATACGTCACCAGGAAATCTATTGCCGACTGGGCACGCAAGCCAGATTCTCGCCGCTCTGCAACATTTTCACATTGCACGTTATCCGCTTTATACAAAGCCAAGAAAATCTTAAATGCCTGTGCCTCTCTGCTCAGTGTGCCTGCGCATGCTGTATTGCTGCATCTACCAGGCCTCTGAACAGCGGCGCGGGGCTGAGAGGCCGTGACTTGAGCTCCGGGTGCGACTGTGTCGCTATGAAGAACGGATGCTCTTTCAGTTCCATGAACTCCATGAGCCTGCCATCTGGGGATTTTCCTGAAAACACCAACCCCTTGCCTTCGAGCGCGCTTATGTACTGCGGATTCACCTCGTATCTGTGCCTGTGCCTTTCTGATGCACTATCACTTCCGTAAAGCCTGTTTGCCAGAGTGCCCGTCTGCAGTACTGCCGTATACACTCCGAGCCTCATAGTTCCGCCATACTTGGATTGCTTTACGAGCTCCGCCTGTTCTGGGATGAAGTCTATGACTGGGTGCTTTGTCCCTGCATCGAACTCTGTCGAATTTGCCCCTTCAAGGCTGCAGACGTTTCTTGAGAATTCGACAACTGCAAGCTGCATGCCCAAGCACAGACCCAGAAACGGCAGCTTTTTCTCCCGTGCATATCTTATCGCAGCTATCTTCCCTTCGACACCCCTCTTGCCAAACCCACCAGGTATTATCATGCCGTCAACGTCCTTCAGCGCATCCTCCACAGCAAGCTTCTTATCCTCTATTTCTGTGGACTCTATCCACTTTATCCTTGCACGCATTCCGCTGTACGGCGCAGCATGCTCCAACGCCTTGATTATGCTAAGATACGAATCGTGCACATGAGTGTACTTTCCAACTATTCCTATTGTGACCTCTTTGTCCGCGTTCTTGACTTTGTCAGTAAACTCTATCCATTTGGCCAACGCTTCATCTCCGCTTACTTTAGGAGTTAGCTTCAACACATCGAATACTGTATTGTCTATTCCCATGTCCTTGAGCGTGATCGGGATTTCATAGACGTTCCTTGTATCCCAAAGGCTGTATATCCTTTCAACATCTACGTCCGAGAAGAGGCTTATCTTCTCCCTGATGCTTCTGCTTATCTCCTTTTCTGACCTGCACACCACTATGTCCGGCCTTATCCCTAACTCCATCAGCTTCCTTGTGCCGAGCTGCGCAGGCTTGCTTTTAGATTCGCCAAGGTACTGTGGCTGCAGGATGTATGTCAGGTTTATCGCACAGAAGTTGGAATCCCCTTCTTCATGACGCAGCTCGCGCATAGCCTCTATGAAATAGGCACTCTCCAGATCTCCAACGGTGCCGCCAACCTCCACAAGGACTATGTCTGCACCAGACTTCATCGCAAGCCCTCTAAGCAGGCTTTTTATCTCTCCAGTAACGTGGGGTATGAACTGCACATCCCTGCCCATGTACTGGCCATTCCTTTCCTTGTCAATGACGCTCTTGAATATCTTGCCTGCGGTGAGATAGTTGTCCTTAGTCAAGCTCTTGTTGAGGCACCGTTCATAAGAACCAAGGTCGAGGTCGCATTCGGTGCCGTCGTCCAGGACGAAGACCTCCCCATGCCTGTATGGATTCAAGGTGCCTGCGTCATAGTTGAGGTAGCCATCGAACTTCATTGGAGCTACGTTGAAGCCGTAGCAGCCAAGCAGCATTCCTAGGCTGCTGGAAAAAGTGCCTTTACCCACTCCTGACATGACGCTGCCGATAACTATTATGTACTTGGTCTTTCCGACCTTGTAGCCTTCAGGAACAGAGCTGTAGAACTCCTCGTCAACTGATTTCTCAGAAACAGATGTGGTGGGCACGCATCTTTATTAAAGAAGAATTAATAAAAACCATATCCTCGCTCGCGTGTTTTTAGGTCCTCAATAAATGCGCAGGCCGTATGCCTGCCGGCGACCGTGTGCGCTATCGCGCGCAATAAACCGTTCTTGCCGTCTTGCGTTCTAAGCCGGTTGCCCCTCCCCTGCTTGTACGGCAACAACCGCGGTAACCGATGCGGTTTCTGAGAGGTTGCCAGTGAGTGTGAAACGTTTGTTTTCGTCCAAAAGCGGTGTTTGGTTATTGATTACAAGACACAGTTGATTGCCTTCTGAGCCCCGATCTAGTTTTACAATCTCAACAGTATTTTCTCTGTTTACTCTCATGCCTTCGGTGATTGGAGAAAGGGCTCCGGTCCTCTTATCGAACGTATACTCTTTATGGCTATCATATTTTCCAAGGGTGTCTCCGCTCTCCGCAAGAAAGAAAAACCTTCCCCTTAATCTACTTCTCAATTCCTGATTCTCAGCCATCATGGCAAGCACACTTTCCAAGGTGGGGAGTTTAAGGTCGTATTTTTTAAGAAGGTCATCCACGCCTTTAATGGTTGTCATAGTTATTGCCACAAACGGGCCATTGCTCCCTATTTGTGTAAATGGTCCTCTGGTTTCAGTTCCAGTCGTCAATGCCCTTTCCATTTTATCAACCTATTTCTTATTCTCTTTTTACAATATATAATTCTTTATCTATGATCTTGCAAATCTGGCGAAGAACGAACGCGCATTGCTTTTCAGGATCTCTATCTTCAAATCAAGTGGTGCGTCTCTTACAGGAGCTTTGAATCCGTATCTGCCTCTTTGATGTCAAAAACACTCACGTTATCTCCAGCAAAATAGCTCTTGTAGAATCTGTATGCGTCGCTGTTGACGAAAACAATAACCTTGCCGTATGCACTACGTCTTGCTCTTATCATCTCCGCGCTCTTACCTATCGGCTTCTTGCCTGTCTCATACTCTATTGCAATTATTTCATTGCTGTGGTGCGCAACTATGTCTGGCCCGTTTGAACCACTCATTATGTGGTTATGTATTCCGCGCATGCTCAGTAGCTCGTGTATCTTCTGCACGTACACCCTATGCTCTATGCTCATAGACTTGTTGTGCGCCATCAGCCAAGTCTCGTCCTTGCCCTGCCATTTGACCGCTAGCTTTGAAAGCGTACCCTTAGCTGCTTGTGCATCCACTGCCTGCGCTCCATGCTCCTTCACAAGCACGTCATAGGGTACTGGCTTCCTGGCCTTGGCAAGCATCACCGTTGCATCATCTGAATGCGTGAAGCTTATAGGTGCGCTCGCACGCTTCAGATGCATGTCTAGCTCTTTCATTTTCGGTGTTGCGACGAGGAGCGGGTTCCTGTCACTGCAGCTGACCATTATCGCCTCGTGCTGCTTCAGTACGCGCAGTTTTTCTGTCACCTCACATACGCGTTGCGCGTCGTTGCCTGCAAGCACCTTTGCCACATAACTCGCTTCCGAAGGCTCCCTGGCGTAGAATGCCACAAATGCAGATGCGTTAGCTATGATCTGCTTGCTCAGGCCGCTTGCAGCATGCGTCACTATTATGATGCCTATGCCGTACTTCCTGCCCTCTTCTATGAGGCTGCGTATCACAGTGCCGCTTGAATCTGAGCTGTCTGTTAGGAATTGGACCTCATCTATCGCGATGCACATGCTAAGCCCGCGCTCCTTTGCATTAGCGTGCATCTGCTGGTAGAGCCTGCGGAGCAGCTCGCCAATGTATATGACCTGGGCTTCCTTGCTCTTCATGCCGGCCAATGAGAATGAGCACACACCATTGCGGAGCGCCTGCATGTCAACAGAATGGGAGAAAGCTGCGCTGTCCAGGATTGAGAGACGGTCGTACAGGTGCAGCAGCGTGTTCTTCTCGCCTATGCCCTTCGCGTTTCCTATGAACACATTGAGCTCGCGAAGCAGATCGCGAATAGCTGGTGTCCTATCAAGCGACGTGGCGAGCCTGTCTGCAGCGCCCGCGTTCCTGTAAACATACCACAGGCACTGACTAAGTTTTGTCGCTTGTATGTATCCTAGTGAGTATACGTTCTTGAACATGCGTGTAAGTTCTGAGATGCGCTCTGAAACTGTGGCTCCAGCAAGCTCCATCGGGTTTATCCCCGAGTAGCGTGCATCACAGACCATTCCGTTGAGCTCATGCACAAGTGCTTCGTGCTCGTTGTGCGCATCGAAGATGATGCAGGGCACTCGTGCGCTTGCAAGGTCGACAACCACATGCTTGAATAGCGAGCTCTTGCCGAATCCGCTCATGCCTGCAATGACTATGTGCGGGTTGGGTTCATTTCCAGGACGTAGATAAAGGCGGAAATGTTTCCTCTTCCATGCAAAGCCCGGAATGCCTGTTACGTTCACGCCTTGCTGTCCATGCTTGTAGAACAGCTTGCTGCACGGCAGCAGCACTTCCTTTACATCTCCTATGTAAAGCCCCAGAGTGCCATCACGAGGCCTTTTTGATATTTTGTCGATAACCTTTTTTATAGATTTTATAACATCCATCACATCACCAAAAGCGCAATTGCTTTAAACAACTAGTAATCAATACTCTACCAAGCCAGGGTGGCAGAATCTGGTAACGCGCCGGTCTTGAATCTTAGATATCAAGAGCTGATCAATGATGCATGTAAACCGGTTCCCGCAAGGGATTTTGGGTTCAAATCCCAACCCTGGCGAATTCGCACTATAAGAAATCGTCGTGAAGCAGAACAACAATAACTTCTCATACATACGCGCTTTTACTCGAACTTCAGCACCACAATGTCCTCAAAGAAGTAGTGCGCTTTTCCCACAATTTCAGCATGGAGCCTCCCAACATCCTGCTCATACTTGTTGATGGAGCTTTCAAGCAAAAGTACTGTGTGGTCTCTCATCACATGCTGGGCATAGCCCTCAAGGAAACGGTCTATCAGTTCTCTACCTTCGACCCCCCCTGCAATGTCTGCGTCCTTGCCGCCTACAATCTTAGACCTTAGATACGGCGGATTAAATATGAGCGTGTTGTACTGGTCGCGAATGTTCTCAAACATATCCGATACTATGAAGGTGCCGCCTACATTGTTGTTCTGCGCGTTCCGTCTGGCGTTAGCAATTGCAGACGCATTTATGTCTGCGAACGTGACTTCGCAGCCTCGCAGTGCAGCTATTATGCCCTGAATACCTGTGCCGGTGCCGAGGTCCAAAACTTTTCCGAATGCATACTTCTCCACGGCTTCAGCGAGAAGTTTAGAATCCTCTTGAGGATTGTACACCCCTTTTTCAGTCATGATGTTGATCTCATCGTAGAGCATACTTCTTCTTGCGTTTCAAGGCTTAAATCACTAACGGAAGGAAGAGGCGCCGCCTCTTATCCTATCGGCGCCTCGTATCTTTCTGCCTTCACCTGTCTCAGATGCTTGGCTGTCAGAAGGACGGTTACGGTGTAACTTGCATCCGCATTCCGTGCCTTCTTCTCCTCGCACAGCTCCCTGCATTCCAGCAGGTCTGCTATATGCTCTGCCAGCTCTTCCCTGAACGAGCAGCAGTCTATCTTTCTTTCCACAAGCTCGTCTTCCGGAAGCGCTTTGTGCGTGCGCGAATTCATCCATGCCACCAAGGCATCCAAGTCCCTGTAGAGCTTACGCTCTATCGCTTTTGGTATCTCCATTCCAGAACCCCGGAAATGCGCCTCGCCACAGCTAGGCCCGAACCAAGAAGAAGCGCCGCTTTACGGCACAGGTTACCTACTTGTATGGCGCAGGTATGCGCAACTTTCCTGAATGGTATGCCCACCAAGAATATTTATACCTTACTATAATATTTAGTATCAAGATAAAATTTAGTGGACTTATGTAAACTTTAAATACTTTTGCGTGCATAGTATACTGCTGGAGGTATCCAGCGAACCTCGAAGATGCGCCTGCGCTACGGCGCAGGCTTTTGTTTCTATTATAGAAGGCTTGCACAACGATTAGTATTTTATCAGACTAAATATGTCTGATTTTCCAAGTTTTTCGGGGCCTTTGTCTGTGAGTTCCAAAACAAATGCAAAGCCTACCACGTTCGCGCCCACGCTCTTCAAAAGGTCTGCGGCTGCCTTGGCGGTGTCCCCTTTCTCTATTGCATCATCACACACGACCACACGCTTTCCAGGATCTATCGCATCCTCGTGCATTTCTATCGTGTTGTCATCACCGATAGCCCAGCTTTTGCTTACAGTTTTGCGCGGCAGCAGACCTTTCTTCCTGATAGGCACAAACCCACAATCCAACTCTTTAGCGAGCGACGCGCCTATAACAAATCCAAGCTCCTCTATGCCTGCAACATAGTCGACTTTCTTGTTCCTGAAATGGTCTGCAAGCTCTTCAATGCATAGCGCAAAAGCTTTACCGTCTTTCAGCAACGGTGTGATGTCCCTAAACACCTCTCCATTTTTGGGATAGTCCCTTATCTCTACTATTTTGCTCTTAATTAGGTTCTCTACTCTTTTGTCCATTGTATCTACCAGACATCTAATATTATCATGATTCGAACAGGCTGCGTTGCCCTGTGCTTATGGCGGTGCTCTTGCCTTTGTTTCTGGATAACAGGTCCAGCTTGCCGTAAACGCCAGCATAGCCGGGTTCCATCCGTATGCGTCCGTTTCTCACGTTTTCAATGGCCTGTGCAACATCCTCTCCGGCCACCTCTTTTATTGCTTCTGCGCTGGCTTCTATCAGGACCTTCATCTCAGTGCCGAACGCCCCGACGAGCTTGTTATACTCTTCGCCGACCGCCACAGAATACTTTGTCTTTCTAAACACATAAGCAAGCACTTCCAAGAGTGGCACGCTGCTTATGAACGGTATCGAGTTGTTTGGCACAAAACCTACCGGCCTGTCCGCAAGATCATTTACCCTATGCAGCACGCCAATCACAAGAGGCTTTCCACACACCCTGCACTTTGTTATTCCGCTCGCAGGATTGACCGAGAATCCGCACTCCCTGTGGCCATCATAGTGGTACTTGCCCTCTTCAGGATAGAATTCCACAGTCTTTTTGAACCTATTTGCGTCTTTGTCCTTTATCGCATCTATGACGTTGCGGTATGATTGCTCTTGTATGTCAAACACACACACTTCCCTGCCCATGTTTCCAAGCGAGTGCATGTCACTTCCAGACACGAGCGCATACTTGTCTAGTTCAGATATGCGCCAGTTCATGTCAGGAGAGCTGCTCAATCCGGTTTCCAGCGCGTGTATGTGCTTTTCCTGGTCTTCATATGCATCTTTAACGGCATCGAATCCTGATATCGAACCGAGCACGCCGTAATAAGGCGTCCAGGCGTGCGCCGGAAATATGAAAGCGTTCTGCTCTGCGTTGAACAGTGTTTCAACAAGTTCTGCGGAGCTCATCATCAGTATCGGACGTCCATCACTTTGCATGTTGCCGTATTTTTTCAACGCGGTTGAGAGAGCCTCCGCAGCCTCAATTCTTGGCAGAAGTATGCAGTGGTGGACCTTCTTTGCAGCACCTTTGTAATATGATATCGTGCAAAGTTCCGCGCCGAGCACGAACGCCACAGAATTGTCGCCATTTTTTGGATAAAACAAGCCTTTACCGCGATCCTCCAGATCCCTCTTGATTTCGTTCAGCCATTCCGGGTGCAGTATGTCTCCTGTTGATATGAGTCCAATGCCTTTGCTCTTCGCAGTGGCAACCATGGTGCTTATTGTTATCTGCGCGCTGCAAGCTCTTGCAAACCTGGAATGTGTGTGAAGATCTGCTATTACTTCCATTCAATACCTCGTAGTGACGCCGTTTTTCGGGCACATGCTGCTGATAGGGCATTTGCTGCAATACGGCACCGCCTGACATATTGCCTTTCCGTGCGCTTTGAGCACATATGCGAAGTTGTGCCAGAGTTTCTTGTCTATGCTTCTCATCAAGTCCTGCTCTATTTTCTCAGGGTTCTTGTTAAAGCTGAGACCAAGCCTGTATGACAGTTTTATGACCCACGTGTCTACAGGTATGCCCTCGACTATTCCATAAGCATTGATGAGTATGGTGTTGGCGGTCTTCCTTCCTATTCCTGGGAGCTCAGTAAGCTGCTCCATAGTGTTCGGTACCTTTCCGCCGTACTTTTCTGTGATGGTCTTGAAGGTGCTTATCATGTTCTTCGCCTTGTTGCCCGCGAACGTAACGCTGCCTATGTCTTTTGCTAGCTTCTCAGGGTCGGAATCAGCGTAGTCTTTTGCAGTCTTATACTTAGCAAAAAGCGCAGGCGTGAGCATGTTGACCGTTTCGTCTCTGGTTTGTGCGGATATTATTGCAGCAGCAACAAGGTCGATTGGCGTCTTGAAGTTCAGGTAGTAGTGCACGTCTTTGTAGGAATTGCTCAGATTGCCAGCAAGCTCTGAGGCCTGCTTGCTATCGAGGAGCCTTGCGGCAGACATAAATTACCCTTTGAATGAATGGTATTTATCGGTATGTATGTTGGAAAAGAAAGCGTACATCAAAGAGGTTCTGAGGCTTCTAAAGAAGAGGTACGGGACCGAGCTGCAGACCACGTTGGAGCATTCGAATCCATGGGAGCTGCTGGTGGCCACTATTCTATCCGCTCAATGCCAAGACGTCCAAGTCAACAAAGTGACAAAGCAGTTGTTCAAAAGGTATGCAAGCGTAGCCTCGTACACAAAGCTGAGGCCTCAGGCGCTTTATCCATATATAGGAAGCCTTGGCCTGTACCGGAACAAGGCCAAGAATATCATCAAATCCGCCAATGTCATAGTGAAAGAATTCGAAGGCAATGTCCCGTATTCGATGGAGGAACTCGTTAAGCTTCCCGGCGTTGGTAGGAAAACCGCTAATGTTGTGCTTTCAAATGCGTTCAGAATAAACGAGGGGATAGCCATAGATACACACTGCGTGGTTGTGTCCAACAGGCTTGGGCTTGCAAGGACTAGTAATCCTGTGAAGATAGAAAGTGTCCTGATGCAACTTTCCCCGAGCAGCGAGTGGCGGAACATAAACCACCTATTCATTGCGCTGGGCAGGGATGTTTGCACCGCAAGGCGTAAGTATTGTGATAAATGCATTCTGAACAAAATATGCCCTTCCAGTGATATGAGGAGATAGAATGCGCGCGTGCCTTTTCAGCGGAGGCAAGGACTCAACTCTAGCCGTGCATAGAATGCACGAGAACGGCAAGGACGTGGAGCTTCTTCTGACCGCATTCTCCAAGAATGATTACAGTTACATGTTCCACACTCCGAATATTCGTCTATCTTCGATGCAGGCCGAGTCACTTGGGATCAAACAAGCAACATTCGACACTGAGGGCATAAAAGATGAGGAACTCATTGACCTGGAGCGTGCGCTGAAAGAGCACGATGTCACAGAGCTTGTGACTGGTGCTGTAGCAAGCAACTACCAGAAAGCAAGGATAGATGCGATATGCAACAAGCTTGGCATATTGCACGTATCTCCCCTGTGGCACATTGATCCTCTTGAGGAATTAGGAGAAATCTCAAGAAACTTCAATGCGATAATAATGCAGGTGTCTGCAGAGGGCTTTGACGACAGCATGCTGGGCGCAAAGATCGATGCGAAGATAGTAGAGAAGCTTGTTGCGCTGAACAAGAGATATGGCATAAATATGCTGTTCGAAGGCGGCGAAGCAGAAACATTCGTTCTGGATGCCCCGCTGTTCAAGAAAAGGCTCGAAGTGGTGGCTTACCACAAGGAATGGTCCGGTATGACTGGCAGGTATCTCGATAGACAAGCTCAGGTTCGTAGACAAGTGACCTTTACAAAGGGATTTTAGTCTGCATGGTAGATACTTATTGCACGGGCCTGTGGTCCAACGGCTAAGATGCCAGCCTTACACGCTAGAGATCGGAGTTCGACTCTCCGCAGGCCCACCTCGTTTTTTCGACGTCAAACCGGAATTCGGAACCAAGCATCAGTTTCAAGCACACCGAGCCAAGCAAACAAGTTTGAGTTCGGCTCCCCACGGACCCACTAATTTTACCTATCTAGCGTCGTATCTTTTAATTCAGAAATTGGTCAAGAAATACCAGAAAGTCATAATTAAGTTTAAATACAGATTGCAACAGAAGTCAATCGGGTGTATATGATGGAAAAGACTATATCTGGACGCATATCTTCTGCAGCAGAGATTATAACAACCAAGGAGCAGTTGGATCTGCCGCTGGAGCACATGAAAAGTGGAAAAGTGCGCGAAATGTACCTCTGCGGTGAAGACAAGATTCTCATTGTAACCACCGACAGAATATCTTCATTTGACAGAATCCTGGTATCTGAGGATGGCATACCTATTGGCGTGCCATTAAAGGGCAGGGTGCTAAACTGCATGTCAAATCTTACCTTCTCTCTTACTTCTGACATCATACCGAATCACGTCATCACCACTGATATGAACAACGCGTTCGAGGGCTCAACAAAGTTCCTGAACCAGCTAAACGGCAGAAGCGTACTCGTAGATAAAGCAGAGCCCATAATGTTTGAGTGTGTTGTGCGGGGCTACTCTATACGGCAGTGCCTTAAAAGAATACAAAGAAAGCGGTGGAATATGCGGCATAACGCTGCCGTCGGGTCTTGTCAAGGCCTCCAAGCTCGAAGAACCTATATTCACTCCTGCAATAAAGAACCCGTCCGGACACGATGATAATGTGCCATTTGAGGAAATGGAATCCGCATTTGTGCACGCAATTCGGTTCTGAGCTCGGGTCTGAACTTGCACAGGCAATGCGCGAAAAAAGCATCGCACTGTATAACCGGCTTGCAGCATACTGTGCCGAGAGGGGGCTGATACTCGCCGATACCAAATTCGAATTCGGGCTTGTTCACAATCAAGAAACTGACGCGGATATTCTCAAGCTCATTGACGAAGCAGTCACCCCTGACTCATCTAGAATATGGAATGCTGCAGACTATAGGGAGGGTGAAGAGCAGGCAAGTTCCAACGACAAGCAGTTTATCCGTGATTTTCTTGAGGTCGAACTGGGCTGGACTGAAGACCAGCGTAAAGCAGGAGTCCCACAACCACCGATTCCTCCAGAGGTTCTTTCTGCAGCAGCAGAAAAATACATAAAGGCTTACAGCACGTTCACAGGGTGCCTGCCTGCAATAGTGAGCATAGTGATGGGTTCCAAGAGCGACGGAAAGATCGCTGACGAAGCCGGATCTGTCCTTGAGCAACTCGGAATCTGGTTCGGGACTCATGTTATTTCTGCACACAGAACTCCAAAGAAGCTTGCGGCGTACATTAGTGAGACCAACGCAGATCCTCTGGTCAAGCTTCACATTGCTATCGCAGGTCTGTCAGCTGCACTTCCGGGCGTCGACGCCTCGCAGACTATAAAGCCTGTTATAGGTGTGCCTGCTGCAGGCGAGCTCAGCGTAGGAAATGGTATCGACGCTATCCTTGCGATGGTGCAGATGCCGCCAGGCGTTCCTGTTGCAGTGACGGGCCCTGTAAACTCAGGTAAGAATGCAGGCATATATGCTGCGCAAATCTTGGCGATGGACAATCCATTGCTTCAGTCCAAACTCAGAAGAACGCTCAGGAAAGACGAGTGATCCTGTATGGAAAAGAACAACGTGCCCAAATTCGACCTAGTCTCTCCTTCAGACTTTAGGTACAACGTGGAGCAGCTGACGCCATACCTTTCCGAAGAAGCCTTTGTAAAATACAAATCCATGGTTGAGGCGGGACTGGCACGTGCCTGGGCAAAAAGGGGCATAATCAGTGAAGAAGCCGCAGACGAGATAGTGGCTGCTTCTGAAAAGGTGACTGCCGCGGAAGTGTATGAAGAAGAAGCAAAGACAAATCACGACATAATAGCGCAAGTCAATATGATAAAGTCGCATCTGCGCGGCGAAGGCACTGAAGCTGAACTCGCAGTGCACAGGGCCGCTACATCCTACGATATTGTGGATACTGCGAACAGCGCGCGTTACAGGGACGCATTCTATAACGTGATAATTCCTGACCTGATTGCGCTCGAAACGGCCTGGATAAAGATAGCAAGAGACGAAAGAGACACGCTTCAGATAGGGCGGACCCATCTTCAGCATGCCGAGCCTGTCACATTCGGTTTCGCAATGGCGTCTTTCGTGAGCAGATTCGGCGAACGCATACTTCACATAAAGGAGTCAGTGGACAACCTGGAGGGCAAGTTCTCCGGCGCTGTTGGGACTTACGGCGCAGCAAGCCTGTTCATAAACGATCCAATAGAATTCGAGAAAGAGGTTTTGGATCAGCTCAATCTGAAGCCGACTCAGATATCCACCCAAATAACACAGCCCGAACCTGTGGTTGATCTGCTCCACAGCGTGATAACAAGTTTTGGCGTAGTTGCTAACTGGGCGTATGACCTGTACAACCTTCAGAGGCCTGAGATTGCAGAGATAGGACAGCCTCGAGGCAGTGACGTCTCCCGCTCATCCACCATGCCAAACAAGGCAAACCCCGTAGGCCTTGAGAACATAATAAGCCTGTTCAAAGAGAGCATGCCAAATATGATCACAACCTATCTGGACCAGATATCCTTCCATCAGCGTGATTTGACAAATTCGGCATCACAGCGATTTATCCCGGAAACATTGAACATATTCGATTATGCGATCCGCAGAGCCACAAGAATATCAAGTTCGTTGAGCATCAACAAGCACAACATGCAGAAGAACTTTGACATGAGCTCCGGATATGTTACGGCAGAACCTCTTCAACTATTGCTGGCAAGCTATGGCCTTTCAGATGCGCACAAGCTCATAGGTGAACTGTCCGATGCGGCTCAATCCAACGGCAGACCGGTGTTCGAATTGGCAAAAGAAGACAAAGACCTATCGAAATATCTCAGGAGGATTTCGCCGGAGCAGGCAGAGGTGCTGTCCGATGCCTCAAAATACATTGGCTGCGCACCGCAGAAGGTCGACGAGGTGACTGACTTCTGGGAACAGCGGATTCAGGAACTTTCTGCAGAAATAGAACAGGCTCTCCACAAATAACCATAGTAGAAAGAGGTTAAAGCCTGTTCTGCGATTTATGCACGATGCCTGAAATCGAGGACATTATGGATGGCCTTTCCGGCATGATAACGCGCGAGCAGGCTAAGGAATTGCTTAACAAGAGCTCTGCAGCAAATTTATCTGCTGCAGATACGTCCCCTGACAAACCTCCCGAAGACATAACAAATGTAGTCGGAGTGCTGGAATTCGTAGAGATGCATAGGAAGCGAGGAATGCTGGGTGGGCTTGGTGCCGATGTATTCACTGTGAATTTGCGCGACAGTGTGTACCGAATATTCAATCCAACAAGCTACGCTCATCAGGGTGTGCAGGCTGAAAGAAGGGCTGTGGTTCTAGGCACTGAAGGGTTTACCATTAAGCTTGTGCTTCGGAGACTCTCGCTGCTCATAGATTCTGGCGCATTCGAGCGTGGCGACACAATACATGTGAGCAATGTGCTTCTTGACATGCAGAATTGTGAGCTAAAGGAAGGCAAGAACACTTCCGTGCGTAGGATTGCGCCAACAAGACTGGAGAGTGTTATTGACTACGCTGTGCTCACCGAAGGTATGAAGAACATAGATGTCATAGGGAAAGTTGTTGAAGTGTCTCAGATAAGGCGCATCGATGCGCTGTCCAGCAGCGCAACTATCGCAGTTGCGGACTGTGTGATTAGCGATCGGAACAGCCAAATCAATGTTTCTATGTGGGAGTCCTCTGCACTTGCGTCATCAAACATTCATGCCAATGACTTTGTGAAAATAGAGTTCTGCAGCACCAGGATAAGGAACGGGAAATTGGAGTTGTATGCTGGCAACCTGTCAAGAATTGTCGTGAGCAAAACGTTCTCAACTAGACTTCGTGCACTTGGCTAACGCTCGCCGTGCTTTGACATGAACTCCATGTAGCTGTCCAGCGCTTCTTCAGGCGCGCTTGGTCTTACCGATGCAATTATTGCTTCAAGATCTGGTGTGCCTATCTTGAACTCCTCGCCGGACTTTACACTCTCCTCGAGTGCCTTTATCTTCATCTCTCTGCAGACGTTAGCTATGTCTGCGCCCGTGAATCCGTTCGTTTCGTCACCGAGCTTCTTGAAGTCTATATCGCTTCTTAGAGGCACCTTCTTGAGGTATGCCTTGAACATCTGTGCGCGCTCGTCTGTATTGGGTGGCCTCACAAAACTGATCTTGTCAAACCTGCCTGGACGTAGTATTGCAGGATCCAGTTTTTCTGGCCTGTTTGTCGCAGCTATCACGAGAACCCCGCTAAGTTTCTTGATACCGTCCATCTCCTCGAGCAGCGCACCTGTGACCTGGGAGCTCATCTCGCCCCCTACCTCTCTCTTAGGTATTACTGTATCTAGCTCGTCTATGAATACTATTGAAGGTATGTTTTCCCGGGCTCTGTTGAATATCTCCCTGAGCACCTCGACTGCATTCTCTGAGCTTTTTTCTGAGAGATCGGCCCCGTTTATCTCTAGCATCGTAACTCCTTTCATTTCATTGGCTATCGCTCTCATCATCATTGTCTTTCCGGTTCCTGGTGGGCCGAACAGAAGTATGCCGTTTATGATCTTTATGTCATACTTCTTGATCAGCTCCGGATGCATGATGGGTATTTCTATCGCTTCGGCAACAGCTTTCTTCACATCGTCTAGGCCTATGACGTCGCTTGTGCTCGTTTTTTCCGTCTTCTCGACATTGCCCTCTTCGAAAAGTCTCCGCTCAAAGTCTATCTTGAACTTGTTATAGCTTTCGAGCTGCGCAAGAGAAGTTGATGGTTTCATGGACTTTATGACGCCTAGTATGTCATCTTGGGATATCTCCAGCACTTTGTGCTGCTCTGTTGCTTCAAGCGAAATCACCTGCGAAGCACCTTCGCATATGCCCTTTATGTCTGCTCCGGAATAGCGCTCGGTTTTTTCTGCAAGTTCGTCTATGTTCACAGAGTCTCCAAGCGGCAAGCCCTTGAGGTACATCTGGAATATCTTCTTCCTGCCGTTGAAGTCAGGCAGAGGGATGTATATTATCTTGTCAAGCCTTCCGGGCCTCATCAGCGCGTGATCGAGCACCTGTGGCATGTTTGTCGCCCCCACCACTATCACTCCTGTTGAGCTTTGGAATCCGTCTATTTCCATGAGCAATTGCGTTAGTGCCTGTTTGTGTACCTCATCAACCTCTGCCGAGTCCCTGCTCTTTGCTATTGAGTCTATCTCATCAAAGAAGAGCACACTGGGTGCATTCTTCTTTGCTATGGTAAAAACGTTGGATATGAGGTGCTCAGTTTCCCCTGAGAATGCGGATACGAGGTTCGAGGTCTTGACCAGGAAGAATCCGGCATGCACCTCATTGGCAAGTGCGCGCATCATCATAGTCTTGCCTGTTCCTGGAGGTCCGAAGAGAAGTATGCCCTTTGCCGGTGTTATCTTGTACGCCCTTGCAATGCCACGTTCTTCCAGCGGTGTTATTATCGCATCGCGAATCTCCCTCTTTGTCGCCTCATAATTGCCTATGCTTGCGAAAGTCTGTGTCACGTCGCTGGAATGCAAGTCTTCGAACGCCTCTCCGAATTTCATTCTTATGTCTTGCTTGCGGACATCCAGTGCCTTCACTATGTTGACTTCATAAAATTCCAACAGGTATATTATTGAGATCGCGATAGCGAAGCTAGTGAGGGGCAGTATGTATGTTATGCTTGTATTGAACATTATTCCAACTAAGAAGTACAGCAACGGGTATCCTACCCCCAGCAAAGCCGCCTTTGTACCTTTGTACCGTGACCTGCTGTTCACCGCAAACCATTCAACGGCGACTACTATGCCCATGAGCCCGAGAGTCTGGATAACATACTGCAGCGGATGGGTTCCAAGGGAAACGATTAGCAGCCCCAGTGTTGCAGACACACCTGCCATCACCGGTCCGCTAGTGAAATTTGCGAATGCACTGCCCATTCCGCCTATGAACTGCGTGATCGTCAAGCCGTGCTTTATTGGTGAAAGGTATTGAATCAGTCCTGTGCTCACGACATTCTGATGTGCAAGCGAGGCATTGTAAAGCACATATGCAGTGTTCTGCACGCCTGTGGTTCCAGAGAACATCACAATGACAAGCACCGTCGCCACTGCAAGCGCAACGCCGCGCTTATAGCCAACCACAAGTATCGCTATGAGAAGTGCCGGGATATCAAATACTAGCCCTAAAGGAGAGAATGCAAGTGCTACGATAAGGAAAGCGAATCCGATCGTCCTGAAATGCATGTATCCGAGTATTAGGCACAAGCTTATGACAAGAAGGAAAGCCCATGCCAATGATGGGGCCTGATATATTACTGCAGGCATCGTCACGAACATCAGCACCACAAGGCCGAGAAGCGGATGGCGTATTGTGGCTACGAACAGCAGCAGCATTATTATTACAATTATGATCAGCGGATATGACGGCAGTGCTGCAACCACTGCTACAAAGGCCAACAGCATTAAAACGGCGTCAAAAAAATTTTGGTTTGATGTCAGGCGTACCTGCCAGTCTTTCAGCTTGTACATTGTCAGAGGGGTCTTAGACTGCCTTTTTATGATTTCGCTTGCGACTTGGTTTGGTGCCTTTGAACCCGGTTTCTTCTCTGCCATTAACAAACCACTAACTAACTATGATTGCATCGAAACCTTAATATTACGCTTCGTAGAGAATATAAATAACCCCTCGTAGCTCAATGGCAGAGCGGGCGCCTGTAGTTTGAAAGCCACATGAGTGGATAGCGTCAGGTTGGGTGTTCGAATCACCCCGAGGGGATCTGTCGCTTATGTTGGTGCAAAGCGCATTCCAAACCGCACCCCTACATAAACACCAAGGCTAATAAATATGGTGCATAATTAAATGAAGAAAAGGGGTCGTAGCGTAACTTGGCTAGCGCGGCAGGCTCCAGATGTTTAAATGTTTTTGAGCGCAAGCGATGATGAGGATCTGGAATTACGATACATGAAGTAACCTGCAAATCTGGGTTCAAATCCCAGCGACCCCAAACCGTTATTCAGGATAGGGCAAGTCATGCAGATACTGTTGACATGCCGTTTTGTATTGCGCATATGCCTATCTAGCGTCGGAGCCACGTAATGGTCACGCATATATTTCTCTCACACCCGTGAAAATATTGTAGTATGTCTACACCTTATCCTGTTCTTGAACAACGTGCCGGCACCGGCAGAATCACAAAATTAATAAGTATGTCTCACTATAGAGTTTTGTGAATCTATGGAATTAGGGGATATGCAGGCACAACCTGCCAGTGAAGTACAGACTATTTCTGAAACTTCATCGACGCCACCGTCCGGAAATACAGAATCTTCCCATTCAAAGCAGACTGCACCTGAAAGAATCAAGTTTACCTACGTAGCGGGCGGCATACTCGTATTGCTTGTCATATTAGGCGCGGGTTATTTTGCTTTTGGCACAAGGCACTCCGTTAACATAGTAAATACGAGCTCCAACAACACAAAACACCACACTACTTCCATCTCTCAGCACATCACAACATCTATTTCATCAACTAATGCCAGTCAAAATACTAGCGAGAGTGCACCTGCATACATTGTGAGCAAAAATGAAGCGACTAGTCTACTTGGTCCAGGTGGAAAGTATACGTATTTTTCAAATTCGAACCGAGGAAGCTCGTCTGGAAATGTAACAAGTTCTTGGACCATGACCTACTCTATATCTACCAACTCAACAATCTCTTCAAGCACATCAACCACCTCAACAATCCCTTCAGGTCCAATGATCAACTCAACAACCTCTTCAGGTACATCTACCAATTCAACAAACTCGTCAGGCACATCTACCAATTCAACAACTCCTACAGGTCCAACAACCAACTTATTAACCTCTACGTGCCCACTTACAAACCCAAGCAATACTTCCACATCAATAAATCAACTCAATACTTGTCCCTTCGACGGCCAATCTATATTGGAAGTTGCATATCAAAATTCCAGCGCCGAGTCTTTTTATGATGGAGGCGTACTGACTCTATCAGATTACCCAGGTGCTATTTTAAATGAAACAATAGGTGCCTTTACCTATTCGTACGTGCAATCGCAAAAGTATAACGAAAGCATACTAATAGGTTATGAAGGCAACGAAATAATTTACGTGATCTCGCCATACGGGCTAAATCAGACCGAACTTGCTAAAGTAATAGCTTCGGGCCTTCCGTGAACAGCGAAACACTTTGTCTGAGTATCTTAGTTATGGGTGTCTCAACAATATGTTGATGTTTTTCATAGTGATGCAATGCCCCATAAAAGCGCTCAGGAAATAGAGAAGGCACTTGAAGAAGCCAAGTCTAAAGTGGTGTTGGGTGGTGTATACTCCCACTACAAGAATCCCGAGCACCACGTAAGGGTAGTGGAATTCGGCATTCAGGAAGCGACAGATAAGGTGTGCGTCATATACCAAGACACAAAGAACGAAAAGCTCGTGTTCGTGAGGGACTTGGATGTCTGGCTGGAGAACCCTATAAAAGACACCCTGCGCTTCAGGCTCATCTCCAAATAATTCCACACACGGTTTATATATCTGCACTGCTCTGATAAAACGACCGATATGACTCCTCTCGAAATACTTGCTTTGTTTGTTGCAGTGCTAAGTGTTTTTGACGCTTTTACTGGTCTGGTGATGCCGCAAAAATGGTGGCAATGGTGGCCCGATTCGATTGAAAAGGCCCTCAAAAGCAAATCACGATGGGCTATTCCAGTTTTTATCCTGCTATTTGCACTGGTATTCGGATATTTTGTAGTACAACAGGTTTCTATACTTGCAATAGTGTCTGGCATTTTCATAGGAGCGCTTCTTTCAAAGATGTCTATGACTGCTAGGGACCCAAAAGAGATACTCCCTATTCTGAAAGATATGTCGAAGAATATAGACTGGCTAACTGTTGCGATAGACTTGGCACTTGCATTGATCGTGTTCGCCGCAGTGTTTCTTAGATGACTTCATAGTTTTTCATGAGCTTGTAGGCAATTTTAACAGGCGAACGTGTAGAGTGCTGTGCAGAAAACCCAATAGGTGCGTGCATGCGTTTAGTGATAAAGGAAGATTACCGTAGGATGACAGACGCGGCTTTAGAGACATTTCTAGAATTCCTTTCCGAATCCAGGGTGTTGTGCTTTGCCACAGGGAACACGCCCGTTCTCTTGTATGGAAAGTTGTCTGCCCTTTGCAAGGCCGGAGACATATCGTTTAAAGACAAGATATCTTTCAACTTGGACGAATACTGTGGTCTGGATCCGAAAGATGAGCGTAGCTACAGGTATTACATGAACCTGCACCTGTTCTCCAGCACAGACATAAAAGCAGAGAATATACATTTTCCAGATGTGTCTTTGCCAGAGAATGACGCTGCGGCAAAATATTCGAAGGAGCTCGGGATGCTGGGGCCTGTGGATCTGCAGATACTCGGCATAGGCAAGAACGGCCACATAGGGTTCAACGAACCGGGCTCTGGCATAGACTCTCAGACACGTGCTGTCGAACTAGCAAGCGAAACAATAAATAGAAACAAGGCGCCAGCAAGGAAGGCGATAACGATGGGCATAAAGGAGATACTCGCGGCAAAAACCGTAATTCTCATGGCATCCGGTGAGGACAAGAGCGAAGCATTATTCGAGACTATCAGAGAGCCGCCAAGCTCTTCTACTCCTGCATCATTTCTTCAGTATCATAAAAATACATATATTTTTGCTGACAAAGCAGCCGCAAGCAGTCTTTAGGACAAACCAAACGCAAGTATCTGGTGCTGCCTTATGGCCGAAAATGACAAAAACAAGGTAAGTGTCTTAGTGGCCGCGGCAGTCGGTCTTGGCGCAATAATAGGCGCGGGAATATTTGTGCTCAGCGGCGCTGCTATAGCACTTGCAGGTGCTGACGCGCTACTGGCCTTTATACTGGTCGGAGCGGTTGCAATCATAATCGCGCTTGAGCTTTGTGAGCTCGGCTCGCTCATGCCCCATCTGAAAGGCGCGTCGTATTCCTATACTTATAAGGCATTCGGTAGTGAGTGGGGCTTCATAGCTGGCGGGCTCAGGTACATGGCCCTTGCCGTATCGATATCTGCAATAGCTTTGGGATTTGGATCGTACCTGTCAAATATAGTCTTCGGCAGTTCTGCAGGCACGTATCCTATACTGTTCGCAATAGCGCTGATACTCTTATTGTCTTTTGTGAACATGCTTGGTGTAAAGAAAACGGCACAAACAGACTTCGGCCTTGTATCCGTAAAAATAGCCATACTGCTCCTGTTCTTCGTATTTGCAGTGTTAGTGGTGCTCTCAAAACCCAGCATGGTGCCTGTTTTGTCATTTAATATGTCTGGAAGTGCTTTGGGAAGCATATTCGCCGCAAGCGTGGCTGTGTTCTTTGCTTACTCTGGTTACCAGTCTGTATCGTCGATAGCCGACAAGATCAAAGGCGGCACAAAAGGCTATGTTACTGCCATACTCTCTGCAGTTGTCATAAGCATGGTCGTGTATGTGCTGGTGATCCTGGCCATACTGCTGCTCGTCCCTCCAAATTCTTACCACGGCCTTTTGGTCGCGGATCCCATATCTTACACGCTTGCACAGTCTCACGCCCCCTCATGGCTGATGTTCCTTGTCGATCTGGGTGCTCTGGTTGCGACTGCATCTGCAGCTATTGCGATGATGCTCGGTGCATGGCGTGCGCTATACCAGATGAGCGTGGACCATCTCCTTCCAAAATTCTTCAGAAAGTACGATAAACAGAAGGATGTTGCAGTGAACAGCATCATAGTGTCTGCAATGATTGGCATTGCGATGCTGTTTGCAGGAAACATATACGTCATAGCGTCCATTGCAAACTTTGGGCTGATGTTTGATTACATGCTGGTCTGTTTCGACGTGATACACTTCAGACGGCGCGGAGTCAAATCACCGTTCATGATGCCCCTTTACCCATATCTGCCTGTGGCTGGCATAGTGCTGTTGCTTGCGTTCTTTACAGGCTTGAACTACAAAGTGCTGGCATTCGGAGTTGCGCTTTCAGTCGTGCTCCTGATCGTGTATTATACTCTCAGAGAGATAAGAAAGAAGAAGGTAGTAAGGGTAAAGCTCTTTGACTGAAATTGATTCGCAACTGCCAATCCACAGGCTTTGCTCGGTATTCGGATATCTCAAGTTCCGCACATTTTAATAGTCCTTAGTGCAATCAATATTTGTGGAAAAGACAGATTTCAAGAAGCTTAACCTAGATGAAACATTTAAGGTCTTAGCTTCTGGCGCAAGCGGCCTCTCTGCTAAAGAAGTTGACAGGCGGCATGAACAATACGGGTATAATGAGATTATTGAAAAGAAGAAAAGCCGTTTTGTCAAGTTTGCACTGTATTTCTGGAACCCGATTTCTTGGATGGTCGAAGCTGCCGCGATACTGTCTGCAATATTGCAGCGCTGGTATGAACTTGCAATAATACTGACCCTGCTCATTATCAATACAATAATAGGATTTTGGCAGGAGAACAAGGCCGACAATGCCATAATGCTTCTGAAGAAGAGATTGGCCATAACTGCCCGTGCCCTTAGGGGTGGAAGCTGGGTCACAATACCTTCAAGGGACGTTGTGCCGGGTGACATGATTAGGGTAAAACTGGGTGACATAGTTCCTGCTGATATAAAGTTGGTCAAAGGGGAGTATCTTCTTCTTGACGAAGCGGCACTTACCGGTGAATCTCTGCCTGTAGAAAAGCACCGTCTTGATGTAACCTTTTCTGGTGCGATAGTAAAGCAGGGCGAGATGAATGCAGTTGTAACTGCAATCGGGCAAAACACCTATTTCGGAGAGACCACAAAACTGACACAGGAAGCCAAGACAAGAAGCCACTTGCAGAAAGCAGTAGTGCAGATTTGCGACTACCTGATCATAATCGCACTTGTGCTTGTAGCGATAGTGTTGGCTGTTGCAGTATTCCGCGGGCAGGATTTTCTTACCTCTGTACAGTACGCTCTTATCCTACTGACTGCGTCGATACCTGTTGCTATGCCTGCAGTTCTGTCAGTTACTATGGCGGTAGGTGCAATGGCCTTGGCAGAGAAGGAGGCGATAGTCACCAAACTTGAAACAATCGACGAGATCGCAGGAATGGATATTCTGTGCGCAGACAAGACGGGCACCATCACAAAGAACGAGATAACCGTAACTAAAGTGAAGTGCTTCGGTGGCTTCTCATACGATGATGTGATTGCCTTCGCAACTTTAGCATCAAGGAGAGAAAACAGCGACCCGATAGAAACGGCGATTTTCAAGAAAGCTGATGAAGGCAACGCTTTTGACATAGTAGAATCTTACAGGGTTGTGAAGTACCATCCGTTCGATCCCATTTCTAAGAGAACGGAAGCCATATGCTTAGATCGCAATAGCAGAAGCACCATCATAGCAACAAAAGGAGCTCCACAAGCGATCATTTCTCTTCTTAGTTCCGGCAGGGCGGTATCAAATGACGTAAACAAAGCTGTTGAAAAATTTGCAAGCAAAGGCTACCGCACCATCGCAGTTGCAAAGGGTACCCACAAATCAGGCTTTCGGATTGTCGGACTGCTCGCATTATATGATCCGCCAAGGGAAGACTCTAAAGAAACAATCAAATCGGCAGAAGGCATGGGGATCGATATTAAGTTGATAACCGGTGACCACACAGCCATTGCAAGAGAGATGTGCAAGGAGGTGGGCATAGGTAAAAATATAGTGAAAGCACAGATTTTGCAGGGTCTTTCTACAAAAAGTGTTAGAATAGAACGTGCCAATGCATTTGCCGAAGTTTTCCCAGAAAACAAGTACAGCATAGTCGATATCCTGCAGAAAATGGGCCACATAGTGGGTATGACTGGTGATGGCGTGAACGATGTGCCAGCATTAAAAAAAGCCGATGCGGGCATAGCCGTATCAGGAGCAACAGATGCCGCAAAGTCTGCTGCAAATATAGTGCTTATAAGGCCGGGGCTTTCCGTAATTATAGATGCAATAAAGCAGAGTAGGATAATCTTCGAGCGCATGAACAACTACGTAGTATACAGGATAGCCGAAACCATACGTGTGTTGTTTCTCATCACTCTCGCAATAGTCATCTTCAACTTCTATCCATTGACGGTAGTGATGCTTATTTTCCTCGCTCTGCTGAATGACATCCCGATAATGATGATTGCCTATGACAACGTAGAGGTGCACGACAAGCCAGTAAAGTGGGACATGAAAAGTGTTCTTAGCCTCTCTTCATTCTTGGGCATAGTGGGGGTGATAACGAGCGCCATAATACTTCTGTTGGGCATCTATGTATTTCACCTAAACAACCAAGCGCTCCAGACACTTATCTTCCTCAAGATGGCAGTGGCTGGCCATATGACTATATACCTGGCAAGAACAGGAAAGAAGCATTTCTGGAGTCGTCCGTTCCCAGCAGGCAGACTATTCTTCACTACCGAGATAACACAGATTGTTGCGACCATATTCGTTGCATCTGGGATCCTGATGACCTCTATCAGCGTACCTTTGGTGTTGTTTGTTTGGGGTTATGCACTCACCTGCTTCGTGATAGTGGACTCTCTGAAGGTGAGGTTAATGAAGCATATAAGCACAAACGACGTATCTGCGCCGCAACGGGTGCCAGCAGCGAGTTAAGGCACTGCTGACATCAGAGCGCTAAGTAGTACAGAAACGTTTTTATACAAACAAAGCCATGATGAGAGCGAAGCGTTGATTTAAAGTTTCAGATTTTACTGCACATCAAAAGATGCAAAAGCTGGTGCCTTGGCTTACATATTGATAGCAACCGATGTTGCGAGATTGATCATAAGTCTCATACTTGGGATAGTGCAGGGCATAAGCGAATGGCTGCCCATCAGCAGCAAGACCCAGATAATGATCGCATCGACATACCTGCTCCATCTTAAGTTCTCGCAGGCATATGCGCTGGGCCTGTTCCTTGAAGGCGGGACTTTCCTTGCGGCAGTGATATACTTCCGGAAGGAGCTCTACGGTGCGATACTTGCGATATTTGGGCGAGGAGGCCCCCAGGGTTGGCTGCTTCTGAAGTACCTCCTTGTTGTTACGATTGTCACCGCGATAATAGCCGTGCCGATATACAAGCTGATATCCGCGCTCATAACGGGTCCGGCAATTGGGATTCCTATGATTGCGCTTGGTCTGATACTTCTTGTAGATTGGTTTCTTCTGAAATTCTCAAGAGGGAGACGCGCCCTAAATAAGACCGTGTCTGACCTGTCGCTTGTCAATCTCATAGAAATAGGCATTGCGCAGGGTATATCCGCGTTTCCAGGGGTCAGCAGATCAGGAACCACTGTATCTGCGATGCTGCTTCTGAAAGTGAAGCCCGAAGAAGCATTCAGGCTTTCATTCTTTGCCCTCATTCCTGCATCGCTGGGTGCTACGCTTGTCACTCTGATGTTCTCTCCTTCAGAGATGGGCTCAGTAGCAGGCAGCCTGCCAGCGCTCTATATAGGTATTGCCATGGTGGTGTCGACCCTGGTCAGTCTTGTATTCATGGACGCTCTGATAAAATTCGCAAAGAGCAGCAGGGTAACTACTCTGATATTCCTTCTGGGAATCCTCGCAATATTGAGCGGGCTCATAAGCATAGTGGCTGGTGTAGGTATCTGAACTCAAAAACACAAATTTGCGTTAAGTAGAAAGTGATTATTTGGAGAATAACGGATATGAAGTCAAGGACATCGCTCTAGCCGAAAGTGGCATGCTGAACATCGAGCTCGCAGAAAACAGGATGCAGGCGCTGTTGAAGATACGCAGCAGGTTTTCTACGGAGAAACCATTCAAGGGCCTTACGATAGGCATGGCTCTGCACATAACAAAAGAAACCGCAGTGCTGGTAAGGACTCTTGTGGCTGGCGGTGCCAAGGTCGCTATTGCAAGCTGCAATCCGCTCTCTACTCAGGACGACGTTGCTGCTGCGCTCGCAAAAGCTGGAATAAACGTCTACGGCTATAAGGGCGAGTCAAAAGAAGCGTATTACCGGTTCATAGACGCTGTTATCGCGAAAAAACCCAATCTGACCATAGACGACGGCTGCGATCTCGTGTCAAGGATACACACGATGCACCCGGAGCTGATAAAGGATATAATAGGTGGTTGCGAGGAGACGACCACCGGTGTGATAAGGCTTCGTGCCATGGCCAAAGATTCAGCTCTTAAGTACCCTGTGGTCGCTGTAAATGACAACAAGACTAAGCATCTGCTCGACAATTACTACGGCACCGGACAGTCTGCGATAGATGGCATACTGAGAGCGACAAACATCCTGATTGCCGGCAAAGTCTTTGTCGTTGCTGGCTATGGTGAATGTGGAAAGGGGCTGGCGCTGCGTGCAAAAGGCATGGGTGCCAACGTTGTAGTCACGGAAGTGAATCATTTCAGGGCGCTGCAGGCTGCACTCGACGGGTTCAGAGTGATGCCTATGACAGAAGCCGCGAGAATAGGAGACATTTTCGTGACAGTCACTGGCGACACAATGGTCATTACAATGGATCACATAATGTGGATGAAAGATGGTGCAATACTTGCTAACGCCGGGCATTTTGACGTGGAGCTAGATATGGCTGCGCTGAACAAGAATAGTACAAAGAAGAGACGGATGCGCAGCTCGTTGGATGAGTATGTTGTTGACGGCAAGAGGATATACGTGTGCTCAGAAGGCCGGCTCGTCAATCTCTCTGCAGCAGAGGGCCATCCTAGCGAGGTTATGGCGACAAGCTTTGCTGGCCAGGCGCTTGCGTGCGAATACTTGGTAAAGAACAGAGTAAAACTCAGAGCAGAGGTCATAACGCTACCTGACAAAGTCGATGACGAAATAGCAAAACTAGAGCTGGAAGCGATGAACGTAAAGATAGATGCTCTAACAGACGAGCAGGCGAAGTACCTTTCAAGCTGGTCTGAGGGCACTTGAGTGTGAGATAGTGTCTGCCAAAACTTAGATTGTCACCGTTCTACTTTCACTGCGATGCTGCCTATCTGCCCTTACTCAGAGCAAAGCGATCGAAATATGTCCGATTGCGCTCTTATTATTCTCACTTGCCTCGGTTCGCTAGGTCGCCAACTTTTTCCACTACCCATCCAATCGTATGGTCGTATACCCACTTTGCGGCGCCCGCTACCGCATGACCAACCGCTCTCGCACCATCTACTATCACATGACCAACTTCTTTAGCACTTTCCTTGAATCCGCCCCATGCTACTTTCGCACTGTTCTTGGTTGCATCCCATGCTGTTTTGAGTGCCTCTGTAAGGTTTTCCTGATCCATTACCTTGTCGAGACCTTTTGACATTGTATTCTTTACATTGTTGAAACGGTCTTTAATATGCTCTCCGGCCAAGCGTCCTTCATCTTTAGTTATACTCCATTCCTTGCGAGCCTGCCCTCCGAAATTGCCTTTGTTTTTAGGGTCTTTAAGAAACTTTTCAAGCCCTTTCTTACCTTCATCAATATTTCTTTGGTATTTTTCTTTTACAGGTCCATTAGTTTCTGACGTCTTTCCATAACTTCCAGAAACCGCCATCGATTCCGCGTATTCGTGATGATATCCTAGTATATCGTGAAGCTCTTCGTAAAGTTGCTTGTGCGTCTGTGTCCTCATGTCTACGTCTGCCTGTATTTTGTCGTGTATCATGCGTATAAGTTCAGGTGAAGTCACTGCCTTAATGCCAATTTCTCCCCCAAGTCTTTTTGTGAAGTTTTTGCTTTCTAATAGGTCCTTAAGCTGCAATTGCGCATCATCACTTAACTCACAATTCCTACTCTTTAGGTAACTATTGATGCGGTCCATTGTAGCTGAGGTTAGAGTGCTTTCTGCACGAGTGGCTGTAGCTTCTGTGGGTCCACGAGCCACAGTTTCAGACCCCTTTGTCTCAGAACCCACGTTAATATTAATAACCGAATGTTCTCCGACATGAGATTCTGGGACAAAAGTCATCCATAACCGATTCTGAATAAGTTGTGAAGTGTTGCAGTACAACTTATTGCTGTATCGATTCTGTCATTTCTTTTCTGCCATATTTTCCACCCAACCATCCGTTTATCTACAGACCAACCATTCTCAGACTTCTCCCTTTTGTAGTACTCTATCAAGTAGGACAGAGGATCCTTCATCATCCGTCTGAATATCTTCCTCCATCTAGACGGGCCATTTATTGTTGTGTTGCTCTTTGGGATTATGTACAAAACAGTTTTGTCGTCAAAATACTTCAAAGTTGATTGGTAACTATAGTACCTGTCTAACCTTGCACTATTGACTGTTATCCCTGTGGCCACCTCTACATTTCTGAGCAGCTTCATTGCATTTTCGAATGCTTCCTTTTCAGATCGTATACCCGAGCCATAACATATGTACAACCCATTCTTTATGTCGATGAGATTGAACGAATACACGAATTTCCTGTACCCTTCTTTATCGACTTGTGTACGGTAATGTTTCGTTACTGTTAGTGTGTAACCCGTTCCGTCTCCGCTCACATCTATTTTCTTATCACATTTTCGTTTTATCGTCAGAATAAACATGTTGTGCAAAACAATTCGCACCAGTTCATCAGAATACATCCTTTCGACAGTTTTGTAACTAATGTCAATGCCACAAAATGCGCCAAAAAGGGACATCAGTCCGGCCATTGGTCTGTTGTTTTTGCAGAAAATCGATTTTAGGATAAGCGCAACCACCTTCTGTTGGAGAGACAATTTTGCAGGTCTTCCGAATTTGGATACCTTCATCTCAATAGAGTCTATTGCTGATTTTGTAAGAATGTTCAACTCTTTCGCGACATATCTTATCCTATTTGCATATTCTTCTTCATATGTTTTCCAGTCAGTGTGTTTTTCTGCCGTTTTTTCGCCGTAAATCTCAATCAGTTTCTTGAACTCCTTGAAAAATCTTCGGAACTGTCTATTCGTTAACCTTTTGGTTTTTGCCATGATATTATTATTGAAAGGAAAAGTATTTAAATATATATTAATATATATTATACGGTGTGGTAAATGAGGAAAATTGAAGTAATAAAGAACAAACTTAAAATCGGAGACGATGTTGTAGTTGTTTTTGAGAAACCTGTAACTCGGTTCGGAACAGGAGCAAAAATCGATTGTCCTAAAGAGTACATTGGCAAGATGGTTTACGTCATGGTGCGGAAATCAAAGTAATCGACTTTTGTCCCAGAGTCCCGACATGATGTACTTCTATATTTGGCATAATACCACCACGATAAATATATTTTACTCAGGTAATATATATTGGTATCTTTTGCTCTTACTGTGGCTTATAAAAATACTGGTTCACGGCAAGGATACTAAGCCCAGTTTGTCTACGAGTTCTTTCTCTTCTTTGAGCCATTTGGTTATGGATTTTTGCGTGTCAAATTTATACGCAGTGCAAAGATTAGCATCCTTGCCAAAGATGATGCCTCTGTCAAGATGTGTTGAGCCTGAAACCCTTGCATTTCCCTTTACTTGTACGCTGCCTGAAATGTGTGCGTGGTCAAGTACTTGTGCTGAACCAAATATCTTCGCATTCTCATAGACCCACGCGCTGCCATAAACTTTTGCTTTGCTTAGGACAAGAGCGTTGGGGCCGATATATGTATGTTTGCCTGCGAAAGCAGTAGCTTCTACAAAGCCACCTACCGTTTTATCGAAATTTATGTGCCTATGGAAATGTCTATGGCTGCCAGAAGTCTTTGAAATTACGTGAAGCACGCTAGAAGGTAGCCGTCTCAAGTTCCTATGGCTGAACGATGCGCCTTGTTTAAAGATATATGTATCGCTTGTGACCTTTGCCATATCCAATCCCAAATAGGCTTTTGTTTAAAAACATATAATACTTTGTGGTTATGGTAGCTGAAATGGAAAATATTGAGACATTCTTTATGTGAGAAGGTCCTTTTAGGTGTCTAAAGTTGAATCCATAAACAAGTGCTTATCTGTCGATACGAGTCGATATATGCTATGTGCCGCTATTCAACCATCTGGTATTCTAGCTTATCGAGGTCACAGAAATTAGTCGTGTAGGTGTATGCGCCAGCGTTCAGGAACCTTATCCTATCGCCCACTTCTGGCTTCTTAAGATAAACCCTGTACCTGAATATGTCTTCAGAATCCGGAATGCAGCCCTTTATCAAGTATGGTGTCCCTCTCTCCAATTCACCATCAACCTTAAGCTTTATGTTGGCCACTATCGTGTCCATCGCCGAATTGAAGACAGAGCAGTTTATCAGGACGGTGTTGCCGTTTATGCCTATGATTCCGGCATCGAGGCTTATGCAAGGACCAGCTATGAAGCGGCCGGGCTCTGCTATCAGCATTATCCCATACTCCTTGTTCAGCCAGTTCCTGAACTCGCCTATCTTTCCCATTATGCTAGGTAACAGGTCGTCTCCGTTGTAGTTCTTGTACTCTATAGGTATGCCGCCGCCTATGTCGAGCATGTCGATAGCCTTGAGCGTTTCTTCCTCAAGGACTTCTGCCATCTCACTCTTAAGATCCCACTCGCCTATGTTCATCGTCTTTCTGTGGAAATGAACACCAAGCTTCTCAATCCTATCATCGCCGCGCAGCCCACTGACAAGCCTGTTCACCTCAGCAGAATACATGCCGTAAACGTAATGCCTCTCCGTCCTTATCGTCCTTTCCTTCATCCTTAACCTGAGGAACAGATCTATCCTATCTTTGCTCTTAAGTTCTTTCAGGAGCGTTTCGAGGTCATTGTGGTTGTCCACAATGAACCTGTGAACGCCCAATTTCATGAGCTCTCTGATTGCCTTGCCATTCCAGCTTTGCGCTACAAATATCACTCTGCCCCTGTCATTTATCCTTTCAAGCGACTTTGCAAAATGTACCGTGAATAACGAATCTGTGTATTTCTCGAGCAGCGTACCGACCGTCGGGTTTGTCTTGAAGCTATAAGATATTTTGTCTGCGACCTCTTTGAGCCTAGAATACTGTCTGAGCATGGCTGATTTGCTCAGCACGAACTTGGCGTTTTCCATCTATTCACTCTTTATCAACTTCTTCTTCGCAAGCTCGTCGAGCACCTTTGTCATAACAAGGGGAAAGTTGATCGTCACATCGCCGATGACCGTGACTGCATCTGCAGTGTCCTTTATCTTGCCCCAACTCTTCGCCTCTTGTGTGCTGGCGCCGCTCATGCTCCCTGACGACTCATGCGCAGTGGTCATGTATACTGCATAGTCAAATCCTCCATTGATAAGGCATGCAAACATCGCATAATGCTTCGAAACGCCCCCTCCCAGGCACACGACGCCCTTTATATCATCGTGCGTAACTCCAAGAATCACATCCCCAAAGTCTTTTACAACATCAACAACGAAGTCTTGGTGGTCCTGCTGAAACATGTACAAGTGAAACCCAAAAGCGCCATCTGTGATTGCTGGGCAGTATATTGGAATGTTGTTTCGTGCAGCCTGGTAGAGTATCGAATCCTCGTCATTCAGACCGTTGCCTATCTCTTTGAGGAGCTCTGCTGCAGGCCATCTCTTCTTTTTCTCATAAGCCTTAGAGAGAATATTCCTCATCGTGTTCTCGAACTTCTCGTAGCTTGCGGTCTTGATGAAAAGATTGCCTACTCTGTTGACGCCCTCTTCGTTGAGCGCAACATCATCAACGCTGAAACTCCCTATCACGAATTTTTCCCCGCTTGCCCTCATTATGTCTTCTTCAACGCTTCCGACAGTAGTTACTACAAAATCCACAATGCATAGCTTTATCAGTTGCGCGAAGAAACCACGCAAACCAGAAGTCGTCATATTTGACGTGAATGTAAGGAATATCTTTGCTCCGGCCTCTTTCATCTTGATTATAGTGTCTGCCGCTTTCCTGAGCTCTATGCTCTGGAATCCTAGAGACCCGAACTGCTCAATCATCTCACTAGCCGTTATGCCATTTTTCCACTTAAAGTCTTTGACATAGTACATCTGATCACATAAAGTAGCCCCTAAAGGGTCACTAACGTTATCCTCTTAGTAAACAAGCAATAAATAACATCTCATTCGTCGGATTGGTGTGTCATTTTGGAGCCTAACGCACTATTTCTGTGCCTGATTTGCCTGCCAGAATGGCATCCAACTTGAAAAGGCTTCCGATGTATGCCTTTTTGCCCCCTTTTTCAACGAACCTTGCACATGCGAGAAGCTTTGGAAGCATCGTGCCCTCTTCAAATTCGTCGAGCATCTCCTCAAGTTCTCTTGCCTTTATTCTTCTTATTTGATGTTTCATGTTATGGTCCCTATAGACTCCATTCACATTCGTAAGTATTACCAGCACGTCAGCGTCTAAAGAGTTAGCAAGTAGCTGTGCTGTCAAGTCTTTGTCTATTACTGCGTCTATTCCTTTGTATGATCCATTCTTCCCTACTACAGGTATGCCTCCTCCGCCTGCTGCTATCACTACGGCTTTTCTATCAACAAGCTCGCGTATGGGTTCAATCTCGACTATTCTCAAAGGTCTTGGAGATGCCACGACCCTTCTGTATCCGTTCTTTCCCTTGACGAAGCTGAAGTGCTCTTTCCTCAGCTCGCTCTCCAGCTGCGCGCGCGTATAGAAAGGACCCACCGGCTTGGTAGGTTTCGTAAATGCATCATCGCTTCTGTCAACCACTACGTGTGTGAGAAGTGCAACAACCGCTCGGTCTACTTTCATTCTTGCCAGTTCGTGTTTAAGTGCCAGTTCGAGTATTGTGCCGATTAGGGCCTGTGTTTCTGCATTTAGGGCCGGCAAAGGCAGTTCTGGAATTTCTTTCTTTGCAAACTTGTTGCGAAGCAGCTCGTCCCCAACTTGCGGACCGTTGCCATGGGTTATTATTATACTAGTTTCTTTCTTTGCGAGTAGCGGTCGCATGTTTCTTGCCATCCTTAGTGCATTGCGATACTGGACCTCAAATGTGGGCTTCTGCCCAAAATCTAGCAGCGCGTTGCCACCTAGCGCGACCACAATCTTCATATTTCATGCTTCGATGGAAAGAATAAATACCCTATCGGGCAATCCTAACTTGCTGATTGCATGATAAAACTGCTGATATTTGACGTCGGAGGCGTTATCATAGACTATAGCGAAGACGATTATATTCACTACATATCTGATAAGTTCGACCTCGACTTTAAAAAATTTGCAATGGCGCTGAATCCTCTTGTGAAAGAGATGGACTATGGCAGGACTAAGGTGGGCTATGTAGAGTCAAAACTGTCAAGGCTGTTTGATGTTCCTGAACTGGACCTCGAATGGATAGGCGCATACAAGAAGCTTGCAAAGCTTGACATCAAGGTCGCAAAGTTCGTATTGAAGCTGTCAAGACGTTACCAGACCGTCATGCTGTCAAACATAAGTGCCACTAGATACCTCGAATCGAAACGGCTGTTTCTCAACAAGTTCGATCGTTGCAGGACATTCGCTTCATGCTACCTGCACATGAGGAAACCAGAGCGCAGAATGTACTTGTATGTTTTGAAAAAGATGAACGTCAAGCCAGAAGAAGCGCTTTTCATAGACAACATGCAAGATAACGTAGAAGGTGCCCAAAAGGCTGGAATAAGGTCGATAAGGTTCACAAGCTACCAGCAACTGGTAAAGGCGTTGAAGAGTTACGGAATAACTCTCTGACCTTCTGCAGATAAAAATTAGTCTGACGTTTTCTGTCCTCAACTGAAGATAAACCTTAAGAATGCATAAAGAGCATCCTATACCTTAGATAATCTCATCGTTTGATGGATGTGTGTTCGAATGGAAGAAAAGGACGAAACAGCTGGTATGACTGCAAAGAAGGCTGAGAACTTTGACGAGTGGTACACGCAAGTTATAACGCATTCTAAGATTGCCGACTACACGCCGGTTTCCGGGTGCCTTGCATTCAGACCCGACAGCTATTTTGCCTGGGAGACTATACAAGCTGCAACAGACGCGCTATTCAAGAAAGAAGGCATATTGAATGCATACTTTCCCCTTCTGATACCGAAGTCATTGCTGGAAAAGGAAGCCGAGCACATAAAGGGTTTCTCTCCAGAAGTCGCATGGGTCACCAAGACCGGAGATTCAGACCTTTCCGAGCCTCTTGCCATCAGACCGACCTCCGAAACGATAATGTATGCCTGCATGTCTGGCTGGATTCGATCGTGGAGGGATCTTCCGATGCGTCTGAATCAGTGGAATTCTGTGCTTAGATGGGAATTCAAGCATCCGGTGCCTTTCCTAAGGAGTCGGGAGTTCCTTTGGAATGAGGGTCACACTGTGTTTGCAAGCCAGAAAGAGGCCGATGCGGAACGTGACGTTATTCTTGGCATATACCTCAAGATACTGAAAGAGTATCTTGCGCTGCCTGGCGTTGCAGGTAGAAAGTCAGAAACAGAGAAGTTCGCAGGTGCAGTAGCAAGCTACAGCATAGAGCACATGCTGCCTGACGGGAGGGCGATACAGGGTCCCGACTTCCACAGTGACGGGCAGAACTTCGCAAAAGCCTACAGTCTGCGCTTCATAAACAAAAACGGAGAGCAAGAGTATGCCTACCAGAACACCTTTGCAATATCTACGAGAGAGCTTGGTGTCCTCGTTGCGGTTCACAGCGACGACCGCGGTCTCGTTATGCCTCCGAAGCTCGCGCGCATACAAGTTGTGATAGTGCCAATCTACAACGACAGAAACAAAGAGCACGTCTTAAAAGAGGCAGACAAGCTCCGCACCACACTAAAGGACAAATTCAGAGTTCACCTTGACGACCGTGATGTGTATTCTCCTGGTTGGAAGTTCAATGAGTGGGAACTCAAGGGCGTACCGATAAGGCTAGAGCTAGGAGAGCGTGACATAACTGCTGGCAAAGTGGTCCTTGTAGGTAGGACTTCTTTGGAAAAAGAAAACGTGCCCATCGACGATGTGGTGCCCAAGATCGCTGAGCTACTGGAGAAGATCCATGAAGACCTGTACAAGAAGGCGGAACATCTCCTTAGCTCGAGCACACACCCTGTTGATACGTACGACGAACTAAAGCATGCAATAAAGTCAAAAGGCGGTTTCGCACAGGCTGCATGGTGTGGCGGCCACGACTGCGAGTCTAAGGTTAAAGAAGATACTGGCGCAAAGCTGACAAACATGCCTCTGGACATCCAGGATAAAGTCAAAGCAAAACGCTGTGCTGTGTGCAACAACGCTGCAAAGCACATTGCCAACTTCGCGAAATCATATTGACGCGCCATCTGCTAGTGTCCCTACCGTCCCAAACGTCAACATCAGGATTAAGAATCATAATATCCCAATCAGTTTAAGCCCCGTCGTCTAGCGGCCAAGGACCGCGGGCTTTGGACCCGTGTACATCGGTTCGAATCCGGTCGGGGCTAATCCGGTTTTACGAGAGCGTCTGCCGACGTTCGAATCCGGTCAGGCTACTCTTATTCTGTAGGCTCAAGCAATTCTTGAGCGAACGGCATACGTTCGAGGATTGGAGAAATACTTGCTTTATGTAGTGGATAGGGCTGAGATCGATTGGTAATTCGATGCCCTGCCGCCAAAAAGAACTTATAAGTATCTTGAAATTCACACAAAAGTGTGTCTATATACTGTCCGTATCTATAGCTGTGCCGTATCAAAAAGTGAGCTGAAGATGGAAAAACACATAACAGGCCCTATGCCCGTTTATAGAGGTAACAACTCCCCTGCATCTTTAGTAAGACGGGACAACGGACAAGTCTCATCACCTCCGGATGTAATTACAGAACATGCCGAATACCACGTCAGTCTGGCTTTTCACATGAGTATGGCCAGCATCAACCTAAGCCGGCACGACGGTATTGTGCTCGAAACAGGATTCGATCCTTATTATAAAGTGGGGCCCGAGGTGCTATTGGCTACCAAAGGATGTGACATGTTGCTGCTTTCTAATTTGATGTTAGAACATCCACTGCCAATATTCTATGCCGACCTTCCAAGTCCGCCAGTGTTCAACAAGGCCAAAAACAGCACATTAGGCTACTTTGCACACGTGTTTATTGTCGGAATGGTGCCAAGCATGTCAAGTGCACTGCTGGCTTTCACACATGTCCCCTACACATTGCCTTTAGGTCTACCTTTTGCAATTGAGTTTGTAAATGGGGCACTTGCACTTGCGATAGCACCACACGAGAACAAGAAACTAAACAAGATGGTCGGATATGCGATGTTGTCTAACTTCTGGACCGCTGCTGGGTTCAGGAGTGCTGCAACTGCACAGAAGGTCGACGATTTTATAGCTCCAGCACTGCAGGAAAAGCTGGGGAGAAAGCCGAGCATTGCTCTCCGTTATGGTGCTGGGCACGCCGACCTAATACCTTTGTTATCACACAGACGCATAAGGAACGCAATAATGGCTGTGCACAAAAAAGACTGGCTTGTGGATAGACAGTATGTCACTCGTGTGAGCGAAATCAATTTTGATGGCGAACCTTTGCAGCTGGGTCCGATAGTATGGCAAAAAGAAGAAGAGGCTTCAGTTGGGCCGATAAACTACAAATATCAGCACCTAATTTACGATGTCGGGTTGTCAGGCGACGAGCAATAATGGACGAATGTTGCATCATATGCCAAATTCTTCCAATGGCTGGGTGCGCACCGATAACGTAATTTATACCGGAGCAAACCATTACCTGCGCCATAATCCTTATTCTTGACAATACTTGGCGCAACTGCTTAATTTCTATGTTGTATGAATTACAATATGTGCGGGCATGAACTAATGCACAAACATACTGGTATTGACGACAAGGCTGCGTATGCGTGTCTTGCAGTGATTATCTTTATCGGACTCGCACTTGCGGCCTTCTTTTATTCCGGACCTCTTTATCAAATGGACGATGGCTCCCTGATATCAATAGCAAAAAGCATGCTTGATGGCAACTTCAACATACTATCAAACACCTTTGCGTTCAGCTACCTGCCATCTGCACTAATATATCTTTCTTTTATGGTGTTCGGTGTCAACACATTTTCAACAATACTGCCTTCTGTGCTCGAATACGTGGCATTGATAGTTCTCGCATTCTTGGTCGGCAAGACCCTATTCAACAACGAGGTTGGCCTTCTTTCAGGAATACTGATAATCACGATGCCAAATGTGTTGGGATTTGTCACGCGTGTGGTTCCTGATATGCTGCTTGGCGTGCTTGCAGGATTAATCATGTACGTGCTTGCACAGTCCATAAAACACAACGAGCGTGCCCCAAGGTTGTGCTTCTCCGCAGGACTAATATGTGGCTTGATGGTATTTGTGAAGTTTGGAGGTGTCGGTCTTGCAATTCCCATTATTATCGCAATGCTGATGTTCAACAGGAAGCTCGTTATTCCATTTGTTACTGGATTGGCGTTAAGCCTGCTAGTTTACACCCTATCTTTCTACATGCTGAGTGGATGGAAAACCAGTATTTTTTCTGCAATCGAAGAATACAGCCAGGGTCAGATCGGCTTGACAGAATCTAATCTTATGGTCAATTATGTAACGATGCTGGATGTCATAACCGGTCCTGTTTTCGCACTGCAGATTCTGCCTTTCGGGCTGATACTCTTATTCATACTCGTTTCAACATACATCACGTTCAAGAATCGTGACAATTGTCTTGCATATCCTGCATCAATGTTCTGGTTTACTTTCTTCTATCTGTTCTTCGGTACAGAATCGCTGCATGGCTACGTTTCAATAACTGTGGTGACAAGGTACTTCTTGCTCGTTTCAGTACCTATGGCGTTGCTTGCAGCTTATCTGCTTTTTGACATGTATGTCGTGTCTCTACGTCTTCGAGGCAAAAGAATCGCACTAGGCGTACTGGTGTTATTGTTGGCGCTGATTCTAATTTCAAACATACCTGCGTATACGGCCGTCTATACCTACAAGCTTTACATATTGCGTAGCTATGTGTCTTTACTCTGGTGTTCTAGTGCGATTCGATGCGCAGATGGAGGTGTCTTCACGTCGCTAATATTGAAGAGATTGCATAGTCTGAGTTGGTGGATTTAGAGAACAAAGTATTTCGCGGAAAATGCCCTGCGCGCACAGTGCACGATCACAAGGACTTTGTTTCTTTGTCTACTTCCTTGTGCTCATACAGAAACACGGCCTCCTTTAAGGTTCTAAGCGAGAGCGTGGCGCACTTTAGCCTTGCAGGTCCCGGATCTATGCCTATGATGCCTATGATTGTCTTCACTCCCATCACTTCTACATCCTTCAGACTTTTGCCCTTCACAAAGTCTGTAAGCATGCTTGCGCTGGCTACGCTTATAGCACAGCCCGTACCTTTGAACTTTGCATCAACGATCGTGTCTTTGTCGAGCTTCAGATACATTGTTACGTCGTCGCCGCATGAGGCGTTGTAATTATGGAAGCTCGTGCTTGCGTCCTTCATTATTCCTGAATTGTGCGGATGCTCGTAATGCGAGATTATCTCCTCTGCGTATAGGTCGAGTGCCATATCATTCAACCTTGAATGTTTTCTTCACAAGTTCTATTGCCTGTACGGCTTTGTCTATTTCTGACTCTTTGTTATAAAGATAGAAGCTCATCCTTGATACTGCGCTCTCTTCCAGCACCTGTTCGACAAGCGGCATTGCGCAATGATACCCTGCCCTTATTGCTATGCCTTCACTGTCGAATATCTGCGAAACATCATGCGGATGCACATTATCTACAGAGAAAGATATCACGCCGCCCCTGCTTTCTATGTCCTCTTTACCAGGACCATACGTCTTGACGTGTTTGATTTCGCCAAGTTTCTCAAGCGCATATTTTGTGACCATTTTCTCATGTTCCCGTATGTTCCTCATGCCGATGTCGTTAAGGTAATCTATCGCTGCGCCGAATCCTATCCCGCCGGCAATGTCTGGTGTTCCTGCCTCAAATTTCCAGGGCAAGTCATTCCAGGTCACTTCATCGAACGTCACGCTCTTTATCATGTCCCCGCCGCTTAAAAACGGGTCCATCTTATCAAGGATGTCAAATTTTCCGTACAGGGCTCCGATGCCCGTTGGGCCGAGCATTTTGTGTGCCGAGAGTGCAAAGAAGTCACAACCGATCTCTTGGACGTCTACAGGCATGTGCGGGGCTGATTGTGCCCCATCGACCAGCACAACGGTTCCGTGCTCGTGCGCAATTTTTGTTATGCGCTTAACGTCGTTTATCGTCCCAAGGACGTTGGATACCTGTGTCAATGCCAATATCTTTGGCTCTTTCTCAATCTGCTCTTCGAAGCTTAGCATGTCCAATTTTGTTTTGCTCTCGTCCAATTTAACGTAATCGAGCACTGCCTTGTTTCTCTTCGCAAGAAGCATCCATGGCACAAGGTTGCTATGGTGCTCCATCTGGGTCACCAGTATGTGGTCTCCCCGCTTTATGTTCGCACTGCCCCATCCAAGCGCGACTATGTTTATCGCCTCTGTCGTGTTTCTTGTGTAGATTATCTCTTGCATGCTCTTTGCATTTATCAAATTGGCGAGCTTCTTTTTTGAATCGGTGTAAGCGTCTGTAGCTTCAACAGCGATTGCGTATATGCCTCTGTGGATGTTTGCATTGTAGGTCCTGTAGTAGTTTGAGATCGCATCTATTACCCTATTCGGCTTTTGCGAAGTCGCTGCGCTATCCAGATACACAAGAGGTTTTCCATTCATTTTTGTGCTCAATATCGGAAAGTCAGACCTTATTCGTTCGACGTCGAAAGCCCTGTGCGTGTTTTCCTGTTTCATCTAGAACCATCTCCTTTTATGTATGACTCGTATCCCTCCTTTTCAAGCCTTTCTGCAAGATCGTGGCTGCCTGACGCTACAATACGTCCGCCTACCATCACGTGTACCCGATCCGCATTTATGTAATGCAATATTCTGTTGTAGTGCGTTATTATTAAAAGACCCATATTGTTCTCTTTTGCAATCTCGTTTATCCGTGTGGATACGGCTTTTACTGCATCGATATCAAGCCCAGAATCCGGCTCATCAAGTATTGCTATCTTAGGCCTGAGCACTGCCATCTGGAGTATCTCTGATTTTTTCATTTCTCCACCAGAAAATCCCTTGTTGAGGTGCCTGCCTATGAATTCTTCGCTCATTTTCAGTGACGACATGTTGCTCTTGAGTTCCGTCATGAACTCTTTTGTCCCTACAGTCTCCCCGCCGAGTGCCTGCCTTGCGCTGTGCAAGAAGTTTATGAAGCCAACACCCTCTATCTCTACCGGATTCTGGAACTGCAAGAATAGGCCTAGTTTAGCCCTCTTGTCCGTATCGAGCTTCTTTATGCTCTTTCCATCCACCAATATGTCTCCGCCAGTCACCTTTGTTTTTGGATATCCCATTATCGCCTTCGCAAGCGTGCTCTTGCCTGAGCCGTTCGGTCCCATTATTATTTGTATGTCTCCCTCTTTGATTGAAATGTCTATTCCGTTTATGATCTGCTTTCCGTCGGCCTCGACGCACAACCCTTTTATTTCAAGTTTCATAGCATTCACCGCTTTGCAAGCACACAATCTAACTTCGCATTATCCTGGCACATCTTGCACATGAGCCTTCTGCTTCCTTCCGTATCTTTCGCTTTGAGTAATGCGATAAACTCCTTGACGGCCTTTCTATCCATCTTGACTCCGGAATAGTGCTTCTCCCCATCCTTTATGTATTTGCTTATCGCGGCCTGCGTCACTCCAAGCAAGGTTGCTGTCTGCTGCTGCGTCATTCCCTGCTCCTTTATCATCACGTTCGCTGCTCTAGACTTGAAAGCAGGCATGACTTTCCTCAACATCTTGTCATAATCTTCTAATACGCTCATATCATCTCCTTATTTTTCAAACTTTTCATTTATCATAGACTTTGTCAATTCCTTTGCCGTCTCATTATCGATACTTTCAATGTACTCTGAAAAGAAACCGCCCACTATGAGCTTTTTTGCTTCATCACTGTCCATTCCTTTTGACATAAGGTAGAACACCCCTTCAGGGTCTATTGGTGCGGTTGAAGACGAATGTGAAGCTTTGACGTCATTTTGGTCAACAGACATGTCCGGAAGGCTATCTACCCTGGCTCCTTTGTCGAGCAGAATGCTCCTTTCCTTGATGTAAGAGTTTGCCATCCTTGCGCCATTATCTATCTTTGCGTAGCCTTTCAAAATACATAATGCTGTGTCCATAAGTGCCGTCCTGGAATGCAGGTTGGTGTAAGTATTCGGCGCCGTGTTCTCCATCCGCGTATATATGTCGAACTTCTGTGCTCCGGAACCAAAAACGAGTTCATTCACGTCTATCTTGCTATCGTGTGTGCCTGCCTCTGCAATATTCCTGGCTCTCGTGTATGATCCTCCGATATATGTGGAGTTGAACCTCAGACTAGCTGCAGCACCAAGTTTGTCTTTCAAGAAGCACAGAACGACCGTGTTGGTGTCTTCGCAGTGAACAGTATTTACCTCTGCATGAGCGTTGTCTTGAAGTGTAATTTCATGCATAACTCCGACAACTGTGTTGGTTGGTGTCGATGCGCATATTTCTGTTAGGTCTAGCCGTGCGCCTTTTCCTATTTTTACTATAACGTGCACATTGAGTGGTGTGCTTGTCGCCATAAACTGCACGTTTAGATTAACACGCGCGCTTTCTGGTATGTCTATAAATAGCGCGCTCTTGGAATGGGCATTTATGTATGCGGCATACTTGTCCCCTGTTTTGTTGTACATCGAATTTTCAATGAATTCGTTGCCAGATCCTCCAATTTCTTCTATTCTGACGATTCTATTGTTTACTTTGCACCTGTCGCCACACATTACTGCATCGAAACTCAACCCTTTTGTGTACCTGTTAGTGCTGCAGAACGTACTGCGCTTTTTTTTGTCCGGGTCGCTTATATATTCCTCAAGCTCGAAAGGAATCCTCACGTAGTGATCCTTGTATAGCTCTTCAGTTTCCTGCGGTAGGGTCTTGTAGCTATCCATTGCACCAGAAGCATAATCATTATCTTTCATCAAATCACCTAACCTACAGACCTCGGCATTATGTCGAGCTTTATGAGTCTCTTCAATTCCAAAGAGTATTCTAACGGCAACGCCTTTGCCAGAGGCTCCAGGAATCCTAGCACAACGGTTGCAATTGCATCATCCGCACTAAGTCCTCTCGACATCAAATAGAACAGCTGGTCTTCGCTTATCTTTCCTGCGCTTGCTTCATGCGTGACTGTCGCATCATCGCATAAAACCTCCATGCACGGCAGGGTATTTGTTTCCGAGGCCTCATCAAGCAGCAGGGCATTGCATCTCACGGACGACTTTATATTCGTTGCGTTCCTGTCCACGTGCAACAAGCCTCTGTATGTGGTGATTCCGTTGCCTGATGACACACTCTTCGAAACTATCTGTGACGTTGTATCAGGCGCCATGTGGTATATTTTTCCTCCTGAATCCTGTGTCTGACCTTCTCCTGCAACGGCCACAGATAGGACTGAGCCTTTTGCACCACGCCCCTTCAAATAAACACTCGGATACTTCTCATTGAGTTTGCTTCCTATGTTGCAGTCAGTCCATTCAACGCTCGCATCCTCATATGCGAATGCCCTCTGAGTTACAAGATTATACACGTTCTTTGACCAGTTTTGCACGGTTACATACCTCACGTGCGCTCCTTTTTTCGCTATTATCTCTACAACTGCCGCATGCAGCGAAGCACTCAAATATATAGGTGCAGTACAGCCCTCCACGTAGGTGACATCGGAGCCATCGTCTGCTATTATTAGTGTTCTTTCGAACTGACCTGCTTTCTCTGCATTTATCCTGAAATACGCTTGCAACGGCATCCTCACTTTGACTCCTTTTGGCACATATATGAACGAGCCTCCAGACCATGTCGCAGTGTTTAGCGCAGCATACTTGTTGTCAGTGTATGGTACGACCGTGCCGAAATGCCTCTTGACAAGTTCTGGATATTCTCTCACGGCACCGTCCATGCTTACGAATACGACGCCCTGTGCCTCGAGCTCTTTTTTCACATGCGAATAAACAACTTCCGAATCGTACTGAGCTTCAGAACCGGCAAAAAACTTCCTCTCTGCCTCTGGTATGCCGAGCCTGTCAAAGGTTTTCTTTATCTCGGCAGGCACAGCGTCCCACGCGTTGCTTTCTTTGTCCGTCGGCTTTAGGTAGTAATAAATGTCGTTGTAGTCCACCCCGCTAAGGTCCCCTCCCCATCTGGGCACTGGCATTTCCATAAAACGCCTGTAACCTGCAAGCCGTTTCTCCAGCATCCACTTGGGTTCGTGTTTTATGTTTGATATTTCTCTTACTACGTTTTCTGATAGTCCCTTCTTCGTTATGTGCTTGTACTTGACTCTGTCCTTGAATCCGTATTTCTTTGCGTAGTCTCGATTCATCGGTCCTGCGCAGCCGTTAGTGTTTTGCATAGTATGCCTTTATAACTGAGTTATAATCTATATGATAGGCCGAGTCCCTATATAAACTTTGTGCCGCTGTAATCATGCGCGCTTATTTTGTAGGTCGGCAAACTTAACCGAAAACATATATACGTTCAGGTAATATGTGATACCATGAAAGGCGTAAGTGTTTACAAAAACAAGTCTTTCTGGATAGAGAGTAAGCATCTGGCAAGGAAGGGCCGCTCTAGGCTTTTTTACACGCTTCATAAAAAATCAGTCGTGCACATGCTGCCTATATTAAATAACGGCAGCATAGTGCTTGAAAAGCAATTTCGGGTTTCACTAAATAAGTACATATATGAGATCCCTGCTGGACACATAGAATTAAATGAAAATCCAAAAGACGCAGCATCAAGAGAATTAAAGGAAGAAACGGGCTACACTTCAGGCAGAATGTCTCGCATCATGTCTGTATACGCGTGTCCCTATATTCTTGATGAGACGTCCTACATCTACCTTGCTTGTGATCTAAAGAAGGGTTCGCGCTCGCTTGATTTCGGGGAAAAGATCGGCCTTGTTGAAGTGACGCTAGACGAGGCATTGCGCATGATAAAGAGCAACAAAATATCGGATGCAAAGACTATCGCCACAATACTTTATTATAAAGAATTTATTGTATAGGCTGCCCAAGCCAGAGCATTTGTCTGCAAACCGCAATTGGTTCGGGTTTGCAGAACATTTTTTACTGCTACTTTAGCCTGGACTTGATAAAGTCTACTGCTGGCACTCTACTCGGTTCGACCCCGCGCATTATCGCAAGGTAGAATGTGACGTACTCTAGATAGTATACCATGGACAGCATCATGCCTAGGTACTGGCCACGCTCGTATGGTGCTCTTATCGTCTTGATGTCCCTGTCCTTCAAAAGGTCCGACAAGATGCTCTGTCTGAGTTTTATCTCTGCAGGGTCGTCTTCGAGATCGAGCATCACTACTTTGTAGTCTTTGCGTTTCTCTACCGGGGCATCGAAAATGTCTACAGTGTTGTGGAACGCCTCTGGTACATGGTTGAATGTTGCGTTCATCTTGCTTGTTTCATTTAGTGACTGCCTGAACCTTTCCCCTGCGGCGGTGGTCCTCCTAGATGAAAGTATTATCGGTGCTGCGCATTGTGCAATCTCATTAGCGAGCGTTATTGACTTGTTGGCCTCTGATACGCTTCCAGCATTGCCTTTTACTGCTTTCATAGCTTCAATCGATTCGCGCAGCACCTTTTCATCCATGCTGATGATTCCATTCGTGCTGAGCAATCTGAGTGCTGCATACAGCATTGCCGGCATTGACACACGCGGACTTCCGAGAGCTCGTGTCTTTACATGTATCTTTCCGTGCGACTGTGAGAACGCTTCAAGCAAGCCTCCAGAGCCTATTGTCACATAAGGTATTCCGCGCTTCTCGGCCATCGCTATGGCAGAAAGCGTCTCCTGCGTGTTGCCGCTGCAGCTTATGCCTATGACAAGTGAGTCGGCACCTGCCCATTCAGGGATTTTGTCATCCTTCAGCACTGTAAACATGATTTTAGAGTTGCTCTCATCTGAAATTGCTTTCAGCATGTCCCCCGTTATTCCGGAACCGCCCATGCCCACGACTATTATTCTGCTCGGCTTTGCGTCTAGACGCAAACCGTCCACGCTCGCCCATGCGTTCTCTGCGAGCTCTGGCCAGCGGTCAAGGTCCGCTTTCATGTTGAATTTGTCTATCTCCTGCAATCTCTCGGCCAATTCAGTTACCTCCTGTTTTGAGTAGGTCATGATTTTATCTTCTATTTCAGATTATTTAATATCTCCTGTTGTGCTGTGCCGCTTCGTTAGAAATTCACTCCAGATTGACTTAAAATAAAAGTCTGCTCACTATCAAAAAACATATCCGACTAACGCTCTACCAGACACAACATAATTATAAACTTTGAGCTCATAGTTCGAATTACTACTTTTGGTGTTTGGATGGCAAAAGCAAGGTTCGCAAACGAATTCACTTATAAAAAATCTGTGGAGAGTGGCAGAGAGCAGGAATTCGACGCACTTTTTGATAATGCAGTCAAAGATGTTCGGCAGAGTTTTGGGGGTACTCATCCTATGTACATAGGCGGCAATCCTGTAAATGCCAATGAGACTATAACTGAGCGCTCTCCCATAGACTTCGGGATTGTTGTGGGCAATTTCCAGAAAGGCACTCGCGAGCACACCCAACAAGCGATAAGTGCCGCTCAGAAGGCATTCCCTTCTTGGAGTTCGACAGACTATAGGGATCGCTCCGTGCTGTTCAGGAAAGCTGCTGACGTGTTTGCAAAGGAGAAGTTCAAACTTGCCGCTATATTGAGTTACGAGAACGCAAAATCACGCTACGAATCCATCGGGGAAGTCGACGAAGCAATAGACTTCATGCGCTATTATTCCAAGGAGCTTGAAGTAAACAAAGGCTTTGAAAGGAAAACTGGCATGCAGCAGAGCAGTGCGAAAGTGAGTGAAGGATTCCAAGGTGCGCCTTCGGGCACGGAGAAGGTCAGGATATTACTGAAGCCCTATGGGGTCTTTGGCGTTATAGCTCCTTTCAACTTTCCAATATCGATATCTGTCGGCATGAGTGTCGGTGCGATGATAACCGGAAACACTGTCGTATTCAAGCCCTCATCGACTGATAACATGACTATGCTCACAGGGCTTAAGATATACGAGCTCTTCAAGAGTGCAGGGCTGCCTGCCGGAGTCTTCAACTATGTTACGGGTCCTGGCTCTGCCGTGGGTGCTGAGCTTGCAACCAACGACAATGTTGCGGGCATAGCGTTCACCGGATCAAAGGAGACTGGCATGGGCATGGTCTCCAAGAACTTCGCTACTGGCAAGCAGAAGGTGTTCGTGGTCGAGATGGGTGGCAAGAATGCTGCCATAGTGTCCAAGAATGCAGACATAGCCAAGGCTGTCTCTGGCGTTGCTAGTGCGGCATTCGGCTACGCTGGTCAGAAGTGCAGCGCTCTTTCGAGACTCTACATACATGAGTCGATAAAGGAGCTTTTTATAAGCAGGCTGATCGACAAATTGCGCACTCTTAAGGTGGGTTCTCCCTTGGATAAGGCAAACTATATAGGGCCTCTGATAAGCGAGAGCGCATACAAAAGGTATGTGGCTGCGATGGAGAAGGCAAAGAAAGAGGGGCGCATACTGTATGGCGGCGGCGGAGTTACTGTAAGTGCACAAGGCTATTATGTAGAACCCGCGCTTGTCGAGGTGATGCACAACAGCGATCTCGTACACAAGGAGCTCTTCGTACCTATTCTTACCATAGAGGGTTTCAAGAGCATTGATGACGCGATTGCAATGGCCAACGATGTGGAATACGGACTTACCGCGGGATTCTACGGCAAGAGCAAGAAAGAAATCAAGCAGTTCTGCGACACCATACAGGCCGGTGTTGTGTATGTGAATAGGGAGATTAGCGCAACCACCGGTGCGATAGTCGGCGTGCACACCTTTGTGGGCTGGAAAGGCAGCGGTCTTACCGGCAAGGGCACAGGCAGCAAGTTCTACCTGCAGCAGTTCATGCGCGAGCAGAGCCTCTCCATCACAACATAGGTGCTTTACGTGCTAGAGCTTCTTTATAGGATGCAACGGTACAAAACCGCAAGCGTATATGTGAAGGGCAAGCAGCTAAGGGCGCAACTCGCAGATTCGTTCGTCAAGCACATGCTGGGCCTTATGTTCAGGCGCAACATAGGGAAAGACGAGTGCATGCTTTTCGTTTTTTCAAGAGAATCAAGGCAAGGCATTTGGATGCGCAACATGCGCTTCCCCATAGACGTCATGTGGATCGGCAGAGGCAATAGAGTTGTCGACCTCGTCGAGAATGCCACACCGTCGTCACGTCAGATATACAAACCCTGTGAGGATTCCAAATACGTTCTTGAAACAAATGCGGGATTTATAAAAAGGAATAGAATAAAGAAGGGCGAGGCTGTTCGCATCGCCCTCTAATTCTCAAGGTATGCAAAAGTTATCTTCTGCCCCTTCTGTTCATCTTAGCTCTTGCTACATACCCGGCCTTGTCCACAAAGTACAGATAGCCCGCTTCTCTCTTTATGCGCTCATCTGTTACCCTGCCCTTCCTTCCTCTTGGGTTGGACTTCATCGGTGCCTTGTATGCATAGCCGTCAGAGCCTACGTAGTAGAGAAATCCATTCTCTCTAGTTATCTTACTGCTTCCAATTCTTTCAGCCATCTGTTCACCGATAATATCTCTCTCGATAGTTTTATATATCTATCGTCGACAGACCCCTTGAAACACTCGACAAGCCCGCAAAAATCACACATTAATAAATCTTTGCAGCGAATCTCCTACCGATTCAATGATAGAAATTAAGATGTTCAAGCAGGTAAATCTGAACGGCGCCACGTTAATAGAAGGCTTCCCGGGCGCTGGTCTTGTGGGACCGATGACCATAAGCTATATCGTCGACAAACTCAAGATGGACTACGTTGGCTATATAACTAGCAGCGATTTTCCTCCACTGATCTCGATACACAAGAGCGAGCCGATGCCCCCTATAAGGATATACTGCAGCTCTGGCAAGGGCGAAAAGATCGTCACGATATTCGCAGAGTTCGCGATACCTTTGGAGCTTGTCACCAGCCTTAGCGATGTCGTGTACAAGTTCATAAAGGACAACGGCATAACCAGCATCTATTCTATAGGCGGGATACCTGTGGACAAGGTTACAAACAATGTTTTCGTGCTCGCTTCGACAAGCAAGCTTCTTTCGGCCGCCCAGAACGCCAAAATGAAACCTGTGGGCGAAGGCGTCGCTACCGGCGTGAGCGCGATGCTGCTGATGAGGGCCACTCTCGACAAACTGCCCGACCTGAACATCATGGTGCCTATAATACCTGACACGATAACCCCAAAATACGCGGAGCAGGCGATAGCGAGCCTTGACAAGTTTGTTAAGCTAAACATAGACATAAGCGAGCTTGAGAAAGAGGCCCTAGAGGTCGAAGCCAAGATTCGCGATATCATAAGCAAGCATAGGGAGACTCACAACACCTTGAAGAAGGACGTTTACTCCGGACCTTCGCTATATGCGTGAACGCATGCCAATCGGCGTGCGCAATCCCGAAGCAAACCTTTAAAACAAAATAAGCGATATCTAAGGGCAGGGGTTGCGGAGTCTGGTCTGGCCAGCAAGCCACGGAAAAACGCGCGGGACTTAAGATCCCGTGGCCTAGCGCATTCGTGGGTTCAAATCCCACCCCCTGCAAACAGTTATTTTTATTCGAAAAACAACACACAAGCTTTTTATTATTTCAAAAGAAACAAGCATGTGTATTATATGGTCGACAAGCATCAGCATAACGGGAACAAGAATCAGAAAGGGTGCCGCAACCGCCAGACGTCGGACATGCAGCACAACGAAAACCCTCTTAAAGACAGGCTCGAAAGCGTCAAAAACATCAAAGAAATTTTGAGAGACCCTCCTGAAGACCCTCTACGCTCGTATACTGTATACAACAGGGACGTGCGTCGCAGTAAATAGTAGGATGTGTTGGCCCTGCTGGCTTTGCTGCGGTTTCGGCCTTCACGCAATGAAACTCAAATAGGCTTCCATAATTATGCCGATGTTCATCATTCTTCGGCGTACAAGAAAGATATTTAAGGCTGAACGTGCCAACCCTTATATTATCTCTTTACTCATAAAAAGGGTCTGTTTATGAAAGATTCTTATGATCTGATAGTGGCAGGTGCAGGCATGGCGGGTTCAGCCGCAGCTGCGGTTGCTGCAAAGTCCGGCCTTAACGTGGCGCTCATCGACAGGAACACTGCTCAAGAAGCAGGCAAGAAGACCAACTGGGGGTGGGTGTGCGGCAATGCGGTGGCCGCAGGCCATCTTGACTTCGTGCATTCCAGGCTCGGCGTAAGCTTTGGACATCCAGAACTTGAGCTTAAGGTCGATAGCGTAACTGCGCTTTCTCCTGATATGCAGAACAGGTTCAAGTTCGATGGTGCGGGCTACATGCTCGACCGGCCAGAATTCGAACGGAAGCTCCTCAACATCGCGATAAAGGCAGGTGCAGAATTCATTCCAGAGTTCGAAGTCGAAGCTCCCATTTTAGAAGGATCTGCCGTTGTAGGCATACGTGGAAAGGACAAGGAAAAGCGCCACAAGGACATCCGGTCCAAGATCGTGATGGATGCGCTTGGGATCGCCACTACTCTAAGGAGGAAGCTGCCCGACAATCCTTATGTTGACCGGGAAGTCGATATAAGCGACATCGAAGCGACAGGCAGGTATATTTATGAGTTCGATCCGGACCATGAGGACCTGAACTACTTCGACCAGAAGAACGCGCTCGTACACCTTAACCAGGTCATCGCTCCCGGCGGCTACGGCTGGGTGTTTCCACAAGGCACGAACAAGATAAACGTAGGAATAGGGGTGCAGAAGCAGAGCCTTGATTCGCGCAACGCAAAGCTAGGCAAGAAGGACACGCTTCATATGCTTATGGATGCTTATGTGAAGAGCAATCCTGTGATAAAGAACATTCGCCTTGCTAACAAAGACAACAACGGCGTCGGCTACTGGTCCGTTGGAGTGCGTAGACAGATGCCAAGCTTGGTGTTTAATGGATATATGGGTGCCGGCGACAGCATGATGATGCCGAATCCGCTCAGCGCTGGAGGGATAGGTCCTTCGCTTGTTGCGGGAGTGCTTGCTGGCGAAAACGCTGTGCGTGCAATAGGAAACAATGACACAAGTATCTCGGGGCTATGGAAGTACAACGTTGATTTCGTAAATGCGTACGGCAACAAGACTGCGGGCCTTGAAGTGTTCCGAGTGTACTTGCAATCGCTTAACAACGAACAGATCGATTACGGGATGAAAATGTTCCTGACGGCGAACGAAGCCATTGACTTGAGCTACGGTCGTCCAACAAAATTGAGCCTGTCTTCGAAATTCAAACTCATACTGAAAGGGGCATCCAATGTAAAGGCGTTCTCTGACCTGCTTTATGTGGTCGGAAAGATGAAGCTCCTCAACGGCCTCTACCAGAAGTACCCGACATCTCCGGAAGGCTTTGAAAGGTGGCGCGAGGAGGTCGACAAAGAGGTAGAGGAAGCAAAGGTGCGTTTTAAGCCCAATCCTGTTTAAGTGAGCCAGATGGAAGATTTCACAAAATTCGAGAAAGCTAGAATCATAGGAGCAAGGGCTCTGCAGATAGCATACGGTGCACCGCCACTTGTAAAAGTTCCGGAGGGCATCGTGAATCCGCTTGACCTTGCAGCTCTCGAGTTCGACAAGGGCGTAATACCTATAACGATACTCAAATGACTGCGCCATTCGCCATCGAGCCGTCCAGGGTGTAGAACTGCGCTCTTTTATAGTCGAAGAGATTGCCCCTGAACAGCGGATTCCTGCTTTGAAACTCAGGGCCAATAGGCCTGCCTGTTATCATATGGTTGAATGCAGGCGCGATGATGAGCTTTAAGCGCTTATTGAAGCGCGCATAATTCGACTTTGCAACAGCTGCCTTCACACGGGCCATGACCCACACCTTTTCATCATATACTGCCCCTTTTTCGTCGACAATCCTTATTGCCGGGTGGCTGTGAGCCGTTATCAGGTAATCGCACATCATCGCCTCTTCACTTGGCTTTTTGTCTCCGTGCAGGAACGCAAACCTTCCGATTACGAGCTCCCTGCTTATTTTGTTGCTTATCAGCTCGTTCAGGTGCGCATCGTGGTTGCCCGCTATCACTTCTATGTCCAGGCCGCTGAGCTTATCAAAAAAAGACCTTATCATGCGCGCCTCTGCTGCATCAGGATAGAGGATGCTCTCCTTTATGTCCCCCAGCATTATGACCTTGTCTGCTGCGAACTCCTTCACAAGCCGGTGTATCCTTTCGGAAAGCTGCTCCGTCGCATTTATGTGCACTCCGCGCTCGCGCAGCTTCAGCTCCATCCCTATATGCAGGTCCCCTATGACCAGATACTTCTTTGGGCCTTGCAGTGCAATCATCGCAGGCTCGTCGTACACAAACCTCAAGTAACGCATACAGCTACCAGCACATTATTAATGCTTAGACATGAATAAAAACCAATGGCAGACTACTCTCCGCGGATAGGGCGGATATTCGGCATAGGTATCGAGCTGCATTGGTCTTTCATACTGCTTCTTATCGCTCTCATGTTTCTGAGCCTGTATTATTTCATGGTATGGATCTTGCTGTTCGTGTTCGTGCTTCTACATGAGCTTGTGCACTCTGTGACTTCTAGACGGAACGGAGTCAAGGTCAAGAAAATAGTCCTGTACCCTTTCGGTGGAGGTTCAGTGATAGACTTCGACCACGTCATGCCTGACGTCGAATTCCGCATATCTGTGGTCGGTCCGCTGTCCAGCCTTCTTATGGCGGCGCTGCTTGGCATAGTGACGATATTCTCCCCTGCAGGGCTTGTCCGGGTCACCATGCAGGAACTGTTTGTGCTGAACATCTTTCTCGCCGTGTTCAACCTTTTGCCTTGGCTGCCCTTGGACGGTGGCCGAGCACTGCGCAGCTACCTTCAGAAGAAGCGCAGCTTCCTAGATGCAACCCGGATAGCCGTGAAGGTTGGGAACGCCGTGACATTTGCTTTCATAGCAGGGACTGTCCTGTATGCGGCAACGCTGAACGTGTCCTTCGCATACAAGGAATTTGTTGTGCTCTGGGACGTTGTGATAGCGATGTTCATATACGGCGGGGCCCAATCAGAGCTCCAGTCTGCAATAATAAAGACTGAAATTGCCGAACTGCGGGTAAAGGACGTCGTGAACCACGACTATGTGATGATAACTGGTGCCGTTACGGCAAAGAAGCTCTACGGCGCAGTGATAAAATCCCATCAGCACATCGTCCTTTTCAAAAGGGGCGGCAAGATACTGGAGCTATCGAGGATACCCGTCGAGCGTTCGGTAGGCAAAGCGGCATCCGAAGTCGCCGGCAACTGGTCAAAGGAACTGCCGTCTGTCGATTATGACATGCCGCTATACAGTGCGGTTGAGAGGATGCGCTCTGAAGATGTCGGTGTTCTTGCAGTCACAAAGTCTGGGAAGCTTTTTGGAATAATCACCGCGCCGCACGTGGAATCTGTCATAGCGCTGTACATATCGGCCAAGAGGCACAGTAAGGGAACGGGCACAATCCAAAGCAAATAGGACTTGCATTTGTCCTGAGTGTTGCACAAACAAATAAAAAGAAATGCGTCGATAGCTATACCGCGACCGGTGTAGCGATGCTCTATCTAGACAGTCTAGTGCTTCACAACTTCAAATCATTCAGGCATGCGAGCATAAAGTTCAAGCAGAGCTTCAATTGCATAGTGGGGCCCAACGGCTCCGGCAAATCCAACATATGCGACTCGCTGCTTTTCGTGCTCGGCGAGAGCTCCCTCAAGCGCCTGCGCGTCACAAGCCTGCAGCAGCTCATAAACAACAAGGCTAAGCCCAAGGATGAAGACGGCACAAAGCGCGCGTACGTCAAGCTCAACTTCATGGGGGACGAGCAACTGGAAATAGCACGCATCATAAAATCAAACAACAAGGTAGGTTACCGGCTGAACGGCAAGCACGTGACAAGGCAGGAGATGTTGGAAGTCATGCGCGCACACAAGAGTGAGATCAGCGAGGTGAACACCATAACCCAAGGTGAGATCATGACCATGGTCTCGCTGAACCCGAAGGAACGAAGAGAACTGATAGAAGTCGCAGCTGGAATACAGGAGTTCAACGAGAAGAAGCAAGCATCGCTGGCCGAGCTTGATAAAGTGGAGGCAAAGACGAACGAGGCTAACATTCTTCTGAACGAGCGTCTCGGATTCATCCGCGAGCTGGAAAAGGAGAAAGAGGATGCAGAGCGCTATATCTCTCTGGCCAACACAATAAAGCGGATAAACTATACGCTTCTGAAGACCAAAGAAGACGTCGCATCAAAGGAGCTGTACAAGTCCATATCTGTGTTGCGAGAGGTGGAAGGCAAGCAGTCTGCACTATCTGAGCGTATAACTCATGCGAACCTTGAGACAGAAGCGATACTTGCTAAGAAAGCTGAGCTGTCCAAGAAGCTGAACGAGCGCTCGATGGAAGTGAGTGCGACAAACAGGCAGCTGGAAGAAATAGGAAAGGAGCTCGCGGTCGCAGAGACGCAGCTTTCATCATCAAAGGCAAGATCCGATGAGCTTGGCACACAGCTCGCGCAGCTTCAGTCCACAAAGAAGAGAATCACCGAACAAATATCTGGAAACGAATCCACACTTAAGGCGCTGCAGGAAGAGCTTTCTGCGCTTGCCAAGCAGCTGGAAGGGAAGGATGTGCACATTGTGGAGGACGAGTTCGAACTGATCAACAAGCATACTAGCAACCAGCACAGCATCGACGCGCTTTTGGAAAAGCAGAATGTGCTGAACAGCCGGCTGGTCCAGAACAAGTTAGGCATAGAATCGATAGACCATGGCACAAAGCAGGAAAGATCCGCTGTAGAAGAAAAGCGCAAGCGCCTGGAATCGGCAGAAAAGGAGCTCGCTTCAAAAAAGTCTGGTCTGGAAGCGCTTCATGGAAAGGCCTCTGATGTTAAAGTCAAACTGGGTGCGAAGGTCGCAGAGTGCGACACGATAAAACAGTCTCTAGATGCTCTCTATGTTGAAAGCGTCGAAGTGCGCGAGCGGCAAGCGGTGCTCGGCGCACGCACAGACAAAAGTGCCGAGGCGTTGAAGAAATCAATAAAAGGCTTTTACGGCCGCGCCTACGAACTCTGCAGCTATGAAGACAAGTATGCGAATGCGGTCAATGCCGCAGCGGCCGGCAGGTTCGGCTATTTCGTTGTCGATTCTATCGACGTTGCAAAGGAAGCGATCGCAATAATCAAGGCAAAAGGGTTGGGCAGGGCGTCATTCATACCATTGAAAGAGATTGTTGCAATACAGCAGCAATCCACACGCGGCCTTGCGCCTGTCATAGGGCACGTGAGCTTCGACAAGAAGTATGAACGAGCATTCTCGTACATATTCGCAAACACGTATCTTGTCGAGAGCATAGACGAGGCGAAGCGCAAGGGCATAGGCAGCACCAGATTCGTCACAATAGATGGGGAGATTGTAGAGCCATCCGGCGTGGTGAGCGGCGGCTCTTCCGAGTCTTTGCAGTCGCCAGGAGTGCTGATGGCAAGGCTGAAGGGAATAGATGAGAAGAGAAGCGCTCTGAATTCAAAGCTTGAAGAGATTATGGCTTCCGTAGAGCAGATGCGCAAAGCGGCAGCGGGCCACGAATCAGAGGCGCTGAGCCTTGGCATGGACATAAAGTATGCCGAAGAAGGCCTAGGCAAGCTCCGGAATGAGATACAGGAACTGGGCGATGCCCTGTCCAGGCAAGAAAAGGAGCGCGAAAGGCTGGACAAAGAAGTAAAGGCTTCAGGCGCAGAATACGATGCGCTTGCGCGCAGCATAGATGCATTGAAGAAAGAGAACGAGCGCATATACTCATTGGCGAACAGTCAAGACCGGCGCGGAGTCAAGGTAAGCAAGAGCGAGCTATCTGCAATAAAGGCCATGCAAGCCCACTCCGAAGAGCTTAAGGTGAAGATGGCAACTACTGGCAAAGAGAGCGAACTTCTCAAGAGTAGGATTGATGAGATAGACGTAGAGCTCAAGAAGGGCACGGATGAGCGCAAGTCCCTTACCGTCTCACTCTCTTCACTGAGTGTATCCGTCGCTGAAAACAGGAAGAAGCAGGAAGAGCTGCAGCAGAAGATAAAGAGCCACGACGCAAAGTCGGCAAGCATCTTCAAAGAGGTCGAGGAGGCCGATTCAGTGATGTCGAAGCTTGCGCAGGAGCGCGGCAGGCTGTCCAGCGATGCCGAGAAGCTGTCCAGGGAGTCAATCGAGCTTCAATCCAGAGGGTCGCAGCTCCAGACAAGAATAGCTGACATAAAGGCAGAGCTCATGTCCTATCAGGACATAGACATGCTCGATGAGCGCAATTCCGAAAAGCTCGAATCACAGCTCGCAGTGTCGAAGAGCGAGCTGGAGAAGCTTGGCGCAGTCAACCTCAAGGCCACAGAGCTTTACCTTCAGAAGAGCCGCGATGCTGAAGAGGCAAAGCAGAAGCTCGGCATACTGCAGACAGACAAGAGCTCCATACTGGCCATGATCAACGAGATAGAGACCAAGAAGCTGAACATCTTCATGGAGACGTTCAACATTGTCAATGAGAACTTCAAGAAGCTCTACAACTACATATTCGATGACGAGGCGCACCTGTACCTGGAGAGTCCTAAAGACCCTTTCAGTACAGGCCTTATGCTACACCTTTCCAACAAGATGAAGGCTAACAACTCCGACTTGATGTCTGGAGGCGAGAAGGCGCTGCTCATGCTGATGCTGATATTCGCGATACACATGAGGAGCCCGAGGAGCTTCTACATCTTCGACGAGGTCGATACGATGCTTGACAAGGAGAATTCCAAGAAGCTATCGAAGCTTCTGGGCGAATTAAGCAAGAAGTCGCAGATGGTCGTGGTGAGCCACAATGACTCTTTGATAACAGCGGCGGACACTGCGATCGGAGTGGTGCGCCGTGATGGCGAATCGCAGGTTGTCGGTCTCCAGCTTACGGAAGCCTACAAGAGGGGCAGCTAGCGCTAGTTGACGTTTATGTCTAAGGATAGCAGGCATGTGGCAAACAAGAAGGGCAAGCAGATCTCAACACTCCCTCTGTATGCGCTTCTGGTGGTGTTGTTCATACTCTACATGTTCTTCCAGGCTGTTGCGCTTCTCGCCATTATTCTCGGTCTGATGCTGCTCATCGTCTTCGTGCTGCTTGTCATATTTGAACTTGTGGGCAGCATAGCCGACGAGGGATTTGCCAGAAGTGTGATGGAACTGGTGATCGCGATAGCCGCTGTGTTTGTGCTGTGGTATGCCGCAAGAATCTTCCTGCACACTGCGTATCCACTTGATGTTGTTCCCAGCTGCAGCATGCAGCCGAACCTTAACAGAGGTGATGTGATACTCCTACAAGGCGTGACGAACATAACCGATCTGCACGCGCCGGTGATAAGCGTCAGCAAGGCTTCGTATGCCCAGATGAATTCCAGCATAGACGAAGAGTTCCTTGCGTGCGTGGCGTACAACATCAGCGATGGCAGGGTGCTGACATCGCAGGTGATGAAACCGGGCTATTCGCTAGGTCTTTACAATGAGCTCACAGGCAAGATCGCGCAGCAGGGCGCGCAGGGCGGAAACCTCGTGCAGTACACGTGCGGCGAAAGCGAGGTGAGGTTCAGCAACGGAACCTCTGCCACAGAGGCTTACACATCCGCGATAACCATCGCAGGTTCGACAATAATAGGAGACAGGAACAACTCGGTGGTGGTGTATCAAACCACTCCATCGGATCTGTTCTACAAGTTTGGCGACAGCTACATCGTGCACAGGCTTTATGCAATAATGAATGTAAGCGGCAGTTATTACTTGCTAACAAAAGGCGACAACAATCCTGGCCTTGACATGGAGTTCGGCAACTATCCTGCGGGCCTAGACCAGTTGCAAGGAAAGGCGATAGCCTCTGTGCCGTACCTTGGCTATGTGAAGCTTATCTTCACTCAAAGCTACACCGAACCCGCAGGCTGCAACACAACAATGTCTGACTAGCATCGTGACTCCAAACATCGACTTAATGAAGAAGAAAAGAAATTCGGAAAAAGAAAGAACCGCTGGCCTATTTTTAGCCACTTGCCCATGCCTTGCTGTCTCTGTGCATCTTGTCTCTCTCCCAATCTGTCTGCAAACTTGTCTATGCGCTCGTGTGAGAAGCCGTGCTCTTCACACATGAACTCGACGAGCTCCGACCTGCTGCCTTTCTTATCCAAAAGTTTTTCTACATCGTCTTTCTCGAACTCCTTTACTTCTGGATTTGTGAACATCGCCTCTACTTCTTTTATGTCCAGCTCAAATTCCGCCTTGAACTTTTCCTTTATCTGTGCCTTTATATCGTCCATACTGGCCGCGGCCTTTGCCATCTTGAGCGCAGTCTTTGGCCCGACCCCCCTTATTCCGTCGTTGTAGTCTGTGCCTAGAAGTATCCCGAGCCAGATGAGCTGCTTGTGGCTTATGCCAAGATTCTGTAGCGTTTCGTCGAAGTCCATCATCTCAGGCTCAACGTTTATGTAGACATTCTTCTTCGGGAGCTTCCTCCTGCCAGAGAATGTAAGGTTCCTTACCACGCGCGGAGCGCCAAAGAGCATCGTATCATAGTCCTGGCTTGCGGCTGCGTACACAAGCTCTTGCCTGCACATGATGCTTGCCTGCGCTTCGCCTTCGCTAGGAGCATTTATGTATGCGACGCCCATCCTATCGAGAAGCGCTTTGGAGCTCTCTACAATCCATTTGTCAACACGGGTGCTTGCCTGCGCATGCGTCCTTGCCGCTTGGATGTCTCCTTTGCGCACAGCTTCCTGCCATGCCTCGTAAGCTGCATTGCGCCTCTGCATGCGCGCCTCGATCGTCTTCTGTTTCAGCATTGACGGCAGCCCGTCAAAAACATAGATCGGTTTTATGCCGTACCCTATCAGCTCTATGGTCCTGTAGAATATGCCAGAGAGGTGGCTGGTCACGTTGCCTTTGGAATCGGTCAACGGTGTGCCGTCCGGCTGCCTTATTATGGAAAGGAATTGGTAGAGCACGTTGTACGCGTCTATCGCTACGACTCTGTTGTTGAGTTCATCGAACGCGATTTTGCGCTTTGAAACCAGAGAGCCGAGATCAACAGCCATCTAACTATCTCTCTACGAACTCCCCGAGTGTTGCCTCTTCTGTCCTGCCTTTCCTGTGCAGTGTCAGGTCTGTCAGATCCTGCCCTTCATAGAGCTTCACGTTTAACGCCTTCTCAAGCTTCTTCGCAAGCTTCGTGTCCGGCCTCATCTTTTGCTGCTCTACCCGCAGAACGAATGTCTCTTTCTCGTTGATCATCTCCGCGAGCACCTTTATCGGAAGCTTCATGCTCTCTCTTGCCTCCCTTATTATCGTTCCATAGTTCTCCTTGAGAGGAATTTCCTCTTTCATCGTGCTGCGCCGCACAGGCGTTGTCCTCGCCGCGATTCCGCTGCTTCCTATCACCGTCTTGCCCTTTGCGCATTTCGCGCACACACGGAGCACGGTACCATCAAGGTTTATGGTGTACGTCTCGTTGATTTTGTTTCCGCATAGTTCGCACTCTTCCACGCACTCACCCGTTTGCCGCTCATGCCACGCATAGATATTTCATATAACAATATAAAGCAGTACACCCAAACTGTCAGGAATCAGATGGCAAAAAAATATCATACGGCTGCAATGGCAATAGTGTTGCTTTCGCTTGTTGCGATTGGCGTACTAATCACCACTCACGCAATCGGATTCATCATGCGCCTGGCGCTCGCAATCATAGTTATGGTGCTGGCCGGTGTAGGCATACAGCGCACGCTATCTCTCAACGGCAGTTCGGGCCTTTACTTGCTCGCTGGGAAAAAAGGAATCAAGTTCATAGACCGCATGTCTAAACACAACAGAACTTTCTGGAACTCCATGGCGCTGTGGGGTTTTGTGCTGGGCTTCGGCCTGCTGAGCTATCCCCTCATGCGCGGAAAGCTCAGCAAGAAGCTGTTTGCGTTTGGCATGGTCTCGCTTGCCGTAATGTATGTATTTGTGGCGCCGTATCTAGGGTATGCTCTGCAATTCATAAACGTATCGGTCATACAAAACAGCGTATCGGCTACAACGTCCACACACGTTGGCGCGCTCACGTATGTCCTCGTTGCAGTTACACTGCTTTTCGGCTTTTCAGGTTTCGCAATCATATCCATAGTCTACAACGCAGCGGTCATACTTGGCGGCATAGGGTCCTATCTTATGGGCCTCATCTCGGGCTCCGCAAGCACATCGGCACTGAAAGCTCAAGTTCCAGGCGTGGTGCCCATAATACCAGGTCTGGACATACCGCTAGTAGCAGGTATAATCTCTTTGGTTGTTCTTCTCACAGTGCACGAGGTTTCACATGGGGTTCTGTCGCGCATGTTCGGCGTGAAGCTCAAGTCCATAGGCCTGCTCATGTTTGGCATATTGCCTATAGGCGCGTTTGTCGAACCGGATGACAAAGGTATCAAGAAGCTGAATTCTTCTAAGCGGATAGGCATATTCTCTGCAGGCATCGCTGCAAATTTCATCACGATGCTTTTATTCTTCTTATTGATGCTTGCGATACTGCTATACATAGCGCCAAAGGCGTACTCTTACGGCGTTGTAGTGTCTGGCACTACGAAAGGCTATCCTGCATACAATGTGTTGAGTGTCGGATCACAGGTGCTTGAGTGGAACGGACATAACGTTAGCAGCATAGGTGTGCTGGCGAGTGCAGCTTCTGAAGACAAACCCAACGAACCGGTCACGATAGTGACAGATGCAGGCTCCTACACATTCAATGCACTTCCGGATCCTGCCAACACATCAAGAGGCATAATAGGCGTGAACTTGAGCTATAAGCCCATAATAAAAGGCGCAACAGCTTCGGCCGTGTACTTCTTCTACACGCTTTTTGCACTATCCATGCTGCTCAACTTCCTTGTCGCTGTGTTCAACCTGCTCCCTCTACCTGGCCTTGACGGCTGGGCCATATACAACGCAAGCATCAAAAACAAGCGTATCATCAAATGCCTAGCTGCTGTGGTGGTCGCAGTGATAGTGATAAACGCACTGCCGTGGATCTTCTATGTATGACCTGTTTGTCGTGCTTCGCTTGCTGTCAAACGCTATTGTTATTTAATCTTTAATTCGGACAATCCTGTGATCACATGAAGGGACCCATTCACCGAGCCGTTCTTAAAAAGCCAAGGGAAGAACAAGCCCAGTCTGCAATCGAGTATATCACAACATATGGGTGGGCGATATTGGTGATAGCTACTGTGGTTGTTGTGTTATTGTATCTTGGTTTGTTCTCAAACAACCTGTCAAATAATTTGTGCGTCGGCACGGCAGGATATGTGTGCAGCAGTCCGTTATTGTTAAACAACGGTCTTCTATCTGTTGCGATAGAACCGATAAGTAGCAGCGCTCTGTCGGTCACAGGACTTGGTTGCTCAAATTCTTCTGCGGCTCCATCCACATTCGTGCCACAAAACATACCGTTTGAGCCTCTTCAGCCAACGAGCCTTTCGTTCCATTGCAATTTGCCCTCCAATTCTCTAGGGGCCACTTTCTCTGGCACGCTTTGGGTTGAGTACCGCAGCGGCACTGCTACTGGCGTATCGCAGGTGAGTACAATAGACACGAAAGTGGAGACGGGCGCGTCGACGTCAGGGTATTCCTTATCCGTAACACCAGGAGAATCCGGCACTGGCACAGTATCTTGCAGCCTCTCGTGCTCAGGAAGCTATTCCGCTGGTACGCAGATAACCCTGACAGCAACTCCAAGTGTAGGATACGCTTTTTCGGGCTGGACAGGTACATATTCGAACAGCATAAATCCATGGACCTTCAACATGCCATCAAATACTGTCGACGAGCACGCGAACTTCATACCGACTCCAGAAACTATCTTGTTGGCCCAAACGACAGGAATTCCAAGGAGCCTAGCAGTTGACGGCAACGGCAACGTCCAATGGGTCGACGAAAGCATTACCGGCGGCAGCATAACCGAGATGCCCAACGGCATTACTGGTATTTCAAATGCCATAACGATATATCCTGGAGGAAGCGGTTGTTCAGAGGGCATAGCAATTGGCACCAACGGAAACATATACTGGACAGATGTCTGTTCAGGCAATGTAATGGAGATGCCCAGTGGTAAGGCTGGCATCGACAATGCCATAACCCTTTACTCTGGCGGCACTACTCTTGAGTTCATAGCGGTCCATAACGGTAATGTTTATTGGACTACATATGGCTATTCTGAAACACCTGGCACTGTGATGGAGATGCCTCAAGGCCGGACAGGCAACGACAATACCATAACGCTTTACTCTGGCGCATCCGGTGTTTATCGCATAGCCGTCGACACCATCGGCAACGTCTATTGGACAAACAACCTTAACGGCACTGTGACCGAAATGCCTCATGGCAAGACCGGTTCTGCAAACGCAATAACTCTTTATTCCGAAGGAAGCAATCCTTACGGCATAGCCGTCGACACCATCGGCAACGTCTACTGGACCGATGCGACTGCAAACCTTGGCAGCGTTATGGAGATGCCTCACGGCATGGCCGGCAACAACAATGCAATCACACTCAGTTCTGACGAGCCTATTACAAATGGTGCCCCATCAAGCAATCCTGCAGGCATAGCCGTCGACACCATCGGCAACGTCTATTGGACCGATTACGGCACAGGCAACCTGATGGAGATGCCTCACGGTCTGGTCGGAGATTCTAATGTCATAACTCTTTATTCTGGTGTAGGTTCTGAAAATCCTGACGGGATAGCGGTACACGGCAGCAACGTCTATTGGGCAGGTATCACCGGCGCAGCTATAAGGGAATATGCTCCGTGATGTGTCTGTATTCAGATTGTGCCAGCTTAACATCATTCACGCTTGTGACTTCTAGTTGCATTGCACTTTCTTTTGACCGTTCAATATGCTCCAACACTCTATGTTGAATATATACGCGCACTTCAGTTGCTCCAATTTAGGATAATTCTAGACAGGAAAACGGCATTTCAAGACGTTGCCGTGTCACCTTGTTATTTATTCTTTCCTTTCAATACTCTTCCGATCGTATGAAGGGTCTTGGCCGCTTAAGAGATCTTTCTAAGAATCCGGGCTATCTGACGGCCCAGTCAGCGATGGAATACCTTGTGACATACGGATGGGTCATTGTGGTCCTCTCTATAGTCGTTATGGTGCTGTGGCTTTTAGGTGTGTTTAAAGTAGGTGGAAGCTCATCGGCTTCGTTCTGCACTCCTATTGCGCCTTACACCTGCAGCAACCCCGTGCTGTTCTCAAACGGCCTTCTTTCAGTTCGTGTCGAAGAACTCGGAAGTGCTATGACTGTGAGCGGCTTGGGCTGCTCAAGCAGCAGTGTTGCTCCTTCTGCCTTTTCACAGACAAACATACAACTTTTACCTGGCATCTCGTATAATCTAAACTTCTCTTGCAACATCTCATCAAATGCGATTGGCACAACGTTCTCTGGTTCTCTGTGGGTCCAGTATGGCGGCGGCTCACAAACTGGCTTATCGCAAATAAGCACTGTAAATGCAAAAGTGGTGGCATCGGCGACAGAATCTCCGTAAGCGCAACCTTAAATTCTCCTTTTTATCCCTTTCTTTCAATATATTTGTGCTTTTATGAACATTTCTATGGTGCGTGCACAGTCGCAATGGAATACTTGATGACGTATGGATGGGCCATCCTCATCATCGCAGTCGTGCTCGCTTCTCTGTTTGCGTTGGGTGTGTTTAACAGCGGTGCGAGTGTCGCAAGTTCTGCATGCTCGACGCGCGTAGGCTATTTATGCAGCAATCCCATCCTGCGTTCCAACGGTCTGTTGTTAACAACAATGGGCTCTTCACAGCAGATAACAGTTACAGGTCTTGGCTGTACTAGCGGCTCTTCCGCGCCTTCAAGTTCAAGTTTCAACTCTGTGCATTTTGATCTCTCCGCTGGCGAGCAGAAGACTGTAAACTTCCCATGCCTGCTATCTTCAAATGCGATCGGTACTCCTTTCTCTGGAAACCTATGGCTGCGGTACACACAGGGCGGCCAATCAGACCTTGTTGTTCAGATGGCGTCTGTAAATTCAAAGGTCACCGCACTTGGCTTCGGAAGCAGTGGTGGCGGAAGCACTACTACAATCAGCGGAAGCACCACAACAACTGGCAGCACAACCACAACTATTGGAGGTGGATCCCCAACTTGCTATCATCTTGCGCTTTCTTACGATTCTGGAGGGTTTTCGGCTGTTGCGAATCCAACCCAGTCATCTGGGTGCTCTACTGGCAACTATGTTTCCGGAGCATCAATCACGCTTACAGCCGACCCTATCACAGGGAATGCTCTGGCATACTGGAACGGCAACTTCCTTTCTTATACGGGCCTTTCAAGTATTTACAATCCATGGACGTTCAACATGCCCGCACACGACATACATGAAGAAGCCGAATTCGGCGACGCATCCACTTGCTATTATCTAGGGTCTATGTATGGCAATGCTGCAGGGTTAGTGATGTACCCTCCTAGTTCAGAAGGCTGTGGTACTTATGAATATCTGCCCGGAGATTCAGTAACGCTCACAGCAATTCCGAATTCAGGGTATTCTTTTACGAGTTGGTCTAGTCCAGTTTCTGGAACTTCAAGCTCTTTGACATTCACCATGCCTGCATACACATTTGAAGAGGATCCTACATTCACCTATACTGACTGCCATCAGCTTACGCTTACAACAAACGGCCCACCATCATGCTATACGTTAGGCTCCTGCGAGATAGATGACAACTCTGATAGTAGTATATTATGCCCTTCACCTACTCACGCACCCGGCGATACCATATATCTTTCAGCATTTCACAATCCTGGATCTGGAGATTATTTCGTAGGCTGGACTGGCCCATATCCCGGCAATGATACCTACTTACAATTCAGTATGCCTGACAACGCTGTCAACGAGGAAGCGCACTTTACCGACAATGCATGTCTCCCTCTGACACTCGGTGTCTATTTTAGTCAAGGACCTTACGATGGACTTACCGAGAACGGACCTGATTTTATATCTTTTTCACCTACTTCAAGTTCGGTCGGGTGTCCTGCCGGTTTCTTTTTGGCGGATACTTCAGTTACCGTCACTGCAAACGTCCCTACAGGATATTACTTATACACTTGGTCGAGCGTCCCTTCAAGTATTTCCATCGATTCTGGATATATGTTCACCATGCCCGAATCTCCAGTTATTGCCACTGCGTATGAATTTTATACAGGCTAAATTAAGTACTGTCTGCAAATGCGTTCGACAACGTACGCGGTACAGACTTCAAACAGTTCTCAACTTCCCAACGTTGCCAAAGTCGAGGGTCGATCCATAACCTATTGCTATCGCGTGCATGTCGTCTATTCTCGTGTGCTTGAATATTGGAGACAATAGCTCGCTTTCAGGAATCGAATTGACCTCTGTTCCAGAAGAGAAATAACCCATCGCAGGCACCACAAGCAAAGGCATCCTTTTGAATTTGCCGTAAAGGAAGCATCTAAGGCGCTCTCTCTTTCCAGAACTGCCTGTTATGCCTATCGCAGGATGTTCGTGTCCCATTATCAGCATGCGTGTGTCTGCACCGATTACCGGCTCTTTGTCGCCATGGAAGAATACGTATTTTTCAATCTCTATCTGGTCTTTGTAAACTTTCAATCCCATGCGTTCGCTGTACCTTTCAACAAAGTTGTCATGTTTGGTCTTGACCAGCGCTATCTCGACTTCATGATTCTTGCAGAAATCGGCCAGGTCATAGAGTTCGTTGAGTTCATCCGTTATCACGTCAGAGAACGTGTTCTTTATGTCTCCGGTTATCATCAGACTTTTGATTCTATTTTTCTTGTCTAGTGCATTTTTCAGAGTATCAAGTATGTGCTTAAGGTTGACTTTAGGTATGAATGCTCCTTTATTTGCCATCGCGCCTTCATAACCCAGATGAAGGTCTGAAATGGCCAGCATGTTCAGGCTTCGTATGTAAACTATCGGCAAGCCTTCAATGAGCTCTACATCACTCGTGAGTTTCATACCGAACCGGACCTTATCTTCTTTATGACCATCTTGTGAAGCTTCTGTAGGTATCTGTGCCTCTCCTTCATCATTATCACGTCGGCATGGCCGAATGTTATCATGTTGTGCGAGAACGGCGATGGTATCTCTGTGGTTATGTGCTTGTGCTTTATCTCCTTGTCGCGAAGAGCGTCCATGATTTTCTGAGCATTGGGCAGGTCCATGACCTCGTTGAGTATCTCTCTGTACGTCTCTTTTATTACCGGGAAGTTCGGGTCTATCTCTTCCGCTGCTTTTAGCAGAAGTTGAGAGTTCACCTGCTGCCTTCTGACAGTTATCTTGTAGCCTTTGTAGTTGCGCAGTATCATGAAGCTTCTTGCCGCGACTTGCCTGAACCTCCTCTTCATTATCTCCGTCCTTCTTATGTTGCGCCGCAGCATCTGCGCTATCCCTACAGAGTCTATCTCGGCTATGATCGCATCAAGCGTCTTTTCATCCACATTAAGCTTCTCATCTTTCGTTGAGAACACGAAGCCATTGTCACTGACCATCATGCCTATGTCCATGGAGAACATCTCCGACATGACTATCGCGAAAGCCCTTGCCAGCGCATCATTGACGCGCCTTCCGTATAGCGAATGGAATATCAGATAGTTCGTATCCGACTCAACATCCTTCGTGGCTTCGACGAGCATCAGCTTGTTGTTCGGCACTGCACCGCAGAACAGAAGCTGTTCTGCAAAATAGCCGAATATCGCCTGTTTTGCGTTGTCGTCCATCGGAAACGTGCTAAGGTACTCGCCAATATCCTTGGGCATCTTCGGTGTGCGCTTGACCCAGAACCCCTTTTTCTTTATGTGCGTGCCGAGCCTGCCCGCAAGCTCCTTTCTGAACTCCCCTATGCTGTTCGCAAGCTCGAAGCTCAACGGCAGCTGCTCTGAGAACCATGGCGGTATTGTCGGCGAGTTGGTGTTGGCTTCCTTCACATAGCATCGCATGCCATTAGCATGATCAAAACTGTACAGCTTGCCCCCAAGCGTGAAAACGTCGTCTGGCTTAAGCTTCATGAGGAACTCTTCTTCTATGTTGCCCAACCATTTGGTGCCGGAATACACATCTATCGCAACGTCGTCAGGTATTGTGCCGAGGTTCAGCATGTATATGACGCGCACCAGCTTGCCACGCCTGCCGAACACGCCCTCTTTCTCATCGTACCATATCTTGCCATAGACTCTTCTACTTTCCAAGCCGACGTAGTTGCCTGCAAGGTAGTTGAGAAGTGAAGCGAAATCCTCTTTCGGGAGTTCATGGTATGCATACGTGTTCCTCACAAGCGCATACGCATCTTCAACGTTCCATTTCTTTGTCAGCGACATGCCGACTATGTGCTGCGCAAGCACATCAAGGGCGTTCTTTGGCGTGGCGAATGCATCGAGGTGGTGCTTTAGTGCGGCATCGAGCATGACCACACATTCAACAAGGTCATCGCGATTGAGGACTATCATCTCGCCCTTGGCCACAGATTCGAAGGAATGGCCTGCTCTTCCTATCCTTTGTATTGCTCTCGTGACGCTCTTCGGAGAGCCGAGCTGCAGCACATTGTCGATCGCACCTATGTCTATTCCCAGCTCCAGGCTTGTCGAGGACACAACACATCTGAGCGCGCCTTTCTTCAGCAGCTCCTCAACTTCGAGCCTAGATTCCCTGGAGAGCGAACCGTGATGTGCTGCTATGCTTTCTCCATAGCCGAAGCGTTTCTTCAGGTTGAAGACCACGCGCTCCGTCCCGCTCCTGGTGTTCGTGAAGATCAAGGTCGTCTTGCCCTTTTTTATTATGGCATCCATCTCCTTGTAGAGTGCGTTCTCTATCTCACCCTCTTTGGCGTAGATCATGTCCTTCACAGGGCTCATCGCCTTTATGTCGAACTTCTTGCTCCACGACGCGTCCACGATCGTGCAGTCCTCCAACTCGTTGCCGTTGTAACCAACAAGGTACTTTGCAGCTTCTTCTAGAGGGTAGAGCGTAGCGCCCATCCCTATCATCACAATCCTGTGACCTATTATTTCCTTAAGGCGCTCCACACTGAGCGCAAGATGCACCCCTCTCTTGTTGTTTGCAAGCTCGTGTATCTCGTCTATTATCACAAATTCGACGCCCTTCAGGTTCTCGACGAACTTCTCGGAGTTTATCATTATCGCTAGGCTTTCTGGCGTGGTCACAAGTATGTTGGGCGGCTTCACTAACTGCCTGTGCCTTTCCTTCTGCGGAGTGTCTCCTGTCCTTATCCCGATCGTGACCTGCCTTGTGTTGCTCTTCAGAATGTCTACGCCCTTCTCCTTCATGATGAGCGAGTACACCTCTTCCAACGGCCGTATGAGGTTCTTGTAGATGTCGTTGTTCAACGCGCGCAGAGGCGAAACGTATATGCAGTACACTCTGTCTTCGAGCTTGCCCTGTATGCTGTAATCAAAGAGCCTGCTTATTATCGAAAGGAACGCAGACAGCGTCTTTCCGCTGCCTGTCGGTGCCGTTACAAGCATGCTCTTGTTCTCGCTGATGAGCTTGAACGCGTACTTCTGTGGAGGTGTCAGCTTCCCAAAATTCTTGGTGAACCATTCCCTCACGTAAGGGTTGAGCACGCCAAGGCTCTCGCTGTCCTCAAAAGGTTTCTCTGCGTTAGTGAGCATAAAAACACAAGAAATTAGCGCTATACATTGTCGTCGAAACTATAAATAGTTGATGTCTGCGTCGTGAGAATCCGATTCTACGGAGCTCCACCAGAGCGTACCCTGCCGTGGATATTCTGTGTGCAACCTTGCAAATGAATACGTATAAGTATCTGGACAATTCCGAATGATTTCGTGATTAGGTGCAAGTAGCCAAAGAAAAGGCAAACAACCAAGCCCGATTTAATGAGATTGCCTGTGTAGTCTTCGAAGAGCATACGCTGAAAATGTTTATGTCAGAAACAAGCGCGAACTATCAACGATCTGTAGATTTGCTAACTAAGAATGGCCTCGTAGCTCTTACATATCAAAAGGCACTTGTCCTGATGGACCAGAATCCAGATTTTAAAGAGCAATTGAAAGGGAAATGGTTCTGGATTGCCGGAGATTCCCTCCACATATCAGGATATTATACATTTGATGATAGTGGCGAACTCATCAAAACTGAAGAAATTAATCCAGAAAAAGCTGTTAATGTTCATGGCGGATCATATCCTTCCTATTTCGTGGTGGGTGCGCTCAATCGTATCCTGCGTGGTGGCGCTCGATTCGGCACCGGTGCTAACATCCCCTCTCAGACCATTGCGCCTGTGGTGGTCGGCTATAGTCTTTCCAGCGAAGCGACCTTATCTGAACTTGATGTGTAAAGACCATCGACTCAAGGCACCTTATGATTACGACTGCCTTCACAAAATACAAAAGGAATAGATCTATCTTTTTAATCCGCACCTTATCTGCATTATCTTGTTTTCCCTCTTTTTCATCTTTCTGTCATAAATGTCTAGGATCTCAAGTATCGATGAGATTTGCTGGTGTGTTGCAAGCGCGACCTCGTAATGGAACTTCGAATCTGGAATAACGCTGACCTTACCGTACGAATAACCCTTCTTGTCAAATATCCTTGCCATGTTGTCGACTTGCATCTTCCTGAAATATTGCACAAAGGTGTCAGTGAAGTACTCCATTATCTGCCGTTTCTTCAACCCAAACCAGTAATGCAATACCAACCACATGACCTTGTTTGCACGTATATGGTCGCAGTATACGTATATTTTGTCTGCAGAATCAAAATCCAGATAGCGTCTTGCATACTCTATGTTTTCTGGGGTGCTCAGCGATTTTTCTTCTTTATGGATGACGACTCCAGGAAGGCGTGGCTCAACGTACGCCGCTATGCTTGCAGCCTCTGATATGTGTATTTTTGAGTTTGAATATCCGCTGCAGGCTATGACTTCCTTGATTCTGTTCTCCTTAGCAAACCTTACAAAACGGTCGAGATAATCTTGATACTGCTGTTTGGTCTTTCTATCCGCGCCAAGTATGCCATATGCTAGCAGAACTGCCCAGTTATTTGCCATGCTCTTCCGCAAAAGCTAATATCGCGATTTAATTAAAGCTTTCTATGATATATTGTCATTTGAATAAGAATGTCTGCTATTAAATTTTCAGCGCAAACAACGGTAGAGTATGTCATGATATATGCAGCTACCGGCCTTATCATAGGTGTCGTACTGGTTGTCTTGGCTTGGATGGGTGTATTTAATTTGTCAACCCAGGTGCCGACCACGCAGATGGGCTCCTGCAGGTTGGCCCGGCAGATTGTACTGGGCAATGGTGTTCAAGTGAGCCAGCTGGGTAATTGCAGAGGCAGGCCTTTGGAATTCTTTACTCAGTTCAATGGCCAGAACAGCAAAATATCGATTCCGTTGACTCCCTTATCTGGTAGAGGTTCTTTCTCGATATTTACGTGGATAAAAACCAACACCACAGGCATAAGGCAAGGAATCATAACAATAGGAAGTCAGTACTGTACAGGAAAGGGTGTTATGCTTTCTATTGACAGCACCGGTTATTTGGAGGAGGGCCTGACCTGCTCTTCTCCCGGGCTGAATTCTGCACCTGTGATTGTTAATGACGGAAAGTTTCATTTTGTAGGTGTTGTGGATAATGCAGGCATGGTTCAACTCTATGTCGATGGTGCGGCTGCTGGCAACGCTGTTTCGCAATCGCCTAATCTTGGTAAAGGGTTCAATTACATAGGTGTTGATGCGTCATCATACTTTTTCAATGGAATAATCACCAATGTCCAGGTCTACAACACATCCCTTTCCACGGACGAAATACAAAGCCTGTATGGTGAGTGGATCAGCGGTGCGCCGCTGCCACTACCGACCCTTATCGGGTGGTGGCAACTTAACGGCGACACTAGCGACTACAGCGGAAACAACAATAACAACGGAGTGCCCTTCAATGTACTGGTGACTACAGTATTGACCACATTCAAGAGCAAATAACATGCGTCCGGGCTTTTCTCTAAAGTGGGCCAAGGTGATGAAGTCCGTTTGCTCCGGCCTGGCATTGTGCCGTTTCAGAAGTAGATGCAGTTATTTGTAGACAGAATGGTACTTGTTTCCGGTATCGTCAGTTATGTGTATGCATTCCCCTTCGCATTCTATGAGGCACGCTTGGCACAATATGCATGATGGGCCATTGACGGCGACAGATATGCCGCCGCTGTTTCCATCATTTTCTGCAGCAAAATGCTTGTGTCCGTCATTTATTGCGGACCACTTCTTTTTGACGTTTTCGTTGACAGTGCCCTTCCATTTGGCTTCCTCTGGTGCAGTGTCTGCGTTAACCTTGCTTGCGTCTGCCCTTGACCTCATCTCGTACACGCCAACGGGGCAAACGTCCTTGCAATGCTGGCATCCTGTGCACAGCGGCTTGTCAACGTAAACGTCCATTCAGACCAATCCTCAAATGCTGTGTCTGTGGGATTAGCCGCCGAATAGGCTTGCCAATCCGCCAGCAGCTTCTTCTTCACGCTTTGCCTGGTCCTCTTTGTTTTCCTTCTTCTCCTCTTTTGCAGGAGCTGCGGCGGCCGGTGCGGCTGCTGCCTGGACAGGTGCGGCTTGAGCGCTCTTCAGGACTGCCTTTATGTCAATGCCCTTGAGCGAAGCTATCAAGGCCTTTGCCTGCGCTTCGTCAGGCTCTACGCCTGCGGCTTTGACTACGTCCATTATCGCCTTTTCGTCTATCTTCTTACCTGCTTCTTCAAGCAGTAATGCTGCATATACATACTCCATATTTTCACCTTTAATCGCGATTCATTATTTCTTGTTAGTTAAATTATTTAATGCTGACGCACTCGCTGCCGCTTTCGACAAGAGCTTCTCAGTTATGCCTTTGTCGTAGACGCCTGCCTCTACGCCGACTGCCATAGCATTGTTGAATGCCCTTGTTATCAGGCCTTTGATCGTGTAGTTGTTCGTTATTCCGCATTCAAAGCAAATCGCGACTGCGGAGTTGAAGCTGCGCGCAATGTTCTGCGCTGTCTTGTCCGGATCAATGTCTAGAAGCGCCTTTCTGAACAGCATGCCCTCTGAGAGTATTCCTATGGGTTCTATAACCGCAGTGAACGGCGTTATGCCCAGAGTGTGCAACGCCTTCGCAAGCGCAGGAGATATTATCTCATCTTTCTTAACAACCACTTTGTCCTTGCCTATGACGACCTTGCCCTTCTGTATCTGCACGTCGATGCCGGCCGTTTTGACTTCGGTTACTGCCTGTCCTGGCTGCAGGCTGGTTTCTCCTGCATGCACTGACACATCTGCGGTTGCCATCTGCTTGGGCTTTGCCTCAAGCTTTATCTTGTTGATCTTGAAGCTGTTGAAAAGGTCGAAAGGATCCTCATTGCTAAGAACTATCGCGCACGTTCCTGAAAGTTCCGCCGCGAGCTTCTTTGCGTCTGCGCTGCTCTCCAGTATCCTTTCGAGCATCTTCTTCCTTCCAAGTATGAACTCTGCCTTGCCCTTCAGCTTGCTCTTTGTCGCCTGTAGCAGCCTGTCCGGAATGCCACTAAGCTGTATTATGCCTATTGTCTTGTACTTCTTAAGCGCTGCCTGCTTCGTCTGTACGAATTCCTTCTTCTGAGATTTTGTCAGCATTACATCAGCCTCAACGGTGCACTCATGGTCATCTTTACAAAGACTGACCGGATGTGCGGCCTTCCAACCTTCCTTACTAGTGTACTAACGACCTCATCGACATTGGCGGCGAGTTCTGCAGTGCTCATGCTTTCGGCGCCAACAACGCAATGAACCGTAGGCAGGTACTTGCCCTTGCTCTTTATTGCTATGGACCTGCTGCTATCTCTTATGACCTTCGCCACGTCTGCGTCTATGAGCGGCCTTGGCATCTTGTTCCTTGGTCCAAGGAACGGTCCTAGAACTTTTGCTATCTGCGGCATCATGGACGGCTCTGCAAACAGCTCATAATTCAAAAGATCTGCCATCTGCTTCTTGTCCGTGGTTACTCCTGTGAGCTCGCTTGTGCCTATGAGTTTGGCACCAACCTGCGTTGCAGCGTCGACCACGCGGCTGTTGTTTGCAAAGACTATGACTCCTCGGACTCTGCCTGTGCTGTTCGGGAGTGTTATCTCCATGTTCAGCCTGTTTTCCTGCTTGCTGAAATCGAGGCCTGTGAAGTTCACTGCAAGCTCTATGCTCTGCGTAAACTTGCGTTTGCCCTTGTTTTCGTCAATGAAAGCGCCAAACTTGTCCAGTTGTTCCTTTTCCATGAAAGCCCTCCTGCACATTGCAGTGATACCGGGAGAACCAGTACTAAGTTTCTGTAGCAATTGGTTTATATACTTTGCTTTTTTGAGGTGCATCTCCAGGTAAATGCCCGATTATGCGCAGTCTGCCGGCCACTAACAATCCATCGCGCGGATGATCCAACCATGCAGAATATCTCTTCTATATGACTTTGTGCACTATGTCTTCGAGCTTCCTCCTGGGCTTGGGTTCTGGGATTTCTGCAGGATATCCTATGGGGATTACTGCAATAGGCAACAAGTCTCCTGAAGCGTCCAACAATTTAAGCAGCTTATCCGCATCAAAAGTCGCAACCCACACAGACCCTAGGCCTTGTGCTGTCGCTGCAAGCTGTGCATATGCTGCTGCTATCGTAGCATCCTCTACGGGCGTTCTGACAGGCTTATTCTTGTTCTTCGTGTCTGGTGCTGTTTTCATATGCGAGCAAAAGACGAGCACAACTGGTGCCTTTGATACAAAATCCTGTGCGACCACCTCTTCCAAATCTGCTATTTTGTACCTTTCATCGAGGAGGAATATCTCGTATCTTTGCAGATTCTGCGCCGACGGAGCAGAATTGGCAACCTCGAGAATTTTTCTGACCTTCTCCTTCTCTACCGGCTTATCTAAGAAGTCCCTTACGGAATGCCTGTTTCTTACGGTATCAAAAAACTCCATGCTTCCAATATGCACCCTTAACCTTAAGAAACTTTTCCCGGACCCAAGAGACGTGCATTTCAAGAAGCCATGCCTTTGACTCATGCTTTATCGGCTTGGCCTTGTGTGTATATCTGACTGCTTCCTGGTATGCGCTCGTTGCGCAATAGATTTACGACAGATAACTCGGATACGTCCGAAATATGTGCTGCCCTGCAGCGCGCAGGATGTCCTATCAGAATCAGCGCCATCGGAATCAACTCATCACACACATCATTCATGACGTCCAGCACTTCAGGAAGCGTTTGCTTATCGAAATTAAAATAGGGTATCCTTATGATTCCTAATCCTTCTCGTTGTGCCGCCTTCAGCGCAGCAATCTGTGCCTCTTTAGGCAATCCAAGCTCGCACTCTATCTCAGACCGTATTGAGAATGTCGCAGCCGGGTTGATTAGGCCCCGGTGTTTTTCATCCGCCTTTTTCTTGAGGTCTTCTAGATGCTCTTTCCCTATACGTGCACAAAAAACGAGCGCGGCGAGAGCGCCGGATAAAGGAAGATCTGTTCGCATTGTGGCTTCCAGCGCCTCCATCCTGCTCTTACCTTTTATAAGGAACAGCTCATACTTCTGCCTGGTTTCGGCTTTGGCAGCCTCAAACACTCTTTGGACCGCTTCCTCTTTTACTACCTTTCCGTCTAGTACCGCATCCACGAAGCCCCCACAATTTATTCAATTCCGAAACTCAACACTAATAACTCTTTTCTACAAGCAATCTCCACGCCCGGCACTAATGCACTTCACGCAAGCGGATTTTAATGTCCGGATCTGGCGGGATTTTCATAAGCTTTCGGTTTTGATTAAACATTTGCCAAAAGTTTACTTTGAACCCGCAACCACCCGGTCCGAAGCCGGGCGCGCTATCCAAGTTGCGCCACAGATCCTGCTAACCATTGTATGGCAAAGAATAAGATTATGGGCTCTACTGCGATTGCTGTGCAGCTTCCCATGTCGGGAGTTTTGTCTGCTTTATCCTATCCATGGTTGCCCAGTATTCCCTCAAATAACCGTTCAGAACGCCTGTCTTCAGGTTGGCCCTTATCGCGTTCACAGTGTACTGGTCTGAGGGGTAACCTGAGCCGATGTGCATCTTCAAAGTGCGTTCGACCTTCTTCATCTCCCTGTCGCGTACGACCTTGGCTATTATGCTTGCGGCCGAAACAACAGGATATCTGGCGTCTGCCTTGTGCTCCGCGATTATCCTTATTTGCTTGGTATCAGTCTTGTGCTCGCTCTTTATGCCGGCAACCTTGGTCGGCTTAGCGCTTGACATGCTGAACCTTATGCCGAACTTTTCAGCAATGACGTCTGGAGAATCGAGATAGACTGCGCTGATGTCTCCCTTCATGCTATCAAAGAGCCTTGCGAAGTGCACAGCTTCAAGCTCGTTGAGCGATATCTTGTTGTGCATCGCCTCGTTGATCTCGGCAGGCATTATCCTGTCGACTTTTATCTCGTGGGCGATCTCCTCTATCAAGCCGAACAGCGCATTTCGCCTCTTCTCCGAAAGCAGCTTGGAATCCCTGACGCCTATCTCCGAAAGCATGTGGATGCTGCTCTTCTTGACAGAGACTATGCTTATCACTAGGGGCCCGACCACTGCGCCCCGTCCTGCCTCATCTCCACCACAAAGAATCACAATAGCACCTCAAAGGCAAGCATATATGCTGTAGAGAAATTCTGTGCACGATAATATATACTTTTCTCTCTACGGTGCCTTCGGTCAGGCTAGGCTCATATGCGTGTCATTTTAAGCGGATGCAGCGATGCCGCTGCCCGCGGTTATTTCGTGCCTGTATTAAAGAATCAGAGGAACTTCCTGTCGACGACCATGAAGTCGTTCACGGCTGTTAGTGCGTTGTACGGCACCTTTATCTGATTGTCTTCCTGCTTTACCTTGCTAGCGAGCGTGCTGTCAGGGTTTGGCTCGACAATTATGTTCGTTATCTTGCCTGTTACCTCGCTCAATTCTGCATCGACAAACCTTCCGAGGTCGAAACCGTCGCTTGTCACTACACGCTTGCCTACCAGTTGTTTTGCTATGATGTATTTTACCATATAAGCTACCTCAAACCAGCAACGAGATAGTATATACAGCAACTTATTAATAGGTTTAGGTGTCGTCGTTTTGACTTCGCTCTACCGGTTAACGAGGGCAATACGCCCCATCATCCGATCCGCAGCCATCCCATATTCTTATTATATCTTGGTTTAAGAACGGACCGAGTACCGTATTGCCTGCTGTTGGGCACACCACACTTCTGAACGGCACCCTCTACAAGGACTTTATACCTTGTCATGGTAATAGTATTTCATGATGGACAAGATTCTGTTCAAGGACAAGCAGCTGAAGATGCTGTTGGCCCTGAAGGACACCTCTCAGAACTGGTACCTTTCTAATCTTGCGCAGCGCGCGAGTTCAACGTATGTGCACGCTTGCAATTTCGTCAACGCTTGCGAGAGCCTGGGCATCGCCACAAGCGAGAAGCACGGAAAGATAAAGACCGTCAAGCTAACAGACAAAGGCTACAAGCTTGCAGAACTTTTGGAGAGCGCCACATCAATACTTGGAAGCAATGTGGCAAACGGAGTTAAGGTTGCGAAGCCGGAGCAGCCTGAACAGCCGAAATGATTCACACCACATTCAGTGTGGCCCTTTTCTTCACAGCATTAAGCACATGGGCGTAATCCCTGTAGTGTGCGATCGCAGTTAGCGTCATGGTGTAGTCTCCTGGGTCTGCATTGAGGCTGTTGAATATGTCCATGCGCACCTCCTTCTCCTCATCAGGTGCGAGCTCGCCAACATGCACTTCTCTCTGCCTTGAAACTCCTACCTCATCAAATCCTAGTTGTTGGGGCAGTTCTGCAACTAAAGAAGTGAGCAGCACCTCCTTTGTCACGTTCTTCACTTTCACGAACAAGCTCGCTCCACCCTTTTTGTTCGAGTACAATCTGTATGGCACAAGCTCGGTCGAAATCCTAAACGGCGAGCTCTTTGCTATGTCTGCGCTAACATCGCGTTTTCCGAATATGTTGAATATGCCCATCAAATCATTCCTCATTATTGCTTACAATTATTCCTCCTTATTGCTTAGTATGCTTATATATTTTGTTATTCATTACTGATACGCGCTACATGGTGGGTGTGTAGGTGCCGTCATAATGCCAATAAAGTACACGCTTACTAAAAATGACATGCTTGCAGACAAAATACACGACTGTGTTATGCGGTCATCTTCTAATTCTGGAAAAGAACCCACTCAAGAGGATGTGCTTCTTCGCACGCAAGCGACAATAATCGCTTCGTTGGCTTCATCATGGTCCTGGCAGACATCAAAGGCATTAAAAGAATCAAACCTGCCGCTGCTCATGGCCCCTGAAGTAAAGAACGAATATTCTCTGGCAGCAAAGGAACGCTGGAAGCAGATCAGGAGTGCTGATATACAGGAAGTAGCAAGCATGAATATAGGCACGAACTTTTTCTCAATGTGGCTTTTGTCGAATGTCGGCAAGGGCGATCACGAACTCTACAAGAAGGCGTGGGACGTTCTCAGGCAAGAGTTCGCGCAGGTTTGCGACGACATAAGCGGCGGAAATCGGTAGCCGAGTAAACTTTGCGTAAATTTTTTTTCCGCTGATTCGGAAGAGGTTATTTATATCTTGCATGAGCAGCGCTGCTGCTTGGCTTCTAATCTGCTAAAATTTGATATTTATTGAAAGGGGGTTATAAGGTGGACGGAACGCTCACGGAAACAGAGGACCTAAACGCACAGAAAATAGCGGAAGATATACCGAAGAAAACTCTGGAATACTTCGGTGAAGATGAAATACGTGCCAGGGTGTTCTATGAGAAGTATGTGCTGAAGGACCAGAACGGCAAAGCGCTCGAATTCGTCCCTGAAGACATGTGGAAAAGGCTTGCGTCTGTTGTTTCCAGTGTTGAAGTCACCGATGAGAAGAGAAAAGAGTGGAATGAGAAGTTTCAATGGCTGATGCAAGACTTCAGGTTTGTTCCGGGTGGCCGTATAATGTTCGGTGCAGGTCGCAATCAAAGGGTCACACTTCTCAACTGTTATGTGATTCCAATAAGAGAAGATTCCATCGAGGCGATATTCGACTGGTGCAAAGAGGCCGCAAGGACATACAGCTTTGGAGGTGGTGCTGGCACCGACATAGGTATTCTGCGTCCCAAAGGGTCTAACGTGAACAATGCCGCTGTCCATTCAACCGGCAGCGTGTCTTTCATGGAGGTCATGAGCGAGACAACTCACACGATAGGCCAGTCTGGAAGGCGCGGGGCGCTCATGATAACGCTCAGTGTGGAACATCCTGATATTTTCGATTTCATAAGGGTCAAAAGAGACCTGAAGTCCGTGCGCTATGCTAACATAAGCGTCAGGGTGACTGACGCTTTCATGCGTGCTGTGGAAGAAGATAAGGACTTCACGCTGCACTTCGAGAATAAGGTAGTACAAAGGATGGAGAGGACGATACGGGCAAGGGATCTCTGGAACGAGATCATCAAGTCGGCAAGGGACTGGGCGGAACCTGGAATAATGTTCTGGGACACGATCAAGCGCGGCTCTCCTAGCGAGTACAACGGCATGGAGGTGCTGACCACAAACCCGTGCTCAGAGCAGCCGCTGGAGCCCTATGGCGCATGCGATCTCGGCAACATAAATCTCTCAACATTCGTAACGATGCCTTTCACTGACAAAGCTGCTTTGGACTGGACAATGCTCGAAAGGACCGTGCGCTATGCCGTGCGTTTCCTTGACGACGTCCTCGATTTCAATTCAGCACGTCATCCTCTAAAGGCTCAGGCAGAGGCTGGTGCCAGAAGCCGGCGCATAGGTGTCGGAGTAACGGGCATGGCCGACATGCTAGTGAAGCTCAAGATAAAGTACGATACTGACAAGGCGCTTGCGTTCATAGATCAGCTGTTCAGCGAGATAAAGAACATAGCGTATGACGAGAGCTGCGAGATCGCTAAGGAGAAGGGCACTTTCAAGGCATTCGAGAAGGACAAGCACCTATCGATGCCGTTTGTGCAGGGGCTTAACAGCAGCATAAAGGAGAAGATAGCGCAGTCAGGCCTCAGGAATGTCGCACTGCTGACAGTGCCTCCTGTGGGCAGCGGCTCTGTGCTTGCCGGCACTTCAAGCGGCATCGAACCGATATTCGCGTTCGGCTATACAAGACATTCGGAATCGCTGAGCAAGGCGACATTCAAGGTGTACCATCCGCTCGTCAAGGAATACATGAACCTTGCTGGCATTAGCGAAGATAAAGACCTTCCTGACTTCTTCATACCTGCACACAAGATACAACCCGAATTCAGGGTGCAGATGCAGGGCATAATACAGAAGCATGTTGACAGTGCAATCTCCTCGACAGTGAACCTTCCTTCCGAGACAACGGTAGAGCAAGTAGAGCAGATATACATGCAGGCATGGAAAGCGGGCTGCAAAGGGATCTGTGTCTATAGGGAAGGCTCAAGGGAAGGCGTGCTCGTAACCGAAGAGGCTGAGAAACGCATCAAGAAATCTTCAGAAGAGAATTGGGAAAGGCCGCAGCTGATGGCAGGAAAGACGATAAAGCTCAGAGTCACGCAAGGCACGCTGTACCTTACTGCTGACTTTGAGAACAATAGAATTCGAGAGGTATTCATAAACCTCGGCAAGGCGGGCAGCGACGATAAGAGCTATGCCGAGGCATTGGGTAGGCTTATAAGCAAGTACCTGCAGCTTGGAGGCGACATAAAGGAAGTCATCGAGAGCCTGAAGGGCATACGATCAACTACCGTGATGTGGGAGCATGGACTTAGGATATACAGCGTGCCTGATGCCATTGCAAAAGCATTGGAGATAGCGATAGGTGAGTCTCCGGGGCAGACCAAGCCGCTGATGCCGGAAGTTGCGGCATCAAGCGTGGATGGCGTCCAGCAGCACATCTCTGTGGAAGACGGTCCTGAGTCTCGCAAGCTTAGTGTGTGTCCAGAATGCGAAGAAAGGACCCTTGCAAACGAGAATGGCTGTTTTATTTGCAAGAACTGCGGCTACACCAAGTGTGAGTGAACTTTCAAAAGCTGACGAATATATTTGTTATGTCCGAAAATGACAAGAAGGCAGAGTCAAAACGTATTTTCATAATACGCACCAGCAAATCAGCCAAATTAATGGTGGCATATGAAAAGGCGATGCGCGACCTGAACGCGTTTTTTGAGATGAAGTGGGTCCGCAACAGGCCAAAGATCTTTCTAGCAGACAAAAACACATTGAAAGATGCATGTCATGCCGGATGGCCCACATGGGCTACGGGCTGGGCCGAATTTCCTAACGTGCTAATGCTGTCAAAAGGTGGATTTACTCCTGAACAAAAGATGCTGATGGTGCACGAGGTGGCGCATCTTTTCTTTCTTATGTGTGCCAAGATATCGTTAGACAACACCCAGGTATTTCCTATCTGGCTATGGGAAGGTGTGTCCATGTTCGTTTCAGGCCAAATACTGAGGCGTTCAATGACACGCCCGATCAAATTTGGCGACTTTCTAAATTATTACGACAGGCACACTGTGCCTGGAAGAGTGCAGCCTACTGTTTACTGGGAGTCTGGCTTCGTTGTTGAGTTTCTTGTGAAGAAGTATGGAAAGCAGAAGCTGCTCGAACTTATCAAGTCTATTAAGCAAGCGAACACAGAAGAGCTGTTCGCCAAAAGGTTCAAGGGGCTATACGGGTTCGAGCTAAGCTACGACGAATTCAACAAGCGCATCGAATGATGCGCTACTCATTTCTCCGGCATAGCTATTATCTCGCAGCTGTCCTTCTTGACCCTCATCTGCGCTTCTGTCTGGCTTACCAGTCCGTTTGTGATTTCCACAAGCACAGGGTACGGTTCAACGATTCCTGCCGTCACCAGCGCATGCATCCCTGCATAGAGCCTGAATTTGGAATCGACTAGGCCAGAGAGCCATCGCAAAGCGAATGGATTTTTGCCATAGTTCTGCATTATCTCCCCTAGCAGTATCCTTGCGTCTTGGGACCTTGGCATCTGCATCCTTGCAAGCTCGTATATCTCGCACACGCTGCTGTCCGTGACGAAGCCTTTTCCTGTCGTTGCGAACGGTTCTATCGATATGACCATGTCCTCTTCGAGCGTGGAGTCATCACCGTTGTCGTAGTTGGGTATGAAGAGCCCTGTGTGCAGGCCGTTCTTGCCCACTCCGTGGCCTCCAAGATTAGTTATCGGCTTGAACTTGTGCTTCTCTATCGTCATGCTTATCTCCTTTCCTATGTCTCTCACACGCGCACCAGCTTTCACCATGCTCATCGCATTCTCAAGCGCTTCCCTTGACGCATCGACCAGTTTCTGGTTGTTGTGGCTCAGGTCGACAGTCAGCGCGATATCGCCGAGCATGCCCTCTTTTTCTGCGCCGAGATCAAGCTTCACAACGTCGTGCTCAGTGAAAACTCCCACATCATCGAAGGATGGTGTGTAGTGTGCCGCCTTTTCATTTATCGATATGTTTATCGGGAATGCCAGGCCGTATCCTTTCTCTTTTATGAAAGATTCAACTGTCTCGGCAACATCGAGAATCCGTGCGCCCACTTTCACTACTTCTCTTGCCTTTTGCAACGCCTCGACTGAAACCTTTCCTACTTCTTTCATCATCGCGCTGTCGTCTTTGTTCTCTTCAGATTCTACCTTCATCGTTTCACCTATAATCATAATTTCCTTTGAGTGCCGCCTCCTGCAAACTCCTCTTCTTTGAAGTTGAGTTCCTTGAGTATGCGCATCGTGGCAGGCAGCACTTGCTTGTTTATGTAGTATTCCGGGTCGTAGTCTTTCGCAAGCTCTTCAAGTTTTGCCTTTTCCGATGTGCTGTTTCCGTGTTTGGTTATTATGTAGCTGATAACGCTCCCTTCAAAGTCTTCCTTCTTCTTCACGCCGGCTTTTATGGCGCTTCTTGCTGCCGCAACTTCTGGAGACGTTACATCATAGCTGTCTATGCTCTTCCTTATCTGTGTGTTTATTGTAAGTTCACTGAGAGGCACGATGCCGCTTCTCAGTTTGGTTATCACGTCCCTTACTATCGCTGCGGCTTTCTCTGCGCTGCCTTCTTTTAATATCACTTCAAGCACTTGTCTCTGCGTGTCTCTTGCTATCCTGGACCAGTCCCTACGTACAAGCTCGAAGCCGCGTATCTTTATTCTGCCGCTCTCTGATATCAGTGCATACTTTTTCTTTGCACCTCCTGCGCCTTTCTCCGATTTCTTGCCTACGAAAACTCCACGGGAATAGAAATCCTCTAGCTCCAGTTCCATAGATTCTGGAAGGCTGCTGTTGTAGTCTTTCATGAACGCGAGCGCGTCGTCTCTGCTGTTATCTCCTAACAAAAGGACCACGCTGTCCGTGTCTCCATAAAGGACCTTGAAACCTTTTGCTTCGGATCGGTCCATCAGTGTCTTTATGTATTGTCTGCCCCATGCAGTCACGCTTGCCGCGGATTCCCTCGAATACCAGCGCGACCTCGCGTAGCCGAGATAGCCGTAGAACGAGTTCGAGACTATTTTAAGCGCCTGAGACCTGCTTCCCAGGACCATGTTGTTCGGATCCTTCTTGTATGCCTTTTTCACCACGGCACGCTGCTCTACAAGATACTTGAGTATGCGCGGCATTATGCTCTTCCTGTCTTTGCTGAACTTATCGCCTGTCGGCGACTCGTAGTAGTCTCTGCACTCACTGCAGAGCGAGGACGGGTCTATATTATGGGATATTATTATCGATGGGTACAGTCCCCTGAAGTCGAAAAGTGCGAGCTTAGAGTATATGCCCGGTTCTGGGGTCTTTACATAAGCGCCTTCTATTGGGTTGCGCAGCCTCAACGCAGTCTCTTGCTCGGATGGCTTGTTAGGTATCACTTCGCCTGACATCGTCGAGTAGCGCATGAGCATGAACTCCACGAGCTGGCCTGTTGTGGATACGCACACATCGCCAAGCACGTCATCGGTGACTCTTGAGAGCTCGACCATTATCGGGATTAGCGGATCGTACACCTTCTGCAATGCAATGGCGTCGTTGAGGTTGTATTTCGCAAGCTCTTCTAGCTCATCCTTTGTGCCATCCCACATCTTGAATATGTTCCTCTTGTCTACAACGAGCTTCTTGTCGTTGCTCATTGCCTCGTACACGTTCTTCAGAGTGTAGCTGTTGAGCCTTAGTATGTTCTCAGATGCTCCGACGACCGCAACGAATCTGACCACAAGATACATGTCCACGTGGGCCACGCCTCCTATCCTGACCTTGTTCACAAGGCCATGGCTCTCTATCCTGGTGGTTCCCTCGAACCTGCTGAGATCGAATTCGATTCCAAGCGCGCTCGCCCTGTCAAGAAGGTACTTTATGTCAAAGTTCGCGCTGTTGTAGCCAACTATCACGTCTACGTCCAGTTCCTTGACCTTTTTGACGAATCTCTTGATCATGTCTCGTTCATCCTTTGCAACCTCCACAAAGGGCAGGTTTATGTTTTTGAAAGTGATGACGCCGCTGTTCTGCTTTCCGTCCTTCAAGCAGTTGTAGCTTATCATTATCACCGGGTCCTTGAGCGGCCTTGGGTTTCCAAGCGGGTTGTACACCTCTATGTCGAAACACATCACATTGAGGTTCAGGGCACTATCCTCTTTCTTCGTGAAAGAGAGTGCATCAAGCATGCCATTGTTGTCTAGCGCTTTTATCTCGTAGTTGGCTAGCGGCTCTATACCACTGTCCACCGAGTAACGTTTGGCAAACGGTATGTCATACTCGTAGCAATTTCCATACTGCTGCAGAACTGCGCTCAATTTCGGCACATGTGCTGGATTGCCTACGAACACTCTGAACGCATCGACTTCTTTTCCTATCAGGCTCTTCCTGACTTTCTCGACCTTTGTGGCGCCGGCAGACCTCTCGCCATCCTGGAATTTTATTGCAGTGATTGTTTTTTCATCAACGTCCCTTGATGGTACTATGTAGAAATAGGGTCTGAACTTGGTGTCAAACAGCTCCCGTGCCTTGCCGTCCTTGCACTTGACGGTGAGCCTTATGTATGCTGCGTCGCCCTTGTTAAGGTAGTCTACGTCTAGCACTGCGCCTTCAAGCACTATTTCTTTCGTTTCGCTAGAACTAGCTGGCATGAGTAGGTTTGGCCTCTGCAGGCTTATAAACGCTACTTTTCTGGCGGCTCCTGGATCTTTATGCTGCTTATCACTATTGGCGGTATGAGGCCAAGCGAGTATGCGACAAGCGTTCCGGTTGCTCCGCAGCGGAAGTTCAGGCCGTTCAGTATCTCTTCCTCCATCTTTGCTGGCAACCTGCGCGTCTTTGTCCAGTTGTCCACGATGCTTGTTATCGCGTCCTTAGAATCAGAGACTTCGACTGCGCCCTTAAGCTTTATCGAGCCTACGCTCTTCGAATCCTTTGCATCGCCGTCAAGATAGTCTGCCGTGAATGAATATCCTATCTTCAGCTTTGCGCCATCAGCAGCGACCTTGTCTATGTCTATGTTGAACTTCGGGAAGCGCTGTTTTGCCAATGCCTCAGAGGACTCTATCTTTGCCTCGACCCCCAATATTGTAAATCCGGTTATCATGTATTCACTGTTGTTTGTAGCATTACTGAGTTAAATAAGGTATTTAATACCTTAGGCTTGCCTGGCTTTGTGCATGGCAATCGCCATCATTCTCATAGGTGCACAAATGCACATATCTAAATATGCGCGATATTAATCTGCATAAGGCGCATTAGGCTGGCAAGGTGAGTTGCTGCAACAGTATGATGATGGCGTTTCTGGGCAAGACGACGTGTTCGAGTTGGGCGCTAAGGCTGCAACCACTGCGAGCGCGGCGCTGTTCGGTAAGCTGTACACCATCATAGTCGCTGGAATTGCATTCATACTCGTTGCCAGACTCTTAGGTCCTACCTCATACGGTGTTTATGCAGTTGCGATTGCAATCGTGGGCTTCTTTACTTCTATAGGCGACATGGGCATAGGTTCAACATTCAGCAAATTCCTTGCAGAGTACAAGAGCAAGCGCAGAAACGACGAGATGGCTGAACTGCTCCTTAACGGCTACTTTATACTTGTAGTGATGTGCGCACTTTTCTCCATAATCGCATTTGGCCTTAGCGGGTTTTTTGCATCATACGTGCTCCACAACAGCGCATATGCTTACGTTCTGGAATCCGCGTCTTTCATAATAATACTGTGTGTGCTCTTCGGAGACACGTACTCTGCGCTGGTCGGTCTAGGTGCTGGCAAAAGCATAGGCCTTGGAATTGCGATACAGGTGACCGTGCAGTCTGTGGTAAGCGTGTTCCTTGCATTTTATGGCTATGGTGCCATGGCGCCTGTGATCGGTTTGGTTCTTAGTTATATTGCAGGCACGGCATTTGTGCTGCGGGAAATATTAACAAACGTAAGCTTTGCAGGTGCACGAATCTCGATAAAATCTATAAAGCGCATAATGAGATTCGCGACACCGCTGGCAGCGTCTAATTTGATGACAAGCATCATGGCCAACCTCACAATTATGGTGCTTGGTATATTCGTCGCCTCGTCTGTGCTTGGAGATTTCGGAATAGTACAAAGGACTGGCACCATGATCAGCATGATTTCCGACTCAATCGGAGTATCTCTTCTGCCGATGTTCTCTGTAAGGATGGCCCAAAAGCGTTTCGATTCAAAAAAATCAAACACGCTGTACAGTTATGCCGTCTATGTTGCATTCCTGTTTATCACGCCAATCATGCTCTATATGGTGCTGCTTGCGAAGCCCTTCACTGTCACAGTGTTCAAGAGCGTGTATGCAAACGCATCACTTTACATAGCGATAATGAGTGCTGGCATACTTACAGGAATCGCAGGAACGTACGCCGCAAGCCTGCTCACAAGCGCAAGCAAAGTGCGGCTTGTCGCCAAGTGCTATGCGCTAATCGCACTGGTGCAGCTTATTTCCATCGCAGCACTAGTGCCTACTTTCAAAGGCACAGGTGCGATAGTCCAGATGTTCATTGTGTCTCCTGTTGCAACCACTATTGTGTTCGTCTATGCCGCAAGGAAAGCGCTGAATGCGAAACTAAACGTAGGCAGGATATTTCGCGTGGTGTTTGCTGGTATTATGAGTGCAGCGTTCATAGTCCCGCTGATCTATCTTATAGGTGGCAACTACATTGCACTTCTCGCAGCAGCTTTCGTTGAGCAGGCGTTGTTGTATCCGCCTATGCTTGCGATAACCCGTGCGGCCAAATCAAAAGATCTTAGTGCGCTCAAACAAGTGTCAGGCAGAATACCTGTTGTAGGTGCCATAATCGGCACGATTGTTGGTTATTCCTCGATGTTCTGCGCTGTCAGTCAAAAAGAAACTTGAAATCGAGAAGGAACAGCTTCACCCCGTCAACGAGCTTCATCTGCTTGCTGTTGCCGACACGCTCGTAATAGTTTATCGGGACCTCCTCTACCTTGAAACCCCTTTTACATGTTTTTATGGTCATTTCCGATTCTATTCCGAAATATTGCTCCTTTAGCATCAGTGCATTGAAAACGTGCGTTCTTATGGCTCTAAGGCCTGTCTGGGAATCCCTCACGTGCATATTGTACAGCAGATTCGCTGTGTTAGTTATTGTTCTGTTGCCGAATTCCACAAATGCGGGCATCGCCTTCCTATCTAAGTCTTTGAGCCTATTCCCTAGTGCAAGATCTGCGCCGTTTCTTATGCGCGCAACAACTTTTTTAAGGTCGTTGGAATCGTAAGTTGAATCGCCATCTATGAAGCACATTATCTCTGTCTTTACAAGCTTTGCAACCTGGATGCACGCATTGCCCTTTCCTGTTCCGCGCTGCTTTACGAACACAGTGTTCTTTAACTCGCGTTCCGACCTCGACAGGCTCACATCTCCTTTGTAGACCACTATGATCCTGCAGTTGTGCAGCGCTTTGGATACCTCGCGTACAACATTGGCTGCTGCAGGCTCGTCTTTAATAGGAATTACGACAGTCGTATCCGAGTAATCCATTCGCTCGACCAGGTGTTCTCATTTATCAAGGAGTTAATATATATTTGTGTGCGCCACGTCTGACCTGAACGGTGCGCACATGCAAGAGTCCAAGACAAGGGCCTTCATAGCTATAGACATTCCTCAAGACATCAAATCCAAGATTCTGGAAGCGCTCAAAAAACTGGACAAGAGCCGCATAAAAGCCGTCGGCCCTGAGCAGCTGCACATCACTATGTTCTTTCTAGGCTACGTTGATCCGAGCCAACTGGATGGCGTGAAGCGAGTATTATCAAGTATGGACAAGCGCAGCTTTACTATTGGTCTAAACGGGATAGGCACTTTCGACCAGAGGAATCCGCACGTAGTTTTCGTAAACATAACCACGGGTTCCAAAGAACTGAAAGGCGTGTATGCCTCACTCTCCGATGACCTATCTGCGCTGCGCATAGGGATTGAAGAGCGCGAGTTCACGCCTCATGTCACTGTGATGCGGTTAAATAGCTACTCGAGAATGGAAATAAGTGCGGTTAGCGCGTTGATAAAAGAATACTCTGGCTACGATTTCGGCAGCTTCCTTTGCACGAAAATAAAGCTCAAGCAGAGCGTACTGACAGACAAAGGGCCTGTGTACACTGACCTCTTTGTAAAGGAGCTCACTTCTTGAGCGATCTCTCGAACTGCTCGAGCGTGATGGTGTTGATGAGTTCTCCAGGCCTGTACAGTCTGTCCTCAAGCAGCACATCCTGGCTAACGCCGAGCTTCATGTCTATGGCTATGTGCCTGGTCTCCTTGCCGAAAAGGTCCACTTCCATAAGCTTTATTCCTGCAGCACTTATGAGGTCTGAAATCTGGCCAAGATAGTCTGCCTTCTGCTTGCTCTGGAGCCCTATCAGCCTCGTCTCAAGGTTAGGCTTGCGCTTTAGCTTCCCAAGCGACTCGATGTATGAACTGAGCTGCGCGCTCGTGTTTCCTTCAAAGCCGAAAAGCCTGCACACGAACACCGATCGTGCATTGACGTCATAGATGCTCATCAACATGTCGTACGTGATGTTATTTGCAACAACGTACCGTACTTCTGCGGGGCTCTGGAACCCGCCCTTGTAAAATTTACTGACTTCTAAATAGGTTCCTTTTGAGTAAGTGTCTATCGCTCCCTTTGAAATGTGCGTCCTCTCCTTGTAACAGTGCAGATACCTGTCCGCGCCAAAGCTGGTCCTAGAGAGTGCTCTACTGAAGATTCCCTCGAAGCTCAAACAAACACCACAAACGCTTTAAGCTTGTATGGATGAAAGTATTATAGTTTTACTTTTCAGTAGCCTATCCTGCTACATACCATGAATGATGATCCTATGAAGTCAGAAGTTGTAGAGTCGAACGATAACGTTTTCAGGTTTGTTCTAAAGGATGTCTCGAACGCGTACGCAAATGCACTCAGACGCATGGCCTTAAGCCACGTGAAGTGCTTTGCAATTGACAAGGTGACCTTCTACGAGAACACGAGTGCAATATTCGACGAATACATTGCACACAGAATAGGCCTCATCCCCATAGTCACGCCGAATACTGGCTATAGTGCCGATGACGAGATACTATTCACTCTCGATGCAACGGGGCCTAAAACCGTTTACTCCCGAGAATTGGAGAGTGCCGACAAGGAAGTGGTTGTCAAGAACGGCAACATACCGATAATAAAGCTCGCCCAGGACCAGCGCCTGCGAATCGAGGCAAAGGCGATTCTTGGAGAGGGTCTGAAGCACGCAAAGTTCCAGCCCGGAATAGTAACATACGAACAGTCCGACAGCAACTTCAATTTCTATGTTGAAACCTTCGGACAGATGCCTCCAAAGCAGATAATCACCAAGGCGCTTGATGCGTTAAAAAGCGAACTTAAGGAACTTGAAAAGGAAACAAAGAAACTCTGATCTTGCGGGGGTGGCAGAGCTAGGCCAAATGCGCAGGATTGAGGTTCCTGTGTCTTTAGAGACTACGTGAGTTCAAATCTCACCCCCCGCATATGTTTGCTGGGGGTTATATTAAACGCTCCATTTCACCCACTTTTGGGCGGTTATCCGTTCCATTTCACCCACTTTTGCCGATTATCCTTTCCATTTCAATCAGCTAGACAGGACGAGGGAAATATCTGGGTCAAGAGAGGTTTATATGCGGAGTTGAAAAGCCTGTGACTATCTTCTCCTCTTTGCATTGTAACCTACAATTGCGTTATCAATAAGTTTGGCAACAGATGGTTGGAACTGTTCCGTCTCAAAATGGCTTTTACCAAGTTTTAACCGCTGGCTGATTTCTACAAACATCTTAAACAGCTCAGCAAAAACCGTCTCTTCATTTTTAGGCGTCAAGTGCTTTTTAAAGAATGGTAAAGTATACTCTCTATCTATCGGGACAACTAGTTCAGGAAGGATAAAATGCAAAGTCTTGGAAGTGCCTACTATCTTTGAATCAGTTTTCATTATCTTTAATTTGTGAAATATTGTTTGGAGAACTTTTTGAGTTTGATTCATCTGGTCCGGTTGCAATCTTTCTAAGGCTAGTCCATCCAAATTTAGTAGTTCACTTCTGCAACTATGGATACTCTCCTTGAAAGAGTCAAAATCTTGCATTTTTGCTCCGCGTTCACCCAGCCTGTGCATTCCCCACGAAGCCAGAGTCGCATAGGCGTACTCATAGAAGTCTGGGTCATCTAGCACCTGCCTTAAAGATTTCCCATTATGACAACCAATTACTTTTGAATAGAAGTGCGTACTTGGCCCACTGAAATTTTTTATGCCTTGCTTTGCAAAATAATCAACGTTCTTGATAAGGTCAGCAATCCGTTCACCAACAACATCCCTCATAGAGTGAATTTCGTGCTAATCTATTTAAGTGTATCTGAGTAAACCTTGAGTTTACTTTTAGATAACTAGAATATACGATTTTTCACATAAGTTTACCATGGAAGATAAGAGGCTCGAACTTGTCCACTTGGTAATGGAGCCGTACGTTTTAGATATGCTTCACGCCCTGGATAAACCGAAGAGATTCAGCGATCTCATTGCATATGTCAAAAACCGGAAGACTCTTTCGATAAAGTTGTCTAGGTTGCTCAAACATGAGCTTATCGAACATTTTCCACTGAAGGTTGAGAAGGGATATGCGAATTCCTACATAATCTCGAAGAAAGGAAGGAAACTTCTCAAAGGGCTTGAGAAAATTTAGCAGTAGTATTCAAAGCTTAATCCCAAGGCAGTCTACACTTGTACAATATGCCTCCACAGCGAATACAGATATGCTTGTGATTCTTGGGACCCACCGTAGTGATACAGTAATGAAAGTCGGTCTCTTTGCAAGTGCACTTCTTATCTGGTATCAAATTTTTATTTTTTATATACTCACCTTTTATCATCATAGTAAACCCAGCAGCTTTAGCGTCTTCCTCTTGAATTTTGGCACCTTGCCATCCTTCAGGCATCTTTTTATGTAACTATACTGCCATCTTTTCATTCCTAGCTGTTTTGCCTCTTCTTTTGTAAGTGTTTCTATCCTTTTCATTAACTTCTGTTCGAGATTTTTGTCATAGTAGACATAATCATCACTTTTTACACCAACAACTTCCGCTTCTTCCAAATTATTAGACTCCTTACCACAGTAATTGATATTACTAATATTGATGTGCCTAGGACTGAGAATCCCAATTCCTCCCTGTTGTTTCTTCTCTTCGTGATTTACGTACTCAAAAAACAACTCATCGGTTGGTTTCCAATAAGCTTCCGTGTGTTTATTGTAGAGTTTACCATTTTTGTAGTCAATAAATGGCTGATATTTTACTGTACTATAATCTTTTGTAAAAGGCAACATTGGTATAATTGGTTCTCTTGTTATGCTGTCAAGACGATAACTTACCCCTAGGGTTATAAAATTTCGTGGTTTGATCTGGTGCTTAAGATCTTTGGCTTTATTGATTCTATTAAAACGTTTCATTAAAAATGGAGATGTAATAGCTAATTGTCCTGCTACAATGAAATTGTTATAATTAAACTCTATGTAATTGTCTTTTACAAGGCCACTATTGTATTTTATAATATCCATCCAAAACTTCTCTTCCCATCCCTCCGGCATAGACTTTATCCCTCCCAATCCATGACTTGAATGTTTGAATATTGTAATCTTTCCATTTTCTTGCTTGTATAAACAATATCTCTTAGAACTTATTCCTAGAAATAGAACATTATCTAGTAGTTCTCCGTTGTTGCCTCTTTCTACTTTGAACATTTCAACATCTTTATTGTAAGGATTAAGTGGTTTAAAAAATGCCTGAACAGGTTTCACTGCAGAAGGACTTATGAAGATCGCATCACAATCTTCATAAAAATACGACCAGCTGTTCCTCTCAACAAATACCTCCGTCATCGTTAAGACGAGCCTAGCGCCTGATGTTAGTAGAGTTGACACTAGGGGGTTAAACATCTTGCCATAATGCTCTGTTTTCTTTACCTTTGCTTTAAAACTTTCGAGCCCATAAACAGTCACCTCAGCGGATTCTAATTTTGTTGAGGTCTCTATTCCCACCCCGTACAATGAGTTAGCCATTATCTTACAGACATGCTGCTCGGTTCTCAGTTGCTCGTTATTGGGATCTAATTTCAGTTTTTCCTTTACTTCTAGTCTATGCTCTATTAGTAATTTTATAAAATCAGTAGTTCTTGGATCTACACAAAGGCCAAAAAGTTTGGTTGGTTTTAGCGTTGGTTGTAATCCTACAGGTAAGAATCTATATGCCTTAATTATCTTGGGTGCTTTTCCAGTTTTGATCTTAGATGCAATTATGTCTGCATAGGTGTACCATAGTTGTTTACCGCTTAAGTAAGCCATCCCTATGTTATGTGTGATCTTTCCTCCAAAACGGCTTCTTATTGGGAAATAATCTTCATTTAACTCTACTAATCCAATTCCTTGTAAATTAGACCAGACATTTTTGTTTGTTAAATCTTCAAGCTTTATATCATCTACAAAGTTCTGAAACTTGTCATCTTCTTTGACATCAATGTGATCGGCGATGATATATGACCACAATTGTTGTGAAATTAGCTGGCTTGGATACATCGATAAATAGTCAATATAAGTGGCGTTTACGGTTTGCTTGCGCACATGAACAGCGACCTTAGCCCCATAAAAACTACTTAATACGAAACCCAACATTGACCTTGAAAACTCTTTATTTTGATCCAAAAACGAATGTATGCCCATAGAGGTGCAGTATGCCTTTAGCAGACTCGCGGTTGACGACAACTTATGCGGATAAAGTGGAATATCGTAATCATTTATTTTTCCCAGTAGTGCCTTGAATAACAGGTAGGAAATGTTTACGTCGTTAATATTGTACGATATCAGCTTGGAATTCACCACACCATAAGTCTCAATCTTCGATTTAAGAGGAACTCCAAAATGTCGGCACGCCGATTCGAGCGAATGAGACGCATTTGTAAGCACCCATGTCAACGTACGTAAATCGCAAAAACTTCCCGAATAATTATTTCTTGTTTTTCTATTTTTGGAATAAGGAGATACAAAATTGATAAAACTTCGCTTAGAGTCCAAACTCTTCAAAAAAATTCTTGGTTTATATTTGTCATTTGAAATTTTCAGTGAGAAGGCCTCTCTATCATGTTTTTTTGAAGTGCCCCAACTTAAGCAGACCCTACAAAGATCGAATCCAATGTTAAATCCGCATATCAGGGCACGTCTATAAAAGCCCCAAGTTATCAGTTTATCAGAAAATTCGTCCCTGTTCATTAGCGGTATCTTATGTTCGATGGCATATGATTTCAATATGGCATATTCGTTTGGTTTTAAGTCACCGTGGAATAATCCTTTCTCAATAAGAACATCATTATTCCAAACTCCATAATATCCTATCAACAAGTTTTGGTACTCGTCTACCGAACTCTCAACATCAAAGCAAAACACAGTATTGTTATCGTAATAATCCTCTCTATTATACTGATTATGTGTCTTGCCGTCATCGACGTAACATCTCAGTATGGCATTCGCATTTTCCATTACATCTCCTGATAACGTTTAATTGGGTTTGAGAGGGAGTCTGCAAGCAGACGATAGTCCCTAATCCCTGTCTTGAAGTGTTTCTCAATGAAAATCTCCTGTATGCCTTGAAGGATGAAGGAACTCTTCAGATTTTCAGGGTTGTTTTTCGAGTTCCAGGCATCATTCCAAAGCAGCTGGCGTATGCTAATGTGGATATGGCAATCAACACAGAGGGTGACTGTGATCTCGGAGTTGCACCTGCCCGCGATGTGGTGATTCTCTAGTCGATGAAGCATCTCTTATCCCTCTTTTTTGGATTTTTAGCGAAAATTCGCTTTACGTCCGCTATTGCCTTATTCACAATGTCTCTATCCAGCTGTTCTTTCTCAGCAGCCAGGAAGAATCTCTGGGTTACTTCAGTGAGCAGTTCCTCGTTCTTCTTGGATAGCATGCTCTCACGTAGTCTCGTAGACAGAGTAAAATTCTGGTTGCTCGATACGTTCATACATGGCGACCAGCACTTTTGGATTGGTTTCAAAAGCATGGAAATCGCCACTGCTATCAACCACCCCCTGCCCATTGTAGCCATTAAGCGGCCCTAGCTCGCCATTTTGAAGGTAGGCCCTTACCGCGTCATGGTACTGTGCGAGCCTTGTAGCCTCCCTAGAATCGCTTAATTCAACAAACACGTCCTTGCCTAGCTCGTTAGTACGCATGTTCCTAAGCAGGTGATCGTGCTTCTTGGGCTTAATTCTATTATTTTTCTTATATAATGCGATAGAAATATGCTTGCGAACCGTACGTGGATCAATTTTTGAATTTTTGCAACAAAGTGTGTAAGAGTCACCGGCCCTCATCATCGCCAATACCCGATATGACTTGTCTCTCTGAACTTTCTGGGCTATTGACAGCTCGTGCAAGTGTTTAACGTAGAGCCTGAGTTTGCGTCTCCTGTGCTTAGCCCTAACTTTGGGCTTAAATCTTCTCAAGCGGGATTGGGGGCCTGAGCCCCCTCTCCTGACCTTATATGTCAAGGTCGCCATCATCTTCACTTTCCTTCGCGTACTTCCCTATGTTTTGGGATAGTACGGTCAGCACCGCCTCATTCTCACTGCAGCCTAGCTTCTCGGCCATCTTGGAGATTTGCCCCTTCAGAGCGTCAGGTACGCGAACATATCCTGCCGTTGCCGTGCTCTTGGTCGTGTTATCCTTCCAGTCCATCACTGAGACTAGAAGAGGCACGGGGGACCACAGAACTAATTGATACTTTAAGAGCACCTTCAACCTTCTGTATGCCTGCTCCTTTTCTTGTTCTGAGGCGTCCCAGGAACCATCTAAAAGCTGCAGATAGCTCTGGATCATGTCTGTTACCTGCTGACTGCCTTGACGTTGGCCAGTTTGGTCTGGCTTTACCCCGGATTGCTCCGGTTCTGTCTTTATTGGTTGCATTTTTTCACCGATATACTTATTAGAACCTACTAATTACCGTCGAAGTCCTCTCAGCGAAGCGATTCGTCGATATCACTACGCTGAAAGAAGTGGGTATTTAAAACTCTGGAAACAATACATATTCATGAAAAAATACCTGCCTGACTGGCGAAGGAAGCGAGTAGAAGAAAATAAAATGAGGATACTGACTTTGTTTTTCGAACAATCTGAAGAAATTGGCACAGACGGGACAATGAAACTTAAACCACTATCAATGAAATGGAGCGACATTAAAAAATTAGCGCTGAAAGAAGGCATAAAAAGCGATTCTGGTCTTAGCAAAATTCTGTTTGCTTTAAAGAATGAGGGTAAACTTTTACATGATGAGCACCTGCAATGGAAACCTACGATTATGGCTATAGAAGAGGCACAAAAGACCATTTGGTATATAGTCAAAACACTACAAGAGTTAAAAGCCAACGAAGCCTATTATTTGCATGGTGGAGATCCTTTTGGATCATTTAAATTCGGTTTCAGTACCGATAATATAATCGATTTTAGGTTGGATAATGCCGTTGCCAAAAACGCTGAGCTAATGTCCCCGAAAATCAACGTCATAACCGCCATGACTAAAAGCTTGCAGGATTATGCTTTTGACTTACTGATAGACAATATTAAAAATAATACCCTAAATGTCAACGATTTTAAGAGTGGCAAGACTATACAAGCCATAGAGATAGATTGGGATAAATTCAGGGAGGAATTTAAACGAATCCAACGCTTTATTGAGGACATCAATTCCCCAGACAACACTCAAGATGATGTACTTTCTGATCCCCTACTGAACTTGGATAGCCAAAGACGGGACATATTAAACAACTTATGGTTTCTTGTCTACTTCTCATCTAAGATTGGAGATGCCAAATTTAAAAGAAAACTAACATTTTTCTTGAATATATTCACACAAAGTGAAGATTTCTATGAAATCACTAAAGTAAGTTCCAAATCACTCGAAACGCTTATACGCTATCTAGGAACGAACAAGGATCCTTTGAAAGACCAAGCGCTGGTAAAAGACCTAATAGTACTGGATTCCACTGGATTTGGATATACGGACATTTCGGGTAGATACAGCATAGCGATGATGTTATCCAAGTTTGGTGACTCTTCATTTATGGAAAAGGTTGAGGAATTCGATAACAGACTAAGAGAATTAAAAATCAAAAGGTTAAATGAGAAAATAGTAGCCTCAAAAACAGAGTCATAGTTGAGTAACTCAGGGAAAACATAAAAATTGGTGATAGCGTGGAAGATAAAAAGGAAGCAGCTGGTTGGCCATCTTCATATGACTTTTTCTATTATGATTCGAAGGTATTTGAAAAGGCCCTTTCCATTAGGAAAAAGGTATTGGAAAATGCGAATTCAAACTTGATTTACGGATATATTTACTTGTTAGAGCTGCTGATTAGCGCAATAGCCCAACACGTAGAAGACCTTCCAAACAATATGCAAAAATTTGAGATTATTCATTGGGGTAGGTTCGATTTAGGCAGCCGAGAAATGCAAGAAATCGCAAAGAATGATGAATATTTCAGATTGGTTCTTGTCTTGAATAGAAGACGTAGAAACTTGTCTAACTTGCTGCATGCTCTGCTGGGAGCCGACAATCCAGATATAAGGAAGGGATTGGAAGTCTCTCTAGAAGCACTTGATGTTTTAATTAAGGAAATAAATTCCAAAGTGATAGAATTTTATAATCCCAAGAGAATAGGAGAAGTAGACGAAGTTAACGAGAGACTGATGATACTTAACTGGTTTCTCAACACCGTTTTATACGAAGGTCCTAGACCTTTCTTTAGCACAATGACTGATTCTATTGCTTTTAGTTACAGACCGCTCCCTCAGTATCTTGACGGCTTTAAGTTTTGTTTGGAAGATATCTTAATTTGGTTAACTAGTAGTAAGAGTAATGAAACAATAGAAAGTAATCTCAAAGAATTTCAAACTTGGAAAGATTCACATAGTTTCTGGGTAACTATGGTCGATGCATTCACTCGTGGCATTGAACTTAAACGACTTTTTGAGATAACGATTCCAGAAGAGCAATCCAAGAATCTGATTGATGTTAAAAAAATAACTGATAAACATCAGCTAAATGTGCTTTTCAGAGGCAGAGGAATAAAGGCAATAACTGTTTTTGAAAATATTTTGGAAAGCGATAATGATGTGTTAGAAAGATTATTCACAGATGCATTGCAAGGAAATCTGCTTTTGAATGAACCCAAAGCTGAAATAATCGAGTTTAAGGAGTTGAAAAACTACAAAGAAGGATGGGGATGGGAGTATCACTATACTTATGCTTTATATGTTCCAATGCACGGATTTATTGGTGACGCCTCGAGTTGGCTGATCTTCCCTAGCTTGACAGTTGAAACGGACCAAGAGGACGATTATTTCAGAACAAACTTGCAAGACATTGTAAAAGATCATGAGGATGAGATACAATTTAGTGAATATGAGATCAAAACAGGACTAATTGAGAGTTACATAGCTGAAAAGGATCGTGCAACAATTCGAAAATTGTGGGTTGAAAGAAGATTAGATTCTAGCAGGGGGTTGCTCGCTGAATTTTTAGCTTATTTCTATCTCTGGGATGGGTATGGCGCCAAACTCATTGAATTTCATAAAGAAGTGGACAGAACTGAAATTGATGTTGTTGGAGAAGATGACACTTCTCGTTATATCATACAGGCTAAAAATTCGCTCACCCTCAGAAAGGAAAAATTAGTAAAAGAGATAGAACAAATCACAAAACAATTTGCAATAGTTGAGAAAAAGTATACTGTTTCAGATAAGTCTACAAGAAAAATACTTTTTGTGGTGGATTGGGCTTGGGATGCGGAAGATCCTGGTGAGGATCGTGACGAAAATGTTATAGAGGCATATGGAGTTGCTCAGCAAATGCTAGGAAAAGACAATATTCAGCTTGTTATCTACGCTGATATAAAGAATATCGTGAGCCGTAGGCATAAGGATTTCGTTGAAAAATCAAACAGTGTATTTGATTTAATCGATAAATAGTAGCTTAAGGCAAGTTAACATAAAACTCTGATAAACTTCTTTTGTGCTTCATAATTCCTTTACCTTACTAAGTACTTCATCGACATTATCATTAGTGACCAAGAAGAAGTGTAATTTTCCATTACCCAAGTGTTCCCATTCTTTTGCCACTTGCACTTTATAGGTAGTGTCTTCGTTAGTGACTAGATGCTCCCCTTTCCACTCTAATACCAAGATGTTACCCTTTTCTGTAACCGCAACGAAATCCGGATAAAATTTATTTGGTTTCCAACCCTGCAAGTAAAATGGATCTTTCTTCTCTCTGTTTCTTATCCAAAATCGGATATTAGATAGTGTATCTAAATCAAGTCTATTTATAAAGGTGTTTTCTTCTTTATTTAATTTGTCAATCTTCTTGTAATAATTTTTATTAAATTCTTGTGGCAACTCCTCTTCCAGCATTATCTTATCAGAGAACTTTTCAAATGACTTTGTTTTGATTTTGCCTTCTTTCACATATTTATCGAAATTATTTTTGGCATGGTTTACTAGTATCTTATTTATTGCACTGTCTAGTTTGTCAAGAAGTAGATAACGATTAACAGACAAATCCTGAAGAGTGTACCCTTTTATATTATTTAAGGCCTTCTCCAAGAATGCTACCCTATCCTCTTTGTCAAGCATCGTAAATCTTAACCGTTTATCTAGCCATTGTATCAACTCGCTCTTAGAACAATTTTTATCCCGGTAAGTTATTTTTAGCACTTTTTGTGCTCCTCTTATCCATTTGTCTCCTTCTTTTATATCGATGATTGCTCTTCCATCGCTGTCATAATGTACTTTAAAATCAATTTTGGCATCTTGCTTCGCCAATTCAAAATTTTCGCCTATTAATTCCTCAAAAGATAGTTCTTCATCTTCGTAAGCCATCATTGGAGGAGCAAAGTCTTCACTAACTCTTCTTTCAACCTCAAATTGATATTGCTCTTGTCTATCTGCTGCATTAATTAGATCAAGTCTACTATAGCCGTTGCTTTCTAATCCTGATATAATCTCTGTAGCGGCCTCATTAAAATTCTTAGCTGAGGCGAATATATAGCTCCGATTTAGATCTTCATTTTCTTTTCTCGAAGCAGAAGGCAATCTCATAATTCGTCCTATAATTTGTTCAACAGCAATTCTAGAGCCGATATTCGCAACAGAGATTAGGATATAAGCATAGGAACAATCCCATCCTTCAGCCAAAGCATTAACTGTAATAATATACCTTATTTTGCATTTATTACCAAACAAATCAATATTTTCTAGGTCATTCTGTTTTGAGGTTTTAATTGCTATTTCTTCCTCTTTGACCATACCATTGCATTCTTTTAGAAGAAATTCCTTGATCTTACCTACTGTCACTTTCTTTTCGCTTTCCTTCTCTTGTTCTGCCTGTAATAATGTGATTGGCCTTATGCGTTCCCCCTTCTCTTTTTTTGTTAATTTCTCTAATTCCTCCCGTCTTAATACGCCTTGCTTAATTGCATTTTGCCATTGCGTATGACTTTCTAATACTAAAGGCAGCTTTACCATGTTTTCTTCTTTCAATTCAGAAGAACATATTCTCATTAAAACATTACTCTCTGATCTAGGCGTAGCAGTATACTCTATTACAAAACTTGGATTTAGGCCTTTCAAAAACTCAATTGATAACAAAGTTTTAGCTCTATGACCTTCATCTATAACGATCAAGGGGTTGCTAAATCTAATCACATTAGCCAGAGATTTTATTACTCCGGACTCGTCTTTTTCTAATATATTAGAATCTTCTATATTCTCAAAATGACCTAATAATTCGCCATTTTCTTTATAAACTTTATATTTATTCTGTAAGGCCTTTTCTTTTCTAAATGCATCTAGACTGGAAACTATAAGGCAAAGATTATTTTCTACGTCATCTTTTTTTATCCTTAAAGCTTCCTCGTTTGAAAATATTTTTATATTATTATCAAAAGACTCATCGAGTACTTTTCTGTGCATGTCATTCCTATCTTTGAACTTTTTTAATGTTTGACTTTTAATTGCCTCAGAAGGAACAAACCACATCACTATTCCTTTCCCCATTTTTTCTTTTAGAAAGGAGTCCATAATCTGGCATATAGAATGGCAGCCGACTAAGGTTTTCCCACCACCTGTTGGTATTTTTATACAAATAGAAGGAACATCGTCGCCAAAGAAATCGCTTTTATACGGTTGATTTGTTATATACATATAAGCATACGCTGGTTTTTGTTTTTCTAACTCTTTAAGGAACTCATTAATTTTATCTAAGGCCTTTTGTTGATAAATTTTGAGCTTCATTTAATACACCTTTACCTCATAAGGAATCTGTTTGAATTGAATTTTATACTTCTCTAATGTCTTCTCGTCGATTAGACATTTATCAGCGTAAATTACCCTCTTTTTACTGTCTTTTTGAAGTTTCTTTAAGAATTCCTTATTCAGTACATTCTTACCTCTTTCTTTGAAGATAAGATAATATTCGGTTTCATTATATTCACCAATGAAATTTCCTGACATCGTTCCTTTATCAATATTAGTATTAGTCTCGGTAAAGTAAATGTATGTCGCCAACTGATCAAATGAGCATTCTTCATCAATTTGACCGTATTCATTGAATAGCGGTTTATCTAATTCACAATATTCAAAACCATCTTTATAATCGTATTTTTTAATAGCTCTTTTAATTCTCTCTGCAGTAATATCTTTTGCAATGCCATCTTCAAGCTCAACTAAAATAAATTTCCTATGCCCACCATCTGCTTTGTTTAAATCTAATACAGCATTTCCAGTTGTGCCTGAACCGGCAAAAGAATCCAAAACAAGGTCTTCTTTATTTGAAGTGAGTTTAATTATTCTTTTTAATAATTCAACGGGTTTGGGTGTTGGGAAAGGATTAGCTTCCTCTGGAAATAATACTTTTATTTCTCTTTTTGCATCTTGTGTGTGCCCAACCTCTTTATATTCCCAAAGAGTTAAAGGTGTAATTCCAGGACTTACTTCACTCAAAAAGAGTTTTGGACCCCACATGCTTGCTCCTTCCTTTCCAAACCATATTCGGTTATCTTTCTTCAGTTCCTCAAAACGTTTTTCACTATACAACCAACTTCTTCCTTTTGGTGGAAGTAATTTTCTTCCACTAGGAGTAACTATCTCATAAATATTTTTTTCGATTGCCGGACCTACAGAAGGATTGCCTAACTTCCATAGACCGCGAGGATCGTTATCAGGATTTTTATAGTCTTTTAGCTGTTTTTCTGTCCTCTCAAGTTTATTTATTGAAAATGAATCTAAGTTCTTCGTATATGCTACAATATAATCGTGATTCTGGGAAAAATATTTATTCAAACTTACAGGTGCATAAGCTCTTTGCCAGATTATAGTCGCTAGGAAATTCTTTTCTCCAAATATTTCATCCATGATTAAACGTAAATTATGCACTTCATTATCATCTATTGACACTAGAATCGCTCCGTCTTCTTTTAAAAGTTGGTACAGCAGTTTCAATCGTGGATACATCATGCACAGCCATTTGTCATGCCTACATAAATCTTCAGATTCATTTCCTACCACTTTTCCTAGCCATTTTTTAATTTTAGGTGAATTTACTTTATCATTATAAACCCACCCATCATTTCCAGTGTTATATGGAGGATCTATATAGATGCATTTTACTTTTCCTTGATAATACGGCATCAGTGCTTTTAGTCCCTCTAAATTATCTCCATGAATAATTAGGTTCTGAGAATTTTCATCAACAGAAAGCGATTTTACTTTTTTTAACAGTCTAAAAGGAACCTCTTTGTCATGATTTACAACGGCGTCTTTACCAATCCAGTCTAAAATAGGCATAAACATCACCAATTATATATTCTTATTCAAGTTGCCTTATGTATTTCGTTAAAACTTTTGAGAATATGCTCATTTTTTCAATTCCCCACTTTATAAGTTCTTCTTTTTCCGTTTCGCTAAGTTTTGTTATAGGACCACTTGTTTGTTTAGAAATCTCAATACGTGAGGCGCGTGCATCCGGTAGTTCCTGAAAATCTAGTCCAAATCCAAGTTCTTTTTCAATCACGTCATGCATTTGTTCCAGTTCTTTAAGGATTCTTTTATTTTCTTCTCTATCATGTACATCAATATAGAGTTCAATTGCAAAATGCCACCCATTAGCCATCCTAAATAGCCAAGAATAAGAGAATCCAGATTTTCCTGCACCGAATGAAAGCCAGTGTTGAGGCGACGCCTTTACCTTATTCCAAGAAGGATTCTGCTGCTTGTATTTATCAGCTAACTGTGTGAAGAATTCTAATCTGACTTTCTGGAGTCTTTGCTCAGCCTCACTTAGCACTTCTTTAGATACCTCTTTCTGATACTCATTCGGTTTTACAACAACTACTAATTCAGGGGCGGGCAACGAATCCCCGATCTTCTTGACTTCTATTTTTATTCCAAACAGACTCGGCCCATCTTGCTTTATATTGTTATTGAGGTAATCTAGCGTCGCGATATGTTCTTCTCTAAAGGTTTCTGCAATCCATATCCCTATTTTTGCCCCCTTACCTGACAGATAAGTTAAGAGTTTTCCTAAATGATCATGGTTTGTCTCACCATATTGATTTTCTATAACAACCATGTCGTCCGTGCCTGCAATCTTCCCTACAAGATCTGCCGAATAATTTCCGACGTTAACTTCATTGCTTACATCTTCTATATCTTCCCCGATTAATGCAGATATTTTAGAGATATTCTCTTTTACCCACGGAGTAAAATCTCTTTCTTCATTTGGCCAAACAGACTTTATGTCAATATGTTCAATTTTTCCTAACTCCTTTGCCATATACTTCCCCTTTCCTACAGTATCCACTAACAATAATTGAACATTAACTCTTTATAACTTCACCCAGAAATAGTCGGCCATTTGTATAGCGTTGCCATAGCGCATTTTGTGTACTTCTTTTATGCAAGTATAACTTATTATACCTTTATATCAGCCTAACTGACTAATTTTTGATTTTACCTTAGGATATATTCTAATCCTTTTACCTTCTCTTATATTTCGTTGTATGTACCAAACTGTGTTGCGTGCGAGGCCAAGTCTTTTCCTCTTTTCAGGGGTCATATTTAGTATCATATCTCGTAGTGATTCAGTATCCTGCCTCTTTAGCTTTACAAGCGGTATGTCGAACTCCACGTCAGCGCCAGTCAATATGCTCTTCGCGAAACTGGCTATATTTTCATATAATATGTTGCGGTAGCTATAATTCTTGCCTCTGAAGTTTGCGGTTGAATTGAAGTTAGTTTTCACCTTCTCGATCAGCATTCTGACCCCGGACTCCCTTACTCTGATATTGTAGTTTTCAGTTACCAAAAAGTCTGTTTTATTGATCTTTCTTTCTTCTAGAAGCTGAATGACACTTAGATCTATGAGCCATCTGAAGGTTTCCTGCAAATCGTAAACCAAACTAGACCGGCTTGCCTTTAGCTCATGCACGAAGCTGATAGAGTTGTCAAGGCCCAAGGCACCAATGTCCCTCCGAAGCTCGGACTCCAATAGAGAATAACCAAGGTTGAGAAGTGCATTGCACTCGGAACTTGCGTTCATATTCCATGATTGGCGTCTGCTATTCCTTCCGGCAAAGTTGAATTCTGGATAGAGCTTATCAAAAATCAGCTTTAAGTTAGCCCAATAAGCTATGGCCTCGTTCCCTTCCGCCGTGAGTAGTGAACCATAGTTGTTCAAATGCCCTAAATCCAACTTGTCAGCCCTTATCTCAGGATAATAATTAGACAGTTCATTAAGCAGGTTTCTGGACTGCCTTACCTTTTCCTTAATGATGCTCATCCCTATAGTGGCTCGCCTTTTACTGTCAGTATAAGCCTCATACTGTTTAAGCCTCAGCTTGCCCGAAACAGGCTCATTGGGCAATGTTACGCTTAGAAGGTTGCCATTCCAGTTCAGTAATGTTAAGGCAATATCGTGCTTCATAAGCCACCTCATCGCCTCAAAAGTTATGCTTCCGGTATAACTGTCCAATACTATACCGTCATAAAGGATCTGATGGGGATTGAACTCTAGCCTGGTATTTTCCAGCTTATTGACAATAACGAGCTTTCGCTTATCTACGCTTATGAAGTTACCGAATCCGCTAATCAATAATGGGTTCATGTTTTTCACCTGGTAGAATATCGACGTCAAAGTATATAAAAAGGTCCAAACAACGAGGATAGTCTAGTTTACCCTCGTCCTGTCTAGCCGATTGAAATCGATCGGTTAATCAGGCAAAATCGATTGAAATGGAGGCTTTAATATATACCCCCGCATATGTTTGCTACTGATAACAAGTGATCTCGTGGCTGTTGCTGGGAGCAACTATCTGCTGATATTCGACGTCGACGGTGTCCTCAGAGACTCTTCCATCGCGTTGGACGAAAGCAATAGGCGGGTTTTTGCGGCGTTAAACAAAGAATACTGCTTTCGTGTAGAAGATACCTGGCACATGCGCGGTTTAGGTAGGTACAACAGATCGGTCCAATGCCTTAAGGCCCTTCTGGCTCTAACCAAATCAAAACAAGATCTAGGACAGATACTTGCTCACAGAGACGCAGAAAAACGTCTTGACGAAATCTGTGAAGAGCAGCTCACAGACCAGGATCTCAAGGACTTGGAAAGGACTCATTGGATATACCACAAATTTTTTGATTCCGTCGAAGCAAAACCTTTGATAAAGACATATCCTTATGTAAAGGACGTTCTTGATTTGCTCAAGAAAAACGGCTGTACTCTATCCATATTCTCCAACTCCAGCAAGGCTGCAATGGATAGGGATCTGCCTGGGATTGGATTGGAAAAGTTCTCCCTTATGCTCTCAGGTGAAGATGTAAAAAACCAAAAACCGTCAGGGGAAGGCATAACGAAGATAATGGAACAGCTAAACTACAATCCCTCAAAAACTTACTACGTTGGCGATGCAGTGATCGATGTGCTTGCTGCAAGAGATGCCGGATGCAAAGCGATTTCAGTATTATCTGGGATGGGCTTGCGAATGCATCTTGAGGCCGCAAAACCCGATCTCATCTTCGATGACTTGAAGGCCGTAAGTGACTATTTCACTATTGAGGATACAGCACGCGAATAGATGCTCGTATTGTTAAAATCTCATCCCAGCATCATAGTATTGCCTTGCTCTGAGGGCTCTTTCTACACTTCGTTTTGATGGTCAGAATACGCTACACACTTTTTATACTGTCCTGCTCATATCTAACCGACGTTATGATGAGACAAAAAACACCTCTGATGAATCGCGTCATGTTTGGCATTATCTCATTTCTTTTTATCTCCGGGTTCTTGGAGATGGTGTATCATTATACAAGCTTCCGCGGTGCCTTGCCCTATGCCATCTGGATAACCCTTTTCGGTTTGGCCATAGTGGGGTTCGCCTTGACAACAGCAAATGGCGATATAAAACTGAGGCTCCATAAGATCTGGACGCCTATAGGCTTTTTGCTAATTGCCTGTGCCGTGCTCTCTGTCATTTTCGTAGACATGCCTCGTTCCAATGGGCTTGTTGATGCTGTCTTAAACAATAGCACCGAGGCGATACCCTATGTTATAGGGTTCGGACTTTCCTTGGCGTTTGTAGACACAGAGGTCTTTTACAAATACGCCTATTATTTTGGAGTTCTTACTCTCCTCAACATCTTGCTTATTCCAGTTTATGCGGTAGCGTACATACCAAATCTCATCTCCGGCGCTCATGTAGATTTCGAAGTCTCGATCGATGTTCTCTGGTTCCTCAGCGGGCCGATTTTTGCTTATTATATAGCCAAGAAGCTCAAAGCAGACCGACCGACCCGTAGGGAGATCTACCTTGCGATCGGAAAATTCGTTGCAGCCACCATCCTCTTGATAATTGTTGGCTTTATAGTGGGCAAGATGCTACCTGCAAATAGCTGGCCTTCTCACTGGCTTTCTACAATGAACCAGTTCCATCCGCAATCATAAAGACTACTACAAGCAATTCTCTATCTCTTCGATACTGCTTTTTGCATCATTATTTCTGACTTCAATGTCTGCGGAACAAGCTTTCACAATGATGCCTTGAGTCATTGTGCAATAATTTTTCTAGCCGCTCGTCCGTATCTCTATTGGTGGTTACTTTTTCACGGGCTGCATGCGCATTTCCTCCTAACCTAACGCCTTTAGCAATACATGCGCTGGTAACTTTTGCCTCTTCACATATGATGGCTCCCTCTTCAATGTCTCCGTCGATGATAAGTGCCTTATCACGAATTCGTGCATATGATTCTACCATTGTGCTTCCCAGAATCTGTGCTTTGTCCGTTACAAGGGCGCTTACGTCTATGTATGCTATTGTAGATACGGCCGCAGTTGATTCTACGAATCCGCCTATTGTTTCATCAGGGTTTATGTGCCTTACAAATTCCCTATCTCCTAGCTTTGCACGTAGAGTACTTCCATCAAGCCCTTGCAATTCCTCAACAGAATCTACAAATATCGGGGTGTCTTTCTTCGATGAGTCCATGTCTTTTGCCTGGATTGATTTTTCTTTCATGCTATCCCTTTAGGGTTTCTTAAAATTTCCAGATATTTATTGCTGCTCTTTTGCACCTTCGAACGTGATGTGCGTGGTGTATGCTTCGAATCCTTGGGATTTCAGTGCCTTTATCACACGTGCAGCTTCATTTTCGCTGCCGACAAGCGCCACTGCCATGCCCCCCCCTCCGCCACCACAAAGTTTTGCACCATAGGCGCCGTTTAATGTTGCTATGGAAACTGCAGTGTCTATTCTTGAAGAAGACACTCCTAATTTTGCAAGAAGGTCCTGATTTCTTGACATCTGCCTTCCAAGTTCGTTCAGGTCCCCTCTTTTCAACGCCTCTGTGCCTTTTTCAACACAGTCATCTATGTTCTTCAGGATATCTGCCGTGCTTTTGGTGTCTCTGTTGTATAAATCCCTTACTTTCTTAACCATCTCTGCGGTCGATGGCTTAGGGCCCGTATCTATTATTACAAAGTTTGCAGGAGTCGTGATGTTTTCTTTTGTCACCCCTTCTGCCGATGTGAACTTCGCAAATCCACCAAAGTATATGGGCCCAACATCTATTCTTCCTGCAGTCTCCGACCTGTGCACTATTCTGTCACCGTCTCTTATGATGTCTATTGCTGTTCTGTCATCAAGCTTCTTTCCCGAAGCTTTCACTAGCGCCATTGTGAATGCTGCAGAGCATACTGCGCTGCTTGCATAACCTTTCTGGAACGGAACATCAGACCTAACAACGACTTTTTTGCCAATGGCTGAAATTCCCTGCTCTGCAAACAATCTAGCTGCGATAGTTGCGTATGGCAGCATCTCCTTTCCAATACTTTTCTCATTATTCTCTATGTATGCCGCAATCGAATCCGGTTTGGTGATGTCTCTTGTCCCATACTCTTTGTAGAGCTCTTTCAATGTCTGCTCATCCAATGAGCTCGAGCGATTAAGGTCTTGCAGCACCACTTCTAGCTTATCAGAATCAGTGCTGCTTATCTTTGCAGTGGCAAAAAGCGCTATTGCGGCAGATAGGCTAGGCCCTCCATAAACAACAGAATGTTCGCCTCCTATCTTGATGTTTGCCGGCGCTTTCACTTCCAGATCTTTCATCAAATCATCCCTACTCTATATCCCAAGCATTAATACCTTCATGCATATTCGTCATTTAACAAACACATATCAACCCTTTTAATCCTAAAAAACCAAGCATCTTTATCATTAACTAAATCAACTGTTTGTGGCTGATGTTTAATGGAGAATGTTGTTACCTACCGCGGCACGCCAAACATAGCGCTGGTGAAGTACTGGGGCAAAAGAGAAGAAAAGCTCATTCTGCCCTGCAATTCGTCGATAAGCCTTACACTTAAGGGCGAAACGACTGCAGTCAAAGGTGCTCCGTTCAATCTTTACACAAAGGCAAGCGTGTTGTTCTCGGAAAAGCTTGCTGAGGACATATTCTACATAAATGGCAAGAAGCAGGATCTGAACGACAAGGATGTGGCCGAAAGATTCTATGTTATGAACCAGCTGAGGTCACGCGCAGGCAACAAGTCGCACGTTCTGGTTGTGTCTGAGAATTCGTTTCCGACTGCAAGCGGTCTGGCTTCGAGCGCTTCTGGAATAGCTACGCTGATATATGCCGTTTCCAAGGCACTTGGCCTGAGCCTTTCAGAAAAGGAGCTTTCAATAGTTGCGAGGCAGGGAAGCGGGAGCGCATGTAGAAGTGTAATGGGGGGCATTGTAAAATGGGAGAAAGGTGTCATGGCTGACGGTTCTGACTCATTTGCGCATCAGCTTTATCCTGCAAGTTACTGGTCTGATCTAAAAGACATAATTGTGATCGTTTCAAGCGCCAAGAAGAAAGTGTCATCGAGGGCCGGCATGGCTCAGACCGTAAAGACAAGTCCCTTGTATGTGGCGAGGCAAGAAGTCGTGGATAAGCACATAGCAAGCGTTGAAGATGCATTAAAGAAAAAAGATCTATCCGGGCTTGCAGAGGTCGTGATGAAGGAGAGCAACAACATGCATGCTACGCTGCTCGACACCACCCCTCCGATACTGTATCTGGACGACAATTCAAGAGCAGTAATCTATGCTGTAGAAGAGCTAAACAAGAACGAGGGCAAAGTGATTGCAGGCTATACCTTTGATGCTGGTGCCAACGCGCACATCATAACCGTCGAAGAGAACGTCACGAAAGTGATAGACTGGATAAAGGGCATCGAAGGAATCGAGGTGATTGTTGTTGCAGGTGTTGGCAATGGCCCTGAACTACTGGGCGATGACGAATCGCTGATAGATGTTCTGAAACTCTCTTCAAAATAATGTTCTAGGTAGTAACATGGGATTCGATACAAACGCACGTGCCCCTGGAAAGATACTCTGGATTGGCGGGTACTCTGTGCTTGACAAGCCCAAAATCTCTTACGTGACATCTGTCACCGCTTATGTCAATGCGCGTGCGCAAGAGATGATTGGCAACAGCGTCGAATTTGTTGCACCTCAACTCAATTGCTACGTGAAGGGCACAATCGACTTAGCTTCTGGAAAGATAACTTCAGAGGTTCCTAAAGAGCTTGTGTTGATGAAGACTGCGGTAGAGGTGGCATCTCGTTTCATTTCAGCGCTCGGAATTAGGCTAAACGGCTTTAGGGTTATTACAAACAGCGACGGCCCTTTCTCTTACACAGTTACTGAGGGTAAAGTCGCAAAGAGCGGTCTAGGGAGCAGTGCAGCAGTCACTGTTGCTACGATAAACGCATTGCTCAAGGCTTTTGAAGTGGATCCAAAAAAGGACGATGCTCTTCACAAGCTTGCACAGTCTGCGCACAGCATTGCCACTGGAAAGGTCGGCAGCGGATTCGACATAGCGGCGGCAACACACGGAAGCATACTATACAAGCGGCATTCTCCTGAGATCGTGCAATCCCTTCCTGCAGACTATGCGAATTCACAACTTCTCGAGCTGATAAAAAGAGAATGGGATTATTCCATAGAGTCTTTCCAGATGCCCGGAGAATTCAGGCTCTCGTTCGCAAACTTTGTTGACGAGTCGATGATAACAACAAAAGCTGTGGGCAGCGTGTCCGATTTCAAGAGGAAAGATCCAGAAACGTATGATAAGTTAGCTAAAGTCTTAAACGCTGAAAACGAAAAGGCTGTGAATGCCCTTAAGGAGATTAAGAATGGTGACCGGAGTGCTTACGAAGAATTCAAGGCTGCGTTCGACAGCGGAAGAGCCCTGACGAAGCTGCTTGGGGACCTTAGCAATACATGCGTGGAACCCGACGAATGCACATCTTTGATAGAAGAAAGCAAGAAGCATGGTGCTTTCGTGGCAAAGCTTCCGGGTGCAGGAGGCAAGGATGCGATATCCGCGTTGACGCTTGATTTCGATTCCAAGAGGCGCCTTGAGCGGTTCTGGAAGTCCCGACATGAGCTAAAATTGCAGGATGTAAGCATCGCTGCATTATGATGCTTTAGAGCCGAGCACAAGAAACCCTTAAATACTTTCTTTAGGTTAAAGTAGATGGCAGGCGCTTGCTTCAAGTGCTATCTAGCTGATTTGCGGATTGCCTGCTTTAACTTCGTGTGTTACTATGAAGAAGCTCAACGTAGAGAGGAGAGACATAAAGGAGTGGCTCGAAGTCGTCGGCAAGGTGCCGAGGGACAAGCGGAAGCCATTCTACAACAGGGTGTACGCGCTTGTGGCAGTGCCTTCAAGGAAAAGGGCGAGCGTCGACCTCTACAAGATAAGCATGCACACAAAGGAGGGCGACAACGTCATAGTGCCAGGCAAAGTGCTCGGCATGGGTCAAATGAATCATAGCGTTAATATTGCAGCCATTTCATTCTCGGCATCTGCTCTCAAAAGCCTCAAGGCCGCGAACTGCAAAATAATGAGCATCAAGGACATGCTCGGCATGAGCAAGCCTCACATACTGGTGTGATCAAATGCGAGAACTCAATCCATCATGTTTGGTTTATGACGCGAAGGGCAAGATCCTTGGCAGGCTTGCAAGCACTATCGCAAGGGATCTGCTTGCCGGCAAGGACGTCGCAGTGATAAACGCGGAGAACGCGATAATCATCGGAAGCAGAGACTCGATAGTCAAGAAGTATACTACAAGGATAAACCTTCAGGAGAAGCAGAATCCGGAATTCTCGCCATACTGGCCGAGAAGGCCTGACATGCTCTTGAAGCGCGCAGTACGCGGAATGCTGCCCTATGCAAAGACAAGAGGCAGGACTGCGTACAGGAAGCTTACAGTCTTCATTGGAACGCCCGCGGGGCTTGCAAAGGTAAAGCCAATAGAGATAAAAACAAAGGATGCTAATGCTATATACATGCCCCACATGACCATGAGGGAGCTTTCGCAATCGCTAGGATATGGTCGATGATTATATGGTAGACGCAGCAACAACAACGCCAATGCAAGTGCAAGAGGCCGCGCCTGCGGCAGCAGCACAGACCAAGACTCCGGCGAGACGGTCCCGGGCTGGTGCGGCTGTGTCAGGAGCTCCAAAAAGGAGGCCATCAAAAAAGGCGGCAGAGCGGATTGTCTTCGTGAAGAGCAGGCGAAAGAACGCTATAGCTCGGGCTTCTGTTAGGAAAGGCACAGGCGTTGTACGATTCAACAGATTTGACATATCGACGATGGAGCCGGTGGAGCTCAGAAAGCTCATACTTGAATCTTTGCACATATCAAGCATAACAGAAGATTTTGCAAAGGGCGTTGACATATACTTGAACGTGCGCGGCGGAGGCCAGAGCGGTCAGGCTCAGGCTGCAAGAAGCGCCGTGGCAAAAGGAATTTCCGAGTTTGCAGACGGAGACACAATACGCTCCATCTGCGCGCAGTACGACAGGTTCCTTCTTGTCGACGATCCTAGAAGGGTCGAGCCGAAGAAGTTCAAGGGCCCGAAGGCAAGAGCGAGGTTCCAGAAATCTTATAGATGATACTATGATGATGCCAGTCAGGTGCTTCAGCTGCGGTGCTGTAATTGCGGACAAGTGGGACGAGTACGACAGGCGCGTGAGCAAGGAGCACGAGTCTGCAGAGAAGGTGCTCGACGAGCTTGGAGTGAAGCGGTATTGCTGTAGGCGCATGTTTATAAGCAACATAGAGCTTATAGACGAATTCATGCAGTTTGGTAGAGTATGATGACGGGGTCGTCTGCTAGTTTGGTAGGCTTTCAGCATGGGGTGCTGAAGACCCGAGCGATGAAATATTCCGGGAATTCAAAAACAAAAGGCCTGAAAATCTCGGCGGCCCCAGATGCTTTATGAAGTGAAAAATGTAGGATGGTATTATGGCAGAAGAGCAACTCTTGGCAAATCAGGAAGATTATCGCGATGCTGGCGTGCATTTCGCTACTAAAGTGAAGAGCCCCGGCATGAAGAAGTTCATCTACCGCGTCAGGAATGACGGCTTATATCTGCTTGGAATCAAGACGATAGATGCCAGGATTGCTGTTGCAGCGAAATTCATAGCCAGGTACGCGCCTGGCGACGTTGTCGCGACGGCTTCAAGGATCTACGCCATCGCGCCTGCGCAGAAATTCGCAGAGCTCATAGGCGCTAAGTTCGTAAAGGGGAGGGTCGTGCCGGGAGTGTTCACGAACCCGAACAGGTCCGACTTCATAGAGCCGAAGCTATTGTTCATCAGCGACTCGAGGAACGAGAAGCAGGCCGTGAAGGAAGCCACCAAGGTCAACATACCGATAATAGCTCTCTGCGACACAGACAACTCCACGAAATTCATAGACCTGGTAATACCTGCGAACAACCACGGCCGGAGGTCCCTTGCTTTCGTGTACTACCTGTTAGCTAGGGAAATTCTGAAAGCCAGAGGTGCGATATCTTCAAATGAAGAATTCAAGTACTCTGTGGATGACTTCGAAACCAAGGTTGACGCTAGGCAGATGGCTCCACAGGAGTAAACCGCACGCCTCTTTCTCTTTTCTGTTTCTCTTTCAGATGCCTATGTAGACGAACGTAGCGGTAATGAAAACAAGTATGGATGCTGCCATGGCAACAAGGCTTATGTTCCTCGCACTATCGAAGAATTCCCTTGATGGCCTGCCCAGGTATCCGAGCGCGACGTAAAGCAAGGCCGCATCAACAAGAAGTATCGGTATCAGGTACACCGCGTTGTGCGCAAACGGGGCAGTCACAAAGAACATGTAAATGCTTATTGCTATTGCCTCGATGTAGAACACAAGCGCAGCATAGGACGCACGCTTGATTCCGAGTTGACGCACGATATTCTTCGTACGCCTTGCCTTCACATCGCCGACATGATCCCTTATCATGCCGTGTATCTCCCTTGCAAGGCCGCTCAAGAATACCACGGTCGCAATCATCACAATGCTAGGCAGGACCACGTTCACGACCACAAGGTTCCCGTATATGAACGGTATCGCCATGGACAGTGCGATAAGGACGTTGCCTATAAGCGGAGTGTCCTTCAGCTTATAGCTGTATATTATCGCTACGAATGCGAAAATGATTGCTACGATGAGCGCAAGATTGTTTATGAGCGCGCTCGCAGCTACTCCGATGAGCAGTGTAATCATTCCTATCGCAAGCGCATCTTTTTCGCTCATCGCGCCGACCACCAACGGTCTGCGTATCTTGTTTACTGTGTCCGCTTCTACATCAAAATAATCGTTAAGTGCGAATGCGCCCATGCTGATGAATATCGGAGTGACCAGACTGAGAACAAGAACCGGTGCTCCAGGCAGCGCCCCAGCAATGATCTCCGCGGCTATGACTGCTATGGCTAGCATTGCGCTATGCTCTATGCGCGTCAGCCTGACTATCGCTTCAAACTTGTTCATGCGAGTGATATGGGTCGATGAAACTTAATAACTTTCTTGTAGGCCTTCAGCTTGCGTCTCCGCAATCCAGAACGCATAAATAATTGCACTTCTTCTGCTTACCAGTGCATCCATGCGGCAACAGTCTTCGATGGAGTTTGTCCTCACATATTCCTGGGCATTGCTGATACTTGGTGTATTTGTTGCAACAGTGGCGATAATATCTTTGTCGCACCCCGTTCGGAGCTACATACCTTCGCAGTGCACAATCACTCCTTTATTTCAATGCCTCGACTCTCTCTTTGCCGCTAACACACTGACTGTTGTGTTCCAGAACAATCTTGGCCAGGCGCTGTATTTTCCTTCAAACGCATTCAACGCGACAATCACTGGTTCAGGTTCGGAAACGCAGTATGGCATAGGGGAATGTGTCCCCTCATTTCTGCCAGTAGGTGGTGAGGCTGTATGCGACGCGACAGTTTCCGGAGCGCAGAACCTTCCTATGGGATCGCAATTATTGACGTCATTTCTGATTACTTATGAGATCTGCAACGGGGGGTCCTTTGCAAGTTGCACGGCCCCGACCTATAAGACTGCTGGCTCTTCCCTTCAGGCTATTAGCCCTTCAGGCACGTCACTTTACTCTATAACCTTCCATGTGGGTGCTGACGCAAGCTATGGTACAATCGTTCTAAACGGGGTTTCATACCCCGATGGCGATACTGCATACTTTGTAAGTAGAGGCATTACCATATATGCGCTGCCGGCAGCTGGGCATGCGTTCGTATCGTGGTCGGTCACTCCGTCTTCAACAGTAGAGTCTACCGCCTCTCAGAACACGGTGCTTTCGCTCAGCTCCAACACAGTTCTCACTGCAACATTCACGTGATTTTTGTGTCGGGATGTCTTTATTGCAGTGATGCGCAAGCTATCTTGAGCGCCTTCTTCTGGATGCCCTGCGCGCGACCTGCGCCCTATTCTTAGACGTTGCGTCCTCTACGAAGTCACTGGAAAATTCCCTTGACGCATTGAAGAGCATCACCATGCCCGTTACTCCTGTCACAAGTATCACCACTACCGTTGATATGAACAGGGCATATGCCGTGATTGCTGTGGCCGGGATGCCGCTTGGTACGACTTTCGCACACGAAAAGCTTATCAAGAATGCAATCCACAGGGTTCCTGCTGCTATCGCGACCTCATGATATGCATGCCTGAAGATGACTAGCACAGACGTGTATGTGAGCAGAAACATTCCTCCAAGGCAGAACATGAAAACTATGAATGACAGCGGCCCGCTGAATAACAACATAGGCACCACAAATGCTATTGCGCCCAGTACAAGCACAGCAAGCCAGATCCCAACGCGCCCCGAATGCGCATTTTGCTCCTTGTCGTTCATAAGCCTTACGCTTGATATGTGTGCGCCAGCAAAACTTGTCGAAAGCACCATCATGTCTATCGCTATCAACATTCCCCAAAATATGACCTCTATGATCATGCCGTTGCTGATGGAGTTCCCGACAAGGTTTGTGAACGCGGTGCCTATCGCAAGTATCAGCGCAAAAGAAATCAGCGACACACCCATGCTCCTCCTGTATGCGAATCCCCAATAACGTTTCACGTGCTCTCTAGCATATCTCATTATACCCACCGTAATGTTCTCGATGCACAAAATTAAAATAGTTCCGTTCGGGTCTTGAATATGGTACTGTCTAGTCTTTGCCTACCTCATACGGAAACACGATCCATTTGTCGATCTCTTCGGCGTAGAACGAAGGTCTAAATTTGCTGGTCTTTTTGTAGGCGACTGTGGCCGTCGTGACTTCGTTTCCAGCACTCTCTAGTCTCTCGACCCACTCCTTTAAGGTGTCTCCCCTGTCGCTTATGTCGTCCACCAGCAATATTTTCTTGCCAATGAGCTCCTCGCCGGGGATCTTGCCGAACATCTCCACTTTGAGGTGGTGCGATAAGTAGACTGCTACAGGCAATCCTCCTCTCGGAATGCCAACAATGCAGTCAAAGTTGTTTTCTTGTGATACGCTGATCTGCATCGCAAGTTTTTCGAGCAGCACCCCATACTCCTGCCAGTCCATGAACAGCATTTCTTGTTTACCTTCATGTTTGGTTTTTGTTATCATTCTGTTCATCTGGTTTTCTCGCATTAATCAATCTTCATAACAGGATTGGAAGTATGAATAAGAAAATGTTTCCGAACAGAAGTGAGAGCACAACGCCTATCAATATTGGCAGCGCGAGCGGGAGTGCTTCTTTGTACACCGGAAACTTCTTGGTGATGTGTTTGGTGCGCATCTCCTTTATCAGTTCATATGTGACGAGCCTGTCGAAGTGCTTGATCCTTTTCCTTGTGGCTTCTATGTCCTGCCGGCTCATGAGGTTGAACGCGATCAGGTCACCCTCTTCAAAATCGCCGACAGGCGCATATTTCACCATAACGCCTGTTATTGGCTCCTCAAAGAGCGTTATCGTGGCTGAGCCTATGAGCAGCACTGCCAATATTATGGCGCTGTGCAGCGTGATCCCGCCTATCTCATTAAGCGCGATAGCAAAAAACAGGTATGCTGCCACGATTGCCAAGGCCTTTATCGCGCTGCTCCTACCCACACGCATGATTTTTTTGTTGCACCTGGCCTTCGGTATGTAGTATATCGGCACTATCACCAATGCCACTATTCCCGTGCCTATGATCACTGACACGACGAACGGTATGCCTAACTGTGGCATGCTGCCTGCTATCAATGGCGCCGGCTGTATTGGCATGATAAGGGACAAGGCTGCAAACTCGATCACATCTGCAGCACCTAGCATACCCGACCTGTATGTCACGTAGCCTACGCCTAGCACCACAAGCGCAATTGCCACGCTTGTGAGAATCGCTGCGGTATTGAGATACAGCAGCGTTAGGGCTGCAGCATATGCCAAAGTCGCATATGCAAAGATGCCCGGGACATTCCTTTTGTTGAATATGTCAAACAGCATGTATGCCGTTGCTATGATTATGGTGCTGGCTATCCTGACAAGTAAGAGATTCATGCAGAAGCAAGAGGATGCAAAATATATAAACATTCACAGCTATTCGCTGCGAGTGGCTGGGCCTTCACCGCACACATCAGAGTAGTCGTACTCGTTCAGAAGTTTCCTGCGTTTTTTGTAATCTGGGATCACGGAACCCACAATGCTCCAGAATCTTTGCGTGTGCCCCCGCACTCTTGTGTGCGCAAGCTCGTGCACAACCACGTACTCCAGGCATTCCTTAGGCATGAACAAAAGGCTGAAGTTGAGCGATATCGACCCGTCTGGCCTATATGTGCCCCATCTCGACGTTCCTCCGTGCATTCTGACATCGCTTATGCTGCTGTTGAAATGGAGCCTGTTCAAATTTTCCACATACCCTACGAGGCTATCCCGTATTTGCCCGTACAAGAGACGTCTCGTTATGCTCAATATGCATTTGTTCTTCCTGTCATTCTGGAGCGACTCCGGCAAGGATATGTGTATGTCCGATCCATTAAGACGGCCTGTGCTGCTGCGCCTCTTGCCTTCGCTTATGTGCATGCAGAAGGAGGAATCCATAACGCTTATTGTCTGGCCGTCCTTGAACTCAAGCATACTGTCTATGTAGCGGCCCGGCTTCGACTCTATGCTTTTCTTAATCCTTGTGTAAAGGTCGCTGGCCGCTTTAGAAGCTTCGTTGCTGCCGAGCCAGCGAGGTATCCTTATCTGCACCGTGCGTCCTCTCACGCTCGCGTAGCAGTTCTTGTTCCTCGTAGCTATCACAGTAACGTCAAAGCTAGTGCCTTTGGCTGATATCGGTTCGAATTCCTGCATGAAAGATCGCTACTTCTTTACTGCTCTGAACATCCTGTCTGCATAATTCCAGTTTACTATGCTCCACCAGTTGTCCACGAATCTACTTCTGTCGTTCTTGTACTGCAGGTAGTATGCGTGTTCCCATACGTCGAGCACCAGCAGCACTGGCGACGCGGCAAGATGCCCGATGTTGTGCTTCTCCACTTGCGCTATCGCTAGGTTATCAGTTTCTGGCTCGTACACGAGCGCAGCCCAGCCGCTGCCTTCCACAGTCTTTGCCGCATCACTGAACTGTGCCTTGAACGCATCGAAACCAGAAAAGCTCTCATTTATCTTGTCACCGATCGCTCCTCCAGGAGTCCCTCCTCCTTTTCCTGATGGTGCCATCGACTGCCAGAATGTGCTGTGAAGCACGTGTCCGTTGAAGTTGAAGCTATAGTCTCGCATCACAGCACGCACGTCTATCTGCAACTCACCCTTCCTGGCCTTCTCCAGCTTGTCTAATGCGCTGTTAGCGCCATTCACGTATGCAAGATGGTGCTTGTCATGGTGCAGTTGCATTATTTCTGTAAGTATGCACGGTTCCAACTCGCTGTAATCATACGGAAGCTTCGGCAGTTCGTACCTTTTTGACATTCTCTCACCTGCTATGACTTTGCTACACAGCCATTATAATCCTTTATTTCCGCGCCAAATAATACTGTAAATGCATTTTATCGAGTGAAAGGCTGGCCAACAAAACTATTAAATGTGTAGGGTCACATGCTATCTATCACGGTGCACCGATGGTGCCAATGATTGACTATAAGGCGATAGAGGAAAAGTGGCAGAAGGTCTGGGCAGACGCAAAAGTGTTCGAAGCCGAGCCTGACGACCGACCGGGTCTGCTCGTTACCGCTGCATTTCCATATGTCAACGCTCCGCAGCACATAGGCCACCTCAGGACTTACGGCACTACTGATATGTATGCTAGGTACAAGCGCATGCGTGGTCTCAACGTGCTGTTTCCTATGGGCATGCATGCGACAGGCACTCCTGTCATAGCGTTCGCCAAGAGGATCTCGAACAACGAGCAGGAGCTTATCGATGAGCTCAAGCTGTTCCACATATCTGATGAAGACATAAAGAAGATGACAGACCCCAAGTACATAATCGACTACTTCGTCCCGATGACGGAAAAAGTGATGAGCAAGGCAGGGTACAGCATAGACTGGCGCAGGAAGTTCATATCGATAGAGCCGATATTCAGCAAGCTCATAGAGTGGCAGTTCCAGAATCTAAAGGAGAAAGGTTTGCTGAATCAGGGCCGGCACCCTCTCGGCTGGTGCACAAACGAAAACAATGCTGTCGGGCAGCACGACACAAAGCACGATGTGCAGCCAGAGATTGAGACAGTCACCGTGATCAAGTTCAAAGACGCTTCAGCAGACGCTTTCTTCGCGTGCGCAACGTACAGGCCAGAAACTCTCTATGGTCTTACCAACATCTTCGTAGGAGAAACGATCGAATACGTGACCGCAGAGATAGGCGGCACGACGTATTACATGTCAAAGGACACGGCCAAAGATCTCGGCAACCAGATGAGCATAGTGATAAAGGGCACAATATCCGCAAAGGAGCTCCTGGGCAAGAAAGCGATAAACCCTATCAACGGCAAGGAAGTGCCCGTGCTGCCTGGTTTTTTTGTCAAGAGCAGCGTAGGTACAGGCATAGTGATGAGTGTTCCTGCGCATGCGCCATTCGATTATGCTGCACTCGAACGCCTAAAGGCAACCGGGTATCCTGTGCCGAGCATGGAGTACACAAAAGTTCTTGAGATAGAGCCCGTGAACGGCGTGACTATTGGAAGATCCTTGAGCGATGTCAATGCTGGAGAGGCTAAGGCCGAGCATCTCGAAATACCCGCACTTGCGGCTTTGGAAGTGCTTCACACAAATCCAAACGCAATAGATGACATGATAGAGTTCGCAACGAAGCTTCTGTACAGAGAGGAGTCGCACTGGGGCAAGATGATAGTCGGCAAGTACAAAGGCATGCGCGAGCCAGAGGCAAGGGATCTCATAAAATCAGACCTTATACAGAGCAAAGACGCGTTTGAGATATTCTCTCTGAGCAACGCTGAGCCTGTCTACTGCAGGTGCGGAACAAAAGTGATTGTCAAGACTGTGGAGGGGCAGTGGTTCATAAATTATGGCGACAAGAAGTGGAAGGACGACGCAAGGCTGGTGCTCAAAGGCATGTCTATATTCCCTGAGAAATACCGGCACACGTTCGAGAATGTAATTGACTGGATAGACATGCGTGCCACGGAAAGGGCGCAGGGGCTTGGCACTCCGTTCCCTCTCAATCCTAACCACATAATCGAGTCGCTGTCTGATTCGACAATATACATGCTATTCTACACCTTCTCGCACATACTGCGCAGCAACAATGTCAAGCCAGAGCAACTTACGCCTGAATTCTTCGACTACGTCATATTGTCAAAGGGCGATGCTGACGCGGTTGCAAAATCCACGGGCATCGACAGCATAGTGGTAAAGAAGTGCAAGGACTCGCTCGAATACTGGTACAAGAGCACTTCGAGGCACTCTGGACCTGACCTGATATACAATCACCTTACAATGTACATGTTCAACCATGTGGCTCTCCTCCCGCAGCAGTTCTGGCCCAAGCAGATTGTCGTGAATGGCTTCGTGAACTACGAAGGAGAAAAGATGAGCAAGAGCCTCGGCAACATAATACCCCTTACAGACGGTATAGAACAGTATGGTGCAGACCCGATGCGCTTCATAGAGATCGCTGGCGCAGAACTCGACACAGAGACAGAGTTCAGCACAACAGGTATAGAGAGCGTCAAGTCAAGGAACGAGTTCCTATACAAGCTCATTTCAGGTCTTCAGGCAATGAAAAGCTCAGAGCTGTCCCACATAGACTATTGGCTCTACTCAAAACTCAACGCAAAGATAAAATATGCGACCGATTGCATGGATGCCCTGCGCATCAAAGAGGCCTACACCAGCATTTATTACAATTCCGTGTCTGAATTGAGGTGGTATTTCGAGCGCGGTGGCTCCAACGCCATAGCGGTGCGCGACTTCCTCGAAACGGTAATACTCATGCTTTCGCCTGTGATGCCTCACATCGCGGAGGAATTCTGGCACATGCTGTATAAGAACACGCTCATAGCAAAGGAGCGCTGGCCTGAGTTCAATGCCCAGATGATAAATGAGGATGAAGAAGCGATAGAAGAAGAGATAAGAAAGACCGCAGAAGACCTTGACCAGAGCATCGCACTCACCGCGAAAATAGACGCAAACAAGGGCAAGAAGCTCGGCACGATACGCATAATACTTGCAGAAGACTGGAAGCTGAAGGCATTCAACATGCTTGCACAGACCAAGAATATTTCACAGGTCATGGGCAGCCCTGACTTATCGCTTGTAGACAAAGCGACGCTGTCGAAGTTCCTAACGCAGTTCTCTAAGAACATGCACGCCCTTGTCCCTATGCGTAACATGACAAGCGATGCCATACTGCGGGGCTTTGTCGAAGCTAAGGAGTATCTGGGCAAGAGGTTTGGCGCAGAGATTGTTGTGGAGCCAGAGGGTGCATCGAGATCCCCAAGGGCTTCAAGGTCGATGCCAGGCAAGCCAAGCATAGACCTATTGTGGCGGTGAACAATGCCCTCCAATACCGAGCTGCGCAATCTCGCTAAGAAGTACAAGCTTTTCGTGTTTGACTGGGACGGCACGCTCCTTTATATGCGCTTTCCACTGGCCGTGAACGAGTCGATAAAGCGCGCGTTGAGGCTGTGGAACGTGTCTGCGCCAAAAAGGCTTGTCGATACGCACGATTGCGAATTCAAAAAGACGCTGGTCCATGAGGAGATCAAGAACAGGATCTTCACCTTCTTCGCGGACATGATATTCCTGTTGAACAAGCCGAAACTGCACAATGATACCATAAGGATACTCAAGATGCTGAAGAAGGAGCACAAACTCATAGCGATATTCTCGAACAGCGGGCGCTACAGGCTGCTCAAAGAGATCTCATATCTCGGAGTAAAGGACTACTTCGACCTGATAGTGAGCGCGCGCGAATACCACGCAACAAAACCTGATCCTGCAGGCCTCAAGGCATTGCTCCACAGGATGAATATAAAGCCCGGCGACTCAGTGTACTTCGGCGACATGGTGGACGATGTGATAGCTGCAGAACTGGCGCATATGCACACTTGCGGAGTTGCGGACGGCTTCGACAGCTACCACACCCTCAAGAGCGCAAAACCCGAGCACCTGTTCAAGAGCATGGAGGAGCTAAGCAAGGCATTGTAGGCCAAAACCATGTCCTGGCCGATTATTTCCTAATCCAAAGCCGGCAAATCGAGGAAAAAGACAGGTATAAATATCTGGAAATATCCAACGGATTTCGTGGTTTGATGAATTCAAACGCTTTGGGCAAGGCAATGCCTCTTGATGAGCAGATCAACGAACTTGACAAGGCTTCTTACAACTTTAAACAGGCCTATCAAGAATTTAACAGGAATCCTCGAAACTTTGGGCAGAACAAGGAAGACGTAGATGCTCTATGCACCGGTGCCGTGTTATGTATGCTATCCAAAAGGTATCGTGATGCGACCGAAGTGTGCGAGAAGATACTGGGTCTGGATCCGGTACGCGAAATTCTTGAAAAAGGGCTGAAAGATGCTGCATCTGAGAAGAGACTGCTTGAAAACACATTCACATACAAGGCGATTGCCCTGGCAGGTCTCGACAATCTCGGTCCTGCACTATCATCTTTTCAAATGGCAAATGCGCTCGGTACGTTGGCTCTTGACAAGTCAGAAAGAGATTATGAACGCGCTGACGTTGGCATTGAACTTGCCTGCGAAATCACCAAGCTTCACTCAAAATTAAAGCAGAACCCCGAAGACCCAGAACCGCTGTGCAAAAGTGCGGCGGTGGTGATGCTGCTTAGGCGATACTCCGACGCGATTGATGCATGCGAGAGTGTGTTGGGCATGGTGCCTCTACCAAAAATACGCGAAAATGAGGTGACTAGTGCCGTGCTGCCAGAAGATGGAACGTTCAGAAAAGTATTGGTGCTTGAGAGGACGTATGTGTATGAGGCGATAGCGTTCGCAGGCATCGATGAGTCCAGCGCCGCCCTTGCGGCTTTTGCAACCGCAAATAGGCTTGGCACCTTGATAAGGCGCAACGAGCCGTGAACGCAAGTAGTTGGTTCAAGGCCATTTACTGTACTAGGATAAAATGAGGATTACCATGGTCACGCTTACAAAATTACAACCGCTGTTGCCCAATGTCGAAGTGCTGACATACCAATCTGGTAGGTTTCCTATCCAATTAGAAATTCCAAAGTCCTCGACACTTTCCGAGCAGGACATAGAGAAAATACTAAGGGTTAGCAGCTGGGAGACCAGTCCAGATAAAATCGCAGATGGCTACGAAGGCGGCAGATCGGTACTTTTGCTCAGGGAAAATCCCATTCAGAAAGGGCCGATAGGGCTGCCAAGTCTGCAGGTCAGCGGGATAGGCTTTAGAGAAATTGATTTTTCTGGAAGCCTTCCGACCACTAACGAAGTATTCTATCCTCCCAGCTCGGAGAATTTCATGAGCCGTGTTCCTGAAACTGTGATGGGGACAAGCTACGCCAAAGGCACTGAGTTAAAGGCAGACCGACCTACGTATCTGCCGATAGGAACATATACTGCATCCGGATTGCTCAAGAAAGTAAAGAACACTCAGAAAGTCGCAGAGCTCGACCTAGAAAATATGATCGTGCCTCACGTTGAAGCTTATGGTAGATATCTAGATGCGAAGCTGCGAAACGAGGAAGGTCCCTTCGGATTTATAGTGCTTCCAAGTCCGGATCCGAAAAAGTCAAGAGCTGCAAACGATTTCTTTGGACAGTTCTGTAAAGTTGTACGCAGAGGCAACAGGGTAGATACTGACGCCACAATGGCATTCTACTACGGGCTTTCCCCATACATAGCTGTGATGGCTAACGGACTTAGGGAACTGCACGACAAAGGCAGACTTGTGCACCTCCAAACTCACTTGGAGAATTTCTATGTTGTTAACGGGAAGCCGTATGTCGTGGATTGGACTACGATGAAACGGCTCGGAGAAAATGTAGAAGAGAACATTATCAACAGGACAATAGATCTAAAGAGGCCGGTTGATGATTTTGGCACCCTTTTCTCTAAGGTCTTTCCGAATGTTCCTAAGGAGGTTAGGGCTGGAATAGTCATGCTGGTCGAAGAGGCGTCAATGGAGGTATATTCTGGCCATCCTGAAAAAGAGATAAAGCTTCTTTCTATCGTTGACAAACAACGTCCTGATTTAAGAAATAAGATGACCGAGTTCGACGCCATGGTGCAGTGGATGAAGGATGAATGCATCGAAGGCTACAAAGAAAGAAAAGCGGACAAGACCGAGCCTCCGCATGGTTCCGGAAAGAAGTCCAAGCAATGGCGTGCTGCGCTCCTCCGCAAAGGTTCGTAGTGAATCGCAATCTGATTCTCCGACACGTTTTCTTGTCAAAAACTTTAAGGTAGTGGCAGGCCGTAGCCCTCTTTTTGTTTTAGGCAGCATCAGTCTAAGCGGCGTTTACGCCTTGCATACTCATCGCGCACGCATCGGCCGTTTCATCCGTATCTGCAAGCTCGTCGTGTCATCGCTTATATGCAGCAACGGTCTCGTTTCTGTTCCGAATTAGGCGTTATGCCATGTGCGGCTCTGTATGAGAGGAGCTTCCTCCTTTCGGTAGGCTGCCCGCCTGCCACCAAATAAAAAGGGCATTTAACATCTATAAGCGTTACCAATAGCACACACCGTTTTAGAATGTGTCTGATTCGACCTAGAAATATTTTACGAGGCCATTATGCCTTTTAAAGAACCAAAAGATACCTATTTATATGTAAAAAAGGCAATATGATTCTTGTTCTTATGATCGACAGAAACTTTGACCCTACAAAAGGCAAAGAGTCTAGAAATTCGCAAGATCCTATTTCGGAAATATTGCGCGACGAAGCAGAAGAGCAACATGACAGTGCAGCATCTGTAGTCGAAGATCAGACGAATCAAGACAAGAAAATACGGCTGCTAAACGACCACGACATTATTGTTTCTGCATCAGATTTTGTCTTAGACGCGAGTTTGGTGACTCTAACTGAGAATGTCAAAACTTTAGAAGACAACCACCTTCCCCTCGATAAGTCAATAGAAGTCCTACGCTCCGATCCCCAGCGCCTAAGAGACAACATCCAGACCCTCACAGCCAACCACCTCCCTCTCGACCAGTCGATAGCAGTCCTGGGCTCCGACCCCCAGCACCTGAGAGACAACATCCAGACCCTCACCGACAGCCACCTTCCCCTCGATAAGTCAATAGAAGTCCTACGCTCCGATCCCCAGCGCCTAAGAGACAACATCCAGACCCTCACAGCCAACCACCTCCCTCTCGACCAGTCGATAGCAGTCCTGGGCTCCGACCCCCAGCACCTGAGAGACAACATCCAGACCCTCACCGACAGCCACCTTCCCCTCGATAAGTCAATAGAAGTCCTACGCTCCGATCCCCAGCGCCTAAAAGACAACATCCAGACCCTCACCGACAACCACCTCCCTCTTGATCAGTCGATAGAAGTCCTAGGCTCCGACCCCCAGCGCCTAAAAGACAACATCCAGACCCTCACCGACAACCACCTCCCTCTTGATCAGTCAATAGAAGCCCTAGGCTCCGATCCCCAGCACCTAAAAGACAACATCCAGACCCTCACCGACAACCACCTCCCTATTGATCAATCGATAGAAGTCCTGATGTCCGACCCTCAGCACCTAAGAGACAACATCCAGACCCTCACCGCCAACCATCTTCCCCTCGACCAGTCGATATTCGTCTTGGGCTCAGATCCCCAGCGCCTAAAAGACAACATCCAGACCCTCACAGCCAACCACCTCCCTCTTGATCAGTCGATAGAAGTCCTACGCTCCGATCCCCAGCGCCTAAGAGACAACATCCAGACCCTCACAGCCAACCACCTCCCTCTCGACCAGTCGATAGCAGTCCTGGGCTCCGACCCCCAGCACCTGAGAGACAACATCCAGACCCTCACCGACAGCCACCTTCCCCTCGATAAGTCAATAGAAGTCCTACGCTCCGACCCCCAGCACCTAAGAGACAACATCCAGACACTCACAGCCAACCACCTTCCCCTCGATAAGTCAATAAGCGTTCTAAGCTCCGACCCCCAGCGCCTAAAAGACAACATTCAGATTTTCCGAGCAAACAGTCTTCCCATCGCCCATTCGATATCCGCTCTAAGTGCCGATCCTGCCCGTATAAAAAAGAACATCACTCTATTATCCGAGCATAATGTTTCTCTCACCAAATCAATCCGGGTTCTGACTGGCGACCCTGTGCACGTCGAAGAAAATATCGCGACGCTGGAGGCTAGAGAAATAGATTTCGCAAAAGCAACTGATGTTTTACGTGCAAATCCCGGACATTTGAGGGAGAACATCGTGACTTTGGATGCCGCTGAAATCGATTTTACCAATACGGTTTCTGTCCTAAATGCAAATCCAAAGTCCCTTAAGGAAAACATCCAGACCCTGATCAGTCTGGGAATGAACCCCTCAGAGTTCCCGCAACCGTCCCTTCTTAAGTACTCGCCCAAACGATTTAGAAAGGCCTTGGCGGAATTGATGGCTATTTCTGTATGATGCCGATTTATGCCGTTTGGTGTGTCTGCGTCTTGCCTATTAGACCAATGCGTAAAACCTTTTATTGATTGTTATCCATACGGTATCGTGGTGACCATGGCCGCACTGTCCATCAGCAGCACACTCCTGGGAGAGATCGTACTCATAGCGCTGATAGCGGTCGTTCTGTTCATCATATTCAAGCTGGGCAAGTTCTTCTTCAAGCTTATCTTTGGAATATTAGCGAATAGCATATTGGGTCTGATAGCGATATTTGTTCTAAACGATTTCCTGAATTTCAGCATACCGATAAGTTTTGCTACGATGGTTCCAACAGCGATATTCGGTCTGCCTGCCGTGGGCACTCTTGTGATACTGCGCTTCTTCGGAATACCCCTCTGAAAGGATCAGCCGCACGCAAGACGTATGTCCGCAGCTGCTACTGTCTTCCTTTTTGCATGCTTTGAGAGCATCACTGCCTTCTCTGCTGTTCTATAAGCCATCCTATTGATATACTTCTGCAGTTCTGCGCATGCCTCATCGCTAACTCTTGAGGCCCCTGCCTCCTTGAGAACTTTCCTCATTGTAGAACTCGCTATGAACATACAATCACTTCTGGCTTATATAAGTGGAAAGGCTTAAAAGTCTGGCACTCCTGTGCGCATTAGCGGAAGTTTGGCAACGTCTGAACTACAGAGCGTTAAGACGCTTTTAGGATTTAAGATTAACGACTTTTGTCCTCAGCCCTCCAAAAAGATACCTATTTATATGTAAAAAGGCAATATGATTCTTGTTCTTATGACTGACAGAAACTTGGACCCTACAAAGGGCAAAGAGTCTAGAAATTCGCAAGATAATATTTCGGAAATATTGCGCAGCGAAGCAGAAGGGCAACATGACAGTGCAGCATCTGTAGTCGAAGATCAGACGAATCAAGACAAGAAAATACGGCTGCTAAACGACCACGACATTATTGTTTCTGCATCAGATTTTGTCTTAGACGCGAGTTTGGTGACTCTAACTGAGAATGTCAAAACTTTAGAAGACAACCACCTTCCCCTCGATAAGTCAATAGAAGTCCTACGCTCCGATCCCCAGCGCCTAAGAGACAACATCCAGACCCTCACAGCCAACCACCTCCCTCTCGACCAGTCGATAGCAGTCCTGGGCTCCGACCCCCAGCACCTGAGAGACAACATCCAGACCCTCACAGCCAACCACCTCCCTCTCGACCAGTCGATAGCAGTCCTGGGCTCCGACCCCCAGCGCCTAAAAGACAACATCCAGACCCTCACCGACAACCACCTTCCCCTCGACCAGTCGATAGCAGTCCTTATGTCCGATCCCCAGCGCCTAAGAGACAACATCCAGACCCTCACAGCCAACCACCTCCCTCTCGATAAGTCAATAGAAGTCCTACGCTCCGACCCCCGGCGCCTAAGAGACAACATCCAGACCCTCACAGCCAACCACCTCCCTCTCGACCAGTCGATAGCAGTCCTGGGCTCCGACCCCCAGCACCTGAGAGACAACATCCAGACCCTCACCGACAGCCACCTTCCCCTCGATAAGTCAATAGAAGTCCTACGCTCCGATCCCCAGCGCCTAAGAGACAACATCCAGACCCTCACCGACAGCCACCTTCCCCTCGACCAGTCGATAGCAGTCCTTATGTCCGATCCCCAGCGCCTAAGAGACAACATCCAGACCCTCACAGCCAACCACCTCCCTCTCGACCAGTCGATAGCAGTCCTGGGCTCCGACCCCCAGCACCTGAGAGACAACATCCAGACCCTCACCGACAGCCACCTTCCCCTCGATAAGTCAATAGAAGTCCTACGCTCCGATCCCCAGCGCCTAAGAGACAACATCCAGACCCTCACCGACAACCACCTCCCTCTTGATCAGTCAATAGAAGCCCTAGGCTCCGATCCCCAGCACCTAAAAGACAACATCCAGACCCTCACCGACAACCACCTCCCTATTGATCAATCGATAGAAGTCCTGATGTCCGACCCTCAGCACCTAAGAGACAACATCCAGACCCTCACCGCCAACCATCTTCCCCTCGACCAGTCGATATTCGTCTTGGGCTCAGATCCCCAGCGCCTAAAAGACAACATCCAGACCCTCACAGCCAACCACCTCCCTCTTGATCAGTCGATAGAAGTCCTACGCTCCGATCCCCAGCGCCTAAGAGACAACATCCAGACCCTCACAGCCAACCACCTCCCTCTCGACCAGTCGATAGCAGTCCTGGGCTCCGACCCCCAGCGCCTAAAAGACAACATCCAGACCCTCACAGCCAACCACCTCCCTCTCGACCAGTCGATAGCAGTCCTGGGCTCCGACCCCCAGCGCCTAAAAGACAACATCCAGACACTCACCGACAACCACCTCCCTCTTGATCAGTCGATAGAAGTCCTAGGCTCCGACCCCCAGCGCCTAAAAGACAACATCCAGACCCTCACCGACAACCACCTCCCTCTTGATCAGTCAATAGAAGCCCTAGGCTCCGATCCCCAGCACCTAAAAGACAACATCCAGACCCTCACCGACAACCACCTTCCCCTCGACCAGTCGATAGCAGTCCTTATGTCCGATCCCCAGCGCCTAAAAGACAACATCCAGACCCTCACAGCCAACCACCTTCCCCTCGACCAGTCGATAGCAGTCCTGGGCTCCGACCCCCAGCACCTGAGAGACAACATCCAGACCCTCACCGACAGCCACCTTCCCCTCGATAAGTCAATAGAAGTCCTACGCTCCGATCCCCAGCGCCTAAGAGACAACATCCAGACCCTCACCGACAGCCACCTTCCCCTCGATAAGTCAATAGAAGTCCTACGCTCCGATCCCCGGCGCCTAAGAGACAACATCCAGACCCTCACAGCCAACCACCTCCCTCTCGACCAGTCGATAGCAGTCCTACGCTCCGATCCCCAGCGCCTAAGAGACAACATCCAGACCCTCACCGACAACCACCTTCCCCTCGACCAGTCGATAGCAGTCCTTATGTCCGACCCTCAGCACCTAAGAGACAACATCCAGACCCTCACCGCCAACCATCTTCCCCTCGATAAGTCAATAAGCGTTCTAAGCTCCGACCCCCAGCGCCTAAAAGACAACATTCAGATTTTCCGAGCAAACAGTCTTCCCATCGTCCATTCGATATCCGCTCTAAGTGCCGATCCTGCCCGTATAAAAAAGAACATCACTCTATTATCCGAGCATAATGTTTCTCTCACCAAATCAATCCGGGTTCTGACTGGCGACCCTGTGCACGTCGAAGAAAATATCGCGACGCTGGAGGCTAGAGAAATAGATTTCGCAAAAGCAACTGATGTTTTACGTGCAAATCCCGGACATTTGAGGGAGAACATCGTGACTTTGGATGCCGCTGAAATCGATTTTACCAATACGGTTTCTGTCCTAAATGCAAATCCAAAGTCCCTTAAGGAAAACATCCAGACCCTGATCAGTCTGGGAATGAACCCCTCAGAGTTCCCGCAACCGTCCCTTCTTAAGTACTCGCCCAAACGATTTAGAAAGGCCTTGGCGGAATTGATGGCTATTTCTGTATGATGCCGATTTATGCCGTTTGGTGTGTCTGCGTCTTGCCTATTAGACCAATGCGTAAAACCTTTTATTGATTGTTATCCATACGGTATCGTGGTGACCATGGCCGCACTGTCCATCAGCAGCACACTCCTGGGAGAGATCGTACTCATAGCGCTGATAGCGGTCGTTCTGTTCATCATATTCAAGCTGGGCAAGTTCTTCTTCAAGCTTATCTTTGGAATATTAGCGAATAGCATATTGGGTCTGATAGCGATATTTGTTCTAAACGATTTCCTGAATTTCAGCATACCGATAAGTTTTGCTACGATGGTTCCAACAGCGATATTCGGTCTGCCTGCCGTGGGCACTCTTGTGATACTGCGCTTCTTCGGAATACCCCTCTGAAAGGATCAGCCGCACGCAAGACGTATGTCCGCAGCTGCTACTGTCTTCCTTTTTGCATGCTTTGAGAGCATCACTGCCTTCTCTGCTGTTCTATAAGCCATCCTATTGATATACTTCTGCAGTTCTGCGCATGCCTCATCGCTGACCCTTGTTGCCCCTGCCTCCTTGAGAACTTTCCTCATTGTAGAACTCGCTATGAACATACAATCACTTCTGGCTTATATAAGTGGAAAGGCTTAAAAGTCTGGCACTCCTGTGCGCATTAGCGGAAGTTTGGCAACGTCTGAACTACAGAGCGTTAAGACGCTTTTAGGATTTAAGATTAACGACTTTTGTCCTCAGCCCTCCAAAAAGATACCTATTTATATGTAAAAAGGCAATATGATTCTTGTTCTTATGACTGACAGAAACTTGGACCCTACAAAGGGCAAAGAGTCTAGAAATTCGCAAGATAATATTTCGGAAATATTGCGCAGCGAAGCAGAAGGGCAACACAACAGTGCTGTATCTGCGGCTGAAGACCAGACAGATCAAGACAAGAAGATACAGCTGTTACGCGACCACAACATTATCGTTTCGGAGTCTGATTTCATATTAAACACACGTCTGGCGACGTTAACTGAGAATATCAGAACCTTAGAAGACAACCACCTTCCTCTTAATCAGTCAATATTCGTCCTGGGCTCCGATCCCCAGCGCCTAAAAGACAACATCCAGACACTCACCGACAACCACCTCCCTCTTGATCAGTCGATAGAAGTCCTAGGCTCCGACCCCCAGCGCCTAAAAGACAACATCCAGACCCTCACCGACAACCACCTCCCTCTTGATCAGTCAATAGAAGCCCTAGGCTCCGATCCCCAGCACCTAAAAGACAACATCCAGACCCTCACCGACAACCACCTTCCCCTCGACCAGTCGATAGCAGTCCTTATGTCCGATCCCCAGCGCCTAAGAGACAACATCCAGACCCTCACAGCCAACCACCTCCCTCTCGACCAGTCGATAGCAGTCCTACGCTCCGATCCCCAGCGCCTAAGAGACAACATCCAGACCCTCACAGCCAACCACCTCCCTCTTGATCAGTCGATAGAAGTCCTAGGCTCCGACCCCCAGCGCCTAAAAGACAACATCCAGACCCTCACCGACAACCACCTCCCTCTTGATCAGTCAATAGAAGCCCTAGGCTCCGATCCCCAGCACCTAAAAGACAACATCCAGACCCTCACCGACAACCACCTTCCCCTCGACCAGTCGATAGCAGTCCTTATGTCCGATCCCCAGCGCCTAAGAGACAACATCCAGACCCTCACAGCCAACCACCTCCCTCTCGACCAGTCGATAGCAGTCCTGGGCTCCGACCCCCAGCACCTGAGAGACAACATCCAGACCCTCACCGACAGCCACCTTCCCCTCGATAAGTCAATAGAAGTCCTACGCTCCGATCCCCGGCGCCTAAGAGACAACATCCAGACCCTCACAGCCAACCACCTCCCTCTCGACCAGTCGATAGCAGTCCTGGGCTCCGACCCCCAGCACCTGAGAGACAACATCCAGACCCTCACCGCCAACCATCTTCCCCTCGACCAGTCGATATTCGTCTTGGGCTCAGATCCCCAGCGCCTAAAAGACAACATCCAGACCCTCACAGCCAACCACCTCCCTCTTGATCAGTCAATAGAAGTCCTACGCTCCGATCCCCAGCGCCTAAAAGACAACATCCAGACCCTCACCGACAACCACCTCCCTCTTGATCAGTCGATAGAAGTCCTACGCTCCGATCCCCAGCGCCTAAAAGACAACATCCAGACCCTCACCGACAACCACCTCCCTATTGATCAATCGATAGAAGTCCTGATGTCCGACCCTCAGCACCTAAGAGACAACATCCAGACACTCACAGCCAACCACCTTCCCCTCGATAAGTCAATAAGCGTTCTAAGCTCCGACCCCCAGCGCCTAAAAGACAACATTCAGATTTTCCGAGCAAACAGTCTTCCCATCGCCCATTCGATATCCGCTCTAAGTGCCGATCCTGCCCGTATAAAAAAGAACATCACTCTATTATCCGAGCATAATGTTTCTCTCACCAAATCAATCCGGGTTCTGACTGGCGACCCTGTGCACGTCGAAGAAAATATCGCGACGCTGGAGGCTAGAGAAATAGATTTCGCAAAAGCAACTGATGTTTTACGTGCAAATCCCGGACATTTGAGTGAGAACATCGTGACTTTGGATGCCGCTGAAATCGATTTTACCAATACGGTTTCTGTCCTAAATGCAAATCCAAAGTCCCTTAAGGAAAACATCCAGACCCTGATCAGTCTGGGAATGAACCCCTCAGAGTTCCCGCAACCGTCCCTTCTTAAGTACTCGCCCAAACGATTTAGAAAGGCCTTGGCGGAATTGATGGCTATTTCTGCATGATGCCGATTTATGCCGTTTGGTGTGTCTGCGTCTTGCCTATTAGACCAATGCGTAAAACCTTTTATTGATTGTTATCCATACGGTATCGTGGTGACCATGGCCGCACTGTCCATCAGCAGCACACTCCTGGGAGAGATCGTACTCATAGCGCTGATAGCGGTCGTTCTGTTCATCATATTCAAACTGGGAAAGACGATACTCAAGTTCTTCTTCGGAATAATAGCGAACAGCATACTAGGGTTGATAGCAATACTGGCGTTCCATTATTTTCTGGGCTTTGACATACCCATCAACTATGCCACGATGGTTCCAACAGCGATATTCGGTCTGCCTGCCGTGGGCACTCTTGTGATACTGCGCTTCTTCGGAATACCCCTCTGAAAGGATCAGCCGCACGCAAGACGTATGTCCGCAGCTGCTACTGTCTTCCTTTTTGCATGCTTTGAGAGCATCACTGCCTTCTCTGCTGTTCTATAAGCCATCCTATTGATATACTTCTGCAGTTCTGCGCATGCCTCATCGCTGACCCTTGTTGCCCCTGCCTCCTTGAGAACTTTCCTCATTGTAGAACTCGCTATGAACATACAATCACTTCTGGCTTATATAAGTGGAAAGGCTTAAAAGTCTGGCACTCCTGTGCGCATTAGCGGAAGTTTGGCAACGTCTGAACTACAGAGCGTTAAGACGCTTTTAGGATTTAAGATTAACGACTTTTGTCCTCAGCCCTCCAAAAAGATACCTATTTATATGTAAAAAGGCAATATGATTCTTGTTCTTATGACTGACAGAAACTTGGACCCTACAAAGGGCAAAGAGTCTAGAAATTCGCAAGATAATATTTCGGAAATATTGCGCAGCGAAGCAGAAGGGCAACATGACAGTGCAGCATCTGTAGTCGAAGATCAGACGAATCAAGACAAGAAAATACGGCTGCTAAACGACCACGACATTATTGTTTCTGCATCAGATTTTGTCTTAGACGCGAGTTTGGTGACTCTAACTGAGAATGTCAAAACTTTAGAAGACAACCACCTTCCCCTCGATAAGTCAATAGAAGTCCTACGCTCCGATCCCCAGCGCCTAAGAGACAACATCCAGACCCTCACAGCCAACCACCTCCCTCTCGACCAGTCGATAGCAGTCCTGGGCTCCGACCCCCAGCACCTGAGAGACAACATCCAGACCCTCACCGCCAACCATCTTCCCCTCGACCAGTCGATATTCGTCTTGGGCTCAGATCCCCAGCGCCTAAAAGACAACATCCAGACCCTCACAGCCAACCACCTCCCTCTCGACCAGTCGATAGCAGTCCTGGGCTCCGACCCCCAGCACCTGAGAGACAACATCCAGACCCTCACCGACAGCCACCTTCCCCTCGATAAGTCAATAGAAGTCCTACGCTCCGACCCCCAGCACCTAAGAGACAACATCCAGACCCTCACAGCCAACCACCTCCCTCTCGACCAGTCGATAGCAGTCCTGGGCTCCGACCCCCAGCACCTGAGAGACAACATCCAGACCCTCACCGACAGCCACCTTCCCCTCGATAAGTCAATAGAAGTCCTACGCTCCGACCCCCAGCACCTAAGAGACAACATCCAGACCCTCACAGCCAACCACCTCCCTCTCGACCAGTCGATAGCAGTCCTGGGCTCCGATCCCCAGCGCCTAAAAGACAACATCCAGACCCTCACCGACAACCACCTTCCCCTCGACCAGTCGATAGCAGTCCTTATGTCCGATCCCCAGCGCCTAAGAGACAACATCCAGACCCTCACAGCCAACCACCTCCCTCTCGACCAGTCGATAGCAGTCCTGGGCTCCGACCCCCAGCACCTGAGAGACAACATCCAGACCCTCACCGACAGCCACCTTCCCCTCGATAAGTCAATAAGCGTTCTAAGCTCCGACCCCCAGCACCTGAGAGACAACATCCAGACCCTCACCGACAGCCACCTTCCCCTCGATAAGTCAATAAGCGTTCTAAGCTCCGACCCCCAGCACCTGAGAGACAACATCCAGACCCTCACAGCCAACCACCTTCCCCTCGATAAGTCAATAAGCGTTCTAAGCTCCGACCCCCAGCGCCTAAAAGACAACATTCAGATTTTCCGAGCAAACAGTCTTCCCATCGCCCATTCGATATCCGCTCTAAGTGCCGATCCTGCCCGTATAAAAAAGAACATCACTCTATTATCCGAGCATAATGTTTCTCTCACCAAATCAATCCGGGTTCTGACTGGCGACCCTGTGCACGTCGAAGAAAATATCGCGACGCTGGAGGCTAGAGAAATAGATTTCGCAAAAGCAACTGATGTTTTACGTGCAAATCCCGGACATTTGAGTGAGAACATCGTGACTTTGGATGCCGCTGAAATCGATTTTACCAATACGGTTTCTGTCCTAAATGCAAATCCAAAGTCCCTTAAGGAAAACATCCAGACCCTGATCAGTCTGGGAATGAACCCCTCAGAGTTCCCGCAACCGTCCCTTCTTAAGTACTCGCCCAAACGATTTAGAAAGGCCTTGGCGGAATTGATGGCTATTTCTGCATGATGCCGACTTATGTCTCTTGTGTTTTATCCGATACGAGTAGGACAATAATTGTTGCTCCAAAATGGAACCATTCTCACTCGACCTGCGCAAGCACCTTCTCTGATACCTCTTTTCCGAGCAGCGCAACAACTTTTGTCTTGTTCTGTCTGATGTCTGCAACGCTCTGTATGCCGTTGTTGTATAGGATTCGCGCCCTAACTCTTCCTATCTGTTCAAGCCTGATGAGGTCGAGAAGTTCTTCTTTTATACCGTACCGTAGTCTTACCCGTGCTTCGATCAGGTCGTGTGCAGATCTGTGCAGCAGATTCGACAGCTCTATTGCAGAATATGTCAACCAGTCTGCATTGTTCAATTTTGTGTAGAGTGCTCCTGGCGTCGTGGAGTACTTCTTTACAATCTCGTTCTCGCGCACTTCGCTCATCCAGTCGTTCAGCATTATTGCCGTGCTGAATGCGCGCACCGGATCATAGTAACCATATTCCGAGCTGTCATATGCGTCAAGCACAGAACTTTCCTTGTTCATGTGCCTGTACATTACGAACATCTCTTCTGCATCTTGTGTGGCCTTGACGTACGGCCGCATCTCAAGGGTGTTGGCAATCATGTACAGCACTCCGACGGTGTCCAGTTTCTTCTCCAATGAGGTGATGATCCACCTCGCGGAGAGCGGGTCTATGTACAGATCGCTGACGCGCTTGCCTATCTTCGTAGCATTGTAGCTTTCGCCCTTTATTGTTACGAATTCCCATCCAACAAGCTCTTCCAGTATCTCGTCTATGATGTTGCTTATGTGCTGCTCGTTCTTGTACTGGAATCCGTACAGGCTCTTAAGCAAAAAGCCAAGCATCGCCTCTTTTGTGTTAAGGAAGCGCTCTGCAACGAATGCGAGTATGTGCGTCCTGAGCACGGGCAGTATGCCGAGACTGGACTCCACAGGCTCTAGATCTCCTGTTAGGTATCCTCGGTACAGCTCCTCTATGCGCTCTTTGGTGCTTGCTATCACGAATGCCCTTCCTTCCTTGTCATACTGCGGCCTGCCTGCCCTGCCAAAGAGTTGCGTCACTTCATTAATTCCAAGCATGCCGCTCCCTCCGCCGTCATACCTGCTGATGTCCCTTACAAGGACAGTGTGTGCCGGCATGTTAATTCCATACGCGAGTGTCGTGGTCGAACATATTGTTTTTATTACGTTGCTACGAAATGCATCCTCGATTAAAGTGCGTTGTGCGTTCAGCAGGCCTGCATGATGGAATGCTGCACCGTCCTTTATAAGTCTCGACAGCTTGACGCACTGGTCTGTAGGCCTTTCCAACACATTAAGCACCTTATCACTGAGTTCCTGAAGGTCTTGCTTTGAATGCGCATCAAGAGTTCGCGCAACTATCTCGGCTGCTCTGGCTGCTCCAGCCTCCGCATTTCTCCTAGATGCATAGAACAGCAGCGCCTGCTTTCCTTGTGCGAGCGTATCCTCTATCACTCGTGTCTCTGGCAGTTTGCTTGTCCCGTTCAGTGAAACAGGATCTTCCAGAGCATCTCCATAACTGGAAAGGAACACAACATCGGTGTTGTGCACTATGCCTTTTTTGAGCTTGACCGGTCTGTAGTCGCTCTCTACGAGTTCTGCCTTGAGCCACTTGGCTATCTCGCTGGCGTTGCCTACCGTCGCGCTCAGAGCTATGATCTGGGCGTCGCACGTGTTCGCGAGCTTCGTCATCAGCAGTTCAAGAGTGGGGCCTCTGGATCTGTCTGAAAGCATGTGTATCTCGTCGAAAACAATGCAGCCGACCTGCGCCAGCCAGTCTATCCCGTGCCTGAGAAGGCTGTCAAACTTCTCAGTAGAGAAGAAGAGCATGTCGTAGCTGGAGAGCCACGGGTCGCTCGCGTCAAGGTCGCCTATGCTCATCGCGGTCTTTATGTATGGATATGCTGACTTGAACTCATTGAACTTTTCGCTGGCAAGAGCGCGCATCGGAGCTATGTATATCGCCTTGCGTCTGTTCGCCAATATGGCCCTGGCGCACGCAATCTCTGCTATTAGCGTCTTGCCGCTGGAAGTGGCGCTGGCGACCAGCATGTTTTTTGACTCGAACAAGCCCTTCTTTATCGCCTGTTCTTGCGGCGGTGTGAATGTCTTGAGCCCACGCTGCTGCATGGATTCTATTATCTCAAAAGGAATCTTGCCCTTCACAGAAAGTATGTCCATCGCATTGATTTGCACTGGAGAGTATTTATGGGTTCTATGGTGTGCGTCTTTTGATGTCTCAAATTGACCGCAAACCGTCTTAAAACTCGCCACATTCCGTGCTGTTTTAATGCAAAGCACCGCTGCCGTCTGTGTTGCGTGTTCGTTAGTGTTTTTATTGTTTGCTTCTCGTATATACGCGGTTGCATGCGAGGGGAGCGTCGGACGGCGCAAATAGCCATGGAGTTCCTTACTGTCTACTCTTTTGTACTGCTTATATTTGTCATATTCTTCATGCTCATAACCTCTCAGCGTGCGTCGTCCCTCGCGCAGCAGCAGTATGCGCAGCTACAGCTACAAGCGCAGAATATAGCCGATGTGATAAACGAGGCTGTGGGTGCCGGCAACGGGTTTTCTGCGACTGTGTCGCTGCAGAGTGCGGTCAGTTCTTCGGTGCCGTACAATCTCTCAGTTTCAGATACTGGTGTGGTGATTGCTAAGGAGAAGGTCGGGAATCAGGTGATAACGGCTTATGCGTTCAGTATTGCGAAGTCTCTTTCGATAAATGGGACACTGCTGTCGAATGGGAATGGGTATTTGATTCCTACGGCAAGTGGTATCATGAAAGTGGTAAACTCACACGGTACGATATTTGTAGATTCTGCTCCCGCCGCAACACTGCAGCTGCCATACTCTATCACCGTGGACCAGCTGCAACATGTCAAGGTCGCAAGCTTCGACGGAGTGAACAGCTACATTGGCACAGGCACATCAGGATTGCCTCTTGGCAACAGCCCTAGAAGTGTCTTTGCGTGGGTATACTTTACCGGCCTATCTGGTGGCGGCTGCACTAGCTATCACGGTACGATCTACAGTTATGGTGCTGAATCTGATCATCAATGGTCTACTTTACGAACGTGCAATGATGGCGCTGTGTCATTTTCTGGATATGACGACGATTTTACCTCAACATTTACTCCCGCTCCAAATACGTGGTATTTCGTCGGATATACTTATGCGGCTGGTACAACCAATACTGTGACGCTTTACATGGATGGACAGTCGCAAACATCCAATCTTGGACAAGCTCTAAGTACTGCACTTCCTAGTTCGAACTCTGCGGAGATAGGGGCGTATTCAAACCCTCCAGGTACTTTCTTTCAAGGTTCGATCTCCAATCTCCAGGTCTACGGCACGGCGCTCACCGTAGCGCAGGCTTCGCAACTATACAAGGAGGGCATCACAGGCATTCCCGTGTCTACTGCAAACCTTGTCGGATGGTGGCCCCTGAATGGCAACACCAACGATTATTCGGGCAGCGTCAACAACGGCGTGCCCACAAACATGATCTATAACGGCACAGTGTCCGTGCTTGCACACCTTTCCATGGAAGACGGCGCTGATGCTGCGAACGTGCTTGTTGGAGGGGTGACCCGCAACGGCACATTCAATCAAACTTCAATGTCGAGCTTCACAGCATACACAAACAGCACAGGCTTCGTGCAGACCTACATAACCGCGCCTAATGTCTCTAGGCTCGACTTTACACTGTTCGGCTTCAACGGCAACAACACCATACAAGGTAATCTTAAAGGCTGGTGGCCGTTGGAAGAAGGCTACGGAAACAGCATCTATGACTTGAGCACCAACGGCAACAACGGTGTGTTTAATGCGCCATTCTGGGCCCCATTGGCCTACCAAACTAACTTCGCCGTCGCGGACTTTAATGGCATGAGCAGCACCATAAGCACAGGGACAAACAATTTCCCTGCCGGAAGCTCTCCAAGTTCCTTCTTCACCTGGGTTTACGCTACTGCAACGCCTTCCCAATACGGTGCGCTTTTTGCTTATGGCGTTCCAGAAGAGGATTATGAAATGGCTGCCTTGGCCCTGTCATCTACTGGTGCACTGATATTTGCTGATTCGGTGAATACAGGTGTCACTTTTGGTGCTATGCCCGTCTCGCTGAATGCTTGGCACTTCGTAGGCTGGACTTATGACGGCAGGAATAATCTCACCTTATATGTTGACGGCGCCTCGAATTCATATAACATGCCGCAGCAAAATGTAGTGTTAAACTCCCAGCGCATTCCACACATGGGCTCTTTCTATGGTGCAGGTTTCTTCCTCTCAGGTATGATGTCCAACGCCCAGCTCTACAATACTGCACTCACCACGGCGCAAGTGTCTCACATATATGCTGAGGGCATTGCAGGCTCGCCGATAGGAAACTCAGGTCTTGCTGGGTGGTGGCCTCTGGCCCATACTGCTGAAGACTACTCGGGCAACGGCAATAACGGTACGGCATCGGATGTCATTTACAGCAATGCAGCGTACGCCACTTCAATTGGTGCTGTGCGCTCAACAAGCTTCAACGGTTCTAGCAGCTACATCTCCGTTCCTTCGGCCGGCGTCTCTTTCAACGGACAGAGTGCGATCTCTGTTGCGGCATGGGTTGATCCTTCAACATTCCGCTCTGACCCTGACTTTTCAACAATAGTGGCAAAGTCGAATGCATACTATCTCCAACTCGATTCTGAAGGAAGGCCTGCATCCTTTTTGAATGGGATAGATTCAGAATACCTTCATTCTCCAATCAGAATAAAAAACAACACTTGGTCACAGGTTGCGTTAACTTACAACGGATCCGCAGAGACGCTGTACATAAACGGCAAGGCAGTCAATTCCATCGCAGTTTCCGGTACTATCTCTGATACTGCCGGCAGCTATCTGGGCATTGGCGCCAACCTGAATTATGCTGGCAATCTTTACCTAGGTTACAACCGGAGATTCGATGGCCTTATCTCTGATGTGCAGGTCTATCATGCTCCTCTGACGGCGCAGCAGATCCAGCAATTATATCTCCAAGGGTTCCCATTGTATGACAGATTGAATGTGACTTTCGGATGATGTCATGGCATTAAAATTCTATAACGGAAGCTTCAAGGCGCAGTTCTGGAGCTCCGACCTGATATTCTCCGTAGTCATATTCAGCTTCGCGCTCACTATACTTGCGTACACCTGGTTCAACATCGGCAACCAGCTAGCCAGCGCATACAGTGGCACATCAATAATTCTCCAGCTACAGGCACAGACGCTTGTTCAGAACCTGATGACTACGGGTGCTCCTGCAAACTGGCAGAGCACTGTCGATACAACTAATGTTATGGACTGGCGCGATGTGAGTGTGGGCCTTGCCAGCACTTCATCGAACAGCAGCATCTCTACCGGCAAGCTCTACGCCTTGATATCCATGGCCAACTACAATTATCCTGCTTCAAAGCAGCCGCTAGGTGTGGCATTCGACTATTACATAACGATAGTCGGCAGCCCTGGCAGCGCAAATACAATAAACATCGGGATAGGGCGCAACCCTTCCACAAACATTGTGCTTGCAGAGCATTCCCAAAGGATATCAGCGACTCTGAATGGCGTGCCGGTCATCGTCACCGTAACGGTGTGGACCAACACGAATTTTGCATTGGGTTGAAGAATGGCCTACAATATGAAGGGTTTCGCATTCACGCTTGACGCGCTGTTCGCACTGATAGTCGCAGGCATGGGAATTTCAATGCTGATGTACATGCAGTACATCTCTCCAATAGCATACCAGACTCCTGTACAGGAGGCGCACAACCTGATGCAGAGCCTGCTGCAGGAGCGCATAGCTAGCACATGCAGCAGCGTGTCTCTGGGCAGCGTGAACGGCTGTATGCAAGCTAGTGGTACCAACGAATATTCCTTTGGCTCGTACCTTGTGCAGCCGTATCAGAGCGTCCTTCAAGCTATCGCGAACATGTACCTCAACGGCAACGTAAACGGTCAGCTTGTCGGGAATTTCAGCGGCACCGGCAGTTACATTTCGATCCCGTCAATCGTGGGCATCAGCGGATCTTCAAACGCCGCAGTTTCTGCATGGATACTCATGAAGAGTCCTAGCAACAACGTGGTGCTCTCTGATGCTTGGACTTCTCCTATGGTGCTGCAGATGTATGTGCACGCAAACGGCTCTCTAGAGGCAGATTTCGGGAGTGGATCCGACTGGATCATCGAAGCCGAAACATCGTCGAACACACTGTCTCCAGGCAGGTGGTATGACCTCATGGCTACCTGGCAGAGCGGCAACGGAATCTCATTATACGTAAACGGCCAACTTCAAAGCGCAAACTATCTCGTAGGCAACTCGTTGTCTGAAGGTTCGTTGGGCGTGCCTTCTATGGGGTATATCGGTTATAGCGGCCAGGGAATCGGCGGATACTTTGATGGCCTGCTTGCCAACATACAGGTCTATTCTTCGCAGCTCAACTCATCTCAGTCTCTGCAGCTCTACTACCGTGGCGTATCTGGGCACCCATTAGGTGATTCAAACCTGATGGGCTGGTGGCCCCTGAACGGCACTCCGAACGACTACTCTGGAAACGACTACAACGGCACATCAACAAGCGTCGCATATTTCGGCCAGACCCCCTCACCGGGGCCGTTCGCAAGCGCACTTCTTGGTGCCTTATACCCGTCAACAAACATGACGATCTTTATAAACAACAGGTATGCGCCGTCTATGCATCTTCAGTCTGCCGTCTTCAACGGCTTTGGCAGCATAGACGTTCCGAGCAGCTCGAGCCTTAACTTCATCACGCCATTCAGCGTCGAGGCATGGTTTGAGACGTCAAACTCTGGAGTGTACCAGACAATCATAAACAAAGACCTTACAGGCGAGGGCTATAACCAGAATTATCATCTTAGGGTGAACAACAACAATGTTCTGTTCGCAAGGTACGGTACTGGAGCGACTTCGTACGACATAACGGGCAACACTGTAGTGACTGATGGAAGGTGGCACCAGGCTATCTTTGTGTGGGATGGCCAGTATGTGCATCTGTATCTTGATGGTGCGCAGGACGCAGCCCCTATAAGCGCGCAGAATTTACCGCTCACTAACACGGACCCGCTTCAAATAGGGACTTGGGCCGGGTATCTTTCTTTTAATGGCTTACTCTCCAATGTGCAGATATACGGCACAGCCCTTACGGCACCGCAGATAATGCAGCTGTATACTGAAGGTATCGATGGTGCACCTGCAGCCGGTGCAAACATGGTGGGGTGGTGGCCCCTTGACGGCAACGCAAATGACTACACAATCCACGGCAATGGCGGTTACTCTTCAGGCGTCACGTACAGCAGCATGAACACGTATGTTCCTGTTTCATTTTCTGCATCGTCATTGGTGAGCGAAGAATCCATACCTCTGCTTCTCAATGCAAGCGGAACCGACGGCTTGTACAACGTAAGTGTGGTGATATGGCGATGAAGCTTCCGATGTGTGTTACTGGCGCTCAGAAGGGTATGCTCTTCACGCTGATCACCATAGTGCTTGTCACTCTCATGCTTGCGATCGTGATGACATATTTATTGCTGAACATAAACTACGACAACCAGGCGTCTCGGGCCTACGGTGTCCTTGGCACCGACAATTTTGCAAGCTTGATACAAAGCGCAATGCCATCGCTGCTGGCCACCAGCCTGCAGAATGCACAGCATGCGTATCTATCCGAAAACCTTGTGGAATGGTTGCCTCTTAGTGGTAACGCCAACGACTACAGCCGCAACGGCAACGACGGCGCTTCGACCAATGTGATATATGTGCCTACTGCTACCGCGCAAGTAGCTGGCTTCGACGGTGTGGGTAGTTATATCAACTTAGGCAACACTGCGAAGTTGGATTTCGCCAGTAACAGTTTCACAGTCCTCGCATGGGTGTATCCAAAAACCCCAATCAATACATACGGTTCTTACGGACAGGTGCTTGCAAGAACCACTAGTGGTGGTGAAGGGTACGAGTTTGGCTGGTTTGGAAATTCGGATTGTACTGTGCTGTATGCAACCAACGGTCCAACGACTATCTACAGCAGTAACACTATATGCAAAGACGGCTGGGCATCAATCGGGCTGACGTCTAGTGGCGGCACTTCGACATTTTATATAAATGGTGCACAGGCTGGAAGCGGATTGATAAATTATCCTTCAGAGGCTTCAACAAATACAGGAATAGGCAGGGCGCCAGACAGGGCTTCCCCATCTCTAGACTTCAATGGTCTCATCACTGATATTCAGATATACAACACCTCCCTATCAACAAACCAAATGGCAAGCGTGTATGTGGAAGGTATGCATGGTGCTCCAGTGACTCCTGTAGACTCTGCTATCTTGTTTCCAATAAATGCATCTGCTTCAGAAGCGCTATCCTCTCTTCTATCAGGCACGCCGTCAATATCTGGCACTTCCCTTAGCGATTACGTGGCTGCTCTGCAGAAGCAATCGCTCGTGCGCAACGTCCATCTCACAATAACAAATCAGAGTGTGGACGTGTTCCAAACATCTCCTCTGTGGCTTAACATAACGTATTCTGCGCTTGCCTCCGTCAATTCAACGTTCGGTGCAGTTTTGTACCCTCTGCATTCAAGTGTGGCGTTGCCTGTGGCCGTAGCATACTCTAACATAAGCCTCAGCAACACGGGGAGTGCAAGCTTCGACGGCTCGAGCAGCTACATCGACATCGGAAATGTGCCGGAGATAAGTTCTTCATCGACATCATGGACCATATCCTTCTGGATGAACTCTGGAAGTGTAGCTAATTACAAGAACGCACTCGATGCAAATTTCGTTCCTTCAGGAAACAATGCCGGCCCAAGGTTCGAACAGAGTGGCCCATCCATTTTTTCACTGGCAATCGGCACCGATCAGGGCGACTCCAATGGTTACACATACACTGATTCGCTTATTCCGAATACGTGGTACTATGTGGTTGCGATACGGTCTGGAGACGCTGTGGTTGGCTATCTCAACGGTGTCGAAGTGTTCAACAGCCCTAACACCTTGTGGCCTTCCGGCTTCACGAACCTCACAATAGGAAAGGGTGGGGAAGATTTACCTAATAGGTGGTTCATTGGCAACATCACGAATATCCAGACCTACTGCGCTGTGCTTTCTGCAAGCCAGATTGCGAGCATGTATGCTGCAGGTACAGGCGGCAGCCCGCAGCAATACGGGCTTGCTGGCTGGTGGCCTCTTGACGGTAACGCCAACGATTATTCAGGCAACGGCAACAATGGCGCGGCTTATGATGTGGCGTATTCCTCATCAAACGTGCCAGGGCAGTTCCAGCAGATGCTGGCTTTCAACGCGTCGCAGTATTCTGCCTACGAGCGCGTAGACCTCGGAAACGTGCGTTTCTATCATAACGACGTCCCGCTTTACAGCTGGTGCGAATCCGGGTGCACCAACGCTAGTACGGCAAGCGTGTTATGGGTGAAGCTGCCAGACGGCATTCGGGCCTTCTCCAACACTGTGATGACAATGGCATTCTTGCCAAAGTATGTGGGATATGATTCCGGTATCGGTGCGCATGCCGGAGAGGCGCCGCAGCTGAGCCCGATATATGGCCAGTATGACAACGGCGCAAGCGTATTCACATTCTATGACAACTTCCAATCCGGTGATAGTAGGTGGACCATCTATCAAGGCGGTGGCTCAAGTTATTCTTTCAATAACGGACTGTCTATAACTTCTGGTGTGTCATCGGGCATGGAGCTCTACGCAAGGGCGTCACAGAACCCTTCAATTGTTGAATCTCTGATAACCAATGGACAGGGAACAAACCTTGGCACTGCAATCGGATGGTCTACTGTTGCACCATCATCCAATGGTGACTTAAATACTGGCTACTGGATAGACAATGGATTTTCTTCAGCATATTCTGCAAGAATAATAGGCATCGCTGGTGGGTCCCTGACTTATGCCCCTTCGACAGCATACACTTTCCCTGCAACCTGCGTTATAAGCTTCAGTTGGCCTTCGACAGGTTCGGAAAACTTTCTTCTTAACTTCAGTCCGATAATGGCTGGCACCGATACCAGTATAGGCTGGTCAACTGCGCATGTTTTCATACAGCAGAGCTCTGGTGATACTGCAACGTCAACATACCAATGGGTCCGTACGCGCGTCAACCCTCCGAACGGCATCATGCCTACCACAAGCTTCGGCGACGTAGTTCGGCTTGTTTGATTCCTGAGAACCTCAAGAAGCTCTCCATCAACTGACGGATTCATCTTAATCTACACGCGTAGAAAGGACTTCCGCGTACGCCACCACAATACGCAACACAGTAGTGTTTGCGCTGCTTGCCTCTCAGACGAGGCTGGCGAACATACCTGCAATCACATGCTGCATCACTAAGAAGAGCACGATGCCTATCGCCACAAACACTGGCAGTAATCTTATTCCCTTCACCGCAGATCCTGAAGATATTGCCGACATGATGAGGCTGGCGAAGCCCGTTATGACTACAATCGCAGCTAGCGAGAATTCATAATAGACGCCCGGGGTTATCTTCGGAGGACTGGGCTTCAGGAAAGACATTCCCATGCTCGGCATGCCTGCCGGGTTTGCCGTGAGTATGCCTTTCCATATTGTGTCGGTCACTACAATCATCTGGCTGGTGAGCCCGTATAGCAGCGGAGCAGCTATCAGTGCTGCGAACGCTATAAATATACTGTACAGTAACAGCTGGCCGCTTATCTCCTTCTGGACTATCGCATTGTTCCTCATGTTTTTCGCTATCTGCTCTATAAGGTCTGCCATGGCGCCGCCGTAGCGCAGCGCCTCAATCATCATTCGAACAGCATGATTCATCTCTGCAGAACGGTATCTGTTAGAGAGCTCCCTGAGTGCGCTCTCGAAATTCTCGCCGCTGTATATGCGCTTGTTCATTTCCTTGATCTCATCGCTCAAGAAGCTGAACTCTGGCCTTGCAGAAAGCAGAAGCGCTCTGTCAAGCGCTATTCCGCTGCGCAGGTTAGCGGATGCAATTTGAAAGAAATCCGGCAGCATCTCCTCTAGTTGCGTCTTCCGGTTTTCTATTCTATACTCCATGAACATGTAGATCAAGGCGATAAAGACCACGCCAGCCGCAAGCCCGGCAACACCTGCTATGGGTGCGTAGAACTTCAGTACGATGACGCCGACAAATATCATTAGGATAAACATGACGAAGAAGCCAATTATCGCTATTCTCAAGAGGTTCTCGACCGTAATCTTCATGCCTGCAAGGTCGAGCTCGTGCGATACCCTTCTCGCCACGCCCCTGCTTACAAGCATCTCGAATCTCACCATTCGATCACATCGAATATACGGGTCTTGCACTCGTTATCATGTTCATGAAAATGAACTGCAGGACTATCATGCCAACAAGTACGAATCCGAGCACAGAGTCCGTGACTGTAAATACTGCTATGAATGTTGTCAATATGGTGATCACTGCTATGCCCATGCTGGGCACTATTATTCCGAACAGCATATAGAACATCGCTATCGCATTCAGTTTCTGGCCGTAACTTCTCAGTTCGATTATGCGCTCTTGCGACAGCTGGTCTATCACGCTCTGCAGGGCATCGACGACATTGGCGCCTGCCTTTATGCTGGTCGAAGCCTGCAGCATCATGTGCTTGAACGCGGGGCTCTTCGTCTCAGTTGCCGTCTGGTCTATCGCATCCTCTAGAGGCAGACCTAATTGCACTCTTTCCACTACCTTGGCAAACTCCTTGCTTGCCTCGGCATAGCCCGTGCTGACCGATGCTATCGAATTGTACAGCGGCATGCCGGACCTGAGCGAGATTATCATGTCCCTGGCTGCAGAGAGAATGTCCCTTTCTATGTTCTTCGATGCCGCTTTGGCGCGCTGTGCAGGATAGTTTATGAACACGCCAAACGAAACGTAATATGATGCTGCGCCTACGATGATGCCAAGTATCAGGTCCTCCACTATCGGAAGCCCTACGTTATAGAGCAGGAATGTGGTCGATATCAGGAGCACGGCCGCAAGCATCGCCGCAGCCATCATCATGCGCTGCAGGAATTCGTGCACGCTCTGGCGCACTCCCTGCTCCCTGAGTGACTGGTCGAGCCCCTTTTGCTTCGCTTCGATCCTTTCAAGATAAAGGTAAATGGCTCCAGGTTTCTTTATTTGGCGTATTTCCGCCTTCGCCGCATATCCTTGCTTCTGCTCCGGAGATGCGCCTGCTGCACCTGGCATGCGCCGTTGTTCTGCACGTGGCGGGTCTGGATCGTTCGTTACTGGCCTACTTTGCTTCCCGAACATTCCGGAAAGCGTCGTGGGCTTCGGGTCAAGCTCTATGCGCTTGCCGTCAACTTCTATCACTCTTTTGTTCTTCTCAAACATCATTTCACCAGCGCAAGCGCCTCGGACAGGCGTTGCTCCCTGACAGCCCACATCTCCTTCTCAGAACCCTGAAGCTCGACATTGCCCTTCTGTATCGTTGCCCTTTCCTTTGCTATTTCTATCTGGAGCCCTCGAAGCTCCTGCGTCAGGACAGTGAGTTGATCATTGTCGAATATTTTACCACGAATTCCCTCTATTATCTTCTCAAGCTCAGGAACCTGTTCCGCCATCGGAAGGTTGGGCAGCACGAGGTCTTTCATGTTGATGCTCATCTGGGCCTCTTCTATTGTGGGTCCTGTCTTCAATGCGCCCGTTACTTCGGCTAGCTCCTGTTTCGCCTTTTCTTTGAGCCTCGCATGCTCTGCTTCGTACGCAGGTGGGGCGAATGCCTGTACTTGTGCAGCGGCTGCTGCAGGCGCAGGCTTCACAGTCGGTGCTGCTGTGGTCTCAAGCCGTATGTGCTCTTTCTCTTCCTTTGGCTTGTGAGGTGTCTCAAATGAGGCTCTTTCTATCTGATCTAGCAATTGTCCGTAACCCGCGCCGCGCACGTTGACATTTCCGGCAGTAACATTCGTGATGTTTACTGTGCTCTGAGTTTTGACGCTGGCGCCGCTCTCGATAGACGTGACAAGCTTTACCAGGTCGTCGTACGAAGTCATAATTGCCACTAGAGTATATCCTTCGTGAACTTTACGTTGTTGTCCACGATGTCCATTACCTTTGTTCTGTTCTTGTAATAGTTAGCGACGACAGAACCGGCATCGTCAACATCCAGCACGTTGTTGGCGACCATCCAGTTGAGCACCTTTATCTTCTCCTGCACGTCCATCGCTATCTCTTTCCTAGATAGGCCTCCATAGAGCATCAGCTGCTCTGCCAGCCTTGTCATGTCTGCTATCTGCGCGAACCTGCCGTCAGAGAGGTTCCACCTGTACAGCACGTTAACATCTCCTGTCCTCATTACCTCTCCGAATTCGAGCACGCGCCTTATGCCTTTCATCCGGTGTCTGAACAACACGATCATAGCTCCCAGAGCATTCATCAGCACTTTTGGCACGTTGATTGGCGGGTTTGTCATCCTTATTATCGTGTCCTGCGCATTATCTGCGTGCACAGTGCCGTACACTGCGTGGCCTGTGTGTATCGCTTCGAAGAGTGTTTCTGCATCTTTCTCAGTTCTGATCTCTCCGACCAGCACTATGTCTGGCCTCTGCCTTAGTGCGTTTATCATGAGGTTGTAGAGCGTGACCTCTCCCTTTCCTTCAGGGTTTGGCAGCCTGGATACCATCGGTATCCATTGCAGGAAGCTCGGCAGGGTGAGCTCTCGAGTGCCTTCTATCGATATTATTCTCCTGTTAGCCGGGAAGAATATGCTCGTTGCGTTGAGGAAACTCGTCTTACCGCTAGCTGTGCCTCCCGAGAACAGCATGCTCATCTCGTTCTGTATGCACAGCCATGTAAGTGCCGCAATCTCGGGGCTCACCGTGCCGTTCTTTATGAGCATCGTCATGGTCCACGGGTTCTTCGAAAACTTTCTTATAGTGATCGTGTTGCCTGATTGCGATATCGGGATATAGCGTAGCGTTGACTCTGGAACCGTCAGACAGTTCCGCGTCCATGAGAGGTTCGAGGTTGGATATCTGTTTGCCTATCCTTCTTCCTATCTGCTCTGCCTGGTCGTATATCATCTCCTCGCTCGCCGGTTTTATGTTTGTCTTGCACCAGCCGCGCACCTTGTGGAAGACCCAAATATCGCTCTTGGATCCGTTCACTGCTATCTCTTCAAGGTTCTCGTCTGCTAATGGCGCTTCGAGCTCTCCCAGGCCGAGCATTATGTTGAGTATGTATGCCACAAGGAGCTTCTTCACTACGGGACGCGTGCCGGGCACGTACTTGTCTATGAGCAGTTCGCTGGCGTCTATGTACCTCTTGTTCAACTCTTCCGCATACTCCTTGTCCTCTATTCGCGTCGGGTCTATCGCCACCATCAATGCAAGCTCACGCCTGAACGACATAAGCAGCAGTTTCGTCGCGTCTCCTATGCCTTGGAAGCCCACATGGTACGCTAGTGCGAAGTCGGAAGTCTTCAGTATCTGCACGGTGACCTGCATCCCGTGCGCATCCAGCTGGTATGATTCAAGCACTTCTTGTTCTTCTTTCGCCAAGCGATCACTTGCCCTCGTTGAACTTGTTCTCTGTATCTTTTATAGATTTCTTTATGCCAGACAACTTCTCATCAGTCTTATCTACCTTCTTCTCGATCTCCGTAGTTATGTTCATGCGCTGTTCAAGCGTGACTGTCATGGCCGCGAACGCCTGCAGGCTCTTCTGCAGATCTGAAACGCTGGCCCTCGACTCTTCTATCTCTTTGTTTATGGTTTCGATGCTCTTCTTTGCATCGTGCAGAGTGCTGTCCACTTTAACCACATCACCGAATGCCATCTTGAGGTCGTTGAGCTTGCCGAGCACATCTTTGGAGTTCTGATCCAGCAGCTCGGTGCTGGCTTTCATGCTCTCCTCTATCTTCTCGTACCTGTCCGTGAACTGGACCCTTGCGGTGGTGAGCGTCCTTTTGGTGCGGTCCATGTCCTTCTTGAAGTTCTTTAGCTGCTCCACGAGTGCCTTTGACTCGCTGCCCTGGTTTTTGAGCTTGCTGAGGTTACGTGATACGCTGGCGCTGCTCGTGCCCATCTGAGCATCGACTTCTTTCTTCTTTGCAGCGATCTGCTTCTTGAGATCCGCAACTTGATCGTCGACATCATCCAACAAAGAATCGAACACCCTGTCTTTGGCGCTGGACAGGCTGACGAGTGCATCATATGCCTCTTTTGCATTCTTTATTGCGTCCTGTGCCTCCCCAGTGCCCGTTGTAACTGCGGTCACGCCCTTGCCTTGCCCTGCGGTCACTTCCGTGTTGCTGAGCGTTTCGATCTTCGAGTACAACTCATCGATATTCTTGTTGACGCTCTGGTATGAGTCCTCTGCGGTTCTCTTTATGCGTTCAACTGTTCTGCCCTGCTCTATTATGCTGTCATAAAGCGTGTTTATCTGCATCAGCATCTGCTGAACAGCAGGCATCCTTTGCTGGTATATGCGCTCAAGGCTTGACACTTCTGTGCTCAGGTTGCTTATCTCTGCGGCAAACTTTTCTATTTCTGTGCGCTGAGTCACGACCTTCTCTTCGACAAGCCCTCTCTTGACCTCCATCCTCGATTCTACGAGCTTTACCTGTTCTGCGCTAACGGTGATAGGTGCGACATTCATCCTTCCGACTTCATAGCTTATCCTGACCATGCCTCCCGTTTCCAGCACTTTGGACCAGTTCTCCACTATCGACGGCGCAATTCCCAGTGTCGATGCTATCTCGCTAACATCCATCTTTCCCTTGGCTTGGAGCAGCTCCATCAAAGCGTCTATAGTAGTTCTGGCTTCGGCGCTTTCCTCGGGTTTTTCTGCCGGCATTAAACCAAGTTAGCATTCGCAGCAAACATTTAATAAAGTGAGCAGAAAAAGCCCTCTTCACCCGATATAATTCTGTCGCGTTTCGAAACTTCAGCCGCGTTCTCCTTTTGCGACCTTCCTGGCAAGCGCATCAAAGCCCCTAAAGAACTTCTCCCAGCTGTAAGCTTGCTCGACTCTGCGCCTGCCCTGCCTTCCCATGTCTTCCGCGACGCTCCTATGCTCTGCCAGGAACAGCATGCGTTTTGCCATCTCGCTTGGCGAGTTAATGAGGAATCCTGTCTTGCCGTCCAGGACCGTTTCCTTCGGACCGCCCTCGTTGACCGAGATGACGGGCTTGAAGCTGGCCATCGCCTCAAGAGGCACGATGCCGAAGTCCTCGTTGATAGGTGCGAACAGCAATGCCGTGCAATTCGCATAGAGCTCTTTGACCTGTGCGTCGCTAGGGTTCAGGACGAACTCCACGTTCTTCGCATGCATGCTTTTCAACGAGCCGTAGTACTCTTCAGAGCTGCGATATCTCTTGGAGAGCGTGCCTGACAGTATGAGCTTGTAGCTCTTGTCCTTTGACTGGACTAGGAACTGCCTGAACGCGTCGATCACATACTCCTGTCTTTTCATCCTGTCTATTCTTGAATGGTAGATGAAGTACTTGCTATCGCCATCATTCCTGAAGCCTTTACAATCAACACCCGGGCTTACGACTGTGCCTTTTCTGTCCAGGTATTTTATTATTCTTATATTCGTGTTTTCGCTGTTTGTCGCTATGCCTTCTATTTTCTTAACAATGCCGCGCTCTATGCGCTTGTAGAAGAGCGACAGTGCATCATACGCAATTCTCTCGTGCAAAGGCCTCTTTCTTACCGTGCCGATTGTCGGATCGAATATCTCCCTTGGTGGCGTGTGCACATACCACAGCACACGCTCGTTCTTGTTCCTCGACCACTCGCTCGGAGACATGTGCGCGTTTATGACATCGTAGTCTTCTTTTATCTTGAGTTTGAGGAAGTTCGTGCCATAGTGCACGCCGTTGGCTATGACCTGCGGCATCACTCCATTGAACACGCCTCTTTTTGCGAAGACCTCCACATCCAACGCCTTGAACCCTTCGAACGTTGCATTGCTTTCATAACCAAGGGTGTATATTTTCGCATCGTAGTGCTGCGCTATTTTCAGTATGACGCGCTCAGCACCACCTCGCTCGTTCAGATTATGCTGGAGTATGAGCAGCTTCATGCACGCACCTCAATCATGGGCACCATCAACACCAAAATACCTGAACACCAGAGGTGCGATTCCACAGACATTCATCTCTTTCTTGCTATACTTGCTCAGAATCCCGTCATTGCCGAGCATGCCAAATATTCCGTGCATAGTGTGGTCTCCGCTCTTCGCAAGCTCTGGCTTCATTATGTCGCTGTGCAGAGAGTAATTGAACACGTCTATGGTGTATCCTGGCTTTGCCTCTACAAGAAGGTCTGGCGTTATGATGCTGTTCAGCCCGCGGTAGTATGCGCTGCCATCGACCACCCTGCTTATGAGGCTATCGCCTTCTGGCGACCGTATCTGTTTCAGCGATTTCTCCACTTGTGCTTTCAGCCTGGCCCTCTCTCCTATGCTTACATTCGGGTTTGAGAAACGCCTGTCGTTTATGAATATGGTGCCGACAGGATTGTTGGATACCGATGCAAAAGCCCTTGTGTTGTCCATGTCGAAGTCGAAATCGTGTATCCGTGTGTAGCCCGCCCCAGAGGCACCAGAGAGTACCATGCCTGCGGTGCTCGCGATCACACTCTTCACCTTTCCAGGCATCTTGTTGTACACGCGCCTGAGCCCGCTCTTGAAGAGCATCTCTCTTATCGTATACTTTATGCTGCCTGTTCCGTGCTCACTGCTCTTCATCGATTCTATTATCTGGTCTTTCAGCTTCGCATATCCGTTGTTGATGAGCCATGCGTTGATGAGGAACTTGCCCTTTATCTGCTGCGATCCGTGGTCTGAGAAGAGCACCACCGTGCATTCGTCTTCAGAACTTGCGACATACGATTCCAGCCATTCCAGGAATTCCGACACCTTTTTGTAGAGCGGCGTGAGCAGAGTCTCCCAGTTCTTTACGGGAAGATAGTGCTGCATGCGGTCCGTTTCAGAGAAGCACACCAGAACAAAGTCGTAATCGTTGCGTTCCAACATGCGTCTTGTGAACCGTGCCCTGCCTTCGATGCTCTTTGCATACATCTCTGAACCTTTTTCAACGGACAATGTGCCCGCTTTCAAAACTCCCTCTATTTCTGGTTCTCCTGAAAAGTCCGCTTTCTTCGCCTCTGCCTTTAATGTGCTTGAGCTGAACTTTGACTTAAGGGGCCAACCAGTCATCATGTCAACGTTCTTCTTCGTGCTCAGGTTGGTTATCATGACAGGGTTGACTACAAGGCTTTTCAGCCCTTTGTCTGAGAGCACATCCCATAATGGCGGGTGCTTGTCGGTATCAAGGAAGAGCAGGTCTTCTTTCTCGTAGTTACTGCCGATCGACAGGAAGTCTATCACTCCATGCTCCCTCGGCTCTAGGCCTGTATATATGCTTGGCCAGGCCGGCCCACTGAGCGGAGGCAAAGTGGACTCTATCTCCTTCAGGAAGCCTTTCTCAAAGAATGCATTGAACCCTTTCATGCCGTATTTTCTTGACAGATGCTTCACTATCCACAGAGGTGCAGAATCCACACCGACCATGTAGAGTTTCTTTCGTGTCAATGAATCATTTCTACTTATCATGCAATCTTTAAATTGACAAGCACAGCACTACCTGGTGATGGCGAAGTCCTTCACCGTATCGTAAAGCGCCTTCGCGCTCTTGTTCTTTTCGAAGTGCTCTCTGACTGGCCGTATCTGCTCCTCGAGCTTCTCTGCCACGAAGTTCTTCAAGTCCATGGGGTGCAACCCGCCATTCCTATATATTTCGCAAAGCGACTCATAACTTTTGGCTTCAACGATCCCTCCGAACTTCTGCGGGCGATCTATCGTTATAGGTTTTGACTTGTCGTCTATTATTATGCGCTCTATGTAGTCAAACATCGGGTTTCCTGCGACTACTTTCTCGGGGCAATAGGCCGAATTTATCTTCTCCTTTATCTGTTCAAACGAATCATGCATCATTATCGCACTACGCGGGTCTGACTTTGACATCTTGTACTCCATCAGCACCGATTCATCAGTTGTCTTTAGATCAGGGGGCATGCCCTTAAGGCCTAGAAGCAGAGGATGGCTGACCATTACGGGCACCTTCCAACCATACTTGTGCGCAACTTCCCTTGCGATTATGTTTGCCTTTCTCTGGTCTATTGCCAGCTGGCATATGTCGATGTCCATTTGGAATATGTCTGTTGCCTGCATAACGGGGTAGAACAGTTGGCCTACAGACACCTCTTCCCCTTCCTTCCTGCCCATTATTGTTATCGCACGCTTCACCCTATCGAGTGATAATGCCTTTCCTATCTTAAGGACTCTTTCCCAATATGCGGGATCTGCCATCAGATCCTTGCACCATACTATCTCTACCTTGTCTGTGTCAACTCCGGCGGCGCGCCAAACCTCTACGAAATACTTTCCGACAGTCCTTATGTTGTCTATGTTTCCTCCCATCTTGTTGTTGAGATATGCGAAGTAATCTGCAAGATATAGTTTGAAGCGTACGCCTAGTCCCATGAGCCTCTTCAGGTTCTTTGCCCTCAGGAGGCCAAAGTGTATCGGCGCTATGCCTGAAGGTTCAAATCCATCGTATGCCACGGGGTGCTCGTTTGTCTCAAACAGCGTCCTTAGCTCCGCCTCAGTTACAATCTCGGCGGAGAAGCTCCTGATCACTGAAAGCTTTGTTTCAACATCCATGCTAGAAGCACGCACTTAAAGGATTTAAAGCTATTCTGCTATCTGCAAAAATTTTACTTCGGGACAAAGAAACAGGAATGCGGTTTTTATTAGTTATCTTCTACACCCTATCTCAGTGTTCATATGTCGATAAGCATTGAGCAGTTTGAGCGCCTTCTTGTTTCGGAACAGGCTGTGGAGTTCGTGGAAAGGAAAGGTCTGGGACATCCTGACAGCCTGATAGACGGCATCGTCGAGAACGTGAGCCTTGCACTTGGAAGGGCGTATACCAAAGAAGCAGACTTAATACTTCATCACAATGTTGACAAAGGGCTGATAGTCGGCGGCTCCTCAGACGTGAGCTTTGGCAAAGGTGTCATAACCAAACCGATAGAGATAATAGTTGCAGGCAGGGCGACAGACGAATTCAGGGGCAAGAGGATAGACGTGGACGGCATAGCTCTCGAAGCCACGAAAGACTACCTGAGAAGACACACACGATTCCTTGACATAGAGAATGAGGTAATTATCGTTTCGAAGATAAGACGGGGCTCTGCCAATCTTAGCGCGATATTCAATCGAACTTCTGGTGTGCCCCTTGCCAACGATACCTCTTTCGGAATAGGCTTCGCACCGTTCACCGAAACAGAGAGGCTCGCACTCGAAACAGAGCACATGCTGAACAGCTCTCAGTACAAGAGAGCGTTCCCGATGGTCGGCGAAGATGTGAAGGTCATGAGCATAAGGGAAGACAACACGATAACTCTTACTGTCGCAATAGCATTCGTTTCGAAATACATAAACAGCATGGATGAGTATGTAAAAATAAAAGAAAGTGTTGCAAGCGACATACTCAAGAATGCTAAAGGAATCACGAAGAAAGAAGTCGATGTCTCGATAAACCACGGCGACTCACACGAAAACAACGAGGTTTACCTCACCAAGTCTGGGCTCAGCTGCGAGGCTGGCGATGATGGTGCAGTGGGTCGCGGCAACAGGGTGAATGGGCTCATAACTCCATTCAGGTTCATGTCTCTTGAGGCTGCTGCTGGAAAGAATCCAGTCAACCACGTCGGTAAGATATACAACATCGTATCAAAGAAGATTGCTGAGGACATAGTCGCAAACTATCCTGTCATAAAAGAGTGCACTGTTTCGCTTGTTTCACAGATAGGGCGTCCGATCAACGACCCGCGGAGTGCCTCAATAAACGTTGTCATGGAGAAAGGCGCCAAGATAAGCCCCATACTGTCAAAGGTGCAGGGCATAGCGAGCGAGAACCTTGAGAACATAGCAAGCACAACCATGGACATAGCTAACGGCAAGTATGAGATGTTCTGACAACCAATACGGTGACGATTTCCCCTCTGTGCTTAGGCAGTACAATACGTTTATAAGCCTAAAGTTGACATCACACAGAGGGTGCTCTCTTGGAATCTGCCACGTATGTCGAAACGCTAGACACGACGCTCAGGGACGGTGCTCAGTCCGTGGATGTATCCTTCACTCCAAAAGACAAGATACATATCGCTCTGGCGTTAGATGAGCTCGGCGTTGACTATATCGAAGGCGGATGGCCCGGTTCCAATCCAAAAGACAATCTGTTCTTCAATGAAATAAGGGAGTACAAACTGGCCAATTCCAAACTTACCGCGTTCGGAAGCACGCTGCATAAGGACAAAAAACCGTCTGAGGACCAGAATCTCAATGCCATAGTTGATTCCGGAGTTGGAGTTGCTACTATTTTCGGCAAATCATGGCTGCTGCATGTGCACAATGTGCTCAAGGTCAGCAAGCAAGAGAACCTCGACCTTATATACGAATCAGTTGCCTACCTGCGGAAGCACGGCCTGAACGTGATATTCGATGCAGAGCACTTCTATCAGGGCTATCTAGACGATAGGGATTATGCACTATCAGTTCTCAGGTCTGCGAAAGACGCAGGGAGCGACACTCTGGTGCTTGCTGACACTAACGGCGGCACTCTGCCTCCAGAGATATACCGCATCACGAAAGACGTTGTTACCTCGTTAAATTCCAAGATCGGCGTGCACATGCACAACGACACCGGCTGTGCAGTTGCAAACACAATAATGGGCGTCGAGGCCGGAGCGACGCACATACAAGGCACAATAAACGGCCTTGGGGAAAGGTCTGGCAACGCAGACATCGTCCAGATCGTACCGTCTTTAATGCTCAAACTCGGATACAAAGTCCTTAAACAGGATCATCTGCAGCGGCTCAAAACCACTTCTTCATTGCTGTATGAACTGAGCGGCATTGCTCCTGATCCTTTCCAGCCATTCGTGGGAAGCAACGCGTTCGCGCATAAGGGCGGAATCCATTCCGACGCGGTATTGAAGGACCCGCGCGCCTACGAACACATAAATCCTGAACTGGTCGGGAATCTGAGAAGGATTGTCATATCTGAGCTTAGCGGCGCAAGCAGCCTCGTAGGTTATGCAAAAGAGCGGGGAATAGACGTCGACAAATCCGACGCGCGAGTGAAGGAGGCTCTGAGTAAAATAAAGGAGCTCGAAAGAGCCGGCTACAGCTTTGACCTTGCTCCAGAGTCTGCGTTTTTGGTGCTGGCGCAGTATCTGGGCCTCTATAAGAACTGCATAAATATCGACTACTGGAAGGTCATCTCAGAAAACGACTCGAATGTTGCTATTGTCAAAACGAATGGGATGCTGGGTGTTGCAGAATCTTCAGGTCCTGTTAGTGCAATAGACAGGGCTCTCAGGAAAGCATTGCGCAAGGTCTATCCTACAGTGGACAAGGTCTCCTTGACAGACTACAGGGTCGTGATCCCTGGCCAGGCAAATAGCACAGACAGCACAGTCCGGGTTGCCATAGAGATGTCCGATGGTCGGTCCAGATGGCGGACTATGGGCGTTTCAACGAACATAATAGAAGCGTCAGTAAAAGGCATGCTCGATGGGATGAACTATTATCTATGGAAGTCCAAGCCCTCGAGATCCGCGCACACGCATGAAAAAGACTGAGAAGCACACATACGGCTCATTTTTGCCCCGCCACAATTCATGTCATGTATGCCTGGTTGCCTGGCTGCCCGAAAGCAGCCAAAATGCAGAGGCAGACCCCGTTACAGGTTTGGCCTAGGCTTTATCTTGGCAAAGAGCCCGTAGAACAATGAAGACTTATTGCTATCGAACTTGCCAGAAATCAATTCTGATGGTGTTGGATATTCGATTGCCATGCTGGCGCGTACGCTCTTCTCCAGGTCCTCCGGTGTTACCTTTTCGCTTCTCTTCTTGAATATCAGCAGGTCTTCTGGTTTGAGCGTTGTGGTGCGCGTTTCAGGAACTGTGCTTCTTTGCGCGAAGCTGCGGGCTTTTTCAGCTTCTGCCGGCCGGTTCTGCTCGACGACTTGTTCCAGCATGCATGCCTGCTCTGGTAGTGCGCACTCTTTTATTCCGAGGGTGCCTGCCATGGCCATTCCCTGACATGGCTCTTGTGACAGGACGTCTGGAACGTCTATCTGGCTCTGCGAGCATGCCGGCCCTTCCTGTTCGAGCTGTCGGACCACCATCTGCTGCAGCGTTGTCTCTCCGTCCAGTATGCTGTTTTCTACCATCTCGTTCGCAATCTTCATGCTGCGTTTTGTGGTGTATGAGACGCTTGCTGGCGCAGAAACGCAGTAGCTTGCGGGATCCGGCAACGGGAGCGCCATGTCGTGGTGCAGCTTGTGCATCACGCTAAGCTGATAACTCCAGCGCGACGCGTCGTCCATTTCGTCAGTTTTTGTCTGATCATGCTTCTGCTTGGATCTGATGTGTCTCGCGTAGTTTATGCCGTTTGCTATCATGTTCGCGCCCTCCCTCGAGAATCCCTTTATCTCTCCCTCGCAGAGGTTGTCGAATACGCAAGAGTCAGGTGTTCCATTCTGCCTTATCTGCACAGAAGAGAACATCAGGCTGTGCACGACCCTGAACGACGCGATGCTGTCGTGGTCTATGAACGCTATGTCCGATTTCATGCGCAGATACCTGCGGTTGATTATTATCGTCCTGTGGTCCGTGACCAGTACGATTGTAGGGTTCAGCAATGCTCCGTGGAGTCTGCGCTCCATGGCGAACGCAAGCACGTTCTCTTCAGGCAATATCATAGAGGATATTGTGCTAGACTCGTTCTTTGACAGCTTCGGAGTCTTGCGCACAGCCATGTGGCGTGTATGGTACACTCTGCTCTCTATGTCAAAAGAGCTTTGCGGTCTTATTTGCAGTGCCGATTCTATATTTTGGTCTTTCATCCCCACACCTCAAATGCCTGCATCTAGCGATTCTATGCCCCCGCTGCTATCGCTGAAGTGCAGTCATTGGTTGTTGTTCGAAAGTGAGTCCTGAAGATATATATAGATTTTCACTACCCTCGTCATTCGTAGATATCCGTAGTTAAAGCGGCTCCATGCAAAGATGCGGCGGGTATAACTGAGTTTAAATTCAAGATGTCTGCGTGGAATATTTTGCTACGGCGCTACCTAAATTGGACGACCTACATCATGGAAATAGCCGATCCATGTCCCTGAATACATAGGTCACTTCCCGCACGTTTTCTTGTTCTAGCATGACCATTATGGCTCTCGACAGGCCGAAGCCGAAACCGCCGTGCGGCGGACACCCGTACTTGAAAAAGTTGAGGAAGAAGTTTATGTTGTCTTCCTTGAGGCCCTTCTCTTTTATCTGGCTGTCCAGAATCTCATACCTGTGCTCTCTCTGCGAACCGGTGGTCACTTCGAGCCCTTTCCATAATAGGTCGAAACCCATGGTCACCGAAGGCTTGTCTTCCTTTCGCATATGATAGAACGGCTTTATTTTCCATGGGAATTCTGTGACAAACACAAACTCGTGGCCTAGCTCCTCCTTAATAATTTTTGCTATCGCCTTCTCTTCCGCAGGTGTCAGATCCTCATCATACGAGACTGCCATGCCTTCCTTGGCAATCCTTCTTTTTGCCTCTTCCATTGTAATCCGAGGAAACGGCGTCTTTGGAACTACGATATCGACGCCGAATGTCTCCTTTATCTGCTTTCCATACTTGCCTTTGACTCTGTTTAGCACGTGCGCAAGCCATTCCTCTTCGAATTTCATCAAATCTTCTTGAGAGTTTATCCACGACATCTCGACGTCTACAGATGTAAACTCCGTATCGTGCCGTGTCGTGTGCGACGGGTTTGCCCTGAACACTGGCGCTATCTCGAATACCCTGTCGAACCCTGCTGCCATTGCCATCTGCTTGTAGAATTCCGGCGACTGCGCCAGGTATGCCTCTCTGTCGAAGTATAGGACCTGGAATAGCTCAGCACCGCTCTCGCTAGGTGCTCCGAGAAGTTTCGGAGAGTGTATCTCTATGAATCCGTGCCTTTCCCAGAATTCGCGCATCGCGGCTTCCATCTCCGTCTGTATCTTGAATATGAGTATGTTGCGCTTCCTTCTCAAGTCCAAAAAGCGCCAGTCGAGCCGTGTGTCTAGCAGCGCTTTCGATTTATCTGCAACCGGTATTGGCAACGGCGTATGCGCGATCGATATCAGTTTCAAGTCTGTGGGAAGTATCTCGACTGAATTCGGCGCCTCTTTGCTCTCCTTGACAATACCCTTTACCGCGATTGCAGACTCGTCAGTCAGTAGCTTGATCTTAGATGTGAGTTTTGTGTTATCTGGTTTGTGTTTTATCGTTATCTGTACCATACCTTCCCTATCTGCGAGCACGACAAATGTCAATTTTCCAAGGTCCCGTATCTCCCTTACAAAACCAGTAACTATTACTTCCTTGCCGTTGAGCGCAGGGACTATCTGGTTGGTATAATGTGTCCGCTTCCAATCTCCAAGTGACTCATACTGCATGCAAAGATCATCAAAGTCCAGTGCTGGACAATTCCTTACTTCTTCTCGCATAAGCTTATTATTGGTAATGTGCGATGTAATCGGACGCGTGCGACTGGATACAGGGCCTAGCGCGTTTTGGCATTGCGACGCCCAAATCCTAAGATATTTATGCCGTACTTGTCATCTACCATACATGAGTAATGCTGTGCATAACAACAAACCAAACAAAGATAACGAACCCGCAGAACCTCCAATGCCGCCCCAAATGCGCGATCTTCTTCTCAAATTACGTACTGTAAAACCTCCAGAATCATATTCCCATAGTGGTGGCATTTGCAGGAAAACGCAAAAACCTTATTTTGAAATAAGAGGAAACGTAAACACAATCGGACCGTTCTCCGGAAGGTATGGAAAAGTCACAAAATGCAGCGAATGCGGGCAGGAACTTGACTTTGACGGGTTCGTCGCATAAAACGCCATTTCTCTTGAGCATGAATCCAAGCTAATATGGCCCAACTACAAAACTTTCCATCAGTATTTCCTTTCAGTTAACCTGCATATTATAAATACGATGTACTATGGTTAGTTTACCATCAATGATTTTGAATGAAAAAGCGTAATGCGAGTGCGTTCGACAAGGTGCTCGGTAGTCTGGGTGCGACATCGATCTCGATAGGCGGGATTATCGGCTCTGGCATATTTTTCATACTCGGGATAACCGCAGGCATAGCAGGCCCTGGCGTGCTGTTGTCTTTGGTGTTTGCAGGAATCATAGCGATACTAACTGCGCTGAGTTTCGCTTCTCTAGGATCAAAGGTAACCAAAGAGGGTGGCGAGTATCAGTTCATCTATGCAGCATTCGGCCCTGATGTCGGATTTTTTGCAGGCCTTCTGTGGATATGCGCTACTGCGATAGCAGGAGTGACCGTTAGCATAGCGTTCGCAGGCTATTTCACGGTGCTGGTGCCTTCAGTACCTATGAATGTCGTAGCTGCAACCGCATGCCTGGTCTTCATGTTCATTGATGTGCTCGGGCTGCGCCTTTCATCAAAAGTGGTCGATGCTTTTGTCGTTGTGAAGGTGAGCGTGCTGCTGCTGTTCATAGCGCTTGCGCTGCCTCACTATCAGGCATCGAATTTCAACAACATACTATCCAAGGGTTATAGTGGCATACTGACCGCAGCATTCCTCATATTTTTTGCATATGCCGGATTTGGCAAGATAACCGCGGCTGCAGAGGAGGTGAAAGACGCTTCTAAGACCGTGCCGAAGGCGATACTGATTTCAATCACTATCGCAACGCTGATTTACCTCCTTACTACGCTCTCTGCCATTGGTGCTGTTGGCGCAACTAACCTCTCATCACCCAACTTCATAAACGCGCCGCTAGCGAGTGTCATGCTCTCTCTGGGTGCGAGATGGGGCTTTTTTGCAATACTGGCCGGCGCCCTCACCGCAACATCAAGCGTGCTCATAATACAGATGCTCGGGCTTTCGCGCACCATCTACGCAATGTCGATCAATAGGCAGCTTCCCGAATTCCTATCCAAGGTGCATCCACGGTTCAAGACTCCCTACAGGGCGGAAATACCTATAGGCGTGCTCATGGCTGTGATGGCGTTGTTCATTAAAACCAAATCCGTGATAGCGCTTACAGGATTCGGCATACTTTGCTACTATGCGATGATCAACCTTGCTGCATTGCGAATGAATAAGCAGAAAGGTGCATTTGAGGTTCCGCGCGCAGTCCCGATCTTGGGCTTTGTCTTGTGCCTGTTTCTTGTAGTTTATTTCCTCACCACTCTGGTAAGGTTCTGATTGCAAATGCACTCAAAATGCCTCGTAGGAATAGGGCTCAATATCCTTGAAGTGCCCGTAGGTAAAAGTTGTCATAGTCCCTGGAGGTATCGTTTGCTAAACGAAATAAGCCCCTGCTTAGAGCCTAACCGTAAGTGATAAGGGATACACCTCGACATGGCTCGCTTCCTCTTAAAGACTTGAAAGAGGATTAATATATCAAAATGCATAAATATTACGTGAGAATATGGCAACAAGGGAACAACACGGCAATAAGGCCAACATAGATTATCTCACAACGCACAAAGTCGACCCGTATCACTTGATAATTCAGAAATTCAATGAAGGAACAAAGGCCGTTTTTCTTGGTGAAATGCACTCCTCCTCTATCTCCAAATCCCAACAATTCTGTGCCGATTTGATACCAAAACTCAAAAAAGCAGGCGTCAGATATTTGGCCTTGGAAATACCCACGTATATGCAAGAAAGTGTGGATGTTTATTCTGTTGGTGATAAGACGGAAGGATTTTTTGATATGTACGTGGGTATAATAAATGCAGCAAAAACCAGTGGGATGGATATTATATGTTTTGATCCCAGGATCCCTATAGATGCCTGGCTCTCCGGTGCCCAAGAACCTCCAGGTGCAGATAGGCGTATGGCACTTAATGTGGCCCTAAAATTGCCAGATAATCCAGATGCGAAGGTTTTGGTGTATGCTGGTGCAGCGCATGGCGAAAGAACTGCATCAAAAGGCTCGATGGTTTTTACGCTTGATAAATTTACCACATATGCGGGCAAGGTGTATAGTATGAAATTTATAGCCAAGGATGCCCCCTCTTCCATAAAGGACCTCGGAAAACTATGGGCTGTTTTTAAAGATGAAGCGCTTTCTAAGGGGGCTTTTGCAATAGATGGCATAAACAACGCCCCTTTTGCTAATTATAAGCTTCTCAATCTACGTGACGATAAGTCAACTGTCGGGTCTGCTTTTGACGGGCTTATTTTTATTCCATAAGGCCATTACTCGACTTTAGCATTTAGCCCCAGGAGGGAATTGAACCCACAACCTACTGCTTTATGGTCTGTTTCCGTTACCATGCAGTCGCTCTGCCACTGAGCTACTGGGGCATTATCATCATATGACCTTGTATACGTCACTACCTTCCTTGACCTGCTGCTCCGTCTTTATGCCTACAGAATCGCCGCTCGATGCCTTGTCTATGTTCACATGCTCTATCTGCATGTTCATGACCTTCTGCTCGACGGCATTGTTGTCCTTCTCTATCGATATGATGTCTCCTACCGCAAGTTCCTCAACAAGCGTGACAACAAAGACGCTCGCCTCGCTGTAAAAGTGTTTGACTTTTCCAACAAGGATCTTCGGCATCAGATCTGTGCCTAATATAAGAACTAACTTATATAGTATTTGCTGTTTGCTAAGGTTATAGCACATACTATGATAACCATGGAAGGCGCGTCTTACATCGGCGTGATAAGAGGTCTTAAACTCTCGAAGCGCATGGGCCAGACATTCCTTGTGAATTCCGGCATAGCAAAGCAAGAGGCTAGCCTCGCCGCTGGCCTGCGTGTCGTTGAGCTCGGGTCGGGTCTTGGAATACTTACAAAAGAACTGTGCGCCGTGGCAAGGAGCGTCCTTGCCGTGGAGATCGATGGCACGCTGTTCGAACATATTCAGCGCGACCTGCATTTCGACAACCTGAAGCTTGTTCACAAGGACTTCTTCAAGCTTGAAGACAAGGAAATTGCTGGGGCTGAGATGCTCGTGTCAAATGCGCCTTACAGCCTGTCGAGCAAGACTATCATGTGGGTGTGCGAGCATCGAATGCCTGCTGTGCTCTGCCTGCAGAAAGAATTCGTCGATCACATGCTGGCCAAGCCTGGCACGCGAGATTATTCTAGGCTCAGCGTGCTCGCTTCACTGCAGCTTGACACAGAGCGCATAATGGACGTTGGCGCAGGGAACTTCTACCCAAAACCGAAGGTCGACTCGTGCGTCATACGCATAAAGCCTGTAGGATCGGTACGCGACAGCACCGCCAAACTCATAGGCATTCTGATGTCGCACAAGAGAAGAACGGTAAAAAGCGCGATGCTCTCTTCCGCGAGGCAGCTGAGCATAAGCAAAGCCCGGGCACGCGAGCTGTCTGAGGGAATGGAACAAATGGACGAACGCGTGTTCAAACTAGCGCCCAGGGCTCTGCTCTCGATCGCAGAGCTGCTCGAGAAGATGCTCGTTACTTGAATGCGTAAGTGGGCTCCTGCACTTCCTTCATTATCATCGCTCCCTTAACGCTCTTTCTGATTTGCTCCTCTGCGGCCTTTGAGCCGTCCTTGCCAAGCAGGTTCTTGTAGTGCATCGGCACGAAGAAACACGGCGATATCTCCTTCACTGCTTCTATCGCCTCAGAAACGTCCATGGTGAATGTGCCGCCTACCGGAAGCAGCGCAGCGTCTATGTCTTTAAGGTTCTTCATCTCCGGAACGAAGTCGGTATCTCCTGCATGGTATATCCGCATGCCGCCTATGCCCAGGACGTAGCCTACCCAGCCATTAATGCGCGGGTGGAATTGCAGTCTTTCGCTCTTCATGTTATACGCAGGCACTGCCTCTATTTCTAGGCTTCCGATGCGCTCTCTAAATCCAGGTTTTGCAATCGTTATCCCGCCATAGTCTCCTGCATTCAGGCAGCCTTGCGCGGCTATCACTCTGGATTCGCTTTTCAAGACCTTTTCTATGTCCTTCCTGCTGCAGTGGTCGAAGTGCGCATGGGTTATCAGCACCACGTCAGCGCGGTCTTTCAGACTGTCTGAAACGTTGAAAGGATCTATGAACACAGTCATGCCTTCCGACTTGATGTAGAAGCTCGCATGGCCTATCCAGAACAGCGCATCCTTCAGATCCATAGTACCACATACACTAAACGACAACACAAAAGAAATAACTTTCTTATCTAGGTGCCAATGTCCTTTGCCATATGGAAATGCCAAAGGATAAATATGTTAAGTGCAAGCATATACCAAACTGTCAGTAGTGATTCGTTGCCACTGCTCGCGAACAAGAATGCTTTCGTATTAAAGCTGCTTCTGCTGTTCACTATTCTCTTTGTGTTAGTGTGCGCGTATGCAAGGGCTGACAGCACCACCACAACCACCGTTACCACCACCATACCCTGCAACCAGCAGAACTATCCTTCCGCTACTAGCCTTCCCATGGACACTGCAATTTCTGGCGCGTATGGAGGGTCGATGATTCAAAACCGCTACGTAGACGTGCCAGCATCTTACTCTACGAGTGGAGGCTCGATAACGGTCAGCGCATGGATCAACGGTGCAAGTTGGCAAACCGGATCTGACAGAGGCAGTTACATAGCTGGCGACTATGGAAACAATTTTGCAGGTATCGAACTCTATGTCGACAATAATGGGCATCCTGTTTTTAGAGTTGCGTCCACGTCTCCAGCGTCAAATGAATACACGGCAATCTCCACATCTAGCAGCATATCAACTAACGCGTGGCACTTTGTTGTGGGTGTGTATCCTGTTGGTACAGGCAATACTGTGCTGTATGTGGATGGGAGTAGTGTTGGAGCTGACACTGGAACTCATCTGGGAACCGCTACGACTGACTTCTACATAGGCAAGGAAGGGTGGGCCAACTATGGCTACTTTAATGGCAGAATTGCAGATGTTCAAGTCTACAGATCTGCACTCTCATCAGACCAAGTGACAGCTCTTTATAACGAGGGCAGTGGTGGTGCACCGCTAAACGGCCAAAGCAATGTGGGTTGGTGGCCTCTAATCAAAGACTACAACGACTACAGCGGCTACGGCAACAATGGCGCTACACTTACGTCTTCACCTATTTCTACATTCTCCCAACAAGCCACTCCTGTTATAAGCTCTGTGCTAAGCGACAATCTAGGTCTAAGCAACTCTAATAGTGGTGCGGGGTGGCTAATAACGTGCCCCGCGACTCCCGATCCCACCAAAACACAAGAATATTTTTCAAGCTCGCGCTTTGTCCTGGGCAATGCCTGCCTTGCAGACCCATCACCACTGTCCGCCACCGCGACCATAAACGCCCCTTTTGTCTGCAACTCCATTTCTTTGGCAAACGCTACAGTACATCTCTCAATCAATAACATCGGCAGAGGTGCAGTCTATAATCTTGGATATTCTGGAACTACGAATTACCCGGACAAGGGCCTTAGTGACATATCAAGCAGCTACGATTCTGCATCTTATATATTCGGCCAGGCTCCTTTCAGTCCTCAGTACGGCCTTTGGGCATGGACTGGAGAGTATGCCGATCTTTCAAGCTTTTTGCCTGTGTCGGTCTCTGTCCAAAATTCACTTGCGCTGACAGGGCCATCAAATTGCGGCAGTCCAGTAGTGTGCAACTATCCTTATACCTATAACGCATTTGTCTCTCTAAGCTATCTTCAGAATGCGAATGTACCTGTTCAGAGTGCGGTCAGCGGCGGAAACTATCTGGTCGCAAACGGGCAAGTGTACACAGGCTTACAATCTTGGCAGGGTGCTGGTGATAATCTTTGCGCATGGAGGATGGCCCAGGCTGGGGGGCCAATTAATTCAGGAGGAGTCCCATCCTACGCAGCTCCTACTTGTGACTATACTCAGGTACAGAATATGAATAATGTCTGGATAATGTTGAACGGCCAGTATTATGATAGCGTAAGTGTGCTTGGCGGGAACGAAGGTCTTACAGTGTACCGCCACTGCAATTACGACAGGAACTATGGTTGTATTGGGAGTGCCTGTATTCCTGATGAGATTGACTGCGATGTCGATAACGGCGATCCTAACTTTTACATCATCACAGGGTACAGTAATGTTTATGCCACTGGCGGATACACGGCTATGGAAGTGAACTCAATGAATGTCATAAGTCAGTGGTTCACTGTAAATGCGTTGCCGTATCTTCTTTACGACCTGAGCATGCCTGCCACATACAGCTCGCTGAACAATAACGAGCAATTTCTTAACCTGTCTTTTGATTTGTATAGCACGCAGAATTTCATGAGTCCGAAAGGCCGCCTGGGGGATCTTGCCTTATATACTGACTCTGGTTTCTTTGCAAAAGACACTTCTACCGGACAGCTCGAGTCTCTTTCTGGAGCGCTTACCACAACAAACATTAAAAATGCACTCGCATCGTCATTTGGGACTGCAGCGGAAGTTTTTTCAAGTTCTTTGACGAGTAATCCTCAGAACGCAGCAGGGGCGCAAGGCAAGACGCTTGGTGCTTACCTGCAATTTAAACTGACAGGTCCTGCGTACATATCCTCGGCTCCGGATGACAATATATACGTCCTCACCACTGCTTCGTCGAGTTCATTTAGTATTATAGCTAGTGCATCACAGTCATCATACTTGTATAAACTGCGTTACATACCTTCTGGCTACTACAACCTCACCAGCTACAATCCTGGCAGTATCTCCTCAAATTCCCTTGATTGGAACACTTGGAACTCTATATGGAGATCTTTCTGGCAAAATAGCGGCTTGCAGCAGAATCCGGATCTGTACGTGACAGCAGCAACGGCCTTTACCACCGCGACTTGCTCCTCTTTTCTTGGAACTGGCTTGTTTGGTAGTTGCAGCGGTGGTGGTGCTGCTGTTATTCCTTTCGCAATGGGCTCCGATTACGCAGACGATGTCTTTGTCCTAGCCAAAAATGTGGTATCCAGTGGCAGCAACTGGAACCCAAACGGGTTTGATTTGATAGAGATGCCTAGCAATTCTCAAGTTGCCATAACTGACAACAAGGCGCCCGAACCGAGCTCTAATAATAACTTCATGCCAGATCCGGAATTCGCAGTCTCACCATCAGGTCAGTATGTTTATGTTGCTAGCCTTTCAGACAATTCTGTGTACCTCTACCGGAGCCCATCAGGCTCTCAGAACCCATCAGGCAGCGGTGCCCAGAGTTCCGGCTTCGCTTATGCAGGAAAAATAAGCTTGTCTTATTCGAACACATCTTATGATCTTGACCTGGCGGGGTACCTGAAGAATGGATGCCCATTTGGCAATACTCTAATCGCAAATACGTATTCGAGCGCACCGAAATGCGACCCTACCAGCGGGACAAATTGCGATACCGGCTCGAATCATCATCCGGTCGCAATAGCGAACTTACAGGGGATTGTGTATGTGCTCGACAACTGGACGTTTACTGTCAATTACAACAGTGGCGGAGCCCAGATGCGATCTGCAATTCTTATGCTCAGAGCGTTCTATAATGGCACAGAGGTGTCCGTGGACGGATCCCCTAATAGTTATTCTGTGGTGATTCCTGGCAGCAGCCAACCCCCTTCAAACGGGAAGGGTGCACCATCCAATGGATTTCGCCCATACGGATGGCCCATGTCTGCAACAATAAGCATTCATGCTCCTTCGAATGGCGGTTCGTCCTCCGGGTCCAATCCACAGCCTTCAGAACTTATAACGTACTGCGCTTTCAACTGCACCTACACGCCAAGCACTCTGACTGCCTCATATGAGCCGATAGGTCCACAGATAAGAAACGATGGCTATGCCAATGGCTTCGGCTTCTCCACAGACTATAATGGCACTGCATACATTATAGCGCGGCCGAATGATATGTTCGATGATTCGTACAATAATGGTCTTACATTATCATCCCAGACTTATGTAGGTTACCCGACATATGGTGGCGTATCAAAACACATGTACACAGAACTGGCCTCGTTTAAGATATCGCTGGCCAACTATACACACATATCGCTGGGTGCCGACGAGCCTTATGTGTGCTACGTGGACACATATCCAGATACAAACAATGGCATACAGTACCCAAGCACGCCATGCGTACTGGCCTACGGCAGCAGCGTGCTTACTAATATGGGTCCTCCTGTGCTTGGAGTGCCCAGTGCGTTCTATTATGTTGCTGGTGAGGGTACACCTGCGCAATACTTGTCGCTGCAGAGCAGTGTTTCGGCTGGGATGCCCTCTGGAGCTAGCAACTATAACTCTCAAGCTAAAACTGAGGCGAGCACGGGCCAAGTTCCGGAGGGTAACAATGCCTTCGTTACTCCTAATTCTCTAGACCTCGCCCCTCCCTCTAGCACCGCATCTGTTCCTACTGTGCTTCCTGCCGTGTATATCAACAGCGTGATAACCGGCAACCTGCTTGTGCCATACTGTGCCGAGTATGCTTTGACACAGAAATGGATATTTGGTACTCCGTTCGTAAGTTCGACGGACGGTTCTACCCCTTCAGCATCTTGCTCGTGCGGTTCTCCCCCCAGCTACACCAATCCTGGTTTGGGCATCTCTTGGCCAACGGATTATTCGTCATGGTCTACAAAAGGCACAGTGTCCAACACCATAACAACTGATATCTGCACAACAGCAAAAGTTCCGATGAAGAGCAACTATGTTAACGAAACCATAGAAGGCGGCGCAACATACATGCAGCTGACTCCAAGCCTGAAATATTATGATGGGAATCTTTCCGATGCAAGTTCGATAGAGCTGCCCTATCTTAACTACAACCTCTTCTCAAGCAGAATCTTCGGAGAAGCGTACGTCAACCTTACCGTGAACCCGTCGAACTATCACTTTTATGATAGTTCAGCGTGCCCTGGCGGATACGTGTTGGCGAGCATAGAGCAAACCGATTATTGTGTGCAGATTGGGGTTTTTTCGTGTCCGGATGCAAATGTTATTCATACTCCGTATGGTCCCCATTTATGTGGGTATCAATACACTTCTGGGATCTCTTTCCTTCCGATAGTGGTGAACGCCGTGCAAGCTTACGATTACCAGTATGGGAGCCTGGTTCAGGAAGTGCCAGGCGTTGGAACTTTCTACGGATATGAGTTCCAGCAGGCCATTCCTTCAAACCCTGCCAATCCTCCAACCAACGTTCTGCTTGGCACTAATTGCGGGTCATCGTGCCCGGCCAACTACTATTACACATATACTGATGCAGTCCCCGCGTCACTCTTCGACGGTTCTACGAGTTACATATCAACATCACACTCTTATTCTCAACAGGGCGAACCTATCACCATTAGTGCCTGGATTTACAGTACGAACTGGGCTAGCGGTTCGGACAGGGGCAGGTACATAGCTGGCGACTATGGTGGCAATTATAAAGGAGCCGAATTTTATGTTAATACAGCAGGACATCTAAACTTTGGGGTAGCTTCAGACTCTCCACAAGGAGAATATACAATAACTTCATCCACGCCCCTCTCCACTAACACATGGTATTTTGTCACAGGAACATTTGACGGGACTACTGTGCGCTTATACATAAATGGCGCATCTGCAGCAACTCCTATTTCCGGACATCTGGCGACCGCTACGACTGGTTTCTATATGGGCAGGGCTGAGTGGGTCAACGCTGCTTACTTTTCGGGCTACATCACGAATGTCCAGGTCTATGGCACCGCACTTTCGGATGCCAATGTGCTTTCTCTTTTCAACGAAGGCAACGGCGGCGCACCTCTAAGCAATGCAGACACTTTGGGTTATTGGCCGCTGGGCACCTCGCCTTATGACTACAGCGGCAGCGGTAATGATGGCGTGGCCTATGGCGTTTCATATTCGAATGCGTACGCAAGCGGAAGCCTGATGAACTATGCTGCTGCAACATATCCATATTTCGTATCGATAGGGTCGGTATACGCGCAGACATCACAGCTTGACACTATGATACTCGATCAAACCAGCAATCCGAGCGTGCTTGGTTACAACCGCCTGATATACACTTTTGTTGATACTTTCAACAACATAATATACGCCCCTTTTGATACGGACTTTGCTTATCCGACCCAGATAACTCTCGATCCTTCCGTCTCTATAAGCGATATCAATGCAAATGAGAGCATCGTCTCTTTGACTGGCACTGTCACATACACCACGCTGAGCGGAGCGATCGCGCCTCTCGCAAATAACGACATATATCTGTATTACAACCTGAATATGAACTATTATGATCCTACAAACTCGCCATCGGGTGGTCCCACAACTCAAAGCACTGCCGCCAGCAATTATTATGCGCATTCTCTTCTTTGCGCCTTCAATCCTCCAAGTACTACTGGCTGCCAGCTTGCCAACCCCCTTTATACTGTGGTGCAGGGCAGCCCTTCAGGAAACCCTCTATTGGATGTGGGTGCCGTTGAGTACAATCCAGAGTATAACGGCCTATCTCAAACAGCTACCTCTCCGTTACAGTGCAATCCTATGCCGTCGAGCCTGCTCGCGGTGTCGAACATAGTGTACAACTGCAACTTGAATGGCGTTGGAATGAGCGCCATGGCTTACAATACCCAAGTCAACAACTACCGATACTGCCTGCCCTACACATTGGACGGCAACGGTCTGCTCACTTCGCAAATGGGGCTCATTGCGAAAGTGACCACTGACACCAATGGCAACTTCAACTACCAGTTCACTGCATGCGGCAACGGCAACAATCAGGTATTTGCGAACTATTACGGCTGGCCGCCTCCTCAGCCGCTCACCATTGTACAACCACCAATCCCTCAAAGTAGCGGTGTTAACGAGCGTTCCCCGTCTTACCAAACAATTCCATCAAACGAATTCACATACATAGTCGCGCCTGATCAGGTGACCGCGGGGATAACAATAGGCGCATTCGCGCTCAGTATGTTCAACCTTGATTGGTTTGCGATAATGTCACTGGCCGCGATAGTGGTATTTATTATTGCATTTCAACGCAAGAAGATCATGAAAACCTCTTTATGATCTCGTTGCCGACGTCCTCTCCCGCGACCACTTCGGGCATCACTAACTTGTACACGCCTGCAACCGTGAGCTTTGGTATGCTGGCTTCGCTGCTAACCTTCGCTATGACTCCTATGTGCGGGTTCGCCGTCTTTGCGGTTATGGCTATCATCGCGTTCTGCATGTCGTTATCGCTGCACGCGACCACGAAGCTCGCCCTGTCTATGCCTACGCTCTCATAGGCGTCTGCATACCTTATGTCTCCCAGAAGCGCGAGCTCCTTCTTGTCGTGAAGCCTGGCAAGCACATTCCTGTCTGAAGTTATGGTCACTGCATTCATGCCTTTCTTCTGCAGCTCATCCATGAGTACTCTCGCGAAGCCATTGAACGGAACGACTATCACATGGCCTTTGAGGTTGCGTATTTTTGAGAGTGCTATCTTCTCGCTCACGCGCACGTTGCTCATGAAACTATAGAACCACGCGGCAAACACGACAGTCAAAAGCGCAAACACAAAGACATTGAGTATGTCTGCGACAACGAGCAGGCTATTGTTGAGCATATCCTGCGGTATCAACAGGTAATTGACCTGCAGCGCTTCGAGCACACTCTGCGCGACAGCTATCTTGAAAGGAACGTGTGCAATCAGCATTAGGCAGTTGGCCGCTACGAAAAGCACCAGTGCGACAATGATTACCAAATGCCATTCAGCTCTTTGCCTAACCATTCAACCACCCGTTATCCGTCTTCCTATCTCCATGCCTGCGACCTCTTCCGGTACAAGGCAGAAGCTAGCGCCACCCCTATGCATCTTGGTTATTGCGGCTTCATCTCTAACTCTAGTGATTATCTCCACCTTCTGGTTCATATGTCTCGCGGTCACTATTCCAAGCAAGTTTATGAAGTCGCTCTCTGTGGCAAACACTATCGCTCTTGCCGTGTCTATCGAGGCATCTTCTAACACTTGTTTGTCTGTGAAGTCTCCATTCACCGTGTTGTAGCCAAGGTCCCTGAGCGTGCTCGCCCTTTCAGGATCTTTTTCAATCACAACAAAAGGCATATATCTTTCCTTCAGGTCCCGGCAAAGTTTCTCCGCGAGCATGGAGTAGCCGCACACAATGACATGGTTTTTCGCGTTCTTTGTCGCTATGAACCCAAGCCTCGACCTTACGTCTATGTTGGTTATGAAGCTTATGAATGCTGCAAGCACGAAACCGACTATGACTGACTTCGCTATGCCGTCAACCATCGCGGTGCCCATCACCAAATAGAATGCGTTGCTGAACGGTGTCACCTGTGTGGCTATGCTCGCATCTGCGCCAAAGCCGCTGGCGTCTAGTAGTGCCTCTGCTGTGAAGTAGCCTGCCATATATTCGTTGTGCGCCACCCTTGTGATTATGATGATCGAAACAATTAGTATGAATGCAGCTGCGAAGAGAAGTGCCGCGACAAGCTTCCCTGTCACTTTTTCCGGCTGAGGCCCCACTGCCATACCTTCACGCCCTCTCAAGCTCCTTGATGATCTCTGCGCTGGCTGCCCTCTGCGGCATCACTATGTAGTCCGCGCCGGCTTCTATGAGCTTCTCCCTGACGAACTCATCATTAGCCCTGGCCGCTATGAAAATCTTCTTGTTTATGTCCCTCGCGGTCAGTACAGCAAACAGGTTCTTCGCGTCGTCATCCAGGCATATCGCGATCGCCTTTGCGCGTTCCACCCCTGCATCTTTCAGCAACTTTGAATGTGTCGCATCTCCCTCTATCACGGCATAGCTTAGCTCATTCAGGCGTGCGACTTTCTTTGGGTCGTTGTCTATGACGATGAACCTGATGCCCCTCGATACTAGCTTTTCCACGACCTTGCCTCCCACAACACCGTAACCGCACACGATGACGTGGCTATCGAGTTCCTGCCTTGGCATAGCACCAACTGTTACAATAATGTGCCTATCCTTTTAAACTTTCTCGTTTAACGGGCGCTTTCTGGAGCAAGCACAGTATGCTTTACCGATGATTCGTATGAAAAAGGCATCAATAGGCTCTGAGCATCCTGCAAAAGTCGCTGCGGTTGAGAATGCTGTAGAACGAATCGGGCCTAAAGCCATATACTGTTATGCGACCTACGCAGTATCAAACTATAAATATCAAAGCAAGCCAAATTATATTGTGGCGTTATGATATCTGAAACCGTGGAACGCCCAGCCGCTGCTGGTACGGTCGCTTCTTCCCCAACGTCTACAAATGCATTGAAGGCTGAGACTACCGCAAAGTCAATAGCCAGTGCTGTGGAAAGTATGGATTTTCTCACCAAGAAACGTGAGTTTTATGATACTACGATGAAGCGCGCACAAGTAGAGATGGAGCGTGGCCATTATGCGGGTGTTCCGCCAGAAACAGTAAAGAAATTAGAAGAAATACTCAGTTCAAACTTTGAGCACGACGAAAAACTCAGAAATGACTGGTGGAGGGAGATAAATCTGATATGCATAGCTATTAATCAAAAAATGTCTCCGGAAGAAAAAGCCGAGTTCTCGAAAGGTCTTATGACTGCGAAGACTCACGAACAAATGATGGCCGAAGACGAAAAGTGGATGCGATGGTATGTCGAAAACGTTGGTATCTCGCACATCCCCTCTACGGTGCCGGGCCACGAGTATTTTGGATTCTTTGCAGAAAAACTGAAAGAAAATGATCAGCATTACCTATCAAAAGACTGGTACTGGGACTACATGTTCCATATGGTTAATGAAACTGCTAGGCTATCTGTGCAAGAGTCTGCTTCGTTCGCTCACTAAATTTACTCTGTTCGCCTGCATTCTCTAATTCGAACAGTTCACTACGTGCCTGCGCATCGAGGGCATGTTCATGCAAATGTCAGAACTTTGCCTATTCCGAACACTATGAGAGACGCGACTACCCCGACAAAGAACATCTCGAAGCCAGATCTGATTGGATTCTTTCTTGTTATTCTCCCCTTTATTGCGCCTATCGCAAACAGGCTGAAGAGCGAGACTGCGACTGATATTGTCGCTGCGGAGTGGAGTGTGCCCAAGAATACGTACGGCAGCAACGGTATGCTGCCTCCTATCAGGGCGGCCAGGCCTATTATTGCGCCTGCATGAATCGGGGAACTCAACGAGTCCTTGTGTATGTGGAGCTGGTGTAGCAGCATGTCCTCTAGCCATTTCTGCTTGTTCTTGGTGATCTTCTCAACGAGCCTTTTTGTGCTTGACTTGCTCAGTCCTTTCTCAGAATAGAGGTCCATCAATTCCTTCCTTTCTTCTTCCGGTTCGTTCTCTATCTCATAAAGCTCTCGCCTGTACTCTGCGTCGAATAGCTCTATTTCTGTGCGCTGGGCAAGGATGCCGCCGAAGAACATCGATATCATGTTAGACATAACCGCTGAAGTGCCAGCTATGATCACTATCTTCGGATTGGTCAGGTTCAGCGATATTCCCGTCAGAAAAGCAAGGGACACTATCATGCCGTCTGCAACGCCTAGAATCAGATTGCTTATCCTTCCGTGAAACTGCGTGCGCTGGTGCAGCTCTTTCGTGTCCTTATTCATAGCAAGATTATATACTCAAAAATCTTATAAGAGTATGAGAAGCTTATGCTGCATCACTTTACTCTGTCCTTTCTATGTGCTTCAGCAGGGTGTATGCTCTTGCGGCCTCGTTAGTCTTGACATAATAAACATATGGCCTATTGTTGAATATGCCAAGCAGCCCGCAGCCTCGTTGTATCGCGTCAAGACTGTCTTCGGCAATCTTGCGCAACGCATAGATTATCTCCAGATTGTCTTCTGCGATTTTGCACAACCTGTTCATTTTTTCTCCCCACTGTTCAGCGTCTTCATTATTCGGGAACGAACAATTAATTATTTCCATGAGCTCTTTGCATTGTAGCGAGTCTCCGTATTTCCGGATAATCTCTTTCATAGCTTCCTTGAGTCCATCGCGCTCCTGTTTAGTGCCTTCATATTCACGAATCATATCGTCTATGCTATCTTCACGCTCCTGCTGTGAACCATCACCCATAAAAATCATCAGGATATCCTTAATCTCTTCGCGCTGCTGTGGCAAGTTTCCGTATTTCGAAATCATCTCTTTCACAGTTTCCATGATATCTTCGCGCTGCTGCGAGGAACCTCCGCAATCAAAAGTATCTATATATGCTACCAAATCTGTCACAACAAGATATGTCGCCCATAATTTTGCAACATACACCAAATCTTTTACCATTTTTGTTTCTTTATGTTCACGATCGAATACAATGTCCTCAGGCAGTTTTCCTTCGTTCACTTCCGAAAGCAACGCAATCATCACTGCATCATGCACTGCGCTCTCTGCAATATATAGTATGCCTGCCCTTCCAAGCTCCTGTACAATCTTAATCACCCCATACCTTGGCGTGTAAAATTCATCACTTATCACATCAACTACTTCATTCACCGCCAAGCTCCAATTAGGATCACTTCTTACATCATCCCACTCGAATCTGCCAGTGACGTTCTCTCTCATCAAGCGGCCAAAGTTAATTCCATTTCTGCCTTCAGCGCTATTTTCCGGCGCTCTATATAATTTGTCTGTTGTATCGTCAAGGGCTTCAGATGCTATCCTCTGTGCGTCTTCGTAAGTTACTCCCTGCACAATGTCTGGTGTCCTGGCAGTATCTGTATATGCTGCATCGTGCACGGCTTCAAGTAACTCTCCAATTGCCACGCCAAATGCCCTGCCAAACTTTTGATTCCACAGAGTGCCCATTGCGCCAGACATCGCATCTTTACTGCGCGACCATAGTATGTCTGTTGCTTTGTCGAACGCGTCGTCACGCCCACCATTCAAACTAGTCTTATTGAAAGCAACCCAACTTGCATCCAAGTCTCTACCGCTTGCCTGCAGTAGCTGAAAATTTATCAGTTTCTCATGCAAGAAGTCGACTAGTCTTTCACGCTGCCAGCTTTGCATCCCTGCCGGATCGTCAATGAACTCCCTTTCGAGCGCGGTGACCTTATTCTTCAACCAACTTTCATACTTCATTTCTTCAAGCGCCACATTTGTGCTTCCATCTTTTTGGTGTCTAGTATGCGCTAACATGATCTCGCTTCGCCCTGCACTGATGTTATTCTCTTTTCAGATATAAAAGCCTTTTAGACCCTTTTTAATACTTCGCTTTCTAACAAGATCTTAGAAAGATCCATATGCGTTTCAGTTTTCCTCTCTGTTGCTTTGAAGGAAAAGACGCGCTTCATGTGCGCATATGAACCGTCATACTGTCTCACCGTGCCTTGAAGATTTAATGCTTTTCATCCATATGCTCTCATGTCCAATCGGAAAATTGTTTTGGTGTCTGTAGTCGCCGGAGTTGCAATAACCATTCTAACGATGCTGTACAATGGCACGCCGTACCTGTTGGTTGGTGCAGTATGGTATGGGTTTCCATTGACCTGGATAAGACGCCTTGTAGTGGCTCCACAATATAATCCGTGGGCTATTGATTATGCTGGGCTTGTTATCGATCTTTGCTTCTGGACCCTTGTCTCAGGCGCTATCATCTTCCTAGCAAAAAGAACTCAAAATAAAAGAGGAAAGGCCCAAAAGAAAAGAGGAAAGAGATAGCATTATCTCTTTTCTTTCGTATTCCAGTCAATGTTTTGGAGTTCTCTTAGTGCATCGCTTGCTATCCATCTTGCACTTGAAGAGTTCGTCTGTCTTATCTCCATCGCGGTCTTCACCGCAAGTTTGTTCAGCCTTTTGTTGCGTTTCCCTATCTGTCTCAATGCCCAATTCACCGCCTTCTTTACAAAGTTCCTTTCATCATTAGCCCCTTTCTTCACCAAAGGCAAAAACTTTACAAAGTTGTTGTCATCAGCATCCTTATCATGCACAGAAAGTGCTGCCATCATCGCAAAACCTGCCCTTTTAACAAATTCCTTTTTGCTCGTGCTCCATTCCGCTGCCTTCTTGTATGCATAAGGTGTTTTGTCAAAAAGATTGGAGCAGCACTGATCACATATATCCCATGAGTCGAAGTCTGCGGCCCACTTGTTCATCTGAACTCCTGTGATTTTATCCGGATCTTCGACAATGCTTGCCAATATTCTGGCTTCGTGCACTCTGGAAGACCAAAGCCTAAGTGCAATTTCATGGTTGCGGCCTATTTCCTTTCCTAATCTTCGTAGCTCGGGCAAAGTCATGCTTCCATACGCATTATCTACGTTTATTCCAAAACGCTTCATTCCTTCAAGGTTTTTCAAGTTCTTCTTACTGGTTATGAGGCGAATCGCTTGTTCATAGTTAATCATGGCACCTACCTTTAATTATCACATCGAAGCTAACGAATTTATTATGAACGAATTCATGCTTAACGCAGGATATTAAACTATTGGTGATGTATTTTATCATCACATGCACATGGGGACATTAAGACTGTAATAACTGAGTTGTTGTAATGGGCATACTAGACAGGATTAGCAAGATGTTGTCAGATTTCGGTACTTCCAACTACGGAAACAAGGATCAATCCCGACAAGTCCAGAAAACGGGTGAAGACAAATCACAGGACAAATATTCGGAAGAGAATAGCAAAGGCAGCCAGGTGTCGGATGATACAAAAAAACAAGAAGACTCTAGAGCGGTGGCTGAAAAAGATGGCGGAACGAATGAAGAAGTTATGAAAAAACAGTATGAAGGTCGCGAAGAGGGACAAAAGGAAGAAAGGGATCTGGGGGCAGCAGAGCGCGACGAAGAACATGCGTCACTCGAAGAAGGGCAGAGGGCCGTGCAAGAAACACAGGAAATTGCCCAGAATGCGCAAGAGCCAATAAAGGAAGATCAAGATCGTGAAGAGCAGCAAGAAGAGTGGGAAAAAGAACCGCATGTGCTTGTCAAAGAAGAGCAAGAATCGGATGAGAAACGTGAAGAAGACCTGAAGAATCAGGAGGCCGCGCGTGAGGAAGCGCAAAAGGAAGAATGGGAAAAGGAGCAGGAGCAGCAAGAAGAGGAACAGAAAGAAGATCAAGAAAAGCGAGAGGAGGCTCAGATGGAACAAACTGCCGAGCAAGAAGAGGAACAGCAGGAAAAAGAGAAGCAAGAAGCGGAGTTCGAGGAAGAACAAAAGGAACAGGAAGATGGGCGGGAAGCGAGTGAGGAAAGGCAAAAAGAGGAAGAAGAAGATGCAAGAGAAGACTGGGAGGGGGAGCAGGAACAGCGTGAGGATGCACAGAAAAAGGCAGAGGAAGATTCAGGATCAGAAGGTGGTGGTGAAGACTGATCGCGTTATGTCTGTTGGTTTTTTGTTTTGCGTGAAGCTGTCTTTATGAGAATGCATAAAAGCATGTAGCCGTCCGAAAACCATATATATCATATTCGTAGAAGGGTGCGGTGGTGTTATAATGGATAAAGGGGTACCGTTTGATTCCAAAATCATCCCTCTGGCTACTCTGCCGTATGACAAAGTGCTTGCAGAACTGACCAGATTGAAGCGGACCGACGAAGAAAAAACAAAAGACCTCACACTGATATTCCGCGAGCTATCTGAAAAAACCTTGGAAATATCTGCGATTGCTTCTGATGTGACTGAGTTGATGGCGAAGCTTCCAACCAAGGCCGCTACCGATTCTTTTGGCAAGGTATTGTCCACTTTCAAGAAAATTCGCGCTACTTCTGAGATCTTTCTTAATGATGCCAAGAAAACTAACGAACCAACTGTAATACTGGTCGCATGGCGCGACGTGCTCAATTTTACAAAGGAAAGCCTCATCTCTCTTAAAAACGAATTTGAGGAAACAATTGCGCCATAATTATGTATGCGCTGTGTTGGTTGCCGTGCCGCAATTGAGACTGCTATAAACGGATTTCGATTCGATGTGCGGCTTTTATGCAGTGATGCTTCGTCTGTGTGTGGTTATTTGTTCATCCTGGCAAATATCATTCCTGCAATCAAAGCGTTGACTAGTCCGCTTATGGTCCAAGCGAATATTGTCAGAAAAGATATCGGGAAGCTGCTATAGCTTACCAGCATTCCAGGTATTGTGGTGATTGCCCAGTATGTCCCTCCAAATTTCAGGCCACGGTTTATCCATTTTCCTTTTATCAAACTTTTGGTCTTATTCCAAATCCAAGCAAGAGCAAAACCTAATACGAATGGATATGCAAAAAACAACCACATCAGAGGATCATTAAAAGGCCTCATGAGCGACACATTGTGGTAGTCAGCATTTACTGCCGGCAATAGCATGAATGCATTATTTACTATCATGCCTATGACTAACATTGCGACTCCTGCAACTATTCCTGATACGATTGTCTTGTTCATTCAATCATCTGATTTGCGCTTAGCGTAAGTATGTTTCAGTCTTCTAGATTCCAGCTAATCATGTAAAATATTAAAGCATTTCCTATACCTGTGCCTTGCACTTTAAGTCTTAATCTTATGGTACTAAAGTCGCAAGTTATTTATTGAAAATTTCAAAGTCCAATAAATCCAAATATATAAATATCTCCCAAAAGACATACCCTTTTGAAAGGGGGTTTGCCATGAGCAATAACATTACAAATAAGCAGAACAAGGAAGGGGTCGACGCAGAAAAGGCGATGCCAGAGATCGCAAAGTGCGTGAAGGAAAATACGAATCTGGAATGGGCAACGAGGACCTTCTTCTTGGTTGTCCAAAGATCAAAGAATGATAACGAGAAATTGATAGCAGAACTGGAGAAACTCACGAGTGGCGAATTCCAATATGAAGAAGCTACGCAGGCTTTCGAGGACTTCTATGCGCATCGCTTTCGTTACATGACCGAGGATGAGCAACGCCAGCACATGCGAGACTTGTGTGGTCTAAAGAGAGCCTAATACGAACGTGATCGTATGCCTCAAAAGCTAGTGCAGAATCTATATGGGTTCAATGCAGTCATGACTTATACTGGAATAGAGGCATATGCCCAATATCGTGCAGACTTCTTCCTTCTGATTAGGCGCAATGATGATAATCTGATTCGTCATGCCGACCAATATCGGAAAGCGCAGAGCGCGAAATTAAAAATCTGCAAAAAGCGCTTGGAAATGCTCTGATCTATGACGTTTCCGACTGAATTTTTGATCAGCGCTTTTTTCAATTTGTTCCGTCTATGGTGTTAAGATCTTCGGATAACGTTTTGCACCTACTGTCTTAATTTTATGCCTCTTCTGCACCTATAGCCGTGGAAACCTTTCCGAAAAATTCCTCACTCTCCTCCGGTCTTCCAGCTTTCATTATGACGAGCGAGCCTTCCTCTGCGCCAAGGATGTCTTTGACGAACTTGCTTTCGTCCGATATGGTCGGGTGCTCGTGCGTGAACACGTTGGTGTATTCGTTGGCTTCCAGCAAAGCCTCGGCCTTTTCCCTGTGTTTCTGCGGAACCTTGACTGCCAATACCCTGCCTCCGTCCCTTATCGTATCGCTGATGGCCGTCTCGGTTGTGTTCAAGAACGCACCTGTCACATCGAACAGGGTTATCCTGTTGAGGTCATGAGATTTGCTGGGTAGATATGAGCCGCCCTTCTTGTCGAACTTCTGTATTAGTATACCTGCCGCAACAAGGCCCGCGACCGCCAAATAGTATGGCAGTATCGCCTCTCCGAGTATCAGGTGCGCGAAGAGTATCGTTATGAACGGCGACAGGAAGGATAGGTTGGTAACGAAGGTCGTCTTCAGCATGCGCAGTGCGCCATAGTACATGAAGCCCACAAAAACATTATAGACTACGCCGACGTACAGGATGGCCAAAAGCGACGTCATTGTGATGCCGCCAAACTGAGGTCCGTTCAGCAGGAAAAGAGATAGGAAGACTGCGAAGTTAGCAAGATTGAATATGAACATCGAACATTCCACATCATAAGTGTATTTTTTGGCCAGCACGGTGGCTAGGGCTCCGGCTACGGCAACCATGGCCATGAATGCAATTATCGGAAAGCTAGTGCCTTTGGATAATCCCGTCGCGCCTCCGCTCATGCTTATTGCAATGTAGAGGCCGATGAACGCCAATGACAGGGCTATGCCTTGATACTTGGTCACTCTCTCTTTGAGTATGAAAGGCAGGAATGCAAGCATCAGTATGGGATTCATCCTGTAGATGACTGTGGCCAACGAGGTGCTGATAAAATGCTCGGCGTATGTCATCCCGTATTCCATGGACGCATAGTTTAGTACGCCTATAAATGCGACTATGGCAAGATCTCTCTTGTTTTTGAAGTAACTGACAAGTTTCTTCTTCTTACCCGACGCTATTACAAACATAAATGAGGTAGGTACGGCAACAAGATAAGTCAGAAACAGGTATTCGTATATGTTAATGCTGCCTGCCAGCCCTAGCATTACGGGAACAAGTGCACCCAGCACAAGCGCAAACAGGATGTAGGTGTTTGCCAAGGCTTTTATATTCATAATATAAGATTAAACAACGGAGCATATAAACATATCAAAAAGTGACAAAAACATTGATGACTTTTGTGTTTATGGCAGGTGGGTGCAATGAATGCTGAGTATGAGTTTAGGAGTAATTTCAATGACAAGTACAGTCTGACCACTAGGAAACTGCTCCGGCTCATATCGCAGGATTCTAGGGCTTCTGTATCGAAAATGTCCGGCATAGTCGGCGTTTCGCGTGCGATGCTGCGGAAAAGGCTCAGCAAGATGGAGAAAGAGCTAGGCATACGTTACACCATAGAGATAAACGAAGCACGCCTCAAGCTCACGGAGCCGCACATAATAGCTGTAAAGTTCAATTCTGAGCCTGATTTCGCTAAAATAACTAGCTTGCTTTCGCAGTCATACATACCGCAGATCGCAGTCTCGGTAAAGGGAGACTACAGCCTGATCATATGCGCGATAGCCACATCTAGCGGCGAATACGCGCACTGGGACAAGAGCATGCAGATAGCGCTTTCGAAGTACGGGGTCGACTGGCGCTCTTCAGAAGTTGTGCACAGGCAGCTTGGCTTCTTCCCGCTACGCAACGAGCTGCTCGATAAGGTACCGCTCGACCAGAAGCACAAGAACATACTCAAGGCATTGAACGAGAACAGCAGGGCGTCTTTCCGTTTGCTGTCAAAGCAGGTCGGCATGCACTCGAACACGCTGGCATACAACATGAGCAAGCTCGTGTCCCTGGGCTACATAAACAGGTTCACAATAACCATGGACAAACCTGAGGATATCTCTCTTATGTCCTTCTTTTCGAAATACAGGCCGACTGAAGGCTACGAGGAGGCGTCAGCCCACGCACGGCAGGTGCTCATGAGCGACGATGAGAATTCTCTGATGAGCAGATATCTTCTATGTACTCCCCTGATAGGCAGCTATGACTTTTTCACTATAGGTGCTTTTGACGATGCAGAGACAGGTCGCACGAAAGACGTGGAGTATCACAGGGCCCTGTTCAAGAAGCACAGGGCCGAGATTGCGTACGGAGAGATAGACAAGGTTCTGATAGGAAGGCTACCGCTGCGCAGCATGGACAGCAAGAAGGAATACAAAACGATGAAATGGACTTCGGAATTTAAACAGTAAGTTACGGTCTGTTTTTCCAAATAGTCTACAGCTCTGTGCCAAGCGGCGATTCCCTTATCAGAAATCATTTTAAACTCATCTTCCAATAGCTCATTTGTGTGAACGTGGGTGGATTAAATGGTAAAGCGCCTTGCCTAATCTTGCTATTGTTACTTCTTGCTCTATTTGCAATGGTTCCAATAGCTCACGCTCAAAACACCTTTAATTTCACCATAGATGCCGGAAAAAACGAGACCACAACATTAAAGTATTGCCTTAACTGCTTTTATGGAAATTGCAAGGGTGGAGCGAATGCACAAGCCTCGGCAGAGGGGACTGCTGCGAACTGGGCAGATCCAGACTATCTTGACTTTGGGTATGTGCGACTGGGTGCCTGTTCGGCGGTTGTGTCATATGCGATAGAAGTCCCGGCAGGTACTCCTGGCGGCATCTACACGTTAGACTGGTACGAAACATGCCAATCAGATAATGCATCTACTCGCTGCTATTCTGCATATGATAACTATACCATCATGGTTAATGGTGCCGGTACTACGACAACGGAAACCACCACAATAAACGGAGAATCCTTATTCCCCTGCGCTCCTGATGAGCACATTGGTGGTATTCCCGGCGAGTATTCAAGCCAGTTCTGCTATTCGGAAGACATGAGTGTGGCTGAGAGAGGCAGTGCATCTGTCATAGATCTTACCGGTTCGCCAACAGACACGTTTATCGTTGGCGACCTCGCATGGACTGAAGCTGATTCATCTCTAAGCGTACGCGCACCTACAAGTGCACCTGGATACTCTCTCTCGCTTGGCCCAGACACCTTGGGAGCCATGATTCAGGCCATTGGAAGCCCTACTAGCGGTTTTTCGAGTCCGGAGGACCAATACCCTTCATATTACCAAGCGTTTGACGAGCAGGCACTGAACTTCGGAATGCACCTCTCTTCAGCACTCCTTACGCATGCCGCACTAAATCAATTTTCGCTTCTGGGTAAAGCAGGAGTGCTGACCACTACTATGATAGTGCCACCAATCACCATGCTCGAAGTCGGATATGGTGCTGTCCATCTGACTGAAAGCACGTTGCAGCATATAGGCTGGGGGGTCAAATGTCTCGTATCTCCCTCGATGTTGGCCTGCCCAGAAGGCACTGACTTTACTATGACGGTTGGGAGCAACGGCACAACACTAAGCATCATCAACGGTTCTATTCTCGTTGATAGCCTTTCTGCGAACAGTTCGACGCCGAAGTATATCCTGCTTAATGCAGGGCAACGGCTCTTTATTCCGAACAACCAAACCCAAGCAAATCAGCAGAATCTCACCTCTAGCGTCAAAACATTCGCTCTGAGCGCAACAAGCACCATATCTCAAAATGCAACAAGTTCTACCCAATCCATAAGTATTGCAGGCATGACCGAAACCCAGACAGTTGCCACCCTATTCATTTTTGTCATGATTATTGTCATTGCTTTGCGGTTGTATCGACAGAGAAAGAAATAGCTTCAGGCGGAAATTGGTAAAGAAAGGTATGTGCTGCTTCTTATTTATTTTATCAACTGATTAGTTACTTGAACAGGAAACCCGTGTTTTCGATAGGGGTGCTGTTTATTTCAGTTGGTGTCAAAGCAAAAAGGGCACGCAAGAGGCGATCCTTTTTTAGGTCGTTCCCTGCATGTATTTGATTTTGCGTATATGGTGTGTTGGACAAGCGTACTATATTCTTACCAACTTATACTCTGCGCTGCCCATTCCAAGCGTTTTCATATATTCTATCTGATGAAGCCCGCTCCGTGATTCTATGCGCTCGATTATGTCTTTGTTCTGCTCCTTTGGAAGCGCGTACACGAGATCAACTGATGCCTTGTCGATCGCAAGTATGTCTGTAGAGCCCAGTATGCCTATATCTTTGCATGTCGGCTTGACGCCATTCGCATTGCAGTCGCAATCAACCGATATGTTCTTCAACACGTTGATGTATGCGATGTGCCCTTTAAAGTGTTCAGTTGTGGCTTTGCCGGATTCGCACATTCTTTCAAGAAATTCGGGACCGATGTGCTTAGCAAAGTCACGTCCAAACTCTGCTCCATGAACCGCCTTTTTCCCGACGTGGCCCGATGCTATGCCGATGCCAATGTTTTTCAACGAACCGCCAAATCCTCCCATGGCGTGCCCCTTGAAGTGCGTATAGACGAGCAAGGAATCATAATGCAAAAGGTGGCTGCCAACCGCAACTTCGGTTAGGTGGTTTCCTGGGACATATCCTTTGCCTCCTGCAAGGAACTCTTTCATTCTAGGCACTGGCAGCATAACGTCTCCTTCCTCATCCATGATATCTACTGGGCAGAAGTCAAAACCGTTGATTTTCAGCACTTCGCGATGGCCTTTAGTTTCGTAACGTGGCCCTGGGTACAGTACATTGCATTCTACAATCGTGCTGTTCGGGATCTTGGCTTGCAAGCCCTTGATTAATTCTATCGGCAGAAGGTTTGTGCCGTGCGGTTCTCCAGTATGCAGCTTTATTCCAACCCTTCCTGTAATTCCCTGGCTTATGTGGGAATACACTTCCAACAGGCCTTTAACACTTATATCTGTGGTGAAGAATACCTTGGCCTTGCTTGTTTTTGACAATGAGCGTGCATCTTTTGCCATCCAATCACCCAATTTGTAGAAATGCAAAATGCATGTCTTTATGTATTGTGGTGCCTGTGTCCGGTCTACTAATTTTGTGGAGATGTGCGCCGCCTAAACTTTCTACTGATCATACGTCCTGATATGTGATTATTATCATTGCTTTACGGTTGTACCTGCGAAGAAAGAAGTACCTTCATAAAATAAATAGTCAAAAATCAGATATTAACCTACGAAGCATCGGAAAGTTATATATATCTCCTAAATTGCAGATAATTCCGAAGATCTTATGTCCATTTCAAAGACCAATTCTATTCCGACTACGCTATATCACGTAGCTGATACCTTGGAGAAGGCCGCAAAGAAGGACGAGCAGTGCGGTGCCTATGATTCTGCCGGACTCAGGTACACAGAGGCTGCTGTCATATTTCGTTCATTAGGTTATCTTCGCCATGCGCGTTATGTTTTCGCTGAAGCTGAGCGATGTTACCTTCAGGCGAGCGCTTCTGCGAACGCAAATCAATGTGCTCAAATCTGCACGGATCTCGACAAAGAAATTGCAGATAACAAGAACGACGAAACGAGTAAGCAGAAGATACTTAGGACTGATACGTCATAGTTCTGCGTGCTAGGTTTTATTATTGTGTTTACGCATCTAGCCAGACTGTAGTTGCATATCTAGACTTATAGAATCCATTACCGGCACAAAAATTCATCTACTGGTATTTGCGTTGTTGCTATAGCCCATAGATTCCCAATACCCTTCTACTGTTTGGTTGACGACATCTATTCGCGTTATCCACTTTGCCCATTTGTATCCGTATTTATTTACCGCAACAAGCTGGAACGGAAATCCGCGTTCTGGAGGGAGTGTCACATTATTGATGCCGTAAGCCATGAGTATTTTCTGATTCCTTAGATAATCCAAAGGCAGTCCTGTAGAGTAGCCGTCGGCACCATAGAAGACCACGTAGGTCGCATCAGGTTTTAGCCCTGCGAGGTTTAGGATATTGATGACTCTAACTCCTGTCCATTGTGCAGTAAATGTCCATCCTTCCACACATGGCAAGTCTGCGACTTCCGAGTAAGCCGGTAGCAAGAGCAACTGCCCGTAAGAAAGGTTAAGATCGTTTTCAACCAGGCCCGTCACGTGCAGAACGTAAGTGCTCTTATTTATGTACTGGGTTCCGTTGATGGCATTGTTTTGCTGCTGGCTCATCGGAGTGAGGCTTACGCCCAAAAATTCCTTCGCCTCTACTTTGGACAGAACGTTCGATGCCGGAACCTGCACAGTCTTGTTCGTAGCTGCTAATCCTATAGCTCCGAGATTCGTATATCCGCCAAGCATCAATAAACCGCTAAGAAGTGCCGCAAAAGACAAACACGCTGCAACGTACCCAATCACACAGTGCTTCGGAGAGCGTTTTTTATTGAGATACCCTGACGTGGCAAAGGTAAGAATGGATGTAAGCAATGCAGCTATCCCTAACCAAATATGTATGCCGTGAACATCCAGGGTGAGTAAGTTGAAATCACCTTCCAGGACAAAGCCCAAGAGTCCGAGCAACGCAAAGAAAGCCGTGGCATAAGCAAGAATCCTGTGCTGGCGTTTGCCCTTTGTAGAAACAAGCATGATTGTCAGAACTGCAGCAATAACTGAAGGAATCCAATGCAATTCAGAAAACATCATAGACTTCTATAGGTGTTGAACATTCGCTATTTATAAACTTTGACTTGGTTTGGGTGCTTATCAAAGATATTGTCAAAATAAATACCAAAGCCCTTTAGCTAAAGTTTGATAAAGCCTAGTTAATAACAATATACGATTTAATGAGCTTTTTCAAAGACATAAAGAGATGGAAAGTCCCTGTGTACGAGGTGGGTGGTCTCTTCAGAGATCTAGGTATAGCGATATTGAGTGGTGCAGTTGTTGCAAGTTCAGTATTAAAAGTTTCTACCTATTTCTATTATGCGGGACTTGGTTTTCTGTTCATTATGGTTGGTCTTTGGATTCAAAGGTTTAAAAGATAAAAAGTTAGATATCCAAAATAACCAAGCTGTTTTGTAAAGACTAATGCTATCTGCAGTTTTGATTATCCTATAACAGATTCGAACTCAGAATCATTTAGCTCCATCCTGACCTTTGGACTAGTCAAGATTATAATAAACACCATCGTCAAAGTTTATGTGGGATTGTGGTTATTGTGTGTTAACGTGCAGACACACCGTAAACTATTTATAATAATTCCTTATAATATTATTATAAGGTGTTAAAACGACTAACATAAACATAGGATTGTCCGGATACACTGCAGAAGTTATCCAGCGGATGGTGGATCTGGGTTATGCTAAAACAAAAACAGAAGCGATACGTCTTGCGCTGTTCGAATTTGATAACATTTACAAGCTAACTGAAGATGCTTTATATGCAAAGGCCACGCAAAAGATGATAAAGGAGATTGCTGCTGGTAAAGAAAAGGTTCGCAAATATGCTATGAAGTGACGCGATGCAGGTATATTCTACTAATGAATTTCTTAAAGACATTAGGAAGATCTCTGCAAAAGACAAAGAAAGACTAAACAAAATAATAAAACAACTGTTGCTGAAAGAAATTTCTGGAAAACAACTGCACCACTCCACAAACACCTTCTCAATAAGGCTCGAAAATAAACGACTAATCTACCAAGTTGTGGAAAAAGAAGACAAACTAATTCTTCTATTCTTTAAAAGCAGAGCGGACGTCTACGAATACCTTAAATGAGCTAACAACGAGTAATGCTCTCACATGGTGTGTGATTAACATCAATTTAGCTCCATCCAGATTCGAACTGGAGTCTGCAGGTCCAGAGCCTGCCATCCTTTTATGGTTGCACGAGTGCAATGACCACTAGACGATGGAGCTAAACACTTATATTATCTGCGTCATATTTATAAGACGTTTGCAAGTGGTGCAGTGCGAGTCAGGTACAACATTTCTGCGTCCGAGGAGCTGAAGGACATAGTTCTAGCTGACGCCGTGCTCATATTGGCATTCGCACTCACCATAGCTGGCGGTCTCGGCTCGCTGACCTCTGATCCCCATACGTTTGTGCAGACGCTTGTCTATTTTCTGCCAATAGCTGCGCTCGGAGTCACGCTGAGCTTCATATTGCATGAGCTGATGCACAAATTCGTGGCGCAGCATTACGGTGCGGTAGCAGGGTTCAAGGCGAGCCGCAACGGATTGATCATAACGCTGGTAACTGGCTTTTTCGGATTCCTGCTTGGCATTCCTGGCGCGACCATGATATACACGAGCCGATTTACGACAAAAGAGGACGGCATAGTCTCCTTGGCAGGCCCGCTTACAAATTTCGTGGTTTTTGCAGTGTTTCTTGCGCTGCTATTCCTGATAGCTCCGCAGCAGAATAGTTACGTCTATAACGCAATCACGTACACCCTTTTCATAAGCATATTCCTTGCGTTCTTCAACATGCTGCCGATTCCGCCGCTCGACGGCAGCAAGGTCATACGATGGAGCAAGCCAGTGTATTTTGCCACGATGGGCATCATACTTGTCCTGATGATCGTCTTCCAGGTGGCGTCCTTGAGCACAATACTGTACATGCTTGCGATAGCGCTGTTCTTCTCCTTCTTCTACAGGGCAGTGTTCTGACAGGATTGTGATATCTGTCAAATTCCAACCGGCAACGTCTACGCCTTTTGTCTAAAACCATGTGCTTGCTTTTTAAACCTTTCGGTTGAAGACTAAGAAGGTATATATATCTCTTAATCGCACGTAATCTAGGCGTAAATATTTAACTTGCAAATAACAAATCACGAGCATGCAGGGATAGCAAAGCCTGGTCAAATGCGACGGACTCAAGATCCGTTGGCTTAGGCCTTCGAGAGTTCAATGCTTTGAGCAAATCTCTCTCCCTGCATATTATGATTAATTGGCGAAGAAGGCATATCGGCGAAGAAGGTATGGTGATTTAAATGGCGAAGAAAAGAACCTCGAAAAACAACAAGACGTCTAGACCAAAGTTCCGCGAATCGAAGATTTTTGAAGTTCCAAATTATGCGCAGAGCGAGGCATTTACTAGTTCTGCCGCATGCGCGATGATGATGCTCAAGTTCATGAACAAGGACATGCGCTTGCGCAAGGAGATGGAGTTCGATATCTGGAAGGAAGCTGTTAACGGCAGCGTATGGCACGGATCTAGGTATGGCCTGGCTTACGCATTGGCAAAGAGAGGTGCGCGTACCCAGATAGTTAGCAATGCTAAGGACGAAGGTTATGAAAAGAAACTTGCAGTCTATGAAGGCATAAATCTTGATGCCCTTTCTGCGTCTTTCAACGAAATCAAGAATAAGGCAAAGTCGATGAAAATAAACGAGCAGTACGGCAATGTAACGCTCGCAATGATAAAGAAGCAACTGTCTACCGGAAAGATACCGATCGTGCTGATAAATGCAAGCACACTCAATCCTTATCTCGAGCCATCGCCGCACTGGGTTGTCATAAAGGGCTACGACAAGGACGCTGTGTACATAAACGACCCGTATTCTGCTAACACCATAACAATGGAGCAGCAGGCGTTCAAGAGTGCGCTGGGATACGAGGGCGAATGCCACATGATAACTGTCAGCACAAGGAAATAACTCCCTGCTTTTATAAAGCAGGCTCTTGCGAAGAAAGGCTCCAAGGAGCTATGCTCTGTTTCATATTCTTGCAAAGACTCCAGAGAGCCCTCTCGTCGCGCTACGCCTAAAGTTCAGGCGCAACTTCCATGGACTTATTGCTCTGATCCTGCTTCTGGTCGCGAAGCGCCTGTAGCAGTTCACGCACACGAGCCTCTTCTCAAGCGGCAATGGTGACGCGCTGTACACTTTTGAAGGCGCCACGAACTTAACCTCTCCTTTTATGAACGTCTTTGCACAGAAGGAGCACGTGTTTTCTATCAGGTATTTCTTATCAAGGTGCTCTGCGCACTTTATACAGTAATAAAGGCCATCGCTCGCAGCCATCTTCTTCGAGAAGCCATACACTGCGCTACCGCATCTTCTACACGAGTCGCTACTGTCTACCAATATATCCACCCATCAAACACCCACCACGCTGTTTATCCGACACATTCTGACGCTGTACAAACCTTACTGTACTTTACTGCACCCACCCTTCCCACACACCTTAATATTTTTCGCTTAGGACATATTTATACTTTTTCTTATTCGTGCAAAAAAGAGAATGGAAGTGCGTTTCGTTGTGGAAAATGCCCTAAAATTCGAAACAAAACATAGTTTCCGTGCGTCTTTTGAGTAAATGAAGCACACTGCCTCTACTGTGCCTCTGTATGCCGATTATCTTCAATGCCCTGCCTTTCCAAGATGCTGTCGAATGCGCTTTCAAGGTGCTCCGGTTTGCCTATGCCGACCAGGATCGTTTCGTCTGCACCAGGTACCATCAAGTCATTTATGAAGGACACCTCCTCACCGCTGACGTTCTCATACGGGTCCTTGTTGGTGAAAGCGATGCAGCCGTAAGATTCGAATATATCGTTTTGTGTGCTGTCGGGCAAAGTCACGTCTTTCATTTTTATCGCAAATGCCCTGTTGTCCGCTTTCAATAGTTTTGCAAGCTCAGAATTGCTGATCAGCGCGCTTGTCACGTCAAACAGCTTCGCGTGCGCATCATTCTTTGAGCTTATGTGTTCTGGAGCGCTGCTCGAAAGACGACGCTGCATCACCATGGCGCCTGCTATCAGTGCGATAGCATAAATGTAGTATGCCCTCATAGGTGCGAAACCCAGTGTCGCACTGATCAACACAGTGGCCAGAGGGATCGCGAGCGTTGCATTGCCAACCAACACAGGGTTCAGCACTTTGTAAGCATAGAAGTACAGAGTGGTGCCTACGCCGTATGTCACTATGCCGAGGAATAGCAGGACTAGCAAGGTTCCTGGAGTCACGCTTATCGCGAGAGGCACTTTCAAAACCAGGGCGAGCATGGCCACCATGACAAACGATGAAAGGTTGAACACCGCCACCGATGCAGTGGTGCTCGCATTGTAGAACTTCACTATGAGCACTGCAAGCGTGGCCGCGAGCGCAGAACCGATAAGAGCCAGCAGGTATGGTGCCTCTGTTGGTGCTGCCGGAGGCAATAACATGCCCTGTGAGATTATCAGATAGACTCCGACGAATCCGACAAGTATCGCGCCGATCTGCAGCTTCTCCACTTTTGTCTTCAGGACGAATGGTGTGAGCAGCGCAGCGAAAAGGATCCAGCTCCTGTACATGATTCCTGCTATGCTCGGGTTAGTGCCTATCGTTCCTGCCGCAAGGAGAAGTTGAGAGATCGCGTTGTTGCACAGGCCGGCTGTGGCTATTATCGCAAGCCCTCTCTTTGATCGGCAAAGGGAATTCAGGCCTTTTTTGTCGTAGGCGTAGCTTATGCAAAGGGACACTACCGACGATATCAGGAACACATAGAAAAGCTTGGTTATGGGGCTTATGCTGCTGAACGTGTTGCCCAGCAGTATCGGCACCAATGAGAGCTCTACAAACGCTATCGCGAAGACGATTGCCCCTTTCTCTGCAATCTTCATAGTCTATTTTTGCAACTGAAACTTTATAGATGCGTGCTGTTCTGCAAACTTTGTTTGTATTTTTTTGCTCGAATGTAAAGAAAAGCTTATAAATTAGGGTAGATAAGCAAAAATATGGAATTCTTCTCAGGCGTTGACAAGATCATACTTAGAGGCATAAGCGAGGATGCCAGAACTTCTGTCACACAGCTCGCAAAGCAGTCAGGCTGCTCAAGGGTGACACTGATAAAACACCTGCATGAGCTCGAACAGAAGCTAGGCATCGTGTACACGCTGGAAATAGACGACACGATGCTGGGCAACATGGAGCGTCACGTCATCGCAGTGAAATTTGTAGTGAAGCCAAAACCAAAACTGCTTGAAGATATCTTCAAGAACGATTCGCAGGCACAGATAGTGCTAACGACTGAAGGGGATTTCGACCTTTTCATATATGCTAGGTCCGGAAGCCCGGTCAGGTACATAATATGGGAGTCGCACATCGCGACTGAGCTTGCCGAATTCAAGCCTACGATACGTCCATCCGAATTCATGTTTGCGCACACCGGCTTCTGGCCCTTGAATGACGGCTTCATTAGTGAAATAAGCAGCTCAGTAAAATTGGATGACAAGGACAAGCGCCTGCTGGTGCAGCTCAACAGGAACGCAAGAAGCTCCATCCAAAAGCTCTCAGAACGTACCGGCATGAAGGAAAGCACGGTGCGCTACCGGCTTGCGGGTCTGATGAAAAGCAAGATCATAAAGCGCTTCACTATAGCGGTGCAGAGGCCGCCTTACGGCTACGCTATGATCCACTTGCTGAATTACCGGTTCAGCAAGGGTTTTGAAGAGCGCATGCTTGACATTAGGCGAGTGTACCTTGGCATTGACGAAAAGGATTCTCCCCTTCTCAACACGCTTCAGATGATTGCACCGATAAGCGGCAGCTACAGGTCTCTTGGAATATCTCTGACCGAAGCAAAGGAGGATGCAGTAACGGGCATATTGGAGCCAAACGAGCGGATATTCCGCAAGGACAACGTGGAAGTGAGCCATGCCAGGATAACTGGCGTTGTAAAAGGCATCCTGCCATTCCGGAACATGGACGTGAAGAAAAACTATCTGCAGATAAGCTGGCGCTGAAGGCCATGTATTTTCATATGGCTTGCAAACATTAACCGTGCAAGTATTCGCTGGAAGTCTTAAATATCACCTAAAATCCAATATCCTCGTGCAGAAGACTAAAGTGCTGCAAGGAAACAGTCAGAGCCCTGAAAATATTTCAAGATTGTTGCGCTCCGGGCACGAAGAGGGCCTAGACGCAGTTCTGTCACTTCGAAGAGACCAGTTGCCGCACGGATCACTGCCACTTGACAGGCTCATGGTGGCAAAAGAGATAGAGTGTGCGCTACTGGATTGCATAGGGAAAGAAGAAAGCGGTGCAAAGGCGTACGCTACAATTGTAAAGAGCATCTCAAGACTCATGTCTTTATATTACACTGAAGACGGAAAGCTGTTGTACTCGATAACGCCCAAGCTCCAGACCCTTATCCCACATCTAGGTGAATATCTCTACACTGAGGTAGGCATAGCGTTGGATTTGGGGCTTCCTAAAAGTCTCATCGGAATAAGCCTCGCAAGATTCAGCATGTCCAAAATCATCGACGCGTATTATTACGTCAAAGATGTGGCAGCAAATGGTGATGATGTTGTGGCAAGCAACTTCTCCTCTATAATCTCTGCTGCGCTTCGCAAAGGAGATCTGAATATTGCGTACAGCCTTGCGAAAGACGCAAAGATGACAAAAAATGATATAGTGGAGAAATACAAAGACAACAAAGTCGTGATGGCACACCTTTCTAACATAATCAATGCGGCGCTTAGCAGAGGGGATCTGAATATTGCGTACGACCTTGCCGAGGGCGCGATGCCGACACAAGATAAAATAGTCGAGAAATACAAAGACAACAAGATCGTGATGGAACACATTTCCACCATAATCAGTATAGCGCTTAACAAGGCAAACCTGAACGTCGCGTACGACCTTGCAGAAAAGATTAAGAGCGCCTCCAAGAAAAGACTAAAGACTCTGATGTACACTCACTTATAGAGAGACACTAATACGTGCGCACTTCTAAGCCGTCAAGTGGCCACTGCTGAATCTGGCCAAGCCATAATCACGTGCGCTCCTTCGCCATGTCTATCGCGTGCTTTACGTGGCTCAGATCAGCATTTGTCCGTATGGCGTTGGGCTCTATGTGCGTTAGCGACGCCTCGAATCCCTCTCCATTTAGCGCATCCATCACTTTAATTGGGCTCACTGAGCTTATGTGCATGTTCTGCGTCAGTCTCGGCATGTCGTAGTAGAACGGCGTATCAAGCTCTTCCTTCATGCGGTCGATCAGCGCAGCGGCTCCATTCACCGTGCTGCCGTCCAGATTCTTCCTTACTTCCTGCAAGGTCTTCCTATCGTACAGGCTGCCGAGCCACATCGGGCCGAACACCTCAAGCGCATTGCCGCACTCCGAGCACACCTTGCTTTTGGCAGCAAACGCCTTCTCGTATGTCCTGAAGCAGCACTTGCTGCAGTAATACGCGTGGCCCATGTTAGATAGTGCCTCCGATGCTTTTACGGATCCGTGGTGCAGCCTTAGGTATACGTGCATATAATGTATGCGCGATACGGACATAAGCGCCTCCACTCCAAAATTGAACTGAGCTGCAATTTTTGCGATGTATCCTATCAGTATGCGCAAACCTGCTTCATGGCACAGCTCGTTGTGCATCGGTTTTGCGCCGTATATGCGTACGCATGCCTTTGAGCTAGCTCCGCACAGCACAGCAGTGTCTGTTGCGGTTGCGATGAGGTGCGTGCCGTCCTTTGATATTTTCATCAGGTCATAGACGTAGGGCATCACACCTCCGAAAGGATCGAGGTCTATCACGTCAAAGTGCTCGTTGCACGTGTTAGAGAATTCCTGTACGCTTTTGTTGAGTGCTGTTGCATTGACGCCGTTAAATGCAAGGTTGCGCTTCATCACCTTGTATGCCGTTTCGTTTATCTCCAACAAGGTGAGGTCACGTATGCTGTCCTCGATCCAATATCTTATGCCCCTTATGCCTGTGGCTGCAGTTGTGTCCAGAACACGCGCAGACTTCTTCGCTACGCTCTTGACAAATGCGACGCTTATCTCCCTCGAGATCGCTGCCTTTGAATTCAGGAAAGCGCCGTCAGCGTATTTTATCTCTGGCTTCTCCTTCTGTGTACACTAGATCACTTCTTGTCTAACATTTCTTTCAAGGCGTCGAGAAGTCCATGCGCATAGCTTATGCACGAGAATGAAGTGTAGAAGTCTCCCTTATCTAGGTAGCTCTTTGCGTCGCTAGCATAGTCTCTCGCCAGTTCAAGCACATGAATTGAGGCAGCATCAGAGCCTTTCACTCCTTTTACCGACTCTGCAAACATAGCGATATCCTTCTCTATCCTTTTTCTTATGCCTTCTTCATCGTCCGTCTAATCACCAAACGTTATTTATATTTATATTATGTACTTAAATCGGTTACATGGCTGACTTGTGGAGTGACTATAGCGACGAAATAATAAAGAGCTTAGACAGGCAGATAAGCGCGAAGTATAAGCTTACACTGAGAGGCTTTCTCACTGATCCAACCAAATTTGCAGTGACGCCTAACATACAGACCACGATAGAAAATCTGAAAGAAGAAGTCAACAGCTATATAGACAAGAAGGCGAACGACATGGTTCCTGAGAAGAGGGCCTTCGAGGATGCTGCGATGCGTGCAGATGCTCTGACCACCCAGCTCGGACAGACCATATCTGTGCAGGCGAGGCAGAACAGCATTCCAATCATAAAACCTATTCTATTCGAACGTGACACTGATGAGGATGAGCACATCTATGTTGATGCTGTGGACAATGGCATCATATCGCTTGTAAGCAAGCTTATAGCTAGCTCCACATACGTCCTTGATTCCACGGCCGCATACGGCAACTATAAGGTGGGTGAGTGGCTTTTCAGCAGCAGCAAAAACTATCTCATCTCAGTGTATCTGCCTTCAAACGGCTACTTTGTGCTGCAGACTAGCAGGGATGAGATTATAGGTCTGCTAAACTCTGCCTCGGCCGCCCTCAAGGGGTTGTGAGTATAAATAAGCTTGTTGTTGCAGTGACTGGCACGCCTGGCGTCGGGAAGAGCGTGTTTGCGAAACAGCTTTCAAGCAAATCACCACACTCAAAAGTAATAGAACTAAACGACCTAGTCTCTAAAGGTCATCTTTATTCTGGCATCGACAGGTTCGGCTCCAAGATAGTGAATATTTCTGCACTCAATACGGCGTTGAGGCGAGAGGTGCGACGTTCGTCAGGTCTTATCATCGTGGCTGGCCACCTTGTTCCGGAGCTGAATTTTGGCCAGCGCATAACGGTCGTACTGCGGTTCGGGCTCAAGAAGCTCATGGCAAGGCTGCGCAAAAGGCAGTATCCCAAAGAAAAGATCAAGGAGAACCTTATTTCAGAGGCTTTGGACTACTGCGGAGTGGGAGTAACCGGCAAAAGTGCCGAAGTGTATGAAGTCGAAAGCGCCATTGACAGAAGAACTCTCATGCATTACATACTTGCCGTGTATGGCGGCGCACGCCCTGCCAGGCCAAAGGCTAGAAGCATAAACAAGATGGGCGAACTGCGCGAGCTCATCGAAGATGGTATGTCTCTGTAGTCTCTTTCGGGAAGTGCCTGCACAGCCTTCCCGAAGCAGAAAAATTTAAAAGACCGCGTTATTCAGTGTGCATTTGATGCTGAGTCTATCTTCCTGCCGTTGTATGCCTGGTACACGAGCTTCGAAATGCTTTCGGGCATGCTGTTTATGTATATCCTCATTCGCTTCTTGTCCAGATATGATGGCAGCTTTACACTCCTATCAAAAAGGAACGCGCGCAGCAGCGCCTTTGGCGTGGGGTATCTGGAAGCATCAACTGAGTACAGCCGATCGCAATCGAGGGATATCATGTGGGAATTTCTGCGTGCGGCAATGAATCTTGAAGCCGCGTCGCGCATGAACACACTAGGGCCTTTGGCTATGCACGCTTTTATCTCGACGTCTCTAACAAATAATGTGATGAGCGCCTCTCTCTTGTGCAAGCTCTGCAGGCTCAGTACAGGTGCAAAGCCTTTAGAGGTGAGTTCGTCGTTCAGCCTTGACGAAAGCCTCTTCAGCTGCTGCCACACGATATCCTCTGCTATGTCTGGCACTATAAAATGAATGGAATATATGTTTGCGCCAAGCGCCTTCCTCAACGAGGAGAGCTTCCCCTTCGTATCCAAATCCGAATAGCCGCTGCTGTAGAACGTGTCCTTGCTTGGATTGTTTAACAATGCACGAGAAGCGAGTGCTGCCCTTGCGAGCGACTCCATCGAAACGTTAGCAGCGACATTCCTGTCGCTGTCAGTGGGGTCTATGACTATGAAAGCGCTCTTGAACTTCTTTACAGATTCATCAGCAGAAGCGCCGCTAAGTTCTGCACGTTTTTCTGCTTCGATCACTACAGGTACTTTGATGTTTGCGAACGCAGTGATTGCTTGCTGGAAAGAGCCGTAATGGTAAATGATGAGCTCGCACAGGTATCCGGAGAAGCCCTCTGTCATCGCTTCTGCGCCGTAAACGCTGTGCCCATTCAAGAAAGCCTTCAGCACGCGCACGTGATCTCGCTGCTTTTGCGTGAGTCGCGAGTTCACGAATTCGTTGTGCAACTGCGTCCTGTCAACGGCTGTGCCCCTTTCCCTTGCATTGCCTATCTTGTAAGCAGGTACTACGTCAACCGTCACCCCCTTATCTTCAAGAAAGAGCTTTGCGTAAGGATGCTCTGCATATTTTATCTCATAGCGCTCGTTCTTTCTCTTATCGACTATGCTCTTGGCGATGCGAAGCCCTTGCGTCTCAAGCACCTCTTTGTCAGTGTTTTTCGGGAACAGCAGGAATATGTCTATATCAGAGTTGCCCGCCATCTGTGTTCCACGCGCGGTAGATCCGGCAAGCAGTATCTCCACATTCTTAGGTGCGGACTCCTTCAGGCGGCTCATTATCTGGTTCGATATGCTGGTTGTGCTGTCCATCTCCTTCTGGGAAGGCCTCACGTCTTTCAGCACAGCCTCTACAAGTGCATCGAATTTATTGCTCTTTTTCTTATCAACTGCGTAGACCTCTCTTTTCATCAACACACCAAATGCATATATATGATGCACATTTAATAATCTATTCGGGGCTCGTGGCGCAGCAGTAGCGCGTTCCGTTCGCAACGGAAAGGTCGCGGGTGCGATCCCCGCCGAGTCCATCTTACTTTTACGACGAAGCAAGGGGTCGAATGCCCACATGCAGACTGTATTGAAGCAATGAGTCCTTAGTGAAACGAACTCTTAAATAGACTGGATGTCATGTATGTGCTGATCTTATGGATGATGAGAAATCACCTAATGTGAAAGCCAACAACATCAAAAACCCTGATGACACTACCAAGTATTATGCTGGAAGCAAGGTCATGATCGTTGACTTTGTCATACTTCTTATAACTGCCTTATTGGCCTACTGGGTGACTGGTAGTATAAGTGTGGCAATAATAGTTGTGATTGTTGTATTGCTCGTACTGGTTTCACTTTCAGTAAGAGTTCTGGACCAATGGAACCGCATGGCTGTGTTAAGGCTTGGCAACTATGTTGGCATCATAGGGCCCGGCCTATATTTCATAATGCCGCTCGTAGACGCTACCCCGATAAAGGTGGACACCAGGGTGATAAGCACAACGTTCAAGGCCGAAAAGACCCTCACAAAGGATAACGTGCCTGTCGATGTTGACGCTATACTGTTCTGGCAGGTGAAATTTCCGGAAAAGGCAATATTGAATGTTCAGTCTTATTACGATGCGGTGCTTCTAGCGTCCCAGACTGCCATGCGTGACGTGATAGGCAAGAGCGAGCTTGCAATGATGTTGGCAGGTAGAGACATCATAGGTGAAGACATAAAGGTGCTTATCGAGGGCAGGATAAAGGATTGGGGCACTGAGGCTATATCTGTTGAGATAAGGGATGTGACGATACCTAACGAACTCCAAAACGCTATGGCAAGAGTTGCTACTTCTGACCGTGAGAAGCAAGCCAGAGTCATACTTGCCGAGAGCGAATCACTCGCAGCTGACAAAATGCTTGATGCGGCTCGGAAGTACGAATCGGACCCGCGCGCAATGCAATTGAGGGCGCTCAACATGATGTATGAGATAAGTCTCGAGGGCAAGAACGTGATGGTGTTCATACCGACCGAAAGTAACGGCCTTAGCATGCCGGTACCTGTCGGGATCGCAGGCATAAACGAGTATTTGAAAAAGCCTAAAAAGCGCAGCGATAAGGCCAACCCGGACTAGCCAATAACTTCTGTTATGGCTTCCGGTGTGCACATGTGTGTATAGAGTATGCGATGGTTGAATCGATGAAGTTCAATAGTGCAAGAGTAAGGTCGGGCAAGGTATTCATAAGCCTGGCATATGCCGATCTATCCAAACCGATCAGGGTCATAATTCTTGCATACGGCTTGCCTGGCTCCCCACCAAATACCAATGACCTGTTCGTAAGGCGTTTTGTAAGCAGAGGCTTCGTAGTCGCAGTGCCCGAATACATAGGCACTTTCGATAGTTATGGGCAGTGCAACTTCGAGAACTGCGTCGATACCCTTCTCGAAACAATAAGGCTCTTCAGTAATGGCATTGCGAAAGATCTGATCACAATGGAGGTGCTGCACTGGCGTGTCAAAGAGTTGGTGCTTATAGGTGGCAGTTTCGGTGCCAGCATAGCTCTGGTTGCAGGTGCGAGATCCGATATACGTAAGATAGTGTCCCTTGCAGCGCCGACAAATTACCGGGATATTGGTGATGAAGAGGAGAGCATCATTGATGATTACCATATAATGAAAAGGGCATTCCCGAAAACATGGCGGTTTGCATCGAAAAAAGCCTGGACTGACTTGGACAAAGGCGTGCTGGACCTCAATGCTGTTGATTATGCAAAAAGCCTTCGGAGCAAGAATGTGCTTCTGGTGCACGGTATGAAGGACAAATCGGTGAACTTCAAAAGATCTGCACAACTATATGTGATGATAAAAGGCGGCAAAGGCAAGAAGCGGCTCATTCTGCTTCAGAAAGAGGGGCACTTCGGTCTGCGCGCATTGCGAAAGCCCAAAGTTTTTAACGAGGTAATCAGGTTCTTGAAATAATCGGGCGGATCATGTGAAAAAACAAGAAGCAATCTTTCTCTGCGCCGTATTCTTTGTTATTGGTTTCGCGTTGGTTTTTTCTTCCATAGGCCTTCTACTACAGACAGTACTTTCCAACGAAACGTTTAATACGATGAATATTATCCGCGACGTAGGTGGCGTGATGATGATCGGGTTCGGATTATTGATGATTGCTTCGACAAAGTATGTCATACCTATTTTTTCTACAGAGCACAGAATCCGTCTGAAACGGTTCGATAACAGTTATTTGACATCACTCATCTTCGGTATCGCGTTTGCATTGGGCTGGACGCCGTGCGTCGGCCCTATATTGGGTTCCATATACACTTTTGCCGCGACATCGCCTGGAATCGGATTCCTTCTATTATTGACCTACTCGTTCGGGTTGGGCATACCTTTCCTAATAGTTGGTGCATTCGTATCTAGATTTTCTGAATTCTTTTCTAAGATGAAAAGGTTTATGAAATATTTCAGCATAGTCAGTGGCCTCTTTCTTATTGTAGTTGGCGCGATGGTCGTCACAGGGTATATAGGTGTGCTATCCATATTCCTTCTGGGGCTAAACGGTGCAGTATCATCACCAAATGAACTTAACTTCTTATTGGCCTTGGTTGCAGGTATATTAACATTTCTTTCACCATGCATATTGCCACTTGTGCCTGCGTACTTTGCGTACATGGTTGGAACAACCGCCGAGAAGGTTAGAAAATGAACGTGAAACTGAACATATATGCATTGATACTGCTGATTTCAGTTGCTTTGACGATAGCGGTAGTGCTTTCAGTAACTATCTTCAACAAGAACCTTCCAGGAGGTTCTCCGTCTAACCTGAGTAACCATGGGAAGGCACCAGACATACAAGGCATATCTGCGTGGGTGAACACTCCTCAACCGCTCAATTTTACCTCGTTAAAAGGCAAAATAGTGTTGGTCGATTTCTGGACTTATTCATGCGTAAACTGCGTACGTGCCATATCGCACGTAGAAGCGTGGTACAATACCTATGGCAAGTACGGTTTCGTAGTGATAGGCGTACACACGCCGGAATTTCCATTCGAACATAATATTACAAATGTCGAAGAAGCAATACAGCAGCTGAACATAACATATCCCGTCGCAATAGACAATAACTACACTACGTGGAACGCGTACGGCAATAAGTACTGGCCTGCCGACTATTTGGTGGACCAAAATGGGAACGTAAGGTTCATCCAACTGGGTGAGGGTAATTATGCCCAGACGGAAGATGCGATAAGGTCCCTGCTTCTCAGCTTAGGACACACTACACAACTAAACCTTACAAACGACTCTACCGGTGTGAATTTCGCATCGATAGGATCTCCTGAGATGTATCTTGGCTATGCAGAAATTCAGGGTCACGGAAGTAATATCAGCAGCGAAGACAGTATAGTGCCCAACAATGTAGTCACCTACACAATATCCAGCGTGTTAGGCCTGTCACAGCACAATGTGATTCATCTGTATGGAAGTTGGTATGACGCGCCAGACAGCATTATTGCCGTCAACAATTCAAAGCTATTTCTTACATATGACGCAAAGAAGGCGTACATAGTCGCAAGCGGAAATCAGAGTGTTATTGCTGTAAAGCTCGACGGCGAGAACGTATCCCAACAATATTTGGGCAGTGATGTGTACATACAATTGCTGAACGGATCAACCACTGCCACAATCAGTACGCCAAGACTTTACAACATAATATCCTCGCCGTCGTATGGTGCTTGGCACACTTTGGAGATTGACGCAAGCAAAGGATTCCGGCTGTACTCTTTTACTTTTGGGTGAAGCGCACAAACCTTATTTGTTTGCTGGACGTTTTGGCGTTTCGGCATACATGAATATCTCATACTTGTCGTTGTACATCATACAGTAGCCGCTTTCGAGAATCGCCATACACGTATCTGCAAACTTCGCAAGTTCCTGCTGACCATCAAAAACAAGGTGTGCCGCAGCTGCGAGCAGGCACTCCGTCTTCAACGAAGCTATGGCAACTACATCGAATGCGATATCTCTGATTTTTGGCGACTTGGTGTCATATCCCATACTTCCAAGTGCATCAAGTGCCGTTTGAAACGCTACGTTCGCCGTCTCAGTCATAGCCGTTTCAAGCAGGTCTGAAGGGTAATTGTCATTCAGCAGGCTACGCATTATTTTTCTTCCGCTGCGCAGCGTATCTGAGACGTCATCGAAGCTTGTACGTTCGTGCCCAATCGCAAATGATTCTTTTTTGAAAGTACGAAGCTCGTGATATGCCTCGCTGCGTGCATCATCTAATTTATTATTGTACTCGCTGGATATTATTCTTCCTTCTAATTCACCATGCGGCTGTGTGCCTTTATGCTGAAAAAGTGTCGTTTTACTTATCTTTTTGATGAACTCTTTTACCTTCGGTGGGAGATCCTCAACCTTATATCTGCTTGGTTCAGTATCTCGTGTTCTCTCACGTTGCGGATGATGTAGTGAATCAACGAACTTAATCGTTTTCTCTAAGACGGGTGGAATGTCTGATATAGTCCCTTCATTACTCTTGGTCGTATTTGGCATTTTACCGCCTCTTCTATTCTATTTTGTTTATTTGATATATATACATTCTTGTTCTGCTTTCAAGCGTTGCCCTATTCCATTCCTATCTTGCTATTGCACGTTCTTCTTCATTTTCCTATGTGCTTGCCTTATGAACTTCATATGGCTTTTGCCTTGAATATTACGCTTTCGATTGCCTTTTCTACGAACCTCTTATCTGCAAAGAGGTTTGTGTACTCCCTCTGGCCTTTTATGTCCGAAAGACAAGCCCATCTATGTGCCGTGTGCTCAAAATTTCTTCTTATACTGCCGGTATAGGTGCCAAAAACATAAAGCACATCGTAGTACTTTATCTTCCTGATGGCGTCCACTTTCAAGACTCTATTATATTTTGCAACTAACCTAATGTCTTTTTCCTCCAGGCCAGTTTCCTCCCACACTTCTCTATACGCCGTTTCATCATATGTTTCGTTCGTTTTCTTCTTACCTCCAACGAAAGTCCATACTCCTGGGTGTCTCATGAACGGAAGTGCAACTCTTTTCAAGACAAGTATTTTCTCCATCTTGATTATTATTGCAGTTATTCCTGTTTTCTTCAGCAGTTTATAGCTTGAATAGTAGGACATTAAATCGTACTAAACTTTCATCTCTTCTATGAAAGACCGTCTCTCCCTAGTGCAACGCGTTACAAGTGTAGCACTTCAGAGCCAAATTATGCATTCTGTATGTGTCATTCTATTTTCCTTTCTTTCTAGGTGCTGTAGGTCTAGAAAGTGATTGATAGATCAAAACGACCAGTATGGTGGAAGTAAGGCTAAAGAATGCTGAGAATAGGGTCGATAAAGGAGAAACTTTCAATAGCACCGTGACGATGCCGATCACGCCTGTTATTACCGCTATCAATATGTACAGCACAAAGAAGGCCGCCAATATGCCCCAGAAGTTGCCCTTCGTCTTTTTCCAGCTGCTTTTTAGCGATTCGACAACGTCTTTCTCTCCGACCACCGATTCTACACCAGCAACGCAAAACTTGAAAGCAAGGAATATGCCTGGTATCAATAGCAATATACAACCAATACCGACCGCAATTCCGGCTGCCAGTATTGTAAGAAAATATGTTGGATATCTTGCAATAGCTTTTTTGGCTATCTTGACTGGATCTGCATTTTTAGAACTAACGCTGAGCATTATCGAGGCGGTTATAAAGGCTCCAATCAAGACAAGAACTAACATGATTATTCCGGCAGAGCCTACAAAAACCAGCAATTCAGAGATAAAAGCACTGAGTGATACTGGATTGTTCGTAAAACTTGCTGCTAAGGTCTTCATTTGCGCCACAACCAAGAATGACCCTCCGGCACTTATGACTGCACCGACAATCGCGAATAAAAGGGCGTTTCTGTTATTGAAGAGCGTACTTATGCTGTTTCCAACAATGTCGAATACCTCCATGCAAACACTCGAATCGACTCATGCATGGAGAGGAATTTATATGTTTATTGTTTGCTGTAGAATGTGCTATGGGTGTTAGGGCTGTGTTTGGTGGCCTATCATGTGGGCAATATTTCCTGTCACAACTGCATCAGTAGTTGCTTCTACTATCTCTTAGGTTATGGGGGCGAGTACGACATGGTACAAGTTAGCTAGCGTATGCACATTGCTGATCACCGCCTGGGAGAAATTGGTGGGTTGCGGCGATAAGACAAGCGTCCAGTTGCTACTGCATCCGCTGAATGGATTCTGAAATTGGGTAGGAACAAGCGCATATGAGCCTGCTATTGCCGCGCTGCAGTTTGTCAAACCGTCATAGTCGAAATAGAATCTGGTAAGGTTGTTGAAATTCATGTATACTGCGACATCACCAAAGCCACTATCCGTATATATCCTGGTTGTGTTTGGTACTGCCTGCAGATATTTTGCTGCTTGAAGTTGAGGGTACTGTGCTGCCAGGGCTACGTCATGCGCAAATAATGTGATCTGCAAAGATGTGACCGTAATAAAAAGAATTACGAGGGCACAAAAAATCATTTTGGTGCCTATCCACTCTTTCTTTGCAGTACGCACTACCGTAATCAACGCTGCTGAAATGATTATAACAAGCGGAGGTGCGACTAGCGTAAGGTATCTGTCTAGCCTATGCGAGAGCACGTAGGTGAAAGGATTTAGCCCTATAGATTGTGGTCCGAATTCTAAGTATAATATCCCGATAACGAACCAGGCTAGCGGAAAGTAGGCGTTCCTGTCTTTCCTGATTGCCAAATACAGCGCAGAGAACACTAAAGCGTAAAAGAAAAATCCTGAGAGAGCCCAGCTATTAGCGTAAAAGCCAGATATTCCAATCAAATTCGTCGGATTGCCATTTAAAATTACTTGATATATGGCTCCTGTGATATCATATGGAAACATTATACTAGGGTAGAAAGAGAGTGCTGTATCTAACGGTAGGGGAATGAGATCGGGCCTTTGTGTCTGGCCATAATACTGCAAATTCTTAGAGAAAGTAATGAACGGATATCCCACATTAACGTAATTAAACAAGAATAGTGCGAGCATTGCAGATACGAGCCCGTAGATGAAGAAAAGGCTCGTTCTGTCCACTGACAGTTTTTTCCTGACCAACTCTGCCAATGCAAAGGTGCCCAATATTATCCAAAACTCTAGGCCTTGGGGTGTGGTGAGTGGCAGGGCAACAAATGTTGCCCCTGCTGCAAAAAACCAAAGCCGGGATTTTTCTTTCATCGCTTTTATGAATGCAAAAGCTTCAAGGCATACAAAGAACATCATGGGTATGCTGTCGCTCATTGTGGTGGAATACACTGCCGCAAGAGGAAAAATTGAGAGAAGGAATGCGGCAAGCAGGCCGACGCGATCATCGTAAATTTCCCTGCCGATCAAGAATACAAGTATTACAGACAGCACAAATGAAACTATATCCCATGCAGCGCTAGTAATAGCTCCTGCACCGAACAGTTTATAAAAAAAACCTATCGGTATTATCTGCAATGTTCTTAGGGAGAGTATGTCTCCTGGGGATTGTGTGAAACTGCCTGCCGAGACCTGGTGCGCATAGAATGCATATGCGATGTCGTCGCCCATGTGGCTGGGGCCTATCGCGCAGGATATTGAGTATGTGACTGTATAAAGGACTATTAGCAGCAAAATTGCATAGACTGCGTGTTTTTTATGTGATTTCTTAAGATTCACATAATCATCTGACGGTCTTCTGATGCTTATTTACGGTTAAGCGGCTAGGCCTTAGCCGAGCCGAGTTAAATCCTTCCGGTTTCTGCTCATTGTCGCTGCACTCCCGTCGACATTTCTTGGTTATACTCATAGCAAAGCAGCATTAAATAATTATGCTTGATGTGTTCTATGCAACATACGTGATCATACAGAATACAGATGTTTGTAAGAAAATTCTGAGTACTGCCCAAAGAACTACACCAGAAACTACACCTGACTGGTGTGTGGTTTTGCCGAGTGTAGTGATAATTAAATAAACTGGTGTATTTTGAGTTAGAATAACTCGAAGAAACGCATAAATACCAATAACGAGTTACCTGTACGAATGACCAGAGAGCATAAGCCTCCACTTACTGAGAAGGTTCACGAATCTGGGCCTAAGCGGGTTCCAGTAGATGAGATCTTTAAAGCCGAAGCCTGCGCATTGGGATATTCGCAGAAAAAACTGGCGAAAGTAAAGAAAGATTATGCAGATTATGTTTCGGAACTTATGGATTCGATATCTGTTTGGCTTGGTTTCAAAGAAGTTGCTAAGCTCGATTCTGCAGATCGGCAAAGGCTTGCGAAGGTGGTTAGGAATGCTGATGAAAGTGCGCTGTTCAAGTATATCACTAGTTTGTCCCAAAGTTACGTCAAGTCCCCGTATGAACGTGCCAGCCTGCTGATCACTGCAGTCGAAGAAGACAAATTCTACTGCTATAGTGCAACAGTCCTGCTCGCTGATGCTCTTATACAGCTTGGAAAGCCTGTCACAATCATTGCTGCCCCTGGGCACATCCTTCTGAGCGGCAAGAAGTGGGTGCTTGAGATCATAAATGAAGAAGAGCGCGATATCTTAGATGTCCGTTCAAGAGAGGAGATTGAACGACGTTATTCAAAGCAAGAGCGGTGGGAGGGTGGAATGGAAATTTTGCTCTCAGTAGCATACATGGGGTGTGGAAGCAAACTTAGAGAACGGGGAAAATTTCCAGAAGCACTCGTTGCGTATGACACAGCGATAAGACTGAATCCGAAAGATACAGACGCATGGAACAACAAAGGCTTCACACTTGGCAAGCTGGGAAATACGAATGCTGAACTCGCGGCTTATGACAGGGCAACAGAACTGAACCCGCGAGATACGATACCATTGTATAACAAAGGAATTACGCTCAATGGGATGGGCCGAAATGAAGAAGCACTCGCAGCCTTTACTAAAGTAATAATATCAAATCCAGAAGATGCAGATGCATGGTACAACGCAGGAAAAGTATTCGGCAAGATGGAAAAGTTTAAGGAAGCTATTTCGGCCTATGAAACTGCTACAAAACTAAACCCAAAAAATGCATATATATGGAGCGACAAAGGGATCGTGCTCCTCAAGATGAGAAAGCCTAAGGAAGCGCTCGCGGCCTGTAACGCTGCTATAAAACTAAACCCAGAAAACGCAGGGGCATGGAACAACAAAGGTCGCGTATTCAATTATATGGGAAAGATAAAGGAGGCGCTCACGGCCTGTGACACTGCAATAGAACTGGACCCGAAGCTTGCGGGTGCATGGTACAGCAAAGGAATGGCACTCTACAAGATGGGAAAGATGAAGGACGCGATCTTGGCCTTTGACGCTATGACAAGACTGAATCCCAAAGATGTTGATATGTGGCTTTACAAAAGTAGCGTATTTCAAGATATTGGAAAGATAAAGGAAGCGCTAGCCGCCTGTAACACTGCTATAAAACTAAACCCGGAAAACGCTGCTGCATGGAACAACAAAGGAAACGCGCTAGAAAAGATGGGAAAGATGAAGGACGCATTCGTGGCCTATGATAGAGCGATAGAACTGGACCTGGAAGACGAGTATGCCTGGTGCAACAGAGGAATCCTGCTCTATGATGTAGGAATGTTGAAGGAAGCGCTCATAGCATGTGATACCGCGATAAGGCTAAAGCCGAACTATACGGAGGCATGGAACGTCAAAGGGAACATATTAACTGATATGGGGAAGTTGGAGAAAGCACTCTCGGTCTTTGTTAAGGTAATATGTCTGAACCCCGGGTACGCGAAAGCATGGAACAACAAAGGAAACGTGCTCCGCAAGATGGGGAAGATGAAGGAGGCTCTCGCAGCCTACGACGCTGCAATACGGTTGGATCCAGAAAATGCTAGAACATGGAGCAACAGAGGCTACCTGCTCCGCAAGATGGGGAAGACATTTGAGGCTGAAAAGTGCTTTAAGAGAATGAATAAACTCAGAAAATCCTTTCAGAAATAGGAAATAAATGAGTTTGACACACGAAGGCAAAATGCCATATAAGTCTTTTCTTTCGACGACAAGGTCTGGTAAATCAAAAATGAGCCTTAGCTGAGCCGAGCACTTTTGTGTCATGTCCTGACCGATATGTGTCGATATACAATTCGTACATCTCGTTAACCTTGAAATAATCGGAATATAACAATGCAGGTCTACTCTTTTCTTACCAGGATATAGAACCTTAATAAAGTATGCGAGTGCATAGAAAATGGATTTTGTTAGCTCGGGTAACTGTGATGATAGAAGTAAAAGAGATAGTGAAGCGCTACAGTGACGGAACGCTCGCGCTTAAGGGCGTCACTTTCTCGCTAAATAAGAAGATAACCTCGATAATAGGAAGAAACGGTGCAGGCAAGACTACTTTGCTCAGGATATTATCTACGCAGCTCATGCCAACATCAGGCACTGCCACGATAAATGGGTATGATGTGATAAAGGATGCAGGAAGCATAAGGCGCATGATTGTAAGCATACCTCAAGAGTCAAAACCGATTGATTATCTCACCGCGATGGACAACGTCAGGCTGTACCTGTCTGCAAGGGGCATGGGCATGCGAGAAGCGAAAAAGGCCACGGAAAATGCGTTCAAGAGGGTCGGCCTTTGGAAAGCAAGAGGAAAACGCGCAGACGAGCTTTCTGGAGGAATGAAGCGAAAGATATTCGTGGCGATGGCAGTGGCATCAAAGGCAGATATCGTGTTTCTTGACGAGCCGACCACAGGACTTGATCCGCTATCAAGGATGGAGGTGTGGTCTGCGATAAAGGCCGTAAAAGGCCAGGTCATACTAACCACGCACTACATGGAAGAGGCACAGGCCCTTTCGGACCATGTGATCATGATCAATAAAGGCAAGCTGCTGTCCCAAGGATCAGTAAAGGAACTGTTGAAACCTTTCGAAGGACTGGTTCGTATTGAAAGTGCCAGGAAGACAAACAAATCCTACCAGATAGGCAAAACTTACATCTCATACATCAGGAAGCGCCAGGCAGAGTCGTTAGTCATGGAGGATGATATAGTAAAGCCCATAACGCTGGACGACCTGTTCATAAAGAAGGGTGTTGAGCTTGAATATTAGATACATATTATGGCATGGCTGGTTCGCGGGGCCGCTCCGTATGAGGACATCCTATATTTGGATTATCGCCCAACTGTGCCTGCCGCTTTCCCTTCTTTTCATCGTTGGCGTGCTGTCGCAGGGCAGACTGCTGCCTTATGCCCTTGCAAGCGGAGTCATAGCCATATTTGCCACTACCAGTATTGGAGGTGCTGGAGAAATTACCTCTCTCAGATTGAACAACATGCATCAGGATCTCATAATCGCTACGAAGACCGGGCCGACGGACTACATGCTTGGTGAGATGCTTGCCAACTTGGGCTGGTCTTTCCCCACTGTGCTGTTGTACCTAATATTGGATATGTGGTATCACTTGCTGAACCCATACAACCTGGCAATGACAGTTTTGGTGTGCATGCTTGTTCTGGTTTCGACAATGTCCATGACCTTTTGTCTTTTCAGTTTTGTAAGGCATACAAGGAAGATCAGCGCTCTGTCCACAATCCTTTCTACGCTAATGATGTCCCTCCCGCCCGTCTTCTATCCCAGCACCTATATACCAAAGTACCTTCTGTTCGCCTTGGCGTTCCTACCGTCTACCCCTGCAGCTGTGCTAGAACAAGGGCTATTCAAGCTCACACCGATGGCATGGTATATGTTCGCAATACTGATTGCAGATACCTTTGTGTATGTTCTTATCGGACGGTATGTGACAAGGTGGAGGGAGAACTGACCTAAGTAAGGTACAAAACCATTACAACTTTTTCTTCAGAGAGGACAAAAGAATGCTCGAGGCAAGTTCTTTCTTTCGACGACAAGGTCTGGTAAATCAAAAATGGGCCTTAGCCGGGAATCGGACCCGGTCTGAAGGATCCACAGTCCTCCGTGCTAGCCGGTACACCACTAAGGCCATGCTCATATATCTCTCCACGCAACTTTTAAGCATTAAGCCTCACCACTGCATACGCGTGCGGAAGGGTCACTGTGTCTATTGCGATGGTATCGTTCGCAACCTTCATCTCAATTCCGTCTGCTCTGGCGCTAAGATAGAGGGTGCTTAGCCATGCACCGTAATCGCTGACGTTGACTGGCTTAGTTGCATACGCCATCTCTTCAAATGACTTGACGTTCTGTGTATTGACGTACGATGCGAACTGGTTCGAAAACAGGTTAAGGATGCATGCCTGATACAACATGCTCGACGTCAGCAGCACGGACAATACGCCTGCAGATCCGACAAGCATGCCGTAAAAACCCATTCAATCACACGCATAAAGACACAGCACACTGTACGTGCCGTTTACCGATACTGGATAGCACCGTTCTTGATACATCGAACAGTATCGCTCCGAGCCTCTCTCGGCTGTTTTTCCTTCCTGTGACAGCCGCACATACTTCAGAGCGAATGCGCTGCGCAGACCTTCTGCAATCTCGAGCTCGCATTGCGTTTCAGCAGAAACAAAGCAAGCCTTCACGCTATCGTTATGATACAGCATGTTTCCAAAGTCGTAGAGCGCATTGCCGATGTCGAAGTCATAGCTTCGCTGCGTGGCTGGCGATGCATACAGTATGTTTGCGGAGAGGCTTGCTATCGCTGACAATATGACCAATGAGAGCAGAACCTCAAGCATGGCGGCCTGTGCCTTCATGTGATCACGTTACATTTACTGTAGACCCTTGCACTGAGATTAGCTGGTGTGCGGCACCGCTATGGTTGAGAATCGCATCTATGCTGTAATAGAGGACGGACAATGGCTTGCACGAATAGCGCAATCCAGAACCTTGTACTACAAGGTTGCAGTTGTCATCGCTGGTAGTGTGACCTGATGTGATGAATCTCAACGCTGTGGAGTTGAGTGCATTCACCGCCTCATTTGCAGCATCAACGTTGCCGTTAGTGTTGTTGTAGTAGTTCATTACCGAAACAAGGTTGTTCAAGGCTTGCTGGTATGCGTTGTAATTGCTCATGTTCGTCTGCCATCTGCCCTTTGTAGTGTTCACCACAACGTAATTCTCATAATCTTGTGGACCTGTCCCGCTCACGCTTTCTACGCTGGCTGTGCCACAGCTAGTCCCTCCGGCGCCGACCACTGTGGATATCTTGTTTGTGTTGCCGATTTCAGAGCTAAGCGTCTCACTCCTATTCCAGAGCGAGAGCGTGATATTGTATTCATATGATTGTGATGCCTGCACCTGCCTTACTGATGTGTTCGTAGGAAACAGCTCTACACAATAAGTCAATGCAGGGCTGTAGTAATTCCAATAGCAGTAGTTGTTATGCACAAACAAGTACCAGTTCGCACCGCCGCACTGGTCCTTGATCGGGAGCTGGTGCCCGTATATGTCTATGAAGCTGCAGTGGCTCCAAATACTGACAGTGTATATTGGTGATGCGTTCGAAATACCGTACAATACGGACTCGTTGCGCCTGTTTATGCTTGCCGAAAATGAGTATCCTGACTGCGTTGTTTGGTTCTGCCCCTGCAGGACTGCGAAGCTTTCGGCGGTCAAATTCCTAATGAAAGTGCCGTTGGCGTATTCTATCCCGACACTCACATTCAATGGGCCTTGCTCTGTCGGGACCACCGAAAATGGCAGTATCTCCGTGCCAGAAACGCTGATGTTGCTGTACGTGCTAGGCGTGATGCCGTATTGTTGTGAACCGATCGCTTTCAGATTCAGAAGTGCGCTGGCCCTTTGCAATGCGACAACGATCTGCAAGGCATTGCTCTTGTTTACATACGATACATTCGGCATGCTGGCATAGAGGAATATCGTGCTGTTTGCTTCAGACGGTACGTCCGCAGGCACATTCACATCTGCGCTCCTGTTAATGACGCTGGCGTATGCGCTGCGCTGCTGTCGGAGAAGGCCGGAATATGCGCTGATCGCAAACACGCCGAATGACGCAACAGCGCTTAGCAGTATTACAAACTCAAGAGTAGTTTGCAATTTCATGTCGATACACCTTTGCATAATATACGGTGCCTCCTATCACAAGCATCCTTGACGCTAATACGTCGCCTGCGTCCACAGCGCTTGCATTCGAACTTAACGTGTATGCGTCGCCGAACAGGGTGCGCATTGTTTCCTGTGCGTGGTCTGGTGTGGGATTTGACGAACCAAAGGCGGCATCGACTTCTTGCAGCCTGGAGTTTGCCGCAAACGATGACGCATACGCCTTCGCTGCGCTCACGTTGCCGTACTGGCTGCATAACAGCTGCAGCACCAAAACAGGCAGCGCTAGCGAGAATGCCAATATGCCTGCCAATGTGTCCAATTCGATCATCTATGTGCCTCGACAACGTTCACATATGCATTTTCTTGAGCGCCAGGCAGTGCGCTTGAGTTGACGTATGCATTCCTGATAATAACGCTGGAACCTTGGTAGTATCTGTGCACGCCCGCAAACAGGAGCAAGACGAACAGCACAAATGACACTGCCAAAGCGAGACTTGTGAAGCTTTCCGCCAGCAGCTGTGCCTTCATTAGCCCGCACCCTCCAATGCATATGTTCCGTTTGAAAGCCTGGTGAGTTTCAGGTGTTCAATGCCTCCCGGCGCGCTGCATGCAGACGTGCCTATAGTCAGATTGCCATCGATGCGCAACGTTTCGAAGGTTACTCTCATCACATCGCCGTGAAACGTGCCATTGCATATGCTCGAAGGCATAACCGCGTAGAAATCGCTGCTCTCATAAGCCATATTCGCGTTTATCAGCGCAGCAAGCTCTTCCACATATGTCCTGTTTGTGCTTGAAACCTGGATTCTTTGCACGTATAGGAATGATGCTATCGCCGACACGGTCGAGGCAGCGGCTAGTGCCGTATAGAGCATGAACTCTAGTGAAAGCTGCGCCCTCACAGACACGCCTGTTTTGTGGCAATCACCGTGTGCTGCTCGAAAGATTGCTCAGTTCTTTCGAGAGCTGCATCACCACGCTCTGGTTCGTTCCATTGGCGAACGCGTGCATGGCCGTGCCCTTGAGCTGCATCACCATGGCCAGGGCTATGACAATGACGATGCTCACGGCAGAGAGCATCATTATGTACTCCAAAGAACCCTGTCCGCGCATCGACCTTGCCATTGCGGCTAGTGCTACGATCTCATTTTTGTACAGTATTTGCATTTCATCACCTATAACATTCCAATCGATAATGCTGACGCAATCTTGAATACGAATATTGCGACGGCGCACGAGAGCGCAGACTTCTGTGCCCTTACAGTGGCGCTTTCCCTCATGTCGTATTTGAAATTGAGCATGTTTGAGTATGAAATGAAGAAGGCAAACACGGCAGTAAGTGCTTGTGCGCTTGGACTGCCTGAACTCTGCATGATTGCAGTGAATTTCAGTATGTTGAGGCTTATCCCTGCAAATATCGGGAAGAAGAGGATGGCGCCTATCCGAGTCACGGAGAGCAGGCTCCCTAAGGTTCGTGTGTTCTTGAGTTCGTTGCCGTTTCTCTGCGCAATGTGTTTTCTGAGCTCCAAAAACTGCATGCGCAAGCATGCGCCATTGTCTAGTCTGCTTGTCACTGCAGAAACTATGCCCTTCATAGCATAGCTGTTATAACCGAGTAGCACGGAAAATGCCTGTCTTGCGTTTGAAGAGAGTCTGTACGTGCGTATTGCACGCTGCATATCCTTGCAGAATGCGAACCTATCGTTTAGTGACTTTTCCAGCAGTCCAAGTGTGCTTGCAGAGTCCGAGTAGTTCTCAAGCACGCTGTCGATGAACTGGACTGCATCTCTATCCACAGCGTTTGCACCAGCACGGCGCACCTTCGAAGCCGCTATGGAACACAACGTGCATGCCACAAGCAGCACCGCTGCAACAGCTATATTGCCTGCAAGCGCTAGGGCTACGCAGAATATAGCAGCGATGCAGCATATTGTCTCATATTTCATACAGACCAGCCGTGTGTGCCCTTACAAGCGCAAAAATGTTCGGTATGATGATCAGCATCACAACGCAGAATATCGAGAGCAGCATGTGCGAATAGCATATCATAGAGTAGCCTGTAAATGTGAACACAGCAAACGAGGGCAGCACTGTGCCAACTGCCATGCTAATGGTTAGATATCTCTGCAATCTTCCAGCATTCCTCGCATCTTCCATTTTGATTATGCCAGTGAGCCTATCGTACGCATTCTTTACTGCGAGGACCGGATCGCGTCCGTTGGCATATTCTCTACCAACATCTCTCAGCGGTGCGCAAGCCGCGTAGGACCCCGCACATGTAGTCTTGATTGCATCATCCAATTGCGCGCCAAGAAGCAACCTTTTCCTGATGCCGGACAACAGGCGGTGCGCCATGGTGCACGTGCTTACATCCATCACTTCGAGCGCATCATTCATGCCTGCTATGAATGATTTTCCTGCGTACCTGGCGCTCGAATAAATCTGCTGTAGGCCAAACATTACGGCATCACGCTCCTCAGAGTATTCTGCTTTCTTGTAGAGCTCGAATTCAGAGATCGATACTGCTAACATCATCGGAATTCCTGTGAGAATGCCCAGCTCCACGCCATAGGTTCCGACGAACGTACCGATTATTAAAAGTGCAAACGTTATTGCTGCTGCGTTAAATAGTACCATGAACACAAGCCCTTTCTTCATTTTGGCACTCCGTAGTTTGCTATTTGCTCACTGAGGTCTGCTTCGCCGCACTCCATCAGTTCTTTTAGGAAAGCCGCGCGTGACCTTAGCTCCTTTATCACAACATGTGTCCTAAGTCCGTGCATCTTTGCGTATTCACCGACAACTTTTGATCCGTAGAGCGCATCGTTCGATATCGTACCATCCTTTGCAATGTATGACACTCTGCACTCTTTGGGATCTGGGCCATCTATGCCTATTTCGTTCCTGCTAAGCCATCTGAATTCTGCTATGCTCTCCAATTTCCTCGATTGCATGCCCTTTTGCCTCATGAAGGCCGCAACATCGAGCATTGCTATTAGGTTCTGCTCAACACTCATGGGCTTTGCCTGCAGCCTACTCACTATGGCGTTGCCGTTGTCGCTGCTGTGCATCGTGGTCATGAACGGTATTCCGAAGTTCGAGCCGGAAAGGACCTCGCCAGCCTCATTGCCGCGTATTTCCCCGATAATAAGGCGGTCCGGCCGCAAGTGCAGCGCGTTTATAACCTGCTCCTTGAGCGATGCCCTGCCTCTTATGCTGGATCCTTGCAGCGAGACCATGTTTGTGAAGTTGCTGTACTGCCTGAGCTCGTTTATGTCCTCCTCGATCGTGATCACACGTGAGTACTGTGGTACAAACGCATTGAGTGCCAGCAGAAAAGAGGTCTTGCCGGCTGCAGGTGCGCCAGCTATGACGATATTTAAGTTGCTCTCTATCGCAAGCCACAGATACGCGAGCTCTTCCGGAGATGCGGTACCAAGCGTCAATATGCGCATTATGTCCATACGCTTGCCGCCGTTGAGCCTTATCGTCGCAAGCGCCCCATTCACCGAATACGGTTTTAGCTGTGCATGGATCCTTGAGCCATCGTTGAACTGGGCGTCTATTATCGGCGTGCTTGAGTTGATCTCCCTCTCTGTTGACGCAAGCATCTTATTGAGCATGTACCTGAAGTCCCTTTCGCTGTTGAAGCGCATGTTTGTGGTGCAGTAGCCATAGGTGGCGTGGTATATGCCTATCGGTGCTGTCGGCGCATTTATCACAATCTCCTCTATGTTCTGCTGGTCCTCCATCAGCATGCTTATCGGGCCGAAGCCTACGGTATCGTGCGCTATCATTTGCGCGAGCAGTTCCTTGCTTTCATTTGTGCAGTACTTGCCGAGCATGCCCGTAACAGTCTGCTGTGCCTTGCATATGCTCTCCTTGGAATATTGGATCTCTGGTCCTTTTGAAAGGGCGTCTATTGTCTCACTCTTAACTCTACAGGCTACATCCATGTCTCTGCTGTCTAGGTTTAGTGCGAGCAGCGCGTACACGCGCCGCTGCCCCGTGTCTCCTATTGCCATGTTTCCGTTCGACCAGATAACTTTCTCAGGGTAATCCTGGACAACGGAGAAGCACAAAGATGTAGGCTCATGCTCATCTGCTGTGCTTTGAGGGGTGCTTCTGCCAATCAGGCTTATAAGTCTCATAGGAAATTTAACGTAATCCTTTATACCTGACATGTATTATATTTACTCAAGTATAAATATATATACTTTTGTACAAACTATTTAATCCATAGGAAAGTAATTTACTGGGCTTCATGCATAGGCTTTTAAACTTTCATCTATAAGTATAAAACATGGCAAAACGTGCCAACGAAAAGGACGAGGTCTGGGCGCTGAGGAAGATACTCACAAAGCCCAACTTTGCGGTAATGAGCCTGCTGCTTCAGAAGTCCCCAAGGTCAACGAGGGAACTCTACGCTATGCTCGAGAAGCGCTTTACTCGGAAGACGCTGATATTGACTTTGAGGGAGCTTTCGCTAAACCTAAACGTGCTGCAGCCGACGCACATACGGACTGAGAAGGGATTCGGCCTCGGCTACAGGTTAAACCCAAGGATCAAAGACATAGTCAAGTCCGTGCAGAAGTTTTCCAAGACCATAGAGAACGTGCGCGACGTCTGATGCTATGGCAGAAAAGAAAATAACTACTCCAGACGCGATGCCTTCTGCGAAGCCAGTCAACGGGTCAACTTCCATAGGAAACAAAGAATTACTAGAATTTGCAGCCCTGTTGCATAGAGACGAGAAACAAACGGATTTGTTCGTCTGTTTTCCAATCAGAGAACGGCATCTTGAGGAAGACTGAGCTATGTCTATCACTGGTCCTCTATTCCGACGCGCTTCTGCTGCCTGAACATCTCTATTACTTCCTGCGTGGTTGTCGCGTCTTCAACACTCTTGTCTTTACGTATGGCTTCTTCGCCTATTATCCTGGGGAATCTCAGGGCATAGCCCGTCTCTGTGCCATCAGGCTGTCTCTCCCTGCCGCACGTGTGCGTTGGCGACCTAGTTATCTCGTCCGCTTGCACCGTTATGACGTACTTCGGATAGGTCCAGAAATCTGGCTCGACGATTGCATCGACGCGTGCAGGCTTCGACCTCTCCTTTATCTTGTCAAGCGCTTCCTTAAGCTGGCTCATCTGCGCCTCTGTGAAGCCAGTCCCTATCCTTGATATCGTCTCGAAAACGTCCCTTTTCTCGTTGTAAACTGCGCAAAGAAGGCCTCCAAACTCGAATTCTGCCCTGCTGCCCCTGCCGAGATAGTAACCGACAATGACCAGGTCTAGCGTGTCTGACAGCTCTCCCTTGTAGCTGCGCTTCATCTTTATCCATGAGAATTTCCTTGCCCCTGCTATGTATGGTGAATCAAGGTCCTTGGCGATTATGCCCTCAAGACCCTGCTCCACCGCCTTGCTGAAAAAGTTCTCAAGCTCCTTTGCCGATGAAGCCACTATCCTTGTGGTCGGCCTTATTATGGTGCTGCCTTTCAATAGCTTTTCAAGCTCGTCCCTGCGCTTCTCGTAAGGCTCGTTGGTGTAGTCCTTGCCGTTGACGTACATGAGGTCAAATGCAAACAAATGGAGAGGCATCTCCTCCGCTTTCTCGGTGATCCCGTGTTTCCTCTTGCGCTGTATGGTCTCCTGGAACGGCCTGAATTCTCCTGTTGCTTCGTTGAACGCTATCGCCTCTCCCTCAAATATTGCAGTGTCTGCGCGAACCTCTTTCTTGACCGCTTCGACTATGTCTGGGAACATCGCGGTGGTGTCCTCCAGCCTTCTCGAGAAGAGCTTTACTGAATTGAGGCTCTTGTGGACCTGTACCCTGAACCCGTCGTATTTCTGCTCCACGGCCGCTCTGCCGCGCATGCGCTCCAGGATCTCCTCTGCGGTCGGCAGGCGCTCAGCGAGCGCGGGCCTTATCGGCTTGAAAACCGTAACGTGGAACTGCTCTATCGCTTTCTTGCCATTCGTGAGCAGTTCGCTGGCAACGACTCCAAGGTCACTGCAAAGGTTGTACGCTCTTTCAAGCTCTGCCTTGAAATCGCGCGTGCCTGTAGCAGTCGCTGAGAGTGCCTCCAGCATCGTTGCGTCGCCAACCCCGAGGCGCAGTTCTCCAAGCGGATAGCGAACAAGATATTTCGCCTCTATGGGTGTTGCTGCGGCTAGCGTGCTCGCCAACATCCTTATCTTGGAATCCTTACTACCCTCTCCGCTCGTGCCCGCTATCTTGCGCATCGTGGCATACACGTCAGAAACGCTCTGCTTTGCGTGCTCCATGCCTTTCAGCTTGCTCTTCTGCTTGAGCGTTTGAGCTGCAGTGCCAAGGTCACCGCTTTTCTTGTACACGTCTTCTACCTGCTCCTTAGTGTAGCCTGTTGCTATGGCTATCGCATCCTGCGCCATCTTTTCGGCCACTCCGAATTCTACGCCTTCGAACGGCGGAGCCAGCGCACCCTGCGTTATGTACACGATCTGAGCGATCTCGCTATGGCCTGCCTTGCCGAAGAGCTCGGTGAGTATCTCTATCATCTTGAGCCTTGACGATACCTCTGCAAGCCTTTCGTAGTATCCAACAAGCTCGCTGAAGATCACTATTCCACCTTTAGTGAAACGCTAATGGCATGTGGTGCTCGAGCTGCTTATCCAAGCGCAGCCGGAATTGCCCGAGCAGGCGTTGTTGCCGTTGTCTATGTCGCTGCTCAGGGTGCTCTGCGACGAATACGTGCAGACCAGGCCTTTACCGGTCAGCAGCACGTTGTCCTTGAATGTAGATGCCGTAGTGTTGGAAAGCAACATGCCAGTCCCTGTGCTGCTCCCTGCTGTGTTGTTGTTTATCGTTATCCCTATAGAATTGGCAATCTGGTATGCCGTAGATGCAAGCGCAACGATGTTGTTAAGCAATGAGCTGTCCCTGCTGGATGCGATGCTTATGCCTTTGTACTGTGTTGTGATGTTGTTTGATTGTATGTATGAGCTGTAAGCGTTTGTCATTGCTATCGCTGCATATGTGGCGTTGCTGTCAGCTATCCTGTTGTTCCGGACCGTTAGACTCGATCCGTCTGCCACTATCGGTCTCGTGAAGCCCTTTAGCGTGCAGTTCTGAATGTTTCCGCCGTTAGAATCCTTGAAGTCAGCGAAAGTGCCTCCTTTTGTTGCTATGATTGTGTGGCCGTTGCAGTTTATTGTCGTGCCATTGGCGTACACATTGAAGCACGTTTCACCGAAATCGTACCGTCCGTCTCTTTGGAGTGTGTATGTATTTGGCTGCAGCACTGCCTGGCACGAAACCTGCGTGACTCCTGCCATCAATGCGGCAAGCCACTGGCACCCCATCTTCTTGTTGCCGTAGTTTATGCCTCCTAGTTCGTCATTTATGCCGCTGTTGCCGTTGCACAGGTAGTCCGTGTAACCGCTTAGTCGCATCGTGTTGTTCATGACTGTGTTGTTGTGTGAACTGCCTGCGAATTCGATGCCTATGTAGTTGGTCGCACCGGTGTTGTTTGTTATCCTATTTGTCTGCGAGTTGTTGATCAGTATCCCGACGTTTTTGCCGACTCCGTAGGATACGTTATTGCTTATGATGCTGCTCATCGAAACGTGCGAGAGTTTTATCGATGCGTTCGATGCGATCGCGACAATGTTATCCTCTATTGCGCTTCTGCTGACATTGCTCATGCTTACGCCATAGTTCGAGCTGTTCACGAGGTTTCCATACACGCCTACGTATGATGAGTTTGATATGTTGATGCCGCTAGTTGCGCCCTGTATGTTACAGTTCCCTATTATGATGTTGCTCCTGCCGTTGACGTATATGACCGGGCCCGGCGCGCTGTTGGCTTGGGATATTGAATGTCCTGCGCAGTTTAACGTGACGTTGTTGGCGTTCACCGTTATGCACATCGGTGCAGGATTGATTATGTTCGCAGTCAACGAATAGTTGCCTGGTCTGCTCAATGTCGAGCAGCCGCTGATGGGATAGTATGTTAAAGAGGATGAAACGTGCTGGTTGCAGCTTGCCCACTTGGTGTTCGTCAACCCGCACGTTGCCTGCTGCATCAAGTTGTAGCTCGCGTTAACCGAATCGGGAGTTGCGTAGACGTCTATGGCCGAGTTGTTGAACGCGGTTCCCTTGCTGAATAGGTTGCCGATCGACTGGCTCAAAAATATTCCGTACTGGTTCTTGGAGCTATTGAATCCCAAAAAGCTGTCCGCGCTTGCGCCATACAGGTATATGCCGTACCTGTTGCTGCTGCTCCTTATGTTGCTCGCTGCAGATGACGTTACATTGTACAGGTATATGCCAAACGTGTCATTCATGAAGGTCATGTTTTTTACATGCGCTTCCGTGGCATCCATCAGCTGCACGCCATAATTCAACTTGGTTACGCTGCAGTTCGCTATCGTTACATTGCTTCTGCCGCTGTCTAGTATGCCAACGGTGCCATTGCTTATCTGGAAACCTTTGCAATCGAATGTGGCGTTGTTCGTATTTACTGCGATGCAAGGCATGTTGGATTTTATGAACGCGGGGTTGAGCGTGTTCGTGAACGTTGATATGTCTATACTCGAAGCAAGCTGGTAGCTGCCTGGCGAGGTTATTGCGCCGCAGCTGTTTATTCTGCTGCCAAGGTGCTCATCTGAGAGGTTCGCAGGCTTGTTTATGCCGCCGCATGTGACAAACGAGCAGCCAGTGCTGTTGTAGCAGTAATTTCCGTGCGCATAGCTGCTTCTCGGGAAGCTGCTCAAGATGTTGCAGTAGAATGATGCAGGATTGTAGTTCAGCGTGTTGTTTACGTACCTGTTGCCCGTTGAATTTATGTGTATCCCGTAGAATCTGTTGTCTTCTATGCTGTTGTTGTAAACCCTGTTGTTGCTTGATCCGTTTGTAATGTAGAGTGCGCCATATGTGCTGGAAGTCCTGGTCATGATGTTGTTGAGTATGCTGCTATCCTGCGTGTTGTTAAGGTACGTATCTGAAAGGTAATTCGACGAGATGTTGCTATCGTGTATCGAGAGGTCCCTAGAGGCACGCGCATACACGCCATATGAGAAATAAGACACGGTGCATCCCGACACTGAGACGTTGGTCTGCGAGTTGATCTCGATTCCGTAAGTGAATGGCGGCACCCCCGAGTACGGTCCAGAGCCCAGTATGCTGTGCTGGTTGCACACCAATGCCACGTTGCTGACCGTGATATTTATGCACGCGCCGCTGGATATTGCTGTTTTTATATTTCCTGAGAGGTAGTAGCTTCCTGGGTTGGTGATCGCTCCGCAGGCCTTTATCGAACCTACCTTTATGGCTTGCATCGTCGTGCTTGCCGTTGTTGTGCCCTGCGGCTTATGCATGACCATGAATGCTCCTTCTATGGCAACTATTGCGATCGCTATGGCGATGATGATGGTGCGTATCGATATGGTCGGTAATTGCAGTGCGGGCTTTTGCTGCCCTGACGGCTTCTGGGGCCCAGCCTGTTTCTGTGCTTGCGGCGGTGTCTGTGTCGGTGCCTGTGCAGGGGCCTGTGGCGGAGCCTGCGGCGTCCCTGTGCCTGCCGGAGTGCCCTGGCCTACTGTTGGCTGTTGGGTGTTATAAATAAAAGGAATGTATGTCTGATACATAACAAGCACTAATTTAAAACTGTTGAATGCTAATCTATTTAATTGCGTGCCTCGGTAGCTCAGCATGGTGGAGCGACCGTCTCGTAAGCGGTAGGTCGGGGGTTCAAATCCCTCCCGAGGCTTTTAGGTAAGGCTGCCGATTTCGTCGAGGCTTGGAGCAAACTTCTATTGGTGCCCTTCATCGCTCCATTGCACAAACGACCTCATGGGATGCATGAAACTGGGCCGGTCCATGTAAGCGTCACGCTGCCGCCGCTGCCTCCGCTACCGTCGTTAGGTCCTCCTGCACCTCCGGTGCCAGTTCCTCCCTCATTAGAACCTCCGCTGTTGCCTGGCGCTCCTCCGTTGCCTCCGAAGCCACCTCCGCCACCGCCTGAGATACTGCCGCCGCTACCAGAAGACCCACCAGCAGAGTTATGGCCGCCTCTGCCCCCGCTTCCGTTATCGCCCGTGCCGTCACCGCCTGTGTAGAGAGTTCCATAAGTGTCGGAACCACCAGACCCGCCAAAAGATGCATAATAGCCATTACCGCCATTACCACCTGGGGTATTTGCAATTACTTGTCCATTTATCAGTATGGCAGAACTTCCACCACCTCCGCCACCGCCACCCATACCATGAGTGCCGCCACCGCCTCCCTGATATCCGCTGCCGCCTCCACCTCCGCCGCCACAGGCACCATAACAGCTGTACATCCATCCACCTCCCCCTCCTCCTCCGCCAGCATAGATTGCAATTACATTAGTAGGTTGTATGGTAAAGCTGCCACTACGTGCGACTCCGTTACTACCTGGAGAGCCATCACCAGCTTCAGAATTCCAATATGACCCTCCTGCGCCACCTCCTCCGCCGCCATACATCGTATAGCTGATCGTTGCCGTGATTGGCGAAGTGTATAACGCATTACTTGTGATTTCAAGCTCGCATGGGAAAGCGGTTACGGAGTTGAAGTGCGCAACCATATTAACCGTATTCGATGGCATTGTGAACGTGCACGAATCTGAATGGCCTGGGCACACGTCTCCTGTCCAACCGCTGAATGCATAGCCGTCGTCCGGTATCGCATTCACGGTGATCGTGTTTCCTGCAGTGTAGCTTCCACCACAGGCGTATGGATCGCAAACAGTGCACGAATCTGGAATGCATAACACTGAGCCGTCAGAGCCTGCGGTCGCGGATAAAGAGTATGCAGAGGGCGGTATGGTCGTAGTTGCTACGGTCGTAGTCCCTATTGTGGTGGTTCCTACAGTCGTAGTCCCTACTGTGGTGGTTGCTACTGTCGTAGTTCCGCCATGTGTAGCTGCTCCGTTCATAAGCACTTTAGTGTTCACCGTGCCCACTTGCGAGACCAGGCCGCTCTGTGTTCCTTGACTGTATCTCATCCAGAGTGTTCCCGAGAACGGAGTGCCTAGAGCGTTTGAAGACAGAGGACAGTTGAAAGCGACGCTTGCAATCTGTGAAGGTGGAAGGGAGATGCTGTTCGTTAGTGTCGACCAAGCGGAAGGTTCTCCAGCGGTGCTGGAGCATCCAAAGTCTGTGACTGTCAGAGTGCTGCTGCTGGCTGTCTGACCTATCGAAGTCAGCAGAAGGCCATTACCCTCTAGTATGGGGTTGCTGCAGAGATATCCTATCTGGCTTACACAAGAGTTGGTACTGCCGCTTCCTGGAGCTGAGAACACGCCAAGTGCAAACAGCGAGGCCAGCACGACGGCGATTATCAGAATGGCCCACCCATATGTCATGAGGTACTCCATCGCGGACTGGGCCTTCACAAGTTTAAGAATACGTTTCTCCACACAAAACTCCCGCTCTTTTTATGAGCAATGTATGCATCGCCAACAAACAATAAAAAGCTGAGCCTTCTGCCGTGTATGTAAAACCTCTGTGCAATACGGCGCCCCGATACATGATGTTACTATGCTTCTACAATTACCTTACTGAGGGTCCTATCTGTGCCTTCTTCCTTTCCTACATCAGACCACTTAAGCAGCGTGCCTTTCTCTATGTGCTTCCATCTTGAAAACTATCTTGGTGCTGTTGCAAGAATTTGCAGAATCTAAAAAGACGCTATTTAATGAAAGGAATCAACCGTGGCGTCCGCTTCATATATTTGAGATATTTTCTCCCGAACTTCTTGATCAACATCTTTTCCTCACCGTCTATCTGCCTGTATACTGTTGCGACCATGAAAATGACTGGCAGGAGTATGAGCCAGTTTGCTGCCTCTAGTGCGGAAGCCAACAACAAAGTGAACGCACCGCAATAGATCGGGTTCCGTGTGTACCGATAAGGGCCAGTAGTCACGAGTTCCTGCTTTCTTTTTCGCATGAACTGCGTAGGTTCCAGAGCGTGCACCCAGTTTTTGCCGAGTGCCTTGTAGCTCCAGACGCCGAATAGGAGCCCTGCTGCGGCTGTTGTGGCCATAATTAGTCTGAACCACGGTGGTAGCCGTATCGAAAGAAATGCAATCCAACTAGGATGGAAGATGTATGACAACCAACCTGCATACCAGAACGGTGCGAGCAGGAGCATTGGCCAAACAGCAGTTATTGATGGATGCGTGCGTTGCGCGCTTAGAATTGCGCGTGTAAAGATATGCGCACCTTTTTTGTGCTGCGCATTCGAATCTTTGGGCGGCATGCTAGCTATTCTAACCCATACGATGCTTCCAAAAAAGATCAGGTATTCGACACCAAAAATGGCCCTGAAGATCAGTTCGTTCACCATATGCGTCGCTCTTCAGAAAACATTATACTTTCCATCAAGTATCCCTTTTGATATTTCGTCGATTCTGCCGACGGTATCTGTGATAGTATCCTCTACTTCTGATTTGATATTATTGATGCTCGTTCCCTTAGCAAGCGTAACGTTTGCTGCTGAGCTATGGGGCATGTCTATTCTTTCGCCGATATACGAGACCATTGTCACCGTGCAGCCCTTCAACCCTTCCATTTCCGCTATCCGACTCGAAGCTTCGTTTGCCAATATGTTGTACAGCTTTCCTGTGTGGTTGATCGGGTTCTTTCCTGCACATGATTCCATTGACATTCTCCTGAAAGGTGTTATCAGGCCGTTCACTCGGTTGCCGCGGCCAGGCTGGCCATCGTCTCCAGATTCGCAGCTCAACCCTGATTTGGTAAGGTATATCTCGCCGCGTTTTATGGCGTCGCCAGTGTTGACGGACACATTCGCAGCGTCTCCCGTGATCTTTCTTGAAAACTTCTCAATATCGGAAACGACAGTGGCCTTTAGCTCTGCGTACTCATCTATGCTGCTGACAAGCTGCGCCACAAACGCCACTGCGACGTTGAGCTCTATGGTGCCATTGTTCCTTGAGCACATGACCTTGATATCTTCTCCCGTTGAGGGCATTCTCTTCTTGTACTCTTTGCTGTTCAGGAAGCGTTCGATCTCAAGTGCGAGCCTCTCTGCCTTTGTCATAGGTGCGAAGCCCACCCCTATCGACGTGTCGTTCGCCAACGGTGCCTCGTTGCCTCTTGAGAAAAGCTTTGTGAGGTCTTCGGAACCTCCAAATATCCTGGTCGATATTCTTGTTTCGTTCTCGATGTCCAAGAATCGCGTATTCTCCTTCAGGTAGTCCTTTGCGGCTTTGATCACTATTTGGTCGACAGGTATCTTCTTCCCTCCAAAAGCCCTTGTAGCCCTTCCTACGATTATAATCTCTATAGGTTTGGTTATCTTTCCATTGCCCGGTTTTACACGTGCCGCGCCTCCGACTAATATGCCCTTGTCCACATTGTGATGCAATATTGTGCCGAAGCGTTCAAGGTAGTATTTTGAGAGCTCTATAGACGATCTCTCACATATTCCGTCCATGATGCTGTCTGGATGACCTATTCCTTTCCTTTCCACATACTCTACGGGCTGGTCTTCAATAGGGAGTTCCTTCGATTCGTAGACCTTTACTATCGATGCGTCGCTCATCAATACCAATGATGAAGCTGCATTGCACGTATTTAGCGTTTGTGGCACTGGCCTGAAACATGATGACTGGTCCGCCACAAATCTTACAGGCTCCGCGCATAGGTATTAAACCATTGGCTCCGATTCTATTTTTGTGGCTGGCGATAGAATCACCGAGGTTAAGCCGAGGATGGGATTTTTGTGGTCCATCTTCCTTATCATATGGATAGTCATAGGCCTGATACTCCTTGCGGTACTGGTTCTCGGAACCCTGGCCATGATAGCCCTTCTGCCAAAAATATCAGGTGCACTAAGCACAGTTAGTGCCCTGTCAAGTCTTGGTTCGGGCACAGGCGGCGTCACCGGAAACAACAACTATGGTGGATCCAGTTTGAATGGCTCTGGCAGTGGAAATCAATCTGCGAGCAATGCACAGAGTTATCTGGCGAGCCTTGCGCTCCAGATGCAGTCTGATGTCAACCAAGGAAACTGGAGTGCGGCTGGTAACGAGATGAACACGATACAAACTGTGCTATTGCAGATACCTCCGTCAAAGCTACCTTCAGGTCTAATGCAGGCGATCACTAAGCTTAATCAGTCGATAGCTGACAGGAACGCAACAGCATTCAATAACATCTTTAATCAGCTGAGCACGAGCTCATGAGTCAAGACCTGTCGTTTTAAAGTTTTTTCTGAGATAAGACTTATCGGCGACGAGCTTGGCTTCAGACGACTCACAAGAACCTGGCACTCCAGAACAAGGTGCGCCTCAGGAACAGGCAGCTCCGCAAGAACAAGGCTCTCCTGTCGAGCAAGGTGCGCCAGAGCAGGCGCCCGAACCTGAAATGCAACCGGAACAAAAGCCAGTAGCTGCATCAGAAAGCGAGGCTGAGGCAGGTGCTCAAGGAGAAGCAGGGGCAGAACCGAAGCCGAGTGTCAAACCCAGAAAGCGTCGCGTATCTACGAAAACACCTGAAATCGTAAGTGCTGAGAAGGTCCAATTCCTGCCAAAATCCCAAAGCACTCTCACAGAAGCGGAGAATCCGATAGCGTCTGAATCTGCTGCAGGCTCTGCTGAAAATGTTGCCGTGAGCGAATCCGAGCACAATGAGATGCCTCCTGAATCCGCTACTGTTCTGCCAACTGAACCCCTTATTGAGCAGCCACAGGCGCAGAACGGGCCATCTGGTCAGGGGCATGTGCAAGGATCGGCTGTGCCCAAAACAGCAGCAGAAACAGGCGCGCAGACTTCTGATATAAAAGAAGCCGAGCCAAAGCGGAAGGTCCAGTCCAGGGTCAAGCGCGTATCTAAAAGGAAACCGAAGAAACTCGGACGTCCAACAAAAATTCAATCCATGCTTCAATCTAAGGCAGAGACCACAGAAAAAATAGCTGCTGCAGAGACCAAACCCGTGCCTGGTGCTGTTGAAGTGTCACGTTCTGCCGAAAGCGTGCCTACGTCCGAATTTACATCAGAAGTGCCTTCTGTGTCTGCTGCAAAGCCAGAGGTCGGCAAGGTTCCGGAAACTCAGACCGCCGCGGAAATAGCACTAATGCCCGAAGAGCACCATTACACTGCCGTAGTGCATGAACCTGAACACGTCGAAGCTGCTTACAAGTCGACCGAAACGGAATTCAAATCCGCTTCAGGAGGCAAATCAGGAGCGACTGTCCTTGTGCAGTCTGCCCATGAAACTGGCGAATCCCATAAAACGACAAAAGAACCTGAACCTGGTGCAGGATTGGGTGCTCTGAAAGGAGTATTCGTACTTCTTGCTATAATCGTCTTGGCTGCGCTGTCGCTATTGTACGCACAGAATCACAATCTGTTAGCGAACGTGATGTATGCAAATGTCCTTGCTATTCACAACGCAAAAACCACCTTAACAACCGTGCCGGCCAATGCATCAAATGCGATAGTTCAGACGGGCAACATCACTGCGAACAGCATTGTGGTGCATGCAAACAACGTTTCGTACTATGGGAACAACACTATAAAGATATCCGGAAATGTCTCTCCAGTGCCGACAGCTTCTGGTTATGCTGTTGTTGTCTCTGTCACGAACCCAAACGGTTTGTTGGTCGAGGGGGTTGAGCTGCCGCTCTCTGCATCGGGTCGGTTCGAGACGAGCTTCATTGGCGGAGGTACCGGTTCATGGATCAACGGCACCTACACAATAACCTCTATCTGCTGTGGGCAGAACACCAATTCGACTTTCAAGTGGACTACAGCGAAACCGCAGCCAGTGATAGGTCCAATCATCCTTACGCTATGCTCCGTATACGCAAAGGCGCGCAACGGAATGTTCATGCTGTGCATACTGCTGATGGTGTTCGGCGCCACAATGTACTCTCTGGCTCAAGTGATGCCTGCCTCGCACAAAAAATCGACTGAGAGTTATGGCCTTAGCATGATAGTGGGCTCAATCATAGGGATGACGCTGGCGCTGCTAGCACCATATATACTCAAGGCTATTGTTGGCAATTCATTGCCTGTGGCTTCGTGCGCATCCGGCTTGCTGGCTGTTCTTGTATGAGTGTGCACGCATCTGCAGCATCGTAAACCACCACGCCCATCAAAAGGCATTTAACTCTCCTAGGTTAGAGTGGTATTGTGATTAGCGTAAAGTCTGTTGTTAAGGCTTTGGAAGGCTGCATCGATCCTGAACTTGGCGCAAGCATAGTGGATATAGGGCTAGTGTATGGCATACGCATCATAGGTGGCAATAACGTCAAGGTGACTCTGACAATGACCTCTCCGATGTGTCCGCTTGCTGGTGCCATACTTTCAAACGCGAAGCAGAGGCTAGAGTCCTTAAAAGGCGTTGGTAAGGTGGAGCTGGAGCTCGTATGGGGTCCTGTATGGACTCCTGAGATGATGAGTGGCGATCTCAGGTACCGTGACTAATCGTATTGCATGCTTTCGTCTGTTCTCTTGTATTCTATGAACTCGCTCTCCGTGAACCACAGAGGCACTTCCCGTGCCGCATCTTTCTTGTCTCCTGAAACATGGATTACGTTCTTTACTGCGCGCTTCTTGTTGTCTGCGAGGTCGTAAGAATCCGAGCAGTATCTTCCTCTCAATGATGATGGGTCTGCATCTGTCGGGCTCGTTGCTCCGGTGATTTTCTTCACGTTCGCTACGGCTTCGTTGCCCTCTATGACCATGGCCACGACAGGCTTGCCTACCAGATAATCGAACAGGTAACCTCTGATGCGCTGACCTATCTGCAGTTCCGTCTCCTTCATCTCAATTCCGCGCTTCTTGTATGAGTTTATGGTCTTGATTCCGATGCTTTTCAAGTACTCTTCATCTGCGACATAGTGCTTGTCTATAATGCTTCTGTCAGGCTTCAACATCTTCATTGCCACCACTTTCATGCCCGCGTCCTCAAATGCTGCTATGGTATTGCCTATCAGTGCCCTGTACACTCCGTCCGGCTTAACTAACACTAGCGTGCGCTCAATCATCTAATCACAAACAGTATTCACAGCAATATAATAAAAAGCTGTGCAATACCTGCACTCGTCATGTCGTTACTCACAACGCAATGGAAGCGCCCAGAAGCTTCCGTCTTCGTTCTTTATAAACAACCTTCCATCAGCGTCCTTTACAACCATTCCCAGCGCCACCTCTACCAAAGTCGGCGGAAATATGCGCCAGTCGCCAACTTCCTTTAATCTGCTCTGATTATTTTTTGCTATAATCTTGGCGAGTTCTGGATCTTCTTTCAGATCGTTTAGGGAATTTCCTTCTAGATCCACGGTGACGGGTGCTGATATTCCCAGCACGGCCCCACCATCTACTTCGTGTGTGACCAGATGCGTGCTCGCCCTTATCTCTGTTTGGCCGTCTATGATTGCATCTAAGACTGCACGGTTTCCAATGTACTTTCTCCTCTCGGTTTCTTCATCTATTATGGAAAGGTCGGCGGGGTGGACATTGATTATCCTGTTCTCATACGCACTAAGAAGAGGGTTAGTGACTATTATCTCGTAACCTCCAAAGGCCAAGAAGTCTATTTCTGGTGATATGCTCTTCAGCTCTTGCAGCACTCCTTCAAAGTAAGGTTCGCGTTCGCTAAAATCCTTTGGGTTCTTTATAAAATGCGATTTAAACTCTTTGAAATCGGAATATATCACGTTGTTGGGGATTTGAAATTCTTCTGTAATGTTCCAGGTGTTATTGCCTTCATCGCAGTTGTCTGTGACTATGACTGAGATATTATACGGTGTCCCTCCTTTACTTTCCAGTTCTTTCTGGGTTCTCATCAGCTCCCTGACATTGCTTCCGCTTCCTGACATGCATGCGGCAACCTGCATAGGCGTTTCCTTTGGTTCGTATAGCTTAACAATAGGTTCCTTTGGTTCGTACTGCTTACTTTCGCTAGGCATGCTTCTCCATGAGTCAACTGCAATATTTATAAGTTCACGTGCATGCATTATATTCGTCTATTTGTTCCAGAGGCGTTTCTCATGATCAGGCAACCAATCATAGCCGTGCTCGGACATGTCGACCATGGCAAGACCACGTTACTTGACCGGATCCGGAGCACCGCCATAGCTACGAAGGAAGTTGGTGGCATGACCCAGCACATAGGTGCCAGCGAGGTTCCAATTGACGCTATAAACAAGATATCCGGGCCTCTTCTGAAGGCCATGAACGTCGCCATAACTATTCCCGGCCTGCTTTTCATAGACACGCCAGGACACGAGGCGTTCACGAACCTGCGAAGGCGCGGAGGGAACATCTCAGATATAGCGATACTTGTTGTAGACATCTCGAAGGGATTTGAGCCGCAGACGATAGAGGCCATAGAGATACTCAAGGAGTACAAGACTCCGTTTGTCGTTGCCGTGAACAAGGTCGACCTGGTGACTGGATGGCACGACACGAAATCGAAGAGCTTCTTGGAGGCGTTGAGCAAGCAGAACTCCTACGTTGCAGACGAGATTGAGAAAAGATTGTACGTGCTGATCGGGAGCCTGAGCGAGCACGGCCTGAACGCGGAGCGCTTCGACAGGATAAAAGACTTTAAGACCGAGCTGGCCCTGGTTCCGGTGAGTGCCAAGACTGGAGAGGGTATCGCGGAGCTTCTGATGCTCATCACAGGGCTTTCCCAGAAGTATCTGGAAGAGAAACTGAAAATAGAGATAAAAGGCCCAGGCAAGGGCAGCATACTGGAGAAGAACGAGATAAAGGGTCTCGGCACTACGATAGACATAATATTGTACGACGGGTCGCTGCACGTCAACGACACGATAGCGTTTGCGACTTTTTCAGGCGTCGGGACATCAAAGATAAGGGCCCTGCTTAAGCCGAAGCCGCTGCACCAGATGGGTGCTGGCTCTGGCAAGTTCTCGAACGTTGATTCTGTTAGTGCTGCAAGCGGAATAAAGATAAGCGGGGAAGGGCTTGATGACGCTATGCCAGGGTCCCCTATTATAGAGGTGACTGCGGAGAGCGACTATGCCAATGAGATAAAGGCTGAGATATCTGAAGTTTTCAAGACTGATGATGTGGGCGTGGTGCTCAAGACCGATTCCATAGGTAGCATGGAAGCCATCTCGATGCTTCTTGGAAATGCAGGGTACAAGATAAGCAAGAAAGGCATAGGCAACATAACAAAGCGCGACATCATAGACGCGTTCTCGATGAACGCAAAGGATCCTGCATGCGCCGCTGTGCTGGCGTTCAATGCCGGCATGGATTCCGATGTGCTCGAGGCATCGCAGACGAGCGGAGTGAAAGTTATCGAGAGCAACATAATATACAAGATTCTTGACGACTACAAAGCGTTCGTTGACGCGCACAAGAAGACCACAACAGAGAAGATCGAGAGTACGCTGGTGTTCCCTGCAGCGATAGAGATCATGCCAGGCACGGTGTTCAGGATGTCGCACCCTGCCGTATTCGGAGTGCGTGTCCTTACCGGCAGGATAAAACAAGGATACAAGCTGATAAACGAACTAGGCACTTTCGTCGGCAAGATAAAGGAGATGCAGAACGAGAAAGCTCCTGTTCCGCTTGCGAGGAAAGGCGACCAGATAGCTATATCGATGACAGAGCCGACCATCGGCAGGCAGATAAACGAAGGCCAGACTCTATACACCGACGTGCGCGAAGCCGACTACAAACTATTGCTGAAAGAGTTCGCAAACCTCATAGACGACGACGAGCGCAGGCTAATGGAACGGATAATCAAGATAAAGAAAAATGCGATAGAGTGATTGGATGAGAATAGAGAAAAAGGCACAGACTGAATCATTCACACGCGCGAAGAGTGGAAAGGGCAGCTTCGAGCTGAGGCTCGCAGACTTCAGGTGCAAGCCTGGTGATGTGCTGGTCCTAAGGGAATGGGATCCAAAAAGGAGGGAGTACACCGGCAGAAAGGTCGAGAAGAGAGTGGCGAGCGTGTATAGGACAAAGGGCCAGAAGTTCTACACAAAGAAAGACGTAGACAGGTACGGCTTCCAGATAATAGAGTTCTGACGAATACAAAAAGTTCAGTAGCTTGGATAATTTCCCCCTATCGTGTCTGCAACTTCTTGCGCTAATAGGTTGGAAATCCCTCCCAAGGCTAGCCCGTTTATCTAAGAAAGGCTATCTGTTCTCTCTGGATGTTTATGCCTTTTCAAAAGCAGAATAGGTAGGTTTAAATCCGTAAATGCGCTCAAAAACATTGTCGAATTCATCTTTTCCTCCGATTCCAGATTTGAAAGACTCGATAAGCCGCAGTAGCTTCTCCTTTCCATAGGTTTCGACCAAATATTTTATTGCAAACCCTGACTCTTTGTATATGCCACTGCCTCCTTCGGAGTAGTAGGATAGGAACTCAGTCAATTTATCTACTTTACGCCCCATCAAAGCAGTCTGGCCAGAAACATAGATGGCAATTCCTTCCCAGAACCATTGGGGTCCTTTTTTGTTGGCTTGTGATATTATGTCGCAAAATACATGTGCGAGTTCGTGCTTTATCAAGCAGTAATATTCCTCGTCTGAATATTTGTGATTGCTTTCATTCTCAAAATTATCTTTGGATAGAATGTAAACTGAAATTGGAAAAGAGAGATTATCTGTCCAGCCAACAAGCCAAGGCTCTGTTTTAGTCCTCTTTAACATGTCTATGGTTTTTCTATCGTTGAAAATGATCAATCTTGGACGATTATGCACTATGTTCAACCCGAAGAACTCCCTCAACTCTTCCATTGCTTTCGTGTACGCACGCTCTAAGAATTTGTCTTCTACAGGACTAATAGAAAATATTGGATGTTGATTCTCTTCCATGCTTCTCACACATGTTCTTGACTGATACTTGGGCCTTCATTTCGAGTGGCCTATTGCCGCCGGTGATAGATCCTCTTAAGGCTTATTGAAAGCGTTAACAGCGTTATACTAAGGTATAACTTCAGTCTCTCTCCGAAAGAACAAGTATGCTCACATGTCATAAGCTGTTTGCAGGCTTATGTTCAACCTGCAAGGCTTATCTCTATCTTGACGGTGTCAGGAACGTGTATGCGCATTATCTGGCGCAGTGCCTGCTCGCTGCCATCTATCACAAGCAAGCGCTTGTGTATCCTCAGTTCCCACTTCTCGTACGTGTGGCTTCCGTCGCCGCACGGGGTCTTTCTGGTGCAGTGAGCTATCCTTCTGGTTGGCAGAGGGATAGGTCCGCTCATCTTTATTTCCGCGGTGCCTGCTATGCTCTTTATCTGCTTCGCTATCTCGTCAATGTCCGTGTTCGTCGTCCCAACCAGCTTGATTATTGCGGTAGTCATTGCATCACGGTCTTGGCATTACTTCCAAGACAATGCCTGCTCCTATCGTTGCGCCCATGTCCCTTATGGCAAACTTTCCGAGTTGCGGGAATTCGCTGTGTTTTTCGATGACTATGGGTTTCGTAGGCTTTATCCTGACTATTGCGACATCTCCTGTCTTGAGCGTTTCTGGATTCTTTTCAGTCGTTGCCAGCGTCTTCGGGTCCTTCTTTTCGAGAAGCTCCTCAAACGTGCACGCAAGCTGCGCAGTGTGTATGTGGAACACTGGCGTGTAGCCCTTCGCTATAACGTTCGGGTGGCTCAGTATCACGACCTGTGCCTTGAATTCTATCGCCACTGTCGGTGGGTTGCTGGCCGGGCCTACCACATCTCCGCGCTTGATGTCCTTCTTGTCGATGCCTTTGATGTTGAAGCCGATGTTGTCACCCGGCAACGCCTGCTGCAGCTGCTTGTGGTGCATCTCGATGCTCTTCACATCTGTCTTTATGCCGCTTGGCATGAATATGATGTTGTCTCCAGGCTTCATGATGCCTGTCTCAACTCTGCCTACAGGCACGGTTCCGAATCCTGATATGCTGAACACATCCTGAATGGGCAACCTGAGTGGCTTGTCTGTTGGCTTTGGCGGCATCACCAGATTGTCGAGCAGCTCAAGCAATGTCGGGCCGGTGTACCACGGCATCGTCGCTGTGCCCTTCTTATTCACATTCGAGCCCTCATAAGCAGAATACGGCACAACAGGTATCGTGTCCACCTTGTAGCCGAATGTCTTCAAAAGCTCAAGTGTGCTCTTCTTCACTTCCTCAAACTTGCTCTGCTGGAAGCCGACCACGTCCATCTTGTTTATTCCGACTATCAGCTGCCTTATGCCGAGGACGCTTGCGAGTATCACGTGCTCCCTCGTCTGCGGCATGATGTTGTCGACCGCGCTGACCACGAGGACAGCGGCATCTGCCTGGCTGGTTCCTGTTATCATGTTCTTTACGAAGTCCCTGTGGCCAGGTGCGTCTATGACTGTGAAGTAGTATTTAGGTGTCTGGAATTCCATGTGGGATATGTCGATTGTTATTCCACGCTCTCGCTCTTCCTTGAGCGTGTTGAGCACGAATGCGAACTCAGAAGTTGGCTTGTTGAACTGTGCGGCTGCCTCCTTCATTCTCTGTATGTCCCTGTCTGATATAGAACCAGTTTCATACAACACTCTTCCTACTGTTGTCGATTTTCCGTGGCTGACGTGCCCTATAAATACTAGATTCATGTGTGGTTTTTCTGCTGCCATATTGTTCACCAATTACATTAGCGTAATACCTGTCAGTAAAGCTTCTGAACTGCCTTGCAGAAATAGCTGCAAACAGTAGAGAGTATTATTGGTAGAAAGTATAAAAACCTATGCGTGGCGCATCCTGATGTTTAACAACCGGCGGAGCATAGGGCATGCTACCCTATCGGGCAAAAGGCCGGATGTGTGCCCTTCATCATGAGTCTAGCATCCCCCAGCTCTTCAGTACCGCTTCAGCTTCCGTTATGTCCTTTTGGGTGTTCACTGTTATCCATTCTTCATTGCCTTTAAGCATGTGCGCGAGCACCTTGCCTTCAGGGGCAAGCCTTTTGAACACCTGGTCTTCGATGGAACCTGACTCTGGTATGTAATCAAGTATGCGTCTATTGAAGGCATACACACCTATGCTGACCGGAACATCCTCCAATATCTTGCCGTATTCAAAGTCTGCGACCTTGCTGTCTTTCAACTTTACGACAGAAAGCCTGCACTTGAAAGGGGTGAGTGCCATGGTTACGATCGGCTTGTTCTGCGTGTGCTCCCTTTCCAGCCTTTTTAGGTCCATGTTCGTCAGCTCATCGCCGTTCATCGCGAAGAAGTCCTCGTCGCTGACGTGGTCCTTTATCGCCAGCCTGAAGGCTTGTGCCGTGCCCCCCTCTTTGTCCTCGCTGTAATCCACGTCAAGGCCGAAGTTGGCGTTGCTCTTCATGAACTCGAATATCTTCTCCTTTTTGTACGCAACGCCAATCACAAGGTGCTTTACTTGGTATGATTTGAGCCATTTGATGATCCAGTAAAGCAGAGGCTTTCCTCCGACTTCAACCAGGCTCTTAGGCACGTCCTGTGTAAGCGGCATGAGCCGCAGTCCCTTCCCTCCGGCTATCACAACAGCAGTATCCATATATCTTCACCAGTGTTTAAGCATCACAAAGTGTGCGACAGAATTCTATAAATTGCAGAAAGATATATAAAACGTGCTGTTTATAATGAGTGCGCATATAGGTGATACCATGAATGTACCACGAATATTGATGGCGGCCGAAGACGAAGACGACGACGATGGCACGGATGAAGACGAAGACGATTCCGAAGATTTCGATGAAGACGAAAGCGAAGAGTATTGATCTTGTTTTCATTTCCAGGTTTTCATTTCAGCCAGACAGAAAGGCATAAAGAACTTTAATCTGTAGTATATACTTTGCTTTCTTATCGGTGCTAAACTTGCCAGACGGGATAGAGCTTACTGTTGCGGGGGCGCTAGTCACAGACGATGGTAGAGGCATAGCCAGGATCGATTCAAAGGCCCGGAAGCTTCTCGGCGTAACCTCTGGAGATGTTATAGAGATAAAAGGCAGGAAAAAGAGCACCGCGGCAGTGGTGTGGCAGGCTTATCAGCAGGATGAAGGGCTGGACTTCATACGCATCGACGGCTACCTCCGCCAGAACATCGGCATCGGGATCGGTGACCGGGTGTTCGTTGCAAAAGCCGAGGTGAAGAATGCCGAGCGCATAGTGCTTGCGCCTCCGCCAAACCAGCGCACTCCGATGTCTCCGGAATTCGCAGATTACGCAAAGAACCGGCTTGAGGACAAGCCGCTCATGAAGGGCGACGTCATGCCGATAGCGATGTTCGGCTACTCCTTCAACTTCATAGTTGTGCAGGTTCAGCCACACGGTTGCGTGCGCGTTACCAAGGACACTGAGGTCGTGGTCAAGACAGAGCCGGTGTCAGATGTCATGGTCCGGATCGGCGAGGTCCACTATGAGGACATAGGTGGCCTGAAGCCTGAGATACAGCGCATAAGGGAAATGGTTGAGCTGCCCATACGATATCCTGAGTTGTTCGAGCGGCTTGGCATCGAACCGCCAAAGGGTGTGCTGGTGTACGGCCCTCCAGGCACAGGCAAGACCATGTTGGCAAAGGCAGTGGCGAACGAGAGCGATGCGCATTTCATACAGATATCAGGCCCCGAGCTTGTGAGCAAGTTCGTTGGCGAGAGTGAGGAGAAGCTGCGCGAGATATTCAACGAGGCGAAAGAGAAGGCACCTACAGTAATATTCATGGACGAGATCGATGCCATCGCTCCCAAGCGCGAAGAGGCTACAAACGAGGTCGAGCGCAGGATGGTCTCTCAGCTGCTTACTTTGATGGACGGCATATCCGCAAGAGGCCAGGTCATAGTTATAGGTGCAACCAACCGAGAGAATTCCGTCGACCCTGCATTGAGGCGGCCTGGAAGGTTCGACAGGGAAATAGAGATAGGCGTGCCTGACCGGAACGCAAGAAAGGAGATACTTCAGATACACACGAGGAACACACCGCTCGCAAAAGATGTCAGCCTTGACGAACTAGCAAACCAGACTCACGGTTACACCGGTGCGGATCTTGCAGCACTAGTGCGCGAGGCGGCAATGGCCACTCTGCGCAGCATATGGGACAAGCTGGACAAGAAGAGCGTGCCGAACGAGGTGCTTGTGAGCCTGACGGTAAAGACGAATGATTTCCAGGAAGCAATAGCGTCGATAAGGCCCAGCGCGCTCAGGGAGGTCTTTGTCGAGAGGCCGAACGTGCACTGGATCGATGTTGGAGGCCTCGAGGACGTCAAGAGGCAGTTGAGAGAGGCATGCGAGCTTCCGATAAAGAATCCAGAGGCATTCATCAAGATAGGCATAAGACCTGCAAAAGGCGTTCTGATCGTAGGGCCGCCAGGTGTCGGAAAGACAATGCTGGCAAAGGCGATAGCCACAGAGCGTGAGTCCAACTTCATATCGATAAAAGGTCCTGAGATAACGAGCAAATGGATAGGCGAGACTACTTCACGTGTTCACGAAGTGTTCCGAAAGGCGCGCCTTGCCGCTCCGTGCATAATATTCATAGATGAAATCGACTCACTATCCAGGGCGCGTGCCGAAGACGAGCAGAACCATATCTTCGAGGAAGCGCTCTACACATTGCTGGTCGAGCTTGACGGTCTGCAAGAGCTCAAGGGCGTGATAGTGCTCGCAGCGACCAACAGGCCGCAGGACATGGACCCTGCACTGCTGCGCCCTGGAAGGTTCGACAAGATCATAGAGATACCGATGCCCGACGAGGCTACGAGTGCTCGCGATATTCAAGGTGCACACCAAACACATGCCTCTTGACAAGGGCGTCACTCCTGAACTGCTTGCAAGTTGCAACAGAGAATTACACAGGTGCAGAAATAGAGAACCTGGTAAGGGAGGCTGGCATGAATGCGATAAGGGAGAAACGCGAGACCGTAACGAAGAAGGACTTCGAGGTCGCGACTGTCTGAGGTCAGGCCTGCGATACCGAAAGAGCTTACAGATAGAATAAAACGCTTCAAGGAAGAACCAGAGAACATGTATAGATGATGGAATGATACTAGTGTATTCCGATGCGAAAACAGGGAAGAGCGCGCAGCTCACCATAGACCCAGCCAAAGTGCCCATGCTGCTTAGCTACAAGATCACTGACGTGATAGATGGTTCTGAGTTTGGCATGCCAGGTTACAAGTTCAAGATAACTGGCGGTACCGACACCAGCGGATTCCCGCTTAGGAACAGCATACAAGGCAGCATAAAGACCAAGGTGCTGCGTCGAACCGGCTTTAGCTATAGGCAAAAAGAGGCGAACTAGCGTTAGGGGCAGCACAATAGCCAGCGACACTGCACAGATAAACGCCGTGATTGTCGAATACGGCGAGAAGCCGGTGACCGAGCTGTTCCCTGAAAGCAAGGCTGCAAAAGAGAAGAAATGATAGTGTTTCTTGATGAAAGATCAAAACGTACTGAAGCAGAGCGTCATCAACATAGGCACCTTGGGCCACATAGACCACGGTAAGACCTCTCTGACAAGGGCCATAACTGGTGTGTGGACCGACCGCCACAGCGAGAGCATAAAGCGCAACATGACTATAAAGCTGGGTTATGCTGATGCTGTGATAAAGATCTGCAGGAAGTGCGATGAGTATACTGTGGGCGACACCTGCAAGCAGTGCGGAGGGACTCCTGAGCCTCTAAAGCGCATATCCCTTCTTGATGCACCAGGGCACGAGACTCTCATGGCCACGGCAATAGCCGGTTCCAGCGTCATTGATGCCATACTGTTCGTGATAGCTGCTAATGAGCAGTGCCCGATGCAGCAGACCAAGGAACACCTTATGATAATCAACGTTTTGGGAATAAAGAATGTGATAATCGTCCAGACCAAGATAGACATAGTGGGCAAAGAAGCCGCAATCGCGCATTACAAGCAGATACGTGCTTTCGTAAAAGGCTCAATAATAGAAAATGCGCCTGTGATACCTGTTATGTCCAACCTTGGCATAAATCTTGACATTCTGCTGCGCAAGATGGCCGAGATACCTGTTCCTGAAAGGGACACGGCATCGGATCCTCTCATGTATGTTGTGAGGTCTTTTGACGTCAACAGGCCTGGGGCTGATGCGACAAAGCTTGTTGGCGGGGTAATCGGCGGTGCGATCATAAAGGGTACGATCAAAAACAACGACGAGATCGAGATAAGGCCCGGATTCAAGCACGAGAAGATGAAGAAGGAGAGCTACGAGCCGATATTCACGGTTATAAGGGGCATCACCAACGGCACTGACCCGGTAACCCAAGCGACTCCCGGTGGCCTGATAGCACTCTCCACCGAAGTCGATCCTGCATTCACGAAAGCGGACAGCCTTGTGGGCAACGCTGTCGGTCTTGTTGGCAAGCTGCCGCCGGTTGTGAACAGCATCTCAATGAAATATTTCAAGCTTGCAAGAGATGACGTTCCAGAGCAACGCATAACAGAGAACGAATCGCTCATACTTGGGATCGCGACAGCCACTGCTCTGGGCTATGTCAAGAGCGCCAAGAAGGATGTTATCGAGGTGGAGTTCAAGAGGCCGCTCTGCATTCCGAACACAATGAAAATAGCAGTGATGCGCAACATTGCACACAGGTGGCGCCTCACGGGTTACGGACAGATTATATGAGGATATCTCAGATAATGGACCGGCACTTGGTTGCTGTGTCTCCAAGCACAAGCATAGGCAGTGCGGAAAAACTGATGAAGAATTCGAATGTCGACCTTCTTCTTGTCCTGCAAGACGGAAAGCTTGTTGGTATCGTCGCAGGGGCTGCCTTTGCAGGCATTTCTGGCGGCGCGTCCACTGCTCCGGTGCGCAGCATGATGCATGAACCGTGGTGCATGGAGGAGTCGAGCAGCGTAAACGACGCAGTGAAGTATGTAATCGAGCATAACCTTAGCAGGCTGCCCATAGTATCGTCAAAAAAAAGCATGCAGTGTACGGGCACTGTCGGCTCAACGGAACTTGTGCGCGCAAAAAAGCAGGAAGACGCAACCGGCAAGTAAGCAGATCGTCACTTGCAAAGGGTTATGCGTATGGCGCTGATCTTGAACTTTGTGCCGTCCTCCCCTGTGACTTCCTCCGATGATGTCTGTATGCCCTTCTCCTTAAGGTTAGGCATGAATCTGTTGACAACAATCTCTTTGACATCCACTGCTCTTGAGATTGCATTGCCTCTGGCTTTTATCATGACTTCTGGCATTCCATTGTTGAACTGCGTTACCACTGCTAGGACGTAATTCATTGTTGGCTTCTTGCCTATGTAAACCACGTTCTCCGGTTTTGCTTCTAGTTCGTTTGTCATTTCTGCCATTTGATCACTTGTATGTGTATTGGCGATACTTCTCACCATCGTTTTATATGCCTTGCTAAAAGCGCAAATGGCACGCAAATACGTCGCCTGTCCTGCGGCAGCATATTCGCAGCTGCACAGGAAGAAATTTATATCTGAATAAATCGATGCATCTCGAGTGATTCTGTGAATAATAGACATTTCAAATCCGATTCCGAAGCTGATCCAAAGGAAGCAGCTCTTAATAGAGTCCGCGAGGCGTTGAAATTTGCAAGAGTTGATGAAGACAAATCCGCAGAGATAATGGAGTTATTGAACTCTCCTTTCTTTTTGCCGTCATTCGATGTCGATTCTGAAAACTGGATAAAAGTTTACAGGCGTTCCTGGGCAGAAGCGGAGGCTGATGCGGCAAAGGCAATCCAAAATAAGAGCAACGTCGTAGATATCGTCACAGAATTCAAGCCTATGATGACTGTTGCTCTAGACGCGTTAGTGCGCAACGAAGGCAAAGCAGTTGCTATTGCGCTGAATAATGTGGTGGCACGCACCGGGCAGGCCCTGTCCATTATCTTAAGCGAAACTGCACAGAGTGCTGACTGCTCTGTGAGTAGTATGAATGCAGTCGCACATATAGTGGCGTTTGGGGTTAGCTATTTGCTAGTTCCAACTATAGGTTTTGAGGGCAAAAAAGAGCTGTTTGATTGTATTGTTGAGAAGTGCCTGCCTGCGGTGAAGGCTGGTCTTGTTCCACTATACTATAACAAAGAGACACATGTCGTATATGTCTGCGGACTGCAGGGCAATGCTCCAGACGTTCTAAGAGACTAAGAATGAACCTGTCACGGTCGTGCCCTCTGCGCCGTTATCCTTTGGTTGGCCCCAAACGCAAAAGGTTCATCATATTCTTTCTGGCTGCATTCCTGACGCCCACGTCCTCGTCACTCCGGCTTAATGTCCCTAGCACGTCCTATGTCGTGTGCGGATTACACGCAACCTCCCACCTGACCGGTGTGTAGTTATCATGACTTAATATCACCAATGCATCCTATGTCGTGTGCGGATTACACGCAACCTCCCACCTGACCGGTGTGTAGTTATCATGACTTAATATCACCAATGCATCCTCTGGCGTGTGCGGATTATGCGCAACCCCTTGCCTGACATACTTGGGTGTTTTAAGAATAAGTTTAACTGCGCATAATGTGCCTGATTTGTCAACACTATGATTACGCCGCCAATCATGTCTGCTCTATTTGCCCTTCGGCTGACCTGACTCTTTCTTAGTTAGGCCTGTACTGGTATTGGTGGGTTCATAGTGCTTTTCTGCCCTTCAGTACGAAATAAGCCGCGATTACTCCTATGATGGAAAGTATTGCGCTTGAAAAAAAAGTCACCAAGATTCTATAGAGTTTATTCTTAGGGCAAGAATACCACGACCTTTAGGTCGTGAATGAATTGCACAGTTACTGAAATACTTTTCCTGTAGATTTCTGCGTAAGGCAGCCGCGGCACGGAAAAATTTGCGCCGCAAACTGCCGATACGTGATAACATGAATAGTGGAACCGCTGCAAATAAAGAACCATCTGCCGACAGCGTCGGTCATCAATACAACTTCCAGCACCTTGTCTTCGTTACGAAGTACCGATACAAGATGTTCAAGAACCCGAAAACCGTGGCGGCAATACGTGGTGCCCTCTACAACGTTGCAGAAAGGTACAAGATCTCAATAAAGGAAATGTCATTTGGCGATGATTACGCACACATACATCTCGAAACAGGCATTCCAAATACAATGTCGATTGCAACTGCAGTACAACTGCTGAAGGGATATTCGTCGTATGTGGTTTTCAAGGAAATACCTAACCATAGGCTGCGGTATCTGCAAGGTCACTTCTGGAGTGCAGGATACAGCAACGGAAGTGTTGGGCCTCGCGACGAGAAGACGGTACAGAATTACATCAGGAGGCAAGACGTATCCTGTCAGATGACGCTCGCGGCGTGATGAGATACTGCGGGCTTTAGCCCGCAGAGAAGGTCATTATCCGGATTTTTCTTAAAACCAAAAAAGCCAACACCGAATAGGATTATGACTATCGCTGCGTATATGAAAAAGATGCCGAATAGTCCGTGTACAAAGTTGCTTGCATAATTCACAGCATATTCCACTACCATTCCTAATATGGCGATGATGGCGAAGCTTGCCATGCTCATCTTAGTGGTGGCCATCGAAGAGGTTTTTTCCATGCTATTGATACAACATATGCTAATTAAAACCTTCGTGCAGTTTCACAGGCAGGATGGGCTCGGCTTATGCCAGGCACTTCATTTCATGTATGAAGACCACAATATTGCAGTGTAAGACTTCCAAAAGAACCTCATTTAGTTGGGCTTCGCAGACTTTTGCATGCCGCTCCTCCGTTTGAGCGCAGCGACGTTCCTCTTGATGTTCTCGACCTCCTTGTTGATGTCTACGTCGACTCCCATCTCTTTCAGTGCGTGGAACGGGTACGCTATCGCAATCTCGCTCAGCAGCTTTACTTCCGGCTCTATTCCTGATTTAGTGGCCATCTGCATGTTTGCGCTTATCGAGTAAAGCACTCTGGAGAGTATGTTGCGCGTTAGCTCTAGTACGTGGTCGTCCTGCATCTCATCGCCGTGGATTATGCGTATCGCTTCCTCGCACTCCCACAACGCTTCGGAATCCTGAAATGCCTTTCTGAAGTTGCGCATGAACTCCGGCGCTGCGGGATAGAACACTTTGTAGAACATGATGCCGAAAGCGCTCGCATATGCGCCTCGAAGCACTATCGCAGCAGCTATGATCCTGTCGTTCCATGACTTCATGCTTTCAACATAGTCAAAGACGTCCATGATCTCTTTCGGCGTGTCTCCTATTTTGTAGCCAAGGCCTTCAATCAGGTTCTTTATCGCTCTCGCATGTCTTTTGTCTGCTGTGGCCGTATTGTGGAAATGCTCGGAGTACGCTTGGTTCGGCTCAGAGGATCTCATCGACCAAACAGCGTACATCTCTGCCATGCGCTCCTCGCCGCAATATAACAGGTTCAGGACGCGCAGTATGTATGCCATCCTTATGCGCAGGCCATTAGGCAGGCGCACGTACTCTTTCGTGACCTCTCCCTTCTTGCGCTTCGTGTCTATGAAGCTCAGCGCGAACTTCACTGCGCTCACGGGGTGCGTCATCGCATGCTTGAATATGTAGGGGCGCACCCAATCCGGCACGTTGTACTTATCGAGCGCCTTGCCTACGATATACCTTGGCAGAAACCATTCACATGCCTTCTTTTTCATTCCTTTTTCTTTTTCGGCGCTCTTCTTCTCGAATAATGCGAACACTGCTATTATGGCTACTGCTGCAACTGCGGCAACATAGATCCATATGTTTGCTCCAGAGCTTCCATACGTTGTGATGAAGTAGTTGTTCGAGCCAGAGAATTGCTGGTTCACTGCGCCGTTTGGCTGCTTCCACTGCTCGTACAGCGTTACTGGATAGTTGCCAGGAACGCCGTGTGTGTCAACGCTGACCATGAAGTTACGTTGGCAGAGGCGCCGGCCGGCAGATCGCTTATGTATGCCGTGCTTGCTACAGGCGTTATCGGATAGCTAGTCTCAAGCGAAAGCTGCATCTGTTTTGCGTCACTTGTCCCTGTGTTTGTGATCACAAAACTTACAGGAACATCTGTTGCGCCTGTCGTGATTGTTGAACTCTGTGATATCTATGCCGAACTGCGCAGCTGGGGCAACCGAGAGGTTCACTGTCTTCAGTGCTGTAGAATAGCTGGTTGAGGCTGGACGAGTGTACGTTATGCTTGCCAGGAGGCTTGTCCTGCCTGTGCTGTTGGCCGAGACAAGTACTGGCTCTATAACGCTTGAGCCTCTGGTCAGGTTTGGTATGAGGAATGTTGTCACAGAGCTCAGGATGGTTAATCCGTGTTGACCTGCTACCGAAACGCTCACATTCCTTGCTGTGCCATAGCCCGTGTTCTCCACCACCAGATTTACTGTCTGGTTGTATCCTGAGTAGAGTGCAGAGGGCTGCGCGCTTGATGCCATCACCGTTATCGTTGGCCTGTTCTGCACATAGAAGCTGACTGGCATCGAGGCTGTGCCCACGACTATGCCTGAAATGCCGCTGTACACGTAATATGTTGCAACAAAGTTAAGCGTGTATGACCCGCTTGGAGTTGTTGCCGGTACCGCAATAGTGTAGTTGTAGTAGTTGCTGTCCAGGCCTGGATTAACAGTGCCTAGTATCCTGCTGCTAAGTGGAGAAACGTTAAGCAATGGGTAGCTGCTTTCTGGCTGAATGTTTGTGTTGTACAGCCAGTAGTCGTATGAATCGTAAACCTGGAACTTTATATTTGCATTTTCTCCTGCGACAACCGGGTTTGGAGACACTGATACGTTCGCAAAAGTGAGTGCACCTGCGTACTGCGCGCTAGCCATGCCACTCAGCATCACTGCTGTTGCAAAGACCATGAACAAAGTTTTTGTTCTCATTCGTTTCACCAACAATTATCTTATTTTATCATGATATCTGGTTGCTTGTGTCCTTGAATCCGATGAATGCCAATATCTGCATAATCGCGCCAAATGCGAGCAGTATCAGCGATACTGATACCAGCGTTGATGTTGGCAGGGATCCCTTTATCATCACATCTCTTACTGCGTCAACAGCGTACGCTAGCGGGTTGACCGTGACTATTGGCTGGAGAAATGCCGGCAGCAGTGCCGTAGGCACAAACGCACCTCCAAGAAAGGAGAGTGGCATGATTATTGTCTGGCTTACAAGCGCGTATGTCTGAAGCTGCTTGGCTCTCGTAGCGAGCGCAATCGCCATGGCGCTGAAGCCGAAGCCCACTAGGAATATTATCCAGATGAGCTCAAAGAATCCAACAATTCCTGCCGCTATGGTTGCACCGTACATTAGTCCAATCACAAGGCCCACAAAGGCCGAGAAGAATGACTGGAATGTTCCATAGAGTATCTTGCTTAGTATTATTGCAAACTTGTTTATCGGAGTGGTCAGGAATGCCTTTAGATTTCCGAGTTCCCTGTCGCTCAGCAAGGTGAAGCCTGCGCTGAACACTGCGCCGAATGAGACCACCATTACAAGCAGCCCGCCAACTACGGAGCTGATGTAGTTGCTGCCGGCTCCATAGGCATAGTTGGTGATCACGGACACAAGGTTCTGACTGCCTATGCGGCTCAATGCAGTCCTTGCGCCGAACTGTGCCGCTACAGCGTCAATATCTGCGCTTGCGACCTCAGAGGACTGTGGCTGTGAGTTGTCAAGATAAACGTAAATGCTTGAGCCTGTGATGTGCTGTGTGAAGCCTACCGGGATAACGACCACTGCTGCTACGGCGCTCTTGGAAAGAAGCACCATTGCCTGCTGCTGTGTCGTGGCGCTTACGACCTTGACGTTGTTTCCAGACTGCAGCGCGTTTATGAAGTTGAGCGCTCCAAGCCCGTTGTCATAGTTCACCACCGCGATGGGCACATTCTTTGGGGAGCTGCCGAAGCTTCCAAGTACCAGTATGAATATTAGTGGAAACATAAGGGTCCTGACAATGTTCGTTGTTATGTTTTTCTTGAATATCAGCATCTCCCTGAGAAAAAGGGTGTATGTGTCTTCAAGTAGGCTCATCTTATCTACCTCTCCTCATCATCATGCTCCTTCCACTTTGGTAGTCTACTGCCTCGTCCCTCACTTCCGAACCCGTCAGCTTAAGGAACACATCGTCTATTGTCGGTTCATGCATGCTTATGTTGTGTATCGTAATCCTGCTTGACGAGATGACCTTCATTAATGCTTCTATCTTGGCTATTGCACTGCTTCCACCTGAAGCTACTACCTTGTTTGTTAGGAGCTGCGGCTCTAGCCCTACTTTTTTGAAAGCCGCGGCGACCTTTGAAAGGTCTTCCTTGTCTGCAGAGATCTCTATCACGCTGCTCATGCCTATCTTCTGCCTCAGCTCTGTAGGGGTTCCCATCGCTATCAACTTGCCATGGTCTATCACGCCTATCCTGTTGCAAAGCTGATCCGCCTCTTCCAGGTATTGCGTTGTAAGCAATATCGTTACGCCCTGCTTCTCGTTTATGTCCCTTAGTACGCCCCACATCTTTGCCCTGTTCTGAATATCGAGCCCTGTAGTTGGCTCGTCCAGCAGCAGTATTTTTGGTGCGTGCATCAGAGACTTTGCAGTCTCAAGCCTTCTTTTCATTCCTCCAGAGTATGTGCCTGCGTACGCGTTCCTGAAATCGGTCAGGTCTGCAAGCTCCAACGCAAAGTCTATGTCCTCGCTGCAGTTCTGACTTCGGGATGTGATAAAGCATGCCGAAAATCATCAGGTTCTGCTCTCCTGTCAATTCTGGTTCAACTACCGTTTCCTGTGTTACTATCCCAATCTCATTCTTGACCTTTTCCGGATTCTTGTGCATGTCTGTGCCGTTCACAACAATCTTGCCAGACGTGGGCTTGAGCAAACCGAGAATCATGTTTATTGTGGTGCTCTTTCCTGCGCCGTTAGGCCCTAACAACCCGAATATTTCCCCTTTCTTGATGTTGAGGCTGACATCATTCACTGCCGTCAAGTCGCCGAACTTCTTGAAAAGGTCCTTTATCTCTATTATGTTCTCCAAGCCACTACCTTGTTATCTCTATCAGGTTCTTTACTGAGCTTCTCAATATCTTTCTGGTCTGCCTTAACACAGTCCTGCCGCTTTTGGTTATGGAATAATATTTCTTGAGGCGTCCGCCCTCAATGCGTGCATCCATCTTGATGTACCCTGATTTCTCAAGTGCCTTCACCGTGTTGTATATGTCGTTTTTGGCGTTCATGCCATGGTGCTTGAGGTGTTTGAGGAAGTTGCTCTTGGCTCCAAGTTCCTTGAGCAGCGCATAAGAGTAGACCTCTTTCCGTCCTATACGTTTGAGCAGCACAAGCTTTAGCGCTATGCTCTGGACTCCCTTGCTGAGAAAGGTGTGGCTGAAATCGTCTTTATCCGTCATCAATACCAGATAGTTTAGACTTAAACTATAGTAGTTTCAAACCAAAAGTATTTAAATGCGCGCCTTGCGACGCGCATTCGAAAGGAAAAAGGCTATTTCTCTGTGGTGTACACGGCGATGTTCGCTGGCATCTTGAAGACCTGCCCTTGCCTGTTCGCATAGACCGACTTGATGCCGCGCGCGCTTGCAAGCTCTAGCAGGCGCTGCGTTATCACGCCGTCGAACACTATCGCTGCCACGTTGTTCGTCTCCTGTATGCTCTGCAGCAGGTCCCTGACCGGTATCTCTGCCAGCATGCTGCCGTCAGAACCGTACAGCCTTCCGCGCAGAGTGTTGTGCAGCTCGCCTAGCGCCGTGACGAACTTCGGTTTGTTGGCATCATCGGGCTGCGGAGCTGCCTGCTGGACCGAAGGTGCGCTGCCGATTGTCGGTATGCCATCAATGCCTCTCGATATTGCGGAGGGCTGGCGCATCTCTCTCAAGTCTTTTATGCCCGTGTCTGGCTCCTGGCGCGTGAATGGCGCTTTCGGTTGTTCCTGCCTAAACGGTGTCCTGTTGAGCAGCCTGTTTGATATCGCAGTAGGGCTCGGCGCGGCCTCTGTCACATTGCTAGTGATAGCTGCTGCGCTTGTGCTATTGTTCGTAGGTTCAGAATATCTCTGGTTGTAGTTTGGAGCCTCGGCATACCTCTGTCCTGCATTCGCATTGTCCGGATATCTTTGGTTCTGCTGCGGTTTCGTCGGATGCATCTGAATGATGCTCCTCTGCCTCTGCCTGCTTGACTCTTGAGAAGAACTGGTCCACAGGCACTCTGGCGCGCAGCGCCTTTATTATGTCCTTCCTTGTGAGTTCCTCGACCTCCTTGCCGCTTGGCGCCTTTGAGATGTAGTCCAAGTCTGCAACGCTAATCAGGTTCTTTGCTATTATGTCGCCGCCGCGGTCGCCGTCGATGAACAGCGTCGTTTCCTTCGAGTTGATGAGATCGATTATCGTCTTCGGTATTGCTGCCTGTGGCGCCGCCAACCGCGATGCAGTTCTCTATGTCGTTCCTGAGCAGGTTCACCACGTCAGCGCGGCCTTCAACCAGGATTATTTCGTTGCTGTTGGCTATCTCCGGGCCTGCAGGCAGGTTCTCCGGGCCGTAGGTTGTTATTATGCTCGACTTGACCTCCGTCTCAACGAGCTCGCTGATCTCCTTGCTGTCTGGTATCTCTGTCGTGAGCAGCGTCTTGAGCAGCTCTTTCGCCCTAGTTACTATGCGCTTCCTCCTGTCGCTTCGCGTGTCAGCGACTTTCTCTATCTTGAATGCGGTCTCAAACGGCCCTACCCTGTCAACAGATTCTATCGCAGCTGCCAGTATGCAGGTATCAACTCTGCCTAGCGAAGATGGAAGGAACAGCTTGCCGCTTGTCTTGCCGCTTAAATTCGTCGGCTTCTATCTCTATCCTGCCTATCTTGCCGTTCTTCTGCAGCTCGCGCAGGTCGAGATCGCCTCCAAGGAGGCCTTCGGTCTGGCCGAAGACAGCGCCTATTATGTCGGGCCTTTCGACTATTCCGTCAACTTCGAACTTGGTTTCAACCATGTATTTTACAACGTCTATGTATGTTTTTGCCATGCTATCACTTTTGTGTAATAGCCACAAAGAAGCAGAAAGGGCTTGCTCACGCTATGCGTCTATGCAATGCTACTGCAGTGCGCTCAATTGGACCAGACACAATGTTTAGGTATAAGTGCATATACAAACCTTCAAGCTGATTATGACTATATGTATATAAAATTAACAACAAACAATTATAAAGCTAATGTACTGCTAAAGCTAACACATTGCTGTGCGTCGCGTTGAAGCGCCGGTGGTGTTTGTTTGAACTATGTCGTGGCACTGCCTTTTGATGCGAAACTTGCGGAGTTCCTGGGAAAAGGGGCTCGGAGAACAGCATAACCTACTATAACAGGAAGGCCGGAGACGATGTGATGGTCTTCATTGCGCCCACTTCCATAGAGGAGAAGTTCTATGCCGTGGCGGAGGTGCTGACTGTTGCAGACCAGGTCATAATGAGCACTTCAGATGTGAATAAGCTCTTCGGGGAGCTTCTTGTCGCGTGCTCCCTTCTTGGCAAGCACGTAATATTCACCACGGACAACAGCATCGACATGCTGCTCTCTGGGGTAAAGCTGTCGGATTTCGAGTTCTCTGAAAGGGACGAGCTTCTGCAGAAGATAGCTGCGAAAAAACCAAGCGCATCCCGGACAGGCAGTCCGGGTCGACATCGACAAGGCTTTCAACGTGAAGGGCATAGGCGGGGTTGTTCTTGGGATAGTGACCAAGGGCACTGTGCATGTGCACGACGAGCTATACTTTGGCGCCCAGAAAGTGACCGTAAGGTCGATTCAGAGCCAGGATGTCGACATACCTGAGGCTGGTCCATGCACGCGTGTGGGTCTTGCCCTTAAAGGCATAGAGATCGGTGAGATAGACAAAGGCGACCTACTCACAAAGGAAACGAACCAGAAGGTGGGCAAGGTGTCCGTGAAGCCTTCAGGTCAGCAGCATAAGCAAAGAGGGTCTTGTGGCCGGAAAGAGCTACACTTTTGTGTCCAATTTCTCAGTATCTAGGGCAACTGTGGAATCTGTCTCTGGAACGGCTGTGCGCTTAAAACTGGAGAAGCCGTTGGCATTGCAGATAGGAGACGAATTCCTGCTCATCAGGGAGCAGACGCCCAGAATCTTCGCAAAGGGTACAATCGTTTCTTGAAGAATAGGGTGACGCGCCTTTCACGATTTTATCCAAGATAAGGCACGAACGTACTGTTTGCTATGCTGATTTTTTCTTCTTATTCTTCGGTATGAACTTCAGTGATATGGAGTTTACGCAGTGCCTCACGTTCTTTGCAGTTAAGTGCTCGTCCTCAAAGACGTGGCCGAGATGCGCTCCGCATTTTGCGCACTGGATCTCTGTACTCATGCCGTCAGGATCAGGCAATCTCTTGACCGCACCCTTTATTTCCTGATCGAAGCTCGGCCAGCCGCATCGTGCGTCGAACTTGTCATCAGAACGGTACAATGGGGTGCCGCACCTCTTGCAGACGTAGGTTCCTGGTTCAAAGAAATTGTCGTACTCTCCAGTGAACGGAGTTTCTGTCCCTTTGTGGACCATCACCCTCTCTTCCTCTGGCGTGAGCTTGTTCAACTTCACATATCCACCTCACATGCTCTTTTCAGTATACTGACTTATGTTTTTCTGTATATGGCTGTGATCTGCTGTGTCATGGAATTACGTTGCCTACAAACAGGTTGCCAAGAGTGTTTGCAGCGCTATCGTTTCTTCCAAGACTTCCAAGGCCGTACATGCCTTCTATCGTCGCGAGCAACGAATATTGGGAGTAGTATGTCGCATTATCCTCAAATCCAGTCTTTGAACGTGGAGATATCGCAATCAGCAGGATGTTGCCTCCGCTGCTGCCGTTAAATCCGGATGTGTCTGAATTTGCAGACTCATCCCACGTCACAAATATCGTCATGTTTGCTGGTGCTGCGCTTTTGATGACCATGCTCAGAAATCCTCTAAGCCAATTGTCCGTGCACTGCAGGGAAGTCCCAGATGGCGGGCACACTGCAATGTTTGGTGGGCTCGTATGTCCATCATCAAGTACGTTTGGGGCTATGAAAGAGAAGTCCGGAAGCTGATCGTTATTAATGTCGGTATAGAACCGAGAAAGTGGGACTATGTTGTTGCATCTTATGGTGTTGCTCACGATGTCTGTGTAATAGACAAACGGGTCATGCCTGCTTACATAGCCGTATGTGCCTCCTGCATTTGATAGTCCATTAATGCATGAGGGTGCCCTTGAATCAGGCATCGATTCCATGTATGCTTTCCATGTTATGCCCTTTTTCGATAGCAAGTCTACCAGATTTGTGTCACTGAGCGAATTAACCGGATAATAATCACTTTTAACTCCTAGGCTTCCCCCTGCGGTTAGCGCTATGTAGTTAGGCAGGGACGGGTGCGCCAGCGCATAGTACTTTCCTGCAATCGAATAGTTTGGCATCAGCACGCTGTTTATGTACGGGGCATCCGTATTGCCTATTATGTCTCCTTTTCTCTGGTTTTCAAGCAGTATCACTATGACATGATTTCCTGAAATTGAATTTGCTGTCATGATTGTTGTTGTGCTTGTCGTATTCGTGGGTCTTGGTGCAAAGCGCAAGTAAAGCAGTGTCATTACCGCTGCTGCCAGCAATAGCAGTGCGCATGCTGCAAAAGTCAGTATTCTATACTTGTCATCCACAGCATATTAAAAATGATGCAACCTTTATAATAGATTGCTAGAGTTTGGTGAGCGTTGCATGGAATATCGATTGGTCTGTACGAAATGCGGGTATGTCGAAGACGACAAAAAGTTCAGGTGCCAAAAATGCGGCTCGATACTGGAAGTAACGTACAAATATGCTAGGCTCGGTCGGAGCGGCGTTTTTCAACGTAACAAGAAAGGCATCGCAAGGTATCTCTGCCTTTTACCTACTCGGAAACTTTACTCTCTTGGAGAGGGTGGAACCCCTCTGCGCAGGATACGGCCGAAGTCCGTGCCTGATGTCGAGGTGCTGCTCAAGCTTGAAACCACAAATCCCACAAAGACGTTCAAAGACAGGGGTTCTGTCGTTGAGATTTCAAAAGCTCTCGAACTGCACGCAAGTACAGTGTGCTGTGCTTCAACCGGCAACATGGGGCTCTCAGTCGCGCACTATGCGAAGCGTTTCGGCATAAAGGCTGTGATCTTCATAAGCAAAGACGCCAGCAAGGCAAAGATAGCGAAGATAAGGGCACAGGGTGCAAGAATTTCATACGTATCCGGTGATTTCAATGCCGCGCTGAGAAGTGCGGAGGCGTTCGCAAAGAAGACTGGTGCATTCTTGTGCGGAGACTATCACTTCCGAAAAGAGGGGCAAAAGACCGTTGTGTACGAAATTGCAGAACAGATGAAAGGCAAAATGCCAGACTACCTCTTTGTGCCTGTGGGCAACGGCACGCTGTTCTCGGGAATATACAAGGGCTTGTACGAGATGCACAGGTACGGTATGATAGACAAGATGCCGCGCCTGGTTGCAGTGCAATCTGAAACGTGCAGTCCTGCAGTGACTGCCTACAATAACCACAGGAGCATTAGGTATGTGAAACCCAAGACTGCCGCAGACGCCATAGCTGTCGGCTACCCCACTTTCGGCTTCGAGGTGATGGCTGCAATAAAAGGGACACATGGCTCTGCAGTCGGAGTGTCTGACGATGAGATAAAGGATGCCGTCAGAATGCTGGAAGAATACGGAGTGTATGCAGAGCTAGGAGGTGGTGCAAGCTTTGCCGGATTTCTACACGCGTACAACGAGAATGGCAAGCAGTTCAAGAAAAAGAAAATAGCTATAATAATAACCGGAAATAATGAGGGGCGTTTCACATAGCGCCCCTTGCGCCAACAAGCGCGATTTACTCTCTGATGACGTAGCTTTTGTGCAACTACTCTGTCGGTTTGCCGTCAAACTCTTCCTCGCTAGACAGGGCTTCTTCCTTTGTGCGATGGACAGTGCCGTCCTTGTGGTGAGGCGGTGAGTATAGTGTGTAAAGTCTGAGGTCTGCAACTGAAGAGGTGTTGACGATATTGTGTTTTGCCCCTGCAGGCACAACTATTCCATCACCATCTTTTACTATGTGCTCTGTACCGTTGATGACGACTTTCCCTTCTCCAGAGTCTATTCTGAAGAATTGGTCGTTGTCCTTGTGCGCCTCCATGCCTATTTCATCCGTTGGCTTTATGCTCATAAGAACAAGCTGGCTGTGCTCACCTGTATAAAGGACGCGCCGGAATAAGCCATTCTTTTTGGTTTCTCCTTCCAGATGTACTACATATCCTTTTTTGTCTTTCATAAAACTCACGCGCAAACCCTTCACAACTACAGAATAAAAATGTATGCTCTTTGAGAAAGAGGTCAAAATCACGTATGGCGCTTCTTGGCCTTTTCCAGACTCAAGCAACAAGCTTATCTATATTTTGCCGAAACAGATATTTCGTGTGTCATTATGGCCAAGCGGGCGTTCATAATTCATGGCTTTGGCGGCAATCCGTATTGCAATTGGTTTCCTTGGCTGAAGGCAGAGCTTACCAAGCGAGGATATGAGGTTCTTGTGCCTGCCATGCCTAATCCGTCAAAGCCGAAGGCCACCGAATGGGTGAATTGCATCAGCAAAACGGTCGGGGCCCCTACGGCATCAGATTACCTGATAGGCCATAGCCTTGGAGTGATAGCAATACTCAGGTATCTTCAGCAGCTTGGGCAAGGTCAGGAAGTCGGCGGAGCCGTGCTTGTCGCAGGTTTCTCTTATGATCTGGGCATAAACGAACTCTACAACTTCGTTGATTCTCCTGTCGACTGGGCTTCGATAAAGAAGCATTGCAGCAAGTTCGTTGCGCTGCATTCGGACAACGATCCGTACATAACGCTGGCCAGCGGAGACATTTTCAAAGAAAAGCTTGGCGCAAAGCTGGTAGTCAAGCACAACGTGGGGCATTTTCTGGACGCACAACTGCCGGAAGTCCTCAATGCTGTTCTGGAGTTGTCAGACTAGGGTTATTCTATAAGGTCCCACTGGCATCTGCTCTAAGTATGCGGTCCCACAAAGTGCAATTTTGGGTGAGGCATTTTCACTGCTTGCTCGACTTGTGTATTGAAAGCACTTTTATGTCGAATCTCAACGTCTTGCCCGCTAGTGGTGGGTTAAAGTTGATTGTGGCTGTGTTGGTGCTTATGGCAGTCACAACTCCTTCCTGCATAGCTGTGCCAGCTCTTCTTGTAATGACCATTCCTGTATACATTGTAGTGTTTCCTAGCACGTTGGAAGGTACTTGTACTATCAGCGAAGAGTTTACATCACCATACGCTTCGCTTGGGGTCAATGTTACTGTCTTGTTTTCGCCTATGTGCATTCCTACAACCGCTTGGTCGAATCCAGTTATTAGCTGGCCTGAACCTACTGTGAATTGAAGCTGCTGCTTGCCGACATTTGTGTCAAATACTGTGCCGTTCGTGAATGTTCCTGTATAACTGACATTGATTGTATCTCCAACTGTAACAACTGACGTGGCCGCACTGCTGTTAACAAAATAAACAGCACCGCATATCAGCACTATTATTGCGATAGCTGCCGCTGCATATTTTGTATTTATCTCAAATTTCTTCGGTTCTTTTGATTCCGTCTTGGCTTTCTTGTTCTCTTTGGTTTCCATCATATCACAATCGCAAACCTTTTGTGTGGATCGTACTGCAAAAGGCACATCTCCCACTAAGGTTTACGTTATGTTTGATGAAGGCTAAATACGTTACTCTGGCTGCAGTCTTGCAGTTATTTGACTTTGTCTGCTACACCTGTCTTTGCGAAGAGACCTGGTCGAGAGCCGCGATGCTCACCTGACGTAATTAGGCATCTGCTTCTCAAAGACGAAACGTATCTCCTTCTTTTTATCGCAGAATTCGATAAATATCTCCGGCCGCTCGTACTCCAGCATGCCCTTGAGCACCTTGTATGCTATCTTGTTGTGGAATGTTGACAGCGATGTTATCTTGTTATTTGAGCACTGGTTGTTATTGGTGTTTTTTGTCATACGATGCGCCTCTCGACCTTGTAGCTATGTATATATTATGCGTTCTTTAGTATATATACATTATGTAACAAATCAGTACTAAATGGATAGAATTTGTACCAAATATAACAACTGGGGTTTGTGTCGATATGGCTGGTGAATGCCGCGCCTTTCTTCTGAGCAACAAAGTCAACGAGGTCCTTTATTGTCCGTACTGGCTTTTGCAGTTGCAACTCCAAGGACATTGTGCTGTCTGCACGAGTATATGCACGCCCTGGCAAAGTAGAAATAACTGACATCGCGGGCGATGGGTCTGACACCTGCACCTTCACGTCTCCATAGCCATCTCCTCCTGTCGTCCGAAACGCCTTCCACGTTTGAGGCCTGCACAGGCACTCTGGTCCTGCGGTCAACAACGCCTGCATGTCCGAGCTTCTGAATGAACGGGCTCAGTATTAGTACTGAATGCCAGTTTGCATATATTGTTACTTTCTTGCTTGTTACTTCGACCTTTTCCGGATCTACAAACAAGCCTACATTCTTTTTACCTATCGCAGCGTCTGGTATGCAGCCTGCTGGGAATGTCCAGGATCTTCCTAGTGCATCCTTGTAAGCATCAAATACGTCCTTACCCTTTGCGAATGCACCTCCAGATATAGGGAATACCAGGACCTCCTTTGTCCAGGCGTTATAGTATCCCTTTTTCCTCAAGCGCACCCACTCCTTTGAGTATATCAGTGCATCGTCAAGCGCCACATTGGAAGGAAGCCCTCCTTTTTTCATAACGGCTTCCCTGGCTTCAAGCCAGCCCATATTCTCCCCTATCGGAATAACCGTCTGTTTTTGCACATAAAGCATGCTCTGCACCTTAGAATGTCCTTGATCTCTCTTTTTGCTGCAGCTCTATTTTTATAGCATTAGGTGTAACCTTTGCGCCATTCTTGTCTGTAATATGTGTATGCCTTGCTGTGAATCACACAGAAATAAATGCTTTTGCATTGAAGTACCTATGTGAGGAATATGCCTACAAAGAAAAAGATGGTAAAACCAGCAAAGAAAAGGATGGTAAAATCTGTAAATAAAAGAAATTGTCTGAGCATAGCTGGAGGAGGTCTACTGTTTGTTGGTGCGGCATTGTACTTGTACGTAACATTCCGATGGTACACAACCGGCTCGTTTGGAGCATGGCTCTCTTCGACGGTGTTCCTGGCCCCGTTCTTGGCGGCGTTTATTGGAGTGGGCTCCATAGTCATGTTACTTCTGGGTGGCGGATTGATGCTTAACATAATGCCCCAATACTCGAAGAACACATGGGCGTGGCGGCTTATCGCTGCAGCAGGCATCGCTCTGCTGATAGTTACTCAGGGCACTATGGCTTTCTGGATAGCCGTGCTGGGGTTTGTGTTGGCCTTTGTCGGCACTGATATGGCTGCATCGATGCTGCGGATTTAGATAAGATTTTCTGCTTCCGTACTCGAAGCGGGAGTGCCGAACGACGGCGTATACCTATTCAGCAGATTGTGCAAGGCATCTGCGGCAGCACGGGCAGTCCGTCAATGATTCCGAAGAAAACGCAAATCGCCCTTGCCGAGCGTTAGTAGCATAAGTATAACGTACCTGATTGGATTCAGGCATGGTTATCACAATCATTATATAGAAATGAAATATTAAATCTTGCTATGGAGTTCTGGAAGCTGCGAACACATCAAAGAGGCAAGAAGAACGAGTCTCGCGTCGTGGTGCTCAAGAGCGGCCAGCACATTACAACATTGCCTCGCTTTATTGTGGATAGGTTGCACATAAACAAGGGCGATAAGCTCGAATGGAGCGAAGCAGGCGAGCGCAGGGTGCTCATCGAGATAATCACTGAGCCTCAGTGAGAACGTGCTGCAGGGCGCAACTGTGCGCATAGTTTTCTACATTAGCGCCTATTCCTGCACGTCTTAGTGTGGAAGCCCCGTAAGTTCCTTTCGTGCCTGTGCAGGTCGTTCATGCTGTAAGGTTTAAAGCGCGGCTCAGGCCCCGTGCTTACGCCCAATAGCTTTGAGCGTTCCTTCTGGACATTAATAACTTTATCAACAGTTGATAAAGTTTTACCTCTTCCATGATGCGTTAGCGCCTTCGCCTTCGCAGCGATTATCTCGTCCCGCTTGTCGAGAAGCTGGCCTTTGGTTATGAGGGGGAGATTAGTATCTGCCTTCATGCTATCAGCCGAACCAGCCCTTCTTCTTAGGTGTAGGAGCAGGCTCAAGCTGTTTAACATGGTGCGACTGCATAAACCACGTTATAAAACGCTCTCGTTCCCAGGCGCACATATCAGGATAATCTCTCCTTACTTTATCTGCGAACGCCTCGTAACGCTCCGCTTGCTGCGTCATGCGTTGCAGTTCTGCGCCGTGCTTCTCGCCTATCTCTGCCATGCGCTTCTGCGTCTCTGAGTTCGGCGCTTCTTTCTGCGTAAGTATCTCGCTTGTCAGTTCTGCAATCTTGCCTTGCAGCGCATTGTTGCTCTCCTGCTCTCGTGCTATCTGCGCGTTGAGGCCCTGCTCTCGCAAAGTATATTCGCCTTCGAGACGGTCTGCTGCTGCTTTCACGTCTCTCAGTTCTTCGTTGAGCTTGCGTATCTCAGTATCGTATTCCTGCGAGCGATCTGCACCTATCTTGTGAATCTGATTCTCTGCTTCTAATTGGTAACACTTAGTCCGCATATCCTCGTAAGACGTTATCATTTCTCTTAGCTGCTCTGGTGTCTGATAGCCGAAGTTATTGAGCGTCTGAGCGTCTGCCGTCGCTTGTTCAGGGCATAGGATAGCTGCGTTAATTGCAGCGTTGCATATCTGTGAGATGTTTAGGTGCGCTTCTTTCGCTTTCTGCGCTAAGAAAACATCAACGGTAACGGTTAAGTGCTGTTTGCTGCTCATTCAATCGATTATGCAACATAAACCGAGAATTAAATATTTTTGAATACGGAATACGTATGTATTGAAAGATTTAAATAGTTCTAATAGACCTCTACCTTATATATATGATAATTAAGCATGTGAAAGCACGTACGTATTACTTGTTTCTAATACCTTCTTAGATAATTGCTCAATCTCTATGCACTTTTTGCCTTTAATAACTAGAATAACTAGAATATCTCTTTAAAGAGATATTAAAGATATTCTAGATATTATAGATATTAAAGATATTCTAGATATTAAAGCAAAACGACATATCATAGTGCTTTCTGGCTCTTGGACAGTTCGGAATATGTCGGAAGTTCGAGCTTCTCTTCTGGCTTCTCGTACAACTGTGAGAGAGAATACCATTCAATATCTCGGTTAAGTTGATCTTTCATCGGATTAACTTGCAGAATGCCGTGCCTTACCATAATTCCCAAGTTCTTTTGTAGGGTGGTAAGAGATACAAAGCTCATGCTGGACGCATGAAGTTCTGATGCAGATTTATTTAATGCAGGATTCTTCACAAACTCTGCTAAGATTTTCTTCTGGTCGAGCGTAAGGGGAATCATGTATTTATTCGATGTCAGTTTCAGGAAGCATTCTCTTGCGATGTCGTAATCCTGACCTTCTGCCAAGATATAGCCTTCTGGGTCCGTCTTTCTCTGATGTTGATAGAATGCCGCACTCGCAGAAATAAAATCGAGCAGTCTCGAATAATTAGTTCGCATGATTACGCTTTTTGTCGGCAGACGTTCGTCTATCAGTTCGGCAAAAGGAATCCGCACTCTCACACGTTTTAGATATTTGAGGGCGTCGGTATATTTAGGATCGTATTCAGGAACAATCCCGACCTTCTTAAACTGCGAATGCCGTTTCATAATTAGCTTCGTCTGTTCTTCTGTGCTGTCTAAATTCAGAATCGCAAACCTTCGGATTAATTCAGAATTCGGCGTCGCTGTCGCTGTGGTTATTACCATTACGGGCTTCCCCTCGATTTCGATGTCATACGTTCTCTGCTTTATGACGATTGTTGCAGAGCTTCCCGTCGAACACATGACCTTAAATACGTCTGAATTGAGGACGCCTTCGCTTATGTCTTCCGCGACAAATACCTTGCCGTTCCATGTCCATTCAGGCTCGAATTTCGGATTATGCCAATATGTGAATGCCGTCGGGCTGATTCTTGTCCTATGCACATATCTTTCTTTCGGAAGAATGCTCATAACTGCATTTACAACGTAATCTTTCCCTACGCCCGCGTCGTCGTTAATCAGAAGATTGTACGACGCGACATTCGCATTCTCGACCAGATGCCCCAACATGCACAGAAATATAACTTTACGCGTTTCCTGCTCGCCTACGATTTTCTTGTCGAATTCCTGCCTTGTGATTAAATCGAAGAGTGCAGGATTGCATAGAATCTCTCGGGAGTCGTCTGATACTTCACCTACACAAGCGTCGTTTTTATCTGACTTCTGCGATTCCAGCTCTCTGATTGCAGCCTCTCCTTCTAAGATTCTATATTCGGGCGTCTCTTGCCGCTTCGCTTCGACAAGCTCCGCTATGCGCCGCGAAAGCTGCTCGTCGCTTAGTTCTTTAAGATTCTCAGTCATTCGCTCACATTATTTTTCATGCCCATCATACGAAGTTTGACTATCGTTGTAGAGACTTTATGCCGCACGCTGTGAAACTTGTTACAAGCCGAACACCAGACTTGTTCGACATAACCTGTCTTGCACGTAGGCTTCGCTGCGTGTGCTCTATCTTGCATATTACCCCTCGCTTGTCTGGGACGGCAGTTTCTCTGTCGCTTCGCAGAGCTTCCGCTTGCGCTCCATAATGTACGGCTTCCACTTGTCGATTAAGTCCTTGCTCCGCACAAGCAAAATGGCGCCGTTGTCCCTGTCTATGACTGCAATAAAAACTTCATCTCCGTTCAGGCCGAGTTTCTGTTTAATGCATTTGTGCAGGCGAATGTCTACCCCTGCGGTGTGCATGGGGTACGCTCTGACGACGTCGACGTCGTCTTCATAATCCTTAAGTAGCCCGTCGGTGTTAGTGTTTTTCATATAAATCCCTGTGCTCCGATTGAGACTTCGTCGTTTCCTTCGGAGATTCTTTTCCTTCTTGCTGTGCTGCCCAGAGCAAAACTTTCTCGATTAGCTCTCGTTTATCACGCATGGGTACTCGCCTCTCTGTACTTCTGAAGCGCCTTGCGGATTACGAAGCTCATAGACAGCCCCTCGCACTTCTGCTTGCGTAGGAAGAGTTTGTCGTCGTCTGTGAGGCTTATCATAATTCTGTTTGCTGCCATGTGATGCAAATCGATATAAATATTATTATCAAACTATGTGAAATATGCAAACGAGCAGTAAACATCTGCATAAACTTTCAGGAGATAATGACGCTACACCGACGATATCGCCGCGCAGACGAAATTACAATAAGAAATATCATAAGAGATATCGGGCAAGACACAGAGTCAGGCTATCGAAATATGTGCTCGAACAGATCGGTATCATGACTTCCCTTGCGAAATTCAGCGAGGAGAACGCCCTGAGCGACGAAGAGATAGATAAAAAATTGATGCTGAAGGGTCTGCCCTTAGTTCATAGCTATAACAATCTGAAGAAGCTGGGCGTGCTTAACCCTGTTCTATTAACGAGCCGCGTAGGGAGGAGATACATGCCAAAATTGCAACGGGTAGGCGTTAAACGAACAATAACCGAATCTATGATTGTGCGTCCAATCATAGAAAGGGAAGCAGCGAAAATGATACAGGAGGGCAACCTCAACCCCTCTAATGCAGAATTAAGGGCAAGACTAAAGAAAGCGTTCACACCTCATGCATGAATTATGACTTTATGCTATCAATCTCTTGCTTTGTCTTGCCGTCTATGTGCTGATAGAGTCGGTCTATCGCGTCTTCGAGCCTCTGCATACGCGCTTTTACTTCGTCGTAGTCGTTTAGCTGCGTAGCGACGTCGACAGTATCGAGATTAGTGCCGCACTTTACGCAGAAGCACTTGTCTATTGCGTAAATCTCGCCGCATTTCCTGCACGTCTTGTTCTGCTGCACGGGCTTCGGCTTTTCTTCTTTTATGCCAGTCATGCGTATCATTTCCTTATCTACGGCCTCGTTGCTCATCTTAACGTATGTCTCGACTTCCTTGCTGCCTGCCGTCCAGCCCATCAACTTCCGCAGTACGCTCTCGTTTGTCTGTCCTGCGTACAGCGTCCCTGCTGTGAACCTGAACAGGTGCGGGTGTATGCGTTTCTGTATGCCCGTTCTCTCCTTCAAGTCCCTGAGCAGCTTATAGACGTTGAACGAATCGAGCATATTACCTGTTGCTGTTGTGAACAACGGAGCTTCGGGATCGCTGGGCCTGTACGTGTTCATGTAGTCTATCAAATAGAGATAAACGAGGCTGTTCCGCGTGAACGGGAATTGACGCATACCTGTCTTGCCGTTCAGCACCACATAATGCACGTCCTTATCTGTCATCACCACATCCTTATAGCGCAGCGCGAGCAGTTCGCCTATCCTGCACCCGAAGTTCGCGAGCAGCGCGATTATGCACTTATCCCTGCTGCTCATGCAGGCCCTAAGCAGCGCTTCGATCTCCTTCTCTGTGAGCAGGTCTGAGGGCTGCTTCTCGTTCTTTGGGTGTTCTATCTTAATCCATTTAACTATGGCGGGCGCTTCTATGTCTTTCGAGTCTTCTTTCGGATTAGAGAAGTACTTGTACAGCATTTTCAGGGTACGCTTCAGTTTTCCCCTGCTTGTTGCAGCAACAAGCACGTTTTTTTGTTGCTTCCTGTTGTAATAGGTCAGCTTGTTGATGCGAAGCACAAGGTCTTCTATGTCTGCTCTTGTCGCTGTCTTCGCGTCCTTGTCTAACATGAGCAATAGCTGCCGCGCTTCTGAGAGCCTGCGATATAGCGTCTTAGGCTTCCTGTTGTACAGTTCGAGCCACTTTAAGAATCCGAGTGCATAATCTAAGTTCGGTTTTTGCAGCGTCTTCTCAGTTATGGCTATCTGCTGTTCGAGTAGCAGCGGCCACTTGTTCAGATAGTGCCGGGCAGGCATAGCTACGTTGGAGCTATCCTTATTCGCGTCTGGCATAGCTCTGTCTGGCTTTTGCGGACTATTTATGTATTTTGAAGATACGTTATACTTAGTACCCCTTCGCCCTTGCCGGGATTTGAACCCGGATCTCAAGCTCCGCAAGCTCGCGTTCTATCCAAGCTATACTACAAGGGCACGTTCTGTTGCTTTATGTGTTAAGCTATCTCCACAAAAACAGTTAATAATTTGCGTTTTGTGAGTAATTCGATTACGTGGCATACCATACATATCTTACGCTGCTGGTCCCTGCGATCATATCATTCGCGATAACGATGATTACGACGCTGTTCCTCATGCCTTACCTGAAAGGCGCAGGCGTGACTGCGACAGACCACAACAAGAAGGACAAGCGTGTGCTTCCCGGAAGCTGCGGGCTTGCTGTCGCATTAGGATTTGCTGTTGGCATACTGACATACGCGTTTGGCGCGAGCTTTTCGCTGTACCAACCAGTGGCTGCGCTTCAGTACCTGTTCGCAACGGTCATAGCGGTGACTCTAATATCCTTTACGGGCTTTATTGACGACATAAACGTCAAGGCGAAGCCGGTGAAGTCCACAGACATGATGGACACTCGGCAGGGCATGAAGCAATGGCAGAAGCCGCTGCTCACTCTGATAGGCGCGATTCCGCTGATGGCGGTAAACGCCGGAATATCGATCGTGCACATACCTCTTGTTGGTCTAGTAAATTTCGGCATATTCTATCCATTGCTAATAATCCCGCTTGCCGTTGTGTTCACATCAAACGCGTTCAACCTTCTCGGCGGCTTTGACGGCATCGCAACAGGTACAGGGTTAATAGCCTGCGCCTGCCTTTTGCTTTACAGTGTTTTCTTCGGCACGTACACGGGTGCGCTAGTTTCTGGCGTTCTGTTCGCGTCGCTTCTCGCGTTTGCACTGTTCAACATATATCCTGCAAAGCTCATACCCGGCGATAGCTTCACATATGCTGTCGGGACCGCGCTTGTAGCTTCTATGATAATAGGCAACATGGAGTCGTTTGGCTTCGTAGTGTTCTTCCCGTGGATTGTCGAGTTCTTCCTGCATGCGCGTAGAGGATTCAAAGTGACTGACCTAGGAAAGCGGCGCAGTGATGGGACCTTTGAGGCACCTTATGGCACTAAGATATACAGTTGGACTCACGCAATAATGAACATAAGGCCTATGAAAGAGTGGGAAGTCTCATTGTGCATGTTCGGCGTAGAAGCCGCGTTCGTAGTCCTTGCGTTCGCAATGAAGTTTTTCGCCCTTCTTTAAGGTGCGCTGCTCGCGCGTACCGCCGTAATCTTCTGAGCCAATGCACGCCCTTTGTTGCTTTGCTTGCTGCTTATGTATCGCGGCACTCTGCCTGACCCGCCTTTGGCGCTTTTTATGCTGTTTCTGTGAAGCATCACTATGTCCGAGCGCTTGATGAGCCTCTTCCTGCCTGCGTAGTTGGCATAGACCGAGGCCTCTGCCACGAGCTCCTTTACCGTGTCCTCGAGCTCTTTCTCAAGGCTGATCACCGCTCTTTCATTGACCTTCTCGGCGCCAGCCTCGCGCAAGAACTGCTCTATGTCATAAAGGCTAAATTCACGATTTCCCACTGAATAACCCCACAAGGAAAGGGATATGGATAGTATGGCTTTTAAAATGCATTGTTTTTGACATATTAGTGGAAGTTACATGGTTTCTATGATACGACTTGGGTTCCATACCAGCATAGCCGGCTCTGTTGTGAACGCGCCGAAGATAGCCGCAATGAAGGGCTACAACTGTTTCCAGATGTTCACATCCAATTCAAGGTCATGGGTGCACAAGACGGTCGGAAAGGCAGAATGCGACGAGTTCACCGGGTTCGTCAAGGACAACGATCTCGAGGCATTTGCGCACATGCCGTACATATGCAATCTATCCTCATACAAGCAGGAGGTCTATGCCAAGAGCATACAGTCGCTTGTGGCAAACATAAACGAATGTGAAGCGTTAGGGGTCGATTACCTTGTGGCACATGCGGGCTCTCATCTTGGGAAAGGTGCTGAGTTTGGGATGGGGCGGATCTGCGAAGCGCTAGGCAAGGCTCTTCAGGAAACTGACCGCGTCACAGTTCTGTTGGAGAATTCATCAGGGTACCAGAACAGCATGTGCTCCCTCGTTGGAGACATCGGCCGAGTCATAGATGCTGTAGGTGTTGATAGGCTTGGCGTGTGCTTTGACACGTGCCACGCATTTGCTGCTGGATATGACTTAAGGAGCAAAGCCGGAATAGAGCATCTCATTGAAGACTTCGATTCCCAGATAGGCGTCAAACGATTAAAACTCGTGCACCTCAATGACTCAAAATTCCAATTGGGCAGCGGCCTGGATAGGCACTGGCACATAGGAAAAGGGTTCATCGGCGCTCAAGGGTTCTTGAATCTTTTCAAAAGCAAGCTCTTCGGAAGAGGTCCTTTTGTGATGGAAACTCCGGTATCTCGCGATGGTGACGATACCAGGAACTACCTGGAAGCAAAGCGCCTGCTTGCCGCCTCTGGAGTGCTGTGATGCTTCATACTTGTCTCACGAAGCCAGACTCAGTATCCTTTGGCTCATATTCAGCGTCTCTGTACTTGCCTACTTGGCCAGCACATTACTTTCCTCCACACCATATATGTAGTCATTGCTCAACACGAACACACGCAGTTCTGTTGTGGTATTAACAACGGAAAGGCTGTATGGTAGCGGATACTTCGTGTAGGCGTTCGCGGAAGCGTTCTTATATCCTACCGGAACGTCTTCCCATTCATTCGGGCTTCTGCTTATCACATAAAATAAGACTGCTTCTGATTTGTTTGCGTTGTTTGACACATTGACTATTATGTACGGAAGCGTAGCAATGCCGGTTTTCTTATTCACATTTACCGGAACGTACACGTGCACTATCTGCAATATTTTCGAACTTATGTAGGTGCTGTGCGCATATGCTAGAACTATGGCTGCTAGTACAACAGTCAGGACCAACACATATGCCATTTGTCTTTTGTTGGGCAGCAGATCTTTCAGGCTTCCTCTCTCTGAATAATAAACTGCAATGATTAGGGGTATGAATGCAGAAAAATAACCGGTGTTCCTCCACGATAGGGCGAAGATCGTTGAGGGTACGGCTGCAAGCATCAGCTTCAAGGATCTGGTGTAAAGATAGAAGAGCAAGATGGCAGAGACAAATACTATCATCATGACTAGCGTCAGCGCCCAATATGTGACCGGAAAGAATGTAACCAAGAGCTCCATCAGCGCCGGTCCGCTGAACTGAAGTTTGATCAAGAATAAGGAGAGCATGTTGCTTATCGTCTTCTGCGGCGAGAGGAATATGAAATAGCCGTTTGCGATAAGGAATACGCCTGCTGTCGCAAGCAGGGATTTTGCCGCAGCCCGTTTGCCTGATTCCCGGAGCGTCAGCACGTAGAAAAATGGGATTGCAAACCACGAGATCTGGTGCGTGCTGGCAGCAAGCCCCAAAAATATGCCTGACCGCAGAACTCTTGCCTTGTAGATGTATGCCAAGACAAGGAAAAGCGAAGCAGCGATGTACTTGTCTAACGATGCGTTCGTGATATAGAATGAAGCAAAGAACCAGGCAGAGATCGGCAGCATGGCGTACGCATTCCACTTGGTGCTCTTAAAGAGCAGGAAGGAGACGAATATGACCAGTATCATGTCCGCAAGCATAAAATTATAGGGATAGGTTCCAAAGCTCGCGATGCTGGGCAGCACGAAACTCAAAGCAGGGTAGTCATAGGTGCATTCGCAAGTGCCGTTCAGCTCAAGCGGGGGATTCAATCCGAATGCATTCAAAATGGGCATCATTGACGTGTTATAATTTGACGTGTTATATGGATTGACGCCCTTGACGAACAATCTTGACGCATAATAATCGAATGCAAACTCGTCGGTGCCCATCCAACTTTTTGTTCGTGCAATATATGCCTGCGCCAGATAAAGCAAAACGGAAAGAGTGAGAAGAAGCACAATCACGAGCGCATATCTCCAATACCTATTCCGGCTTTTTGCGACTTTCTCTGCCTGGCTCCTATATGCGATGGAAATCAGATACAGTCCTGCAACGAAGGCCAGCGTGGCCATGACTGCGATAGCTGCATTATAGAACTCACCTGACGAAAGAGCAACATATTCAAGGTCATAACTCGCTTCGTAGGACACCAGCACTATCGACACTAAGAAGAGAAGCGCAAAGATGGCCAAGCTCGTTCTGTTCCATTTTGATCCTGCATTGGACTCGTAGTGATAGGACAGCAGCATCGTCACAAATCCTAACACCATGATCAAGAATATGCTCAGCATCGCAGCAAACGAGAAATACTGCTGGTTTGTGTACAAGAAGGACGAAAGCAGCAGGCCGGCTATGCCCATCAATAAGAAAACCGAGAGCTTTCGCATATGGCCTTTGAAGAATAAAAACTTAAAATACCTTAGTAGGTCTTCATGAAGCCATTATGTTGGGGTAATTACGGCCTCTTCAATTTGTGCATGGCTAAAGTCTCAGGGCTATGCCCAGCATCGCAAGCGCAATCCCAGAGCGCAGGTTGTCGTCCAATGGCGTTTTTACGCTCTCTATCAATGCCAGTGCTGCTGCGAGCGGCACCGAGTACCAGCCGATGAGTGGTAGCCCCATTATTGCTAGCACGAGAAAGAACGCTAATGTGCCTTCCAGGGTCTTGCCGGTGTTGTGCGGCATGCGTAGCCTGCCGAAATGTATCCCTATTATTGTTGCTACCGAGTCTGCGAAGAACAGCGCAGCAATGCCGAAAAGCATCAGTGCCTTGCTTCCTACGAATCCGATCACGAGCATGGTGCCTACTGCAAGGTAGACTGCACCTATGCCGTATGTGGTGTCGCTGCGCTCCAGCACCGCCAAGGCTTTCTCATAGATGCTTCCTATGCCTCTGTCCGCAAACAGATTGTTGGCTGCATAGCCTGCAACTGTCAGGGCGAACACAGCATATATCGCATACGGTATCTTGACCAGGAAGATTAGCGCAAATACAACAACTCCAAGGCCGATCTGCACAACGTCACGATTCGTTTCGACACGCTTCTTTTTCCTTGCGTTATGGCTTGGATTGACGAAATCACGGTACAGCAGGCCCGATACCGAGCCTATGCCAAACACTCCCACAAGCGCAGTGTCTCCGTAGTAGTATATGCACGCTATGGTGCTGACAGCAAGGAAGAAGAGCAGCGCCATGAACGTGCGCGGCCTGGATATGTAGCACATGGCTATGAGGCATGCCAGTGTGGCTGTGCCGATTGCGAACAACGCCAGGGTTCCATTTTGGCCTATGAGCAGCGCAGTCACAGTTGCAGCTATAATACTTGACGCTATTGTGAGCGCGTACAGCTCTTTTACTTTCGCCTTAGTGCCCATCAGCAGTACGACGCAAAGGGCCAGCACAGCAAACGCAAGAGCAAGCATATCATTCACTTTATCAATAGTATGGCCCATGCCGCGACTACGAATCCTATCGCGATGAGAAGCGGGACCACGAGGCGCACCAGCTTGAAAATTGAATTCGCTGCATCAGTAAGCTTCTCAAGCGTGTTAGGTCCCCACACCAGGAACCTTTTCATCACATATGCTCCGTGGTGTACATTGACCTGTTCAACGTCGGACAGCGCCTTATCCACAGCAATGTCCAGGATCTTCTCTAGTTTGTCGTACTTTGTGTGTTTTCCAAGCTCGTTGTCTTCCTTCAGGCTGAACGAATTCACGAAATGTGTGTCTGTGGTTAACACTTCAGCATCGATGCCGTATTTCTCCTTCACATGTCGCAGGATTGAGTTCCTAAGGCTGGGCAGCATGTTGTTGGCGTTAAATTGGATTATCGCGTATTTGAAGCTGTTAAGTGCGAAAACAGCGACATTCAAGTTACCTCCTGCAATGTCCAATGGCCTGCCGAGCCTGTCGTACAATTCAACGCTCGCAAATCCTGCACGTAGGCTTGGTCCGCTGTGTGCGGCTCCATCCATGAGTTTTATGGCTTTGGAGAAGTCCCTCTCTATCCTTGATCTTGGCCCTACACCTGCAAGCTCTTCCTTCGGAGCGCCTTTGTAGCGTGAGTTGTGGGCATCGATGAGCACAGTGCTTCCGAACTTGGTCTCAAGCATCTCCTTGAATAGGTGCGCTGATGCCGTTGAGACATCCTCTGTGGTTCTCGGCGCCCTTGTCATCGTGACGAGGTTCACATCGCCAAGGCACAATCTGATAATGGTGGAGCTGTTATGGCTGCTTGCCGAGTAGCTGGCCCTGCCGCTGCACTGCTTGCATTGCTCCATGCCGTTGTCGAGCGCCTGCCTAAGCTGGCCTATCTGGTCCGGCGATACGGGGTTGCTGTCTATATCGACAGCGCCGTGCATTATGAACGAAGGCACCTGGTATTTCTGTGCAGCATAGTGTTCAAGCATGAATGGGAAGTTGCTTCCTCCAAGCGTCCCTGCAGGGCCGTAGTGCACCTCAGGAATGAAGAAGAGCGCCTTCAACGTGCCGTCCTTCTTCTTCATTACGAGCGTCTGCGTTGTGACATTCGACGGCGTTCCGAAGTTGGCGCCGAACGGCTTCGACGCATTTATGCCGAAAAGCCAGTTCTGGATCATCTGAGAAAACGCGTCGATGCTGCGCATTCCTGTGCTGTTCTTGGCTGGCCTTTCGAGCACGAACGTCAACAAGTAGCTAACAACAAGAAACACGGCTATGCCTGCATAGAGCTTCAGGAGCAGCACGCTGGTCGGCGTGTTGAACGCCAGTACGAACTGGCTGTATGGTATGTAGAGCAGCATGTTCAGGGTCGGTTGGACCACTGCAAGTATCGCTGCTTTCCTGTGCTGGCCGAGCAGCAGCTTGTCCACAAAGAACCACCATATGAATATGCTCGCATTGCCTGCGAGTATGACTGCGCCTGCAAGCGCGCTCGTCTTCAGCACCGCATATGTGGCGCTGCCTATGATGATGAAAAGGCCATAAGTCAACGCGCCGACTATCGCGACAAAGAATATGTATTTTGCTTTGATGTAGCGCCGCAGCGACTTCACGAGTATTATGGTGAGCAGCGCAGGCAATGCGATTATCAGGATGCCTATCAGCGCGCTGTTCAGAAGCAAGAAGTATGTGTCTACGTGTCCGCCATTTATCAGCAGCACCGCCATTATTCCCATGATCATGCTTGATATCAGCAGCAGCACGAACTGCACCTGCGTGTTTGGCAGGCTCTTGGTGAACGGATTCAGGTCCGGCAGGTTGTCTATGTGCTTTGCCATCAAAACCCTCTATCTTCTGTCTCGGAAACCCGTGTTATACTGCAGGAAAGGATCACTTGCCAAACCTTCTTTCCCTTTGTGCATAAGTCTGCAGTGCCCTCTCCAGGTCTTTCTTCTCAAAATCGGGCCAGTACTTTTTGGCGAAGTACAGCTCAGAGTAGTCTGTCTGCCATGGCAGGAATCCCGACAAGCGCATCTCGCCGCTCGTCCTTATCACAAGGTCGACATTTGGTATGGATGCGGTCCTTAGGTGCTCTGCGACGAGCTCGGCATTCACGCCTCTTGCATTGCCGCTAGCTGCGCTCTGCAGTCTGTTGAACGCATACAGAATATCCTCCTTGCCGCCATACCCTACAAGTATGTTTATCGTAAAGTCGCTGTAGGCGCGCGTGACCTTCTCGATGTGACGAAGCGCCTCCCTCAGTTTCTGGGGCAGCATCTCCATGTTTCCGATGATCTTGACTCGCGCTTTGTTCTTCGCTAGCTCCGCCAGTATTTTAGGATCCCTGGCGCTCTTAATGTATAACTGGTATAATGCTTTCAACTCTATCGTGCTTCTTTTCTTTACGTTCTCTGTGGAGAGTGCCCAGACCGTTATCGTCTTGACCCCGAAGCTCTTGGCCCACACGCCAAAGTCCATGAACTTCTTTATGCCGTTTGCGTAGCCGTTATACAAAGAGAAGCTGTGGCTCCTCGACCAACGCCTGTTTCCATCGGGTATTAGCGCCAGGTGGCTTGGTACAGGATCTATGCGCTTAGTTTTACGTGCAAGCATCGAATCAGATTTGTATTGGAAGTAATACTTAAATAATTAGGTGGTTGGTGTCTCTTCTGCAGTTTAGAAATAGACTATTCTCCTTTGCCAGTGCCTTTTCTGTTCTTGATGTGCGGTCTTGAATAACAATGCCCGTTTTCTGAGAGAAAGGCTTTAATCATTCAGCTCCAAATATTATGTGCGGTCTTTCCGATGGTTCGCTACGAAGATTTCTACATGCTCAAATCCTTGGACGAGCTGCTCGGCAATGACTTTGCCGTGTCGAAGCTCAAGAGCTTCGCTTCGGAGATCGACAGCGGCAAGGCAAAGAGCCCTTTGCTTGTCTATGGGCCTCCAGGCACGGGCAAGAGTGCAGCGGTGCATCTGCTTGCAGAGGCGCACCACTGGAACATCGTGGAGATGGGTGCTGATGACTACCGCGATGCCGCAAGCATAGAAAGAAGGCTTGTAGCCGCAGCCACATCGAGAAGCATATTCGGAAAGCGGAACGTGATAATACTTGACGAGATAGACGAGCTAGCAGCCGGTTTTGACAAGGGTGCCGGTTCCGCAATAGGTTCTCTGATAAAGGAGTCGCACAATCCCATAATATTCATAGCAAACGACATGTGGGACAGGAGCATAACCTTCCTCCGCGGCAAGGCCGACCCTGTGCAGTTCAGGAAGCTTCCTGCTGAGACCATAGCGAAGCTGCTGCAGAGGACGTGCCTGCGTGCCGGCCTGCACGTTGACATCAAGCAGATAGAGCTGATATCGCAACGCTCCAACGGAGATGCCCGCAGCTCGCTCAACGATCTCTTTGCTATAGCGGACTCTATCGAGGACACGACAGAGGTGCTTGGGATGCGCGACAAGAAGATGGATGTCTTCGAGCTTCTTGACAAGATATTCTTCTCAAACACTGCATCTGCACCTCTCAGGGCAATAATGAACACCGACCTTTCGAACGACATGCTGATCAACTGGCTGGACGAAAACATACCGAGACGGTACCTTAAGGCGTCAGAGCTTCGAAGAGCGTACGACTCGCTCTCCATGGCTACAGTGTTCTCGACTCGGGCAGTGCGGGCTCAATATTATACATACTGGCGCTACATGAACGCATTCATGTCAAGCGGCGTGGGGCTTGCAAAAGAGGAGTATCCTGACCGGCGCTACGGCTATGTTTTCCCGCAGAAAATAAAGACGCTCAGCGGGTCAAAGGAAACCAGAAAGCAGAGCGCAACAATAGCAAAGAAGCTGCAGCGCAGGTTCCACGCGAGCGTGGCAGACATAGTACGGTTCGAATTGGTGATGATAACTGAACAGGCTGCGAGCGAGATCTCCTGCGAGCACACGAAACAGGAAGATATCGTGGAGCGCCTGATGGGTGATTACGGGCTTGATGAGCCAGAGGCAAAGAGCATCATCGGCATGCGTGCACCGAGATGAATCAGTGCCCTCCCACGCCAAGCTCGAGAAGCAGGCTTCCCACCATCTCCTTCATGTGGCTGCTGTTGGTGCTCATTCCTGCCGCCTTGATGTGGCCTCCTCCTGAAATCTCATAATCGGCAGACTTCTTTATTCTTGCTATGACTTCGAGCAGCTTCACCTTGTCTGCTACGTCTTTGCTGACTCTGATGGAGATGTTGGACAACGCGTACACTATTGTTATTGTATTTAAGTTATTGCGCCCCTCCATCTGCCTCTGCAGAATTGAGGTCAACCTTCCCAAAGGCGGGAAGTCAAGGCTCAGCATGGCTATGTGCCCATAGTCGAGCACGTGCACGTTTATTCCCGTGCGCGATTTGTAGCTCTTTATCTTATCCAACGCCTCTGTCATCGCCTCTTCCTGCATGCTTCTCGCGCGCATGAAGACTTCGTTCAGTTTCTCTTTATCCATCAGTACGGCATTCATGCTTGACGGCTTTGCGTTGGTTGTCTTGCTTGCTGTCATGAAGTCGAGGACAAGCCCGTTCTTTTTAGCGTTGTCATCGTTTCTTGCGTACACGCTGTAGTCGCAAACAAAAGACGCTTCTTTCAGGTCTTCTACGTCTATCCTGCACAGCAGCTCGGAGAGCAAGCATGATAACAGACCTGCGGTGAAATCCGAATCTGCACCGAAGTCCCAACTGTTCAGGTAGATGCTCGCAACATTCCTTGGAAAGTCCGCATACGGCGGATGATGGTCCAGTATTATGACTGTCGCAATCTTGTTCATCTCCTCGAAAGCATGCACGCTTTCAGGCGATGTGCCTAGATCCGTCACGAAGAGCACGGGCCTCTCCACGCTCTTCCAGGAGCTGAAAAACATGCTGTCCCTCGCCAGCTCCTCCGCGCCATACGCGATCCTCCTGTTCATCCGCCATGCGATTGCTGCATCGCCGATGCCGAGCTTGGCCTGCAGGCACGCAAACGCTCTGTACAATGCGATCGCGCCACTAGCTCCATCCCCGTCATTGTGGAAGCGCACTACGATGGGTGCTCCAGTCACTATTGCCCTGGCAAGCACTTTGGCTGCTTCGGCAAGCCTCGGCAGTATCGCCTTCGCCTGCGCACCATAAGATGCATCTTTCAGATCGATTCCTTTCGCGTTATCGTCAATATGCAGGGCGTTGACATGCTTGTCTACGAGCGCGTTGTATTCTTGCTCGCTGGCCTTGCCGTGACTGGCCGTCGCACCGTCTTTCATCACCACGTTGTCGTATAGCTCAAGGTCTAGTATGGAGTTGAGCTGCAGAAGTTCGTCCCCCAAGATGCTGTACAGCGCACCGCCCTCTTGTACAAACGAATATGCAGACACTATGCCCTTCCTTTCAACCAAAGCTCGCACCTCATGTCGTAGTATTCGCGTACTCTGCACTCATGGTGCAGTCGTTATTCACTGTGGCATTGCTTATGTAGTTGCAGTACGAAACATCTTTGTATTTCTGAGCAATAGCGGTTATGCAAGCGTATTGGTACTGCATGACTGTTGTATTGCCGCTTATCTGCATGCAAACGCTCGCATTTCTCTCCTGCACCGCTTGAGCGGTCAGCACGCCATACTCGCACATAAACTTCAACCAGCTGGAAGACGCATAATTGCACATCGTTTTGCCTGTCACGTTGTTGGGTATTGTCGTGTTCGATAGGGCCCCGCTGCAGATGGCGTTCATGTACCCTGACATGAAACTGCACAAGCTCCTGTCGTGCGTGCGCATAGCAAGGCTATAGTAGCAATAGTTCTGCGGAGTTACATTGATCGTGGATAGGCTCATGAGCTGAGAGGAGTTCATGCCTCCCATATTGAATATTTCAGCCATGATTGACATGTTGCGCACGTTGGTGAGCGGTTTGCAATAGCTGGCGTTATCGCTTGCAAGCGCGCTTCCATAATCATACAGATACGTGCATGTCAACCGCAGCGTTTCGTTCTGTATGCTTGCACAGTCCTGCACGTTCGCAAACCTTTCTTCGCTCGCTATCTCGTACGCACATGTGGAATTGTATGGTGCGTCCACCAGTGCACAGTCGCTGATATTGCGTTCGGACTCGCTGATCTTTAGGACGCAGTCTGCCCTTGCTCCTGAATCGGATAGCTGCGAACAGAGTGCTATGCTCGATGTCGACTCCGCGATGCCCGATACGCAGCTGTCGCGCGATTGCGCATAGCCTATCAGATTGCAAATCGACGCGTTCATTTCAGTACCTGCAAGCGCATCAAGGCAGGAGACTCTCTGGGGTTGAAGTATGATTCCTTTGCATCGCTGGAGTGCGCTGCCGTGCTCTCCAAAAAGCACGAATAAGAATGCTATGCACATTATGGCGACAGTTGCTGCGATGTAGATTGTGTGCTGCCTTCTTGTTCTGACTGCATCACCTTCCTCTATTCGCTTGCTCGGCTTTCTTCTTGATGGAAAGCCCTGCATTCTATCACCTGTCCGCCGTCGCGAATGTCTTGAATCCCTGCGGCGTTATACCATAAGGTGTGCGTGCCCTGCTGTGGTTGCTTCCGCGCATCTTTATTATTTCCATTTCAAGGGTTCTGCTCTCTTCATGCGCGTTCTGGTACATTGTGAACATGCCGTCAAATATGATGCTATCCTGGCTGAACTTCAGGTTCTTGAGTTCCTGGGACTCCAATTCTACTGTCAGGAATGCCGTGACGCCCATTCTCCTGAGGTTTGATACGAGCGCAAGTATTGCCTTGTAGTACACGGCTGGATCCCCGAGCATCAGCTTCAGGAGAGATATGGAGTCTACCACTGCCACCTTCGCGTCATTGGACCTTATTATGCCCTCGAGATCAGATACGATAGTGCCGAACGAGTACATCGTGTCAGTAACTTCGGTCGTTATGCGCAGGGACGAAGCCGTGCCATCAACAACCAGCTTTTTGTCCGCTATCAGCTGGTCTATGTCTGTCAAATCCGAGAACGCCTGCTCCGCATTTCTTATGACTGCCGCTGGCTGTTCATCAAACGTTATGAATGCTGCATTCGTTCCTGACTTTGCGATATTGTACAAGATATTGAAACATAGCATAGTCTTTCCTGCGCCAGGCCCGCCTGCGATGAGCACCTGGCTTTGTTCTGGCACGCCGCCGTATAGCATGGTGTCTATTCCAGTGATCCCTGTTTTTATCCGTGCAATCTCCTTCATGCAAACACGACACTATAATGCAATAAAGTTTTAATAATGTGCTTGAATCAGCTTTCATCATGGAAGTCCGCTCCAAGAATCTGAGAGTTTATCTCAAGGGCCTGGAAGCAGGAGACACAGAAGCGCTCGCAAAGAACGCAAACAATGACGAGATCGCTCATTATATAGGACGTCCCGGTGACTTTCCAAATCCCTATACAGAAGAGAACGCCGCATACTTCATAGAAGACGCGATAAGGAAGCGCAATGAAAGGAGCGCTTTCCATTTTGGCATACGGCTCAATGACGGCAAGCTCATAGGCGCTTGCGGCGCACACACAATAGACTACCGTGACCTGCGAGCTGAGATAGGTTATTGGCTTGGCAGGACGTATTGGGGCAAGGGCTATGCAAAAGAGGCACTTGCGCTGCTGCTAGGCTTCTGCTTCAACAATCTACGCCTGAACAGAGTGTCCGTTTCTGTGCTTGCATTCAACGAACGCTCCATAAAGCTGTTGCACTCTATGAACTTCTCAAAAGAGGGAACGCTTAGGCAGAACACGCTGCACGAAGATAAGTTCGTGGACGACTTGGTGTTCAGCATTCTTAAGCGCGAGTATGATGCCGCAGCAAGTGCTGAGATAGAGGTCATATAGGTGCTGCTGCCGGAACGCAAACATTGGATATATAATCTTTAACTTCGAGTTCTTGGCAGGTCTGCGCATGATAAAGAAATTCATATACTATGGAGTTTTCATCGTGGCTGTGGCCATAATAGTATTATTGGCTGCTGGCTCATCCGTGAGCGGCAACCTGATGGGCAATATTCCTGTAGAAAACGTCACAGTGCCAAGCAACAGTTTCACATATGCCCTGATCAACGCAACCGGTGCGCAAACTGCGATCGTCAGCGTGATTGCGAGCAGCACGGTTAATATATATGTCTTCAATGCAAGCAACTTCGACCTGTGGATAAGTCACATGACTGGGAATGCCTCTGCCAACGGGCTTGAATACGCCCAGGCCATATACAATAACGCTAGCCAATTCATATTTGCGAACACACTCATGATGGCACCGGCAAACGTCAGCTTGGCACTTTCTAATGGCGGACTTTACAACAGAAGTGCGTATGTTGTCGTTGACAACACTAACGGCAGCCCGTCTTCAATCAAAACGGTACGCGCCAGGGTGGTGTATGTGGTCCTTAACTCTGCAACTACCAAAAAATTCCGTTCGCTTGCCGACAGACAATTGTACATAGGCACCGCATCAGTGCTCATGTTCTTAGCAGGCGTCATCCTTGTCATATATGGTGCGATGAAGAAGGAGGTGCAGGCCCCTGCAGGTCAAGTTCCTACGGGCAAGAAAGAGGCGAGCAAAGAGTATATAGACTCTCTGTACAAGAATGTAATCAAGAGAAAACGCGGAGAGAGAAACACCAAGTAGCTCCAGTTGTTGGTGGTCAAGATGGATGAACTCAGAGAAAAAATAGCAGGGGAGATAACACTATCATCAAGTCCTGGCAGCACCATGAAGAAATGGCGTGAGATCTTCGGGGTCACGCAGATGGAGCTTGCCAAGAGGATAAAGATATCGACATCAACGATAAGCGACTATGAGAGCAACAGGAGGCTCAGTCCTGGCGTCGGCGTGATAAAGCGCTTTGTCGACACGCTGTTCAAGATAGATAGTGAGCAAGGCGGCACCGTTGTCGGGCAGCTCGCGCAGATGTCTCCACAGAAAGAAGAAAAAGAACCGGTCTATATCATACACGACTTCACTGCGCCAATAAGCGGCGTTGACTTCAATAGGATAATAGAGGGCAAGGTCGTCGCCAACCCTAATTATCTTGATACGATAAAACTTTTTGGCTACACGCGCCTTGACAGCCTGCGCGTCATACTGGAGATGTCTCCTTCAGAGTATCCTAAGCTTTTCGGCTCCACGACAGAAAGGGCTTTCATATTCGAGAAGGTGTCGACAGGAAGGTCTCCTCTGGTCGTGGTCAGGGTAGCGCCCATAAAGCCTAAGGTGGTGGTCATACGCAACATCACCAACGTTGACAAGCTTGCCATAAAGATAGCGCAGGTCGAGCACATACCTTTGCTCACAACGAAGCTTGATGCTGAAGAGATATACAAACGGCTCGGGAAGCTTTGACTTCGGTTCTCTTTCCAAGCACGGAGACTGCATCATGGTGAAGTGCTAGCTATAGGACGTGCGAGCTTTTGTCTGTGATGCATTCAACTAGTCCAACATAAACAACCCTGGTAGCATGCATTTCCTCTCCCTGTAAGGAGAATCCGATGATCCAGGATTGATGTCAAAAAAGCATTTGAACAGCAGAATGACCTGCATATCTCCTCTTGGTAATTGGGACTTGAGTGAAGATTCAGGTTGTGCGCTAACAACCGTTCAGCGATAAAATTAAATACTGAACTATCACTATCCTTTTGTTGCAGTCAGTTCAGTTTAAAGTAGGGTCTGTGTCGGGTGGGTGCGGTGTTGGCAAATATTGTGCAGAGCGGGGAGTTGGTAAACTTAGCATCAAAGAACCGCAGCACGGCAATGCCTGTCGATGCCAATCCTATACTTCTGGCCATCTATAGTTTATTTCTTACCTTGTGCATGTGCTGCCCGAAATGTTCGGAATGCTGTCTTGGCTAGGTTTGTCAACGGGCGCAAGCCGCCATGGTTGGTGATGGGATGATGTTGGCAAGGGAACAAGTAGGCGAACAGTCGATGCAAACAGAGCTCTTGAAAGGACAGGTCGAAACGCTCCGGTCCGAATGCATCGGCGAAACAATCGTTGTGATGTATTTATGGTCAGGGAAACTGCTCGCGGATAAGGGTATGCTTAAGGCGGTGAACGGCTTCTCAAGCATCGAAATTGTATCAAGTGCAAGCTCAAATACCGGTGAGCAACTCGAATGCAGCGGATCTGCAATCTATACTGTTTCTGGCATAGGCTTGCGCCCTGCCAGAAATAGCACTGCGATCTTTTCTGTAAGCGGCGATGGCGCACCGTTTGCAAGTGACATCTCACCCACTGCAATCGTGGTCTATACTGGTATGGAAAATCCACCTCTAGAAAACCCTCTAGAGTCTGTAAAGAAGATACATTTTGTTGGCCATAATATCGGGATTGTCGAAATACTAAGAGGCAAAGACAGCATATACTGCAATCCATACATCGCTACTGGCAACTATGACCTTGCGCAAGAGAGCAGCATAGACAAAGTGGTTTTCAAGAGTTTCGGAAAAGCAGTATTGGACGAACTTGTCCAACAGCGTAACGACCGGAAAAAAGAGCTGGATGATAAGATTCGCTCATTAAAGTGCATGGTTCGCGACTGATTCTGCTACACGACTCCTTTCATTAACCGGCATAATCGTCTCCATTTTGGGCCATACGCAAGATATAAAAGCAACGGATGCAAACGTTATCCGGGAATAAGGTCCAGGCCTGCAAAACACATTGCGCAGTCTGGAAATCAAGAAAACCAAGTGAAAAACATGAAAGCATTGATACTTTGCGGAGGTTTTGCGACAAGGCTTGCACCGATAACATATTTCGTACCGAAGCCGCTGCTCCCAATCGGCATTGCCGGCAAACCTATAGTCGAGTACATAGTGGCTGACCTCATACGTGCAGGAGTACACAAGATGGTCATATCGACAAACGAGAAGTTCTCGCAACAGTTCGAGTACTGGGTCAAAAGCAGAGTGAATGCGCCAGGGATAGATATACAGCTTGTTGTCGAAAAAGGGAAGCACGACGGCGAGAAGATGGGCCAGATAAAGGGCATAGCTTACGATATCGAAGAGGCGAACGTAGACTCTGATCTTGTGATCGTTGCTGGTGACAACATATATGACCTCGCAATAAAGGACGTCATAGAGCGTTTCAACGAGCACAGGAAGCCAACCGTGGTGCTTTATGACACCAAGTCTTTGCAGGAAGCTTCAAAATTCGGCGTTGTCGAGCTTTCGGGCGAGAGAATTGTCTCGCTGACCGAAAAGCCTCCTGAGCCAAAGTCGACGCTCGTAAGCACGGGCATATACATACTTCCCAAGGAATCGCTTAATCTGTTCAAAGAGTATCTTACACAGGAAGGCAACCATCACGACTCGATGGGATACTTCGTGGCGTGGTTGATACACAGGACTGAGGTGTTCGGCTATGTCCACAAGGGCCGGTGGTACGACATAGGCACCTTGGACACGTACAAGAAGGTCTTCGACGAATACAAGGAATAGGTGCAAGCTGCTTTGAAATGCGTCTCTTCTTAAGAGGCTATTTCAATCCAACTTCAGACTTGTGGGGCATTTATACTGCAAACTCTGTAAAGGCATAGGCATAGTCCTGAGGCTCCCGTTCTGTCCTATCTTCCTTTGCCTATTCTGTCTTTCGATATCCCTTCGGCCCTCTCAAGGCTCTCTTGTTTGTCATTGCGGTCGGCAATCTCTGAGCTCTTTTTCCTGTCGTTCTCTATTGCTGTGTCTATCTGTTGGATGCATGCCTCATCGTCTTGCGCAATTATCATAGTTGCCAACTGAATGCCTAGCTCATTTAATTTCTCAACTTGCTGTTCCTGCAGCTCTATAAAATATATTTCTTCCAGTCCTTGACGCCTTAATTCATCGAGTTTTGGATCTTTCAGTTCGTCTATCATGCTAACAACAGTCTTGAACTCTTCTTTTGCCGCAGCAAACAACGTTCTGTCTAGGCTGAGTGTTGCAATTTTTACTACTGTTGTTGCGATTTCCAGTTGATTGGACAATGCCTGCACCTTTTCGGCGTTGGGGTCAAATGTCTGCGCGTTGTTCTCCAATCCCGGAGCTGCACAGCAATTCACACCACACGGGTCAACGTCTGGCAACCCCTCCTGCGCCGGTTTGCGCAGCATGCTTTTTGCGTAATAGTCTAGGCTTTCAGCAATATCTTTAGGATATGCGCGCGTATTGCCTTTCTGTTCTTCTGTGCAGGCATTAGTAATTGTTGTCGGAGCCTTCTGCCCTGCTTCGTGCTTTTGATTTTGCCCGTTAGCCAGATCGTCTTGAGATTGAGGCGGCATATCCTTTTTTCTCTCAGTCATAGCTCCCCCATACATACCTCTGCTCCGGAGATATATATACTTGCCATGCGCTCAAAAGCCGGCTGAAACATTTATACGTCTTTGCATTCTGACGTACGGTGCCGCCCTTCCAGAATGCGGGATGCCTATAGTTGCCTGCGTACAAGCTGAATCAACAATCTGCCTGTGATAGTTCCTGTTTGCGATGAAGACTTCCGCAATACTAGCAGTTCCTTTGACTTGCCTCCAGAATTCTGAAGACACTGATGCCAGGTCAACATTCACTCTATTTTTCTATTGCTGCCATTTTTACGAAAGAACTTTCGTTTCAATGCCGCGTTTCAGCAATTGGAATATAACGTCAAAGTTACCCATTTCCCTGAACGTTTCGTCGAATCGATCGTTATTTATACGTGCATCTGCCATGGCGCTCGGCTTCAGTTTTGCTAAATACTCCTGTGCTTCCTTTAGCTGGTCCGTTATCTCGACCAAGACCACCCTTGTATTCAGTGGAGCGTCTTTAGCGTGTGCATATAGTACTGATATAGATCCCACCAGCTTTTCGTCATACTCTCCTTTCTCGAATTGTCGAATCGTATGTATCAAATCGCCAACAAGCTTTGTTTCCAATAATGCACCATTTGACGCTAGTATTTTTTTCTCATTGGCTGCCTTCTCATACGCATCTTGAGGTATAGCAGATTTAGTAAAGGCCGATCCAGCTATATCCATAAATAAATTATATACGGGCTTTCCATCTACAGATTTATGTCTTTCAAATTCATCAATCGCCTTGCGCGTAGCTTCCGTTGGTTTTTGCTCCTTTTCAGGTCTGATCCTATTCATTTCGCTCTTCATTCTTTCTGTTTGCGCCATCGCACGCTCATTCACGTCTCTATAATCTTTGATAAAATTTCGCACTACCCCTAATAGCTCCTCCGCAGATCTTCCATACGTCTTTACTGCCATTGTTGTTTCTGCTGTGAGTGCTCCTTGCGCTGCCGCGCCTTTTGGTGCTGCCTTTACTGCCCCCTCTACATCACTCATGATATCACATTGTGTCCTTTGCCTGCCAGGTTTATATAGTTTTTGGCAGACTCTGTTTCTATGCTATGCCGAAATAAAGTTACCTAATCAAAACAATCAGGTGCTCTTAAAGATAAACCGTATCAAATAAGCGTGCCGCCATATATGCAAAAGATTGGAGCACGACTGTTATCTGGTTGCCGCAGCTCCTATGAAGTATATTTAACGCAGAAAGGCAATTTCCTGGTTGTGGTATCCTGAATTAATGTCCTCTCTGTAAATCTGGTTCACATTCTCATCTCTTATTCTTTTCGTTTTTTCAATTCAAATGCCTTCGCCGGAGACATTTCGAGGGACAGATGATATCTGTTATTGTAGCAAGCAATTGCTCTGTCAAGATCACCAAAATGTCGCAGAAGCCTCTTCAATGTTCCGAAGAACCTCTCTATTTTACCATTTGATTGCGGTCTCTTAACTTTTGCCATTATGTGTTCGATTCCGAGGCCCTTCAACTCTTCAGTGAACCTATATTCTCGTTCCTCGTCGACACAAAACTGCGAACCATGATCTGTCATTATTTGTTTTGGGGTTCCGTACAACTTGATTGCAGACTTCAAGACAAGAATTGCATTATCAGTTGTTGCATTATCAAATAGGCCGTATCCAACAATAAGTCGTGAGGCATCATCGATGTATGCAATGACCTGTTTGCCGTTTATATCACAGAAATCAGCATGCCAAAGACTGTTGCTGTGTCTTCTCTCATATCTTACCCAACTCTTTCTGCGTATTTTCTTATCCACAAACTCAACTTTACCTACCTCTGAAAGTATCTGATGAATTCTGTTATGTGGTATGTGTATTCCTGTTTCGTCTTCTATAACTTTTTCCATGATAGATGCACACATTGGCTCTTTCTCATATCTGCTCAATATCAGAAGTCTCTGCTCTTCGTCTATCGGAATCTGAGTCCTGCCGCACAACTTCCTATACTCGTTACAAACTTTGTACAGTTTCATGTCTCGATATCTTTGTATTATTCTTCGGATGTGCCTTGGCGTCACCTTGTAAAGTATCGAGATTCTGTATACAGACATACCTTCTCTAGAAGACTTGACAATCCACCGGATTTTCCTTTTGTTAAGCTTTCGCATGAAATACCTGTCCTCTCTCGTATCTTTATTTTTTGACGAGAGGACATTATTTCGGGATATGACAGAATTTCCTGGTTAGACTCTGGGACAAAAGTCCTTCTCACTCCTAGATAAGAACCAGAATAGAAAAGGCTACTTGCTGTTTTAAGATGCCTTTTGGGTTCACTCGGTCTAAACGGCCTTTTTCTATCGTTCTTTGACGACAGAACGGACATTATTACTGATCCGCCTTGCTCTGGTCAATATAATTTGGATGCAAAACGATAAAGATTTTGGCAGAGATAATATAGAAGACCTGAAAAGGTAGAGTGCCAAAATAATGGTTGACTTATGTCCCAGACTCTCCTGGTTAGAAAGTAATATATATCTCCTAAGCGCACGCTTAATTGTACGTTTGGAATATGATGTCATGGCGATGTCATGAAGACTAAGAGCGAAGTGAACAAAGATTTGCCATTCTTGCTAAGCTCAGATCTGCTTGGAAATCCATACGCTCGACAAGACGCTGCGGCGTATTTACATATTTTGAGAAATGATAAAAGGGAAGCTTCTGATGGTCCTGCTTCCTTGCAGATAGAAAAACAGAAAGAAAATACCAATTCAGTAGCGGCAACAAAAAAGATGGATGACCGTCAAAAAACTGTCACGGACTGGTTGTATGATTTTGTAAGCGATTTGCACAAAGTGGGAAAAGGTCTCGGTGATATGTTGGAGCATATGGCAAAGCAGGCGTATTGAGTTGTTTGCCATTGAATAGCCACAATAGGACTATGCTTTTATCTTCCGGTGCTGAAATGCTCGGCCCGTATAGATGCGTGCACGCGCTAGGTATAAATACTGTTGTAGTATATTATTTTTCGGTGCACGTGCATGACTGAAAAAACCGAAAGTACAAACCAATCTAGGTCTAATTTTGTTACTAACTTGACACATCAATTAGAACAGAGCCACCAGATGCCTGCTCTGACTGGCAACGACTTAAAAAACACAAATTCAAGGATACAGATGTTATGCGATCATCTGGACTCACAAGCCCGTCAGCACCCTTCCTTTATCAAGGCGGAAACTAGAGATTGGGACAAAGATTGGGACCCTGAAAAAGCAAAAGGAGACTTCTTAGTATACAAGAAAGTAATAAACGATCTAACGAAAATAAAGGATGGGCTGGAAAAGCAGCTGACATCTGAAGATTTAACTGAAATCAAGCTTGCGCTCAAAGTTCATGAGACATCCGCTAAGGTGGAAGAAACAGTGAAATCAATTGACAAGCTGGAGCGTGATATCCGGGCATTTGAGGATGAGAAGTTCGAAAGCCGGGAGAGGCGTGGGCGGTTCGGTGCGTTTACTAACACTCATTATACACACGCGCAAAACAGCGTCATCTTTCCCGAGTATCGCGAAATGAAAGCCACGAAAGTAGCGCTAGAAGCAAAGCTGCCTAAACAATTAGAGAGCGTAGACGATGCGGATCAAAAGCTTGCCGCTTTTAAAGATGCGCAAACATCCAAAAAATCAGGGCGTTCAAGCGATTACGGTGCGGAATTTATGCGTATCAAGTATGAGCAAGTATGTGATACAATCAAACTGGCTACAGGTGCAAAAACATTAGGCGATGCAAATACTGCATTGAGCAGGGCACATTATCTTCTGAATATGGATCATGAAGTGGCCGAGTCTGCGGTTGGGGCATTAAAGTTAGCTAGGTCGCTGGTTCTTATGGATGAGCTTGCCGTTACAGAAGAAGCTATAGGAAACGCAGACAACCTCATAAAAGCGTCGATTCATGATGCGGATAAACTAGGAATTAGAATACAAATCGCTAGAGTAAATGCGGCACGTGGGGCTGGCAAAAAACCACCAGAATCATTTGTCACTGCAAAAGACAATGCTGATGTGATGTCTGGGATTAAACCTGCGCCAGATGTGCTAAGTATTCATGGCGTGCTGGCTGATCTGAAGGAATCATCCAAGCATGCTTTGAAGGCCAGTACTGATGTCTGCAATGCGGTGTTTAAGAACGACGTTGCTGTTGTTAATGAGCTTCTAAAGGATGTCGATGCGTCAAACAAAACTATCAGAAAAGATATGAACGGTAAAGACGTCGATGCATACTCGCTCGACCCGGTTAAGAATCCTATGATGGCCCTTGCTCGCGATCTGGAAGCTGCTAGAATCGCTGTAGATAGTGCCGTTGAATCTGAAGAGGTGGCTACCACGGTAATAGCTTCTGGCAATAACGCGTACAAAGCGCTTGAAAAAGCCCTGGACGAGTTACTTGGTGCCTCTAAGCTGGTATCTGTAAAACTCTCTGAAGACCGTGATGTAACACAAAACGTGCCGAATCTTATCGAATATGATGCCAAATTTGAAACTAAGGTGAGCGAATTAGCAACAAATGCCCTTGTTCAACTTGGCGGTATGAATGCACGTGTTAAAGACATGGATGCCTGGGCTGATAGGCAAAAAGCGGCTGCAGGTGTCGGTACCTAAGCGTATGACCCTGTTTCTGGCCGCATGTGGGCTGGCCTAGATACGTCACTATGCACTCTCCCTGAGCTTCTTCTTTACGTGCTTAAGCGCCGAGAAGGTGTCCCTGTCGATCTCCTCTAGTCTCATGGATATGTACTTCGCCTGCTTTTCGAGTGCAGGTATGCGTATGTACGACAGCGCGTTGACTTGGCGCTTCACTTTCTCTACTGCAAGCACTAGCCTCTTCAGGCTCTGCTCCCTTTTAGCGGTCTCTATTATGGCGTCGAGCGCAAGCACGAATGAGTCGTGAACGTCGTCTGCTGCCATGCTGGCTGAAAGGACGCCGTATCCTCTCTCCTGTATGGGGGCGCTGGCGCTACTGTGCTCTATCTCTGGTATTTTCACGCCCATTATGTTTCTCTGCTCGATCTTCACCGGCGCAAGCTCCTTGACGCCGCTTGCGGTCCTCTCCATTTCGAGGTCGCCGACGTAAGCGATGCCGATGGACAGTGCTTTGTACGCGCTCTGTATTGCCTCCTGCATCTGCTCCCTGCCTTTTGTGGAGTCTTTGAGCAGCTTCAGGAATTCTCTTACAAGCACCTGCTGCTTGCTTGTGAGCAGCTCATGCCCTTTCCTGGCTATGACTATGCTCTTCTTCGTGTTTATCAGGTTTATGCGCGTTGGGCTTATCATTGCTCATCACACTGTGGCTGTGGCCGTTTCCCTCTTCTTGTAGTACTTCGCGATATAGTCCTTCTTTATCCTGGTAAGCTCTTCTTTGTCAAACGCAGACAGAAGGTCCCAGCCTATGTCTAGAGAAGCTTCCACATCTCTGTTCTCGTATCTTCCCTGGTTTATGAACCTAGTTTCGAACTCCTCGCCGAACTTCAGCGAGCGCCTGTCTGCCGCGCTGAGAGCTTCGGCGCCAACAATGGCGCTGAGGTTTCTCGCTTCCAATGCCTTTGCATATGCTCCTATCAGCTGGTCCGCAACTCCTCTGTGGTCCTCTCTTGTCTTGCCTGCGCCTATTCCATAGTTCATTAGCCTTGAGAGCGACTTCGAGCCTCTCGGGCTCGGGTTTATCGATGGATATATGCCCTTGTTCGACAGTTCCCTGTCAAGGAACATCTGCCCTTCTGTTATATACCCTGTAAGGTCTGGTATCGGGTGTGTGATATCGTCTGCAGGCATCGTGAGTATCGGAAGTTGCGTTATGCTGCCTCGCCGTCCTCCCAGAACACCAGCTCTCTCATATATGCTTGCAAAGTCCGTGTACATGTATCCTGGATATCCTCTACGTCCGGGCACCTCGTCTCTTGCACTGGAGACCTCTCGAAGCGCTTCTGCGTACATCGTCATGTCCGTCATTATGACGAGCACGTGCATGTGCTTCTCAAACGCAAGGAACTCTGCAGTCGTAAGCGCAAGTCTTGAAGTCATGATCCTTTCCACACTAGGGTCGCTCGCGTAGTTTATGAAAGCGACTGTCCTGCTAAGCGCTCCGGAGCTCTCAAAATCCTTCATGAAGAATCTGGCGTCCTCTTGCAATATTCCTATGCCTGCGAACACCACTGCAAAAGACTCTTCCCTGCCACCACGTACCTTTGCCTGCCTTGTTATCTGTGCGGCAAGCTCGTTGTGGTCGAGTCCGGCAGCGGAGAATATCGGGAGCTTCTGGCCTCTGACCAGCGTGTACAAGCAGTCTATCGATGATATGCCTGTCTGGATGAAGTCACCTGGCATGGCACGCGCGACGGGGTTTATGGGCTCGCCGTTTATGTCTCTCTTCTCTTCAGGGATTATGTCCGAAAGGCCATCCTTGGGCTTGCCCTTGCCGTCAAACACCCTGCCCAGCATGTCCTCAGAAACGCCGATGCGCATCGTTTCGCCAAGGAAACTGACAGAGGTGTCGCTGATGTTAAGGCCTTCAGTCAGTCCGAAGACCTGGACTATCGCCTTGCCCGCGCTGCTCTCCAGCACCTGGCCGAGCACAGACTCGCCGTTCTGCAGATTGATGCGCACTATCTCGTTGTAGGCTGCGTGCCGCACCTTCTCTACAATGACCAGCGGTCCTCTGATGCTGTTTATTGTCTTGTACTCTATTGCGAAGTTCATGCATACACCTCCTTCTTCATCAGCGCGTCGATCTCCTCGATGGCGCTTCTCTTGATTTCTGATACCTCTTTCTCCATGTCCTGATCGCTCACCTCTTTCATTCTTGAGATCCTTGCCCTTGCCTTTATAGTCATGAGGCTGTCCATCCTGACTCCCGCCTCAAGGGCGCTGTTGGTCCTGGTATGGAAGTCGAGTATCGTTTCAAGCATCAGGTACTGCTTCTTCAGGCTAGAATACGCATCTGCCGGATCGAATGCGCTCTGCCTGAGGAAGTCCTCTTTGAGGACTCTTCCCGCGTCGAGCACCAGCTTCTCGCTGTCAGGCAGCGCATCTTCGCCTACGAGCTGCACTATGTCCTTGAGCTCTGCCTCTCTTTGAAGGATCTTCATTGCGGCATCTCTAGCGGCTGTGAAGCCTGGAGCGATGTTCATGTTGTACCACTTGTTGAGCGCACCTTTGTATCGCGAGTAGCTGTTCAGCCAGTTTATTGCAGGGTACTGGCTTGCGCTTGCAAGCGTAGCATCAAGCGCCCAGTAAACCTTAACGACACGGAGCGTTCCTTGCGATACTGGTTCGGATATGTCTCCTCCGGCAGGTGAAACTGCACCTATGGCGCTGACCGAACCTATCCTGTCTCCAAGCGTCTTCACCCTGCCTGCGCGCTCATAAAACTCTGCGATTTTCTTAGAGAGGTATGGTGGATAGCCCTCCTCTCCTGGCATCTCTTCGAGCCTTGCAGATATCTCTCTAAGTGCCTCTGCCCATCTTGAAGTGGAGTCTGCCATGAGCGCAACGTCGTAGCCCATGTCCCTGAAATATTCTGCGATCGTTATGCCTGTGTAGATGCTTGCCTCTCTTGCTGCTACTGGCATGTTGCTTGTGTTTGCCACCAGTACTGTCCTTTCCATTAACGGCCTGCCGTTCTTCGGGTCCTTCAGTTCTGGGAACTCTGTCAGGACCTCTGTCATCTCGTTTCCCCTTTCGCCGCAACCCACATACACTATGATGTCGCTGTCCGCATATTTTGCGATGCTGTGCAGTGTTACGGTCTTTCCTGCTCCGAATGGTCCGGGTATTGTTGCCACTCCTCCCTTCACAAGCGGGAAGAGCGTGTCTATAAGTCGCATTCCGGTTATGAGCGGCTGTGATCCCTCCAGCTTCTCCTTGCAGGGCGATGGCGTTCTTACCGCTCTTCTCTGTATCATTGTGAGCTCTAGCACCTCTCCCTTCTTTGTCTTGAGCGTAGCTATCGTGTCTGTCACCTTGTGGTTGCCTTCGCGTATCTCGATGAGCTCGCCGTTCATGCCGGATGGCACCATTATGTAGTGCTTTATCAACGGCATCTCCTGCACGTACCCAAGTATTGTGCCCTCGCCGATATGCATGCCTCTCTTAAGCTCTTGGTTTGCAACAAAATTCCAGCGCTTGTCCCTGTCTATTGATGCGACCTCCACTCCGCGCCGTATGAACACGCCGGTCTCTTCCTTTATAATGTCAAGCGGGCGCTGTACGCCATCATAAACAGAGTTCAGCAGGCCAGGGCCAAGTTCAACATACATGCGTCTGCCCTTGCTTTCTACCGGGTCTCCAGGGACTATTCCGCTTGTGTCCTCGTACACCTGTATCGTGGCGCTGTCTCCTCTGAGCTGTATGATTTCGCCTATGAGCTTGCTCTTGCCTACGCGCACGACATCGTACATGCTGGTGCCGTGCATGTCCCCTGCAACAACCAATGGTCCTGCTATTCTACTTACGTAACCCATAATATCACTTCTTCGTTATATCTATTCCAATAGCCCTGATTATGAGGTTCCTTAGCACGTCCGTTTTCACCTCTTCTTTGTATGAAGGTACTGGAACAAACATCGGCATTATGCTTGATTCTATCATATTATGCAATTTTCTGTTTGTGATTTCTTTCACTAGCCTTTCCGCTATGACGATTATGCCTATCTCGTGGTCTTCAAGCAGCGTCCTTACTGCTTTCTCTGCTTCCTCGCCGTTCTTTACGATAAATGTGCTCTTGATTCCTACGAATGCAAGGCCTGTGCTGAGCAGCGCGTCTCCTACTATGCCTATTTTCTTCATATTCACTTGTTCCACGCTATCAGCTCCTTTACCTCGTCTTCTGAAAGGCCGTGTTGCTTGCCTTCCACAAGCGTCCTCAATGCCAGGACTTCCATCTCCTTTATGTAAGCGTAACCTGCAAGCGTTCCGAAAGAGAGCATGCTGTACTTCAGCAGGTGCATCGCGGTCCTGAAAAGCGAGTTGCGCATAGTGATCTCAAAATGCAGCATCTGAGTGTCCTTGCTCTTATGGTAGCGTGCTAGCGCTTCGTTAAGATCGAAGCTACTGATGCCGGCAACTATGTCGTCTATGCTCTTCGAACTCTTGAACAGTGTCTTGAGTCTGCTTGCGGCCATCCTGCCGCCGCTTATCAGCGCAGCTGAAACTTCCTGTTCTGTAAGGCTGTAGCGCTTTGCCCGCAACAGCGTGAGCACGTTCTTCATATCTATCTCTCTTTTCAGGAGTGCTGCTGACTCCGGGCTGGTCTTATTGAGAAGGTCCATGTATTTCGAAAGCATCGCGTAGAACCGTCTGTCTATCTCGTTCTCGATGTCGAGCACGTTGCTGCTTTCTTGGTATTTTGCAACCGCGCGGCTGAGCAGCTCCTTTTGTGCGGTGACCCCTGCTATCCTTGCTGCAAACGATTTGACATCGTGCCCCATCATGAACGCCTCTCTCATAGAGGCTTTGCGCATGCGCTCTGTTTCTACAAGGTAACGCTCTATGTCCTCAAAACGCCTCTGCTTCGCCTTCGCGTCTATCATGAGCTTGATGTTGCTTATCTCAAACTTGCTTATGAACAGCAGTATGAGCTTCTTTGCCGGAGCGGGCGTGACCCTTTCCAGTCTTGAGAGGTTCCTTGCGAGATCGCTGCTGAGTGCGAAATCCACAAGCTCTCCTCTGATCTGCGCACCGCCATACTCCTCTATGCTCTTGACATAGCTTGTCTGCAGCAGTCTTGCGAGCATGGTCTCCGTGCTCCCCATCCTGGCTATCTCGTCCATCATGCTTCTCGGAAGCAGTCTGGACTCCATCGCCTTTACTCTGGCATTGGAGTACGCGTAAAGAGCGGTATCGCCGTATCGTGCCATGCTTCATCTCGCCTTCTTGCTTGTCGCTCTCTTACTGCTCTTTTTTGCGCTCTTGGCGACTCTCTTTGCGGCTCTTTTGACCGGTACTTGCACACTCTCTGCGTTTGGCGTTCTCTTGCCTTCCCTGACCTCAGATATCACTGCCTTTCTTACGTACTCGATCGAGGCGTCTACCAGCTTGTCCACTGTCGCGTCTATCTTTATGCTGCCGTCCCTGGTGCTAATCATGAGCCCATCAATGTTCGCAAACTCTACGTGTGCGCCAGAATTCCTGACGAAGCGCTCATCTCTTTTGTTGACTTTCACCAAAAGCTCGTTTACCGGCGCTATCTCAAGGGCCCTCTTCAAAGCATCTTTGAAGAGCTTGGCGTAGAGGTCGCTCTTTATGATTCTGCTTGCAAGCCCGTTCACTATGTCCTTAGACTCGCGCATCACATATGCATCTGCGGCTTCAAGCCTGCACAGCTGCGTAGCGCGCACAATCTCAGAATTCTGCTCCTGCCTCATGTGCGCTATCTCGTCGGCGGTCTCTTTCTCGAAATCTCTCTCGACGTCCCTCGCTTTCTGGTATGCTTCGTCGAGTATCTTCTTCGTTTCGGACATCGCCGAACTGTGTATGCTTTCAGCTTCGCTCTTTGCGCCCGCCTCTATGCTAAGTTTTATCCCGTCCAAAGACATTTGCTCGCCCCGGCGTTCATATGAACTTTGCGCCAAGCAGTATGATTATCGCGACCACAAAGCCGAATATCAGCAAGGTCTCTGGTATTACAAGAAACAGCAGTGCAGTTCCGATCTGGTCTGGCTTCTCAGCCAGCAGTCCAATGCCTGCGCTTCCTACTGCGCCCTGTACTATACCTGTGCCTATCGCGCCGCCGGTTATTGCCAATCCGGCTCCTATTGCTGCAATAGCAGCAGCCATATCTATAGTCATTATCTCATTCCTTAGTGTATCGTCTTGTGAAATGATACGGAGAGAACTTTTCCCCGCCGCCAGTGTAGAACTTGGTGAAAAACTCTACGAAGTTGAGCCTCGTTGCTTGCACCATGCCCTCGAAGATTGAGAGCAGCATGTTCATGGAGTGCAGCAGCACGAACAGCGCAGCAACCACCACAAACATTATGACTCCGACAATGCTGCCTGTGAATGTGGGCGTGAACGCCTTGTCTATAAGTGCTGCCAGTATTATGCTTGCAAGTCCGAAACCGAATATTCGCGTGTAGCTCAGTGGTTGCGAGACAAGGCTCATGAACTCTACTGCCTCGATTCCGCTCAAAGCAACTGTCACAACCGAAGAGACAATCGCCACTATTGCTGCCGGCATCGCATAGCTGCTCATGTAACCGAACAGGCCTCCTGCTATTGCGATGGTTCCTGTGACTACAACGATTATGGATGTTATCTTGGTTATTGCCAACTTGTACTCATGGTGCCTGTATTTGTTGACGAACCCTATCGCAAGGCCGATGATCACCTGTGCTATGCCCATCAGTATTGTGATCGCGATCAGGGCAGGCACGTTGTTGGTCCAGTCAAAGATCATGATCTTGTTGAATGGCGCAAGCGTGAAACCGAAGAACTGGTTGGATAGGATCCCAAATATCATGATCGGCACTGACGCTAACTGCCACACCTTGGCCACGCTGTTCAGCAGTCCCTCTTCAGGGAACTTCTTGATAAGCACTGTAGCGAATATGAGCGACAGCACACCATAGCCAAAGTCGCTGACCATCATTCCGTAGAATATGACGAACGACGCAATGAACAGCCATGTCGGATCGATCTCGTCGCTCCTTGGCAACGAATAGAACCCTACAAGATAGTCGAACGGGCTGAACGCCTTTGGCCTGCTCATCATCGTTGGCTCCACCTCGCCGTCGTTAACCTCTTCAAGGACAAAGTTTTGCTTTGTCACGTTGTCCAGGCGTTTGTTGAGCTCACCAAGCCTTCTTTTTGGAATCCATCCTTCTACAATGAATGTGTGCAGCGTGTTCTTGAAGCTGGAGCTTATCTGCGATCTCTCATATTCTATCTGAAGCATTTCTGCAAGGCCGGCTATATCGAAATAGTGTTCGCTGCCTATCTTCTCAAGCAGTTTGTCTATTTTTGCTACCTCTCTTGTGCCTTTCTTTCCGCTCTCCGAAAGCACCCTTCTGGTTTCTACGAGCTCGTTTACCTCATCGACCTCTTTCACCGCTCTGCAGTGCGCGATCAGCTCCTTAAGCTTGAGCTGCTTTGCCAGCTTGAAAGGTTTATTCGGCTCCTTCAAGTACGAGAGCGCGCTTCTGAACTTCACGAGCAGCTCGGATACGTCTGTTATCTGGCCTAGTGCCTTGTCGTCCTCGAGGCCGACAGCGCTCTTCCTTATCTCCATGGCACCGATGCTCTGCAGCTCTTGTATCGTGTCGTACTCTGCAGACTTTAGTGCAACTATCCTTATCTTTTTCATAGGTACTGTACGTAGCATATCACGCACCTAGTATTAGCGGTATGATGTCCTTCAATATGCGCTCCTTGCTCTGAGCGCTCAGCCTCTTCATTCTTACATTGCTTGCGTCTTTTTCCGCTTGCTTGAGCGTCAGCTCCTTTTCTTTTTCCAGTGCCTTTGTAGCATCATTCATGTCCTTCTTCTTCTTTTCCTTCGCGTTTGCAGCCGCTTTCTCGACAATCTCGATCGCTTTTACTTTGGCATCGCTTATTGCTTTCTCCTTCTCTCCATTTGCCATACCTATGGTCTTGACGGCCTCCTCCTCGACATGCTTTACCTTGTTTATGGATTCAACGTTCTGCGGCCGCTGCCCCTCTATGGGTGTTTCATGCTGCATAAAATCACACTCTAGGATCACACTTTACGATTAATACTCCGCCAAGTAAGGTATAAAAGGCATTGGCTTTCCTTGCGCAAGCCCACAAAACTTTTATATCTTTACTGTGATAGGTCGTGATATCTACTACACTTCTAAGAATCCGACGGCATTCCGTCTGTATCCATAAACACACTGTCTCCTTCTTGTTTTCCTAGCCAGGTGCCCTTCCTCACATGGAAAACGCATTAAATGTGGTCGCAAAGGCGCACTGGGAAGTTATTTAGTTGTTCTCTACCCTTCTTTTGCTGATAGAGATGACGATGGGAGGTAACGGGATTATGCGCGCAAGCAAAGGCATGAAAGTCTTTGTGGCTACGGGCGGCGGCGGCGAAGGCAGCGGTACCTGTCCGCGAGTGGTCGTGTGTTCAAAGGTGGCACTTTTTAAGGACGACTATCACAACAGCACCAAAGTCAGTAGTGCAATTTTGAAGTTCATGTTCAAGTGACTTTTCTTACTTATTTTCCTATTCATATCGTCTCTTCTTTTGGTAGGCCTCTTATGTCTGTTTTGCGGTACGCCTTCTTTTTCCTTATTCTGCCCGTTTCTTCATAGTTTCGCCTTTCTAGTGGCGCATGGCCATATCTCTTTTCAAGCACGCTTTGCTGCAGCGAGTATGCATTGTCGAATCTCCTATAGCAGAAATCTCCAACCAATATGCTGGTGATGGTTAGTGCTGCAATCCGCATGCCCAGATTAAGGCTGCTAATGTTTTCTACAGTCCTGTCCAAATCGTCATATTCGAATACCGGCAGGTAAAACACCGCGCCGTTAGGGGTTTCGCTATCCTCGACCAGGAGATATTTGCTTATCGGCGTGTTAGGCTCCTCTTTTACGCTCATCAATAGCTCTTCCCTGTGCTTCCTGAGCTTCTCCTCGTATATTATGTTTGCGAAGATCGCCGCCACGTACCTTACAGGCAGGTTCCTCATGGTCATCGTTACCCTTCGTAGTGTGCCGTCCTCTTTGAGTTTATGGTATGAATACTGCGATCTGCCTGCGTCGAATCCATATTTTTTATCTATTTCTGAGAATTCGCATCTGCCATTCTCGTTCAGTTCTTTCATGAGGGCATACTCTCTCTGCAGCATCCTATCTTTCATCATCTCGATGAATGCGCCCCTTAGCGGCACCGTGCCATAAGTGTCCTCTATATATCCTGTGCTCCACTCTGCACCGTAGCGCGCCAGGCCCAATCGCAGTCTTGTGGTGAGGTTTATCACATCATCATTGTTCCTGACCAGCGCATACGCTAGCAAGTCATAGCTACCTGACGTCTGAACTGCGAGCTGGATGAGCGGCTCTGATTCGAAGGCTTGCTTCAGCTCCCTTCCTGACGGTTTCTCATCTATGAACTTTGCAGTCATCAGGACGCTCTGATACCCTAACTTTTCCGGTGCTATTTCTGTGATGTATTTTATTCCGAATGTCTTCTCCAGCTTTCTAACACGGTATGTCGTTGTGCTCTCCTTCAGTCCGACCATCCTTCCAAGGACACTCATCGTAATCCGTCCGTTCATGCTTAGCGCGGTGAGTATCGCTTTGTCCTTGTCGTCCAATTTACGCTGCTTGACTGGATACTCTGCGCTGGTTTGCGTCGTTTGATGTGTTTCTACCAAAGCGCTGTACGCAGGCCTAAGGCTGCTGAGCGGCGCGCTCAAGTCCATTGGTTGTGTCCTTTTGACCGCAGCAATGAACATGCCTTCATCGGTTATCCTGCCTAGGTAATTTGCAAGCCCCACCTGCTTTTTGCGTACCCTATCGTGCTTGGATGTGGCCTCGTAAGCGTAAAAATGGCCTTTTATCACCTTTACCGTTATGTAGTGTTTTTTGCCTTGTCTGAGCCTGTGCAGCGTGCTTAGCACAGCTCTCGGCAGCGCTTTCATGATAGTATATAGATAGTATAAATATAAATACTTTACAGACAACTTCGTCGTAACAAAAGTTAAATAGTATAGTATAACTAACCAAAAATCATTAATTTATATATCCTTTTTTATTCCTGCAGCTAAATATGTCGTGTTGATTGCGCTATCAATATATGCCCTCTAAACACATCTTATGACTAGGTGTGGCATGTCTGATCGGATAAAAAATGCGTATGCCTCTTGTATCTACTTTTTCCCACCACAACCGGCATCACCATCCTATCCACCCACCCATCAGCATGCCACACAATTATGCTAGTAAGGCGATACTGTGAAGGACACCAAAAACAACTTGTTTGCAGGCGCGATAGAGAATGCCGCTCTCGAATGCAAATACTGCGGCAGGAAATTTCCTTCACTGTCCTCGCTTACAACGCACGGCGACGAATGCGTGACTGTTGATATGATGCTGAATGGTCTGTGGCCTGAGACCGTGGCACCATCTACCATTCCCGTCCTGCGCGTATGAAGAATACGAAAGTATCATGGCTTGCGTTTGCAGTCGTTGCACTTCAAAATGCTCCGTGATCATCTTTTCTCTTTTTCTTGCATGTTTCATTTGCGCTTCTCTGCATGTTATAAAAGCTTTCTCAGGCCACTCTTACTCTTGATTCAATGCCTGAGCAGTTCAAGGTTGGCGCGTACGACGTAGAGGGCAAGGTGGACTACGAGGCATTCGCAAGAATGGCAGGCCTGAAGCTCATAGACGAGGCCCTTGAGAAGCGCATATCAAAGCACACGGGTGATGTTCACTTTCTGATAAGGCGGAAGATGTTCTACGCTCATCGCGACATTGACTGGCTTCTTGATGAATATGAGAAGGGCAATCAGTTCTATCTTTACACAGGCATAGCCCCGTCAGGATCCATGCACCTGGGCCATCTGCTGCCGTTCGTATTGCTGAAATGGCTTCAGGACAAGTTCCATGCTGATGTGCTAATCCAGATACCTGATGAGGAGAAGTACCTTGCAAAGAAAGGGCTGACCCTTGAGGGCATACACGATTTCGCGATAGACGACGCGCTGAACATACTCGCTCTAGGATTTGACCCTAAAAAGACTAAGATATTCTTCGACACCGAATACGCCAGCACTCTGTACAAGCATGCGGTTAGGGTCGCAAAGCACATAACGTTCTCAACGGCCAAGGATGCGTTCGGATGGTCAAACGAGACTAACATAGGGGAGATATTCTATACGAGCATGCAGGCCGTGCCTGCGTTCCTCAAATCGGTCGAAGCCGGCCACAACATACCCTGCCTGATACCGCTTGGGATAGACCAGGACGTCCACTTCCGCGTCGCAAGGGATGTGCTGGGAAAGCTTGGCTACTACAAACCAGCACTGATCCATAACAGGTTCATGCCCGGCCTCAGCGGCGATGCTAAGATGTCCGCAAGCGACCCCAATGATGCCATATACATAAACGACGCACCAGAGGTCGTGAACAAGAAGATAGGGCGCGCATTCACGGGTCAGCAGGCCACTGCCGAGCTCCAGAAGAAATACGGCGGGAATCCCGACGTGTGCATGGTATGCCAGTACTACAAGTTCTTCTTCGAGCAAGACGACAAGAAGCTTGCACAGATACTTGACGCGGAACGTCACGGGATGGTTCTTGCAGGCGAGCACAAGGCCGACTTGGCAAAGAGGATCAATGAGTTCCTCAAACAGCACAGGGTCAAGAAAGAGCTTTTGAGGGAGAAGCTTGACAGCTTCATGTTAAGGAGCTAGTTTTATGGATGGCAAGGAAGAGCTTGAGGAGTTCGGCATAGAGACTGCCAAGAACACAAGCATATATGTCGGTGCTCAGCTTGTGAGCTCGCTAATCTCTTTCGTTGTGCTCATAATCGCAGCACGAGCACTGGGCCCTACAAACTTTGGCGTGTTCATAATCGCGATAGCGTTCGAGACTCTGCTAGGTTTTGGAGGCAACCTGAGTTTTGGGTCTGCGCTGAGAAGAATGCTGCCACTTAGCCTTAAGGACAAGAAGCGCGTCAGGAGCCTGCTCTGCAACGCGTACTTTGTGGGCAGCATGTCAGGCCTGACTATTGCTGTGATAGCGTTCATCTTTAGCGGCACAATTGCAACAGCGGTGTACCACAACCCTCAGCTATCTGCTCCTTTGCACATCGCTTCGGTAATGATACTCTTAACTGTGCTATTCAACCTTGGCCTTTCCTCGCTTGTAGGCCTTGGGAAGGTAAAGGCAGCTGCAACAAGCGATCTCATGTACTCTTCAGCGCAGCTCGTTGCTGTGGCTTTGCTGCTGTATGCCGGTTACGGCATTTCGGGCGCTGTCGCAGGCATGTTGGTAGGCTTTCTGGTCGGGGTGGCGACAGAGGCGTTCTATCTTAGAAAGGCGATAGGCAGCATATCTTCCAAACTGTCCAAGTCTGTGATGAAGCAGATACTGGGTTTTTCTCTGCCTGTATTTGCGTCTGATATCTCGACCATGGGCCTGACGAACTTTGCCGTGCTGCTTCTTGGCGTTTATGTTGCCACAAGCATAGTGGGCAACTACGGCGCAGCATTCAAGCTTGGCGCGGCGTTTCAGGTAGTGACGGATTCCACTGCTTTCATACTATTGTCCGCTTTTTCAGTTGCACTGGGCAAGTCCAAGCTGTCAGCACACATGAAAGGCATATTTGCAAACAGCGTGTACTATGCATTCCTGTTCGTGCTGCCGATGCTCGCGTACCTTGTCGCAAGCGCAAAGCCATTCACATACCTGTTCTTCTCAAACAAGTACTCTCTGGCCCCGCAGTACTTTGTTGTCATAGCGATCGGCATTACGATAGATGCCCTGGAAGCGTACGCCGGCAACCTGATGCTGGCATACGGCCGTACTGGCGTGTATGTGCGCTATCAGCTTGCAGCTATAGCGATAAGCCTTGCCATAATGCTTGCACTCACTCCTTATTTCGGCGTTATAGGTGTTCTCATTCCGCTTTTCGTGATATCTCCAGTGCTTCTAGGTGTGATGTACTGCCTTTCACTGAAGAGGAACTTCAAAATGACCCTGCACTACAAAAAGCTTGCAGCAATAGCGTGCTCCGCTTTTCTGACTACGCTGTTTGCCGTGCTGCTTCCAAGTGTTCTGCATTATAGTGGGAGCATGGCGCTGATCGTAAACTTCCTGATAGTAGTTCTTGTATATCCGCCACTTTCATCGCTTTTCAGGGGAATAACCGAAGACAACATAATCTTTTTGAGAAAGTTCTCATCAAGGCTAGGCCTCGCATCAAAGCTGATGGGAATGCTGCTTGCATATGCTGCACTGTTTGTCAGGTAAACGCGCAATATACGTGCTTCTGATGCTTATGCTTTCTGCAAGGCCTCTTGAAGTTCATGCGATAAAAACGTTTATGCCCTCTTTTCAGAAAGCATAAATATCGCTCGCGCGCAAATCACGTGCGTGATATGCTACATACAAAGCAAATACCTGGCCATCTTATGCACGTGACTAACTGATACGTAACACATATATATGGTAAAATCACAAGTTGCCCCATGAAAAAATTGCAATTAAAAAGTTCAGATCAAGAACCCGACAGTTACGCATTCTCTGATCAAAAACTTGCTCAGGTGCAATTCGGCACAATAACATTCACAATTGACGGTGAATTGTTTCGTCTTGGAAAAGCTGTGCCTGGCCAGGTTGACGAAATAGTCCGCATGATCAATCATTATGCCGAGTCAGAAAGCGAACTGATGCCGGTATCTATTGCTGAAGTGTCTGCTTGGGTATCGAAAAGCCTGGATTTTGTTGTGATGGATTCCAATAATAATGTGATAGCGCATACTGCTGTTGACTGCTGGCCCAAAGGGGCAGAAATTCCAATGTCTCGCGAACTTCGTTCTGTTGTCGTGGCGAGCGAATACAGGGAAAAGCTCGTATACACGCGGCTAACCATGGCTGTTGTCGAAGCACTGTTTGCTGAAAATTCCGATATTCCTCTTGTGGAGGTCAAAGGAGGTGCGCAAGGCCATCATCTGCTGGAAGCTCTGGGTTTTGAGCAGTATGACTGTACGAGAGCGCTGGAATTGGGCATGGACTTCCCCGGTTTAGCTGAAGGGCAGTGGGTCGTGTACGGCCTGAAGAAACTTCCAGATTTCGACAAAAGAATTAGCGAAGTTAAGCTCAGACTGTCGCTTAGAGAATAACTGCAACGTCGTTGCAATGCTCCTTGTCGTTGCACATCTGCAAGGTCTGCTTTGCCTATGTCTTTTGATTATTTGCTGAAATAATGTCCGATATCGCGATGACAAGCCTTTTGCAATTGACGAGCTCTTTTGCCGTAGTGTACTCTGCTGTGGAGTGGGGGTTCCAGTAGCCCGGGCGCATCACGATTACCCTGTGTCCTTTTCTGCAGAGCACATTGGCTTCGCACGTCGCGTACATGTCTTCGGAAGAGAAAGGGACCTGTGCTTTTCTTGCTGCAGCTTCCGCAAGCTGCATGATGCGCGCGTCCTTCGAATCGAGTGGATAAATGGCGTGCTTAAGGTCCGCACTTAAGGCATACTTGCACTTGCTGACTTTGCACGCTTTTTTGGCGCAGTCATGAACGAGCTCCAGCTGCTTGGCCATTCTCGTGTACTCAAACGCTCTTACCTCTCCGGTAAGCACAGCGCTTGCAGGTATGACATTGTCAAAGGTGCCTCCTTTTATGGTCCCGATATTCAGGCAGTTGCCCTCCTTGCTTCTGCCAAGCTGCAAGTAGCTTACGAACAGCGATGCTGCCTTTATCGCATTTATCCCTTTCTCTGGATTCGAAGCGGCATGAGCACCCCTGCCCTTGAATGTTATACTAAAGTCCAGGCATCCAAGTGCGCGCGATGTAAACGATCCGGCTCTGCCCGCATCATCGATGACAAATGTGTAGTCTGGCTTTTTCCTTGGTGAAAGGAATCTTGCCCCCATATCTCCCATCTTCTTTCCTGGGCCTTCTTCCTTGGTGGTAAATGCAACTACAATGGTTGGGTGTTCCTTATTCTTGAGCACTCTCAACGCGGAGATCAGCGCAGCGACGCCTGTCTTGTCGTCTGCGCCCATTATTGCGCCATTATTGCTTTTTATGACTCCTTTGCTCTCGATTATTCTCGGCCTTGTCAAGTCCGGCGCCACCGTGTCCATGTGTGCATAGAACATAACAGTGTCTCCGCTGCCTTCCAATGTCGCGATTATGTTGCCCGTATTGCTATAGTTCTTCTTCCAGGAATCATCAACATAGTATGGTATTCCTATTTTCGACAACTCATTCATTATGAATCTTGCAACTTCCTTTTCCTCTCCACTAGGAGAAGGTATCGATGCAAGCTTCTTGAACAGTTCCACAACATAATTTGTGTTCTGGTCCTTTGAAGATCTCACCATAGCATCACAGAAAAATAGCACTGGGGCTTATTAAACGTTATTGAATCGCTCATTCTGGCGCAGCGTGCCTCTTCCTGTTGAAGCTGAACATGTTCCTGTAAAGTTCTTCCTGCTCTAGTGCATCATCCAATGCGTTGTGGGTGTGCATCTTTTCTGGCCTTAGCTGTTCTGGCAGGTATTTCTTCTTGGCTCTCAAGAACGGCACGCCCATCATTCCAGCGTAATATGACTTCATCTCACAAGCGCTGTGGCTGAACAATCTAGGATATCCGAATTTCACCATGTACCATTTCATGAACAGCCAGTCCATGGTGCTCCAGCAGCAGAATACGGGCGCGCGTCCTTTTGAAGATGCCATTACCCATCGTGCAAACCTATCGATTGCATCTTCCGATTCTATGCCTTCCTTTTTGAGTTTGCTCATCGACAATCTGCACACCTTGAGGGCTGATTTGATGTAGTTGTCATTGAGTGGCCTTATTTCGACATAGAACTTCTTCTTCGGGTTACCAACGATGCACGCGCCTATTGAGAGCATGCTGTACTCTCCAGGTATTGGCCCTGATGCCTCAACATCCACCGAAACATATAATTCTCTTGTCATGGTCATAGTGCCACAGTTAAATTAAAATAGACTAACTTGACAGCAACTTTTAATATCTTCCATGCTTGAAATGAGTTGTAGCGTGTTAATATGATTGGAACAAAGATAATCGTGACTTATGGTCCCAGCATAAGCAGCAATAGTGTGCTGGAGCAGGTATTGAAATATGCCGACATAGTGCGCGTTAACTTCTCGCACGCAACGAAAGAAGAGCAGACGGGGCTTCCTGTCAGAATACGTGCTATGGCCGCAAAGATGCACAGGTATGTGGCTCTGATGGCTGACCTTCCTGGCGCAAAGGTCCGTGTGGGTACACTTACAGATCCTATTCTTGTCAAGAAAGGCGACATAGTGACATTCTCTTCAAAGGCATCAACAGGTGTTGTCGAAGTGATGCAATACCCTGACTTCCACAAAGACGCAAAAGTTGGCGTATACATAGACATAGGCGACGGCACTGCCCGATTCAGAATAAAGAAAATCGACGGCATAAACGTTGTCTCTAAGGCCGTAGAGGATGGCCAGATAGGCAGCAGGAAAGGCCTAAGCCTCATAGGTGCCGAGATGCACATCAAAGCACTGACAGATAACGACAAGAAGCTTGCACGGATAGCGCTGAAGAATCATTTTGACCTGATCGGCATGTCGTTTGTGAGCTCTGCAAGTGACATACAAGAACTAAGAAAGAGCTGCGACGGTATGCCCATAATCGCAAAGATAGAGCGCGAGGTCGCTGTTCACAACATCGAAAGCATAGCAAAGGTGGCTGATGGATTGATGGTTGCAAGGGGTGACCTTGCAATGAGCATAGGTCTTGAACACATACCCGAAGCGCAGAGGAAAATAGTAAACGCTTCGAGGCGAGCGGGGAAGCCTGTCATAGTAGCAACGCAGATGCTTGCGAGCATGGTGCACAACATATCTGCTACAAGAGCTGAAGTGAATGACATAGCAAACGCGGTCTCACAGGGTGCAGACATACTGATGCTCAGCGACGAGACCTCTGTTGGCAGCTATCCTATTGAAGCCGTAAAGTTCCTAAATAAGGCTGCCGGAGTTGCAGAAGAGGCAAGTGCAATACGCTGCGCGTGTCCAGACATGGCCTGCGCTGATGTTGCGGGGGTGTCTGCAGTATCTGCGTTGCGCATAAACAAAGCAAACTGCATATTCGTGCCCGCGTTGACTATGTCTGCTGCAAAAGCACTCTCCAGTCTTAGGCCTAGCGTCATGGTTGTCGCACTTGCAACAAACGATAAAACGATGAGCACTCTCGGCATGTATTACGGTGTGCGGCCGGTTCATGTCAAACGATACGGTGCCGCCATGGACCACGTGATGAGCATTGCGAAAAATATTGCAAAGAACAATAAGATAAACCGCTATGTGGTTGTTTCCGAATCGTCAACAAATCCGGGAAGCTCCTTGGTGTTCAGGTATGTCGGACGCTGATACTGGATGTGCGCCCAAACATATTTTATATCTTACAATTCAAATGACACATCGCATGCCCTGATAGCTCAGCTGGTAGAGCGACTGACTTGTAATCAGTAGGTCGGGGGTTCAAATCCCTCTCAGGGCTTCTCGCCGTGACACGATGAAGAAGTAGGGTTCAAATCCTCTGCAATATTGTGCTGTTTATGCCCCAACTAATCAAGTACCAAGGCTTTAATATCTGTGCTGTATGCATTATATCGGCGATTACGATGCAGGAACAGATAATGGAAAAACGAGTAGTGCGCGACCTAAACGACATAAACGCTAAGTTAGATACTCTTACAATGCTCTACAAGAACCTGATAGATGCACTTGTTAAGACAGGTAAGATACTCCCTGATGAGAAGAAGGCTCTGAGATCAAATGAAACGCTGATGTCTGAAAAGGCTCTTTTTGATACACTCAAGGCGTAAGGATGACGTTCGAAGTCCTTACCAAGAGTTCGGCGTTGAAGTTCATCGAGTCATTAGATGGCAAGCAGAAAGTCAAACTTAGAGAGGCCATAGAAACCCTAAAAGAGGAACCTGTGCCTGTGGGCACCTATGACATCATAAAACTGAGCGGATACGAAAACCAGTATAGAATCAGGCTTGGAAAGATAAGAATAGTGTATGAAGTCCTATGGAATGAGAAAAGGATAATAGTGCATTTTGCTGGCTGGAGAGGACGTGCGTATTAACAGAATACCTGAACTGAGCCAACTCGGGGCTTATTACCTGCAGTGAGAGGCTATCCCAGTGTACGCTTTAAGAAGGGCTTTGGTCGCTTACGTCTTGACGTCTTAGGGCCATCCTCGACGTGTCACGACGAAGGATTAGGGTTCAAATCCCTCAAATTGCTCATTTTACAAAATAACAAATCTCAGTATATAAACTGCCAGAAAACCGGGCATATAAATATCTGGATAAATAGAACGAGTGTGGTAAGATGTCTGCGATAACGAAAGAATTTGGTAGCGACTGCAGAGTCGAACTAAAAGACGGGATGCTGGGATATGAAATAAAGAAATCATTAAATCTATCTAATATGTTCGCTGATGACTGTGCTGACCGAGTAGATAGGATTAGGCTTGCTGAAACATTCTTCAGAACCGAATCAGGAGGCTTATATTGCCTGATGAATGGCGGCATATGCTATATGGTGCGAGAGTATGGAGCTTTCCTTATAGACGCTAACGAAACTGAAAGAACAGGCGAAATTGTTTGTGTTATGATGGACAAGGCATCATTAATGCACATAAGTCTAACAATTGGCGGAAATTTTGACTGCAGTTCTGTGCAGACGTCAACCATAACTGGCATATCTGAAATAATTTCAACGGATAGAAAGTGCTATTTTCCTGATCCATTATTCAGTATGACAAACGGAAGAACGAATAGAATTCTGGATGATTTTGAAGCCAAGATGGCAGCCCACCCTGATTGGAGGTATGAAGCCATACAGCAATTCCCCATCGTTGACATGCTTAGAGATGAAGATTAGAGAGAATACGGCACATGCAGGAGCAAGCAGCTTAGCTCTAAGCGATGGCTTATTTCTCTAATAAATGACATCTCTCAGAGAGGTATGCCTCTTACCTGCCAAAACCACAATTTGATGCGATTACATGAATAACGATGTGGATAAGATGAGTCCATCGATGCGGTCTGCACAGCATCGAGCAGAACAGGTGGTGAAAGAGATACTAAAACTCGATGCTGAAGGTATAGTGCAAAAAACTCTGCCTTGGGTTGCTCCTAATATGGCACAAAAATGGCAAGCGCTAATACAAGACAGCGAAGCTGAATCTAGACTGCGAAGAGAGAATCCAGTGCGCGTCTTTGAATTAGTGCTTAAGCCCACTCTAATTGCAATGCATCTTCTTTTGGAACACGAACCAGAATATGCCTATGACTCTATCTGCAATGCACAGCTTCCAGAACCCACACTCCATGTCAACTACTATGCCAAAATTGTTGCACTAGTGAGAGCCTACTCTATAAACGGGGATGCGTTTGCGAAATATGTAGAGACAGAAAAGGACAAGCTGCAGCAAGAGCTCGACGATGAAATGTTTAACCCTCACTAAGGCTGTGTTTCATGTGCATTTATGGGGGTAGATATCGACCCGCTGCGGTAAGAGTCATTTTCAGAGCTTAAATGTAGTTATTGTATATTGTTGTATATACAAAAAACTATGACCTTTCCGCACTAGCACCCTCTCAGGGCTCCTTACTGGCTTAAATAAGTTTCTCTAACTTTATCAGCAGGTCATTTTTCACTTCCTCCCAGTTTTTGGGACGCAGGGCCAACGGTATGAATGGATTTGTTAGGTTGCGCAGCTTCTTGGGATCGCTCTTCCTAAGCGTAAGAAGTGCTTTTTGTATAAATTCTGATGCGCTTTCATTTTTGCCTTCTGATTTGAGCATTTGTGCAATTGCATTTTTAAGTACGGCAAGGTCACAGAGCGGCAGGGCCGCATGGCAGTCATACAGGTCTTTTCCTTCGCTGCGTGTTGCAAGTGCATTAAGTTTTCGTGCAGTAAGGTCTTCAAGCGAATAGACTATCAGACCGCTTACTGACGCGTGGGCAAATTCGGAAACCGCAGTCTTGTTAGCAATCGGCAAGGCAGTCATGAGCCTCTTCGGTGATATGTCGATCCTAACGTGATCCCCGCCAAGAGGGCTTTCGTATTCGCAGTAAAATTGAATGGTGTCGCGCACCTTCCGAAACTCTGCCACTTCATAGCCTTTCATACTTGCGGCAAGTTCTTTGCAGAAGCCCAGAAGCTCATGTTCGGCATCTTTTGTTACAAGGTCGAAGTCTGCATCTTCTGAGAATCTCTGCATTTTTTCCAGATATATTTTATTGAGTGCCGTACCTCCCTTGAATACCAACGAATCTGGCATATGGGAAACAAATTCAGCAATCATGCCTACTGCATTCATCAGGTGGAACTCCTTCACGACGAACTGGAGCGGCAGCCCGTAGCGTACTGCTATAGTTCTGCATACTTCAATGTCAAGTTCCATTATCCATCAACCCTTGGTTATTCTCTTCCTTATCTCATTGAACCTGTATCTCCGTCCTGTATTAACAAAGCGGGTCACGTATGAATCAAATTCCTTCCATTCTTTGGTGCTTAAGGGATTTGCATGATATGCATCAATTATCTTTTCTTTTTCAATCGAGTATTTTTCAAGGTATGTGCAATCGAAGAGCGTCTTGGCCTTTGTAGAAACAACCAGATCCCCGATGCTTTCGAACCCCACAGCCTTTTCCTTAAGCGCCACGGCCCTGAACTCATATACCCCGAAAGTCTTTGATGCAGATTTGTTAGTTGTTACAACAGTAATGGTGAATGGCAATTCGGCAACCAGCTTATGGATGTATAGTGCGGAAGAGAACCCCAGATACCCGCTGAATGTCGCCTGGGCTGCCGAAAACGCATCCTTGAGCGGATTTGTTGTGTAGACTCCCCGTTTAAGGCGCAGAATCTTTTCTGCCTTGCTCAACCTGCTCAGCGTGGTTTTCAGGGTGAAGGCATCGCATAGCTGTAGGCCCTCAAGCACATCAAGTGTGGAAATGCCCCCATCGGAGTCTCTGATTGCTGCAAGAACAGTTCTGCTAAGGCTCTCCATATATCAATAATAAACAATATGTTTATTATAAGCTTTCGGTCTGATTTTATACTTTAAATACAAACCACATGACGACGGCTTGCCGTTCTTGCTCTTTGTGTGCATCTTGCCAATTCTGAATGTCATGAGCCATTTTATTCTCTCAGGACTACGACTTCAATCACTTTCATCTATAAAGAAGCAGAAACTAGTACGCGCTTCTGACTTTCTGTTTATGTGCGTTTGCTAAATGGCGCCTGCGACCGACAATAAGACGAGCCCACCAATCACCAGGCTCACGAGATTCATGATCAGCGACATCAGCAGTGCGCTCCTCAGCCTTATCGACTTTTTGTTAAAGAAGTAAACGGCGTACCCTTCAAAGACCACCGCGAATATCTCCCCGAGCAGGAATCCTGTGCCCTGCAAGAGATTGATGAACACCAGCCACAGCAAGGCGACCGAAACGACGTTCGCCCCGACGACCGTAAGCAGTATCCTTTTCTTGTTCTTGATCTTCTTGGCTCTGATATAAATGAATGCTACCGCCACTTCTATCAAGATTGTGAGCGCGAGCGCGCAGGCAAACAACGCCGGCAGGCCGTGAAGAATTGGAAAGATCGGCGCGGTCGGGGTGATCAACATTGCTGTGCTGTTCGAGTAAAGCCGTGCAGTGAGGTCTGTCTCGGTGTTGTATCCATGGGAAAATTCCTCAATTGTGACCTCGTTAGTTATGTATGTTTTATTGATGCTGGGCAGATAGAAAGCCACTTTCAAGTTCGACTCGAAGAACTCGAAATCGCAAACGCCGTCCTTGCAGGCACCGCCTCCCCTTCCGACATACATCCAGTAGCACGCATCATGGGCGTTGTACTGGGTCACGTTCAGCTGCGGCACAAATCCATGCGGTGTACTGCTGCTGATATTCAGGCAGGAGAGCACCTCTGCGTAGAAAGTACCGTTAACTGGTTGCCCATCGTATGAAACATTGATATGAAGAAACGGAGGGGCGATGTCTGCCTTGGCAAACGCGGAGACGAGCATAAGCGAAAGCAATGCTAAAATCGTCACCTTCAATATGGGCGTTGCAGCTGTTATTATGCGTATCTGCGAATGCAGTTTGCTTGACATTGCTTCTGATTTGTCAGCTGCCATTGCTCTTAGTAGTTAAGCAAAACTTATATCTTTTACGCTGCCTAAAAGTATCTTCCCTTCTTACTATCCAGCCGCGCGATAAGATAATCTGCAGTTTTCCATGATATGAATCTATGGCAGGAGATTAATCATCCTGATTCCCCACCAGACCAGAAGCACCACGTTTGCTATCGCGCCGATGCCGCAAACGGCCACATCCCTTTTCGAAAAGACGTCGAGGTTGTCGCTCGCCTTGCTGACAGCGATGTATCCCATAATAGTTCCCAACCCCCAGCATATGGGTGGGAAAAAGAACAAGCCAATGATTGCAAGCATCCATGCGAAGGACGACATCCCAAGCACGCTGTTCTTCATAGCCGAAGCTGATTTCTGCGGCGCCTTGCTTGCTGTAGGGGCCGTAGTGGCCTGCGCCTTGCTTGCTGCAGGGACCGTAGCAGCCTGCGGCTTGCTGCCGAATACCTTGTCAGCGTCGGGTTTGCAATAAAGCTTGCCGCCAATCTCCACAGAACACTTGCTGCATACGCCTTTTCCACATTGCGAGCATACGCCCACAGCCTCGGTCTTGCGATGATTGTAGCATTCCATAATATCAGATTTTAATTGCCCTCTTAACTAGATAGTGATAGAAGCTCTTCTGGTGAATAACTTCTACTCTCATCTGTCATACGCTCCCTTAACATGATAAAGGGGTATTTGGGGTATAATAACCTTTTGTGGTTGGTCTAAAACGTGCGTTTATTTGCGCTATGCTGCACAATTTCATTGAAGCCCGGCAATTATCTCAAGGAGCACACTATTGGCTCCAGAGCGAGCCTTCCGAACTCTATAGCATCTGCGCATTTCCAAAGGTAAACGCAGCCCAAGTTGCCTTAACTAGTTATTTGTAATGGGGGAAGGGTGATGGTATGGCTGCCTACACAAGCCCCATTCAAAATCAGGAAATCCCTCTTAGTGCTTAGCGTTCAGAGGTACAAATCCCTAAATTGCTCATTGTCTTGTTAGGTCTAATAAATCACAACGTTTGCAAAACAACAAATCTCAGCATATAAACTGCCAGAAAACTGAGCATATAAATATCTCCTAAACCACAAAGACTGCTGCGATTATATGACTAAAACAAAGGGCAGTACGCACTCATTTGCTGCAGATACAGAAAATAAAAAAGCACAATATGCCGAATTATTTTTTAATGCCTTACGGGCCTGTGAAATCCCTTGCGTTTACGCATGAGGATGAAACAGGCACAGAATATTATCCCTATTTCTCGATTTGTCTCCAACGCGGCCGTTAGGCCGCGGAGACCTGAGAACATGGATAGTGTAAACTATGAAAATAAGAACCTTGTGCACAACGCGCACTCCGTGGGTGCGAACGAATATCATCTGCAATGGGTAACAAAATACAGATATGCGACCCTTGAAAAAGAGTCGCACTGGAAGGATTGCGATGCGGCAATCCGTTCTGCGGCAGAAAAATATAAAATCAAAATCGTAGAATTGGGCGTAATGGAAGACCATGTTCACGTAGTTGCGGAAATTCCTCCCGAGATGTCTGTTTCTCGTGCGATAGGACTTCTGAAAGGTTCAAGTTCCTATGAACTCTTCAGAAAACACCCGAATTTTAGGAAGACATATTGGAACGGCCATTTCTGGGGCAGGGGTTATTTTTACAGAACAGTAAGTGAGGTGACCGAAGAAACCATCAGAAATTACGTGCGCAGAGACAACAATATGCGTCAGAAGCGACTATGTGCTTGAAGTAAATCCCACACCTTTAGGTGTGGGTAGTTTAATAATTTTAAAGACGCTGCCCATTGGTTTGAGCTAGAGGCACAACACAGGGTATCCTACAGTGACTATATGGGTGCCGGCAAGGCGTACGCAAATGAGGCCCGATGTCTTAAGAAGATCGGACGTATTGATGAGGCCATAGTTGCGCTCGACAATGCACATGCGAAATTCATTGCGGCATGGGATGGTGCTAGTGCTAAAGAAGTAGAATCTGAGAGGACTAGTGCCATAAAGGCGCTCAAGAGATCAAACTTGGTGTGATGCAGCTAAGTTCTTTTAAAGATGGGCTCTTTCCTATCTCTTAAGGATGGCATAAAGGGCTAAACGTTACACGCAGCGTTATTCTCTTTCAGGGCTGCCTCGAAGTGACATAAAGAGGAATTAAGGTTCAATGTCCTAGAAGAGATTCATAACTTATGTCTTAAGTTTCATTGACTTGATATTTACTGTTAAATGCCATTCTTATTTAGTATGACGCTGAACGTGCGAGTGGGAGAAATCATGGCTCTTTTAGTCTATCAAAAAGCATCTCAGTTTCTTTAGCACTCATGTGCTTTACTGTATCAAGAATTTCTTCAGGGCTGGAAGAAAGAACATCCAATGTTTTCTTCATATCATAATTACTCGCAGCGAATACAAGCAAGGCTACTGCGCGGCCTAAACGCGAACCTATCGCTATGCTGGCGACCTCTCCCAGATCGCCTTTCTCGATGTTTAATTGGATATCCGATACTATATTTACAGATAATGTAGGATGCTCATTTCTGAGTGCTTCAACAATTCGGTGTATCTTTTTTTGTGTTGTACCACTCCTCTCTTCATTCATAGACCAAACATGACTAAAGACGGCCTCAAAAAAGTATGCTCCGGGTTCAGGGAGTTGGCTTTTTATCAGTTCTGAAGGCATATACACAAGGTCTCCCTTATCATCTAAACGGAAAGGTACACTTGTACATTTAGCTAAAAACCCTATTTTACCTTGCCAAAAATGAAAGACTTCGTGGGGCACGATCGTTGCTATGCTATATGCTTTGTCAACCTCTATGTCCTTATCTCCGTTCCTGTAGCACCCGCCCATATCTAGTTCTCTACAGTTGGCTACAAACCTAATTCCTGGACCTTCTGATAGACGCAATCTATCTCCCATCAAAGTGTTTATACACTCTACAGCCAGTTCCACATATTTTTTACCTTCTTTTTGCACACGCCTTTCTTTGGCTACAGAATCTTCATTAATAATATCCTGCAGCGAAGCCATCTTTACCCCTTTCTGCGCAGCGTAAGCTTTCGCTTCCTCAAAGGTTGTCAGTGGACCCTCTTCGAGTTCCGTTGTCTTTTTATGGCTAGACGGTGTTTTTGTGTTGTTTGATTCCGTTCCCTCAGGCTTTGTCTTTCCAGTCATTTTATTACATTATATTTGCAGTTAATTTCCTATTTATTACTTTCAGTCGAAATGGAAATAGAGTGAGTAAAAAAGCAAAGAATATCGGACGTGATCCAACTCGTGGCTTTTTACTGTCAGTAAGAGACCCTCTCAGGGCTATGCTCGTCTTTCTTTTTGTTTCTTCAGATTTCGGTACGCTTGGCTAGATAAAAACTCTCTGTTCGGCGTGCTATTTAACTACCGTATCCATTCCTAGAAATCTTCCATATCTTTCTACCTCTTCCTTAACTCTTTCCAAGTTCTCCTTGCTTAATTTTACATATTGTTTTAGTGTAACCACAACTTTCTCTTTTTCAAACTTCCTGCTCCATGCTCCGACTACCTCTCCGTCAACAACTATGACAGGAACGAATATTCCATTGCTGTGGATTATCGAGACCTTTCCCGCATTCAGCATTCCATTCAATGCTTTTTGCATTTGGGTGTTTCCGAACGCAGTGCTCCTGTCAGCATACGCCACAAGATATTCATCAAAAGCAGGTAAAAGATGAACAGAATACAGGTTATCGCGCGATCTTGGAATACTCTTCGGCATGTAGTAGGTATTGCCGTCGATCTCTTCTTCCACAAGCTTTGACTTTGCTCTTGCTATGCCAGTCCGTGCATCACTGACCTTCAACCCTGACCACCATACATAATCCTTGATTGTAGCAGGTCCGTGGCTAGAAAAGTACCTATATGCAAGTTCGGCATTCGCCTGCTCATCTGAAAGCTCCCTTCTCTTTGTTATATGTTCATCAAGCAGCACGAACGTCTGCTCCTTTCCGGCATATGGCCCAAAGCATATGAGCCCATCCCATGCGGCTCTATAAAGCACATGATATCCCAAATTGTTGTTTGACGGAACTCTCCCTCTTTCGAGTACTTTGTACATCTCTTTTCTAGTTAGTTGTTTTCCTCCTTTTAGCGCATCATAGAACAGGGCCTTTGTTTTTTCCACAACCTTGTCACTTAGTCCTAGATGTCTGTCTCTTGTTATTGCCGTATTCAGAAGACGCGGAGCAAAGAGCCTTAGCATCCAATGTATGTCTGAGGACACTGCAAAATGCAGGGTGCCTCTCATAAGCCATGTTCTTGCAATCTCCCTTCTCGCGATTGCGTTCTCAACGTCTTTTACCGTGGTGCCTTCTCTGCATCTTAATCCTATTGCCCACAATGCTGCCTGATAGTCTTGGGCTTGGATGGCACACATCGAACTTAATACTTCTTCAGGGCTGCTCACTGTGTTGTTGATGTGCTGGGTTGAAAGACGAAAGTTGGCAATATCTGAAGTATCCATGGAAGAGTAATGGGTAAAAAGAAATTAAGCCTTTAAGAACCGCCAGCCTAAACAAGCGATTGTGAGTCGTGTAGGTGCTTATTACGGGCAGCAATTAAATCTTTCAAGGGCTTGTTTGTTAATTATCCTAACTCGTCAGTTCTATCCACTTTATATCTTCTTTCTTCTGAACTCTAAAGCGTTTAAATATCCCTTAGATAGTATATTTGACAGAGAAGTGCTCTGCTATGCCTACCAGGACGAAAGGAAATTCAAGAGACATGATACATGAAGCAGATCGCCTAACAGAAGAGATAGTGGCTGCTGCTCTTGTGAAAGGGGGCATGACTGTACTCCCTGCTGTCACGGCTGCAAAATTAGCCTTCTCGGCTCCGGCCCTTATTTCCTCTCACACGACGATAAGGCTGCTTTGATAGCTTTAATGCCCGAAGTGAAGCAGGCACTTGCAACGCTCCGATATACAAAAAGAATACCCTACACTGCCAAAAGAATAGGCTATCGTTTTGGAATAGTATCCCAACTAGAGCTGCCCGACTTGAGAATGCACCATGTGGGTGCGCGGGGTGTAGACGTCCCGGAAATGGCTGACGCTTCAGAAAAGGTTAAACTTTCAAAATATTTAAGGGAAGATTCTTGAGACCAGCTTTTTATCCTTCGCCCTAAGTGGTGCCTATTCTCCTAGTAAATACCTCTTCGACAGAATGTATAAATACTGAAAGAGCAACTATGATACATATGTCGCAAAGTGTATCTCGTCCTGTGCACATAAAGGCCGAAAGAATAGAAAACAATGTCCTGATATCGGACGATAGGGACACAATAAGAGACCTGTCTAGCCTACTGAGAAATTGCAAGCTTGCAAGCGACAGCAGAGGGTTCCTTGTTTACAATGGCGAATATAAAGGATGTCCCTTTACCTTAGCATCTCATGGAATCGGAGGACCTTCTTGTTCTGTGGTGGTTGAAGAGCTGATCATGCTCGGTGCAAGAAAAATTGTGATTCTTGGCACGGCCGGCATCCTTAATGAGAAGGTCAAGGTCGGTGATTATGTGATAACCACCAAAGGAAATCATATGTCTGGCGGTTTGTATAAAGCATATAAAGCAGAGCGTATGGTGATGGTGCCTGACAAACATTTAACAGAGAAATTGATAAAGACGTTTACGAATAGAGGTCTGACCGTACACACCGGGAGTGTTTTTGCAGACGATGCTTATTATGGAGAAGACAGTGCTTTTGTTAAAAACCGAAGAAAGAAAGGAGATATCGCTGTCGAAATGGAATCCGCGACACTTTTCATGATAGGAAAACTAAGAGGCGTTGCTACTGCCGAAGTATCTGTGGCAAGTAACAGTGTGGTTGATAAAGTGTATCCTATATCTCCAGAAGCGCTGAAAGAACGGTTGAGGCAAGGCGCAGCTGCAATATTCAAGGCTTTGAGTAGCTGAGAATGCTGCGGATGCTGCTTAGCGGCAGAAGGCCTGCGTTTGCTGCCTTTTTGATTGCATAGAGTATTTGACTCATCATTGCCACATATTGGTGCTTGAAGTTCAGTCCGGTTCATTATCGTGCGCTATGGCTATCTCACAGACGACTTGAACTAGTAGTGCATCATTATCACTATTCCAGGCGCCATTGATCTTCGTTTTCTCCTCTTCTGTTAATTCGGACTTCTCGAGCGTTTTACGTATGTATGCGAGCTTATCGAACGCCATAGACTTGTTTCCCGGCTCTCCACTGTCTGATTTTGTAAGGACTTCCTTGACAATGAACGGCCAGACTCTATCTAACGGTTCTGGCAAGAGATCTGCCTCCTGTCTTGCCTCAATCGCATCCACTAGGCTCCAACCTGAAATGTCTTGTTCTTTGGTGTATCCTTTGTTTTCTTTAGTCGTGTCCTGTTTGTCCTGCGTGCGCGTTATTGGCATTTAATCACGCAATTGGTTATGAATCCCCTGATATTTATAAGTCTCTTTTCCTAAAAATTTTCATATACTGCTTTGCAAGAATGCTTTCGTGCAGCAACGTGCGGGTCCATCTGCTTGTTGATTAGGCTGTTGGAAGACAAGTATTGCTGCAGATGCCCTTAGGTTGTTGATTGAGCGAAATGACCCTCTTTTTGTCAAGACGTACAGGGTTAATATATTTGATTCCATAACAAACACGTTTGAATGTACGAATTATTGGTCACAGAGCCTGAATATCTTGATAGTGCTGGAAGGACTGCGCTAGAGGGCATGGGTCACCTTACGGCAAAACGTATGACAAGGAGCGAGCTTGAGCAAATAATTCCGAACGTGGATGTCATATTCGTGCGCACCGACACTGCTCTAGACTCAAAGGTCCTGGAAAAAGCCAAGCATCTCAAGATAATCGCGTCTATCACTACAGGTCTTAACCACATCGATACCGCGTATGCGGAAAGCCACGGTATAAAGGTATTGCACCTACACGGAGCTCACACAGTCTCGACAGCTCAGTACACTATCACGCTAATGCTCTCGTTGTGCAGGAACCTGCCTTGGGCTTTCGACAGCATCAGGCAGGGTCGTTGGGAGCGATACAAGTTTATAGGCACTCGGCTCACGGATAAGACATTAGGCATAGTCGGCATCGGCAGGATAGGGTCTTTGGTTGCATCATACGCAAAAGCTCTTGGCCTGCGCGTAATCGCGTATGATCCGTACTCCAAACCTGGAGAGATCCCTCTTGTTAACGACCTGTCTGAACTTCTTGCAGAATCAGACATAATTTCTATACACTCGGTACTTACGGACGAGACGCGTGGTCTCATCGGCACAAAGGAGTTTGAGCAAATGAGAGATGGCGTGTTCTTGATAAACGCGGCAAGGGCAGAAATTGTGGATTCAGCTGCCCTTCTCGGCGCGCTTAAGTCCGGTAAGGTTGCTGGTGCGGCTCTTGATGTTTTCGTACACGAACCTATCGCTGGCTTAAACGATCCTCTTGTCGAGTACGCACGCAGCCACAAGAACTTGCTATTGACTCCGCATCTGGGTGCGTCCACAAATGATGACGCCCACACAGCCACACTGGAGCTTGCCGGAGAGGTTAAGAAAACACTCGATGTGCTGCAAAGCGATAAACAATAACGATATTATGAATGAAAAGAGAAAAGGGAAAGACAGAAAAGCAGGTTCTGTCAGAGGCTTTCCGGAGTTCATTTCGGGCAAGAACTGGACTTTTGCTGCAGTCGTTGCAATACTTGTCTTGAATGTCTTTCTGCGCACTCCGATGCTTCGCTTCCAGGGATTTTTCGAGCCTGACGGCTTCTTCTACTATGCGGTGGTAAGGCAGGCCGTACAGAGCAATTTCCATGTTATAAACTACCTCAATGTGTCTGGATTTCCCAAAACAAATTTCATAGGCGAGGCTCCGGGCTTGATATATCTTGTAGTCGTTCCTTACTTCTTCCTGCGCTTCTTCGGCATCAGCTACTATACTATAATGCGACTAATGCCTGTATTGTTCGGCATCACCTATGCTGTGCTCGCATACTATCTTGCCAAGTATCTTGCCAACAGCAGAGCGCTTGGACTGCTTGCGATGCTATTCGTTACTGTTTCTATAGGAAACATCTCGAAGACGGCAGCTCTCGTTTATAGGGGTGACAGCTTCATAAGTTTGTTTCTACTGTTGAGCCTCCTCTTCATGCTCAAGACGCTGGAAAGCACCGACACGAAGGGCAAGTACCTGAACACGGGAATATCTGCGTTCGTGCTGAGCCTTGGCATAACGGTGTGGACAGGATACTCGTTCATAATCGCAATCTACATGCTGACGCTTCTGATACTGCTCGCATACGGCTTCGTGAAGGCAGACCATGACCTTCTGTGGACGAACACGCTCCTGACCGTCGGCCTTCTAGGTGCCTCACTTCTTGACGACGCATGGGTGCTTCTGGGCCTGGGAAGGGCAGGAAGCGCGCTCGGAGGTGCGAAATTCTTCCTGTTCTGGATCCCGATAATACTCGGAAACGCACTTGCGATATACCTGATCAAAAACAAGCACAAGATAAACTTGATAGGCAGTGTCGAGAAAAGGATCGGCGTTGTGCTGGCTGTCGTAGCGGTTATGCTCGTCTTATACTTGGTGCTGTTCGGCGAGGTCATAGGCAGCATACTCGGCAGCGTAGGCATAACCAACGCAGCAAGCAGCCCGATAGGCGGCACGACGCAGGAGCTGCAGAAGCCGTCCTACGCCTTCCTGTTCGCAAGCTTCAACTTCCAACTATACTTTGCTCCTATCGCTGTGCTGCTTTTCTTCCTATTCTCCGACCGTATACACGGCAGAGATCAATTCAAGATTAAGGGCATTACGATAAACATGAGCCAGGAGTTCGTTGCGCTGCTTTCGTATCTTGCAATAACATCGTACTTGCAGTTAATGGCTGTAAGGTGGAGTGCGCTGCTCTCTGTGCCGATCGCAGTGTTCGCAGCATACGGAGCATATATTGTATGGGTGCTTATCATGGCGCGCAAGGTAAACGGCAGAATGCTCCTTATGGGTGCTATGGTCCTCTTCGATGTTCTAGTGGTGCTCATAATTTCCTTCAATGCAACTCAACAATTCGGAGTAAACAACATGCTTCTCGCTGCGACGGCTTTTCTGGTCACAGCACTGCTTACTTTCAGCCTCCTTTATGATGTGCGGACAAATGCCAAGAGTGCCCTAAACCTCAGGTACGTGTATGTCGCGTTTTTAGCGGTTCTGTTGCTGTTAACTGTATATGATACAGTGGCCTCTGTTTTTACTACAACACAGGCTGATGACATAGGTCCTCAGTTCCTCGGCGCGATGATGTGGATGCGCAATAATACGCCAGCAAACGCTACTGTTTTGAGCTTATGGGCCGACGGCTCAGTCATAGAAGGCTGGGCAAACAGGACCGGCTTTACAGACACGGTTGGCGGCGAGAACGCCTCCAGAATATACAGTTCTTCGAGGTTCTTGTTAAACACTAGCGCAGACACTCAGTACCTGTATGAAATAGGCCGGCCACAGTACATAGTGGTACGAAGATTCTGGTTCCAAGAAATCACGAGCATAGCGACAGAGGCCAATGTTTCGAATGCGACATACGGCTATGCTCTGTTTTCTTCTCCGAACGTGACGCGGAATTCGACTGCGCGCACGTATTCTTTCACGTCTTATTATCCAAACCGATACAAATCAATAATGGTTGCAGAGCAAGAGACTGGCGGCAGTAGGTTCTTCGCGTATCTACGTAACGGAAGCGCGTATGTGCCGATAAAACACGTCATGCTCTTAAACACGACAAGCTATTTGTACAGCATCAGCAACACTTCTGCGAGCAACGCACTAAACTATACGCTATTGGTCACGTACACTGATAACGGAATCGGTGGAGGCATGCTATTAAATCATCAATTGTTTGAAAGCAATGCTTTCAAGTTGGCGTTTCTGTGCAATTATCAAGAATGCCCGTACTCCGATGCCAATGTAAGCCTGACTGCAGCATACCTGAACAACGATACAAGAATATTCAAGCTAAACTACCGTTAATGTCACGTGCATCATAGGTGGCTGTTCTTTCAACCTCCATTTATCTACATTTGCGGCATCATCAGGAAAAAACGGCTTTGGGACAAAAGTCAACCACAACCCATTCTGAAAAGGTTGTGTAATAACGCAATGCAACTTATCGCGGTGTCAACCCTCTCGTCCAGTTTCTGCCATATTTTCCAACCCACCATTCTTTTGTCTGTGGAGAAACCGCTTTCTGATTTCTCCCTTCTATAGTATTCAATCAGATGATGGATGGGATCGTTCATCAATCCTCGAAATATGTTTCTCCATCTCGAAGTGCCGTTTATTCGTGTGTTGCTCTTTGGAAGTATATATAAGATTGTTTTGTCGTCGAAATACTTCAAAGTGGATTGATAACTGTAATACCGGTCTAATCTTGTGCTATTAACCATTATCCCTGTGGTCTTCTCTACTTTCCGTAACATCTTGATTGCATTCTCGAACGCTTCTTTTTCAGACCGCACGCCTGAACCGTAACAGACGTATAATCCCGTCTTAAGATCCATGAGATCAAATGAATACACAAATTTCCTGTATCCTTCTTTATCGACTTCAGTTCGGTAGTGTTTCGTCACCGTGAGCGTGTAGCCTGTAGCGTCACCTGTCGTGTCAACTCTCTTGTCGCATTTTCGTTTTACGGTCAGAATAAACATGTTGTGAAGAGTCATCCGTACAAGTTCATCCGAATACAATCTTTCAATCGTCTTGTAACTGATGTCAATACCACAAAACGCTCCGAAAAGTGACATCAGTCCGGCCATAGGTCGGTTGTTCTTCGAAAATATGGACTTGAGAAGCAGGGCAACGACCTTCTGTTGTAGAGACATCTTCACAGGCCTTCCAAAATTTGAGGTTTTGATATCGATAAGGTCCGTCGCGGATTTTGCAAGACTACGCAACTCTCTTGCGACATATCTTATTCTGCCGGCATATTCTCTTTCGTATTCTTTCCAATCAACAGATGTTTTTGTCGATAGTTCACCATAGATTTCTGTCAGCGTCCTGAACTCTTTGAAAAACCTTCTGAACTGTCTGTTCGTTAGTCTTTTGTTCCTTTCCATCGTATTACTATTTAACAGGAATATATTTATAGTTATCTATAGATAACTATTATAGAGTGAATAAATGCCTAGAAAAATAGAACTTAAAAAAGGAAACCTTACACTTACAGAAAAGAAAATAGAGGGTTTCTTAGAACGTGTGGTGACTCCGATAGGCACATCGGCTAAGGCAGACGTACCTAGAAGATACATTGGAAGACGGGTTTATGTTGTAATAACTAAGAACAAAAGGACTTCCGTGAAAGATTAAGATTGCTGACTTTTGTCCCAGAGTCGGAAAAAACAAAACGTATAAGTATTAGGTCGGGTTGACGTTTTTCAGTGATATTATGGATAAGGCAAAGAATGAATCCAATAAAACAAACAGCGGAGATAAGGATGAGATAAAAGAAATATTGCGTAACGCATTGAGAACGTCAGACCTAGATTTCGGAGACATGGACATGGCAAAGATAGACGAATTGTCTGAAGGCGACGAAGAGGTCAGGCAGATCCTAGAGCGTCTTGTAATGTATTATGGCACTCTCGACCCAAGCATACGCCCTGATGATGCAAAGGATTATGGCGTAGAGCTCTTCAACGTTCTTAAGGAAGGACGCGATTCTACAGATGAGTATACGGAAAAAGACCCGCTAAAACTGATAGAAGAGCGATGGAATCCAGGAGAAAGGAGAGATGCAATACTTGCGCTATACCACGAAAGTGGAGACGACATAGAGAGCACCTATTATCTCCTTGCCACAAAACTTCTTTAGCAACCGCACCAAGCGTGCTTCAGACCACACCTTCGCTTTTTAGGTGTGGTGCATTCTCTCTTTATTTCCATCCTCTTTGATTTGCAGCAGAGTGCGTGCTGCCCCTTTGTTGTGGCTGGAATGCGCACATGGCCGGAAGGGTACAAGCTTATTGCCCTTTACTTGGTTTGCCTCTTTTTGATGTAATCCATCTCGCCCTTTCGTGCTTTTATCTGCGCTTCTTCTAGGTCTATCTTGTAATGCTTAGCAATGCCTATCACGCTGAACATTATGTCTGCAAGCTCATCTCCTATCCTGTCATTGTCTACCCTGTACTTCGGATCGCCGGATCTCTTGTCGGCGTAATAATCCTCTTTGATCATTATGCACTTTGCCAGTTCGCCGCACTGCTTCATGAGCTCTATGGTGTAACCTTCCACACCCCATTGCCTTGGGTGCAGCTTGTCATATCCCTCAATCGCTATTTCCGTCAAATCTGTGAGCTCTTCAAAAGTGCGCTTTTTGACCATGTCCCTCATTTCGTAATCAATACTTAAATAGCAATGAGGTAGGCAGAACGAGTCAACGCCTTATTTTCTTCTGTTTTTCAAAACTCAGCAATTCTTCAATCTTATCCAGCTTCTTGTCCGTGTATCTTTCGAGCGCGTACATCTGCATTTCTATGGACTTTGCCGTGTCCACCTGAATGTTGCCCTTGGTGTCATCCGGGCCTGTTGCTGATATTCCGTAGGACTGCACTGATCCGATTTCGGCAAGTTCTGTTCTCACTTTATCAATCACCTCCGGAGTTACCTTCTTCGATTTCAGACTCGCCTCTGAAAGCAAAACATACTTTTCCAACAGGTGCATTCTCCTCTCTATTATCTCTATAGCGTCACTTTGCATCTTGAAAAGACGACTTCCCGAGTAGTCCAGATTCTTTCTTAGTATGAATGCTTGGAATGTGTGCGCCTCCTTGATTCTTGATACTTCCATTCGCAATTTCTTAAGCATCTCTGGCGTAATCTTGTGCGTGTCTGCCTGAACCCTTATTATTCTTGTGACTGACACCTGGCTGCCACCCATCCAACCAAGTACTACGCCTGCCATGGTACTTATATCTTGCTGTTATTTTTGCGCTCGGGCAGTCTATTTGTTCCTTAATAAGTCGAAGCAGATATACTTCATCATCGCAGCTCTCGAACTCTCTGCCTTTTCTTCTGCTTTTTCTAGCTCCTCCTTGCTAAAATTTACCGCCAACCATGCCTTTTCATTTCTTTGGTATTTTGCCACGGTCATAGTGTCCTTTGACAGCCACCACTTGTTCTTTCCGTATTTTCTAATTGCCATTAACGCCTCTTCTCTATCTTTATTTGATAAGGCGTCCCACTCTTTCAATACTCTCTCCTTCTTGTCTTGCGGTAACCTTTTCCATTCCCTATCGCTCATGGCTAACGGATGCCTGGGCTCATTGACTGTTTGCATGGGCATAAATCACACTACATACTATGTTCCTTTTCAAATACTTATATTTTGCCTAGTTCTGGCTGGCCTACTCTTATTTGCACGAGTTTTGTTGATTAAAGTATGAGAGATCACGTATTACAATATCGCAAAATTGTGCAAACATACTGCCACTGGACACAATGCTTAAAAATGAGTGTAAATAGAACCAGTAGTAGTGGTGATATGAGCAATATTTTGAAGGCTGCAAACAAGAGTCCTGACGAGATGAAGTGGTGTCTTCGCTCTACTGCTAGCGTGACTGACTTCCCACATGGCCAATTGGAACATAATTTTAAACTACTGCGATTGGAAGCTGTACGGAATCTGCCACACATGCGGAATCATGGGCCCGGCAAGGGTTAGCTGTACAAAACTAGTCTCACAAAGGCAGGTATATATATCTGGAAATATAGACCGTATCTCTGTGACGAATTAACTATTCGTGCCGGTCGATAAGATGTCATCAAAGCAAAACGAAAAAACAGATGGTGCGCAGCAAAGAGAAATGGCACAGTTAGAGATAACTTCTACGCAAAACGACGTTACCGGATATGCTATGTTTAGCCTTCTGGCCGATGGTGCTAGAGCGGTTGCCGACAACAATTTCACCGATGCCGAGCTGAATTCCCCCGAATGGCAAGAGCATCAAGACTCTTATCCGAGATGGGTCACACCTATAGTTGTCAATGAAGCTCCAGGCATTCCGATTGGGGAAACCGTAGAGTATCAAAATGCGACATTCAAGGTGCCTGAACAATTCCGAGGCATGACTGATGTTATCCTGGTGCTGTCTATAACTTCCGCGACAGAGCTGGATGGTAAGTTAGTCCTTGTTGGGGATGTATCAAAGGTTCTAGACTATCCAAGAGCAAAAGGCTGGTATTCGACAGACGAAGACACTGGCATACCTATAGCTATCCCAAAACGATCCGCTGCTGAAGGTGCTCGTTATTTGCTGCGATCTTCTGGCGCATACGTAGGTCCTATTGCCCGCGACTTTGATATCGTCGGCTACTATGACAAACGATACGTCGACATTAGTGCAAATCTAGACGACGAGTTTAAGGTTGCCTTTGTGGAAGGAGTGCCTCAGTCGCATGCAGACGAGGATGTGCCTGCTGGATCGCTATTACGGAATAATAAATAAGGCTCTTGCATCGCCTTTGCACTTCTCATTGAAACTCTGAAGCGATCTTATCTAGGCCCGCTTTTATTTCCTCTTCAGGAACAGTCAAGGATATCCTGAAGAACTCCCTGTAATCGCCGAATGCGGTGCCTGGCGTTATTGCGACTCCCTTGTCCAGCAACCTGAATGCCAATTTCTCAGAGTCTGTGTTGCACTTAGGAAAGAAGTAGAACGGAGCATCAGGCTTAGAGAACTCTAATCCAGCTTTGGATAGTATTGACGTTGCCAGCTCGGCACGCCTCGCATATATGTCGCGCATACGTCCGGAAATCTCTTTTTTGAGCTCTAGGGCTCTTATCGCTGCTTCTTGGATGAAAGACGGCACGCTGGTTATGGTCATCTGGTTCAGCTTCGAGATGCGCTCTATCAGGCCGCTGTCTGCTATCACATAGCCTATGCGCCACCCGGTCATTGCGAATGTCTTCGAGAAGCTGTGCACCAGTATCTGGTCCCTGTCTATGTCCATTATGCTTTTTTGTTTCTTGAAGTTTATGTCCGAATACGTTTCATCCGAAAGTATCCTCACTTTTTTCTCTCTAGCGATTGCTGCTATCTCTTCCAGCGTTTTAGACTCGATGATTTTGCTTGTCGGATTGTTAGGGCTATTAAGAATTATCACTCGCGTATCGTTGTCTATCATATTTTTAAGCGCGTCGGCGTCTATGCGCCAGTCTTTCTCAAACGATGTTTTTAGAATCTTGACCTGCATGCCCAGCTCATTCGCGGCAAGCCCATAGCTCGTCCAGTATGGAGATGCAACTACGACGTTGCCTCCGCGCTTGGCTAGACCTTGCATAGCCGCAAAAATGGCCCACTTCGAACCGGGCGTCACCATTACGTTTTCAATTTCGGTTCCGTATTCCTCTGCAAGCTTCTTTCTCAGGGATGTTAGACCAAATGCCGATCCATACTTCCCAGCGCCTGACTTCATCGAACTTATTGCAGCCTCGATTATCCTATCGTCTGTCTTCTGATCCGGGTCTCCCACATTGAATTTTATTATTTTTTTACCTTCGCTCTCAAGCTTGTGGACTTTTTCACTTATCTCATACAGCATACATGCACCTATCTTCTCTAGTGAGTTCTCTAAAAGAACGCTTATAAGCGTGTTGCGTCTATCCTTTGCTTTTGGCACTCTCTTCAGCACGAATCGCGTCGCTGAGCCTTTTCATCTCTTCTGCGAATGCCGTCTCATCGTGTTTTTTCACCAGCTCGTAAAGCCTCTTTGCATTCTCTATGAACTTTCCTTCTGCATCAAGTACTCGCGGAAGGATCATTTGCAGGTTTGCATAGAATACGGGGTCGCTCTCGGATATGTTCTCTACCAGGCCGAGGAGGCGCTTGAAGCTTGATGGCATTGATTTTCTGAGCTCTCTGAAATCGAAGTCCATCCACGTTTCTCCTATCGCTATGCCCACGAAGTGCGAGAGCGCAAGTGCAATCGACATCGTGTTGTCGTGTTTTGACGGGCTCATGATTTCGACGTGGAATCCCCTGTTTTCCAGCCATGCCTTGAACTCAATCGCAGTTTTCTCCTCTTTCTGGCTCGCGGGCGTCAGTATGAAATTCTGGTTGTTGCTGTCTGCCTTTGGTCCGAAGAGAGGATGCGTTCCAAGCACTGTCGCTTCCTTGAGATACTTCTGCATTATCCTGACAGGTTCGCCCTTTGTGGATGTCATGTCCATCACTATCTGGTCGCTTCGTATGAATGGCGAAATCTCCTTCACTACCGCTTCGAAATCATTAAACAGCACAGAAACAAAAACGATATCAGACTGCTTTACTGCTTCGACATTGCTGCCTGCAACCTTGACTTTCAGCTCCTTTCCAAGCTGCACGACTTTGCTTTGCGTCCTTCCGCTTGCGACCACATCAAAGCCCTCATTGACAAAGAACCTGCAGAACCATCTGCCCATGCCTCCTGCAGCTCCTATCACTGCGATACGTTTCTTTCCGAAAAGTCCGACCTTCTTTTCGTTGGAAAAGGTGCTGCCTGCTTTTGGATACGAACCTATCACCTTGATGGAATCTGTCTCTTCGCTAAGCTTCAATAGCGCCTTCTTGATGTTTGGGTCTTCCGAATCGCCTTCAATGTCGATATAGAAGCGGTACTCCCACGGCTTTCCTATGATCGGCCTTGATTCGAGCTTTGTCAGGTTTATGCCGTTTGCAGAGAACGCCTTGAGCGCGTTGTACAACGATCCAGGTTCGTTCTTCACAGTGAATGTGGCAGAGGTCTTGTCTTTCTTCGCGCTTGGTTTAGACCAGGATATTATGAAGAACCTGGTGAAGTTGTTGCTGTCTGTTTCTATGTTCTTCCTGATTATCTTCATGTCGTAGATTTTTGCGGCTAATGAGCTTGCTATCCCCGCAGCGTCCGTTGCCCCACTGTCCTTTACAAACTTGATGCTTCCTGCCGTATCGTAAACAGGAATCTCCTCCAGCCCTCTTTCCTCGATGAACTTCCTGCATTGTCCCAGCGCCTGTGGGTGTGAATATACCTTTCTAATGGCCTTCAATTCGACGCCCGGGTTGGCTATAAGGCAGTGCTCAACTCTCAAGATCACTTCTGCGTAAACTCCGATTTCTGACTTGGTGAGCAGGTCATAGTTCTGGCCAATACTGCCTTCCAGCGAGTTCTCTATCGGCACTATGCCAAACTCTGCAAGGCCTTTTGCCACTCTGTCAAAAACATCAGGGAAAGTTTTGCATGGCAGCGTTTCCGCTTTGTCTCCAAAGTACTGCAGTGCAGCCAGTTCGCTGTACGCTCCATGCTCTCCTTGAAATGCGACTTTCATAATCTCTCTGAGTTATTTTATGGACTGCCGTCTTTGAATACCTTTGCCTACCGTTATCTATGCATTCGGCCGATAAAAAATTTGTCATTCACGAATTATGGTATGGCATTATAAGTGTTGCCTTATATGTTTAAGCAGCGGACGGCTGGGTTCGGATCCAGTCAATGTCAGGGGAAAGTGGTGAAATTCCACTGCTGTGCCGCAACTGTAATCCCATCTTGATGGGTAAGCCAGGCTGCCTGAGTCCAATGCAATGTCCACGAGCATGGTATGGATGAACGTATCTAAAACTGCTGATTCTTGCTTGAAAACAGCATACACATCTTCCACTAAAACAGATGTCGACCAAGTCGGAACTCGTTTGGAGTGTGCATGCTGCATGGGAACGGCAAGGGCCGATTCCAGTTTTGTGCGTTACATATCCGATTTCGTGAATCGCGATTCTTGGGCGATTATAAAAAAGAACATGCCAGATTCCTCCGATGCCGAAATGGCGGAAATAATAAACCGTATAAAAACGCTCGACACTATTTTTGCTGGCAACCTGCTTGTAGCCCTTGATGCTACTTCCGATGCAGGTGTGCTTACGAGTGTGAAGTTCCTCAACGCTGCAAGCACCTATAATCCGGATATAGGTGATGCTCTTCTGTATGCGATAAGAAGGACAAGCAATGTCGACGCGCTTACCGATTACAGGCTTTTTACAAGTAATGCAGCTAGCTTCTTCAACAAATCAGGTCCTGAAGCTGCAAGCGAGTGGTTCTATTCTATCGGTCTTACAAGAAACGTTGACGTGCTCACGAGCGATCGCGTTTTGAGTGATGCTGTCTTGGCCGTGATAAACAAGGACGGCCGTCTTGCAAGCGAATACTCTCTTGCTGTCGGAGTTACCGGAGACCTGGACGCACTTGCGAATACTGGCTTATTGAATTCTCTGAAAGGTCTGAAAGAGCCCCTGCGCGCTGAGGTTCTGTCCGGAGTGTGGTACACAAAAAGTGCAGGATGGATAACTCCTGCAGTTGTGGGCAAAATAGGTACTGGAGAGTTGGACGTGTGGAGGGATTTTGCCCGGGCTCCTGCCAACATGGGGCTGCCTCGCGTTGTCTTCGTGGGCCTCAATGACGGCCATAATCGTGGTTCTAAACTCATCGCGCAGTCCATGCGCGATTCAGGTTTTGATGTTATCTATCTGGATGACGCCTCGTCCGAAGAAATCGTCCGCATAGCCAAGAAGGAAAGTGTCAGCGCTATAGGCTTCAGCCTGATGGCCGATTCGTACCGTCACACCATGGATGAGGTATTGAGGCAACTCGGTGCACAATGCGAAAGTGCAGTGACTGTGTTTTGTGGGGGTACTGTCTCACAGCGTACGTCTGATTGGCTGCAACAAGTCGGCGTGCACCTGTTTGAGAGGGGTACATCCGAGAATGCGCTCATAGGCTTCCTGAAAGGTTCCACGCAGTTGCACCACCCTCCGTTGCCATATGTGCCTGATAATATTGGCCAGCGTGCTGTTTCGTCCGGCCACCAAACACCATTCAACGCTTATCTGCGCTCAGAGAACGTATTCGGAGCACCGTTTGCATTGTCCGACATTGATGATGAACAGAAGAAGACTGAAAAAACGATTGCGCGTGTTGTCGCAATTGATAGGGCGTCTGTGCAAAATGCGCATAAAAATGCTTACAAAGACGCCATGGTCATAGGTAGTAATGCGATATCTCTGGATATTGTAGTCGCCAGAATGCCAAACTCCCAGGCGATGGTGGTGAAAGCCATGCCAGCTTCTTTGTTTAATGAAGAGTCCATACTGGCAGCTGCCGCTGCCAATACTGGCGTACACCTCAAAACTGAAGTATACGGTGTCCACGAACAAACCAATATTGTGCATTATGCTGAAGTCAGGTCTTATACTGGGCCTGGCGCCGTACCGATCTCGATGCAAATGTGCGGTCATGATGCCGGCGCAACTCTGACCACGACGCCGCTCCTCGTGATTCCCTCCTCGTCGACGTTCAGACTATGTAACAGTCCTCGATATTTGGAACTCGTCAATGTATCTGCATCTGCCCTTCGTGGTGATACGGTATTCGCTGGTCGTACGTTACCTGCAATATCTCCATTTATGCCTGCAGCAAAACAGCACCTTGCAAAGAGAAGCCTCAGGATGTCCGAACGCATCATACACATTATCCGAAGGTTCAAGAGGTTTTCTTGAGAAAATGCAAAGGCCGTGTAGGTAATACTGCCTGCGCGAAGTCCGTATTGAAAGAATTTGCTCTTGCAGCTCTTTAGCAAAAGCGCAAAAATGTACCAGGTGTAACGGTCTGAAACTCGTAATGTATGACGGTAAAATCTGGCATGTTGTTAGAAAGCTTTTTATATGTTGATGGTAAATACTTTTTTCGCTGCAAACATGGGAAAATGCTTTGATGCGTATCCTGTAAACCCTATTCTCATCCACCCAGGCGTATGCTTTTGCATACGCCTATTTTGTTTCATATACTGGCGCAGCATATGCTGTGTTGGTTTAGGCTGCCTGGAAAAGCATGTGCAATTCCTATTGTTTTTGAGCAAAAGTCAGATACGCAGTGTGCCATACTCCTTTTGTTGACGGGCGCATGCCCTCCTTCCTAACCAGCATGTCCCTCGCTATTATTTCGAGCACCAGCACGTTCCTGAAATTGAGCTTCTCAAGCTTCGAAACGAAGCTCTTCACCTGTTCCATGTGCGGCAGGTACCCGCATATGAATCCGTTCTGCTTCAGCGCCTTGTGCGCGTTTCTCACTGCCTTCTCAGAGCCCGCAAAGTCCAAAGTTACAAGATCCACCTCTTTCTCATCTATCTTCTTGGTCACATCGCCGAGCTTGAGCGTGAGGTTGTCTAATCCTTCATTGTTCTTGTTCTTCTCCGCTATCTTCATGAAGTCCTCTCGTATATCATAGCTCGTGACGTGCTTTGACACACGTGCCAGTGAGACCGCGAGCCATCCGCTGCCAGTGCCTGCATCGACGCAGACGCTGTTCTTGTTCACTCCGGTGTATGCGAGTATGACTCCTATGTCTTTAGGCAGTATTACCTGCGGACCTCTCTTCAATCGTCTATACGGTTCTGGTATGAACATTGTGCTCACTTTTTTGTTTCGGCTTTGCGCGCTTTTTCGCTGACGCCTGCTTGCGCGGCTTCTTCTTCGTTGCTTCGCCTTTGGCTTTCGGTGCGGCCTTCTCCCCGGTTCCGGCTGTGGCGCCTTTAGGCCTCTCTTTCTTTGGAGCTATATCTTTTGGTGCTTTTGAGGCTTTTTCAACAGCGGGTTTGGCCGCTGCGGCCTCCTTGCCGTCAGCTTCTGTGTTGCTCTTCCATCCTTTCTTTGTTATGCACTTCGAGTCGAGGCACATCTCGAAAACGCCCTTCGACCGTCTTATGACTTTCACTATTGGGGTATGGCAGTGCTCGCATATCTTTCCTGTTGGGTCTATCTTCGCATTCTGTGGCAGCGAGTAGGTGACTGTGCATTTCGGATAGTTTGCGCACGCCGCAAACATCTTGCCGATCCTTGACCTCTTGATCACCAGGTTCCCTCCGTCAACAGGGCACTTTCCAAGAATGACCTCGTTCTCCTGCAGCACTTTGCTCATCGCTGCTGCTATCTCTGTCTTGTTCTTGTCAAACACCTGCAGGGCGCTCAGCAGCATCTGCTTGCCCTCCTCTATCACTTCCTTGGAGTTCTTCTCCCCCTTCTCTATCTTCTCCATGTCTTCCTCAAGCGTTTTCGTGGTATTCTCATCAACTATCATTGGCGAGTATTCCTTCAGCGCGTTGAACACGCTCATGCCGAAATCGGTGACGTGTATGCTGGTGCCCTCTATATAGCCGCGCTTGAACAGGGTGTCTATTATCTGCGCGCGCGTCGCCTTTGTTCCCAGCTGCCTCTTCTCGAGCTCGGCAATGAGCATCGCCTTGCCGTAGCGTTTCGGCGCCTGCGTCATCAGTTCATTGAGGTATGCTTTTGCAACTTCAACGATCGAACCTTTCTCAAATACGGGCAGCACTTTCTCATCAAGCCTTGCATAGCTGTAGAAGTCCAGCCAGCCCCTTTCGAGCACCGTCACTCCGTTAGCGGCATAGCGTTCGCTGCCCGCTGCGACGACCGCCTTTGTCTTCAGCAGCTTCGCATGCGCGGCAAAGCACGCAAGGAATCTTTTCGCTATGAGGTCGTAGAGCTTTGCCTCTTTTACTGAGAGGGCTTTGGGCATAACGCCCGTAGGATAGATTGCAGGGTGCGCCTCGTCATTCTTGAAGCCTTCGTTTGGCCTGAAGCGTTTCTCCTCTATCAGTCTTTTTGCCAGCGCCGCGTAATCAGGGTTCTTTGCAAGTTCTCCTATTATCTTCGGAAGGCCCAGAGTCGCCGGCAACTTCTGTGACGATGTTCTAGGGTATGAGGTGTATGTCTTCTCGTAGAGCGTCTGCGCGATGGCCAGCGTCTCCGTCGGGTCTATCCTGAGCGTTCGGCTCGCTTCGAGCTGCAGGCCTGTCAGGTCGAACGGCGGGTAAGGCCTGAGCAACTGCTCGTTCGATTCTACAGACTCTACCGATGCATCTTTGGCATGCTGCTGCGTTGTTTCCAGCGCGCTGTCTGCCGTTTCCTTTTCGAATATGTCTCCGCGTGTGTTTGCAAACTCGACTCCTGTGATTGATGCGGATACGCGCCAGAACGGTCTCGGCACGAATTTGGCTATCTCCATCTCCTTCTGGGCAAGCATTGCGAGTGACGGGCCCTGCACGCGGCCTATGCTGAGCGTGCGCTTGAACCTGCTTCCTTCCAACGTGCTGGTGAGTGCCCTGCTAAGGTTTATGCCCCACAGCCAGTCTAGAGTGTGGCGTGCCTCTCCAGCATAGAAATTGTTCATGTCCATGGGCATTATGTTTTCGTAAGCGTTGATGAGGTCCGGTATGGTCGTCGTCGAGAACTTCATGCGCTTCGCATTTCCCATGCCGGAGCAGAGGAACCTTATTATGTTGACGCCTATGACTGTGCCTTCCGTGTCATAGTCGCATGCATTGATGAACGTGCTGGCTTTCGACGCGAGCTCCCTGAACACATCGGCATATTTTTTTGTATAGTATGCTTCTTTGTTCACTTCATAGGATGCTGCCCAGGTCACGTCAAGCACAGGGTAGCCATGCTGTGCTCCGACCTGCCTTATCGTGAACAGGTGGCCCACGGCCGCAGCTATGTAGATTTTGTCCTTGTCGCCATCGATCTCATAATAGCTTACGCCGTTCAGTATCTGCCGTTTTTGGCGGTTGTTGCCAAGGGCTATTGCCAATCGTAAAGCGACGCTTGGTTTTTCCGCAATGATTAGAATGGCCATGTGATACGCCGTACGCGGCGCTCACGCGCCCCGTCTCCTTTTTGTGGCACTTGTTTTTGTTGTCTTTTTTGCGCTTGCAGACACTGCCGTACCTGTCTTTGAAATCAGCCATGCATTTATGAAGCCTACCGCCATTGCGATTATGACTGTGATGTAGAACGCGATGTTTGCGCCACGGTATATAAATATGCCTATCGCTAATATCGCAAGCACAATCGTGAGCACTGAGAGCACAAGCTCATTTGTGTGTTGCATATAATCGGTGTTGTGATGCGTATTGCTTTGGTTATGTTTATAACACTTATCGCTGCGCTGATCACGTCTTTCTCTCAGCTCCTGTTCAAGAAAGGCATCAAAAGGCGCATCAACTCTTTGAAAGAGATGCTCGGCCTTGCCAGGAATCCGCTTGTTGTTCTTGGAGTTATGGGTTACTTCACCGGCCTCGCAGTGTATCTTCTTGCCCTTTCGAACGCGCCGCTCTCTTTGGTTTATCCTGTGTTCGCGAGCACATTCATCTTTATTGCTGTGATATCTTTTGCATTGCTAAAGGAAAAGTTCAGCGTGCTAAGGACTGCGGGTGTGGCTGTGATATTCCTTGGCATATTCCTTGTGTCTTTGACAATATAGTGGTTGCCTGACCGAAAAATCGACAAACATATCGCTGCTCGCATTTTCCACACTGCTAGGTGCTATAGGTCAGTTCTTCTTCAAGTATGCGTTCATGCACAGCAGCGTTTTCATGGTGCTGCTTGCGGTCGGTATTGTCTCGTACCTGTTCTCCACGGTCATCTATTTCTATGTGCTCAGCAGAGTCCATCTGAGCTTCGCGTACAGCATGGGCGGACTGAGCTACATATTTGCGGTAATCCTGGCTGCGCTTTTCCTGAACGAGTCCGTGCCATTTCTCAGGTGGGTTGGCGTCCTTACAATAGCTTTTGGAGTTGTGCTGATAGGGCTTAGCTGAGCAGAACCATAGGGTTCGAGTCTGGGACATAAGTCAACCATTATTTTGGCACTCTACCTTTTCAGGTCTTCTATATTATCTCTGCCAAAATCTTTATCGTTTTGCATCCAAATTATATTGACCAGAGCAAGGCGGATCAGTAATAATGTCCGTTCTGTCGTCAAAGAACGATAGAAAAAGGTCGTTTAGACCGAGTGAACCCAGAAGGCATCTTAAAACAGCAAGTAGCCTTTTCTATTCTGGTTCTTATCTAGGAGTGAGAAGGACTTTTGTCCCAGAGTCATAGGGTTCGGAAGGCATATATATCTGGAAATATTCACATACCCTCAATCCTCTGCTGATGAAATGGAAATTGCTGCTAAAAAGTCCAAAGGTGTGCATCCTCGTGATGTTGCTCTGCGCAAAGATTCTATCGAAACTGCAATAACCGAAGAAAAGGTCCCAGACAAAGAGGCATTCGGAAATGCACTTATTGTGCTGGTGTCACAGAGTGGGATTGAAAGAAGGCGTCTTGCCGCGCTCGTGAATATCAGCTACAGCACTATATGCAATGCCATCCATGGTAGGAACCTTCCAAGCCAGAAGAACTTAGAGAACCTGCTGTCGCAATTGAATGCGACTGAAGCGCAGCGAAAAGAACTATTGAAACTTGCAGGTTATGATTCAAACCTTGACATAAGAAAAAAGACCTTTGGCGAAGAGGCCCAAAGACTGGCAACAAAGCACTGCCTTTCAGCTACTGACGTTGGAAAGCGCACAAACCTCGCTCTAGGCACCATATGCAACATCTTTAAGAATACTTATCCTGCGCGGCTCAGTCCGGAAAATTTAGAGAAGCTTTTTGTAGCACTCGAATCCAGCGGTACCGACAGAGCATATCTGCTTAGACTGCTTGCGGGGGAGGTGCCTGTCGATGAAGTGTCTGAAGACAATGAACCGCCAAAGCTCATTGTGCATGTGGTACATGCAACTGTTCCGATGAAAGGTATTCCTGAAGAGTATACTCTGGAGAAAGGCTCATTTAGAACTGTATTCCGTTTTGACGATGTCAAGCCGTACTCTCCTGCGGGCGGGCTGCCAGACCAAGTTCTCCTTATCCGGCGTTATGGTGTGATCGAGAGAGCGGACAAATTTAGGCATGACCACTTCGACGGCAAGATGGTGGATCTCATTATATGCCCTGATTCGATAATTCACGAGCTGCAGAAGCAGATATTGCTACAGTTCGATCCTGCTCCTTTTGTGTCGGCTACTCTTGTGCGTCAGAAGGTTTTGATTTTTGATGTTGACGATGGTTGGTGATGTGTGCCTTCAACCATCTTGGTCCATGATGTGTGCATCTTGAAGTTTGCATCTTTTAGGGTTAGAGGGCATCATCGGAAGAACATTACCTTTCTATCGACAATAGTTATATAAACTTTAATTTGAAGAAGTCCTTAGGCAAGACCAGTGTCTATCTGAGGTAGTTCATATACTGCGGGTAGGCTATCTGTTACAAGAACGCGACGATTTGAAAATGGTGTTGATAGTATGGAAGCTGTAAAGGCCGCAGGCAAGTGCAACGATGATGCTCCAGACATTCTCCGTATCGAACGATATCAATATGGTGGGCTTGAGGTCGAGCTTAACTTTGACGGAGAACCGTCTTTGATATCAAAGCAGTTCAACGCAGAAACGATGCTCAGAATAGGTCATTCGGGGTTTACCGAACTTGTCTCCACTGCTCCTGCACAAAGAGAGCAGGTCTTGGAATTCGTAGGTGCTGCTGTTAAGGAAGTTCTTGACATATTGCCCCAAGAAAGGACATGTGCGGTCGAAGCGTGGTATGTGCGTACTAAAGGCCGAATTGTCGACTTCTTGGATGTACAACAAGACTGGTCATCCAATCGCAACAGACTGCTTCGGACACATCAATGAATCCTTTTTGCGTCGTCTCTTCTTTTTTCAGGACAAGTTCGACTTGATAAGTTCAGAAAGCTGTTCCAGTGCCTTCTTCTCGCTCATGCGCATAGGAACGCCGAATATTTTCACACTATCGATATAATCGAGCTTCTTCAAAAGCTTCAGGCTGTATCCGAGATCGAAATCATGCAACGAGTATGCTTTCTGCGTCTGTATCTTTTCTATGTCTGTTATCAGCGTTACCTTCTTGATTTGCTCAACAGCGTCTATGATGTTAAGGTCTCGTCCCTCTTTCTCCAGGTTCTCGCTAGGGTCGAACTCCTTGAACTCGAGTTCTGGAAACCTATTCCTCAGTTTTTCGACGAGCCTCAGAGGCATGCTGTCTTTCGCAACCAATGGATTGCCGAAGACAAGCACCTTGCGTTTGGCTTTGTCCATGAATGCACGCTCAGGTCATACCTACACTTATATTTATTAATCTGTTCGTGTGAATATAGCACGCGCGATTGTAGTCTAGTCTGGTAGGACGTAGCCTTGCCAAGGCTATAACCCGGGTTCAAATCCCGGCAATCGCACATGGCGGGGTAGCTCAGCCTGGTTAGAGCGCTAGACTCATATGCAAAAGCACTATGAGTGATGAGCCTTCGGCGATGATGCTAAGAAATCTAGAGGTCGCGTGTTCAAATCTCGCCCCCGTCATATATTGAAGAAGTTCAAATCCCGACCCATAGGGATTTATGTAGTTTTTCGTTACGTTATCGTTACACAGCAATATTTTCAAGAATGCCAGACCCTCAAAAGAGCAGTATTTGATTATCAGGTGTTTGTGACTCATCGGCCCTTGTAACCTAATATTCTATCGTACTTTTTATGATCGACTAAGTAGAGCACAATCGCAACCACCTCAATCTCATTTCCTTTCAAGGTGTATAGCATACGCCAGAAATGAGTTAACTCCAGCCTGAATAGGTTGTTCACGTCTAATATTTTAGGTATCAGGCGTTTTGGTATGTTGTCACCGAGCATAGCATTCTGTTTTAGCAGCTCTATCCTCTGTAGTATGGATCTCAATAGTTGCATTTCTTCTGAATTACTTACACCTTTGGACCGTTGAATCCCAACGATTCTGTTAAGTCCTTCGAACTCTTCTTTGGCTTGCTCTATTAGCACCACTCTTACGGGTCTTGCATCGTTCATACCTCCAACCCATGTTCTATAATCTTTTCAAGTTCTTCATGAGGTTTGTATATCCAGAGCACTCCCTTAGTTGTTATGAGTATCTTGCCGCTCTGTTGTAAGTAGTCCAGTATCTGCAGCAGCGTACTGTGCATAATCTTCTTAGGTAGCCTACGCTTTAGCTCGGATATCTTTATTACCTCTCCTGCTTTCCGTAGAGTATCTTCGACCATGAGCACTGTAGCAAGCCGGGGGGAATGCATAACCTCTACTTGGACTGTTTGAAGCTTCATAATAATATATATACTAATAAGATATATAAATATATCTTTTAAGTATCAATCGCATCGCATACAACAGAGCCAGTTGATTAAGCCTTTGTATTTTTAGAATAGTTAGCCATCTTTCCATAACAAAAAAGGATCGTTCAGCAACTGCAACGTAGTATACTCTGCCACCCCGTCACACATACATCATGTTCAAATACAGAACCATAAGCCACAGATACGAGTTACTTAGCTACCTCTTATGCTTGGTCCTCTAGATAACCTATCCGCCAGTTCGCAGAATCACTCCATGCAAACCTGGGCAGAAGACAAAGAGGTCATTCTTCTGTTCTTAATGCTTCAGCAATTTTAGGTGCGGCCATTTTGAAGTCAATTGGAACCCCAACCACCACAGGGGCAACATCCAGAGGTTCGTTGAACTTCGCATCGAGGTTGAAACGACCTCCAAAATGGGTATTGAGGTCCGCAAGTACCTCCAGCGACAGCGGATTATTTCCTGGAGAAGCAAAAACTGTCTTTTCAATGCCGCCATCCCCTTCTACCTGCTTGCCATTTTCGAAAGTAATATAAAGTTCTAACTCAGGATTATAAGCAAAAACTATATTTTTCTCGCCCTTGTCTTTGACGAGCTTGCCTTCATTATCAAAAATATGATATCCTTCTTCCTTAAGACCTTTTCCGGCTAGCCAGAACCATTTTTCCTTCAATTGCCCCATTAGCCCAGGGTTTCTGTCTATGAGTACAAGTGCTTCCTGATAAGTCATGGCTCTTAGGTGCTTTTGCTGCAAAAGAGCCATAGAATCTGTGTAATTTGCCTCTGTCTCGGATATGAATACTTCTGTATTGCTTACTTTCTTAAACTGCACTTCAGTCCTTTGTCTAGCAGACATTTTAACACATTGTCGTCTCTATTTATTCAAATACTTATGCTTTCTTTTTGTGTTGTTTGCGAAAGTTTGTTGGAGTGTAAGTAAACTTTCTCTCCTTTCGCCCAGCACTTTTAGAAGTTGCAAAGTTGCAAGCATGAAGAAATTACCAATCAATAACGAATCAGTAGCCCTTCCGCCAACACAATTCAAGTATGACTGCCGCCCCCGTCAGACCTTCAAACAACGTTAGACAGTAGTATCTTTGCGCAATAGTTAAAAATCCCGAATATCTATTGACTATGATACTATGTGGTCTGCCGAAAGGCTCTGTATTAATGCGGAACAGTGGTATGCCCTATTTCTTGAGGCACGCTCAGAAGACGGAGTAAAAGAAGCGGAGTTCATCAAAATTCAAATCAGAAAGCATATGAAAACCGCTAAGCGAGTGCTTGATGTACCGTGCGGTACGGGCAGAGTGTCTATCCCACTGGCCAAAATGGGTTTTGATGTTACAGGAATCGATATTTCAAAGAACTATATCGCTATCGCAAACAAAAAGGCAAAAATGAACAACGTAGGAAAACGAGTAAAATTCATCCAAGGGAACATGAGAAATGTCGAAGAAATTTGCAGTCCCCTCGAAAGATTCGATGCGTGTGCAAACGTATTTACAAGCATAGGATACGGGACTAAAGAAGAAGACATCACATTCTTTAAATCACTCAGAAAAATAACGAAAAGAGGAGGTTTGTTCTTTATTCTGGCAACTCAGAATAAAAATGCATTAACTCCACAAAAACCTTACGAAGGCTTGGAGCGGGTCGGAAACATTGTGCTCATAGATGCGGCACATTTCGATAAAAAGACCTCACATCGCACATCTAATTGGCGATTTTACAAAGATAACGGCAAAACATTGAAACTACTCTATGCGCAAAAATTTGACGTTCTGCTTTATTCCGCTCAGGAAGTTGGAACTATGCTGGAAAAATCTGGCTGGAAAGTGATAAGTGTATTTAATGCCGATAAAAAGAGGCTGCCATTAACTAAATTTGACCGTAGATTTAACATAGTGGCAAAAGCAGTATAGAGTATAGGTATGCTTAGTTATCACTGTACTGAAATTCAATCATTAAGAAATAACAAATGATAACGGATCAGTGGCCCTTTCGCCAACACAATTCAAGTATGACTGCCGCCCCCGTCATTACTAGACTTCTGTCGCCGAGAGACATTCCAGCAAGAAAAGGTTTGTCGTCGGAAAAAGTGTCGTGTTCAAACCACCACCCAAAACCTATGTAATACTGTTGATAAACTTGGTAAAAATTCTGGACTTAAATATCTGGAACTACGAAGATTTCGCAGAGCGGAAGCCAAAAATAATTAAGCTTATAAAAAAACAGAATCCAGACCTTGTAACCCTACAAGAAGTAAGGGATGATAGAAAATTTAACAAAAAGGGAAAAGATTAGGCAGAGCAATTAAACGAAAAATTACATTATCCTTATTGCATATTTTACCCTATTCAGAACCTACAAAAGATATCGAGAACACCAGAAAAATATAAATTGGGGGCTTTTGAGGGATTGGCAGTATTGTCAAAATATCCTATTATAAAAGTAATAAAAAGAAGATTAAAAAGGCAGAAGGCGGATAGACATCCGCGTGGAATATTGCATTTAAAGATAAAAGTCAATAAGATATTCGACATAATAATTGTGCATTTCTCGAACAATAATATATTTAGCTTGCCTCAACTGCGTGAAACGTTAGATTATGTAAAAAAGAGACAAATTGAACCGATAATTATTGGTGATTTCAATATATTAGAACCACAACAAGTATCTAGATTAGCAAAAAGCAAGTACAAAAGTTCCTATACCCATAAACGATACATTTCCTATCCGAGCAAAAAAGAAGTTTTGGATTATATACTGATTTCTAAAAATCTCAAATTTGAATCTTTTAAGTGTCTAAAAGAAAATGTTTCAGATCACAAAGCATTAATCGCATCTATAATATAAATGTAAATCTTGTCGTGAAGACCAAATCTCTCCCCCGTCAAAATCGGACTACAAGTAAAACACGTTCAGCTCATCCACGCAAAGAAGCAGATACGATCCTAAGTGCAGTTCCAGCATTGCTTACATAGACAAGGCAAAGTTCTTGCGGCGATATCGCGCTGCGTCTATCCTTGGGCACGCGCCTTGCCGGCAGGCTTGAGCCACTACTACTTTAAACAGCATAAAACCAAGACCTGTCGTACAAAAGCTGACCAACAATGCTGCGGCTGCCGAAATGCCTGATGTTATGAAGAAGCTTGAAGAGCTTATGCAGAACCGTACCGACTTACAAGGCCTAGAAGCCAATGGCTTCGAGGAAGTCGAGTATTTGCTAGCGGATGGTTATGTCCGCCAGATGACGGGGAAAAGTGCGCGAGATACGAGCAAGGCCAAAGCAGCAGAGAGTTTCTTCAAACCTAAGAAAAAAGACCTTATTGCACTGGCAGACCTTCTCGCAGAAAACGACTGCTATTCTGTCTTGGATGTCGGGTGCGGTTCGGGCAGGTTCCTTTTATCCTTGTGCGAGCACATAACGCACCAAGTAAGATCTAAATTCAGCAGGCTGGTGCAATTCAAAGGCATAGACACCGGGTTCTGGGACTGCCCATTACCTACAAGCTGCTTTCCGAACTGCAAATTCGAGTTAAACGGCGTAGAAGCGATGGCCATGGCCGCAGACATGCCTAAAACAAAGGCAGTTGATGATGGCGGTAAGTGGAAAAAGGGCAGAAAAGCGATGCATGATAAGACGTTTGATGCAGTCTTTTGCATCTGGATGCCCCAAAATTCAGACTGGAGAGAGTATCTCTGCAAGCTGTCTAACAAGCTCGTCATACTGGTCCTCTCGCAAGATTTCAACACCGGAACAGTTGATACATATTCGGGCTGCAAAGAGTTTGGTTTAGAGCTAATAAAGTCGTGGGACAGCAAAGGAAGCACAATACAAGTTCATAAACGGAAGGTTAGGCGTAGTGAACGGGTTCTCAGTGCTCGCAAGGAAAAATATAGGATACTATCTATCCAATCACATGCTGTGATCGAATGAACTGGCTTGTGCTTGCGCTTCTTGCGATGTGCCTGTTTTCGGTATCGGACGTGTTGCTGAAAGTTATGGTCACAGACTTATCTACCCCGAAGCTAGGTCTCGTTTCGATATCATCCGCAATCAGCAAGATTAACCTAAAGGTGGCCTCAATTGCCGTTCTGGCTGTTGTTTTGGTCATCATCGGAGTGTATTTCATGCTTCTGTCACTGCAGACTGGCGAGGTGGCGCTGGTGACTGCGGTATTGAGTATGAGCACGGTGGTGGTTGCAGGTCTGGCAATGATATTTCTGGGGGACAGGTTCTCCTTCAAGGAATTACTAGCCATGGCGCTGGTAATTGCCGGCATACTGCTGCTCATGGTCTGATGACCCTGGCCTTGCTCGAAGCGTGATGGCCAAGTTCTTTTCTATCACGTATCTCTCGGATTCACTGGAATGATGATCCACGCAATAAGATAAACCAAGATGCCAACTCCTGAAATCCCGAACAGTATCCACAACAGTCTGATGAATATCGGATCGATATTGAGATACTCGCCTATTCCGTCACAAACTCCTCCAAGGATTTTATTTTTTCCTGATCTGTATAGCCTCTTTGCATTTTCGTTAGGCATTATGTCGCTTGGGCTTATCTAGCATGCCAAGGTATGGGAATTTGTTTTGGATGTGAAAACGGGGTCAATCCGTGGCTTATCATCAATAAACCACGAACAATAAACGAAACATCCGTGGCTTATTTATATGTTTAACTCGTTTGTTATTGCGTGGGTTATATAAATGGCGAAAAAATCAACGAAAACAAAAGCCGATACAAAACCGCTGTATCTGCCGATCGCAATAGTTTCACTAGCCCTTGCACTTGTATTTCTTGGATTTGTAATACTATGCGCCCTGCCGCAACACCTCTCTTATGTAACCGTATCTGCTAGCGGAACGGCCTCCGCAACAGCAAAGGAGGCTTTAATGTACATCGCACTAAATGGTACAGGAAATACGACCGCTTCAGCAGCCGCCAACCTGAGCCTGACTCTGCAAGAGTTTAATACCACTATACTGCCTTTAATCAATAGAAATCTTACATTAATCCAGACTACCTATTATGGCATCAATAAACCTTATCAAACAGGGTGCTACTTCCTACCCGTAGGGGCCGGAACCGCAATCCCAAACTATTGTATCAACTCTAATGTTACAGGATTTAACGGATATGTCGCAACTGAAGATATACTGGTAACCTTACCAAACAGCAATAACGTAAGTGCGGCAATAACTGCTTTGTCTAGAATACCCTGCCTAACATTCCAGAGCATTCAAGCAACGCTCTCTGATGCGGAAACCGCAATGCTTAATCAGCAAGCGCTATCTCTTGCTATAGCAAATGCAACTGCGCAGGCAAGAACTCTGACTGGCAATGACACGCAGCTTAAAATCGAAAATATTACGGTACAGAATCAGTATATCTATCCGTATCCATATGCTGTCAGTGGCGCTTCAACTAGTACAAACGGCAGCTCCGCATTCTATCCTGGCCAGATAAAGATATCAAAAAGCGTCACTGTCGTATTTTCCAAGAACTGAGTAACCGGACATATAACCTGGCTTGAAGCGTCTCAGTTCTTACGTCTTAGAACCTTATGAGGCATGCCCTTACTATGCGCCCTAAGAGGTGGCCCGTATTTTTTGTAAATGAGGTATCATGGGCTTCTAAGTTTCATTTTTGACTCTGGAGGGCTATGTGTAAATAACTAGAAACAAGGGCAAGGTTATATGCCAACAATTAGGATGGCGAGACAAAAGACAGCAAGCACACCAGAATATTATCCCTTTCTCTAAAGGCTGCGCACTTACAAAATCTGCTTCAACAATTGAAGTTCACATGATCAAGAGCTTCAGGCCCTCTACTTCTTCAAAGTCTTTATCCCGCGTCACTAGCAGCTCGTCGTGAGCTATTGCTATGGCTGCTATAAGGATGTCAAGCTCGTTTATCATACGCCCTTTCTTTTTCAACTCCTTGAATATTTTTGCAGACCTTCCGGCAGAAACGCTGTCAAAAGCGTACACATTCATGATGTCCAAACTCCCAAGCGCTTCGTTACTTTTTGGAGCTTTTAAAAGTTCATACTCTGTTATCGTCGTAGTTGCGATTTGCTCTCCTATTATCTCCAATTTCTCTTGTACGGCTGTGTTGTTGCCTAGCACTTCTATCAGAATACTAGTGTCCAATATCATGCAAAATACCTGTGTTTGCTGCTTTTTCTGGCTGCCGTTATCTCCTTCGAGAAGGCTTTGGCATCCTCCTTGCTCCAGACTCCCATAAATTTCCTGAGCTCCTTAACGTCTCCTTTGGTGCCTGCTCGCACTATGAGCTCCTTTATCTCCTCAGAGAACGACTTGTTCTTCTTCATCCGCTTCAGCGTCGAATAGACCTCATTGGTAAGGGAAACTATTTTTGTCATGATATATGTATATGTATGCATATATAAAAGGCTTATTGGTATACCTAAATCGTCTAACATGAACCAGCACACGTTCTATTTCTATATTGATATGCCATGTATGAAAATGTTTAAATAACTATACATTCATATACTTAAGTACAAGTATAGGTAGTTGAATGGATAGCCCAATCTTCGAAGCGCATCGGTTGCTGACGCTTGCAAGGTACATAACGGTGCCTCTCTTTATTCTTATGTTGTTCTCAAAGAGCACATATGCGGCGTCGCAGCTTGTTACGGAACTTGACAACATAAAGCTTATACTCGTCCAGGTGGGGCCTGCGCTCAGCGCGGTGCTGTTCGTGCTTGCTGGCATCTTCTATGCGATAGGCCAGATGCTGCCCCCTGATAAGAAGGCCAACTTCCACACGGCCGCGATAAACATAATAATAGGTGCAATCGTGGTCGGCGCTTTGAGTGTTGCGTCTACCTCGCTGGCCATCGCATCCACCCAGCTTTTGAGCAACTTCACAGTTACGAACTCTGTCTGAGGTGAATGTGGTGCTTGCAGATATCGGCGCTTACAATATTGCGATAGACCTTGTCGCAATAATGCTTGCCATATCTGGCATCGTCTTGGGCATCGGCTTTGCCGCAGACGACAAGAGGTTGAAAGAGTTCGGAAGGTCCGAGCTGCAGCAGGCTTTGATAAACGGTGCAATTGTGGGAATGCTGATCTCTGGATTTAGCAGCAATGGACTGATTGCTTTGCTCATCAACAACATTACTTCTAGTATGCAACTGACGGCAACATGCCAAAGCTTCATGAGTAGCAATTATGCTCTGTGCTTTGCGTACAACTACCTTGTTGGGACCAGTCCGGTGAGCATAAATGGCATCGCATATCTTCCGCTTATAGAAACCGCTTTCGGCACACTTGCGGGTACCGTCTCGGTATATGTGGGTCTTGGTCTCATAGGTGCGGTTAAGCTCGGCAGCGGGCTTGTCGGCGTAAGCCTTGCAGGCATGATGGATCCTATATTGAATCAGCTTGGATATGTGATCGGGGCTCTCGGAGCATCGATAATAAGCATCGAGGCCCAGGGAATTCTGCTCAAATTCATCTCTCTTACCGCGGTGCAGATACTGCTTCCTGTAGGAATAATACTTCGCATCACGTACATCACAAGAAGGATAGGTGGCGCAATCATGGCTATCGCAATCGGACTATTTGCCGTGCTGCCACTGACATACGTATTAAACGCCGAGCTTGTCGCTGGCTATGCCGGAGCTCTCAATGATACTGCGGTAAGCACATTTGAACTCAATACGAGCAGGATCGCAAACGGAATGATGGGCAGCACGGCGAATCTCAATACGACCAATGGTGCAAGCATCTCTTCCATTTTCAGCGGTGCGATGGCTTCGCTTGAGAACATAGCCAAACAACTGCTGAACATCATTGCACAGATAGTCATACAGGTGTTCTTTCTGCCCGTGTTCGGGCTGATACTCACCGCAATCTCGATAAGGGAACTTGCGAGGGTTCTGGGCTCTGAGGTGAGCTTCGGAAGGTTCTACATGCTGTGATCATATGGAGGACTGGACGTTCGTAACGCTGCTTGTGCTCGAAGTAATGGTCACAATCGCAAGCATTGCTACGCTGAATAGGCTGCTCATAGCGGCAAGCCTGACTGCAATACTTGCAACAGCGCTGCTTTACAGGCTCTGGTATGTCATAGAAGCGATCATGTTCAAGCACACGCACTTAGTGGAGCTGTTCAACGGGTACGAGCTGAGCGGTGCAAGAGAAACGGCGGTACGTAAGCGCAACGGCGCATTCAGTGCGACAGCGGCAGCCTTGCTCACCACAAACGCAAAGCGCGGCATGGAACTTGAGCGGCTTGAGAGCATCATACAGCAGACTAGAGCACCTTTCAAGTTCGTGCTTCAAGCAGAACGGCTGAGTGCAAAGAGGCTTCTCGATGCAATGCAGACCAAGGTGAGCATGAAGCGCCTGGAGATGTCAAAGCTCAGCACTTCCTCTGAGAAGAAGCACATCGCGAAGCTCGATGCTCTGAAAAGGGAGATAACGGAACTTGAGAAAGAGATAGAAACCGTAAGTGCGAGCGCACCTATGAGGCTCCGTCATTACATAATGACAAGTGCGCTTTCGGAAAACAAATTCACAGCATCGGAGCTAGCGCTTTCGCAGCTAAATGAGCTTTCAAGCAAGTTGGGTGCCTTTCTTGGTGCAGAACCCGCGCTTCTTTCAGGTACTGAACTCATCACAGTCTTAGAACTCGACTCGACGCTGGTAGAATGAAAACCGGAATCAATTCCAATGCAAAGTATGCAAGCACGATGATGTGCATGGATGGCATGTCGGAACCTTCGCTAGAAGATGATTCTGGGGTCTATCTGGGCAAGACGCGCGTGTATCATACGCCGTTCTTCTTGGATACAAGCAAGCTATTGAATCCACATATCGCGGTGCTCGGCATGTCTGGTGCCGGCAAGACGTATTTCCTTAAGAGCCTTATAGCAAGGAATGCGCTGTGCTGCAACACTAAAGTTCTGGTGCTCGACTGGAACGGAGAGTACAGCAATTTGATATCATTTCTTGGAGGGACCGTGTTTGATTCGGCAGTTGTGCCTCCATCTTTCGGTACCATCTCTTCAAGGCAGATTGCCAGCATAGATCTGTCAGTGCAGAAGAACGATACCGAAAGGAAACTCACTGCGGCACAGCTCCTTGACATGTTGATCGACGGGATGCATAGCCTGCGATTAGAGAAAGATCTCGGCCGCATAGTGGTGCTCGATGAGGCATGGCGTTTCATCGAGAGTGCAGGCGATATCGGTGCACTGTTTAGGGAGGGCAGAAAGTACGGAATAGGGATAGTCACCGCCACACAACTTACAAGCGACGTAAGCAAGGAGGTTCTCTCGAATGCCGCATGCACCGTACTCTTCAGATTGCAGAACAGCACAGATTACTCATTTCTACTAGATGCTGAGATAATCGACGAATTCGAGAAGCAGCGCATTTTGCAACTGAACCAAGGTGCGTGCATGCTTTCCATGGCTATGAAAGAAAAAAGTGGCCATGTGCGATTTTTCATAGAGCGCATAGACGGCGTTGACACCAAGCTTTACGGTATACGATGTGATGCGATGTATTTGAGAATAGCAGGATATGAGTTCCAGAAGATCACCGAAAGGCATTTTGCTGGTTCAGACGTACGACAGAAGATAGAGAGCTATATGGGCATCAATGACCGGGAGCTTGAAGCGACTGCCTTTGTAAAGTTCCTGTTAAAGATCGGATTGCACAGACAAGAGATAGTGCCTTATCTCAGAGCGCTGCGCATAAGCGACGCCATGATCGCAGAGGTGTACGAGCGTGCAGGACAATAGACGGTTGCTGTGTTCTTGTTTTCACGTGCATGCACGTTTAGTTTCTAGTCTGGCAGAAGCGGGAAATGCGCTAAACTCTTTCCGATGCCTTAAACTGTGCTCTTCAGGAACTAGGCGCGTGTATGTGATTGTCGAGGCGGCAAAGAGAGACCATGAGGCTCTTTTAGAGCTATGCCGGGATTCGATATCTCTCAAGTTCTTTTTCGCGAAACCAGACCGAAGAGAATACACCGATAATTTGCTTAAGTTTCTCTCCATTCTTGCTTATCTCAAGGCATTCTATTCTGTAGACTTTGTTGAAGTATATCCTTACATCGTAGAAGCTCTGCACAACGGCTGGTCATTCTCTGTCCTCGATGATCAGTCCATTGATGATGTACTGAGCCAGCGTATAGTCGCATTGAGCGGCATAAATGTGACACTCTCGCGAGAGCTCGTCATTCTCTCAAGAGAAAAGAAGATGCTGAATGAGAAAGCACGGACTTACAGAAGGTTCTGTGCCGAAGTATTAGAGAATGCGCGCTCCATGACCCGAACTGGAGATGCCGGACAGCACGCCGCACTGTATTCTCTTGGAGTGGGCGATGCTGAAATAAGCGCAGTTGCCTCGTTACTGGCTGAAAAAGAGTGATGTATTGATTGATACTTCTACCAGATTTTTGGCGTGCACAATTCTGTCGTTGGCTTTCTTAGCACTCCTATTGCACATTTCCGCTGCAGATACGTGCAAAGTGCTTTGCTTGCAAAAAGTCGGAATTAGCGGAAACCATATCGTTGCGTATGTGCACTACGATGGTTCTGTTCTACACAGTAGACTCGTTGAGGTCGTGCTAAACGATAGATACTTCGCAAGCATTTCAACTAACTATAGTGGCGTACTGAGCGTGTATGCGCCCTTCTCTTTGGGCAGGAATATGGTGTCCATTGAATATGCTGGAAGCGTTGCAGAGTATCCTATATATTATTTCGGCAACTATCTCAGTCTTGCGCTCCTGCCGATCGGGATTGCGTTCTATTTCTCCATCAAACTCATCTCTGAACACATTACCTCAAACAAAGAGGTGATGATTGTCTTTGACTGCGAGCACGGCGAGTGTCACAATTCGCTAGACAAGAGGCTAATTCAGGATACTGCTGTGCAGTTGTACAAGCGGAACGCCCGCATGCGCATGGTGAAGGCATTGCCTGTAAGCGTTAACGAGATATCTGCTGCTTTGCACGAGCACTTGGGCTGTCCGAGTCCAATCAACAATGATGAATTCATAGGATCTGTTTGCGCAGATGTATATCTGGGCGTGCTTTGTAGGAGTGCGATGCCGTATCGTGAAATAGCTGCGAAAAGAATTTACGAGACTGCAATCAACACGGGATCCTATGCATTGAAGGACGGCATGTCTGTGTCCTCTTTCTTAAAATCAAATTGCGTCATACACTTCATCGAGATGCATTCCGGCTTGAAGCGCGGGCTGTACGGTTCAAATCACATATGCATAGCTGTCTCTACGTGCAGCGAGAAGAAAGAGGTTCAGGCCCTTCTTGCAAGGTGCTCCGGCGCATGTGCGTTCATGCTATTCAACGAGCTCAACGGATTCATGAGTGTGATAGGGTGCTGATCGAAAGATACTTTGCCAGAATAGGGCTTGCAATATGCCTTGCCATATTGAACATAGGTTCGCTTCTCATGCTGTTTGGAAATAGCCGCGAGGATTCCGGAATGCGCAAGGTCGGAACAGATGCCGTTGTGGGTGCGCTGCTCCTGGCTTTCATTTCTTTTATTGTGTACTTTTGGTGATTGCACGTTCAAAAACATAAAGAGCTTCTATCGTAGTGCCAACATGTATGAGGCACTTTTTGCCTCTTTTGTAGGCGCATTTGCGATATTTGCCGCACTTCTCGGCATCGAGAAAGCGATGGCTCCATTGTATGCTTTGAATCCCGTTACAATTTACCTGGCACTGCCTGCCGGATTCTGCATAGTCTTTGCATACGTTGTCAAGCGTAGAGTCGACATGCCAAGAACCCTTAGGCTAGGGCTTCTTTCTGGTATGCTTCTTTCCCTTGTGCTGATATGCGTGATCCTGTGAATGTGAGATTTGATGCATTTAGGGTAACTGCATTGCCAAATAAGGAACCGGACAAAGTATCCTTCTTTGAAATCATCGGAAGGAATGCATTTCTGCTTTTGTACGATCTTAGTCAGAAAACCACCTTCTTGTGCATCGATGCGAGCATCTCCGAAAAGAAGGTGAAGGACATACGCCAGTCAATACCTGGAATCGGATTTGAAAGAACAGAGTGCGCGGTGTTTAACGCAACCATGAGCCTGAAGGTATTGTCGTGCTACAAGAGGCCTGAGCGGATAGAGGAGTCGGACGAGCATCACATGCACGACATATTTGATCTTGCCCTTGGCGATGGGTTTGTTGCAGTGGCTTTCCTGCCCGCAAGCGAGAAGGAGCTAGAACGGGCAAAATCTTACGTGGAACGGACACTGAGCAGGAAAGAAGTCAGGGAAACGCGCTCTGCCGTGACTGAGATATTCAGCAAGAAATCCAGTTCATCAACACAGCGAGATCTGTTCATGGAATCGGAAGAGACTGCATTACTTAACAGCATGTTGAGCTCAATAAACAATGCAATACTGGGCAATAGCCTAGCATACAAACAGTTTTTCATCATACCAAAGGAATGCACGGAGTTGCAAGAGTATCTTTCAACAAGATTTATGCTGCTTAACGAATCCGAATGCAACTCTAGTCTTGCAGAGAAACTGGCGGAGCTTTTTAGCGCGCGAGCATTCCCTCTAGGCACAGATTACCTGAATAACTTCGTGAATTTCTATGGCGCTTACAAACTCAACTATGTTCTGCCCACCATCTCGCAAAGCACGAAAAAGGGCATAGCGATAGGCACATTCATGAAGAATGGCGTTGCAGAAACAAATCATGTCGTAAGGATAGAGCAGTCGACAATGAACCTTGGTTTTATAATAACGGGTTTGCCTGGCAGCGGCAAGACCAAGGAGGCGATGGCAATAATAGATGCTGTGAAGGCTAGCAATAATTGCACACGGATCCTTGTAATCGCGCCCACCAACGAATGGGATGGCTTTGCCATTGCGCATGGTATGCATCTGATAAGGCCTTACGTGGACAAGATCCCGATCAATCTCTTTCGATGCCCTCCGAAAGCGCAGAGGGAAAAATTCTATGAGAACCTTGCCCTTGTACTTGCAAGCGCATCTAATGCAGGACCGTACCAGAACCCTCTGGAACAATGCCTGCTGAACGCGTTCAGGAGAATCTACTCAGAAACAGATACTCCAAATCCAATTAACGTGTATGCTGCAATAGAGGACTCGATAATACGGTTCCATGCAAAGAAGACAAATGCGGGCATAACGTACACCAAACACGGCGAAAACATAAGATCTGCATTGGAAAATCTACGTGCAATCCTCAGCAAACCAGAATACGCTGTGAGTGAAGGTGTACTGATTGAGGAACTTTCAGAGAAAGGAATAATTTTCGATGTATCTGGCGTGAGCAGTGGGAAGAGGGCGTATCTATATGCGCTGCTGCTGAATCAGATATACGCGATTGCTGCAGAGTTTGACACTGACGGCGATGATGCGCTCAGGCTTCTCATATGCCTTGAGGAGGCACAGACCGTCTTAGGCAACAAGGAATCGGCAGCAATACAAGACCTTAGGCAACGCATACAGGATTTCCGGAAACAAGGCATAGGGCTCATGCTTCTTGCGCACAACATCAGCGACATAGAGCAAAGCGTGCGTAGACTCTGTCAGATAAAGCTGTATCTAAAACAGGCACCGGATGTTGCTGCGGTTGCGGCGAAAGACCTCATATTCACGTATGCCTGCGAAGACGATGTCGTGCTCAAACTAAAGCTCTTGGACTCCCGAATAGGTGCTTTCAGCTACGTTCTGAAAGACAATGGAGAAAAGCTGGCCCAAGACACGACGTTCATAAGGACCGTAGACTATTCCGACAAATCGAGCTTTCACATCAACGCATTGGATGCCTATGTCCAAAAGAGAGGTCTACGCGTGCCTGCTGTCATCAACGCAAAATTCAGCATCTTTCTAGACATTGTTGGCGAAGCAAGCAAACTGCAACAGAACACACACTATATGCGATTCAAAAATCTTGGCGAGGAGCTTTTCATACACACAATAAGCGGTTCCTGCACAATAATGCAAGAACTCATAGAAGGGTCCGAGTACACTATTCAACTCCTAGACAGAAAAGAGCGCACAATCTGCGAATTCAGGATAAAAGCGTGCCCTGCAATAAACCTGCACATCCGTGCGGAGTCGATAGATATTCTTTAGCATTATTAACACAAATACTTACAAAGTGAATGATGGAAGTCGGAGAAGCAAACATGTAGACTTACGGATTATCATATATTATTCCAAGAGTTTAAGCATATCTTCTGTCTTTAATATTTTAATTACTTTTTGCATTGCGAAATGTTTATCATCGCTCCATATTCCATCATTTTCTACGGCGAGTGCCAGAGCGATGAAGGGCGTATCATCTGGATCGATCCCATCCATTATTGCTTTTGCAGGGCCAAACCTTTCCTTTATGGCAATATCCTCAACTATATATATTCTTTTGAAAAGTGCAGACATCAAAGTGTCCAAAGCGTGTTCTGTTATGTGCACTTTGCCAAGTATTTCCTTTTTGTGGCCTTCCAATTCTTTTTTTGTGAATTCTGTAGTTAAAAACTCAAATTTGTTTGAAAACAATATCCTTCTGCTTGCAGAATCCTTAATTAAGGCGGCAATAATACGGTTGGTGTCTACGACTATTTTCATACCTCGAACCTTTTGCGGATATCGTGCTTTATCTTATGCCCTATCTCCTCTGCCTCTTTTTCATTGAGTTCGCTTTTAGCAAGCAATTTATCCATGTTGCGCAGTTCCTCTAGCTTTCTCTTTATGGCTTGCCGCGCCACTTCGCTCCATTTGAGTTCCTTGTGCCTCTTCATCTCTTTGAACAGCTCTTTTGGCAGTGATAGTGTTATGTTGACCATGAATATCACACATAGTCTTATGTGTAAATAAATATATAAAGTTTTAGTTAAGGACTTATTACAGAAACAAACAAGCTCTGAGAGGCCCATAAATGAGAGTTACTTACCTATTGTCCTTCATTGCGGTGATACTGTAAAGGGGCGCGGCTTTACAGGATAAGATCCTTTAATTTAGCGTGCTCTTAGGTTGCCCAAAGACTTGCGAAAAGCCTAGAGGTGTATCTGCTTCAGCATTTTCGGCTCGAATCCTTTCAGCTCATCTATCCTATCCATTATTCTTTCCAGTGCCGCATTCTTTGGTTCGTATTCTTCTTTTATTTTGATGGTTGAGCTGCCCTTGTCGATCGCCAGGCGTTTCCTGTATTCTTCAAAGTGCGCAACGGGATCACTGATGAATTCGGGATTATTGATGAACTCAAATGGCAGATCTTTATCGACTGTTGCCATATCCTTTGAGAGACCATCGATAAACTTCTTGAATTCGTTGAGCTCGGATAGCTCCCTTATTGTTTCTGTCATATCCTCGACAAAGGCCCTTACAGGAATCACTGTCTTGTCATCGTCGTTTTTGTTCTTCAGTCCCCCTGTGATCGAGATATTTTCTACATCTTCCAGGCCTTTTCCCGTAGTTGCGGATAGTTCTACAAACAGCGTATCCATGCGCCTCTTTGCTCCCTTTACCTTTTCAAGAATTGGCGAGCTCACCGCATTGAACAGCGGAAACTCGTTTGTTGTTAGATTACGGTTCCGCCAGTCAAGATTTTCGAAGAAGTCATTCATATCCTTTATGACGTGCCCGACATGTGCGCTTCTCTCCTCGCTCGCCTTCAGCTTAAGGTATTTCCGCAGTTTTAAGACATTGTCATTGAACTCGCAGGCCATTTTCAGCTCTTTGTCCCGGTGGACCGTGTCGTCTATGCTCTCTTTTATTTCGAACACTCTTTCCATGTTGATGCCTGCATTTTCCATTGCTTCTTTCTCGAACACATGCACCCTGACCCCCAGGCGCGCTTCCCTAAGCCTTGGGATTATATTGTTGTTTATTTCTCCTATAAGGACTCTGCTGATGTTATCCTGTATGGCTTTCAGCGCATTTGTCACTTCTGCATCCAGTTTCGCTTTCGTTTCTGCATTCACCGCATCTGACACTTCTTCATTCGGTACAAATTTAGCAGCATTCCTTGCAGCTGCCTCCAGTCTCATGTTGAGCACACGCATATTGCGTCCGTGCGCGAGCGATTCGGTAATTCCTAGCATCTCTTTGTTTATTGTGCAGGTGTGAGGGTTTTCATCAATTTTGGCTTGATCATATTGCAGTACTGCGGCTAAACTCACAATGCCTTGCCACAGAACATGCACTTGCGCGGCGCCCTCAATGCTCAGAGGATCCTTGTCCTTAAAGTGATTCATAAGTGTGTAGAGCGGGTTCGTCTCTTCGTTCAAGGAGCCGATCTTCTTATCTGATCTGAGCGTACAGCCGTTCCCTGGCGCTTTCGCCTCTCCTGGTGCCTCAACCCGTAAGAGCCTGCTGTTCTGGAGTCTGCTGTTTATGTTGCGTATCGGCTGAATCAAGATGGAGCTGCCGAAACTGCATTTTTCGAATGCAGCTATCATCTGGCCTATCAGTTCCGGGTCTTTTTTCAGCTTATCGTACTTATCAATGTACTCTTTAAATTCAAGAACTGCTTTTGCGTCATTGCTCTGGAGAGTCGTCTTGTCCATACTTTCTATGGTCTCCTTTATCTCCGTCAGCCTGGCGAATCTTTGTGTTTCCTGAGCGTCATTGTCCTCTTGTGCGTTCTGCTCTTTTTGTTTATCTGCGGGCATTCAATTACAGTAAATAATTAGTTTATCTAGATATACGCCTTGCTTTTTGATACGGCTTTTGACGTAGGGCTTTGCAGCATGCTCTATATCGCATGTACCGATATGCCAGAGCAAAGGTATATATTCGTTTAAGGAGCTCAATTATGCTTGTGGGATGTTGCAATCTGGCTATGCAACGTTCGTTGCCAGGTAGTGGTAAGAATAACGTGGAAATACGTGCGGTAGAGGGTGCGCTGGAGGGGGGTGTGATAAACGGCAATATGTTCAGAATCTTAGCCTTGCTTTCTCTGTTTGTAGGAATATTCTTTATGTCCGGCGTCGCCGGAGCAGTGACTGTGCCCACATCGATTACTTCCTACCTGCCCATAACGATCCAAAACGCACAAACCTATGCGTTCCCATCAAACGCCCAAGTGCCAATTTCTTTTAACGCATTGGCATACCAATCATACGAATCAAACAGCCTCAACAATACCGAATTCTTCTTTGCGAACGGCACGATAATACCATCATGGCTTGAGGGCAACACTCTTAACGAGAATAATGCGGCAAATACCCTATACAAGAGTGCTAATGTTCTCTTCTGGTTGAGGATCTATCCAAGCAACAGCTTCTTCTGCGCATCATGCTCAAACACCATCTATCTCGGATTCGCTTCAAAAACCACAAGCATGCTAAGCAGCACTATAACCGGCGAAGCACCACAGTTAAGCTCTTCTTATGGCGCTTATGATGACGGTGCAAACGTCTTTGCACTATATGACGACTTTACAGGCACAGCACTGAACGCCAGATGGACCGAATGGGACTCATCTGCCGGAACGTTAGCTGTCTCAAACAGCCTTTCGCTCACGGCAACTTCCACTTCGCACGCATTTGGGGTGTATGTATCATATACTCCGACAACAAATGGAATTGTTACAGAAACATACCTTACTGCTACAAACCCGACTGCAGGATATAGGCTCTTCGAAGGATACGGCACTCTTAGCTCATCAACTGCAGAACAGAACGGATATATCGGCAGGCTTGATGGAAATGGCAATCAGGCCCTTTATTTGTCTAGAATGTCTGCTGGAGTCCAGGCGGACATCTCAAACACACCTGACGTCTTGACGACTGGTGGCAACTACGTAAGCAGTCTTCTATGGCAGGGTAATTCTAATTCTCTATCCTTTGCTGATCTGACTAATGGTCATTCGCTGCTTGCCACCAATACCCTCTATGGCCTTCCAAGCATGGCCCAAGTCTCAATCGCGCTTGGCGCTGCCACCAGCAACCACTACATCACGCACTGGTTCCGGATAAGGCAGGCTCTTCCCAACAACGGAGTAGTTCCAACAGAAACATCTGGTGTGGTCACTCTTGCTGGCCTAACGGCAACCCCTGACCCATACACGCTCACGAACACCTCCATAGACGTTAAGCAGATTTCGATTGCAAACACGATCATATCTGGAGGCACTTCCGGCACGACTTCCTATACTGGCAACTGGGTATGGTCTCCACCCGCTTCATCAAACATAGTGCTCAGCAATACGATAATAGCTGCAATTCCAACAACAAACAACGCGCTGACGCTCACAATCAACGCAGTCTCATCAAACAGCCTGAAGATGACTTTCAACGGCATAGTATATTATGCGAACGCGATAGGCACGAACACGATCTACGGGACATGGACATTCAATGCGTTCGCAAGCGACGCTAACCATGATGCTGGTCCAAGCCCGGCTCTTACAAACACCCTAACAATATCAGCAACGCCGACTATCTCGGCACCGACGCCAACCAGTTCGAAGGTTGATGTCGGACAGACCCAGACAATAACCGCGACGATAACAGGAGGAACTCCGAACTACGTAGGAAACGCGATCATAACGAACTCAGGTTCGATAACGAACACGATCGCAGTACCGTCACAGTCAGGAACCTCATTGTCATCAACATGGACGACCGCTTCCAACGAGATAGGAACAGAGACAGGAAACTTCGTGATGAAAGACGCAGTTTCAGTATCCTTCAACTCAATACCCTCAACATCATGGACCGTGTACAACACACTCTCCACACTGACAACGACCGGTGCGACAATAGACAACGGACAGTCCAACACGATAACGGCAAGTTGGATCGGAGGCGCACCGAACTTCGCAGTCACATTGTTCTCAGGTTCTTCTGCAACATGTTCATCTGACACGACTGTCGCGAACACGGCAGCATCTGTTTCAGGTCAATCGACGACATTCGTTGTCTCTCCGACCTCTTCAACATACTACTGCATAGGGGTCAAGGACTCTGCGACATCTGCAGTCTCCGCAAACCAGGTGACTGCGGTTCAGATAGTGGTCAACCCGGCATTATCTATAACAAGTGTCTGGTCATCGAACAGCATCGCAGACCAGTCACAATACGAGACAATAACCGGTTCATGGACAGGGGGCACATCTCCGTTCACAGCCAACTTCTACATCACAAACACGATAACCGGAAACGTTATCGCAAATTCGCTCACGTCTACGACTTCACCTGCAACATTCACATTCCAGGTGCCCCAGACCAACGACGCACTAGGAGCGCCTCTGATCACGTTCACAGTTACGGATCAGAGCGGGTAATTCCGTATCAGCAACCAACATAACGCTAGATTTCAGCTGCACCAAACGTATATATACTCTCTATACCGTGATTAAAGAAAGGGTTAGTGTCATAGCTGGCAAGTATACGCGAGGGTGGCTGTGCAAGATTTGTCGTTAGGTAACGGAGATACCATGGCTGTTGAGCTTAAGGTACAGAAGAAGGCTTCTTCGAAGAACAACGTATTGCGGCTTGTTTTCCTCTCATTTATCATTCTTCTGTTTTTGTTCGGGACCGGTGTTTCTTTTGCGGCAGGTTGCGGAACCCTTCCATCAGGCGTGTCTTCGTTTGTAGCATCATGCTACCCTGTAAACATAATCAACAGTCAGACACGCGCAACGTCTTCAGGTCTGCAGGTTAAGCTATCCAGCTATCCTGTCAACGCGCTTGCTGGCAACACCTTCGTGTACAACTCTGTTTCCGGGATGCAGATGCCCGCATGGGTCGAGTCCAACGGCATAGTGTGGGTGAACCTTGGCGCAAACACAATAGCTGCCAGTTCCTCAGCCAACAGTATCTATTATGTGGCAGTTGGCGGCTCTGGCACAAACTTCTTCACTTCTGGCAACAACATAGGCGAAGCACCGCAATTGTCCGGCAGCAACACTGCGACAGGATATGGCACTTACGATAATGGAGCAAGCGTGTTCACGCAGTATGGTGGAAAGAGCTGGGCATCCTTCACGCCTGAGAACGGCGTATGGTTGACGTCAAACGGCTTCTTACAGCAAACGTCAAACACTGCAGGATCTACAACAAATGGCGGCGCTGCTGAAGTCATAACGGGTGCTTCGTACTCTGCAACCGGCAACTACATTCTAGAGCAGGCATTCAACTACTCCAACAACGCAGTCGCAAGAGTCGGCATACTTGCAGTCGGAACGGTTGGTACTCAGAACGACGTCTATGCTTATAGGTTCATCGGCCAGCAGAACAACAACGGTGCAGGATTCTTAAGCTTCTTGAACGACCAAGTGGTATGGGTCGTAAACAACGCCTATCAGGGCGCTATGAACACTGCCTACACTATGTCCGTGACTGATGCTGCGGGCACATGGAGTGGAAATCTCATCTCAGGCTACAATACTGGTGGGGCTGTACTGACAAGCCTTGCAGCGACGGCGTACTCAACAGCAAACAAGCAAAGTGCAACTACTGGCTATGTTGGCATAAGTGCATCATGGTACAATGGCGCCAACACTGTGGCCAACCCGCTTGATGTCCAGTGGTTCAGGATGCGAACGTATCCTCCTAATGGCGTCATGCCGACCGTGAACTATCTGGCTGCGATATCGCATCCTTATTCTCCATCAACAACTGGCGCAACAATAGATAACGGCCGGTCAAACACGATAATTGCTAGCTGGTTAGGTGGCGTGGCTAACTTCGCGATCACGTTATTCTCAGGTTCATCATCAACATGTTCATCTGACACAACTGTCGCCAACACGGCATCATCTGTCGCAGGACAGTCAACGACATTCGTTGTTTCTCCGACGAGCAACACATACTACTGCATAGGGGTCAAGGACGCTAACGCAGGAGTTGCGAATCAGGTCACTGCAAATCAGATAGTGGTCAACCCTGTACTATCCATCACAAGTGTCTGGTCATCGAACAACATCGCAGACCAGCTTCAGTATGAGACGATAACCGGTTCGTGGACAGGAGGTACATCTCCGTTCACAGCCAACTTCTACATCACAAACACGATCAACGGAAACGTTATCGCAAATTCGCTCACGTCTGCGACTTCACCTGCGACATTCACATTCCAGGTGCCCCAGACCAACAATGCGCTAGGAGCGCCTCTGATCACGTTCACAGTTGCTGATCAGAGCGGGTAATTCCGTATCTGCAACCAACATAACGCTAGATTTTCGCTGCAACCAAACGTATATATACTCTCTATACCGTGATTAAAGAAAGGGTTAGTGTCATAGCTGGCAAGTATACGCGAGGGTGGCTGTGCAAGATTCGTCGTTAGGTAACGGAGATACCATGGATGTGGGGCTTAAGGTACAGAAGAAGGCTTCTTCGAAGAACAACGTATTGCGGCTTGTTTCCCTTTCTTTTATCATTATTCTGTTTTTGTTCGGGACCGGTGTTTCTTTTGCGGGTAGTTCCGCATCGGCGACCAACACATTCGGCGTCAACGCGCTGCTCACTTCACTTTCAACGACAGGCGCGACGATAGACAATGGCCAGTCCAACACGATAACGGCAAGTTGGACAGGCGGAACATCGAACTTCGCAATCACCCTCTTCTCAGGTACATTGTCTACCTGCTCCTCTGACACCACTGTCGCTAACACGGCATCTGGCGTTTCTGGGCATTCAACGACATTCGTTGTGTCGCCAACCAGCAACACATACTACTGCATAGGTGTGAAGGACAGCGCATCCACTGCCAACACCGCGAACCAGGTAACTGCAGTCCAGATAGTGGTCAATGCCGCACCGTCCATTTCGCAGCCAACGCCGACAAGTGCGAAGGTCGACGTCGGACAAACGCAGACCATAACCGCGACAATAACGGGCGGAACACCGAACTACGTAGGAAACGCGATCGTAACGAAAGTGGGAGTTATCACAAATACCATTGCAGTTCCTTCACAGGCAGGAACATCACTGACATCAACATGGACAACTGCATCTAACGAGATCGGAACAGAGACTGCAAACTACGTGATGAAGGATTCGCTGTCCACATCATTCAACTCAGTCCCATCAACATCCTGGACTGTTTACAACACGCTCTCTACTCTGACAACGACAGGCGCGACGATTGACAATGGCCAGTCCAACACGATAACCGCGAACTGGATTGGCGGCGCACCGAACTTCGCAGTAACACTCTTCTCAGGTTCATCCGCAACATGCTCATCTGACACGACTGTCGCGAACACCGCATCAGGCGTCTCAGGTCAATCGACGACATTCGTCGTCTCTCCAACCAGCAGCACATACTATTGCATAGGTGTGAAGGACTCTGCCTCTACGGCAGTCTCCGCGAACCAGGTCACTGCGGTGCAGATAGTGGTCAATGCAGTACCTTCCGTATCACAACCGACTCCGACAAGTGCGAAGGTCGACGTCGGCCAGACACAGACAATAACCGCGACGATAACAGGCGGAACTCCGAACTACGTAGGAAACGCGATCATAACAAAAGCAGGAGTTCCCACTAACACTATCGCAGTCCCATCTCAGGCAGGAACTGCACTGTCCTCAACATGGACGACCGCTTCCAACGAGATAGGAACAGAGACAGGAAACTTCGTGATGAAGGACTCGCTCTCAACATCATTCAACTCAGTCCCATCAACATCCTGGACTGTTTACAACACGCTCTCTACTCTGACAACGACAGGCGCGACGATTGACAATGGCCAGTCCAACACGATAACCGCGAACTGGATTGGCGGCGCACCGAACTTCGCAGTAACACTCTTCTCAGGTTCATCCGCAACATGCTCATCTGACACGACTGTCGCGAACACCGCATCAGGCGTCTCAGGTCAATCGACGACATTCGTCGTCTCTCCAACCAGCAGCACATACTATTGCATAGGTGTGAAGGACTCTGCCTCTACGGCAGTCTCCGCGAACCAGGTCACTGCGGTGCAGATAGTGGTCAATGCAGTACCTTCCGTATCACAACCGACTCCGACAAGTGCGAAGGTCGACGTCGGCCAGACACAGACAATAACCGCGACGATAACAGGCGGAACTCCGAACTACGTAGGAAACGCGATCATAACAAAAGCAGGAGTTCCCACTAACACTATCGCAGTCCCATCTCAGGCAGGAACTGCACTGTCCTCAACATGGACGACCGCTTCCAACGAGATAGGAACAGAGACAGGAAACTTCGTGATGAAGGACTCGCTCTCAACATCATTCAACTCAGTCCCATCAACATCCTGGACTGTTTACAACACGCTCTCTACTCTGACAACGACAGGCGCGACGATTGACAATGGCCAGTCCAACACGATAACAGCGAACTGGATTGGCGGCGCACCGAACTTCGCAGTAACATTATTCTCAGGTTCATCATCAACATGTTCATCTGACACGACTGTCGCGAACACCGCATCAGGCGTCTCAGGTCAATCGACGACATTCGTCGTCTCTCCAACCAGTAGCACATACTATTGCATAGGTGTGAAGGACTCTGCCTCTACGGCAGTCTCCGCGAACCAGGTCACTGCGGTGCAGATAGTGGTCAATGCAGTACCTTCCGTATCACAACCGACTCCGACAAGTGCGAAGGTCGACGTCGGCCAGACACAGACAATAACCGCGACGATAACAGGCGGAACTCCGAACTACGTAGGAAACGCGATAATAACAAAAGCAGGGGTTCCCACTAACACTATCGCAGTCCCATCTCAGGCAGGAACTGCACTGTCCTCAACATGGACGACCGCTTCCAACGAGATAGGAACAGAGACAGGAAACTTCGTGATGAAGGACTCGCTCTCAACATCATTCAACTCAGTGCCTTCGACATCGTGGACCGTGTACAACACACTCTCCACACTGACAACTACCGGCGCAACAATCAACAATGGACAAAGTAACACTATAACCGCGAACTGGATAGGAGGTGCGCCGAACTTCGTTGTAACATTATTCTCCGGTTCATCATCTACCTGTTCCTCTGACACGACTGTTGCCAACACGGCATCAGGTGTCTCAGGACAATCGACGACATTCGTTGTGACTCCATCAAGTAGTACCTACTACTGCATAGGAGTCAAGGACTCTGCTTCAACAGCGGTTTCCGCGAACCAGGTAACCGCAGTCCAGATAGTGGTGAATGCTGGACCCTCAATATCGCAGCCAACCCCGACAAGTTCGAAGGTTGATGTGGGACAGACGCAGACCATATCAGCGACAATAACGGGCGGAACACCGAACTACGTAGGAAACGCGATAATAACGAACTCAGGGGCGACTACGAACACTATCGCAGTCCCATCTCAGGCAGGAACTGCACTGTCCTCAACATGGACGACCGCTTCCAATGAGATAGGAACAGAGACTGGAAACTTCGTGATGAAGGATTCGCTGTCCACATCATTCAACTCAGTCCCATCAACATCCTGGACTGTTTACAACACGCTCTCTACTCTGACAACGACAGGCGCGACGATCGACAACGGACAGTCCAACACGATAACAGCGAACTGGATCGGCGGAGCGCCAAACTTCGCAGTCACACTGTTCTCAGGTTCATCTGCGACATGCTCATCTGACACCACAGTGGTCACAACCACATCAGGTGTCTCGGGACAATCAACGACATTCAGTATCTCTCCAACCAGCAACACATATTACTGCATAGGCGTCAAGGACTCTGCGACATCCGCAGTCTCCGCGAACCAGGTCACTGCGATGCAGATAACAGTCAATGCCGCACCGTCAATCTCACAACCAACACCTACAGCTGCTAAGGTCGATGTCGGACAGACCCAGACAATATCTGCGACAATAACGGGAGGAACTCCGAACTACGTAGGAAACGCGATCGTAACGAACTCAGGGGCGACTACGAACACTATCGCAGTCCTATCTCAGGCAGGAACTGCACTGTCCTCAACATGGACGACCGCTTCCAATGAGATAGGAACAGAGACTGGAAACTTCGTGATGAAGGACGCGTTCCCAGTTTCATTCAACTCAGTTCCTTCAACATCATGGACGGTGTATAACACACTCTCCACTCTTACAACCACGGGCGCGACAATAGACAACGGCCAGTCCAACACGATAACCGCGAACTGGATCGGAGGCGCACCGAACTTCACAGTGACATTATTCTCAGGTTCATCAGCGACATGCTCATCTGACACGACTGTCGCGAACACCGCATCAGGCGTCTCAGGTCAATCGACGACATTCGTCGTCTCTCCAACCAGCAGCACATACTATTGCATAGGTGTGAAGGACTCTGCCTCTACGGCAGTCTCCGCGAACCAGGTCACTGCGGTGCAGATAGTGGTCAATGCAGTACCTTCCGTATCACAACCGACTCCGACAAGTGCGAAGGTCGACGTCGGCCAGACACAGACAATAACCGCGACGATAACAGGCGGAACTCCGAACTACGTAGGAAACGCGATCATAACAAAAGCAGGAGTCCCCACTAACACTATCGCAGTCCCGTCACAGGCAGGAACATCATTGTCCTCAACATGGACGACCGCTTCCAATGAGATAGGAACAGAGACTGGAAACTTCGTGATGAAGGACTCGCTCTCAACATCATTCAACTCAATACCTTCAACATCATGGACAGTGTACAACACACTTTCAACTCTTACAACAACAGGCGCGACGATCGACAACGGACAGTCCAACACGATAACCGCGAACTGGATCGGCGGCGCACCGAACTTCGCAGTGACATTATTCTCCGGTTCATCAGCGACATGCTCATCTGACACGACTGTCGCGAACACCGCATCAGGCGTCTCAGGTCAATCGACGACATTCGTCGTCTCTCCAACCAGCAGCACATACTATTGCATAGGTGTGAAGGACTCTGCCTCTACGGCAGTCTCCGCGAACCAGGTCACTGCGGTGCAGATAGTGGTCAATGCAGTACCTTCCGTATCACAACCGACTCCGACAAGTGCGAAGGTCGACGTCGGCCAGACACAGACAATAACCGCGACGATAACAGGCGGAACTCCGAACTACGTAGGAAACGCGATCATAACAAAAGCAGGAGTCCCCACTAACACTATCGCAGTCCCGTCACAGGCAGGAACATCATTGTCCTCAACATGGACGACCGCTTCCAACGAGATAGGAACAGAGACAGGAAACTTCGTGATGAAGGACTCGCTCTCAACATCATTCAACTCAATACCTTCAACATCATGGACAGTGTACAACACACTCTCAACTCTTACAACAACAGGCGCGACGATTGACAACGGACAGTCCAACACGATAACAGCGAACTGGATCGGAGGCGCACCGAACTTCGCAGTAACATTATTCTCAGGTTCATCATCAACATGTTCATCTGACACAACTGTCGCGAACACCGCATCAGGCGTCTCAGGTCAATCGACGACATTCGTCGTCTCTCCAACCAGCAGCACATACTACTGCATAGGAGTCAAGGACTCTGCTTCAACAGCGGTTTCCGCGAACCAGGTCACTGCGGTGCAGATAGTGGTCAATGCAGTACCTTCCGTATCACAACCGACTCCGACAAGTGCGAAGGTCGACGTCGGACAGACGCAGACCATAACTGCGACAATAACGGGCGGAACACCGAACTACGTAGGAAACGCGATAATAACGAACTCAGGGGCGACTACGAACACTATCGCAGTCCCGTCACAGGCAGGAACATCATTGTCCTCAACATGGACGACCGCTTCCAACGAGATAGGAACAGAGACAGGAAACTTCGTGATGAAGGACTCGCTCTCAACATCATTCAACTCAATACCTTCAACATCATGGACAGTGTACAACACACTCTCAACTCTTACAACAACAGGCGCGACGATTGACAACGGACAAAGTCCAACACGATAACAGCGAACTGGATCGGAGGCGCGCCGAACTTCGCAGTAACATTATTCTCAGGTTCATCATCAACATGTTCATCTGACACAACTGTCGCGAACACCGCATCAGGCGTCTCAGGTCAATCGACGACATTCGTCGTCTCTCCAACCAGCAGCACATACTACTGCATAGGAGTCAAGGACTCTGCGACATCCGCGGTCTCCGCGAACCAGGTCACTGCGATGCAGATAGTAGTCAATGCCGCACCTTCAATCTCACAACCAACACCTACAGCTGCTAAGGTCGATGTCGGACAGACCCAGACAATATCTGCGACAATAACAGGCGGAACACCGAACTACGTAGGAAACGCGATAATAACGAACTCAGGGGCGACTACGAACACTATCGCAGTCCCGTCACAGGCAGGAACATGCATTGTCCTCAACATGGACAACTGCTTCTAACGAGATCGGAACAGAGACTGCAAACTTCGTGATGAAGGATTCGCTGTCCACATCATTCAACTCAGTCCCATCAACATCCTGGACTGTTTACAACACGCTCTCTACTCTGACAACGACAGGCGCGACGATTGACAATGGCCAGTCCAACACGATAACCGCGAACTGGATTGGCGGCGCACCGAACTTCGCAGTAACATTATTCTCAGGTTCATCAGCGACATGTTCATCTGACACGACTGTCGCGAACACCGCATCAGGCGTCTCAGGTCAATCGACGACATTCGTCGTCTCTCCAACCAGCAGCACATACTACTGCATAGGAGTCAAGGACTCTGCTTCAACAGCGGTTTCCGCGAACCAGGTCACTGCGGTGCAGATAACAGTCAATGCCGCACTAGGAATGCCTTTAATCTCTCCGACAACTGCAACAATCGACAACGGCCAGTCGATATCGATGACTGCAAGTGAGACTGGAGGGACTATTCCATACACGTATTCCTGGTACGCACAGACAAGTTGTGGAGGTTCGGTGGTCAACACAGGCTCTTCATATTCACCATCTCCGAGCTCAACAACCACTTACTCAATAAAAGTGACAGACAACGCAGGAGCGACATCTTCCTGCTCATCAGGAACGACCGTGACAGTTGACACTCCAAGTGCCTTACTGACCGTATCAAACACGATAGCAGACTCAGGACAGTATGAGGTCCTTACTGCGACAGTTACGGGCGGAGTCGGGCCATACACTGTTAAATTCTACAACATCAGCAAGTCTGCAGTATTCAACACAGTCTCAAGTGTGGCATCTTCAACAACGAACGCATTCGTGGTATCAAGCCCGACAAACTCGAACACCTTCAACTGGAACGTCATAGTGATAGACACGACTACCTCTGGCTCGTTCACATTCAACTCTCCATCTAATTCGTTCACGGTCAACACTATGCTTGCAACGCCTTCGATCTCTCCATCGAACCCTGTATTCGATAACGGTCAGTCAACAACGCTTACTGCAATCGAAACAACGAGCGGAACGCTTCCGCTTTCGTATCAGTGGTATTCTGATGGTGCCTGCACAACCCCGATAAGCGGTCAGACTGGAGCAACTTACTCGCCAGCATCATCAGGCACATACTCTGTCAAAGTGACTGATTCTGCTTCGACTCAAGCATCGCAATGCTCGTCCAGTGACACAGTAACCATAAGTTCATCTGCACTTTCGGCAGGCACGGTTACCGAAAGCAACACTGCTATTGATGTTGGCCAGAATTCCCTGCTTACTGCCAATCCAAGCGGTGGCACGGCACCTTATACCTACCAGTGGTATTCTGGTACTTCTCCAACTGGTACACTAATATCTGGAGCAACAAGCCAGACCTTGCTCGTAAGCCCATCAGCCACTACAAGCTATTATGCATCCATAACAGACAGTGCGACAACACACGTTACTTCTAATTCAATTTCAAACACCATAACTGTTTACAACACACCGACCGTGACAATCACCAACCCATCGCTCACAGAAGACGTCGGCCAGTCCGTGACCTTCACCACAACCAACACACCAGGTTCGGGCTCAGACACATACCAGTGGTACAACACGACTTCCGGCATCGTTCAGATTTCGGGCCAGACTGGCACTTCACTTACAGTCTCGGGCGGCGCAATAGGCACCTTCACCTATAATGTTGTCATAACCGATTCTAACGGGGCGAAATCTACGTCTGGTACAGGTTCTGTTGTAGTTTATGCATTACCGACCGTGACAATCACCAACCCATCGCTCACAGAAGACGTCGGCCAGTCCGTGACCTTCACCACAACCAACACACCAGGTTCGGGCTCAGATACATACCAGTGGTACAACACAACTTCGGGCGTCGTTCAGATTTCAGGCCAGACGGGCACTTCGCTTACAGTCTCGGGCGGCGCAATAGGCACCTTCACCTATAATGTTGTCATAACCGACTCAAACGGAAAGAAAGCAACATCCGGCACAGGCTCTGTTGTTGTAGGTAATGCACCATCTGTTACTATAACCAATCCATCTCTTTCTGAAGGGGTGGGTCAAAGTGTGACCTTCACCACAACGAACACTCCCGGTTCGGGCTCAGACACCTACCGTTGGTATAACACGACTTCGGGCGTTGTCGCAATTCCTGGCCAAACTGGCACTTCGCTTACAGTTTCTGGCGGCGCAACAGGCACATTCACCTATAATGTCGTAATAACAGATTCCAACGGGGCTAAAGCAGCATCTGGTACAGGGACTGTTGTTGTCACTGCAGCACCAACAGTGACGATAACTAACCCCTCTCTTGCAGAGGGAATTGGCCAATCTGTGACCTTCACCACAACCAACACACCAGGTTCGGGCTCAGACACCTACCAATGGTACAACACCACTTCTGGCATCGTTCAGATTTCAGGCCAGACTGGCACTTCACTTACCGTTTCTGGCGGTGCAATAGGCACATTCACTTACAACGTGATCATAACCGACTCTCACGGCCTGCATTCGTCTTCGAATACTGGCACGGTTGTTGTCACAAACGCTCCGACAGTCACAATCACCAACCCTTCACTAAACGAGGACATCGGCCAGTCCGTGACATTTACCACAACGAACACGCCAGGTTCGGGTTCGGACACCTACCAGTGGTACAACACCACTTCAGGCGTTGCCGTAATGTCCGGCCAGACCGGCACTTCTCTCATGGTAACGGGTGGAGCAACAGGCACCTTCGCCTATAATGTTGTCATAACTGACTCTGTGGGAAAGAGCGCGACATCGAATGCAGGAACGGTTGTTGTTGGCAACGCACCAACAGTCACAATTACCAATCCGTCGCTTTCAGAAGTTGTCGGTCAGAATGTTGTATTCGCCACAACCAACACTCCTGGTTCGGGCTCAGACACCTACCAGTGGTACAACACCACCTCTAGCGTTGCCGTAATGTCAGGCCAGACAGGTACTTCTCTGACTGTGCCAGGCGGAGCCACCGGAACATTTACCTATAATGTGGTCATAACAGACTCCTACGGTGCGAAATCTTCATCGAATACAGGAAACGTTGTAGTCAATGTGTATGTTCCGGGCACCATCTCGGCGCCGACACCAAGTCTATCCGTATCTGATGTTGGGCAGTCCGTAGTTTACAATGCGGTCATAACCGGCGGTGCAGGGCCGTTCGTAGCTAACTTCGTATATTCCAATGGCACTGTCGCAAACACCTTGTTCGCCAACACTCTGATGAGCTCAAGTGCCAGGTCTTTGACATTCAATTCTATACATCTGTCAACAGGTACCTATACTTACAACATAGTGGTAACAGATATCGACGCTCCACCATCTCCGTATGTGTTCAACTCAGTTTCTAACACGATGACTGTCAATCCTGCCTTAAGCTTTAATGTATCCCCGTTCTACAGCGTCATAGATCCTGGCCAGAACGTTATCTTCACAAATTCGACAACCGGCGGGACCCCCCTATACACCTACACATACCTGACCAATGCCTCTACAACACCGTCCAATAACGTTTACTCTTTCCCGACATCAGGCACATATTATGTTCTTGAGAAAATAACCGATGCTGCTGGCTCTAATGTTGTCCCGTTCAACTCTATCGTTTATGTCAGGCCTGTCCTGAAAGTCTCGATCAGCCCACCAAATAGCGTGGTGACCGGTGACGGGCAGACGTACACGTTCTTTGCAAACGCCACTGGCGGAATCGGCCCGATGACATACACTTGGAACACCGGTGGCCTTACTGTACAATCAGGATGCGGGACATTGAGTTCTGTCTGTGTGGTCAGCACGACTGGTGCGGCGTCGGTGTCTCCTTACACAGTCAACGTACAGATCAGCGATTCTAAAGGATACGTTTCGAATACCGCACAGACCTCTCTGACTGTCGGCAGTGCGACTGCAGGTGAGATACTGCCAGGTAACGAGACGATAGAGAATGGTCAGAGCATTACCATGTCTGTGAACACCGTGTCATTGCCTGGCACAGGGCCTTACACCTATCAATGGTACCTGAACGGCGCACCTGTAGGCACAAATTCGTCGTCTTACGTGTTCAATGGAAATTCCTCAACACTTGCAGTCTTTAATAATCAGCTCAGTGTTACAATAACCAGTAACTCTATAAGTCCGATAACGTCACCGTCAGTCTATGTTGCTGTCCAGCCTGCTCTGTCGATAACCTCAATCTCACCATCGTCGACCGTCAACACTATCGTAGGCAATGGGATAATACCGATATCAGTCTCAACATCCGGCGGATTCGGCACTCTCAACTACTCATGGTCGATGCCAAACGGTGCCGCATCATGCCCTGGCTACGTAAGCTCAGGTCCTACAGCTAACTCTTTCGTTTACTATCCGTCAGGAAACACCTCTTCCTGCATATTCTCTGTCAGCATCACAGACTCTCTCGGCGGCGGACCGGTGACATCCAGCACTCAAACGATCAAGGTCGGAACTGCGCCTCCAGTCTCGATTACAACAACGATACCCCATGGAGGTGCTGGGTCGACCACCATAGCGCAGTCTTCAACTTCAGCAGCAGCACCGCAGATACAATTGACGCAAACAACCCTGCTCAGCAGCATAACTGCTGGAGCAACTAGCGTGTCTGCACTTGGCCTCAAGGATTCGGGAACCGTGCCGGAAGTCGTAAGCCTATCAGTTCCGAGTACCTATTCGAACTTCTTCAACCTTTCCGCAACAAACTTCCTGTTGCAATCCGGCCAGAGCGTGCTGATAAACATGGCGTTCAACGCGACAAAGGTCGCTCCTGGCCTATACACGATACCTGTGAGCATATCCGCAACGACGAGCAGCAGCTCTTCCGTTGCGCGGAGCACACAGGTTATCACCTACAGCGTTGTGAATGTATCAAATCTTGACGTCGTAAGCCAGCAGTTGTACAGCAATAACAACGTTAGTGTGACAATAGCCATACACAACCCGAAGAATGTAAGCTTAAGGAACGCCACGCTTGAGGTTGTACTGCCGCCATATGTCGTCACAAACGCCTCACAAATAAAGGTGAATGGCAACGCGACGATAACGTTCGTTAACGGCCAGCCGCACATAACTTGGTCAGTACTCAACGCACCAAAGAATGGCGCAGCGTTTGTTACTTTCAACATAGCAAAGCCGTCTAACTACCAGCTAATGACTTTGATGCAGAACTTACTCGTGGTGCCCTCTCCTGGCTCATTGCAGTTGCTGCAGGTGTTCGACATAAGTGTGCCGACATTGTACACCAGTTCAACGAACCAGATAACGCTGCAGGCGCTGTACACAGGATCGATAAACCAGGATGTTGACTTCATACTGAGTTCGATAGGCGGCGACATCTCGATAACGAATCCATTATCGACAGTCTATGCGTATCCCCAAGAGCAATTGAACCGCAGCTTCACCATAATCACCCACAATTCTGTAGGTACTGGCACGTTCCTGCTCACTGTGAGAACGCTAGGCGCAGAGATAAACTACACAATACCTGTTATGATACTCCAGAAACCTACGCAGCATCCCGCAAGTGCTGCCGAAGTTCTTAGTGCCTTGGTGGCAAAGTATGGCCGGTATGTGCTGTATGCTTTTGTTGCCGTAGCTGTGGCTGCTCTAGCCCTCCGTGCGATAAACGAACGCCGCGGTGGAAAGAGGCACCGGTTCAACGAAGAGCTCAGAGAGGTCGGGGGCGAGCTGGCAAGGTCTAAAAAGTCATAGGCCTGACGCTTACTAGCATTGCGAAGACCCTACGAAAACTATAAAAACCAAGCCTGGACTTAAATAGCTGAGATAGATGAGATACTACCTGCTAATTACATATGCCATATTCTCTCTTCTGCTCGTTCCATGCCTTGCCTTGACCGGTCAGTCTGCTCTGGCAGGCACTACTAAAGTGGTGACATCATGCCCTATATATCTCTCATCCCAGTTTTCGCCACTATATTTGCACGCTTCCAACATAGCGCTCAATTATACGATCTTTACCGGCTCAACGTGCTATGCTCCAAACCTGAAAGGCGTGCTCGCTGTTTATCATGCAAATAACGGTTCCGTAGCGTATACAACAAACAATGTCCCTCTCTACCTGGTCGACAACACCCCTGCAAGTCTCAGCATACCTGTAACGACTGCAACGCCTCTTCCAGAAGGCAGTTATGAAGCGACTCTAAATATTTCATTAAACAAATCATCTACTCTGACTACTTCCGAATTCAACGTATTCAATCCTGCCGATGTCATATTGAAGAACTTCTCAATAACCCAGGAACCACTATTCCAAAGAACGCAGGCTGTGTTTGTCCTGGGAATACTGAACAATGGCAGCCTCGCTTCAGGGCCTATTGTGCTGTACCTGAACGTGTCTGGCCCCAGGAACTATAATATTACTGAGAGCATTGACCCGCTCGCCTCTGGCCAGTCTGAGCAAATCGCACTTGTGTTGAAAAATATAACAGACGTAGCGGGGTCATATTCTGCAAGCGTCAGCGCGGTTCAAGCCTTCAACACCACAAGAACTAGCTCGAATACTGCCTCATTAACATATAATGTGACCGTGCCTCAACAGCAGCAAGCGTCAAACTCTTCCTACGTGTTCAATACAGTAGTGCCTCTGGAGTATTCGGCAATATCGCAATTTCCTTTCTATCTGCAGCTAGCACCAGGTGTCCTTTCCGGCTACAACATCGGTTTCGAGAATACTCAAAGCCAGACTGAGACGTTCTCTATTGTTGCACCTAGCGCGTTCAAGGATGTGATTAGCCTCTCGGCCAAAAATGTATCGTTACCTGCCGGTCAGATCATCGAGATCCAATCCCTTTTGAACGTAAAGAGCACGATGCTCCCTGGAACATACTATGTGCCGCTCGACGTAAGTGTCGGGCTCAACAGCGGCAGGGTCTACTCTGCCGTACAGCCACTCAATTTCCAGGTGCTGTACCCGACAAACAGCATAGACTCCAGAACACAGATATTGGCAAGCACCACAAATACGCTGCTGAACCGTGCTTCAGTGTCCATAACTGCCTATAGCCCTCTAAACGAGACGCTGAATAATGTCACGCTGATAACCACGCTCCCAAGGAACACGATCTCGAATCTCTCACAACTGGGCACGTCAGCGCAAGGAGGTAACGCGACGATGGCTGGAAACACGGCCTCGATATCGTGGTTCATCCCGACAATCTTTGCAGGGCAGATTTCGACAGTGTATTACTTCATTTCAAACCCAAACAACATAATCACGTTGCCCTATGCGCAAGAGCTTTTGATAATTCCCTCATTCCCAAACATTAGCAGCATGATAAAAACAGTGAAGATATCTAACCTCACTCTGTTGACCAATCTGATAGGGCAAGAAAACATCTCATTCTTCTATACTGGCTCACAACCGCAGAACATCACCGTTTCATTGATTCCAAAGAGCTATGTCTCTGTTACGCGCCCTCAAAAAGTTTATGCTATGCCTAACCAACGCATAGAGCGCACTTTTAACATATCGAGCGAAGTAACTGGCACGTTCGTGTTAACTGCCGAGATCGCCACTTCAAACGCCAGCATATCGTACAAGACTTCCGCCATATTCTTACCCCCTGCCACTACTACCACAATTAATCAAACAACGTCGATTCCGATTGACGTCGTATCGCCTGCTGAAAAATTTGTGGCGCAGTACGGCGATGAAATCCTAAAAATACTGATTTATTTTGTGGCTTTTGCTATTGTCGTAGTGCTCTTGGTGGAGTTGTCATTGCTTTACCTGAAGCATACGAAAAAAGTGCGAGACGAGAGGCTTCTCGGAAAGGTAGAAAGTGCCTTAGAGACGGATGAACGCTCTAGGCAGAAAGAACGTATCTATGCTAGGCCTAGAAGAAAAAAGGTCTCGAAGAAGAATAGCGAGCCAAAACACAAAATAAACAATAAGCGGCGCAGGAAGCGGTAAACTAAAAAAAGACATGCTTATATCTTTTATGGTTGATGCTTAATATGGTTATATGGGTGGGGATATAGTTTATTTGGACGTAGACAGACGCGCCTTAAAAGACATAAAATATATTAGGCTTAAGACCATACTCTCCACCGTGGGTAGCATTTCTACGGGTGTGCTGCAGATGTCTCTATTGAAACTTATCGGCGCACCACAATTCAAAGGCAAGGTGTCAGGCGAATGTGTGCGATACTTATATGCTTCTGCCTTCTTGAGCTTTGCCGGTAGGGAAATAAACAAAAAATCCCTTAGTTCTGTGCTAAAAAGTGTGGGCATAAAGCCGAAAGAAGAATGCATAAATACCTTCCTAAAGACTGGCATCGAGAGCCATTTGGTGTATTTATACGCATATTATTTCCTACTTGCTAATAGGCTAGCGGCCTCTGACGAAAACATGTCCGGAGTGATAAAATCTCTTGGAATGAAACCCGATAAAGAACGGATAAATGCCGCGCGCGGTTTTGTACGGATATACCCATTCACACCTGCCCCGAAAATACGATAGGACTGCCTTTTTTTGGTGTTCGACGGTTTGTGCTTTCTGTTATGCTTTTGTGTAAAGCGTGCAGAAGAATGCGTATTGTATTTGTTTATCGTAGATGCAGTCTGCCCTGCTGCTTCTGCTGTACTGCGTTGTTACCGCCATTGATCCTGCTGGCATAGGACTTTGCCAATTCCTTCATAAGAACGGAAAACTTGCTGCTGGGTGCAAGCAGGCATGCAGGTATGTGCTCTGCTATGCTCGTGGGGACTATGTCGTCCATGGGCAGTTTTGATAGCACCTTGCTCTTGTATGTGTCCTCTATCTCGTCTGTTGTCAGCTCGTATTTCTTATTTGTGATTTTGTTGACGGCAACCATGTGCTTTAGTTTGACCGAGTTGTATTCTAGTGCAAGCCTTAGCACGCTTGTGCAGGCGGGTATGTTTGGCGTGGTTACTATCAATGCTTCGTCGTAGTTGCCGTGGTAGTCTTCATCAGCAGTTATGCCTGGCGCAGTATCGCATATCACGAAGTCATACGGCAGTTTCTTGAGTTTCTTAAAAAGACTGTTCATGTTCTTATTTGTAGGCAACGCTGCAGCAGTCCTTATTCTTCCTGGAAGCACGCGTATGCCTGATGGTACATGGGGTATTATCACTGTGTTTAAATGCGCCTTGCCGTGCACTGCATCAACAAAGCCCTCACTGACTAGATCAAGGCCGAGATGTAAACCTACGCTAGGATTGGTTATATCCGTATCTATAAGCAATACTTTATGACCTAAAACACACAGGCTCGAAGCCAGATTTACTGCTACTGTCGTTTTACCGACACCGCCCTTCTGAGATGCGACTCTTATGAAATAAGGTTGCGTGTTCACCCAGATACCCTGATTGGCCGTCTTTACGTGTTTAATGTGAACACAACACTTATAAATATGCCTTTTGGGCCATACCGCGCATCAGTGCTGTGCATTTCTGCACTTCATTTTGCTTCTTTACGCCTTCAAACCTTGTATATTTATCTTAAGGAAGTGGCTTGCGCAGCTCATGCACGGGTCATATGCCCGTATCAGCTTCTCTATCTCGAGCTCTATGTTCTTGTTGCCGTCATTTATGTTCGCTTCGACAAGCTCAAGTACGCTCTTCTCCATGCATATCTGGTTCTGCTGCGTCGGCACTATTATGTTGCCGTACTGGATCTTGCCCGTCTTGTCCACAGAGAGCATGTAGTACAGGGTGCCTCTTGGGGCCTCGATCAGGCCGACGCCCTCCCCTGCCTTAACAGCTATTGCCGGCTTCGGCTCATTTTTGAATTCGCTTGCTTCTAAGAGGTCTATGGAACTGTCTATCGAGTGCAGTATTTCTATGGATTGTGCGAGGTTGTTGTGGAATATGTTCTTCGATGGGAATGCGCCAATGAATTTTGAAGCATCGGACTTTGTCCTGCTGTTCAGGTTTTCCCTATTCATGTTCATTCGTGCCAGTGCCCCGACCATGAACTCTTCTCCCGAAAAGCTGTAGCCTGTGGCTTGAGAGTAAGGTATTATGACCCTGTTCAGGAAATCCCAATAGCTTTCTTTCGGTATTGTTATTCCTTTCGAGTCCATGACCTCGCCGCCCATGAAGGCGTAGTCCTTCGGAGCCATTGAGACGAAATTCGTGTCGCGCTCTAGCTTGAAATCGCAGTTGTAGAACATCTCTATGAACTCTATCACGTCATCTCTGACCGATTTCAGCTCTTTGATCACTATGGCTACCTGCTCGTTGTTCGGTATGTTGGAGAATGACCCTACCTGTGCGTATGTCGCATGCACAGCCCTCCCCGCTATCACTTTCGACAGGTTGTTTCCGGAGCTCTTTATCGCGAATGCCTTCTTCAGCATCTCGTCCTGTGACTTGTCGAAATCGAGTATCGAGTCTTTTCCTAAAAGGTCAGGCAGGCAAAACATGAAAAGGTGCAGCGCATGGTCCCTTATCGTCAGTCCGTAAAGCGAAAGCTTCCTGAGCAGTAGCGTCTGGTCTGTGGGCGTGTAGCCGATTGCGTGCTCTACAGCTTCAGAACAGCAGGTAAGGTGCGCTATGCTGCACGTGCCACATATCCTTGACGTGAGCATCGGCAGCGCCATGGCGGGCTTTCCAAGTATCGCTTGGGCATAGAATCGCTTGTTTTCCGTTATCTTGAGCTTTACGTATGCCACCTTTCCGTCCTTGATCTTGATGTCAAGGCTTCCGTGGCCCTCTATCTTGCTAAGCTTGTCCAGATGCATGATCCCGTCTTTATGGAGCGATCCTGCGCCCGAGTACTCGTCAATGTGCATTTGTAACACCAAACTCCTGCAGATACTTGTCCAATGTCTTGAGGAATGTGCTCTCGTCCATCGGGCATCCCGGCACCTCGTCATCCACCACCACTATGTCCTTCACAGAACGGACCTTTTCTGTCTGGTTGAAGCGCACGAGCAAGAATGCGATCTTTTTCTTCAAGTTCTCGTCAAAAAGGTTCCTTTGCGCCGAAGGCATGCCGTTTATGGCGCACGATCCTATTGCGACGAGTTTCTTGGAATTCTTCCGTATCTCCCTCAATTTCTTGGCGTCCTTTTCTGTAGTTATCGCGCCCTCAACAAAAGCGACGTCTATGTCCCTAAGCACGTTATTCCTCTTCAGTACGCGCGCATGCCTTATGTCCAACTGCTCTTTCCACTTGAAGAAATTGTCGTTCATCAGCTCCGTCCACAGTATCGTGCTGTCTTCACTGCAGGTGAAGGAGAACCACCCTATCTTCAGTTTTTTCTTCACGAGCGTATATGGCTTAGCAGCATTAAAAACCTTTCACCTTTCTGGAGTTTGCCGCAAAAACCCGTTAGCATGGCTGAAACAAAAACATAAATAATCTTGGCGCGATATCTGTCTGATAATATGTGCCAGGCTCCTGTCGGGAAGGTTGTGACTGCAGAAAGTGGGAAACTTACGGTAAAATACAAGGGCAAGCTGTTCGAACTGAACTCAAAGCTTCCTGACGTAAAGGCTGGCGATTATGTCCTGTTCTCGCTCGACATAGCCATAGACAAGGTCGACAAAGAAGAAGCAGAGGCCATCTTGGGTAAGATGAAATGAAAGAAGACAAGAAGGATGGCATGGAGATATCCGACAAACTGCTATTCTGGAAGTATGCCCTTCCCTGTGCCGTGCCTAGCAAGGCTGCCGTCAAGGAAGATGCAGACCGCATGATAGCCACAGTGTCAAAAGGCAATATTCCTGAAGAAGATCTCAGAAGCATATTTCCTATTGCGCCCAGGCTGTGCGAGGCCACGGCGGTAAAGCTGGGAAAGAAGGTCATAGATGCGAGCGTCATAAGGGTCTACTTTCTGCTAAGGCACAATGAAGTGGTTGATGCAAGTGCGTCACAGGTGAATGATTACGATCCTGAAGACTGCAAAACCTATTCAGGCATCGTAACAAACACGGATGGCGTTCTTGCCGAAGTCGAAACAACAAGAGGTATACGGGAATATCGGACTGATTTCTGCATGAATGTTAAAAAAGGAGACCGGGTTGTTGTGCACTTCGACTTCATCGTGGAAAAAATATCCGATTCTCTGTCTGAAAGGATGGATGCAGAAGCGAATGTGCACGGAAAACCGAAGTCTAAGTCGACCTAGTGCTGAAGCATATTCCACATCAAAGCACCGACTTAATTGTGCTATGTATGTGCTACCGCGTCAGCAATCTTTGAGAAGACGTTCTTTATGTTTGCACATGTCAGTTCATAGATTTGCTGGACGGTAAAGCCGTCTTTCCTGAGTCTTCGAAGCAGATGACTGTACTCCTCCAAGCTTCTTATGCCTGACATGTAGAAATCTTTAGGGTTGTCCTCGTTGTACGTCTTTCTTTCTTTTTCATGTGGCGCATGATCGCTCTCTATCCAGTCTATCTTTCCGTGTCTGAGGAGTTCCCACATGCCAAGTCTCGTCTTATTGTTCCTGAGCGGCGGATTCACCTTGTACTTCATACCGCTCACACTCTGCATATCGTCTGTCGAGTGCAGCAAATGATGGGGCGTGACCCCGCAACTTATCCTCATGCATGCTCGTGCCTCGTCGACTAGCCAGACTGTCTGTGGTGTAGAGGCATGGCATATGTGCAGATGGCCCGTGAATTCCTCCTCATGTGCAAACTTTATCTGGTTTTCCACGCTTCTTATTTCCATTTTAGGTGGCCTTGCCAAATTCCAAGTCGAGGGCCTTTCCGGAATCCACAGATCCTGCCTTCCAAAGCCCTCATACTCGCAATGCACTGCCAGGACGCCATCGTAGTGCGCTTCTGTCAGACTCTTGTATACCATTCTCTGGTCATCATCTTTTATCACGGCAAGGTCGCCCACGGACCTGCCAGCGAACATCTTCAAACCTATGACTCTGGGATACTCTTTGAATATTCTAACTGCGTCATTCACCTGTTCAGGATCTGTTGTCACCCCTACGTATAGATAATAGCCGTCGAGCGAACCGAGCTCGTTCATAGCTGTTGTCAGTCGCCTCTCGACCAGCTCTGCTGTTGTTACTGGTGGCTTGGTGTTTGGCATGTCAAATATGATGCTCACGCCCTGCCTTGCTGCAAGGCGCTTGACCTCTCCTATCGTGGCCTTTCCAGATTCTTCCCAGTCCCTGCAATGCACGTGAGGATCTATTGCTATTGCATTCGTAACAGGGTTGACGACTAGCGTATTCGGTTTCATGTTATTTCCCCATAATGAAACGTTATATATGGTGCACATCTAAATAAAAACCGGCTCTATTACGGTGCACTTACACAAAATACACAAACATAAAACGCCAAACGTTTTGGCCAGTGCTGCGGCATTCTGTAAGACAAGAACTGTCCAGAAACCGGTTAGATGTACGGGTTATCTGCGAAGCGATTTTATCCTGGCTTGAGCGGCGTCCTCTCTTTTTTGTTTATGTCGTCGACAACGGTCCTGCAGTCTGGATCGTTTGTTGCCTGGAACTTCTCGCAGTCAACCGCGCTTTCTGTCAGCAGCATGTCGCTCTTCGCTACGACATAATGTATCTCTCCCTCTTCTATCCTTAACAAGCTTCCCGGTCGTTGGTTTATTTCAAGCCAAGTGCCTTCCCTCAAGATGTGCCATGTTCCGCTGCCTACCGGCATGCTGAAGTTGACTGCATACGGGTGAGAGTGGCCTCCTCTTGCATACCCTTCATGCGTACCTACTATGTTGTACACCTCTGCACCGGCAAATTTTACTGTACATATGATCCCTCTTGGATCCTCGTTTACATTATCGACCGATAGCAATGCCCTTTTATCAAAATCCACATCTACCTGGCCCGTATATGTCCAATTGTACCCTGCCATACTTCTTTCGTCTAGGTCCCTGGCAACGGGACTTGCGATTATCCCTTCTTTTGATGCGTTGAGTTCAAAAACAGGTGCGCCTTTGAACATCACCATGCACATGCAATCGTTAAGCGAAACTACGAAAATCATGCTCTTGGACAGTGTCTTTTCTGCCATTGTACCACAGAAAGTATGGTCTAAATTATGAGATATTTATGCATTTGCACTATCAAGGCTTTATCCTGGCATTATGGCTGAGAACACAGGGCCTATTTGCCATCTGCTGAATGCGGGCTTTGAACCTTCCAGGAAGCAAGACCACCACGTATATATATTTGGACAAACACACACTTTTTTGCGATTTAATGCCGAACCAAACAAGAGAAACATACGAACAACTTTTCAGCGTGGTGCAGGAGGGTGGGAAGTGCGTGCAAGCGTATGGTGCCCCTTCGGGGCAGGGAGCAACATATGAGGGTTCAAGCAAAATTGCAAGAATGTTAAACGGAACGCTACCAACCCCGCAGGAACTCATAAATTTCCTTATCAGAAACAGAGAGGAACAAGAGACGGTCAGAGGCGAATGGTGCTACTTGGGTAATGCAATAATAGATGGCGATGTTGACAAAGATAAGGTGTATATGCTTCGTAAAGAAAGACTGGTTCCTGTGGGGCCCTCCTCAGACCCAGAATATGCTGTGTATGTGTGCGGACTCCAAAGCCGTCCATTGTCCTTCACTATCAGGGCGTCTCTCGAAACTGGTTCGCGTTTTTGCATAGACAGCTGCGATCCGCTCCAAGAGGCCACCGTAGTATTTGTTATAAAGGATGCACGCAACATGTTCTATAAAGAAAGGAAAGAATTCATGCGAGCTATTGACGAACTAAGATAGTGTTATGCAACGTTAACACTGCATGGTATCGTGTTGATGGTATGACAAAATCAAAAACCGCACATAGCAGCGGGCACGATGAAGCGCATAACGCTCTGCTGAGACAAGATCGTACTATATTGTATGACGAAGGTCTCGCTCTGGCAGATAAGGGGGAGTGGGAAGCGGCGCTTGCAGTCTTTAATATTATTATAACTCAGAACCCAAACGACGCAGATGCACGGTGCAAGAAAGGCGCCGTGTATGTGAAAATGGAGGACTGGGGCAAAGCGCTTGAAGCATATGAATCCGCGATAGCGGTGGACCGAGGCTTAGAGGAGGCGTGGTATCGTAAAGGGGTTATGCACTTGATGCTGGAAGACTTGGATATGGCTATTGTTGCCTTCAAAAGGGCGATAGATCTGGACTCGAACGATGCCGATGCATGGTGTGGTTTGGGTGACGCACATGTCGGAAAAGGGCAATGGCGCTACGCTCTTGAAGCCTATACTGCTGCACTGGCATCAAATCCCGACGATTTCGATGCATTGCGCGGCAAAGGGGACATGCATTCAAAAATGAGGGAGTGGCGCAACGCTGTCGAAGCCTATGATGCTGCACTGGTGCTAAATACAAGCGATGCTGGTGTATGGAACGGCAAAGGAATCGCGCACGGGGAAATTGGCGAATTGGTCGAGGCACTCGCTGCCTTCAAAAAGGTAGCAGATCTGAATCCAGATTATGCGGCTGCATGGCACAACATAGCGTACACACTTTATCGTATGGCAAAAGAATGTGAATCTGAAGTTACCCGTCAAGAGAATCTTGAGGGGGCACGCCGGGCAGTTGACCGTGCGATAGCCGCGAACCAAGACTATGAAAGCGCATGGCGTATCAAAGCATACGTGCTCCGCGCGATGGGAGAGACTGCAGAAGCTGATAAGTGCTTTGCCAAGGCTGAGAATTGTTCTGCGAGAATGAGGGAAGTCCAAAAACGTCCGTCAAAAGCAGACGAAGAAAGACTTCGGGACACATAAGGCTACAACGGGATGGCCTGGCGTATCTGTTTTTAGATGATAGTTTCATCATATCCTTGTACTGCAGGTCGAAGAGGTGCCAGATCTAACTTAGCCGGATATTGTCGGGTTTGATTCTTTTCCCATGAACAATATCGCACCGTTGTGGTTGTCTATGATGAAGAACATGAATGGGTGGTCTGCGCGGAATTGCGGTATTTGGGGAGGTTCTGTGCAACCCATGCACGCGCCAGCCATTACGCCTGCTGTTGCCGCAGCAGCCTCTGTTCCCTTTTCATCCACTTTTATGAATGCCTTATGAAAGACATCTGATATATACGTACCAGGTGTTGAACTTATTCCCGAGAAATTCGCCGTATTCGGATCGAACGCACTTTTGATTCCAAGCGATCGAAGCGCTGCGCCTATGCTTTCACTAGGGGTGGTCATATTGAACCTGGGAAGCCAGACCTGCACGTCTTCTTTTACGGACCTAGAACTAATATCTGCGAGTTGGGCAGAAGACAGACCTGCTTCGACCTGTTGTATTCCGTACTTTTGATTAGGCAACAAAATAAGCATCGATAAGTTACCTCCTTGATAATCTAATTTTATTGCTTGTAATTCGTTGTCTGAATAATAAGACGTATTGAACTCGGAATACATCATAGGTGCTGTCACATTGCTAGAGGGTGAAACAAAGAAGGTTGTATTCTGCGTATTGCTCTTGTTAAATTCTTGCAACCAAGTTCCCTTGAAATAAACTGCATTTACAAGAACCAAACGCGTATTTTCGTCTATCGCTCCTTCAGGGATAAGATTTAATATCCTGTTATTAGTCCTTCCGGCAACCCAATTGTTGATGTTTGTGGTTTCGCCAGCAGCATTGTTGACGAAGTCCGCTTGTTGTATCAAAGCAGCATAATACTTTGAGAGGTTGATTGCGAATTGTTGATTTACTGGAAATGTTTTTTCTATCCAGATGGCATCTGCAATTGAGAGGTTGACGCCTAAGCTATTAGAGCTAAGGTTGTTAATGAGCTTTCCGAAGTCCCTATTATCTGCCGAGAAGTTACTCGAAATACCTAAAACATTCTGCATCTGGCTCAAGGTACTGCCTCCTGCACCTTCTGCCATCATAGACATAACAGTAAAAATCGAAAACGGCGAAAAAACCAAATTTGATGACTGATTCTCAGATTTGTTGTTCAACAATGTATAAAACTTGAATGAGAAGCTGTTGATGCTATTTGCAATGCTGGTGGAATTTCCCTTGACTAAATGTATTGGCACATTCGGAGGTGCATTTGGCCTGCTTACCAGAACACAAGGAATGATTGCAATAACTGCAATTATCAGCACTGCCAATTCATACTTCAATGTCTTTTGCATAACTGATATAAACTACAAAAGGCTAAGTAAATACCCTTTGCCATAGGCAGAGTTGCGCCTGAAAATCCAAATCCTAAATGATATACACAGACATACTCTCCACATACGTTGCCTCCGCGAACATCCATAATCGGTACTTGCTTAGCACTCAAAACCCTTGTGGATCCAGACAAGCTTGAGAACATCGAAAAGATATTGCGGGTTCAAGAGTCGAAGACAAAAGATTAACGTTCTTTTGTGCAGGTAGCTCATGCCTACAGTAACATCGTGCAACTGTAGCCTTTTTATCTGAGGATTTAGGCTGCCTCTCTTCGACAACCATGCCAAGTATGGGATAACCGTTAATGCAATATGTCCCGGCATCATCGAGACCAAGATGGCCGATCCATTCACTGGCGATCTGAAAACACTTCAACAGTTCCTTCAAGCAATACCCGTAGGCTGTGTAGGGGGCCAGAGGACATAGTTTATGCTGTACTGTTCCTTGCAAGCGCGGAGGCAGCTACATCACTGGAAGTGAAATCGTGGTCGACGGCGGATGGGCTCGCACCTCTAGCAGCGTCTAAATGTAACGCGGTTATGTGTTGTGAAAGGTGGAGTCTGCTTCGTCATGCAAGATTTGTAAAGACGCAAGCCCAATAGCTATGTATTTTAATTAGTCTTGAACAACCTCTACGATAAGTTATGCGGCCAGAAATATCTGTCATAATACCTGCGCTGAACGAAGAGAAGTATATAGGCCGTGCCCTGAATGGACTTGCACATCAGAGCTTCAAAGATTTTGAGACGATAGTTGTCGATGGTGGTAGCACGGACAAGACAAGGTCGATAGCTAGGAAGTGTGCAGTTGTGATCATAGAGCGAAAGCGCGGTGTGGGTAGGGCAAGGAACGTCGGTGCATCCTGCGCACGAGGCAGCATCCTTGTCTTCATGGACGCAGATACCCGTCCTTCTTCCTCTCTTCTTGGTGCGTACCATCATGTGTTTAAGAATAACCGCATAGTGGCTGCGACTGGTCCGATAAAGCCTTTAGAGCGCACTTCTAGAAGGCTCAGCATAGGCTTCAGCTTCGTATCCGTGTTCCTTATTAGGTTCTCCATGCTGATCGGACGTCCCTCCATGGTTGGCTCGAACTTCGCAGTGAAGAAAGAGGCTTTTGATAAGGTGGGGGGATTTGACAGTAACCTTATAACATATGAGGACTTGGTGCTCTCAAATGAGCTAAAAAAGACAGGAAAGATTGCCTATGTTCCAAGTGCGCTTGTCTACACGAGTGCAAGGCGCGTTTTAGCCTGGGGAATCCGCCGCTATTTCGTTTACCACCTAGGCAACATGATCCACTATCATCTATTCAAGAAACCGAAAAGAGACTATGCGCCAATAAGGTAATATGGCAGTCTGCAAGCCTTTGCCGGCAAACATGATTGCCGCAGGCAGGATTTGAACCTGCGACATTTCGCTTTTTGACAAGCAGAAATTGCTTGACTTCAGGCGAACGCTCTCCCACTGAGCTACTGCAGCAACAACAAAGCTTATTCCGCAAAAGAATATAAACACTAACCTAAATGGCTTTTGTTATGTGTTGCGTACTTACTTGCGGCGCTTGCGCCATTTTGTGTCCTTAAGTTAGGTACCGGCTGTAAAGTGCTATAAAGGTGCATTCCAGATTCTTTATATGCCAGCATGGAGCGACCTGGAGCCATACGACCGGCTTGTCAACATCCAGATGGTAGAGCCAAGAGCGTACCAGATCAACATAATAAAGAGCATAAATTCAGGCATGAACTCTCTCGTCATACTGCCGACAGGTCTGGGAAAGACTCTCATAGCTGTGTTTGCCATAGCGAAGGCGCTGCACGAAGGCAAGAGTGCGATAGTGCTGGCGCCCACGAAGCCGCTCAGCGACCAGCACTATAAGTCGATATCGAATCTGCTAAACGTTGACAAGAGCATACTGCTTCTGCTGACAGGCACTTTGAGTGGCAAGAAGAGGGAAGCGCTCGAGGTGAATGCGAGAGTCATCGTCGCGACTCCGCAGACAGTGGCAAACGACCTTCAGAAGGGCCGGCTGTCTTTAAAGGATTGTTCGATTGTCGTTTTCGACGAATGTCACAGGGCTGTAGGGCGTTATGCCTACACTTACATAGCGGACGAGTGCAAGCTTCGCGGAATACAGCTGCTAGGCCTTACTGCCTCTCCCGGCGGCGACACTAAGAAGATAGAGGCACTCATAGAGAAGCTTGACATAAAGAACATCGAGATACGGATAAGCACTGACATTGACGTGGTGCCTTACGTGATGTCAAAGGAGATGACCACGATGCATGTTGATATCGGCGCAACTATCAATGCGATAATGTCAACTCTTAAACCGGCCATAGACGAGCACCTTGGCAATCTCTACAGCAGAGGGATGAGTCCTTTCAAGAATTTTGACAACATGTCAAAGCGCAGGATACTCGAAATAGGCGACAACATAGGCAAGATACAGGCCGCAAATTACAAGTTTTCCCTACTTTTCGACTACACGTACCTGCTGAACCTTGCGCATGCCTATGATCTTGTGAGCACCGAAGGCCTGTATCCCTTCATACACTACCTCGATTCACTAGAGGCCAGAGAAAGCAAAAGTCGTGGCGTGAAGAGCCTTCTGTCAAGCACAGCTGTGCGCTCTGCGTTGAACATGGCCAAGAATGCCGTGACGAACGGCGATGAACACCCCAAGATGTTCCTTGCAATCAGCACGGTGAAGAACCAGCTCGCGGACAAGAGCGTAATAGTGTTCGCGCAATACCGTTCCACCATCAAGAGGCTCGTGGAGCTCTTCAATGCGAACGGGATAGGTGCAAGACCATTCGTCGGCAAAAAGGAGGGCATAACACAGGGCCAGCAGCAGCAGACGATAAACGACTTTCGTGATGGAAAGTTCCGCGTGCTCGTCGCGACTTCTATCGGAGAAGAAGGCCTGGACATTCCTGCCGTAGACGCAGTCATACTCTATGAGCCGGTGCCGAGCGAGATACGCAACATACAAAGGCGCGGCAGGGCCGGCCGGATCAAGTTCGGCCAGGTGTTTGTGCTGGTTGCAAGCAAGACAAAGGATGAGAAATATCTGATGATATCTAGGCTTAGGGAGAAGCGCATGCGCGACCTTGTGCTCAAGATAAAGCAGAGGTTCGCAGCAGATTCTATGGGTACTGCAGGTGTTGTCGGGAAGGGTCAGAGAACGCTGCTTCCGCTGGCAAACGGTTAAATCCTTTTGTTAACAACTATGCGCGTGATGCAGTGTTGCGCTATTCAAAAGGGGCAAGGGGTGAGCGCGAATTGCTCAACTATCTTCACGGCAAGGCTTATTCTGTTGTCAGGTCTGCAGGTAGCGGCGTCAATTCAATAAGCCCTGACATCATCGCCATAAAGCGCGGCAAAGGCCTCGCTTTCGAATGCAAGGCGTGGGACAGGTCAAGCCTATCGATAGAGCCTGAAAAATATGATGTGCTGTGCGAGTGGGAGCGGAACACCTGCATGGACACGTTCGTAGCGTGGCGAATGAACGGTCAGGGCTGGTTCTTCATAAAGACCACAGAAATGAACAAGTGCGAAAAGAGCTACACAGTGACCAAGACGCAGGCATTTGCGATAGGAAGGCGGCTGGAATCTCTTATAATCGATTGAACTTTTTTCAGTGCAGAAACAATAGGATATACTGCTCTCATCGCTTTCTGAAAAATCTCAAGTCTAAGTTAAAATCTACTTTATGGCGTGCAAAGAGTTATCGAGCGTGTATAGCTGCGCAAAATCAGGTTCTAGATCGATGGTGGTTATTGCGGCGTTCTTTTGTTTTATGTTTTTAGTTTTATTTAGAGGGATGCCTATCAATGATGAGATGATCACTCGGTTTACGACATTGTGCCCGACCACAATGATCGTGGGATTCCCTGGTTCTTGTGCAATCTTTTCTATCAGAGGCATTACTCGTTTTTGTACGTCATTTATGCTCTCGCCTTTCGGTATCTTTTTTTCTGGGTACTGATAGATGTCTCTGAAGATTTTAGGATACTTCTCTTTGACTTCCTCATGGCTTAGTCCAACCAGATCTCCCATGTCTATTTCGCGAAGTTCTTCTCTGTAGATAATCTCGCAGTTTCTCCCTTCGAGCATAATCCCGCATGTCTGTCTGGCCCTGTTTGATGGGCTGCAGTAGGCCCTGAGTATTCTTTCTCTCTTAAATCGTCGCTTCAGCGCCATCGCCTGTCTTTCGCCTCTCTGTGATAGGGTGCCTTCTTCCTTTCCTCCAAGGATGACAGTCCCTGCGTTTGCAGTTGTTTCTGCGTGTCTTATTAATATGAATTTCATGATGATGCCTCGATTAGTCTCTTTGCATTTACATTCTGCATCGCAATGTATGCGTCTGCATCTTTTAATACTTTTCGTGTTGTGTGTGACGCAATGCCATAATCATGTGGTGCAGCGCTTGCGCTGCGCCAATAAAAAAACAGAAAAAGAAAGAAAAGAAAAAGATGTTCCTGTTTCTACATTGTTGTGGTCTTCTTGCCGACGAAGGTCAACAGGAATCCGAGTAGGGCAATCCAGAACAGCATCCCTTGTCCTGCTGTTACGATCACCATAGACATGCCTGAAGCCATTATTAGCTTCCACATTACGCTCTGGTCGTCTGGCATCTTTCCTGCAGCCATGCCTATGCCCTTAAAGAACAGGGTTATGGCGCCTATTATGGCGAACGCAGCTACGAATGGACCTAAGAACGACGCTGCAGCAAGCCATCCAGTCAATGGGCTGCCATACCACGCAAAAATTGCATATAGGTATATCAACGAGCCCAAGAACAGCAAGACACCTCCTGCTGTGCCCATGGAACTTTTCTTTGCTGGCATTTTATCACTTTCTATGGAGCACTTGAATGGAAAAGTTTTTAAATCTATCTGAGGATTCGTCAGGCGTCTGCGGTGCCTCTTCATATCTGGATGGCCCTCTTGCTTCAAACCGTCTGTTACAGTCTGTTTGCAAACTTCTTAGGCCTTTCTAGGTTCTGGCGCGTCGGGCCGATGACTACATCGGATGTGCCCCCCGTGGGTTAGGTACTTCTGCGGAACTGCCATGGTTTCTGCCCCACCATCCTCTGAACAATGTATCGAACTCTGGAGATTCCGCGAATCTTGGTTCGCCTTTCTCATGAGCATCACTCAGACTCTGAAGCGGTGCTCCTACTAGCTCTTCATAGATGTTGATTGCCCTGTCTACAGCAGATAAGTGCGTCATAAGATCCATGTCGCTAGTCACAAGGGTGTGCAATACATAATCTTTGACTACTCCTACGTTTCCAACAACAGCCGCAGGCAGAGTGCCCCTGAGGGCATCGCCCCTAAGGGCTTCAAAAGCCATTTCAAGATTACCGACAGCATCCTGCAATGCAAACTCAAATGTTTCCTTTGGCACATGCCACGCTAAAATCTCGTCGATGGCATTCCAATTTATCTCCGCATCTTGATGTTCCTCGTCTCTACGCAAATCGCGATTATCCTGGTTATTATTGCTCCTTGTCGCCGTCATTTCATCACGCAAAAATTGAATATGTCCAAATACTTATACCTTCTTTTTTGGCAATTTATCGGTGAAAATCTGGAAAAGTGCAAAAAGGCACAGGGCATAATTTTGCCGTCTCATCGCATTTGCCGATGGAAGCATAAGGTGGACTCCGCGGGAGACTCATAAGCAAAGGCTTATTTTGAACCCGCAACCTCCTGCATGCCATGCAGGCGCGCTACCGTTGCGCCAGGAGCCCACGCTGATTTTATGTATAACAAGAATAATAAGGGTTGTCCTGAGGCGTTTTACCTTGCCATGCGGTGTCTCACAGTACTAAAGGCCTCTCATTTGTGCTTTGTGTATCTGTCCAAGTAAGGTTTGATGCTTTCGTCGTTGATCTGCTCAGGCTTTATTCCCATATTTGCAAATATCCTACTTTCAACATCAAGTGCATTTCTGAGCAGCGAAGTCACAATCGCTACTCTTGCCCTGTTAGTTGCGCTGATGCTCTTGCTGTTTCTTTCGGCAAACTCTGCAAATCGTTCTGCAACGCTCAATACTCCTTTCGGGCTGACCCTTTCGTCCGCATATTCGCAGAGCATAAGTTCATAGTCATGCGCTTCTTCAGGGTTGCGGAGCACATAAATCATACGGTCGACAAGGGAGACAACCTTGCTGCTTACGCCGAGCTCCTTCATCATGTTGCGTGTTGCATCGTACTCGCTGCTGCCGTATTTGCCCATTGTTTCTGTTTTGACTTTACGCCAATAATCTATTCTTTTCGCTTCTTCACCTAGAAGATGTGCGTCAGTTTCGCCAAGGTCGAACTTTGCTATGTTTCCGAGATCGTGCAGCAAGCATGCCGCTATGATGTCCTCTTTATTTATCGCAGTGCCGTGCCAGTTATCGCACAGCATCTCTGCAACAGAAGCAGTCCTCAGCATGTGCAGCCTGAGGTTGGGTGGTATCTTGAACCTGTCGTAAATATCGCGAATGGCGTCGCGTATCTCTGCGCCCTTCATATGATCTACACAGGCGAAACAAAGATTATATTGCCTCCCCTTAGGAGTATTGTTCCGAGCTTTGACTTCAACTCGCCGCCATTGTCCAGCTCCTCAGAACCCTCCATGACGATGTTCATGTGTGCGTCAAATGCGACTATTTTGCCTCTTACGCTTGTGTTGTTTTTAAGCCTGACAAGCACTTGACGGCCAATCGATTTGTTAAGCAGATCAAACGGTCTTTCTTCCATGTAGTGTTAATGTGAATGCAGGTTTTTATATGTTGCTGGTTTTGCTGGCTTGTCAACGACCGGTGCGCGATCGTTTATTTTTAACAAATCCGAAGTAATAGAATATTACGAACAGTGCCACATCCGCAGTGGCCCTTATTATGCTTGATTCTGGCGTTATTATGAATCCAAGCACTGCCGGAATCGAAAGCTTGTTGAAATACAACAGGAGATCGACAATCAATGCCCAGGTCGTCAATCCTGTTAAGAACACAAAAACCTCTTTCCAACTGCGCTTATGAGTCCTTCTCTTGTACCTTCTTCTTGATACTGCCATAAATCCCATAGTTACATCACTGGTAAGCCTTAAAAATATTGACAGCATGGCTTCTGGCCGAGTCATGCGCTCGCGAAAGGCTTTAAGCACTCTTTCTCAAATATGTGCGTGGAAATCGACAGACGCCGCGCCAGCGCGACAATGGCCCTGCTCGGGGGATTCTTCTCTGTATTCTATGTGTTCCACTATATGCAGGTGCTATCATATTCGCTTGGTGCATACTATGAAGCCGAAAGCATTGTGAGTGCTAACAGCATAAACGCGACGCCGGCCATGTTTTCGATGATGGCCGGGTCGAGTAGCATAAGGCTCGCCCTTTACCTTACATACGTCCTACTGCCGTTCGCAATGGTCATGTTGACAATAGGCGTGCTCTGGTTCTTCGCAAAGGTGTACTCTCGGCTAACGGGTTCGGTACTGCTCCTTACGTCTCTCATATATCTCCTGATAGTCGCTGCTCTGGAGAACAACTTCGTCTTCCACAGCACATGGCTGGGGCTCGCCATTGTGTGCGTCAGCGGTCTTCTCACATTGGTGGCCAGTGTGAATTCTCTTGGCGCTTTCGGTGGCGGCATGTTTGCTGCTCCTGATAAGGCACGAAGGCGTCCGGTGCAGATAGGCATAGATCCTGAGATGCCCTATACCAACATGCAGGTGCTTTCTAGCAAGCTGATGGGCAGGCTTAGCGGAGAGTTGAAGATACTCGACATGCACTTCGATGCTTCTGCTTTAGACAATCTGATGCGTATGGTCAGCAAGAATGCCGACCGGTACTCTAAGATAGAGGTGCTATCCAAGCGGGACAGGCTCGGGGAAGAGTTTGCGTTGGTGTACCGGGATTTCAAGACAGAGATGCTTTCAAAACATGTCGAGTTCGATCTGCGCGTTCTCGATGATGGTGACGCATCGAAGCAGCACGAAAGGTTTCTGTTTGACGGCAACGAGGCGTACAAGATTCCTCCTTTGAACATAATAAATAGAAAGAGCGAGCACATCACCGCAGTGAACCGCAGCGACGCAGCAAAACGATTCGACGACCTCTGGTCTAGAGCGATAAAATTCGATAACCTGCGCAGCTAACCTAACTTCGGTATTATATGTGTTAAGCTGCAAATACTACGCGGTGCACATGAAGGTCACAGAGATAGAGGCCAAGACGATACTTTCAAAATCGAGCCTTCCTGATGCCGACTATGCCATAAATCCATATGTCGGGTGTGAGTTCGGCTGCGTCTATTGTTATGCGAGCTTCATGGGCAGGTTTGTCAACGAGACTGTGGGAAACTGGGGAAAATACGTATACGTGAAGAAGAATGCTGTCGAGTTGTTCAGGAAGGCGCTTCTTGGGTTGTCTGGCGTGCAGAGGAACGCAACCATTCTGCTGAGCTCTGTTACAGACCCTTATCAGGGCGTCGAGTCCCGTTACTTGCTTACGCGTGGCATACTGCAGGCCCTTGCAGAGGACGGTTATCCTGGAGAGGTCAGCATACTCACCAAATCTGCGCTCGTGTTGCGCGATATCGATCTGCTTAAACGGATAAGGAGCTGCGAGGTTGGCATGACTGTCACAACTGCCGATGATGCGCTGAGCCGGCTGCTCGAGGTCAGGGCTACGCAATCAAGTCAACGCCTGAATACGCTTTCTCGCCTTCACAAAGAAGGCATACGTACGTGTGCGTCTGTCGGTCCTCTTCTCCCACACTTCAGGTACAAGCCGGAACTGCTTGACGACCTGTTCTCGAGGCTCTCCAAGTCTAAGGTGAGCTATGTGTGGATCGAGCACATGAACATGCAGCCGTATATCCGAGAACGCCTGTTCGACGCACTCGTCTGTGCGCCAGAAGAGTTACAGGCAGTCTACAGAAATGCTGATTGCGCAGAGCATAGACGCGCTCTTGATGTAATTGTTGCTGAACTTGCGAAGAAGCACGGTCTTGTGCTTGCCGAAGGCCGCGTTCTCTATCACAACGAGTATGCTAGTGGTTGGAAGAAAAAGACGCCCTATATGGGAGTACAGAAGCCGCTTGTCTGACAAACTAGACGTCATTGCAGCTCGTTGTTCGATACGCGACGCACTCGATTATATATTTAAATAACTTCCCAAGCATGGTTTAGACAATCTTCATGATTACGGTCGTTATCATGTCTACCAATCCTGACGAATCCAAAAACATGAAAATATTCTCTAACAAAAGCAAGCACGTCGAGAATCTGATATTGGAGCTCAATCCCCTCGCGGAAAAGTTGGCGCGGAGCGGCAAGCGGATAATACAACTGCATAGGGGAGACCCGCCGCACTATTTTCCAACTCCAAAATACATCATAGACGCATACATAGCCTCACTGAAGAGAGGCGAGACATACTATTCACGGGCACAGGGGTCGATGGACCTCGTGAATGCGGTTGCGGCCAGATACAAAAAGTACAACATGCACCTCGGAGAGAAAGATATCATAGTGACTGCCGGTGTTACTGAGGCACTTTTGTTCGTGAACAATGCACTAATAGACAAGGGCAACAAAGCTGTGCTGCTTAGGCCGTACTACCCTCAGTATATGATGCGTCTGGGGACAGAGGAAGGTGTCCCTGTAATGGGCAGGATGTTGCTTGATAGCAATTGGGACATTGATCTTGACGGGCTTAGAAAGCTACTCAAGACCGAGCATGCCGCAGGCAAACGCCATCCAAAATACCTGATGGTCACGAACCCTCACAACCCGACCGGTAAAGTGTTTGAAAGGAAGGCCTTGCAGGAGATTGTGGATGTTGCCAACGATAATGATCTGATCTTGGTGAGCGACGAAATCTATGACGAGCTTGTCTACAACGATCACAAGTTCGTCAGTATGGGGCAAGTTGCTGCAGGCGTGCCGCACATACTCTTGAACGGCAGCTCCAAGAACTTCGATTCCACCGGGTTCAGAATCGGGTTCATGATGGTGCCTGGCACTGACAAAGTGTCAGAGGCCCTGAAATCGAAGTTCTCTGAATACGCACTTGCACACCTCTCTGTGAACACTCCTGCGGAGCACGCGGTCGCAGAGGCCATACACAACACAAAAGAGCACGAAATAGCGATAAAGGCCATGGTCGGCGCGATAGAAAAGAGAGTCAATCTTGTAATTGACAGGCTGGCAGAGAATCCCTACATAACAGTAACAAGACCTCGCGGTTCCTTCTACATCTTCCCAAAACTTGACTTCGATAGCCTCTCGTTCAAGGACTGCAAGGATTTCATAACTTCGCTATTGATCAGCGAAGGGATACAAGTGACTGGCGGCGCTCCGTTTGGAGAACCCTCCCATTTCAGGATTGTGGCTCTGCCTCCTGAGGAAACCCTGAATTACGCGATGGACAGGCTAAACGACTTCTGCATAAAGCATAAGAAATAGCTTTTAAGTAAAGTGTTTACATGCCCCCTACGACTTGGAAAGGAACGCAGACTTCCGGCAGGAACAAAGAACATGAGCTACTGGAAGCTAACGAAGAGCTTATGAAAGCGATAGACCTGGCAGACGTTGCAGGCGTTGCTGTGGCCCTTGAGGCTGCGGATGTGGCCGGCCCAAACAACTGCTATAAGCGGACGCCGCTGTCCCATGCATTGATTCGGCTAGAAGACGCTAAAGATGAGACTAGGCACGAACAACTCTCACAGATAGTTGGGCTCATCAAGAAAAAAGGCGGCCTTACGAATGAGGAGCTGTCACAGCAGATTATTTTCCATCTGCGATCCGCAACAAAATAGGTGCGAACCTGTACTTTCACGAATCCCTCTTACGGCCTTGCTAAT